>CAWELV010000015.1:0-96400 GCA_963810045.1 uncultured Alphaproteobacteria bacterium | reverse complement strand
CATACTTGAATTGACGCAACATTTATTTCTCCCTCAACATGTTAAATCCGGTTCCATCTCCGGAATGGACGTTCATCTCAGACCTTTTTCACGCCCAAGGCAAGCGCACCCTCTTCCGTCATCCCGGCGAAAGCCGGGACCCAGGCTTGCAACCAGCGCACATGCGGAAAGTCTGGGCCCCGACGTCCGTCGGGGTGACAAATATTTGGGATTTCGCTCTATCCCGCGGCCCGGGTGAAACCGCGGCTGGCGGCGATCAATTCCTGCGTGTAGGGCTCTTTCGCTTCGCTCCGGCGCAGCGCTTCGACATCGAGCAGTTCGACCAGGCGGCCCTGCTGCATGATGGCGATGCGGTTGCAGAGGTGGGCGACGACGCCGAAATCGTGGCTGACCAGGATGCAGGTGAGCTGGTAGCTGCGCCTGCAGCCTCGATACCAGATTGAGGATTTCCGCCTGTATCGAAACGTCGAGAGCCGACGTCGGCTCATCGAGCAGCAGGATGCGGGGGCTTGAGGATCAGCGCCCTGGCAATGGCGACCCGTTGCCGCTGGCCGCCCGAGAGCTGATGCGGATAGCGAAACCGGTGCTGCGGCAGAAGCCCCACATCGGCGAGCCCCTCCTCGACTTTCTCGTCAATGCCGGCAATCCCGTGGATCAGCAATGGTTCGCGCAGGATGTCATCCACCGTCTGGCGCGGATGCAGCGAGCCGTAAGGATCCTGGAAAACGAACTGCATCAGGCGGCGGTCAGCCTTGCTGCGCTTTATCCCCAGGGGCTGGCCATTGATCCGCAGGGCCGGAGTGGCCGCTGGAACCAGACCGGCAATCGCCTTCAGGACAGTCGACTTGCCGGAGCCGGATTCACCGACGATGCCGAAGGTTTCGCCTTCGGCAACTGCAAACGAAACGCCGCGCACCGCATGGATCGGCTGCCGGCCGACGCGGAATGTGACGCTGAGATCACTGACCTCGATCATGCGAGCCATTCCGGATCGCGCGTCACCACCGTGAGTTCGGCCTGCGGGCGGTCGAGCGAGGGCGCCGACTTGATCAGCGCCCGCGTATAGGGATGCTTGGCGGCATTGAGTTCGCTTGCCTTGCATTCCTCGACGATCTTTCCGCCATACATCACCAGAACCCGGTCGCAGAAGCTCGAGACGATGGTGAGGTTGTGGCTGATGAAGATGAGGCCCATGCCGCGGTCGGTGACGAGATCGTCGAGAATGCGCAGCACCTGGTTCTGGACCGTGACGTCAAGCGCCGATGTGGGCTCGTCGGCAATCAGGAGATCGGGCTCGGCAATCAGCATCATGGCAATCATCACGCGCTGGCCCATGCCGCCCGACAGCTGATGGGGATAAAGATGATAGACCAGATCGGCATCGCGGATCTTCACCGCATCGAGCATGGCCAGGGCGCGCTTGCGGGCCTCTTCTGCCGTTGAACGATGATGCAGACGGTAGGTTTCCTGGATTTGATGGCCAACCTTGATGACCGGGTTCAGGGAATATTTCGGATCCTGCATGACCATCGAAATCCGGCGGCCGCGCAGCTCCTGCCAATCGCGCATCCCCCAGCGCCATGAGATCACGGCCGCCAAGGCTCATGCGTCTTGGCCGATACGATGCCCGGGCGCGGAATAAGTCCGAGCAAGGCACGTCCCGTGGTCGATTTGCCCGATCCCGATTCACCCACGATTCCCAGACGCTCGCGCCCCAGCGAGAATGAAGCGTTTCGCACGGCGTGCGTGACGCCGCCGCGCCCCGGAAACGACACGTTGAGATCTTCGACCTCAAGAAGCGTTGCCGGACTCATGTGTTCTTCGGATCGAAAACGTCGCGCAATCCATCTCCCAGGAGGTTGAAGCCGAGGCTGACGATGAAAATGGCAAGGCCCGGAATGGTCGCAACCCACCACTGATCGAGGATCACGTCACGCCCCGAGGAGACCATCGCCCCCCACTCCGCCGTGGGCGGCTGGGCCCCGAGGCCGAGAAAACCAAGGCCCGCCGCCGTCAGGATAATCCCCGCCATGTCGAGGGTGAGCCGGACGATCAGCGAGGACAGGCACAGCGGCACGATGTGGCGAAACAGGATTCTTGACGTCGAGGCCCCTTGCAGGACGACCGCCGCAATGAAGTCGCTGCGCGCGATGGTGACGGTTTCCGCCCGCGCGATGCGCGCATAGGGCGGCCAGGCGGTAAGCGAAATCGCAATCACCGCATTTTCGATGCCGGGGCCGAGGGCGGCGGCAAAGGCGAGCGCCAGCACCAGCCGGGGGAAAGCCAGGAAGATGTCGGTGATCCGCATGAGCACCGCATCGGCCCAGCCGCCGAGATAGCCGGCTGTTGTGCCGACCGCGAGGCCGATGGGCGCCACGACCACCGACACCAGCATGACGATGGTAAGCGTGACGCGGCTGCCATGGACGGTGCGCGCATAGATGTCGCGCCCCAGTTCATCGGTTCCAAACCAATGGGTGGAACTTGGCGGCGCAAGCCTTTCGGCGAGGGTCTGCTGGATCGGCGAAACATAACCCGCAATCATCGGCGCAAAAATCGCAACGAATATCAAGGCGCCCACGATCACAAGGCCGGCAAGGGCGGCCGGATTGGCGCACAGCGCCGCAACGCCGCGATAGAGATTGCCCAAAACGGCCTGGCGCCGCGATGCGGGCGCATCGCTGGCAAGCCACTGGCGAAGTGAAGTTTCCGTCATGCGGTGCGGAGCCTCGGATCAAAGATCTTGTAGAGAAAATCGCAGAACAGGTTGACCCCGATGAAAACCGCGCCAACCACCAGCGTGCCGCCCAGCACCGCATTCATGTCGGCGTTGAACAGCGAGCGCGTGATGTAGTTTCCAAGGCCCGGCCAGGCGAACACGGTTTCGGTGAGCACCGCCCCTTCCAGGAGCGAGGCATAGCTCAAACCGATGACGGTTATCAGCGGCACCATGATATTGGGGAATGCATGGCACCCACACCGCCCCCCAATAGGAGCGCCCCTTGATGCGGGCCGCCGTTATATATTCCTGGCTGAGTTGCTCGATCATGAAGCTCCGGGTCATGCGGGCGATATAGGCCAGCGAGTAATAGCCGAGAATGCTGGCCGGCAGGATGATATGGCCGAAGGCATTCCGGAAAATATCCCACTCGCCCTCAATGGCGCTGTCGATCAGGATGATTCCGGTGCGGGCCGTGACGATATCGTCATAGCCAACATCGATGCGCCCGGGACCACCCACCCATTCGAGCTTGCCGTAAAACACCAGGAGGCCCACAAGCCCCAGCCAGAATACCGGTATCGAATAACCGAAGAGGCCGATGACGCGGACCAGGTGATCGGGCCAGCGCCCCTTTTGCGCGCCTGCCGCTACGCCCACCGGCACGCCGATGACGACGCCGAGGATCGTGGCGATTGTCGCGAGTTCAAACGTCGCCGGAAAAAAATGCAAGAGATCGGTGAGAACCGAATGCGAGGTGATGAGCGAATTGCCGAAGTCGCCGGACAGCACCTTCTTCAAATACACGAAATACTGTTCAAGCACCGATCGGTCGAGCCCCATGGCAATGCGGGCTTTTTCATAAACCTCCCGGCTTGCCCGGTCGCCCACCACGGCCAGGACCGGATCGACCGCCATGAAACGCCCGATCACGAAGGTGACAGCCGTGAGGCCCAGAAAAGTCAGCGCCAGCGACCCCAGAAAACTGCCGAGCCGCCACACCACTGCCAGGGCCCACTGCCTGAAACCGATGTTTTCCATGCCGGATACGTGATCCCCGAAATGCTCCCTTGGGATTCAATCGGGGTTTTCTCAAAACAAGTCAAATGAGAAGCTGACTCTAATGTCTTCTCCTGCGAAGCGGAGAAGAAGGGGCCCGTCCTGCGAAGCAAAGCGAAGGGATAGATGAGGGCACTTTGCTTAGAGCTCCGTTCACCCCTCCCGTTTCATTGGCCAGGTAATTTGCGCAGTGCTTGCAGGATCAAAGTCAAGACTTCATCCATTCCAGACATAATTTCATCATTCTGAAAACGGATGCCATTGTATGACCCAGATTCCAGAAACCCCGTTCGACGATTGTCATTGGCTAATTCATCCTCCGTCGAGTGGGTGGCTCCATCGACTTCAATAATCAGCCGCTGGTCCCGACAAACAAAATCAGCAATATATGGGCCTATAGGCACTTGCCGTGAAAACTTGAACCCTCCCAAAGTCCGGTTTCGCAATTGCCCCCACAATCGCTTTTCCGCGATAGTCTGCTCCCTTCGCAAAGCGCGTGCAAATCCAACCTTCGCACCTTGTCTCATGCATTGCCTCTGTTTTATTCTCTCCCATAAACCGACATAGATGAGGACACTTTGCGGGTAAAGTGCCCTCACCTCCCCAATCGCTTTGCGATTGGTTCCCTCCTCTCCCGCGTTCCGCAGGAGAGGACAAGATGCGCAGCCTGCCCAACACGATGCGAGGAGCCGGTAAAGTCAGGTCGTGATTCACTTTTCAATGAGCGTTGGGAATAGCTTCGCCAGAAGCCGCTCCGGCTCTCAACTTAATTTTCAGTTACAGAAAGACTGTATCCCAGTTGCTGGCGGTTTCGCTCACATTCCACTGCAGTAACAGGATCCGTCGAGCGAAGGCATTAGACATGTACTTCTCCTGCAGTGTTTTCATCTCCAGGATCGGACAGCAGGACCAACCACCCTACCCACATGTAGAGGAGAGCCACAAACAACACCACCGCCCAACCTGGTACCGGTCCCGCAGCAGCGCTAGATAAGATGTTCATAAGGGGCTCACGCCACCCCACGTGGACACCCTCGGGCTGCAGCAACGGTGTTGATATTTTCAGAAGCCAGGCCAGCAAAAGTATCAGATACAACCAAACGTAGTTACGGCGAAGCCGTCTTGTCATGGCGGAAAGCAAACTGATATTGAAACGTGGAGACTTTAAGTCCGACGCCAGTCGTTCTGTCCAGCTTTCGTCGCTCTCTCCACCATCATTGAACGCGTTGGCGAAATAGTGGCGCTCCAGTAAACGGACTCGTTCCCTGTACACATCAAAAAATCGGTAACGCCGCGCTTCAATCATCAGGAGCAAAGTTATCAGCAGCATGGCGAATAATACCAGACTATGGTGGGCCGTAGGCGTTGAAAGGGAAAGGGATAGCATTGCGGCCACGACTGTTATCGCCCAATTGCTGGTACGGTCGATGCGATCTCGCCAGCCCGCCATCCGTCCCAATTCACCCCTGTAGTAATGCGCAATCACGGTCACCATCTCGCTCCGGTTTGAAGGAAGCAGCGAGCCTGGGCTTGTTGGTTGGGGTGCAGAAACCATCATGATGCTTCTCCTAACGGGTCTTACAATTCAACGGGCACCTATAGGCCGCTCAGAAGTAATATATTTCAAATGACAAGGAACCGGAGTAATTCCGTTATCTAAGCACTTATCCAAGGAATGGTCATTACTGCGGCTGTTCTCCAGATTGTTTGAACGGATTGGTCTTTATGGAAATCACCCCGGAAATAGCGCAATGCCTTGCCGTATTGATAACTGCGATCATACTCTTTGCGTGGGACCGGATTCCAGCAGACGTGGTCGCTCTTGGCGTCCTCCTGGCCGTTACTGCGCTTAACCTGATCACTACCGACCAAGCCTTTGCGGGCTTCGGCAGTGGAACGGTCATTATGATCCTTGGTTTTTTTATCATGACCGCTGCCCTGGCTCATACAGGCATAGTGGCCCTTTTAGGAAAATACATTCTGGGCCATGTGGGTAATAATCCTGCAGTTCTTGTGGCCGTGATCATGCTTTCAGTGTCCTTTTTGTCCGCCTTCATAAGCAATACAGCTGCTACGGCTTTTTTTATTCCCATTGTACTCGGCCTTGCGATCAAGCAGGAGACAAGCCCCTCGCGCTATCTCCTTCCGCTGGCTTTCGCGTCCATTCTGACAAGCTCCGTATCACTCGTGAGCACATCGACAAATATTGTCATCTCTGAACTCATGACGCGCTCCGGACAACCTCCCATGGGGATGTTTGAGCTCGCTCCAGTGGGAATACCCATTGCGATTGCTGGTTTGATCTACATGCTGACTTTTGGCCTTAAACTGATGCCGGATACCAAGCACCACGCAACCTCCAAGGAAGACCTTGGCAACCGGAAATTTCAGGCCGATCTGGTCATTCCTGCGGAATCCTCGCTCATAGGAAAATCGCTGGCCAAGTCTCCTTTAGCCGACAGTAAAGATTATACCATCGTAAAACTGGTGAGGAATGAAAAAACCCTGGACTCGAAGGATGGCACAGTTGTTCTCGAAGCTGGTGACGAAATTGTCGTCGAAGGAGCGCGCCAGGAGCTTTTACACGTTAAGGATATTAAGGGCATAGACATTAAAGCTGATATCCATCTGGCGGATCCAAATTTGCCGCAAGAGGATGTCGTCGTCGTTGAAGGTGTTTTGCTCCCGGGTTCCCCATTATTAGGCAAAAGTCTCAGAAGTTCGGAGTTCAATAGTCGCTATGGATTGCAAGTACTTGGGTTGAATCGGGCCGGATATGGGCTCGGGCAAAAACTCAGCCGGATAAGAATGAGGCTGGGCGACGTTCTTTTACTCCAGGGCAGCCCTGAGAATGTCAAGGCTTTGGAACAAGGAAACCTCTTCAATATTTTCGGCGGGGTGAGCACCGTTCGGCTGAAGACTACTCACACTGTCCTCGCCGTAGTAATTTTCTCATCGGCATTGATGGCAGCCACTTTTGGTTTTGTCTCATTGCCCGTCGCAGCTATAGGCGGGGCATTCTTAATGTTGGCCACCAGGTGCATTTCCCCGGAAGAGGCCTATCGCCAGGTTGAATGGAAAGTTCTCATCCTCATTGGATCACTATTGTCACTGGGTGCGGCGATGGAAGCGACTGGAACCGGGAAATTCCTGGCCGAACAATTCATTGAGGTGGTGGGAACGCAGAATCCGCTGGTTATACTTGGAATTTTTTTCGTACTGACCGTTATCCTGACCCAGCCCATGTCTAACCAGGCTGCGGCCATTGTTGTTGTACCAATCGCCATGGAAACTGCGCGTCAGCTTGGACTGAACCCTCGCAGTTTTGCGATGATGATTGCCGTGGCAGCAAGTTGTTCGTATCTCACGCCGCTCGAACCCTCCAGCCTCATGGTATATGGCCCGGGCAAATATCGATTTATGGATTTCGTAAAGGTAGGGTTTCCCCTCACCTTCCTGATTTTTGCCATAGCGATCATTTTAGTTCCCCGGATATGGCCATTGCAGGTTTCTTGATAGGGATAGCGGGCCGCAGAAACTCACAACAGCCCCATAGGGATGACTTCTGTTACTAGAGCGTGATCAGTTCACATTGAATCCAAAAAATAATCGTCATTCCGGCGCACGCCGGAATCTGGTGGCAGTTTTCATCTTGAACGGGATTCCGGCGTGCGCCGGAATGATGGCGGAGAGACTCGATCCAATTAAAACTGATCAGGCTCTATTGAATGGAGCGTCTATTTCCGCCTATAAAACTAGGAATGTAGTTGCTTTTCGATGGCATCTTGATAAGCTTTCACCATGAACCGCAAACTCGCCGCACAATGCCTGTCCGAACTCGGCAACTTAACCCGGCTGGACATCTATCGACTGTTAGTCCGGGCTGGTCCCGAAGGTATGAACATCAGCGACATCCAGACCCGCCTTCGCGTGCCCGCATCTACCTTGGCCTTTCATCTGGGAGGGCTGGTCGGGGTCGGCCTGGTCTCGCAAAAGAAACTTGGCCGCGAAGTTATTTGTCGTGCAAAGTACGAGCAGCTTACTTCGGTAATGGAGTTTCTCCGCGAAGAGTGCTGCAAGGGGTTCGATGAAGATCTGCCTATGGCCGCGATGCGCCAGGCGAGTTGATCTTGCCAGCGATGGCACCGAACCCGATCCATCCCGGATGGTTTGTTCTCGCCGCCAGCATGCTCGGCGTATTCATGACGTTGCCAGGACAAACCATCGGCGTATCGGTTTTTATCGATTATCTGGGTGCCGACCTTGAGCTGACCCGGGCGCAGGTATTGCTACTCTACAGCATCGGCACTTTGATAGGCATTCTTCCCGCACCCTATATTGGACGGCTGATCGATCGCTTCGGCCCGCGCAATGTGATTGGCTTTGTCGCAATGTCGCTCGGTGCGGCCTGTGCCGTCATGGCATGGGTGCATGGCACGTGGAGCTTAGGAATTGGTTTCACTCTGCTGCGCGGCACCGCCATTGGCGGTTTGAGCCTCGTGAGTGCCCATATGATCAATCTTTGGTTCGACCGGTTTCGCGGGCGGGCCAATGCAATCTCCATGATGGGCCTCGCTGTCGGTGGACTTGTCGTTCCGGGTGTTTCCGAACAGCTTGCCATCACTTATGGCTGGCGCCACGCCTTTTTCATATTGGGGGCGTCGGAGGTCATTATCCTCTTGCCGTTGGGTTTGCTGTTATTTCGCAATCGGCCACAGAGCTATGGTCTGTTGCCAGATTTCGGTAAGGCAACATCACAGGAGGCTCTTGAGGTAGGTGGCCTCACGCTGGCGCAGTCACGCCGAACGCGCATCTTCTGGTACTTGCTGGCAATCGGGGTGCTTGCCAATGGGGTGGGTACAGCGCTGCTCATTGATCACGTCCGCGCTTTGCAGGCGGCTGGTCTGTTACGCTCCAGCGCAATCGCCCTGCTGGGGGTGATTACGGTGGCACAGGCCGTCTGCGTCCTATTGGGAGGCGTATTGGTTGACCGCTATGGCACTCAGAGAGTGGGACAGCTTGGACTGATCCTTCTCGGAGCCACTGTCGCATGTGTGATGATGGTGCCTGATCTCCTTGCAGGCGCAGCCTATGCAACTGGCCTTGGTGCCAGCCTTGGTGTGCTTTATGTCGTCCAGGGCGCGGGGGTAGCCGAGCATTTTGGCACGCGTCATCTCGGGAACATCAGGGGGGTGGCTTCAATGGTTGGGATTTTCGGAGCCGCCGCTGGGCCCATTCCTTTTGCGATGTGGCCACCGAATGTCGGCTACCTGATTTTTCTAATTTCCATTGGGGCAGCCTTCGCGCTGGGTTCCGTTGCTGATCCGCATCCCTCCGAATCGGGAAGCGACAGCTATATTCCTTGACGTGACGCTGCCACAACAACTGCTCACCCGCCGGTGACGCTCATATGGCGGGAGAGCGCCGGCTTGTTGTGGCGCCGGTCGATGATGAAATCATGGCCTTTGGGCTTGCGCGAGATCGCCTCGTCGATGGCGGCATTGAGAAGCTCATTGCCTTCCGAAGCGCTGAGCGGAGCCCGGAGATCGGCCGCATCTTCCTGGCCGAGGCACATGTAGAGCGTGCCGGTGCAGGTGAGCCGCACCCGGTTGCAGCTCTCGCAGAAATTATGGGTGAGCGGCGTGATGAAGCCGAGCCGGCCGCCGGTCTCCTTTACGCGCACATAGCGCGCGGGTCCGCCGGTCTTGTAGGGGATGTCTTCCAGCGTGAACTGGTCCATCAGTTGCGCGCGCACCACCGACAGCGGCAGATACTGCTCGGTGCGGTCCCCGTCGATGTCGCCCAGCGGCATCGTCTCGATGAGCGTCAGGTCCATGCCTTCGCCATGCGCCCAGCGGATCATCTCCGGGAATCTCGTCGCTCGTTGACGCCCTTGAGCGCCACCGCGTTGATCTTGATGGCGAGCCCCGCCGCCTGCGCGGCGGCGATGCCGTCCTTCACCTTGGCGAGATCGCCCCAGCGGGTGATGGCTTGGAACTTCTGCCGATCCAGCGTGTCGACCGACACATTGATGCGCCGCACCCCATGGCGTGGCAAGTTCAGCGGCATATCGTGCGAGCTGGCTGCCATTGGTGGTGAGCGTCAGCTCGTCGAGCGCACCAGACTTGCACATGGCGCGCGAGACTTCCGATCAGCGACATGATGCCTTTCGGCGCACCAGAGGCTCGCCGCCGGTGAGCCTGATCTTGCGCACTCCCTTGTCGATAAAGGCGCTGCACATCCGGTCCAGCTCCTCCAGCGAGAGCAGATCCTTCTTCGGCAGAAATGTCATGTCTTCCGCCATGCAATAGACGCAGCGGAAGTCGCAGCGGTCCGTCACCGATACGCGCAAATAGGTGACGTGCCGGCCAAAGGGATCGATCAGCTGTGGCCCAAGCGCAATGGGCTGAAACTTGTGGTTCAACTGATTCAAATCGACGCAATCCCTTGGAAACTCTTGGCATGAAAGTGGCGGCCCAAGCTATAATCGGGCCGCCTCTTCGGTCAATTAAGCAGAATATTCCGATGACTTGAACGTAAGATGCTTCACCCCTTCCGGAGCGCTCGAAATCTTGCGGATATTCGCCCAAGTCTGCTTATAGTTAGGCAGGACCAATTCATTTACACCCGCGTTGATGACATTGCCGACGACGACCGTTGGGAGAGCCAAAGAGCATGAAGGTCTCTCCTTTCCTGGCTGTCGGAGTCGGATAAGCCATGGCCTGGGTCGAACCATCGTCATTGAAGACTTCGACAAGGTCGCCAGGTGCAAGACCTAACTCCTTCATGTCGTCATCGGAAATCTGGATATATGGATAGGGCATCCGGTCCATGACGAAATCATTTTCTTGATCCAGGAAGGCACTTTGCCAGGTAAGATTGGAGCGGCCATTGTTGATCAGATATTTGAACTTCTCCTTTTGTTTCTGTTTTCCGGGAGCCTGAAGCCCACGCCATGTCGTTTCCATGAATATCGCCTTGCCATCCTTGGCACCGAATTTTCCATCGGTGAAAAGACGTTTGGTGCCAATGATCTTGCCATCCTTGAAATCAACGGCTGGTTCCTGGAAGCCATTGTTGCCCATGGCCCGGAGCGCCTCGTAGGTAACGAACTTGCCGCCACCAGCATTCTGGTGATAGCCGTCCATAAAGGCATCTTCTTCTGTCTTCCAATCATAGCCCTTGAATTGATCGGCATATTTGTCGTCACCCATGGTGCGCAGGACTTCCTCCAGATGTTGGGCAAGACCTGCTGCAATGAGGCAGTCCGGCTTGGCGCTGCCCGGAGGATCCATGTAGCGCTCAACAAGACGCATGCGGCGTTCGCCATTCATTGATGTCAGATTCATTTCCCCGGACTCGGCTGCCGGCAACCAGACATGACTTGCCTGCACCAATCTTCGTGGGGATGATGTCCACATCAACTGAGAAGAGGCCGCCCTTCTTGATGGCTCCCATGATCGCCTTCACCATGGCTTTGCGATCACCATAGGGAACAGTGTTCATCGCGTCCTTCACAATATCGGTTCGCTTTTTGTAAATACTGTTGAATCGATGGGCATTCAGCGTCGTCTTGTAATGATCGCAGGCCCAAATATGATGCACGCCACCCTTGCCCTCGATCAGCAGCTTGTCGACATAGGCTGCGGGACGGCCAACATGGGCATCACTTGGCCGCACATAACCTTCCTGGTGACCACCCATGCGCACACAGCCACCACCTTCACGCCCGACATTTCCAGTTGCAAGGGCAACATTCACGAGTGAAGCGTTGGTACGGTAGTTGTCATTGCCCCAGATCAGACCTTTCTCATAGGCAAACATGGTCCGACGCCGCTTGCCATCCTTGGGTTCAGCGATCCAGGTCGCGGATTGCTTGATTTGATCAACACTGAGTCCGGTGATTTTTGCCGCTTCCTCGAGAGAAGTTTTGTTGCCGGCGAGGGCTTTGTCAAAGTCGACTGTTGATGCTTCAATGAAAGCTTTGTCGGTCCATTCCTGCTCGGCAATGTATGTCAGCCAGGCATTGAACAACACCATATCGGTGCCAGAATTGATCGCGAGATGCATGACGCGGTCTTTGCCTGCTTCAGTTTCGCAGGCATTGACTGTCACCGTCCGGCGCGGATCGACAATGATGATCCGGCCCTGCTCATGCGGCTCATCGGGAAGCTGAGCCTTTTTCTTGTCAACCGAAGTACCCCGCAAATTCGGGACCCAGTGGTTCAAGAAATAATTGGTTTGGGTTTCCAGAGAGTTGCAACCAACCGCCACAATCGTATCGGCGAGTTCGGCATCCTCGTAACAATTATTGAGTTCGCCAACCCCCATGTCGCGCGTGGCATGAACCTCTGAATTGTAGGCCGGGCGATTGTGGATGCGGATATTCTTGACTTTCATGGAGCCGAAATAGAGCTTTCCCGTACCCCACGTGTTTTCATATCCGCCAGCGGAGCCGCCATGATCAAAGACGGAAACAAACAGTCCGTCTTCACCTTGTTCCTTTATGACTGCGGCAGTGACGCGGGCAACGAGATCAAGCGCGTCGTCCCACGAAGTCGGCTGCATCTGGCCATAGCGCCACACCATAGGATCCGTCAGGCGTTGCTGCTGAGTGCTGCGTGCCGTGCTATATCTGCTTTCCGCCATCCTGGCCCCGCGAACTGAACCGAGGCCGGAATTCACCTCGCAGTCGTGATCGGGCTTGATAACGATATGCACATCTTCGCCGTTCTGCTTGACGATGTTGTACATTGACGGCGAATACCAGTTCGGCGTTTCCGCCGGTTGCTGTTTTGACAGATCAACGCCGAATGCATTCTGATCGGGCGCCGTGCCGCCCTGCTTGTTTACGGGCCAGCTGTAAGCATGGTAGCCGCAGCCAACGATGCAGTAATGGCAGGTGACATTGTGCTTTGTGGCATTAGCCGGGATGATGGGAAGACGGTCAATTTGACGCTTGAAAGCCATGATGAAATTCCTTCCTTACAAAACGTTGCTGAGGCGGCCATAGAGAAGCTCATCCACACCCTCGGCATGAATGTCTCCCTGGTCGTCAACGTGAAGCATGTATTGCGGAAGGTTCTGGGTTGCTTGACCCCAGACCTGCTGACCACCAGCCTCCGCATCAAAGCGCGAATAGTGGCCTGGGCAGTTGAATGTATTGTCGCCCGAATTATACGACAACGGGAAGCCCTTATGCGGGCACACCGTGGTAAAGCCGACGATATCCTTATCGGGGCCTACTCCCCCAGGGACTGCCTTGCCAAGCTTGAGAAGAACACCAGGCGCGTCCGCGTCGGGGTACGTGACATCCATAGGCTCGTTGACCTTAAGGTCTTTGACATTGGCGAGTTTGGCCGTGGGATAATCAACCCTAGCGCTACCCGTTGCAGCTTTGGCTTCCTTCGCTGCAAAACCAATCACCGGTAAAGCAGCAGCGGCTGCGAAACCACCACGCAAAAATTGGCGGCGTCCAACTTCAACCATCTTGTCACATCTTTTCATGGCAATTCTCCCATTGCAGCTATTTTCTTTATTAAGGAGAATGCTAGACGGTATTTCACGCCAAGCTTATTTGCAGTGCAGTAAACTTGTATCGGTTAGTTTCAGTGGGTTAGCTCGACTGATGTTCGGATTTCCGAACATGTTGCGGCTGCGAAAGTCCGGAAATCCGAACCCGGCCTTCAGCGAAACTCCCCGGAGACCTCAAGCCTGCGCATTTTCTCCCAGAGAGTAGTGCGCGATATGCCAAGAAGTTTTGCGGCCTCGATAATTTGGCCATTGGTTTCTTTGATGGCACGTTCAATCTGGCGCCGCTCTGCAAAATCACGCGTCTCTGAAAGCGTGGCAAAGGCTTTGATTAATGGATGCTCCGTTTCAACAAGATCGGGAAACATATCGGTCGGCATGATCCATTCGCCATTGGCCAGGGTTACGGCGCGTTCCATCCTGTTCTTCAACTCGCGAACATTGCCCGGCCAGTTGTATTCAAGGGCCGCTTCCTGAGCCAGCGTGCTGAAACCTCGGAAAATTGCGCGGTCCCCATGCCGGAATTGCTCGAAGAACAAATCCATAAGCCATGGAATGTCGTCAGGCCTGCTTCTCAGAGACGGTACTTCAATGCCCATGGCATTGATGCGGTAATAAAGGTCTTCGCGAAAACGCCCTTCTCGGATTGCAGCCGTAAGGTCACTATTCGTGGAGCAGACAATGCGTCCGTGAAATTGCAACAGCTGCTCGCCGCCAACCCGGTTAAACTCCCGCGATTCAACCAGGCGTAACAACTTGGCTTGCAATTGTATTGGCAACTCCGCAACCTCGTCGAGAAATAGAATTCCGCTTCGCGTCCGCTCGGCAAAACCACGGTGGAAGCCCGTTGCTCCAGAGCCTTTGTTGCCGAATAGCTCATTTTCCATGACATCGGCTGGAATTGCCGCGCAGTTCACGCCAATGAACGGATCCTTGGAGCGTTGTGAAATGCGGTGGAGGAAACGGGCGCAGACTTCCTTGCCAACACCAGTTTCACCCGTAATAAGCAGGGGACTTGTAAGATCGCAGACCCGTCGCAACATCGCTTCAACTTCGCACATTGCATCGGATATTCCCAAGACTGCCTCCGATCTCGTCATGGGATTGCGTTGGATCAAGCCACGGGCCCGTTCAATGAATGCCTCGGTATCAAAAGGTTTGGTGACATAGTCGCTGCCCCCTGCCCGCATGATCGCGACGGCTTGATCAATATCACCATAAGCCGTGATAAAAAGAAATGGGGGAATGGACGACGTGGCCGCGAGTTGCCGAAACAAATCATCGCCATCAACATCGGGAAGTTTTATATCGCATACCACAAGATCAGGACTGGTCGCTCGAAGCCCGCGAATTGCTTCAGCGCCCGACTTCCACCAATCAACATGGCATCCCTCCAGGGACAGGCTTTGCACAAGGGATTCGCCCATTACAGGATCATCTTCGACCAATCCCACAACGCGACCATCAAGCAGCATGTCTTAACTCCACCGGCTTCGGCTGGACGATGAGCCGAATTGTTGTTCCCGAAGCGCCGCTCTTCACCACAATAAGCTTTCCGTTCATTTCATCACAAAGACGTTTCACAATCCAGAGACCGAGTCCCGATCTTTTATCAAGCGGAACCGAGCCAGCGCCGTCTCGTTCAAGGTACTCTCTGACATGAGCGGGCAGTCCTCCCCCCTGATCGGCGACATCAACAGTCAACGCATCACATTCCACCCGCGCATGAAACTTCACATTGCCATCTTCTGCGCTTGAGGCACAGGCATTGAGCAGCAAATTGAGTACAGCGTCGCGAACCGGGACGGCAGGCACATGGACGGCTTCCGCAATCTCATTCTTCCAATCAAGCCTTAGTCTCTTGCGCTTGGCTTCAGGCTTTACCAGCAACCGAAGATCATCAAGATCAGCCATTGTCAGGTCCCTTGGCCGTTGGTCGGCGCGATACGAAGCAAGCGTGGAACGGACGAGGTCGCGAATACCGGCCAGGCCTTGCTCCAAAAGGCGAATTGAAGTTGTCCGAACCTGTTCGCGTGTTCCATGTTTTTTGAGGGCATCAAGAGCATTGAACATGCCCCCCAGGGGATTGTTGATTTCATGAGCCATGCCGGAGGCAAGTCGGCCAAGGCTGGCAATTTTTTCTTCTTCAGCAAGTTGAACAGCAAGAAACTCTCGTTCATTGACCGCTTGCGACAGAACATTATACCGGCCAAACAGGCGGCGAAACTCGCTGCTTTGTCGAGTGACAACTGATTCCGGAATAAGTTCGATTTTACCTTGGCTTGCCTGGTCGAGGTGCAATGACATGATGCGAACGGGCCTGATCATGCGCCGGACAGCCAAATAGCCAACTATTGCCAAGAGAAATGTCAGCAGAAGGTTGGTCAGGAGCAGTGTTCGGAAGACCTCGCTGCGCTCCTGAAGCAGCGAACCAATATCCGCCTCAGCATAAATTTTACCGATCTCACGGTCCTGGTATGACAGGGAACGCATTAGACGTGCCGTAGCGTTTCCTTCATCCAATGTAACCTCTTTGCCATTGGAGAAATGGGCCAAGGTTGTTCTTTCGACAGCCGTGTCCGATGGATATTTTGCCGGATCGCTTGCGGCAAGTATTTTGCCCTGGGAATTTGTTACAATCGTCCATCTGACATTCATTCCTTTGTAACGCTCACGGGACCGGTCCAGGGTATCGAAAACTTCCCAGACGTCCTCTCTTGAGACTGAAGGAATGAGCGAGGCGGAAAGGCCATCAAGATAGGCAGAAGCCAGTTGCTGCAGATTTTGCTCTTGGCTGTCTTCAAGTCGTGATAGCACCCGATTGGTGACAATTGCGCTCACCGCGAACATGAGGACTGCCACCAGCAATGGCACCTTGAATGACAATGGCCACGTTGTAGGGTTTAATCGACTGACGGCAATTGCTTGACTTCACGATCCCAGGCCCCTGACCAACATCATTTTGGCCGCAATGGAATCGAAAAGCGTTTCCGGTTCATCAGCAAAGCCATCGAGCCTCAGCATGCTGAGAACATGTTTTCCCTCATCGTCTTGAGGCATCTGAACCAATGCCCGGTGCAATAATTCAACACCTTCCGACAACCGCCGGCTTTTCAGGCAGGCAATGGGAGGAAACCCAAGGAGTTCAGAAACCGCAACAATCTCCGTATTGGCGGTCAGCATGGGTTCAATTGAGGACATAACCTCCCAGACGTACCCATCCACACTTCCACTTTGGGCCAATCCCGAAGCCACAGCCCTCACAACATTCCGATGGCCATAGGTGAAGATGACCTGGCGGAAAAACTGATCAGGGCGAAGTTTCCGTTCGGCCAGCAGCGAAGCCGTAACCAGATAGCCGGAGTTGCTGTTTGGATCGGAGAATGCGTGAATGTCGCCCTTTAAATCATCAATGCCTGCTACTGGCCGCCCTTTGGCTGCAATCAAATAGGACTGATATAGCGGCTTGCCTCGCCAGACCGGAACAGCGATCAAAGAGAGTTGTTGACGAAACTGGGCAAAGGGATAGCCACAAATCCAGGCGCCATCAAGCTGGCCGGAGAGCAGCAGAGCGGTAATCTCTTCATAGGTACGCCGCTGAACAAGCTGAACCTCACGACCGGTTTTGCGCGAAAGGTAGGCTTTCAATTTAGTCAAAAGTTCGAGGTCATTGGTCAGGAATACCGGCGTAAGACCGAAATTTAGCGGGCTGTGATCTTGGGAGCTGGCTGTGCCAATAGTCGCTGAATTCAGCAAAAATGCGCTTGCGCCGAGAACTGCGGAAAACCTGCGTCTGTTCAGCACAGATGAAGGCCGCGCCTTGGGTAATTTCTCCTCCATAGGTTTATTATCCCCCACAGGAGCGGCAAATGTCCACATCGCATTTCCATGATGCTGCATCGCACTAGAGTGCAGGCCCGCCAACAACGTTCGGCGCCATACATTCAACAGGCTGCTAGCAAGGCGGGAGGATCCTTCCCAGGCAAGTCAGTGCCGTCCAGGGCCTTCCAATTGAAAATCACCCAAGATCAAGGATTTAATCCAGTTTCCTCTAACTAATGGCAACCTACTACAATCAGTAGGAAGCTAATTCGTAATTCCGCGCCAGAGACATTCCGGCTTCTGAAGACCTATCGAACCATGTACCTCGCCTCGGAAGAGCCTCTACTGCATAAACCATCCGTGGCTAACCACGATCGACTGGCCGGTGAGTGCGTTCGACGTGAAAGCCGCCAGAAATAGCGCCGTTTCCGCAACGTCCTGCTCGGTCGTGAACTCGCCATCCACGGTCTCCTTCAGCATGACCGTCTTGACGACCTCCGCCTCCGAGATCCCGAGCGCGCGGGCCTGCTCCGGGATCTGTTTCTCGACAAGTGGGGTGCGGACAAAGCCGGGACAGATCACGTTCGCGCGGACTCCATAAGCTGCCCCCTCCTTCGCTACAACCTTTGCCAAGCCGATGAGGCCGTGTTTGGCGGTGACGTAAGGAGCCTTGAGAGGCGAGGCCTCCTTAGAGTGTACCGACCCCATGTAGATGATGCTGCCTGTCTTCTGCTTATACATTTGCCGTAGGGCCGCACGAGTTGTCAGAAAGGCGCCGTCGAGGTGGATCGCGAGCAGCTTCTTCCATTTTGTGAACTCGAACTCCACGACCGGGGCGACAATCTGAACGCCGGCGTTGCTGACCAGGATGTCGAGGCGTCCAAAGGTTTCGATCACCCGTGCCATCCCAGCATCGACCTGCTCCTCACTGCTCACATCCATCGCGACCCCGAGCGCGCGTTGCCCGAGCAGACCGAGCCCGGACGCCGTCTCCTCCGCTGCCTTCCGATCTAGATCTGCAATCACCACCTTTGCGCCCTCGCGAGCAAAGGCGCGCGCTATCTCCCTGCCAATCCCGCTCGCGGCACCCGTGATCACCGCGACTTTGTCCGCAAGCCGACCACGAGATTCGGTGTTAGCAGCTGGCTCGCTGGAGAACTCCTTGTTATGCAATTTCATGGGTCATTCCTTTCGTGCGAAGAGGCTCGGGTTGAGCAAGGTAGTCATGGACGACCTCGCCGAGCGCGAGCGTCAGGTCCGCGACGAGATGCGTCGCCGACACCACCTCGAGGACGGGCAGCTCCGCGACTGGAGCTAGCGCATGCGACCAGAGGTCAAGAGATGCCGGACCGGTCCAGGCACCTATCAGATCGACGTCCTCCAGATAATACTCGACGAGCTCGCAAATTCGCGGCGTGCCATCGACGTGGGGAATGATCTTAAGCAGGAAGTTCGGTTCCGCGAGCGAGGCCTTCACGGATGCAAAATCGGCGGCTTTGTGCTTGTAGCCCATGGTGCCGGTTGCAACGCGAACCGGGCCGTAATCGAGCGTGCCCACCACGGTGTCGACCTCCGTGCGAAGCGTGGGACTGGCAAGCTTCTTGGGAAAGCCCCACAGCTCGCGTCCGCCGGCAATCGGCGGGTGATCGTCGAGAAACATGCAGTGGGTGTAGCTTCCTTTGCGACCTTGGAACGTAACCGGAATGACTTGTCCGCTCTCCGTGTAGTCGCCGAAGCCGGTCGAGTCCTTCATGCGAATGAACTCGAACTTCACCAGAGGCTCGCGCACCAAAAGCGGTTCCGGGACCAACCAGCGCAGCTTGTCCGGATCGGTCCGGTAGGTGATAATTAGATATTCGCGGTTGCGGAACCGATAGGGGCCGATCGGATAGGCTGGGCTGCTCAATGGCATTGCGAACGCTCTTGTCCGCACAGTATTTTCGCGCATGGCTGAAACTCCTTTGGTTGATTGACTGGCCTGTGTCGTTGGTTTGCGCGCTATTCCCGCCCGTCAACGGCTAGATCGAAAGTGCTGACGCCTTCCTGATTGCGGGGCCGCTGGAGCGCCTCGGGATGGCGCAACGTGCGCAACGCATCGTGATAACCGGCGCGCCAATGCTCCTCCATCGACAGCCGGGAAAACTCGTAGTCCTTCGAGTGACCCTCATAATGCCGGGAACGGTAAATCAGCTGGACGAGGCTGTAGACCTTCTCGTCTGCAATCGAAATCAGCATCTTCGCCTCCTCGCTGGTGAGCAAATCCGCCGGCAGCTTCGAAAGAAAGCTTCCCAGGGTGTTGCGGGCTCGCTGGTACTTCTTGAACTGATCGGTGTTGGCGCGCGTGCGGCTGGAATACTGGATTTCCTTCTGCCGCATCAGAACGTCGGCCAGATTGCCAGGAATTTGGCCCTGTGCACTCCAGAGATCCACCTGGAACGCCAGCGTATCTTGGCGCTGCTCCTGCTCGACGACCCATTGCAGTGGCGTATTCGAGATGAGGCCGCCGTCCCAGTAGTATTCGCCTTCGATCTCCACGGCCGGAAAGCCGGGCGGAAGCGACCCGCTCGCCATCACATGCTCGGGATGGATAGTATGGGTTTCATTGTCGAAGTAGACGAAATTGCCGGTTCGGACGTTGACCGCGCCGACGCTGAAACGCATCTCTTGGGAATTGATCCGATCGAAGTCTATTAGCCGTTCGAGCGTGGCCTTCAGGATATTGGTTTGGTAGAAGCTCGTCGCCTCGCTGGCGCCGTTCGGATGCAGCCAGGGTGCAGGCTGCCGAAGGGTGAAAAAGCCCGGGGCGCCCGCTAGGAGCGCGTATCCCGCACTGAGCTGGTTGAACCAGGCGCGCGGCAGGTCGCCTTTCGGAGTAAAGGCGTTGACGGCGGTGAGACATTCGAACAGCGGGTTGGCGGTGATCTCTTGCCAGAAGGCCCGCAGTTTCGCGACCCGCTGGGTCGGCTCGTTTCCCGCGATAATTGCTGAGTTGATGCCGCCAATCGAGACGCCAGCGACCCAGTTGGGCTGAATTCCGGCTTCCGCGAGAGCCTCGTAGACTCCGGCCTGATAGGCCCCGAGCGCTCCCCCACCCTGCAATACCAGGGCGATACATTCGAACGGAAGGTGGCGTTCGGCCGTTCTGAATTCCGCGAGTGGTTGAATATTCATGGTTTGACTTTCCTTCTCATGTTGTTGTGCCGACATCAGTGTTTGCGAGACTATTTGATGCTGAGGCGGACGATCGCTCGGTCCTTGAACGTTTCGAGTAATTTTCTACATCAGGCAATTGCAAGACTCCGCATGAACTGTTCGCCTCCGAGTACAACGAAAGACAGAGTGGCCATGATCAGGCCGCGTCTGAAACGTGCTTGCTTGATGATCCTAATATGGGATGTTTTGAGCAATTCGATCGCGAGGACTGAAGTCCAATCGGACTTCAGGGCTCGTTGGACCAATTGGCCGACATCAGAAAAGGAATCGGGATCGACATAATACACGCTCTTTTCAGAATCACGCGACGTCTTCGCCAAGAGCACCTTCTCTGCGCGCCTTCGGCCTGGATAGAGAACTTGCCCGAACAGCAGGACGGGCATAATGACAACACCCCAGACAACTGCGAAGAATAGCGGGCCCACGGGCGCTCTAGTCGGCAAAAGATCGCCGAAATGCAGCACTAGGTTAAGCGCAAGGATGTAGCCCACGCCTACGATCTGTGCCTTGGTGTCATAGGAACGCACGACTGCCTGCGCTTCCTGCAGCGCGGCGAGCAGCATTTTGTCTGCATAGGCGCGCGCAATCTCACCACTCCGAAACACGTCGTCGCATTTGGCCGGAGAAATTCGGTCAAGGAGAGATGGCGGGGATTCAGGCATGGCTGTGTGTTATCCGTGTTGTGTTGCGAGCATGGGCAACGAAAGAACATCACGCTCGGGCGTTGTGATCGGTTCCTCCTTCTCCCGTACGCCGTTCACCGCGACATATAGGGCCGGAAGGAAGACCAGAGTCAGTACAGTGGCGACCGCGAGTCCACCGACGATGGCGTAGGCCATAGGACCCCAAAAAACGTCGTGCATGATCGGAATCATGCCGAGGATCGCTGCCGCCGCGGTTAGCATGATTGGCCGGAACCTATGCATCGTCGCGTCGATAACGGCGGTCCAGGGATCAATGCCGCGCGCCCGCTCGTGCTCGATCTGGTCGACGAGGATTACCGAATTGCGGATGATCATGCCGGCGAGCGCGATGATGCCGAGAATTGCGATGAAGCCCATTGGAGTGCGGGTTGTCAGCAACGCGACGACGACGCCAATGAGACCAAGCGGCGCCACGCTAATCACCATGGCAAGCTGGCGGAAGCTCCCGAGCTGGACGATGAGGGCGGTGAGCATGAGCGTGATCATGAGCGGAAACTGGGCAATCAGAGCGATATTGCTTTGTTCGCTCTTCTCGACTGTGCCGCCGGTCTCGAGGTGGGTGCCCGAGGGCATCGACTTACTCAACTCCTCGATCGCTCCGGCCATTTGCTGGTGAACGAATGCGGGCTGCAATCCCGGCAGCGGTTCTGCCTGCACGGTAATGGTTGGCAAGCGCCCGCGACGCCAGACGTAGCCCTCGTCAAGTTCATATTGGAACTGAGCGAGCTGCCGGAGCGGGACCGAGGCGCCTGTCGGCGTGATGATCTGAAGATTGCGCAACGCCTCGACGTTTGAGCGCTCGCTGCTGTCGGCGCGCGCGACGACATTGACGAGATAGATCGAGTTGCGGAGCTGGGTGATTGCCGAGCCGTTGAGCACGCGGTTCAATGACAGGGCGAGTTGTTCTGAACTCAGGCCCGCCTGGCGAACTCGCTCCTGATCAACCACGATGCGCAACGCCTTGCTCTTTTCAGTCCAGTCGTAGTTGACATTGCGAACTATGCGCGATGAACGGAGTTTCGTTGCGACCTGCTCTGCATACTGCCTCGCTTCGTCCGTTGTTGGCGCACTTACCCGGTATTGTACCGGCCAGCCGACCGGCGGCCCGAGCTCGAGCCGAGAAATGCGAACCGTCACTTCCGGGAATTCGGCGGGGAACAGTTTCTCAAGCTTCGCCTGCACCCGGTCACGAGCCTCGAGGTCCTTCGCAACGAGCACCGTCTCCGCCATAAAGTCGTTGTCAAGCTGCACGTCAAGCGGCAGGTAGAATCGGATGGCGCCGCCGCCCACGTATGAGGAGAAGCGGGCAATGTCAGGGTCAGCTGCAAGGACTTTCTCTAGCCGTTCTGTTTCCGCCCGGGTGGCGGTGATCGAGGCGTTCTTCGGCAGAGTCATTGTTACCAGGAGCTCTGGCCGGTTTGAGGCCGGGAAGAACTGCTGCTGCACGAAACCCATACCGTAGACGGAGATGCCGAAAGCCGCGATTGATGCAACGATCGTGAGCCAGCGGTGCCGCATGCTCAAACGGAGCAGACCGCCGAAAGCGCGCATGAGGCGGCCAGGCCCGGCGGCTCCGTGTGCTTTGATGTGTGAAGGCAGTACAGAGAGGCCGATCACCGGCGCGAAGATGACGGCCACAAACCACGAGGCGACGAGTGCCACCGCGACAACTGCAAAAAGCGAGAAGGTATATTGCCCGGTGTTATTGTCGGCAAAGCCGATGGGCAGGAATCCGAAGATCGTGATCAGCGTTCCGGTCAGCATTGGGAAGGCCGTTGAGGTGTAGGCGAAGGTCGCCGCCTTCACTTTCTCCATGCCTTCCTCGATCTTCGAGATCATCATCTCGATTGTGATCATGGCATCATCAACCAGAAGGCCCAGCGCAATGATGAGGGCTCCCAGGGAAATGCGCTGCAAGCTAATTCCCATCGCCTCCATGGCCATGAAGACAATTGCAAGTACTAGCGGAATCGACAGTGCCACAACGAGACCGGCCCTGACACCAAGGCTGATAAAGCTGACGCCGAGGACGATGAGGATTGCCTCGAACAGAGCCTTTGTGAACTCGCCAATGGCTTCTCGCACAACCTCCGGCTGGTCCGATACAAGATTGAGTTCAATGCCCACCGGAAACCGCTGCTTAAGGTGTTCTGCCACATCGTGCAGACCCTCGCCAAAGGTGAGATTATTGCCGCCATCGCGCATGTTGATGCCGATGCCGATGGCGGGCTTGCCATTGACGCGAAACATCTTAGTGGGTGGATCGCTGTAGCCATGCTGAATCTGGGCGATGTCAGTCAGTTTGTAGAAGCGCTCGTTGATCCACAGGTTAAGGTTCGGCGATATCCTTCGGCTTTAATAGAGCCCCGGTGACGTCGACGAGCACGTTCTCTTGCGATGTGTTAATAATGCCCGAAGGTACTACGGCGTTCTGCTGAGCGATTGCCGCCAAGACTTCATCCAGATTGAGCTTGAGATTGGCGAGCTTTTGGGGCGAGAAGTTCAAATAAACCTTCTCGTCCTGATCTCCGTAAATTTCTACCTTGCCGACATCGGGCGCACGCAGGAAATCGGCCCGAGCTGTCTCGGCGAAGTCGCGCGCTTCGCGCGGGGTGAAACCGTCATAAGTTATGCCATAGACGATTCCGAACACATCGCCGAACTCGTCGTTAAAGAAAGGCCCTACGACGCCTTGCGGAAGCGTCGCCTTTATGTCGCTCACCTTCTTGCGAACTTGAATCCAAATGTCGTCGATCTCTCTGGTGGGCGTGGATTCCTTAAGATAGACAAAGATGGTGGCCTGGCCAGGCTTGGTGTAACTCTTGATGTAGTCAAGGTTCGGGGTCTCTTCGAGCTTCTGTTCGAGGCGGTCGGTCACTTGGTTGAGGGTATCGGCCGCCGTGGCCCCTGGCCACGATGCCTGAACCACCATCGTCTGGATGGAGAAATCCGGGTCTTCCTGGCGACCGAGGCTCTGGTAGGCCTTTATGCCGCCGATAACGCAGACAAGCATGAGGAAAACCACGATGGCCCGGTTGTTAACGGCCCATTGGGAAAGGTTGAAGCTAGCCATCATTCGACCTCCGTCTCAGCTTTCACCGGCTGCCCTTCGGCCAGCAAATTGACACCAGCGGTAACAACCTTCTCGCCCGCCAGAATGCCTCGACTTACGGTTACGGAATCCGTGCCGAATTCTAGGAGTTCAATAGTTCGGCGATGCACTTTTCCATCATTTCCGATCACCCACACTTGAGGCTGGCTTCCGGATTGCAACAGAGCGCCGGAAGGCAGGCTGATGACTTGCTGGCCTTCGATTTCGACGCGCCCAACCACGACCGCGCCGAGGCGCATCTCTGGCCGAGGCAAGGGCAAGGAGACCCTCACCTCATAGGTGCCCGTGGAACTGTCTGCTTCGGGTGAAATCTCCCGGATAGTGCCGGAGGTGGCAACTTCGGGCCTACCCTGGAGCCAAACCTGCACGCTCATGTTAAGCTTCGCACGAGCAACATGGTCCGCTGAGACGGCGAAGACGGCTTCGTGCTCTGTATTCCTGGAGATTTCGACAACCATCTGGCCTGCGCTAACGACCTGCCCGGGATCGGCGCCAGTAGTGGTCACCACCCCATCGTCGGGCGCTACGAGTTGCGCGTAACTTAGCTGGTTTTGCGCAATACGAAGATTGGCCTCGCTCGCCTTAACCGTCGCTTCGGCGCTCTTCAAAGATCTGAGCGCGTCGTCATACATGGCGCGAGGGGCGAAGCCCTTGCCGAGCAGAATGCGCTTGCGGGTCTCTTGCGCGGCTGCCTGGACAAGCACGGCCTGGGCTGCGGCGACGTCGGCTTGAGCGGCGGTCATCCTGTTCTCGAAATCGACAGCGCTGAGTTCGGCGAGCTTTTGCCCCTTCTTGACCATGTCACCGATGTCAACGTGACGGGAAATGAGCCGGCCGCCGACCTCGAAGCCTACAGGACTGACATAGCGCGCTTCGATGCGGCCGGCCCCTTGGGCCACGAAACTGAGATTCTTGGGTGTCACGATGACTACCCGCGCAGGCCGTGGAGTGGCAGGTTCGGCAGTTTTTTCTTCGGAACAACCCGCCAGAAATAGGCAGGAAAGACAAGCACAAAGTAATAGACTTGAAGGCACGCGCATTAAAACCTCCGCTCGTAGGGTCGACGGTTGCAGGGAACTAACTTTTGGGAGCCAAACGATCTGGACCTGGCTTAGTTTCAAGTTGTACAACTAAGTCAAATCGACTATATAGTCAATATGAACTTTGACCCGAATGATGTGAAAGGATGTCGCATGGCAAAAATTGATCCGGCCCGCCGGGCAGAGATCGGGCGCGAAAGGCGAACTAAGACGCGGGCGCAGATCTTGGAAGCCGGAGAGATGCTACTCGCGAATCGACCTGCAGAACGCTCACTGTGGATGCCATCGTCGAGGCAGCAGGCGTCGCGAAGGGTACGTTTTACTATTATTTCCAAAACACCGGTGACTTGGCCGCTGCGGTGGGCGCGAAACTCGGCGAGAGCTTTGACAATCTGCTTACGCCTGCCAGGCTCGGCATGTCAGACCCTATCTTGCGCATATCCTTCGCTTTTACTGAGTTCGTTGAAAAGGCGATCGTCGACCCTCTTTGGGCGCAGCTCGTGGTCCGGAGCGCGCAGGCTCCAACCGGGTTTGTCCTGAGCGTTCGCGCCAATTTAAGGGCGGACCTCGCTGAGGCATCTGCTCAGGGACGCCTGGCCATGCAGGATCTAGAGTTGGCCGCCGATATCGGGCTGGCCATCTTGCTTGGGATCATGCGCGGCACTCTTCAAAGGCGGGCCGGGCCTGGTTTGGTACGCCAAGCGCTCGGCGCTGCACTTAGGGCCATTGGCGCATTCACCAGCCCGCCCCAGAATTGAATAATGGATCCGATGAGCGCGTCAGCTGAGTTGAACCGCGACTGTCGGCACTTCGGCGCTTCTCCGGTTGGGTAGTATCGCGATGGGTCACTACTGCTCATGCAACCGTTTTGGAGGCGGCTGGCTACTGAGGCACTCCAAGTGCCCGAAGTATGGCTGCGAGTGCATGGTCAGCCAAGTTTGCGGCCGGCTGCCGTTCAAGAGTGCCGCGCGCGACCTGAAGCCAAATCCCGATAACGATATCGGCAGCCAAGTCTTCGTCTTCTATGCTCACTCGCCCTTCGGCAATTGCCTGTGCGATATCCGCCTTGAGGTGGGCACGAATCCCGTGACCGAACACAGCCGGCGATTGCGAGCTTTGAACCACGAGCCGTGCCCATGAGGGATCGGCGATCGCCTTGTGCAGGAATTTTGCGAAGCCGAAGGATAGGCGTGCGATGGGATCGCGAATTGCAAGCATGGCCGGCGCCAGCATCTCGTCAAAACTTTCCGCCAGTTTTTCACCGACCGCTGCGACCAGGTCATCCATGCTTTGGAAGTGATAGTAAAACGTACCCTTCGCGACGCCTGCTGCCTCGACGACGGCATCCACGGTAAGCGCCGCCGCATGTCGCTCCGACAGCAGCTTCGCCCCTGCCTCTAGAATTTGCGACCGCGTCTGCGCCCGGCGCTCGCGTCCGATCTCTGCCCTGCGTGCCAAATCAATATTCGCCATCAAGCCTCCTCAGCATTCATTCGCCGTTCAATATGTCGCATTGACTATATAGTTCACTTTGACGATGTAGTCAACATGAGATAGATCTATCCCCGCGCATCCCGAACGAAACATAGCCAGTCGAAATTTGAGCGAGGTTAATGCAATGAGCAAGATAATAGTACTCGGCGCCGCAGGCGCGCTGGGCAAGCATGTTACACAACAAGCCGTTGACGCCGGGACATGATGTTTCGGTGGTGGTGCGCACACTTTCCAAGCTGCCCGTATCTTGGCGAGGCCGGGTGAAGGTGCATCACGCCGATATTGCCGCCTTGACTGTGGTTCAGCTCGGAACGCTTCTGGGCCGTTATGATGCTGTCATCAATACCGCTGGACGGGTTAGCGACGGCGACAGGTTCGTTGAGCTTGTAGCGCATATTGTCGGCGGCCTTGAGGCAATTGAGTCGGCAAATCGTCCGCCGGCGTGGTTCATGGCTGGAGCAGGTCTGCTCGACATTGGAGATACGCCGCGTCGCGGATTGGATCTGCCGTTGATCAAGAAAACCTATTGGCCGCACAGTGAGAACTTCAAGCGGCTGGAAGAGTCCACACTGGACTTTCGCCTGCTTTGCCCCGGCCCGATGGTGGAGGGTGCTCCTGTAGGCCTGGAAAGGTTGCGCGTCACCTTGGACCGATTGCCCGTCCAAACACCCACTGCAGTCAAGTGGCTGCCCGATTGGTTGCTCGTGCCGATATTTGCTCGCCGTGTGCCGGAAATGATTATCCCCTACGCTGACGCAGCGACGCTGATGCTGAAAAACCTTGAACCCGGCGGTGCGATGTCACGCCATCGCGTGGGTTTGGCTTTGCCGGTCGGCATGAAGGGTAAGAAGGATCGCTGGGCAGCACGCGCATGACCGCCCATGTCGGCCTATGGCCCCAGAGAAACACATCTGTCCAAATGCACTAGTGTCATCGTATTTCTTGCTATATGAGCGAGATCTGCAGTGGTGCGTCATTTGCGCGAATGCCTCAAGGTGAGCACAGCGGTTGTTGCCCAGTTCTAACGGTCGTGGCGGCTCAGCCAATTGATGCCGTAAGGCACGAACCAGGGATTGCCCCAATACAGAGGGCTCGACGGTAAGGGGCGGTCGAAGGCGCTGTCTCCGCCCTTCCGGCCGAGGATGCGGGATGCAAGTTTTTGTCCGAACAGCGTGCCCATGGGAACGCCGGCAAAACAGTAACCAGCAGCGTAATGGATGCCCTCATGGCATCCGATGTGCGGATAGAGGTCCAGGGTTCCGCCGCACTTGCCGGTCCACACATTGTCGAAGCGAAGGCCGGATAGTTCCGGAAAGATTCTTACCAGTCGCAGGTGCAGCCGTTCGGCCATCATGCGAAGATCCTGGTTGCGCCCGCCGGTAAGGCCCCCGAACACGATGCGCGTGGGATCGCCTGGCGCACGCCGCACCCAGTCAACATTGAAATTCCAGTCGATGAAGGTGCGGTCACCCGGCAGCAACCGGCGCACAAGTTCCCTGTCCATCGGCTCCGACACGGTTTGATAGGCATCGAACGGCATGACGCGGCGCTTGAGCCAGGGAAACGCATCGCCGGAATAACCGTTGGTTGCCACGATCACGGCCCGCGCCGCAACATTCAGCCGCGGTGTCTGCACAATGAAACCTGCGCCGTCGCGGGCGATACGGGGAACCGGCGTATGGGCGGCGATCGTGACACCGGCGGCGCGCGCCGCATCGAGCAAGCCCTGGTGATAAAGACCGGGATGAAGACCTGCATGATCTTCAATCTTGACGCCGCCGAAATACCGTTCGGTGCCGATCTCCTTTGTCTGCTCAGCCCGGCTCACCATGGCAAAGGGCTCGCGCAGATGCTTCTCTCTCAGGGCGAATTCGCGCGCCATTGCCTCATACATTGCTGAACTCGTGGCCAGCAGCAATCGCCCCTGCTGGCTGTAATGACAGTCGATGTTCTCGCTCTCCACCGTCTCCTTTACGGCAAGGAAGGCCTCCATCAATTCGCCGTATATCTGCGTGGCGAAGGGCAGGCCGTTGGTCTCTACCAGTTCGCCAAATCCGTGTTTGAGAGTACGGCCTACATAGCCCGCGTTGCGGGTGCTGGCGCCATAGCCCGGCTCGTGCGCCTCGAACACCGTGACCTGCCTGCCGCCCCGCGCCAGATGTAACGCCGCGACAAGCCCGGTGATGCCGGAGCCAATGATTGCCACGTCAACGTTAGAGCATGTCCCGCCAAAGTGTGAAGCGGTTTGGCGGTCGGGACATGCTCCAACATATTGATCAGGTGCTTGTCCTTTTCGGCGGGATGATTCCATCCCGCCGGGACGCGCGCTAGATGGTGGCGTCGCGGGTGCCTCCTGAATGTGGGGCGCCGCACGCCACCAATAAGGATCGAAGGAACAGGTTTCCGACAGAACCGGGCTTCCACATCGCCACCGCTTAATGCTCCCGCGCTTTGTCCGCTTTCAGCCAGCGAAAAAGTTCTTCCATGCGCGCCGCGATGAGCTTTGCGCCATCACGCTTCGACCAGTCATAGACACCTTGGCCATTGGCGATGCCATTGGCGCCCTTCTCCACAAGTTCGGCAATTGCCGCGGGCGGTTCGGCTTGCGTATCCAGATGCGGCATGAGCGACTTGCCGAAATGATACATGGTGTAGAGTCCGCCCGCATCCGCCGATTCGATGGGTCCGGTGATGCCGATACGGCGGCCGAAACTGTTGCGCACCACCGTATCGATGGCCTCGGCACTTGCCGCTCCTGATGCCCACAATGACCAGGCCTCGCGCAGCATGGCAAATTGCAGGCGATTGCCGATGAAGCCCGGAATTTCCTTGTCAATGACGGCGGGCTCCTTGCCTGCCTGCTTCAGCACTTCGCAGACCCACCGCGTGACATCCGGCGAAGTTTTCGGGCCGGCGCAAACCTCGACCAGCGGCATGAGTTGCGGCGGATACCAGAAATGTGTGGCGATGACCCGCTCAGGGTTGGCGACCTTGGCAATGAGAGCACTGGCCGGCTGCCCGCTCGATGAGCCCAGAACTGCAGGCAGTGGACAGATCCGGTCAAGCCTGCCGAAAAGGTCGAGCTTGAGCGGCAGGTCTTCGGTCACCGCTTCGATGACGAGTTGAGCCGCTTCCGCATCCTCGAGCCGAAGCGATGTCTGGATGCGTTTGAGAATGGCGGGTTGCGAGGACCTGTCGATGAGACCGTGCGCGATGAAATCGTCGAGGCTGGCGGCGATCTTCTTCATGGCGCGGTCCAGGGAATCTTGGTTTCGGCCGATCATCACGACGCTTCTGCCCGCGGCCGCGAATATCTGCGCGATGCCATGGCCGATGATGCCGTTGCCAATGACTGCAACTGTCTCAAGCCGACCGGGATTCATGTGGCCTCAATGTTTTTGTTTTGCACATCCTGTCGCGCAACTGCGTCCACCGTTCCGGCATTGGATGACCGGCTATGAAGTTAACGTTGGCTCAATGCTGCGTAATTGGCAAGGTCTGAGCCGTCATGCGAAATCGCGCATTGAGTGCGCCATACCTCCTTTGTTACGAGCCCACGCATATTTCAAACATGCCGACCAATGATGTCAGGCAGAACCTCAGGCGATCTCAGATGGGCCATAAGCAATCATCGACACCAGAACCAGCTTAGGTGTTTCCTCACTCGACCTGGGAGAATGGATAGAACCAGCCGTCGTAGAGCAATATGTATTCGTTCTCCTTCGCCCGGGTACCGCCTGGATTGCGCAGGACTACACTGCAAAACGTTGTGCTGGACCATATGAAACAGAGTCGGCCGTCCTCCATCCGTGCGCTGCCGGTGCCGACAGACCAGTCGCCATACATCATCGCAGAGCCGCCGTCCGCCGAAACGAAGGCGCCATGTTCCCGTCCGCTGCCGAGATCACGGCCACGGAGGCGGTGGCCGAATACAAGCGCTTCGATCTCGCCGCCAGTCAGCTTCTGTCCATCGAACTCTTTGGCGCCGAAATCTAGCGGAACCTTGGCCACGCCCAGACCTTTGAGTAGCCGTGATCGCTCTGGAACTTTGTTCCATAACCCTCCAACGTCCAACGTCAACTCTGCTCATAACAAAAGGCAGGCCACCCTGTCTGACACGCGCAGCGCTATAGGTTTCAACCGTCCCTTTGGCATCTTCGACCCGCCCGCTAAGGCCATATGTTGCCGCCAGATACAGCCGCAGTAGTGGCAGATCGGGGTTCAGCCGGTCGGCCTCCTCGAAGGTCGTTGCCGCTTCCGGCAACTGCTCCTGGGCGAATTGCGCCAGTCCGCGGTAGAACAAAAAGACAGGTGGGTAGTGGGGTTCGAGCCGCATGGCCTCTTCGATCTGCGCTTCGGCCTCAACGGGACGGCCGGCCCAGATCAAGGCATAGGCCTGATCGGCATAGCTCCAGGAATCGCTCGGGTCGAGCGCGATCGCCGCCGCGAACTCCTTCAGGGCGTCGTCGTACCAGCCGCGTTCGCGGGAGATGTTGCCCGCAACCTGATGCGAGGTCGAAGTCGGGTGGGCTTTGGCAAGGTTCAGATAATCGCGCGCCTTCCTGAACGCCTGGTCGGCGGATATCCCAAGGCTGCCGCTCCAGCGCTGATCGAAACTCCTGAAATAGACCATGGCGAGGGCTGCCTGGGCGCGGCCGTACTGTGGATCGAGTTCAACTGCCCGCTCGAAATAGCGGAATCGCCTTCTTGTAGTCCTCCGGCGTTGTGCGTTGATAGTACTCCCAGCCCCGCAGGAAACTGTCGTAAGCTGCCGGCACCGCGGTGTCATGCTGGCTTAGCGTTGCCTGTTCGACCCCTGTCAGTTGCACGGCCAGCGCGCCGACGACGGCTTTTGTCACTTTGTCCTGAAGCGCGAAGATATCCGCATAGGCGCCGTCGTAGCGCTCGGCCCATTGGTGGGCCCCGGTTAGCCCGTCGACGAGCTGGACGTTGATCCGCACCTGTTCGCCAGCGCGCCGGACGCTGCCTTCGACGACGTAATGTACGCCCAGCTCGCGGGCCACCTGGCGCACATCGGTTGCCTTGCCCTTGTAGGCGAAAGATGAGTTGCGGGCGATCACGAACAGGCCGGATAGGTGCGAGAGATCGGTCATCAGGTCCTCAGCAATGCCGTCAGCGAAAAATGCCTGCTGCGGATCGTCGCTGAGATTATCGAAGGGCAGGACCGCGATCGACGGCTTGTCCGGCAACGGCGGGCCGTTGCCCTCGACCCACCGGCTCAGGCCATAGAATCCAGCGATTGCAACGAGTAGAACTGCCACAAGAGAAGTTGCAATCAGGCGCGACCGGAATTTCGATTTGGCGGGTTCCACTGATCGTGGCATTGCCGTTCTATCGAGTCTTATTCTGAAAGCCTGTACCGGCTCGGCGATATTCTTGACTTGCTGCGCGCCCATCGGCTCGAAACCGAAAGCTAGTTTCTTTTCGACTTCCTTTGCGACCTTGCCTGAAACACAGATGCCGCCAGGGTCGGCCAGCTGTTCAAGGCGAGCGGCGATATTGACGCCCTCGCCGTAGCGGTCGTCGCCCTCAACGATTACCTCGCCGAGATTGATGCCAATGCGAACCTGGATGCGCTGATCCTCCGGCACTTCGGCGTTGCGTTCGGCAAGCCCGCGCTGCAGGCTAACCGCGCATTCGACTGCGTCAACGACGCTGCCGAACTCGGCCAGCATCCCATCGCCCATCAGTTTGAATACACGTCCATGATGGCGGGCAATCTCCGGCTCGAACAGTTCCTTGCGGCCCGCTTTCAGCCGCTCATGCGTACCCGCCTCGTCGCGCTCCATCAATGCGGAGTAACCCACGACATCAGCGGCAAGTACGGTGGTGAGCTTGCGTTCCATCGCTATTTTTCCGGTTGTGTGGCCTTATGATACACTAATCTGCCGGTCACGGCGAGGCAGCGCAGTGCACCCATGGTGTGCTCTCAATTGGCCTCCGTCAACCGGCTGTAGCCAACGACATCTACTACCAAAATGGCCGCCACCTTAGCTAACAACACATAATTGTTTTACGCTGAAGGCCAGGTGGGCAAGGCCACTACGAAAGCGGCTTGATGGTCCCGTTAAGGGGGTGGTCTCAATTGATCGACGCAGCACTTTAATCTTTGTTGGAAAGATGGAGTGTTGGAATGAGATACAGGCGCCGGATATATTTTACCGCTGAACAGAGGTCAGAAATTTGGGATCGTTGGCAGTGTGGCGAGTCGATGAGTTCGATTGGACGTGGGTTTGATCGGGATTCATCCTCGATCTATCCATTATTGTCCCGCACAGGTGGTATTCGTCCTCCTGCACGAGCGCGATCAAGGCTTGCGTTGACCCTTGTTGAGCGTGAAGAAATATCGAGAGGGCTTGAGAGCCATTTATCCCTGCGCTGCATTGCACAGCGGTTGCAGCGCTCACCCTCGACGATCAGCCGTGAAGTCAAACGCAATGGCGGTTGTGGTGCGTATAGAGCCGTCTATTCCGATCAGGCAGCCTGGGATCGGGCCCATCGCCCCAAATCGTGCAAACTGGCTTGCAACCTTGCCTTGAGCCGGACAGTATCACGGAAACTCCAATTGAACTGGTCACCTGAACAGATTGCAGGCTGGCTGAAGCGAAAGTACCGCGGAGAAGAACGCAATCAGGTGTCACACGAGACGATCTATCGAAGTCTGTTTGTTCAGGCACGCGGTGTGCTGAAGAAGGAACTCATGCAGTATCTTCGCTCGAAGCGCACGATACGCCGCTCCAGATATGCCAGTTTGAAGCGAGGTGGACTTGGCCAGATAAAGGATGCCGTATCAATCAGGCATAGACCTGCATCCGTGGAGGATCGGGCTGTACCCGGGCATTGGGAAGGCGATCTTATCGGCGGTTCAGGGAACAGTTATATAGCGACACTTGTTGAACGTCATTCCCGCTATGTCATGTTGGTCAAGGTTGCAAACAAAGACACGCAAAGTGTTGTATCGGCCCTGATAAAACAATCTCACAAACTGCCGCGAGAACTCTACAAGTCACTGACATGGGATCGGGGCAAGGAACTGGCTGACCACAAACGGTTTACGATGACGACTGATATTGATGTTTACTTCTGCGATCCACAAAGTCCGTGGCAACGTGGTTCCAACGAGAATACCAACCGGCTGCTCAGGCAGTATCTTTCAAAAGGAACCGATCTGTCAGTGCATTCACAGACACATCTCAACAGTATTGCGCGCCAGTTAAATGAACGGCCAAGAAAGACATTGCAATTTGAAACGCCAGCAGAGAGATTTAATGCATGTGTTGCAGCGACCAGTTGAGATCACTGTCAAAACCTGACAAATTGCCATAACGGAGGTCCGTCGACTAAGTGCCAACAGCGGAAACTGGCTGAACATACAGCATTGTCTATCGACGATTATTTCGCAGGCTCGGCCAAGGGTTTACCCTTTTCTACCACCAGGAAAACCAAAACCTTGGCGGGCTGGCTTGTGCTCCCATTTTTTGCCGCGTGGATACCATCACTCGGCGCCAGATGCGCGGTCTCGCCCTGCTTAAGCGTGACCGCCTCTTTCCCATCGGGTTGAACAATGAGGTGCCTTCTAGGATGTAAACGAACTCGTCGCCATAATGCGTATGCCTACCTCCTTCTCCTCCAGGCACCACATCTGCGATGTAAATGACAGTCTCCTTCCCTGCAATATCCGCAAGGTCAGTCCTCAGTAGCTCCGTGCGCTTGATTGGCTGATCCTGGGCATTTGCAATACCTGGCTGTAGTCCGGCAAGGAAGATCAGCACAGAAGAGGCAAGAGCGGGCATGATTTTTGTCATGGTGGAACTCCTTCTTGATGGTATGAGCCTGCATGGTAGGCTTCGTCGTCGCCCGGGAAGCCGCTGATACACTGCGAATCCGAAGGGTTCTCAGAGGTCCCGGTCCCGCCGGACACATCGTCCGCGCTCGGGACCTCATTCCAACCCCGCCGAGATTAGCTGAGTCGAGCCGTATGGCCTGCCTTGAGCTTGTCAACCCTGCGCTCGATTCAGATCAGCGTCAACTGTGCCGGGCCGACCGAGCCCGGTGGCAGTGTTATACTGGCGCATCTAAGCCAGGCTCCTCATTGCGGCCGGACGGTCACGAGAGCCGGCACGAGTCCGGGCGACGATGCCACGTCCGTTGGCACGGACCGTCCGCATTGGGTCAGTTGCCGACAATTCGCTAGAACTGGCTACGGGCCAGTAGCAGTCATCCGATCCAGCGGATTACGTCGTATGCCTGAACTGGACGGTGAAACCCTTTAAGGGTGAGATCGCCCATGGCCCGGGAGTCAACAGCCTGCTCAACAACCGAAATGACCCGCTGACTGACGAGTATGCTGCCAGCTGTGGCTTCACCGCACAGCCGAGCGGCCAGGTTTGGGACGCTGCCAATAACCGAGTAGTCCCAGCGTTGGGCGAAACCAATCCGTCCTATCGTAGCGTGGCCGCGAGCAATACCAATACCGAAACCCAGGGTATGGCCCTGCTTAAGCCAATGGCTGGTAACCTCGCCCAGTTCATCACGCATCTCTAATGCCATCCGGACAGCTCTTTCCGTATGATCGGCACATGGTAAGGGATCATTGAATACGACGAGCAGCCCGTCACCAATAAACCGCTCAAGAGTTCCCTCATATTTGACGATATGTTGCCCCAGACATTCATGATACTCGCTGAGTACCGCCATGACCTCTTCAGGCTCGGCGGACTCGGCGAATGCGGTGAACCCTCTCAGATCACAAAATACCACCGTCACTTCACGGCGGTGGCTCTCAAGAAGAGCGTCACCTTGTCCCGCCGCCATGACAAGGTCAGCAACCTGTGAAGGCAGGAACCGCCTTAGCCGACTTGCACGTTCGATTTCTGCTACCTGCTCGTTGACCGTTTGCTGCAGCGACTGATTCCACGATTCCAATTTGGCGGCCTGTTCTTCGAGAAGCCGCGCCTGTGCCTCAACAGTGTCATGCAGGGCTTTCTGACGTAACATCGAACGTACCCGTGCCAGAAGGGCTGAATGCTCAAAAGGTTTCGTCAGATAGTCATCACCGCCTGCGTCCAATCCCGCGACAATGTCCTGCGTATCGGACTTGGCGGTAACGAGGATAACGGGTATTGACTGCAGGAGCGGGTCCGCCTTGAGTTTCCGCACGACATCGATGCCATCCAGTTTCGGCATCAAGATATCCAGCAGGATAAGATCAGGCGTGAATTCGGCGACCATCGAAAGTGCTTCTTCGCCGTCCGCTGCCATCAAAACCTCATAGCCGTTAGCTTCCAGCCGCACGCGCAGGATTTCCAGGTTTTCTGGCGTATCGTCAACAGCAAGGATTCGCGTGGGGCTATGCAAGGGGATCTCCCTGTGGAAGAAACTCGCGAATCTTCTCGAGCAGCAGGCGCGGGCTGAACGGCTTGGCGATATAGCCGTCGCAGCCTGCGGCAAGTGTCCTTGCCTCGTCTCCCGCGAGTGCATAGGAAGTCACTGCAATGATCGGAATGTGTTGGAGCTCCGGGTTCGACTTGATGCGGCGAGAGGCTTCATAGCCATCCATCACCGGCAATTGGATGTCCATCAGGATCAAGTCCGGCTTGTGCTTGGCAGCCATGGCTATTCCCTCAGCGCCGTCCACGGCTTCGAGCAATTCGTAGTCCGTGCTGCTTATCAGGTCACGCAGGATCTGGCGATTGTCCTCGGTATCCTCAACCATCAGGATGCGCTTGCTCATGCTTCCACCTCTTCTTCGACACTGACCGGCAGCACAACCCGGAACGTCGAGCCGCCGCCTACAGTCGATTCAACTCCGATATTACCTTTGTGCATCTCTACAATGCGCTTCGAGATCGCAAGCCCAAGCCCGGTACCGCCCTTCTCGCGGGTACTGCTGTCATCGACCTGATGGAATTCTTCGAAGATGCGTGCCTGCTGCTCGGGTGCAATGCCAGGGCCTGTATCGCGGACGATGAACTCGAAAAACCCGTTGTTCATCTTCGCGACAATGTCGATCGACCCCTTGTCGGTGAACTTGATCGCATTACCGACAAGGTTGAGCAGCACTTGTGTCAGCCGGCGCTCATCACCTTTTCCAAGTGGCAGATTCTCGGCGACAGCCGTTCTGAGGTCAAGATGCTTGGCGCGAGCCAAAGGCTCTGTTGCCGAAACAACTGACTTGACAATCTGTCCAACAGAGTAACTCTCGACTGCAAGTTTCAGTTGTCCCGCTTCGATCTTGGAAAGATCGAGCACGTCATTAATCAGCCCAAGAAGATGCCTGCCGTTTGTCTGGACGCGCGATAATGTCGCCTTTGCCCGCTCCGGCAGCTCACCATAGAGCCCGTCGACAAGCATTTCAGTAAAACCCAACACTGAATTGAGCGGCGTCCGGAGCTCATGGCTCATATTGGCGAGGAACTGCGACTTGTGGCGGCTGGCGACTTCGAGCTGATGGCTCTTTTCCTCGATCTCGCTGAACAGCCGCGCGTTCTGGATTGCCAGAACTGATTGTGCAGCAAATGTTTCCATGAGTTCTACAGTGGAATCCTGAAACAGGCCTGGTGTCTTGCGCCTGACGACAAATGCACCGACTATCTTTTCTGGTCTAAGCAGCGGCACCACAAGAACGCTGCGATAACCAGCGTCCAGAACGACTTTTTGCAGCGACGAAACATTGGTTGTCTTGAGATCGGCAACCTGAACGGGGGAACGGCGTTGCGCTGCCTCACCGATCGCGGCATCGGTAATGCTTATGACCTGATGCGAGATGGCCTCGATCAGCTCCTTGCTCATGCCATATGTGGCTTTTAGTTTGAACGTTTGCGAAGTTTTGCTGAAAACATAGATGGCGCCTGCATCAGCCTCAGAAAGCTGAACGGCCTTTGCGACGATGGTTTCAAGCACTGTCTTGAGATCGAGCGTTGAATTGACCGCCTCGCTGACATCCCCCAATGCCTTCAATTCACTGACCGAACGTGCAAGTTCCCTCGTGCGCCTCTGGACCTCGTCGAATAACCGCACGTTTTCGATGGCGATCACCGCCTGGTCGGCGAAGGTCTCACATAGTTCGATCTGCTTGGGGCTGAACGGCTGCATTTCCAAGCGCCGGATGCCAAGCACCCCGATGGCTTCTTCCTCCCGCAGCATAGGGACGGAAAGAAGTGTTCGCGTACCTTCTCTTAGCGCCGTCGCATGGCTTTCCGGAAATTCTCCTGCGGCTTTCATTATATCGTGCACATGGAGTGGTTTTCGCTCTAGGAAGGCGCGGCCAACCACATAGCCGCGCCCAATCGGCCGTTTGCTGACATCGACCGGAATGGACCCGAAATGGGCCTTCACGGCGAGCGATTCACCATCCTGCAGCACGACAACCGCATCATATGCATCGCAGAGCTTGGCCGCGCTCTCCGCCACGGCGTCAAGGACGGGTTGGATGTTGGTGGGCGAAGCGGCAATGGCGCGCAGGATGGCCCCGGTCGCGGTCTGCTGTTCGAGTGCTTCGCTCAGTTCGCGGTTGCGGGTTTGAACCTCCTCGAACAGCCGCACATTCTCGATGGCGATCACCGCCTGGTCGGCGAAGATGGTGAGCAGCTCGATTTGCTTTTGGGTGAACGGCCGCACTTCAACACGGCGAATGACGAGCGCGCCGATAGCCTCCTCCTCGCGCAGCAGTGGCATTGCAAGTATGGTCCGGTGGCCGAGCCGTTTTGCCATTGCCTGACCCGCCGGAAACTCGTCCGCGGCAGCCGTGAGGTCGTCCACATGAACCGGCTTGCGATCCACGAAAGCCCGTCCGGTCACCCAGTCACGGCCGATCGGCCAATTGGCGAAGTCGATCGGAATCGGGCCGTGATGCGATTTCCAGGTCAGCGACTTGCCGTCCTTCAGCAGGATGGCCGCATCATAAGCATCGCAGAGCTTGGCCGCGCTTTCCGCGACTGCGTCCAGAACCGGCTGCACATCGGTGGGTGAAGCAGCGATGGCACGCAGGATGGTGCTGGTCGCAGTCTGCTGCTCCAGCGACTCGCTGAGTTCGAGCCGGCGCGCTTCGATCTCCTGGTAAAGGCGCCCCAACTGTTCAGAAGTCTGGTTGACGTTGCCGGCGAGTTCGCCAAGTTCATCGCGGTTCGCGACGATGACGCGTTGCCCGAACTCGCCGGCCGCGATCCGGCGCAACCTCGCCTCGATTTCCCTGACCGGTGCGACCAGCGACCATGAGATGATATAGCCGAGGCCAAGGGCGAGCAGGAGGCTGCCCAGCGCGAAGGCGATGACGATGATCCGCGAGGTCCGGTAGGTCCGGCCCGTGGCATCGATGGCCGCCACCATGTCGGCTTCGGCGATATTGACCAACTGATTGGTCATCCGCTCCAGACGGTCGGCAAGGGGAACGATCTCCGCCAGTTGCATGTTGCGCGCTTCGGCAGTGCGGCCGGCGCGGATCACGTCCACGACACGTGTGACGGTCACGGTGAAGCGGTCGTATTCCTTGCGCACCTCGCCGAGAAGTTCCGCCTCGTCCGCGGCCACGAATTCCATGCGGTCGAGATCGTAGCCGAACTGGTTAAGCTGGCGCAGTGCTGCATCGAGCATCCTGTCGTCCTGCAGCAGAAGGGCTGTCGAGATGCTGTAAAGCTGGTTCGTGGTATCGTGCTGGACCTGGTGATAGGCGGCAATCTTGCGTTGCAGCGTAATCAGGTCCTCGGTCCGGCCGTTGACCCCGTTCAGCACCTGCAAGCCGACGGCGCCGAGCACGATCAGAAGGCCGGCGATGGTGAGAAATGCGGCCAGGAGTTTGGTTTGGACACGGGCCGGGAGGCGGGCGACCAGGTCTACCAGCCAGTCCCTAATCCTCGCCGGATTCTTCCACGAGGCCAAGTAGATCACTTCGGAATTCCTCAAGGTCAAAGCGCACCCCCAGATACTGTACCCGAAGCACGCCGTGCGAGTCGATGAGCGAAGTGAGGAAGGTATGATCGATATCGCCCGAGGGAGATTTTCTGGCGTATACGCCATAGCGGCGTAGGATATCGCGGATAGCCGCGGGCTCCCCCGTCAGAAAGTACCAGCCATCGGGATTTGCATCGAAACTCTCGGCATACTGTTTCAACACTTGGGGGCTGTCGCGCTCTGGATCGACGGTGATCGAAACGAAGGCGATCTTCCGGCCGAACAGGGCGCCCAGGTCGTCCTGCACCCTAGCCATCTTGTCGGTCAGCAACGGACAGGTATCGGTGCAGGAGGCAAAAATGAAAGTGACAGCCACCGCCTTGCCGCGGAAATCGCCGAGCGATACCGTGGCGCCATCCTGGGAGGTCAGGGTGAAATCGGGCGCCGGCCCGATCACCGGCAGGCGCTCGTCGTGGCCTGCCTCATGCGCCAGTCCCTGCCCCGGCCACGCCAGCAGCGCAGCCACTAGGAGACCTGCCGATCTGCGGTTCACGTCTTCAACTCGCGCTTAAGTTCCTCAAGGAAGCGCCAGTCGGTGCCAGCGGCGATGATCTCCTGCGGACTTGACTTGATCATCCCGGTTTCCTGCATGCGCAGCGCAAAGAACCGCAGCGCGTCTTCAGGGTCGTAATCCCGCCACCGGTCGTAGCGGAGGTCATTCAACGTCTGCAGCGCGTAGTCATAACTGGGAACGAAACCGCGCTCGACCAACTGCTGCGCCACCATTTGTGGATCAGACACGCACAGGTCGGCGGACTTGAAGATGGCCCGCAGCACGCGCTTGGTCGCCACAGGGTTTTTGTTCACATAATCCGCGGTGGCGGAAATCATGCAGCAGAAATGCTGCGACCACGGCTTGTCGGTGGTCGTGTTGAGGATGGTATGGCCGATTTTACGGGCGCGCAAGTCTTGCACGCTGGGTGGTGTGGCGAGAAATGCATCGACCTTGCCCTCGGCGAACATCTTGACAACGCCCGCATCCATATCGGCAATCCACTCGATATCGTTGACGGGATCGAGCCCGACATAGGCGGCCATCAGAGCGACCATCACATGCGATAGCGAGTCAAGGGTATGTATGCCGACCCGCTTGCCCTTCAGCTCCGGGATGTTCTGGACGCTGTCATTGGCGATCAGTTCCTGGCAGCCGGAATGCAGGCCGGCCAGCACCTTGATCGGCACGCCGCGTGTCGATCGATGCGACGTGAATTGGCACATAGTTGATACTGAAATCCGTGTCGCCGTTGGCGATCCACGCCGACTGATCGAGTTTGGGGTCGCCTTGCACATAACGGACATCGGTGAAGCCATCGGCGCGCAGCAGCTCTCCGGCCATGTAGTTGCCTGCCCAGCAGTAAGCGCCGCCGTCCCACTTGGGCAGGCGCACACTGGTGGTATCCAGCGGCGGTTCGGCACCAGCCGCTGGGGCGATGAGACCGGTAGCCATCGCCGACAGGCCGGCAAGCACGCGGCGGCGGTTGTGAATGGAAGACATGGCAAGTCTCCTTTCTGTGGCTAAGTCTTCAACTCGCGCTTGAGTTCGTTGAGGAAGCGCCAGTCCGTACCTTCCGCGATAATCCTGTCGGGTGTGGAGCTGATCAAACCGGTTTCCTTCAGCCGCAGCGAATAGAAGCGGACGGTGTCAGTGGAATCGTAGTCCCGCCATTTCCGGTAAGGCAGCTCGCTGATCGCTGCGAACGCATCATCGTAGTGGCTGGCGAACCCGCCCGCGACCAGGCGCTCGGCGACCAGGGCCGGCGCGGCGGTGCATAGATCCGCGGCCTTGAGGATGGCGCGCAGCACACGCTTGGTAGCAACCGGATGCGCGGCCACAAAATCGCTGTTGCCGGACAGCATGCAGCAGAAATATTGCGACCAGGGCCGGTCCACAGTGCTGTTGACGATGACGTGCCCGACCTTGCTGCGCCGCAATTCCTGCGGGTCCGGCGGAAAGCCGAGGAACGCATCGATGTCGCCGCGCGCGAACAGCTCCTTGGGCTTGACCGCCGGGTTCACCACCCAGTTGATGTCGTGCGCCGGATCGAGCCCGACATAGGCCGCGATGCTGGCGAGGAACAGATGCGGGCCCGTACCGAGCCCCTGGACGCCGACGTTCCTGCCTTTCAGATCGACGACGCTGTCGATCCCGCGCTTGGCAAACAGCTCGAAGCAGCCGGGATGGACGCCGCCGAGCAGAGTGATCCGCGCACCGGAGTCCAAGGCGACGATCGAATTTGTCACGAAGTTGAGGCTAAAGTCGATCTCGCCATTCGCCACCGCGGAGGCCGTGGCCGCACCGGCGCCTGCGACGACATAGGCAACCTCGGTGAAGCCCTCAGCACGCAGAAGTTCCTCTGCGACATACTGTGGCGCCACGCAGATGCTAGGAACCTTCGCCAAGCGAATGCGCGTGGTCTCCGGCGGCGGCTCCGCATGGAGCGATTGCGGAGCGCCAAGGAGACCTGCGGCGGCACCTGCCGTGAGACCGGCGAGGAAGCGGCGGCGGTTGTGGATGCTTGGCATCGCGATCTCCCTCCCTGATGTCACGTTTTCATCTCCCGCTTCAGCTCGTTGAGGAAGCGCCAGTCGGTGCCCTTGGCGATGATCTCCTGCGGGCTCATTTTGCTAAGGCCGGTCTCCTGCATGCGCAGGGCATAGAACCGCATCGAGTTTTCAGGATCGAAATCCCGCCACCGGTCGTACCGGATATCTTTCAGAGTTTGCAGCGCGTAGTCATACGACGGGACGAAATCGCGATCGACCATCTGCTGCGCCACCATTTGCGGATCCGACACGCAGAGGTCGGCAGCCTTGAGGATGGATCGCAAGACCCGCTTGGTCGCCACCGGGTACCTGTCCATGTAGTCCGTCGTGGCGGAGATCATGCAGCAGAAATACTGTGACCACGGGCGGTCGATGGCATTGTTGAGGATCGTGTGGCCGATCTTTTTGGCGCGCAGCTCCTGCGGCTGGGGCGGCGTGCCGAGAAATGCGTCGATCTTCCCTTGAACGAAGAGTTCCGTCGGTTTCACGCCCTCAGTCAAGACCCACTGGATATCGTTGACGGGATCGAGTCCGACATAGGCGGCCATGAGGGTCAGCCACACATGTCGCGAATTGTTGAAACCATCCACGCCCACCCGCTTGCCCCGCAAATCCGTGACGCCGCGGATGCTTTCCTTGGCGATCAGTTCGAGGCATCCCGAGTGCAGCCCGGTTAGCACCTTGATCGGCACGCCGGCATCGATCGATGCGACTTGATTCGGCGGAAAGTTCACACTGAAATCCGTCTCACCGCGTGCGATCCACTCTGATTGGTCGACGCTTCTGTCGGCTTCCACGTAGCGGACATCGGTGAGGCCTTCGGCGCGCATCAGTTCTCCGGCGATATATGCGCCCGCCCAGCAGTAGGAACCACCGACCCATCGCGGCAGACGAACCGTGGTCGTTTCCAGCGGCGGCTCAGCGCTGGCTGTTGGGGCCATAATACCTGCGGCGAGCGCCGACATTCCGGCAAGTACGTGGCGGCGGTTGTGAATGGAATACATGGCAAGTTTCCTTTCTGCGGCTAAGTCTTCAACTCGCGCTTGAGCTCGTCGAGAAAGCGCCAATCGGTGCCCTTGGCGATGAGGTCGTTCGGATTATCCTTGATGATGCCGGTCTCCTGCATGCGCAGTGCCCAGAAGCGCAGCGAATCCTCCGGATCGAATTCGCGCCAGGTGGCGTAGCGGCCTTCCGTCAGGGCCTCTAGCGCGTAGTCGTACTTGCTGGCGAAGCCCTTGGCGACCAGGTCCCTCGCGGCGGCTTGTGGATCGGAGACGCAGAAGTCGACGGATTTCATGATCGCGCGGAGGATCCGTTTGGTGGCGGCCGGGTTCTTTTCGATGAATTCCAAGCGCGCCGACATCATGCAGCAATAATACTGCGACCACGGCTTGTCGATGCCGGTGCTGAGGATCACATGACCGAGCTTACGCTCACGCATTTCTTGGGGCACCGGCGGCCCGGCGAGGAAGGCATCGATCTTGCCCGCGGCGAACAGTTCCACCGGGTTGAAGTCGGGGCCTGAGAACCATTCTACATCCTTGTACGGATCGAGCCCGACGCTGGCGACGATGGCGATCAGCATCTGCTGCGAAACCCCCGTCAAGTTGTCGACGCCCACTCGCTTGCCCTTGAGATCGGCGACGCCGCGGACCCCTTCGGTGGCGAAAAGCTCAAGGCAGCCAACATGCATTCCCGCCAACACCTTGATGGGCGCGCCGCTGGCAATAATGCGAATGTGGCCGGGCGGAAAATTCCAGTCGAAATCGATTGCATTGTTGTTGAGCCAGTCGGAGGAGTCCGGTCCGTCCTCGGCGGTGACGGGTTTGAAATCGCTCATACCCTCGCCGAATTTCACGCCAACCCATTGCACGTCGGTGATGCCCTCGCCGCGCAGCAGCGTTTCGGCAATGTAAAGGGGCGCCTGGCAGTCGGAGACATTGACGAACACCGGCAGCCGGACGCTAGTCACTTCCGGCGGCGGTTCGGCGCCGCCCGGTGTCGCGCGAAGACCGGCAACAAGGGTCGGCAGGCCGGCCAGGATGTGGCGGCGGTTCAGTGTGATCGGCATGGCAAGTCTCCTTTTGTCGGATGCGAATAAGTTGTGATCAAGTCTTCAATTCCCGCTTGAGTTCGTTGAACAGGCGCCAGTCAGTGCCCGCAGCGATGATCTTGCTGGGGCTCGAAGTGATCATGCCCGCCTCGTGCAGCCTGAGCGCGAAGAAGCGGATCGTATCTTCCGGGTCGAACTCCCGCCAATTCAGGTAAGGAATTTCCTGCATCGACTGGACGGCATAGTCGTATTGCTTGGTGTATCCGCCATCGACGAGAAACCGCGCCACCCGTTCGGGCTCGGCGACGCAAAGATCGGCCGCCTTGAGAGTGGCACGGATCACGCGCTTGGTGGCGGCCGGATATTTTTCGGCATAGGCGGCGTTGACCGCCAGCATGCAGCAGAAATACTGCGACCACGGACGATCGAGTGTGCTGTTGAGGATCACATGGCCGATGTTCCGGGCGCGCAGATCCTGAGCCTCGGGGGGAAAGCCAGGAAGGCATCGATCTTGCCATCGGCGAAAAGTTCTGCGGGTTTGTCCTCGTCGGTGACCCAGTTGATGTCCTTGGCCGGGTCGAGGCCGACAAAGGCCGCCATGACACTGACGAAGATATGCGGGTCCGATACCAGGTTGTTGCCGACGCCGACATTCTTGCCCTTGAGATCGAGAACGCTGGTGATGCCTTCACGCGCAAACAGTTCATAACAGCCGACATGAACGCCGGAGAGCACCTTGATCGGCGCGCCGGCATCGATCGGGATGACGTAGGCAGTGGCGAAATCGATGCCGAAATCCACCTCCCCGCGGGCCAGCATTTCCGTCTGGGCGAGGCCCGCATCGGAACTCACGCTGCGGTAATCCGTAAATCCCTCGGCGCGCAGCATCTCCTCGGCCACAAATTGCGGCGCGATACAGATGCCCGTAGCCTTGGCGAAGCGGACAGTGGCCGTCTCGATCGGGGCCTCTTCCGCGGCTATGTTCCGGCTGCGTGCAAGTCCCGCGGTGCCCAACGCAGTCAAACCGGTTAGAAAACGGCGGCGGTTCTGGATGATCGGCATCGCAAGTCTCCTGTCTTGGACTAGGCTTCGTGGCGCGTCAGCGTTAGTGCGGCGCGAGGACATTCGAGGTGATCATTCGTTGGCATTGCAACACCACTCTGCTTAGGTCTTCAGCTCGCGCTTGAGGATGTTGGTGGTCTCGGGCGGCGGCTCTGCACTGGCCACTGGTCGGGAAAGCCCCAGTCAAGTCCGCGGCGCTAGCCAATGACATGCAGCTCAGAAAATGACGCCGGTTTTGCACCATGGTCATGAGACACCTTCCATTCAAAGGACGGCTTCAGGACTGTCGGATTTGCGGCGGAAAAGTAATCCTTTTTGGCCTCGTGGTCTAGGGTAAAAGCGCCAACGCTTATCAGTCTATTGTGAAACGGGATTGGCCGTCATTCGATTAAGCTAGCTGGGAGCTACCTGATCTGACTTCCGAATTGGGTAAATAGCTGACGCAAACTACTACTATTATGAAGGCGCAACAATGGAGTGCCGGAGGGAACTCCCGCCCTGCATGTGGTTACTTTCTACTTCAGGACAAACTTGAAGTCGTATTCGGTGCCCTTGTCATTGCGAGCATGCAGCATCATTTCGCCACGGCTGCTCGCGTACTTGCCGGTACCACCGGTGACTGCCAGAACCGAGTCCTTGCCGTCGAGGAATGGACCCGCGACGATTATCTGTCCATCAGCCAGCGTGTTTGTCCAGGCACATTCCCAGGATTTGCCAACCGCGGTGCGGAAGCAATAACCCGTGCTACTACCCATTACTTTCTTGTTGGCTTCGTCATAGATTTCATTTGCGAAGGTAAGAATGTCGCCCACGCTGTCATCCTTAGAACCTGTGTCGGTGACCGCATCGCTGGTGGCTCGTTCGACCAACGTGAAACTGTCAGCCGCAAGGCCAGGCGTTGACGTGCCAAAAAAAAGTGTCGATGCAAGGATTCCAAGTGTTAGGAAGGACGCGGAAAGTTCAATACGTTTCATGTGTGTCTCCCTGTTCAAGTAATTGAGCCGACAGCCACGGGATGAGCGGCTATTAAGGTCGAGTTTTGTGCAAACTGGCATCGATTGCAAGACCGAAACTTGGAAACGGCGGGGCATTCTCCCAAGTGGTGAAGTCCGGTCCGGGCCAAAAGCTGACAATCACCGTCGTGATTCAGCGCGACAGCTCTGGGCGGGAATGGACGTTCAGCATTGCCTGCGGTACTGGCAAGATACGCGAAGGGGCACCAGAACTCTCCCATATAGAAATCGCCCCAGCACGATCATGCTGAAGCGGGGCAGTCGGCCATGCTGACGATGAAGTCGCGTTTCGATTCGGGGGAAACGAGCACGCGGGCGTGAATGCCCGTTCCCTGCAAGCGCCCACACGCCTTGCACCGTACAGGTAACGTCGCTACAATCTCGAGTTCGCCTCAACGAAACTCTTCCAAAATGCTGACTAGAATCGATTTTTCAAACAAGACCCGCGTGATCGAGCACGCACTCATCCCGCTTTCCGACGGGGTGACCCTGTCCGCCATGATTTGGCTGCCGGAGGACGCGGAATCGGAACCGGTCCCGGCCATCCTGGAATATCTGCCTTATCGCAAGCGCGACGGAACTACGGAGCGAGATGCGCTGAATCATCCCTATTTCGCAGGGCATGGCTACGCCTCCGTGCGTGTGGACATTCGAGGCTCCGGCGATTCGGAAGGCGTGCTCAAGGGCGAGTATCTGAAGCAGGAGCAGGACGACGGGCTGGAGGTTTTGGCCTGGATCGCCGCGCAGCCCTGGTCCACCGGTTCGGTCGGCATGATTGGCATCTCCTGGGGCGGCTTCAACGGCCTGCAGATCGCCGCGCGACGGCCGCCAGAGCTGAAGGCGGTGATCTCGCTCTGCTCGACCGACGATCGCTACGCCGACGACATCCATTTCATGGGCGGCTGCCTGCTGGTCGACAAGTTCGCCTGGGGCTCGACCATGTTCGCCATCAACGCGACACCGCCTGACCCGACACTGGTCGGCGAAAAATGGCGGGAGTTGTGGATGGGCCGGCTGGAGAAGCTCTGGCTTCTGGCTTGAGGAGTGGCACCGCCGGCAGCGCCGCGACGCTTTCTACAAGCATGGCTCGATCTGCGAGGACTATTGCGGCAATCCAGTGCCCGGTCTATCTCGTCGGCGGCTGGGCGGACGGCTACACCAACGCGATCTTCCGCATGCTCGAGCAATCTGCAATGCCCGCGGAAGGCGCCTGGTCGGGCCGTGGGCGCACAAATATCCGAACTTCGCCCTGCCCGGGCCGCAGATCGGCTTCCTGCAGGAATGCCTGCGCTGGTGGGACAAGTGGCTGAAGGGCATCGAGACCGGCATCATGGACGAGCCCGTCGCTCAGGGCCTGGATCAATGAGCCGATGCCGGCCACGCCGTATTAACAAGGAGAAGCCCGGACGCTGGGTGGCGGAGGAGAGCTGGCCAAGTCCGCGTATCCAATCCGCCACCTGCTCGCTCGGGCAGGAACGGCTGGAGCAGCCGGGCGGTCGAGCCCGAAGAGGCCGCACTCACGCATCCGCTCGCCGCAGACCGTCGGGCTTGCGGCCGGCAAATGGTGCCCCTATGGCCTTGACGCCGACCAGCCCGGCGATCAGCGCGAGGAAGCCGGCGGCTCGCTCCTCTTCGATACGCGAGCCTCTCAACGAGCCGCTCGAGCTCCTTGGCGCGCCGGTGCTTCATCTCGATGTCGCGGCCGACCGGCCGAATGCCTTCGTGGCCGCGACGCTTTCGGAAGTCCTGCCCGACGGGTCGGCCACGCGGCTGACCTACGGCATCCTGAATCTGACGCACCGCGACAGCCACGAGGACTTGAAGCCGCTCGAGCCGGGCAAGCGCTATTCGGTGCGGATCCGGATGAACGAATGCGGGCAGCGCATCGGCGCCGGCAACCGGCTGCGGCTTGCCATTTCCACCGCCTATTGGCCAATCGTCTGGCCGTCGCCCGAGCCGGTGACGCTTACCATCACCGCAGGCGCAAGTACGTTGGAGCTACCGGTTCGTCCGCCGCGGTCAGAGGATGATGGGCTGACGGCCATTTGAGCCTGCGGAGAATGCGCCGGCGCTGCGGCGATCGTTGGTGCGGCCGGGCGCGACCCGGATCGAGATTCGAAAGGATCTGCGCACCGGTCTAGTCGAGGCGGAACGCTATCAGGATGATGGTCTCATATGCATCGAGGATTTCGATTGGCAATATGCATCGAGCGCGCGTCGGCTCTATACGATCGATCCCGGCAACCCGCTCTCGCCCGAGGCGCACGTTCATTGGCGCAAGGAATACGTCCGCGACGGTTTCCACGTCCATATCGATGCGCGCACGCAGATGCGCGTAACGAAAGGCGAATTCGTCATCGAAGGGCAACTCGACGCTTTTGAACAGGAGGAGCGTGTCTTCTCGCGCCATTGGAACCATCGAATCCCGCGCGATCACGTCTGAATCCCCCGCTGCGGCGCTCAAGGAGCTTCCTATGCCCGACAACTCCGTACCAATTCGCCATATCGAAACTGTCTGGATCACCATGCCCGATGGAGCGCGGCTCGCAGCCCGCATCTGGATGCCGAAAAACGCAGAGGCAACCCCGGTCCCTGCCATTCTGGAATACATTCCCTACCGCCGCCGTGACCGCACCCGCGTGCGCGACGAAGCAACTCATCCCCGCTTCGCCGCCGCGGGCTATGCCGCCGTACGCGTGGACATGCGCGGCTCGGGCGACAGTGACGGTGTCTTGCATGACGAATACCTCCAACAGGAACTTGACGACGCCTGCGACGTGATCGCCTGGATCGCAGCACAGCCCTGGTGCGATGGGAATGTCGGGATGATGGGAAAGTCCTGGGGCGCCTACAATTCATTTCAGGTCGCCGCGATGCAACCGCCCGCGCTGAAGGCCATCATTCCGGTCATGGGCACGGACGACCGTTGGGCCGAATGCATCCATTTCTCCGGGGGCGTGCTTCTGACCGACAATTTCTGGTGGGGCGTCATTATGCAGCTCAACAATGCGCTGCCGCCCGACCCCGAGATCGTCGGCGAGCGCTGGCGCGAGATGTGGCGCGAACGGCTCGACGGCATGCGCTTCTGGCCGGAGAAATGGCTGCGGCACCAGACGCGTGACGCGCAGTGGACCCATGGCTCGGTCTGCGAGGATTACGATGCGATCAAGGTGCCGGTCTATTTCTTCGGCGGTTGGGCCGACCTGTTCCGCGACACGCCGTTCCGCATTGCCGAGCATCTGAGGGCCCCGTGCAAAGTGATGATGGGCCCATGGGCGCATCTTTACCCGCATGAGGGAATCCCGGAGCCAAAGGTTGATTTCGTGGCGGAAGCGCTGCGCTGGTGGGATCACTGGCTGAAAGGCATCGACACCGGCATCATGGACGAACCGCGCTTGCGGTTTTTCATGCAAGACAGCGCCCCGCCCGAAAGCTTTCGCAAGACGCGCAAGGGGCATTGGGTGGAAGAGGCACAGTGGCCTTCGCCGAATGTGAAACCTCGTCAACTCTGGCTGAACGCGGGTTCGCTTGCCAGTGCGGCGGAGACTGTGGGCGCACCCATGACGGTCTGCTCACCCCAGATATACGGCGCGGCGGCGGGCGACTTGTGCTCGTTCGCAACCGAGGGTGATCTGCCAGCCGACTGCCGGATCGATGCTGGCGGTGCTCTCGGTTTTCGTTCAACCCCGCTTGATGCATCCATCGACATTCTAGGACAGACGCGCCTGACGCTCCGCCTTTCTGCGGACAGGCCGCAGGCCTTTGTCGCCGCCGTGCTGGCCGACGAGGCCCCGGACGGGGCGCAGTCTTTGATCACGCGAGGATTCGTGAACCTCAACCACCGGAATGGCGCCAAGGCTCCTGTACCAGTGGTGCCCGGCGAGGAGATGGAGGTCAGCTTTCTTCTGCATGGCATGGCCTGGAGGGTACCTGCGGGGCACCGGCTGGTTCTGCACATTTCCTCTACCTACTGGCCGATTTGCTGGCCTTCTCCCGAGCCCGTCACGCTTACGCTGGTGCCGGGGCGGTCTGTGCTTGAACTGCCTCTGAGGGTCGCAACCGGCGCGCCCGAACCTCGCCCGCTTCCCGTGCCGCCGGCCCCGCCGCGCCGCATCACCAAGATGCGCGAGGGGACGCTGGAGCGCGGTTTTTCAACCGATCTGAAGGATGGCACGATTTCTCATCGCGTTTACATCGATGGCGGGATTTTCGGCCCGGTTGGCCGCATCCGGCTGAATGATACCGGTATCGAATTGGGCGACATCTCAGAGAGGATTTGCGCCGTGGGCTCCACCAACCCGCTTACGGCAACGACGACAATGACACAGGACAGCAAGCTCGAACGGAGCGGCTGGGCTGTGCGAATTGAGACCAGCGCCGAGATGACGGCAACCGCCACGCATTTCCGGCTGAAAGCCCATGTTGAATGCTGGGACGGGGACACGCCGTTTCACCGCGTGGGCTGGTCCCACGAAATCCCGCGCAACGGCATGTGATACAACCCGCCGCGCATCTCGCCGGATCGCTAGTAGGGATACGGCAAAACCGTTGCCAAGCCTCGAATTCTGCCGCAGACTATTTTTTTCACGATAAGAGCAAATGATGTCCACAGCCAAGGGAGATCGATATGACCAGTAAGTTGCGCTTAACGAGGCGGCAGGTTCTCGGAACCATGGCGGCGGCCGGTCTGACAGCTGGGTACTACCCGCAGATCGCCCTGTCCCAGAATAGCAAGATTCTGCGGGTTCGCTCCTACGCAGATATTCAAAACCTCGATCCGGCTTACCGCAAGGCGGCGCCGGAAGACGACGTCATGCGGAGCATCTTTGTCGGCTTGGCCAGCATGAAGGCTGGCGACAAATGGGGCTGGGAACTTGACGGTGCAAAGCGGCTGGAGCAGGTCGACGACAAGCATATTGAGTTTACCCTCATCGACGGTCTGACGTGGACCGACGGCTTTGGGCCCGTCACGGCCGATGATGTGAAGTTCTCGTTCGAGCGCATGATCGATCCGAAGATGGAATCGCCTTATGCGGGAGACTGGGCGGCACTCGACCATGTCGAGGTGACGGACGACAAGTCCGGAGTCATCGTACTCAAAGCACCCTTCCCGCCGCTGTGGAACGTCGGTCTCGTCTTCGGTTCCGGCCGGATCGTTTCAAGGAAGGCCGTCGAGGCCGCCGGAGGCAAGTTCGACACCAAGCCGCCGGCGCAGTGCGGCCGCTATCTGCTCAAGGAATGGCTGCCAAAGCAGCGCACGGTGCTGGCTCGAAACCCCGATTGGCCCGGCGAGAAACCGGAATGGGACGAAATCCACATCATTCCGATCGAGGATGAGAAGGTGGCGGAGCTCGCCTTTGAAGGCGGCGATCTCGATTATACCTGGGTCGCCGTGAGTTCGATCCCGCGCTACCAGAAGACGCCGCCGCCGGACGGTAAAGTCGTGGTGAAACCGTCGCTCGCTTACGTTTGGCTCGGCATGAACCAGGAAGCCAAACCCTTCGACAATCCCGATGTGCGCCGCGCCGTTCAGCACGCCATCAACGTCCCCGTGGTGCTCGATGCTGCTTATTTCGGGGCTGCCGAGGCCGCGACCGGCGTGATCGCGCCGGGCCTACCCGGTCATCGCGAAAAGGTACTTTACAGTTATGATCCAGCCAAGGCGAAGGAGCTTCTTGCGAAAGCCGGCTTTCCCGATGGTTTTGAATGCACCCTTGATATCCTCAACAAAGTGGAGCGGGTGAGTGCTGCCCAAGCCATCCAATCTCAGCTCGCCGAGGTCGGCATCAAGGTGACCATCCAGCAGCACGATTCGGGAACCTATTGGAGTCTCGGCGACCAGAAAGCGGGGGACGCCTGGAAGAAAATCCAGCTCCACATCGCCCGCTTCTCGATGCAGCCCGACCCAAGCTTCGCCACGGAATGGTTCACTCCCGAGCAGATCGGCGTGTGGAACTGGGAGCGCTGGAACAGCCCGGAATTCGGCGAACTTGAAAAGGCGGGCAAACTTGAGCTCGATCCCCAGAAGCGAAACGACCTGTACATCAAAATGCAGGATCTGATGGAGGAGTCCGGGTCCTATGTGTTCCTGACGCATGAGGCCGTGGGGGTTGCTCACAGGAGCGGAATCGACCCGGCGGTGATGCCGAACGGCAATCCGATATTCCATCAGTTCAAGAGCGCTTGACGGGGCGCTGTGCGCATCAGCGCGCGTGGAGAATCCCGAAGGCTCGCGCCAGATCAATAGTTGGAGCATGTCCGCGCCAAACCGCTTCACACTTTGGCGAAGCTCTCGGGCCCGGCCGGCGACGGGCCAGCAAGGTGAATGGAGGCCATTGAATTGCTAGCCTATGCCGTGAAGCGTGTCGGCCTCGCCGTCGTGATCACGGCGCTGGCGCTGGTCATGCTGATCAGCACCATCCAGTTTATTCCCGGCGATCCGGCCGCGGTCTTGCTCGGGCCTCTCGCCACGCCGGAACTGCGCCAGGCCTTCCACGTGGAAATGGGCCTCGATCAGCCCGTCGTGGTTCAGATCGCCCGCTTTTTCGGCCGTGTCAATCACCGGCGATCTGGGGACCGATGTCCTCACCCATCGCTCGGTTCTGGTCACCGTGGCCGAACAGATGCCGTTCACCCTTGCTCTGATCGCGGCTGGAATCGGCTGGGCCGCCCTGCTCGGCATTCCGCTCGGTTGCTTCGCGGCCATTAGAAGAGGATCGCTGGCTGACCGCGTCATCGCGGTCCTGTCCGTCAGCATGATCGCGGTCCCGTCCTTCGTGATCGCGATTTACAGCCTGCTCTTCTTTTGCGTGCACCTCGGTTGGTTTCCCACTATCGGCGCGGGCGATCCCGGCGATCTTGGCGATCAACTCCGTCATCTGATCCTCCCGTCACTCGCCGTCGGGCTCGGGTGGGTGGGATACATCGCCCGCATGGTCCGCGCTTCCATGCTGGAGGTGCTCACCGAGAACCACATCCGCATGGCGCGGGCTTTCGGCCTGCGCGAGCGGACCATCATCTTCCGCTACGCGCTGAAACTCGCGATCATCCCGACGGTCGTGCTGCTTGGCATCGGCGTCGGTCACATGATCTCCGGCGCTGTTTTCGCTGAGATCGTTTTCGCTCGCCCGGGGGTTGGGCGGCTCATGTACGATGCCGTGATCACGCGCAATTACCCGCTCGTCATCGGTGGCGTGATGATCACAACCGCCTTCTATGTGCTTTGCACTCTCGTCGCCGACCTCGTCGCCGCATGGCTTGACCCGCGTGTCCGCGCCTCTCTCTGACGCCATCCCGACAGCACCAACGCGCGCCAACACGGGGCAGCGCGGCCGGATTATTAGGCTCATTTCCGACCCGATGGGAGCGCTCGGAATGGGGCTAGTACTCTTGGTCGTTTTCGGAGCAATCTTCGCCGACGTGCTGACATCCTACAATCCGGCCGGGATGGCACTGCGCGACCGCTTCCTGCCGCCGGGCGCGATGCACCTTCTTGGAACCGACCAACTCGGGCGCGATCTTCTCACGCGAGTCCTCCACGGCGCGCGGATCGCTCTGGCAGTTGCTCTGGTCGCCACAAGCTTTTCCTTCATCGGCGGGTTGGTTCTCGGCATGATTGCGGGTTATGGGCCGCGCTGGCTCGATTCGCTCCTGCTTCTCTTTTTCGACGCACTCCGCTCGTTCCCGACGGTCATGCTGGCGCTGGCCCTTGTGACGCTTGTCGGCCCGAGCCTGTCGGCTGTGGTCCTGGTCGTGGTGCTCGCCACCCTGCCCGGCTACGCCCGGGTGGTCCGGGCCCAGACCATGTCGCTGAAGGGAGCGGAATTCGTGCTCGCGGCCCGCGCGCTTGGCGCACCAGCCTGGCGGATCCTTCCCGTTCACATCATGCCAAACCTGATCGGACCTCTGCTCATCCTTGCCTCGATGGACATACCGGTCGTGATCACGATCGAGGCCGGGATGAGCTTTCTGGGGCTTGGAGTCAGGCCACCCACACCCTCATGGGGCTCCATCCTGAACGACGGCTTCTCGTTCATCCGGGAAAGCGCTTGGCCCGCGATCGCGGGCGGCTTGCCGATCATCGTGGCGACGCTGGGCTTCACGTTTCTCGGCGAAACGCTGCGCGATCAGTTCGATCCACGGCTCAGGAAGGACGCTTGATGGAAACTGTCGATGTCCTCAGCGTCGAACACCTGTCGGTGGACTTTCGCACCGCTTCCGGCCGGCTGCATGCGTTGCGCGATGTCAGTCTTGCCGTCCCGCGGGGCGAGATCGTCGGCGTCGTCGGCGAGTCCGGCTGCGGAAAGTCGACCCTGATTAATTCGGTGATCGGACTTTTGTCGGAAAATGCCAAGGTTGCTTCCGGCCGGATTCTGTTCAAAGGTGCCGACCTTCTTACAATGCGCCCGGACGACCTCACGCGATTGCGCGGCGACCGGATCACGGCGATCTTCCAGGATCCAATGACGTCGCTCAATCCGGTACTCTCAGTCGGTATGCAGATGACCGCGATCCAATACCGGTCAGGGTTGAGCAGGAGAGGCAAGCGCGATCGCGCGATCGAGTTCCTGCAGAAGGTCAAGATTCCCGATCCGGAAAAGCGACTCGACCAATACCCGCACCAGTTCTCCGGGGGAATGCGGCAGCGGATCTGCATCGCCATGGCGCTTCTCGCCGAACCCGATCTGCTGATCGCCGACGAGCCGACCACGGCGCTTGACGCCACGCTGGAAGTTCAGGTGATCCGGCTGCTGAAAGACCTGCAGCACGAAGTCGGCTGCTCCATCCTCTTCATCTCGCATCATCTCGGCGTGGTGGCGGAACTCTGCGGCCGGGTGGCCATCATGTATGCCGGCGAAGTCGTCGAGCGCGGAACGGTGCGCGAGATATTCCACGATGCACGCCACCCTTATACCCGAAAGCTGCTGGAATGCGATCCGGCCCGCATTCCGGAAGCGACGCGCAATCTCCCGACGATTCCGGGAGACCTGCCAAACCTGATCGAGGTCCCGCCAGGATGCATTTTTAGCCCCCGCTGCCCGGAACGGTTCGAGCGCTGCATCGAAAAGCCGAAGCCCCATCGGTTGAACGGCGACCATCTCGCCGCATGCCACAAGGCAGAGCAGCTTCCACCCGCATGAAAGCGCTGCTTGAGGTCGAGGATTTGACGATCCGCTTTGCGGTCGGGAGCCCGATTTCCGCGATGTTCACCGGCTCGCCGACACACATCGAAGCCGTCGCTGACGTCTCGTTCTCGGTCCAGCCAGGCGAGACCTATGCGCTGGTCGGCGAGTCCGGATCGGGCAAGACCAGCCTGGCGCGCGGCATCGTCGGTTTGGTTCCCATCCATTCCGGGACGATAGGTTTCGACGGCCATCGGATCTCGCGCCTCACAGAAAAGGCGCTTCTGCCAGTCCGCCGCGAAATCGGCATGATCTTTCAGGACCCGACCGGTTCGCTGAGCCCCCGCCTCAGCGTCCGCTCGATCCTGGCCGAGCCTTTCCGTGTACACCGCCATCGCGGCGATTTCGACCTCGATGCGGAAGTCGCGCGACTGCTTGATGATGTCGGGTTGCCGGTATCCTTCCTGTCGCGCTATCCGCATCAGCTCTCCGGCGGCCAGGCGCGCCGCATCGGCGTGGCGCGGGCCCTGGCACTTCGGCCGAAGCTGCTCATTGCTGATGAACCGACGGCCGGACTCGATGTCTCCATCCAGGGCGAGATACTCAATCTCCTGAATGAACTGCAGGCCCGCCTCGGCATCGCCATCCTTATCATCACACACAATCTCAACGTCGTCCGCCACTTGGCCGACAAGGTTGCCGTCATGTATCTCGGCCGCATCGTGGAGGAGGGCCGGACGGCGGACATCTTCGCGCGGCCGAGGCATCGCTATACCGCCGCCCTGCTGTCGGCAAACCCAGTGCCGGACCCTGACGCCGTCCACGACCGCTTGGAAATCGAAGGCGACGTGCCCAGCCTGTTCCATCGGCCGCCCGGCTGCGAGTTTCATCCGCGCTGTCCTTTCGCGCTGGATCCATGCAGTAAGGTTTTTCCGGCCTATGCCTCGACCGGGGCGGCACATCGATTTGCTTGCCACAATCCGGCGTGAATGTACCTGGTGCAGCATTCGAAGTCCAATTCAATGCCTTTTCACAGCATGCCAAAATAGATGCAAAAAGGGAAATAAATCGCACTTATATACGTGACACATGCAATATAGGATGTTAAGAGTAAATGGACAGGGCGACAACTCTAGATGCAGCCGTCTTTGCAGGGTGGAAGCATCTTCATCTTATGGGTACGGATGTAGGTCTTCAGGATTATGAGAACTCTGGTAGTGGAGGCATTGAAGGCTTTGGGCGGATATTCCGCTTCGACTTCTTCATCTTCAATTTTATCTCATACTCGAAATAAAGAAGAAACATCCGAGTTTCTACAAAGAACGCCTCTTAAATCTTCAAGAGGGGCAAATCTATGTGATAGTGCCTCTGCGTAAACCCCTCAAACTTTTCAGCGGTTTCATCTAGGTCAACAAAGAATAACCCATTGGGACTGTCAGACCATTGGCAATGGGCGTATTGGTTTCTGATTTTCAAACATTGTCTGTAGGCTGGTTTTAAATCAGCAAACAAAGGCTCAAGGCCAAGTCTTTTAAGTGGCGTGTGCATGAGAGCATCTGCAAGAGCAAATTTGTTACTTTCTGACTTGATTCTGAAGAAGGCCCTCAAAATATCATCCTGTTCCACATCAAGGGTCAGGCTGGTACATAAAGCCAGCATTAGCTCAAACTCGCTGTATGCCAGGATCAAACGGCCTATAATGGCGGCCTCCGAAGGAGCGCGATGGAGAGCAGGATTTAGGATAGTCATGGCAAAATCCCCCGATGATAAGAAACGCGATGAAGTCCTGAAGCGAATGCTTCAAACGCCGCACAAGCCGCACGTGACGAAACCAAAAGTTGACAAATCAGTTGTAAAAAGAAAGAAAGGCGACGGGCCAACTCCAAAGAAGTCCCGCCGCCCAACCTAGTTACTTACTAGGCTTCTTGATTGTCTCTACCGTCGAAGTCGTAGGACGACGAATAGCGACCTTAACCGGAATGAACTCTCCAGTGATGGCGTCCCTTCCGATTTTCATTGTGCTAGCCATGATGATTTCTCGTCTTGGCAAAGAGGCGGTGGACCCGCCCCGGTCTGAAGCGCTTCGTACGCCCCATTCCATAAAGGCCACAGGAGCAAATCAGACTGCGGGCAGATGCTACTCTATTTCTGGCGTTTCTGAAATGTTCTACGCATCCACCACAGCTTTTTAACAAGCTGTTTTCGGGTAACGGGCTTAGCCAATTGGCCGATAGGTCAAACGCTTGCCTTCGATACCTTTCAGGGCTTCTAAAGCGCGCTCAAAGTCATTGATCTTGCGGTTTGTGTAGCGGAACACGCTTTCAGCCACGTAACGGTTGCAAATGCTGTCTCCGACACAACGATGTGAGCCTTGATTGAGCGCTTGAACACGCCAAAGAAGTTCTCAACATTGTTTGTGGAAAAGCCCTTCTTGTTCACATAGGTTCCGCTCTTGTGGTGCACGGTCTGATGATCGGCATAGGCTTTGCCAGTGTACTGGTAGAGCCTGCTTTCATCCGAAACCAAGATCGACTTACGGTCCACAGTCGTGAACAGGATATTGCGTACCTTCTCAGTCGTAGCGCGCTTCACATGGAAAGCCTTTGCACGGCCAGAGGAAGGCTCCACAAGGGCAACAATCTGCTGCTTGTGGCGATGGCCTTTCTTGTAGCCCTTGGCGCGTTTGGACGTATTGCCGCAGTAGGTTTCATCAACCTGTACGGACTCGCCACGGCCACCCATAGGGGTTGTGTCGGTGTCCTTCATGGCCTCACGAATGCGATGGCACATGAACCAAGCCGACTTGTAGGTAATGTCCAGCATGCGGTGAAGCTGATGGGCAGAAACGCCAGTCTTGGAAGCTGACATGAGATGCGTTGCCAATACCCACTTGTTCAGAGGAATTTTGGAACGCTCAAACACGGTTCCGACCGTCACGCTAAATTGCATACGGCAAGCGTTACAGAACATCAGGCCCTTACGGCCACCCCTGATCTTGCTGGCATGGTCACGAACCTTGCAGTGAGGACATACGGGACCGTCAGCCCAAAGCAGGGCTTCCAAGTGATCGCGGGCCTTGTCTGCATCGTGATAAATAGGATTGGAGAGATTCATGACTAATGTGCCCTTTCGGGTTTTGAGTGAATTATGTACTGCTCAATCTCAGCCAAAGACGACTGAAGAGCGCGAATTGCTGCGAGATTTATCGGCACAAGAATGGTTCCCACTTCCTTTGTATGGAACTCAAGGCCAGTTCTCCCAGTGGCGCTTATGGCCGCCCGCGACTGGAGAACATTGACTATCTTTGGGTTCGTTATGACTGGAAGTGTCTGCATTTTCCTATACCTCGTCGCCTTGTTGTATTTCTTATACAAAAAGGATTTGCATGTGTCAAGTATATAAGTGCGAAATAAATCCTCTTGACAATCTATTCCTATCGGGTTCATATGTTCCTGTATTGTTCTAATGCCGGATAGGAGATCACTTGGACTGGGACTTGGCCATCAAACGCAACAGCGAAGCGCTCAAGGGCATCATTGCGGGCCTTTTCGCCATGCTGGAGCTGGCCGGCGGCATCACGGTGGCGCGGATTCCACACTCCGTCCACAGCGCCGTGCGGCGTGTGCTTTGGCCCGCCGAATCCGCCCTGCGGCGCTTGATCGTCATTGCGGCGCGCGGCCTTGTGGTGAAGCTTCCGCCCGCGCGTCCGGTCTCGCGTCCCAAGCCTGTGGGATCAATCAGGAAAGGCGGGGGCTCACGTCTGCTCCTTCCAGCTCTTCGATCCGCGGAAAAACTTCGCGCCGCGCCGCCGCCGAAAAGTCCGCGCGGCTTGAACCGCGCATCCATGTCTTGGAGGATGATCCCACGGGGGTGTCCCTGTGGGCAGCGCCCCGGCCCGCGCCGCCCTCCCCGCTCCGCCCTCCGATGGCCTGGTCAATGCCGTACCCCTCACCCGGAGGCTTCAGATCCTCAAGTCTGGCCCTCGAGGATCTGCCGCGCCAGGCCAGGCGTATTGCCCGCTGGCGGGCAAGGCGCGAGACCATGCCAAGTCCGAAGTTCAGATCACCGCTCCGGCCTGGCCGTCCTCCCGGCCACCGCAGGAAGCCCATTCACCTGGTCGATGAGGTGCTCATCGAATGCCATGGCCTCGCCTGGGACGCGCTGAAGCCCGACACGTCCTGAAGTGCTGTCCATGCAAAAGTAGAAATCATCCGTCTACGGACTAATGTGATTCCGGAGGCCACGACTCTCGTTGAGCAAACCTATGCCCGCAACAGCGATCATGACATGGGTTAAATCTAGTGATTGCCCTGCCCTCAATTCCAAAGCAATAATTGACCATGATTGATTTCTGGAACCGCTTCCGGCGTGATCGGCTCGCCATCTACAGCCTGGGAGTCATCGCCCTGTTTGTGGCAGCGGCGATTTTAGCAGGTTTGCTTGCGCCTTATGATCCATCACAGCAGTTCTTCGACGGCCTGACGCTCGGAGGGTTCGCCCCTGCCCCCGAGCGCGCGCTTCTGGTTCGGCACCGACACCAATGGCCGCGACCAGTTTTCCCGCCTGCTCTATGGCGCCCGCACCTCGCTGCTCATCGGCATCGTCGCCAATGGCATCGCGGTGTTGCATCGGCACCGGCCTCGGCGTTATCGGCGGGCTATGTGCGCGGCCTTGCTAGGCGCCGCCATCATGCGCTTCACCGATCTCATGATGGCCTTTCCGCCGCTTGCTTCTCGCCATCGCGCTGGCCGCCATCCTCAAGCCGGGCCTGCAATCATCGTCATCCTGGTCATCGCGCTGGTGAACTGGGTGCAGATCGCGCGGGTCATCTATACCGAGACAGTAGCGCTTTCCGAGCGCGAATATATCGAGGCGGCGCGCGCGCTGGGCGCCGGCACCTGGCGCATCCTGCTGCGCCATCTGCTGCCGCATCTCGTGCCCACGGTCATCGTCTATGCGACGCTCGGCATCGCCACGACGGTGCTGCTCGAAGCCATGCTGTCGTTCCTCGGCCGCGGCGTGCAGCCGCCGACGCCGGCCTGGGGCATGATGATCTTCGAGAGCCAGTCCTATTTTCTCAATGCACCGTGGCTGGTGTTCATCCCGGGTGCGGCCATTCTCATCCTGGCGCTCGCCTTCAATCTCGTCGGCGACGGCCTGCGCGATGCGCTTGATCCGACCCAGAGGGGACGCCGCTGATGCTCGCCTATCTCGCACGGCGCTTGGCCGCCTCGCTCCTCATCCTCCTCGGCGTCACCATCGTGACCTTCGGCCTCACCTTCATCATCCCGGCCGATCCGGTGGCGATGATCGCCGGGCGCAATTCCACCGCCCGAGATGCGCGAGCAGATCCGCCATCAGCTCGGCCTCGACCGGCCGCTGCCGGAGCAATATGCCAGCTATGTCGGCCGCCTCGCGCAGGGCGATTTCGGCAACTCCTATGCGCGCAAGACCGATGTCGGCGACCTCATCGCCTCGCGCCTGCCCGCCACCCTGCTGCTGATGCTCGGCGCGATCGTCGCCGAGCTGCTGATCGGCATGCCGGCCGGCATCTATGCCGCGAGCCGCAGGCGCGGCAGGCATCGGCGACAAGGTGGCGATGACGCTGTCCTTCGTCACCGTCTCGACGCCGCAATTCGTGCTCGGCCTGACCCTGCTCTATGTCTTCGCCTATCTGCTCGGCTGGTTTCCGCTTGAGCGGCTATGGCACGCTCGCCCATCTCATCCTGCCGGCCCTCACCCTGGGGCTGGCCGGCGGCGGCTGGTATTCGCGCATGATGCGCTCCTCGATGATCGAGGTCCTGCGCCAGGACTATATCCGCACGGCGCGCGCCAAGGGCATGCGCGGAATGGCGCGTGATCCTCGTGCATGGCTTGCGCAATGCCGTCCTGCCCATCATTGCCATGATCGGCCTCGATGTCGGCATCTTCATGTCGGGCGTCGTGGTGGTCGAGAATGTGTTCGGCTGGCCGGGCATCGGCCAGCTCATGTGGCAGGCCATCCAGTCGCTCGACATCCCGATCATCATGGGAGTCACGACGGTTGCCGCCTGTTCATCGTGCTCGGAAACCTCCTGGCCGACCTGATCAGCCCCGCTGATTGACCCGCGCATCCGATTGCGCTGATATGCGGGCCGGTAAATAGCCGACAAGCATCAAGAATATCAGGGAGAAACGACATGAAACGCTTGCTGATTTCAGCTGCCGCCGCCTCGCCATGGTCGCTCGCAGCACCCGCCGCCTTGCGCAGCTGCAGCCCAAACAGGGCGGTGCGGCCGTCGTCACCTTCAACAACGACCTCACCACGCTCGACCCGCAGGTCGGCTATGACTGGCAGAACTGGTCGGTGATCAAGTCGATCTTCGACGGGCTCATGGACTACAAGCCCGGCACGACCGAGCTCGAGCCCGACCTCGCCGAAAGCTACACGGTCTCCGATGACGGCCTGACCTACACCTTCAAGCTGCGCGACGGCGTCAAATTCCACAATGGCCGCGCCGATGACCTCGGCCGACGTGAAATATTCGCTCGAGCGCGCCGTCAATCCCGGCGACGCAGAGCCCGGGCGGCGGCTATTTCAGCATGATCGCAGGGCTATGACGACGCTGGCCGGCGGCAAGGCAACCGAGCTTTCCGGCATCGCAACGCCCGACGACAAGACGGTGGTCTTCACCCTGACCCGGCCCGATGCCACCTTCCTGCATCTCATGGCCATCAACTTCGCCTATGTCGTGCCCAAGGAAGAAGTCGAGAAGGCGGGCGCCGACTGGGGCAAGAAGCCAGTCGGCACCGGCGCCTTCAAATTCGTCGAATGGGTGCCGGGCCAGCGCATCGTGCTTGAGCGCAACAAGGATTATTTCCGCAGCCGGCGTGCCCTATCTCGACAAGCTCACCTTCGAATTCGGCCAGGATCCGACCGTCGCGGTGCTGCGGCTCAAGAAGGGCGAGGTCGATATCGTCGGCGACGGCATTCCGCCGGCGCAATTCGCCGAGATCATGGCCGATCCCGCCAACAAGGATCTGATCGCCGATCGGCGACCAGCTGCACACCGGCTATGTGACCATGAACGTCACGCAGCCGCCCTTCGACAATCTGAAGGTGCGCCAGGCGGTCAACATGGCGATCAACAAGGATCGCATCGTCCGGCTCATCAACAACCGCGGCGTGCCGGCAAGCCAGGCGCTGCCGCCGGCAATGCCGGGCTACAATCCGGACAACAAGGGCTATGCCTATCGATCCCGAAGGCGCCAAGAAGCTGCTCGCCGAAGCCGGCGCTGGCGAGATTCACGACCGAGCTCTATGCCATGAACGTCGATCCCAATCCGCGCATCGCCCAGGCGATCCAGCAGGATCTCGCGGCCGTCGGCATCAAGGCCGAGATCCGCTCGCTGGCCCAGGCCGAAGTCATCGCCGCCGGCGGTTCCGGCAAGGCGCCGATGATCTGGTCGGGCGGCATGGCCTGGATCGCCGACTTCCCCGATCCCGCCAATTTCTATTACGGCATCCTCGGCTGCGCCGGCGCCGTCGAAGGCGGCTGGAACTGGTCGAAATACTGCAACAAGGAGCTCGACGCCGCGCGCCGAGAACGCCGACGCCATGGTGAAGGCCGATCAGGCCGAGCGCGCGCATCGCCGAATGGAAGGGCGTCTTCGACGACGTGCTGAAGGATGCGCCCTGGGCCCCGGTCTTCAACGAGAAGCGCTTCACCTATCACTCGGCGCGGCTCGGCGGCGACCCGACGCTGTTCACCGATCCGATCCACATTCCGGTGAACTACGACTACATCTTCGCCAAGGACGCGCAGTAAGCATATCGCGAACTCGGCGCTCCTTGCAGCCGAAAGGAGCGCCTTGCAGGTCTGACATGCACAAGCACAATCACACCATTCACCAGCACCAGTGCCATTTCGGCTGGAACAACGCCAATCCGCCCGTCGGCACGGATCGCGCCGGGCGAGACGGTCGAGTTCCATCCGGTCGATTCCTCGGGCGGCCAGCTCACCCCGAAGTCGACGGTGGCCGACATCGCCACGCTCGATTTCGCCAAGGTCAATCCGGTGGCAGGGCCCGTCTATGTCGATGGCGCCGAGCCCGGCGATGCCATCAAGGTGACGCTCCTCGATCTTCACGCCCTCGGGCTGGGGCTGGACTGCCAATATCCCGGGCTTCGGCCTGCTCGCCGATCAGTTCAAGGATCCGGCGCTGCATATCTGGAAATATGACGCGGCGACGCTGGCGCCCGCCATGTATGGCCCGGGCGGACGCGTGCCGCTCAAGCCCTTCTGCGGCACGATCGGCCTGGCGCCTGCCGAGCCGGGCCTGCATTCGATCGTGCCGCCGCGGCGCATGGGCGGCAACATGGACATCCGCGATCTCGTCGGCAGGCACCGAGCTCTATCTGCCGGTCGAAGTGGCGGGCGGCCTGTTCAGCGTCGGCGATACCCATGCCACGCAGGGCGACGGCGAAGTCTGCGGCACGGCCATCGAAAGCCCCTGCTCGCTCGCCGCAAGGTTCGAACTCATCAAGAACGCCAATCTCGCCTTCCCGCGCTTCACGACGCCCGGCCCCGTGGCACGCCATATGGATGCGAAGGGCTATGAAGCGACGACCGGCATCGGCCCCGACCTGATGGAGGCGGCGCAAAGGCTGCCGTCATGCGGCATGATCGATCTCCTGTCGCAAGCGCTACAAGATGAGCCGGTCGATGCCTACATGCTGTGCAGCGTGTGCGGCGATCTGCGCATCAGCGAGATCGTCGACATGCCGAACTGGGTCGTCTCGTTCTATTTCCCGCGCCTCGTCTTTGAATGAACGAATGAGCCGCTGCTCTGCGTCGAAGGACTGAGCGTCGGCTTCAAGACCGAAGAGGGCCCGGTCCGCGTGGTCGAGGATGTGAGCTTTCACCGTCGCGCGCGGCGAGACGCTCGGGCCTCGTCGGCGAATCCGGCTGCGGCAAGAGCGTCACCGCGCAGACCATCATGCGGCTTCTGCCGAGCCCGCCGTCACGCATCGAAGGCGGCCGCATCATTTTCGAACGGCGACCGATCTGGTTGCGGCTGCGCGAGGCGCGGATGCGCAAGATCCGCGGCGACCGGATCGGCATGATCTTCCAGGAGCCGATGACCAGCCTCAATCCGACGCATGACGCGTCGGGCGCGCAGATCGCCGAAGTCCTGCTCGCTTCATCGCGGCATTGGGCTACGGCGATGCGCAAGCCCGTGGTCGCTCGACATGCTGAAAAAAGTCGGCATCGGCAACGCCGAGCGGCGGCTTCGAGCAATATCCGCATGAGCTCTCGGGCGGACTGCGCCAACGGGTGATGATCGCCATGGCCCTCGTCTGCGGGCCGAAGCTGTTGATCGCCGATGAGCCGACGACCGCGCTCGATGTCACGATCCAGGCGCAGATCATCGAACTGCTGCAGGCCCTGCAGCGCGATCTCGGGCTGTCAATCCTCCTGATCACCCATGATCTCGGAATTGTGGCCGAGATGTGCCGCACCATGGTTGTCATGTATGCCGGGCGGATCGTCGAAAGCGGACCGTCTGCAGAAGTCTTCGCAAGCCCCGTCATCCCTACACGGCCGGTCTGCTCGACTCATCGCCGCGCCGTGCCAGAAAGGGGCGAGCGCCTTCCAACTATTCCGGGCACTTGTGCCGCCACCGGGGCAACGCGGCATAGGCTGCAGTTTCGCCGATCGTTGCCCGCGCGTGCTAGCAGAAATGCCGCATCGAGGCTCCGCCGCTGGCCCCCGATATCTGGCCGGCTTGCTGCCTGCTGGAACCCCGTGCCATGACTGCACTTCTCGAAGTTTCCAATCTCGCGAAGCACTATCCGGCGCGCGACGGAAATGGACTGGTGCAGGCCGTCGATGGCGTCAGCCTCACGTCTGGAAGCGGGCGACACGCTCGGCATCGTTGGCGAATCAGGCTGCGGCAAGTCCACTCTGGCGCGGCTCATTCTGCGCCTGATCGAACCAACCGCCGGCACGCATTTTCTTCGATGGCCAAAATCTTGTTGGGCTCGCCAGCTCGGCACTTCGCCGCCGCCGGCGCGACATGCAGATCGTGTTTCAGGACCCCTATGCCTCGCTCGACCCGCGCATGACGTCGCAGGCGATCATCTCCGAACCGCTCGACATTCATGGCATCGGCAGCAGGGCAGAACGCAAGGCGCAAGGTGCTTGAACTGCTCGACCTCGTCGGACTGGATCGCTCCGCAGGGGCGAAGTATCCGCACGAGTTTTCCGGCGGCCAGCGCCAGCGCATCGGCATTGCGCGCGCCATTGCGCTCGAACCCAAGCTTGTGGTGCTGGATGAGCCCGTCTCGGCGCTCGATGTCTCCATTCAGTCGCAGATCCTCAATCTGCTGATCGATCTCAAGAAGCGGCTGGGTCTTTCCTATATCTTCATCTCGCATGATCTCTCCGTCGTCGAGCATGTGAGCGATGATGTCGCCGTCATGTATCTCGGCCAGATTGTAGAGTATGGGAAGGCGGCGCAAGTCTTGCGCGCTCCGCTCCATCCCTACTCCCAGGCACTGGTTTCCGCCATTCCTGAGATCGATACCCAAAAGAAGAAGCAAAGGATCGTGTTGACGGGCGATCCACCGAACCCTGAAGACATTCCACCGGGCTGCCCATTCCATCCACGCTGCCGGCACGTAATGGCCCTATGCAGGCAAACACCACCCGCACTGCGCGCGGCGCAGAACAGTGTGGTTGCTTGCCACTTATACCCCTGATTTGTCGAAAACTGCGCGCAGATGTTATAGTACCTTCATGAATGCATGCCCATTCGCCGAGGACAACCATGCTTAACCTGATGCTTCTGCGCCATGCCAAGTCGAGCCAGGCTGATGCCGGACAGGCAGACTCTGACCGGCCGATCAGCAAGCGCGGCAAACGCGCTGCCGTGGCGGTGGGCCGTCACATGGCATCCCATGATCTCATGCCACAACTCGTGCTCTGCTCGCCAGCCACAAGGGCCAAGGAAACCTGGGGCCTTGTCGCAGGGGAACTGACGACCGCCCCGGCAATTCTCATTGTGCCGGAGATTTACGACTTCGGTGATGGCAGGGCGCTCTTGGAGTACCTGCGCCGCAAGGCCGGGATGGAACAATCGGTTCTGCTTGTCGGACACAACCCGTCAATTGGAAGTTTGGCGCAAATTCTCATTGGAAAAGGCAACACCAAACTTCGGGAACGCCTGGAAGAGAAGTATCCCACGGCGGCCCTTGCCGTGATCAGTTTTGACTTCGATAATTGGGGATCTCTGGCGGCGGGCACGGGAAAACTTCTGCACTTTGTCACTCCCAAGGATATTTGACCTTCTGGACAGGAATTGCCGCAAGTGTAGTATCGCCTTAACGGGGCATAAGGCCCTGGAGGGAGCCAAACACATGACCAGCAACATTTTCCGCATGAACAGACGTGCCATCCTGAAATTCAGCGCCGCCGGGGCGGCATTGCCGCTTGGCTTCCTGTTTCCCCGCCTGGCCCACGCCGCAGACCCGATCAAGACAGCGGCCATCTATACGGTGCCGGTGGAGCAGCAGTGGGTGAGCCGCATCCACAAGGCCGCAACCACCGCCAAGGACCGCGGCGACATCGAGTACGTTTTCTCGGAAAAAGTTTCCAACACGGATTATGAGCGCGTCATGCGCGAATATTGCGAGGCGGGAAACCAGCTCATCGTCGGCGAGGCCTTCGCGGTTGAAGATGCAGCGCGCGCCGTGGCCAAGGATTATCCGGACCGCGCCTTCCTCATCGGCTCAAGCTTCAAGCCCGACGCAGCGGCGGCGCCAAACTTCGCGGTGTTCGACAATTACATCCAGGATGCCTCCTATCTCAGCGGCATCGTGGCGGGTGCGATGACCAAGACGGGCAACATCGGCATGGTGGGCGGCTATCCCATTCCGGAAGTGAACCGCCTGATGAATGCCTTCATGGCAGGCGTGCGCGAAACCCGCGCCGATGCCAAGTTCCTGGTGGCTTTCATCGGCTCATGGTTTGATCCGCCAAAGGCCAAGGAAACAGCACTCGCCCAGATCGATGCCGGGGCCGATCTTCTCTATGCCGAGCGGTTTGGCGTTTCCGATGCCGCCAAGGAAAAAGGCATTCTGGCGGTAGGCAACGTGATCGACACGCAGGCCGATTATCCCGACACCGTGGTGGCCTCGGCCCTCTGGCATTTTGAACCAACCCTCGATGCGGCCATTGCCGCCATCAAGGCTGGCACCTTCAAGGCTGATGACTATGGCCAGTATTCCTTCATGAAGGCGGGCGGCTCGAGCCTTGCTCCCTACGGAACTTTCGAGTCGAAAATTCCCGATGACGTGAAAGCCAAGGTGGCGGCGAAGGAAGCCGAGATCAAAGCGGGCACCTTCGCCGTTGCCATTGACGATACCGAACCCAAATCCTCGTAACGGGCATGCAATCTAAATTCCGTCATCCCGGGACCCAGGCTTTCAACCGGCACACACGCGGAAATCTGGGTCCCGATTTTCATCGGGATGACGGAAGAAAAAAGCGTGAGACCGTTCTCCGGCTTTCCGGCATCACCAAGCGCTTCGGCCCTTTGCTGGCCAATGACGATATTTCATTGACGCTTCACCGGGGAGAAATCCTGGGGCTGCTGGGCGAAAATGGCGCCGGCAAAACCACGCTGATGAATATCCTGTTCGGCCATTATGTGGCCGATGCCGGAACAATCGAGGTGCAAGGAATTATCCTGCCGCCCGGCCAGCCCGCCGCGGCGCTGGCTGCCGGCATCGGCATGGTGCACCAGCATTTCACCCTGGCTGAAAACCTGACGGTGCTCGATAACATCGTGCTGGGCACGGAATCCCTCTGGCGGTTGTCCTCCAATTCGCAAAAGGCCCGGACCCGCATTAAGGCACCTGGCGCAGGAATTCGGCCTGAAGGTGAACCCGGATGCAATTGTTTCCGCCCTCTCGGTTGGCGAACGCCAGCGGGTCGAGATTCTCAAAGCCCTGTACCGGGAAGCCAAAATTCTGGTGCTTGATGAACCCACCGCGGTTCTCACGCCGCAGGAATCCGCCGCCCTGTTTGAAACCCTCAAACGCTTCGTGGCGCAAGGGCCTTTCCATTATTTTCATTTCCCACAAGCTTGGCGAAATCCTCGCCGCCTGCAGCCGGGTCAGCGTCTTGCGCGGCGGCAAGCTGGTGGCTGAACGGAGCGTTGCAGGGGCCACGCGGGCCGAACTTGCCGAGTTGATGATCGGCCGCAGCATTCCCCAGGCCAAGGCCGAGGCGTTCAAGATCGCAGGTGAAGCGGTTCTAAAACTGGATAGGCGTTTTTGCCCGGCACATGTCGCAATCCCTCAGCGGCATCACATTTCGACATCCGCAGCGGAGAGATTTTCGGCATTGCCGGCGTATCCGGCAATGGCCAAAGCCTGCTTGCCGATGTGGTGAGCGGCGTTGTGGCGCCGGTTCAAGGCGTGATGACGCTTAACGGACGAAACCATTTCCCGCATCAATCCGCGCGCCATGATCAGCCGCGGGGTGGCCCGCATTCCGGAAGACCGCCATGCCGAAGGCCTGATCAGCGACATGAGCATTACGGAAAATGTCATTTCGGAAAGCTACAGCTCAGCGAGGTTTGCAGCCCACGGCTTTATCAACTGGAAAAAGGCCCGCAGCTTCGCCGAAGAGATCATCACCGCCTATGACGTGAAATGCCCCAGCCCCGAAGCCCGCGTGCGGCCTCTTTCGGGCGGCAATATGCAGAAGCTCATTCTTGGCCGCGTCATGGCGAACAGCCCTTGCCTGGTTTTGGCGAACCAGCCGACGCGGGGGCTTGATGTGGGGGCCGTCAATTATGTGCATGAGCAATTGCTGGCGGCGCGCAAGCGCGGTGCCGCCATTCTGCTGATCTCGGAAGATATTGATGAACTCCTCTCCTTGTCGGATCGTGTCGCCGTCATGTTCCGCGGCCAGCTCTCAAATGCGCAGCCCGCGCGAAAGTGTCACGCATAAAAGATCTCGGCCTCATGATGGCGGGGCACGGATTCAAAGCCGGGGATCAATCCCATGCGGCTTGAACCGCGCGAGCAACGCTCCTTCGCCATCCTGATCCTCTATCCCGCTCTCGCCCTTCTCGCCTCCATGATTTTTTGCGCCGTGCTCGTCATGCTGTCCGGTGCCTCACCGCTTTCGGTGTTTGGATTGATGGTGAAAGGCGCGGCGGGCACGCAATTTGCCTTTCTGGAAACCCTTACCCGCGCAACGCCTTTGATATTTACCGGCCTTGCCGCCGCCGTGGCGTTTCGCGCCAAGCTGTGGAACATCGGCGGCGAGGCGCAGCTTTATATCGGCGCGGTCATGACGGTTGTTCTGGGCACGGGCTTCTTGCCATTGCCGCAGCCCATTCTCATTCCCGTTCTGATGCTGGCTGCCATGCTGGGTGGCGCCATCGTGCTTTCGATCCCGACATTTCTCAAAACGCGTTTCGGGGTGGATGAGGTCGTCACCACCCTGCTCCTGAACTTCATCGCCATCCTGTTTGTCAGCATGCTGCTGGAAGGTGTGTTGAAGGATCCCATCAGGCCTGGGCTGGCCGCAATCCAAAAGGGTCATCGCCGAAGCGCAATTGCCAAAACTCATTCAGGGCAAGCGCCTGCATTTCGGCTTTGTGATCGCCATTGCCGCAGCCATCGCGGTGTGGATCATCGACCGGAAATCCACGCTGGGCTATGAAATGCGCGCCGTCGGCCACAGCCCAAAGGCCGCCTCATTCGCCGGCGTGCCGGTCAACCGCGTACTGGCAAAAACCGCCCTGCTCTCGGGTGGCCTGGCGGGCCTTGCCGGCATGTCGGAAGTCACCGGCCTCAAGGGCAACCTCACGCTCGATCTGTCTCCGGGCTTTGGCTACACGGGGATCGTGGTTGCGATGCTCGCCCTGATGCATCCCCTGGGCGTCATTGCTGCCGCCATTTTCGTGGCCGCGGTTTTTGTGGGCGCCGATGCCATGAGCCGGACGGCCGGGGTTCCCAGCTATATCGCCCATGTGATGGTGGCCACATCCCTCCTCACCATGGTTACCGCCATCATGCTCACCAGCTACCGCGTCCGGTGGAGGTGAGCCATGGAAGCGATTGAAATTCTCTTCACCGCATCGCTCTGGGCCGCAGCCATCCGCATTGCGTCACCCCTTATTTTCGGAACCCTCGGCGAACTCATCTGCGAGCGCGCCGGGGTTCTGAACCTCGGCATTGAAGGCATCATGACGGCGGGGGCCTTTGCCGGCTGGCTCACGGTTTTCCTGGGCGGCGACCTGTGGCTCGGCGTTGCGGTTGCTGCCGTGGTGGGTGCGCTGTTCGGCCTGCTGCATGGCTTCCTGGTGGTTCCCCTGGGCCTCTCGCAGCATGTCACCGGAATCGGCATCACGCTTGCTTGCCACATCGCTCTCCTATTATTTTTACCGCCTGATCTTTCCGTCGGTCACCTCGCCGCCCAAGATTGAGCCCTTCCAGCCCTGGCCCATTCCCATCGTTTCCGATATTCCGGTTCTGGGCGAAGCGCTGTTCAGGCAAACACCGCTCACCTATCTGGCCTTTGCCGCAGTTCTCTTCGTGGCCTGGCTTCTCAACACAACTCCCATCGGCCTTGCCATCCGCAGTGTCGGCGAAAACCCATCGGCTGCGGAAGCGCAAGGCGTTGATGTCACCCTGGTGCGCATGGGCGCCGTCATGCTGGGCAGCGCCTTCATGGGCATCGGCGGCAGCTTCATCACACTCTCCGCCTTCAATTCATTCTTCTTTGAAATGATGAACGGGCGCGGCTGGATTTGTGTGGCGCTCGTGGTGTTTGGTTCCTGGCGTCCGGGCAAGGCTTTGGCCGGCGCACTCCTGTTCGGCGTTTTCGATGCTTATCAGCTTCGCCTGCAGCAACTGGCTGGCGCCTATGTTCCCTATCAGGTGTTTCTGATGCTACCCTTCATCCTGTCCATCATCGCACTCATCATCATGTCGCGCCGCGCCCTCTACCCCCGCGCCCTGATGGTGCCCTACCGGAAAGGCGAACGCTAAATCATGATTGATCTTCTCATCACCAATGCAACGCTGCCCGATGGCCGCGCCGGGCATGGACATTGCCTGCGCCTCGGGTCTCATCGCAGAAATTGCGCCTGCCATAAAAGGCGAAGCGCTCAAGACAATCGATGCCAAGGGCTATCTCGTTTCGCCCCCCTTTGTTGATTCTCATTTCCATATGGATGCAACCCTGTCGCTCGGAATCCCGCGCCTCAATATGTCGGGCACCCTTCTTGAAGGCATTGGCTTGTGGGGCGAACTTAAACCCTTGCTCACTCATGAGGCCGTCATTGAGCGTGCCCTGCGCTACTGCGATCTTGCGGTTTCGAAGGGCATAGGAGCCATCCGCACCCATGTTGATGTCTGCGATGACCGGCTGCTTTGCGTGGAAGCCCTGCTCGAGGTGAAAAAGAAAATCGCGCCCTATATCGAGCTTCAAATCGTGGCCTTCCCGCAGGATGGCTTCTACCGTTCAAAGACTGCAAAGCAGAATCTCATTCGCGCCTTGGATCTGGGCGTCGATGTCGTCGGCGGCATCCCGCATTTTGAACGCACAATGGCCGATGGGACCGCGAGCCTGAAAGAGCTTTGCGAGATTGCGGCGAAGCGCGGGCTCCTCGTTGATATCCATTGCGACGAAACCGACGACCCCCTGTCGCGCCATGTTGAAACGCTCGCCTATGAAACCCAGCGTCTCGGGTTACAGGGCCGCGTGGTAGGCTCGCATCTCACGTCGATGCATTCCATGGACAACTACTATGTGTCAAAACTCATTCCGCTGATGGCCGAGGCCCAGCTTCATGCCACGCCCAATCCGCTGATCAATATCACCATCCAGGGCCGCCACGACACCTATCCCAGGCGCCGGGGCCTGACGCGCATTCCGGAACTGCGCGCCGCCGGCATCAACATTTCCTTCGGCCATGATTGCGTGATGGACCCATGGTATCCGCTTGGCCAGGCCGACATGCTGGAAGTAGCCAGCATGGGCATCCACGCCGTTCCCATGACATCCCGCGAAGCCATGCGCTGGACTTTTGATGCGGTGACCGTGAACCCCGCTCGCGCCATGCATCTCCAAGGTTATGGCCTGGCGAAGGGCTGCAGAGCCAATTTCGTTATCCTGCAGGCCAGGGATCCGATTGAAGCAATCAGGCTGAAGGCAAACCGGCTCAAGGTGGTGCGCGGACGGCAAGATCATTGCGGAAACGCCGGAAATCGTTTCAACATTGGCAATTGACGGACGCCCCCAAGCCGTTAACGGTGCAAACTATGCGCCATTAGATAAGAATGGAGGATAGCAACTACTTGTCCCTTTGCGCGTCATCCCACACGAAAGATCGGAGCAGATAACGAGGAGCGAGTTGTGCTTCCTGCATTTGGGCCAGAAGAGCAGCCTCCGAAACATGGGCTTGCACGCCGGTCCGCGCCAATACACCGTCAATGCCAAACGTGGCGGCGCCGAGAATATCGTGGTCAAGACTGTCGCCGATTGAAACAATCCGCGCTTTTTCGGGATAGTGGCATAGTGCCAGCGCATGTTGGTAGATATCCATGTAGGGCTTGCCAATGCGCGTGACCACGCCGCCCATCTTTTCATATAGTGCGGCAATCGCACCAGCTGCGGGAAGAAGCGCATTGCCAACAAGCTTGTGAAGGTCGGGATTGGTACATATGCATGGCACGCCCCTTTTTGCCGCAGGGTGCAGCAGGTTGCGATAGGCCTCAAGCGAAATCCGTTCGCTTTCGCTGCCGGAGATGATGATCAGATCGGCATCAACTGCGGAAGTTACGCTGGAAAAACCCAGTTTGTCAGCAAGTGAGTGGTCATCACTGCTTGATATCGTCAGGCTACGGGTAGGTTTGGTCTTCTCTATGTGCAGGTGGCCTGATTCGAGCAAGGCAAGCGCGACGTCGCCGGAGGTAACGAAGTGATCGAACGAGCCGCTGTCGAAACCAAGCCGCACCAATCGGGCGGCATTATACCCGCCGCTCCGGCCGGAATTGGACAATATGACAATGGTTTTGCCTTGGGCTTTCAACCCGGCCAAAGCCAGTGCAGCGCCCGCATAAGCTGCTTCCCCGCCGCGCAGCACGCCGAACTGATCGATGAAGAAAACATCATACAGCGCACTGAGTTCATTCAGTGTAATCGTGGGCGGCATTTTCATAATGACAGGTTTCGTTCTCTTATGACCATGCTCGCCGCCCCGGCAGCGGCAGCCTCGGAAAGTGAATCCAGAAATGGCACGCCAAGCTTCCGTTGCCGGATCTCGCGCCAAGCGCAAATTGCGCGCGCCGCCGCCAACCGACCGCACGCTGCGCAGTTGCGGCGCACCGAGTTTTACCAGTTGACGATAGCCGAGTTCCTCGATTGCCGCGATCCCCTCGAGAACGCCCTGGAAGAAGACTGCGTCATCCACAGGCCGGGGTTCAAGACGGGGGGCATAGTGGGGATCGTTGATCGGAAATCGCTCTCCCGGCCTCAACAGCGGGTAATAGTCGAGGCCCGTGGGACGGTCCGCATCGATCTTTCGCGTCAGCTCCTCCAACTGCGCATCGCCGAAAAGACTCCGGATTACCGCGCCGCCCGTATTGGATGCACCACCGGCGAGCCAGAGATTGCCCACGCGGTGACTATAGATGCCAAACTGGGGCGCATTGACAGGGTGATCCGATGCGATCTTCAGAACCAATGTCGACCCAAGTGATGTCACGGCATCGCCGATCTGATGCGCACCTGTTGCAAGAAATGCGGCGCAGCCGTCAGTTGTACCCGCATGGACGGAGGTGTTCTTCGACAGGCCAAGGGCGATTCCGGCCTTTCCGATCCTGCCGATCACGACACCAGCTCGGACGACTCTTGGCAGCAAGCGCCTGTCCATGCCGGCGATTTCAAGCCAATCCGGCCAGCTCTCCGTTGTGAGATCATAGCCAGTTTTCAACGCATTATTTTCGTCGGAAATGGCATCACCTTGGCCAAGCCGCATCGCAATCCAGTCAGCCTGATGGACGATGCGGTGAACGCCGCTGCGCCGTGAAAGCTGAATGGCGCGGCCCAGCGGAGTGACAGCCCCCAGCGCCGGGCTTGCCGCGGGAGCCGCATCCGCGATGGCAGCGACAATCGCCGGATCATCGCATATGTCATTGTAGAGGCTTGCGGCACCAAGCGGGGCATTTCCGGCATCGAGGGCAACAAGCGTGCCAGATGTTCCATCGACGGCTATGCCTTCAATGCCGTCGAGTGCGCATTTTTCGCAAAGGTCATTGAGGCAATTTTCCACACCTGACCACCAGGCGGCAGGCGTTCTCGTGTCATCCTCCGCCGCGAAAGCGGATTCGGATGTGGCGACTGGACGACCTTCACTATCAACTGCAGCAGCGCGCACACCGGACGTGCCAACATCGATGCCAACTGCTCGCGCCTTCTTTGACATCAATTGAAACCTGTCTTGGTATAGGGAGCCCAGTAGGCCACGGACTCTTTGAGTGCTGATACCACATTGCGGTCGGTGGGTTCACGTTCGCGGAAAGCAAGCTCGAGGCACAGTTCATTGTCGGTGCCGCCGCCCGCTTTGACTGCTGCAAGCAGTTTTTCCGGCGTGATGCGGCCATCCCTGTTGTAGTGGGACGTGAAGGGCCAATGGCCACCCTTGTTCATGGTGCTTTGTTTGATATGGATGATGGGTGATTGCATCGCAAAATCTTTCGCCCAGGCGTAGGGATCGATGTCGGAGGGATTGGGCGAAGTCACGTCGCCGTGGTCGATATCGACCATGGGCTTCAGGGGAATTGGAAGTTCGCTCGCATCGATCCAATTCTGCAGCGTCTGGCAATCCTTGATGGTGTGGCCAAGTTCGCGGCCCGACCGACATGGGTTCCCAAAACAAATATGAAAGTCCACGCGCCTTCGCGTGTCCGGCCACCTCACGCCAGCAATCGAGAGCAATTCGCATCAGGCTCTCGCGCCGTATGGGATCGTCGTAATCGCGAAAGGTGAAAATGCCGAATTGCGTGCCGATGGCTGGAGCTCCGAGATCGGCTGCGATATCCGCCATGCCCTTAAACCAATCAACGTAATAGCCGCGCACCTCCGCATCCGGGTGCGCGAAATGATTGAGCCTGCCATAGGGCCCGGTCATGATCGAGGTGATCTTTGCGCCACTCTTCACGCAGGCCTTTGCCATGCGATCCGTCAATCGTTTCACTGTCGGTGCCGCCCACGACGGATTGATGAATTCGTGGACGAGCTGGATGTGTCCAATGCCGATCTCATCGGCCAAAACACTGATCACATCCTCTGGTTCTGCAAAACGGTTGACCAATGGATTCGTATTCACCGAAAGCGAAAATCCCATGTGCGGACCCGTGCCATATTGCGTTGCAGCGTCGATTTTTGTTGACTTCAGAGCATATCTGAAAAATATTGCAGCTCAAGCAAAAAAATTCAAACAGGCGAAAACGGGATTTGGAACACCAGCGCACAGCACTGCAGTTCGATGAGGAAGCGGCCCTTGCGGCGCGCGCCGCGTGGCTGCATTTCGCCGGTGGCAAAACGCAAGGCGAAGTGGCGGAAATTCTGGGCGTTCCCAATACCAAGGCGCACCGTCTCATCGCCAAGGCGCGCAACGAAGGCCTGATCCGGGTCTTCGTCGAAGGACCCATCGCCGGCTGCATTGAGCTCGAAGAAAAACTGAAATTCATGTATGGCCTCGGGCATTGCGAAGTTGTCCCCAATATCGATGAAGGCGCGCTTCCGCTGCGCACGCTTGGCACGGCCGGGGCCCGTTATATCCGCACGCTGATCGAAAACGTAACGTTTGATCTCATCGGTATCGGGCATGGGCGAACACTGGCCGCGGCAATCGACCTGCTGCCAAGCATTCCTGCGAACAATGTAAAATTCGTTTCATTGCTCGGTGGTCTCACACGGCGCTTTGCGGCAAGCCCTTTTGACGTGATCCACAGGCTTGCCGAGCGCACCGGTGTGGAAGCCTATGTGATGCCGGTTCCCTTCTTCGCCAACACAATGAAGGACAAGCAGGTTCTGGAATCCCAGTACGGCGTTTCCGACGTGATCGAAATGGCGCGGCGCGCCAAGCTCTATGTGGCGGGTATTGGCGAGGTGGACCGCAAGAGTTTCATCGCCACGGCCCAAATGATTGATGACCAGGATACTGAAGCTGTCATCAAATCCGGGGCCTGTGCTGAAATCCTCGGTCATTTTTTCAAGGCCGATGGAGTGCATGTACCAAACGCGGTATCCGACCGCGCGATGGGACCACGAATTGAAGATCTGCAATCGCACAAGATTGTCGCCCTGGCAGGCGGCACATCCAAGACTCAGGCCGTCCGCGCCATTCTGGCCAGCGGACTTCTTTTCGGCCTGATTACCGACGAGGCGACCGCGCGCCGCCTCGCCAACGAAAAACCGGGACGTGAGCCCGGCAAAAAGAACGGGAAAACCGCATCGGGCTAACCTCAAAAAACGTGCTTTTTGTTCAACGCAACGGAGGAATGGGAAAATGTATGATAAAGAAAAAGGCCTCTTTGATGCTTTCGTGAAGCAGCAAATGAGCCGCCGGGAGCTTATCCAGGCAACTGGCAAGCTTGGCCTCGGTGCCGCCGCAACTGCAATTCTGCTCAATCAAGCGCAGACCAGTGCCATGGCCGCCGATTTCGACTGGATGAAGTTCAAGGGCTCGAAGCTCAAGCTTCTGCTCAACAAGCATCCTTACGCTGACGCAATGATCGCCAACATCGACACTTTCAAAACCATGACCGGCATGGATGTCAGCTATGACATTTTCGCCGGAAGACGTTTATTTCGACAAGGTCACTGCGGCACTATCGTCGGGATCAACCGAATATGATGCGTTCATGACCGGTGCCTACATGACCTGGACCTATGGTCCGGCAGGCTGGATCACCGATCTCAATGAATATATCAAGGACCCGGCCAAGACCCATCCCACTTACAATTGGGATGACGTCCTTCCCGGTCTTCGTGCTTCCACCGCCTGGAATGGCGTTCCCGGCGGCGAACTCGGTTCGGCCGATGCCAAGCAATGGTGCATTCCATGGGGCTATGAACTCAACAACATCTCCTATAACCAGAAGATGTTTGACAAGGTTGGAGTTCAGCCACCGAAGAATTTGGGCGAAATGCTTGAAACAGCGGCCAAACTCACCAAGGATCTTGGCGGGCCTTATGGCATTGGCGTTCGCGGCTCGCGCTCATGGGCCTCGATCCACCCGGGCTTCCTCTCGGGCTATTCCAACTTCGGCGAAAAGGACTTCAACGTTGCCGATGGAAAGCTGAAAGCCGCCATGAATACGGCTGGCTCAAAGGCCTTCCATGCGGACTGGGTGAAGATGATCCAGGACTCAGGGCCAAAGAACTGGTCAACCTACACCTGGTATCAGGTTGGTACCGACCTCGGTGCAGGCGCTTCCGCCATGATCTTCGATGCCGACATTCTCGGCTACTTCATGAACGGCGGCGACAACAAGGAGAAAGGCAACATTGCCTATGCTCCGTTTGCCGCCAATCCGGCCGCTTCGGCGCCCACGCCAAACGTCTGGATCTGGTCGCTCGCCATGAATAATGCCGGCGTCCAGAAAGATGCCGCCTGGTACTTCATGCAATGGGCGTCCTCTACCGAGCATGACCTGTTCGGAGCGCAGAAAATGGACTTCGTCAATCCAGTCCGGGCTTCGGTCTGGAAAGATGAAATCTTCAGGAAGCGGATTGATACGTCCTATCCGGGCTATCTCAATCAACATGATGTATCGGCACCGGGCGCGAAGATCTACTTCACCGCCCAGCCACTGTTCTTCGACCTCACCACCTTGTGGTCGGAAACGCTGCAGAAAATGGTGGCCAAGGAACTCCCGGTCGAAGAGGGCCTCGACAAGATGGCGGAAGATATGAACGCCAAATTGGTAGAAGCCGGCCTCGGCTAATTCTTGGCACGCCGTGCGCGGGTCCTGAAGGATCGTCCTCCTTTCGGGATCCGCGCCGCTCCCACTTGTTCGTGAATATGAATTTCCGTTAGAGTATACGGTCCCATGACCGCAACCACTGCAAATTCCAGTCGCCAGGTGAAGCGTAGCCGCTTCATGCGCAGGGCCCTGCCCTATCTCTTGAGCCTGCCCGCCCTGCTGATGTGCATCGGTATTCTCATTCCTTTTATTACCGCAGTGTATTATTCGATGCTGCGCTTCCGGCTGAACCTGCCGCAGATGAAGGGTTTCATCTGGTTCGGCAACTACGTTAATTTTTTCTACGATCCGAAATTCTGGAACACGGTTTATATCTCGCTTCTCTATGCATTTTTGACTGTCGGCCTCGAACTCATGCTCGGCCTTGCCATCGCCCTTCTGCTGCAAAAACAGACGCGCTTCAACAACATCATCTCCATTCTTCTGCTGCTTCCCCTGATGACGGCGCCCGCATTGGCGTCTCTCATGTGGAAACTGATGACCAATCCAAACTTCGGCATCCTCAGCTATTTCGTGGGCCTCATGGGTTTTCATGATTTCAAGTGGGCGTCCGACCCTTCGACAGCGCTGCTGACGGTCGTCCTCGTCGATATCTGGGTTTACACGCCCTTCATCATGATCCTGCTTTTGGCTGGCTTGAGGTCATTGCCGCAAGCACCCTTCGAAGCTGCGGCCCTGGATGGTGTGCCGCGTTCATTCGTGTTCTTCCGTATAACGCTGCCCATGCTGATGCCTTACATCATTACAGCAACTCTGTTCCGCCTGCTCGACTCCATCCAGCAGTTCGATATCATCTATTCGATGACGCAGGGCGGGCCCGGCGACAAGCTCCTCGTCTTCCAGGTCCAGGCCTATCTCGATTTCTTTCAGGCCACCAATGTGGGCCGCTCGGCGGCGCTTATGATTGTTCTCTGGGCCATCACCTTTTTCCTTTCCAACATCTTCATCAAGCAATGGCTCAAACTGCGCGAACGCGCCCATGGGGTGGGCTAGGTCATGGATCACAGTTCCACCTTCGAAAAGGTCTTGCGCAACGTGTTGATCACCCTGGTGCTGGTCTTCTTCCTCTTTCCGATCTTCTGGATATTCCTCATGTCACTCCAGACCAACGAGACGATCCTGCGCATTCCACCTTCGATTATCTTCGAGCCGAATTTTGACAATTACCGCGCCCTGATTACCGGCAAATTGCAGACAACCGCCGGCAATCTCGACATCGCCTTCATGCACAATCTGTGGAACTCGGTCCTGCTTTCGACTTTTTCTGTGGCCCTGTCTCTGCTGCTCGGTGTACCGGCGGCTTATGCCTTTGCCCGCTTCAAATTCCGCCTCGGCGAGGACATTGCTTTCACACTCTTATCTTTCCGCTTCGCTCCGCCCTTGCTGGTGCTGCTCCCGCTCAGTCTCTATTTCAAAACTCTGGGCCTGACCAACACCTATATCGGCCTCATCTGGGTCTATCAGCTCATCTGCCTGCCGCTCATCCTGTGGATCGTGCGAGGCTATTTCGAAGACATCAGCCCTGATATCGAACATGCCTATCGTATTGCCGGAAATAGCTGGTGGAAAACGTTTACGAAAATCGCCATTCCGCTGGCACGGCCTGGCATCGCCGCGGCGGGCCTGCTGGCCTTCATCTTCGCCTGGAACAATTTTGTATTTCGCATTGATCCTTGCCTCTGCTGACAAGCAACCGGTAACAGTGGGTGCGCTCGCCTTCGTCACGGCCTCCGGCATCCAATATGGTCAGATCGCAGCGGCCATCGTGCTCTCCGTCACGCCGACACTGGCGCTTGCACTCTATGCCCAGCGCTATCTGGTTGAAGGTCTTTCCATGGGTGCTGTGAAGGGATGACGCAACTTGAACTCAAGTCCCTGACCAAGAGCTTCGGTGCCTATAAGGTCTTCGATGGTTTGAATCTTGCGGCGGAGCCCGGTGAAATCGTCGTGATTTTTGGCGGTTCCGGCACCGGCAAAACTATTCTTCTGCGCCTCATCGCCGGCGTCGAGGAGCCCACCTCGGGGCTCATCGAGATCGAAGGCACTGATGTTGCTGACATTGCGCCCGAGCATCGCAATGTTGGCATGGCATTCCAGAATTTCGCACTTTTCCCTCATATGTCGGCCTTTGAAAACATTGCCACACCGCTGCGTGCGCAAAACGCTGGGGCTGATGCCGTGAAGGCTGGCGTCGACAAGGTGGCGAAGCTTCTGAAAATCGACCATGTGCTGGGCCATGCGCCGCGTGAACTGTCGAATGGCCAGAAACAACGCACCGCCCTTGCCCGCGCACTGGCGGCCGAACCCCGCATTCTTCTGCTCGATGATCCCCTGCGCAATGTTGATGCCAAGCTCCGCTTTGAAATGCGTCTCGAACTGCCGCGGCTTCTGCGCCAGACGGGGGCCACGGTTCTCTATGTGACCCAGGACTACAAGGAAGCCATGGCGCTGGCTGACCGCATTGCGGTAATCGCCAAAGGCAAATTCATTCAGACGGCAACACCCGAAGACATTTACCTGAAGCCCGCCACACTGGGCGTTGCGCGGCTTTTCGGCGATCCTTCAATCAATACCGCCGATACGAAAGTCGAGGTGGCGGGCAAGACGGTCAACATTGCGCTTGGTGGCGTGAAGGTGCCGGTTGATGGTGCCTATCGCCAATTTGACGGACGCGATGTGACATTGGGTGTCAGACCAGAAGCAGTTGAGATCAATGTCGCAAAGGGCGCAGGGTTGATGGCTAAAGTCATGGCAGTCACGCCGCTCAATGAACGCACGGTGCTTCTGCTGCACTCGGAAGGCGGCTGGGAGTTCCTGGCCTCTCTTCCTTCTTCCGCGACTCAATATTCCGGAACCCGGTGCAGAGGTGAAAGCTACTTTCACCGCTGCCGGAACGCATCTTTTCGACAAGGCAACGGCTGAGCGGCTTCATGGGTGAGCTTGTCATAACCAATGTTGACAAGATTTACCGCCCGAGCCGCAAGGCGCCGGTCCATGCGGTGCAGTCGCTAAGCCTTACGGTCAACCCTGGTGAAATCACAGCCCTGCTTGGCTCATCTGGCTGCGGCAAGACCTCGACGCTACGCATGATCGCCGGCTTTGAGGACGTGAGCCACGGCGCGATCTCGCTCGATGGCCGCGATATCCATATGCTGGCCCCATCGGCACGCGGTGTTGCCATGGCATTTGAGGCCTATTCGCTTTATCCGCCGCTCACCATTGCCGAGAACATGGCTTTTGCCCTCAAAGCTGCCAGACTTTCGACTGCCGAGTCCGATGCAAAGGTCAAGGCGATGGCGGAGATGCTCGAAATTTCCGATATCCTGAACAAATATCCCACGTCCGTTTCGGGCGGGCAGCAGCAACGCGCCAGTCTTGGCCGCGCCCTTGTGCGCAAGGCCAGCCTCTACTTGCTCGACGAGCCAATGGGGCAACTCGAGCCGCAGCTCCGCGCCATTCTTCGTGGCCGCCTCAAGCACTATTTGCGCGAGCACAAGTGCACCACCATTCTTGTCACCCATGACCAGACCGAAGCCAACGCACTTGCCGATCGCATCGCAGTAATGGAAGGCGGTGTGTTGCAGCAATATGCAACGCCCGCCGAACTGAAAGCCCGCCCCGCCAATCTTTTCACCGGCACCTTTATTGGCGAGCCTCCGATGAATGTGTTCAATGCTGGCGTTACGGCCAGCGCGAACACCGTGAGTTTTATGATCGATGATGGCGTTATCCTTGCCTACCCTGCCAATGAACTCTCAACGCCGGTGCGCGATCTTCTGTCGAACCAGCAACGTGTCGCCATCGGCATTCGCCCCCACGCACTGCATGTCGGCAAAGGGCCGATCAAGGGCAAAGTGGTGTCCTGCCAATGGCTTGGCGACCAAACCCATGTGGCTGTGGAAGTTGCAGGCCGCACCATTGTGTCCGTGGCACATGAGCGCGTCTCACAGAAGTCTGGCAGCGATATCGAACTGAACGTCGCTGCAGCCGACTTGCATCTGTTTGAAGCCACCTCCGGCAACGCCATTTCCCATGGGAGTGACCTCGCATGAAGGATGGCGTGCTCATCGGCATTGATGCCGGTACCTCCGTTATAAAGTCGGTGGCCTTCACAACCGCTGGCGAGCAGATTGCCGTCGCTGCGACCCCCAATGTGTATGACACGCTTGCCGACGGCGGTGTCGAACAGGATATGGCTCGCACCTGGAGCGACACGGTCCAGACCCTGAAGCAACTTTCGGAGAAAATACCGAACCTCGCCTCGCGGCTTATCGCCATCTCGGTGACGGGCCAAGGTGATGGCATGTGGCTCATCGACAAGCATGGCGAGCCTGTGGCTCCTGCATGGCTTTGGCTCGATGCGCGCGCCGCTTCGATCGCTGAGGAGTTTACCCGCCATTCCGACTATCCCGCCCATTACAAGCGTACCGGCACCGGCGTAAACGCCTGCCAGATGAGCATTCATCTCGCCTGGATGGCGCGGCACAGACCGGAGGTGCTGGCGCGGGCAACTTCTGCCTTCCACTGCAAAGATTGGCTATATTTCAAACTAACGGGGGAACGTGCCGCGGATCCTTCCGAAGCCAATTTCACCTTTGGCCAATATACCTCGCGCACCTACGCGCCACATGTGCTCGATGCACTGGGAGCACCGGATGCAAAACGTCTGCTGCCATCCATTATTGAAGGAACAGCAGTGGCGGGCGCTCTTTCGGCGGAGGCAGCAAAACTTACGGGGCTGAAAGCGGGAACTCCGATCACCCTCGGCTATGTCGATGTGATCTGCACGGGTCTCGGCGGCGGGCTTTTCGATCCCCTGGGTAGAACCGGGTGCACCATTGTGGGCTCCACCGGCATGCACATGCGCGTGGCCCCCACGGCAACTGACGTAAAGCTCAACGCTGAAATGTCGGGCTACACCATGTGTTTTCCGGTTCCCGGCATGTATGCGCAAATGCAATCAAACATGGCCTCCACCCTCAACATCGATTGGTTGCTCGACATCGCCCGGGGCATGTTGAAGGATGAAGGCATTGAGCGAACGCGCAGCGATCTGCTAAATGGCCTGGATGAAAAGATCATGGCGCGGCCCCCCGGGCGCGTTTTGTATCATCCCTATATCAGTCATGCCGGTGAACGTGGCCCCTTCCTGGAGCCTGCGGCGCGCGCCATGTTTACGGGTCTTGAGATCGGCCAGGGCTTCGCCGATCTGATGCGCGGCGTGTACGAGGGCCTTTGCTTTGCATCGCGTGATTGTTATGCGGCCATGGGTGACATCCCCAAGGAAATCCGCGTGACCGGCGGGGCCGCGCGCTCAAATGCGCTGCTCCTGATACTGGCGAGTACACTGAAAGCCCGGGTGCGCAGCGTCTCGCGCGAGGAAGCAGGTGCTGCCGGGGCTGCCATGATGGCCGCGGTGCAACAGAAACTTTATCCCGACATGGAAACGTGTGTTGCCCAATGGGTCGATCCCTTGCTCGGCGACATCACTGCGCCTGATGCGTACCTCTCCTCCATCTATGACAGGAGTTTCACCCTCTACAAGGAAACCCGTGAAAAAATGCAACCCGTCTGGCGCGCCATGATGGCCAACCGCAAGGAGGCTTCTCGTGCCTCGTAAACTTTCCATCATTGGTGATTTGTTCATGCTCTCCAATATGTTTGAGCAGGCAATTCGCGAGCGCTGCCACCTCTTCAATATCGACATCCGCAAACATGATTTGCAATGGCCTGACGTTCCCATGGAGCACGGCTATGCGGTGCAGGGCATGGATGGCCTTAAGGAGTATGTTGGAACCGCGGATGAAGCCGTCGAACTCGTGGGCGATTCGGAAATCCTCGTGACGCATCTCACACCACTTTCGGCGGGAATCATGGACCGCTTGCCCAACTTGAAATTTGTTGCCGTTTCGCGCGGCGGCCCTGTGAACATCGACATGAAGGCAGCGCGAGAACGCGGCATAGCTGTCGTCAACACACCTGGGCGCAATGCCTCTGCCGTTGCCGAATTCACCATCGGCGCCATCCTGGCCGAAACCCGCAACATCACCAGAGGCCATGATGCGTTGCGCCGTGGCGAATGGCGCGGCGATCTTTACCGCGCCGATCTTGCCGGCGAGGAACTCTCCGAAATGACGGTGGGCCTGATTGGATACGGCGAGGTGGGCCGGCGGGTAGTGAAATTGTTGAAAGTTTTCGGTTGCCGCATTCTCGTCAGCGATCCTTACGTGCAGCTATCGGTGGAGGATTTGCGCGACGGTGTGATCCAAACCTCACTTGCCCAGCTGCTGGCGGACTCCGATGTCGTGTCGCTGCATCCGCGCGTGACTCCCGAGACGACGAAAATGATCAATCGGAATACGCTCGCCCAGATGAAAAAGGGAGCTTATGTCATCAACACTTCAAGGGGACCTCTGCTCGATTATGATGCGGTTTACGAGGCCCTGAAAAGCAATCATCTGCGCGGCGCAATGCTGGAAACCTTCTCAATTGAACCCACGCCGCCGGACTGGCCCTTGCTGCAACTTCCTAATGTGACGTTGACGCCGCACATTGCGGGTGCTTCGGTGAAAACCGTGCGCTATGCAGCGGGCCTCGCGGCCGAGGAAGTACGGCGCTATCTCGCGGGCGAGCCCGCAATCAACCGGTGCTGATATGCAGGACCGGGGCACTGTCGATCTCGTTGTCATCGGTGGCGGCATCAATGGTGCCGGAATTACCAGGGATGCGGCGGGCCGTGGTCTCAGCGTTATCATGTGCGAGAAGGGTGATCTTGCGGAAGGCACCTCGTCGCGTTCTGGCAAACTGATCCATGGTGGCTTGCGCTATCTTGAATATTATGAATTCCGCCTGGTGCGCGAAGCCCTGATCGAACGCGAGGTGCTATTGAGGCTTGCGCCACATATTGTCTGGCCCATGCGTTTTGTGCTGCCCCATTCGCCGGAACAACGCCCAGCATGGCTCGTGCGGCTTGGGCTTTTTCTCTATGACCATCTCGGCGGCCGTGAAAAGCTTCCACCATGCCGCCGCATCAACCTCAGGGACGATCTGGAAGGCCAGGTCATCAAGGACGACTACAAGCTCGCCTTTGAATACTCCGATTGCTGGGTCGATGATGCGCGCCTCGTGGTTCTCAACGCGCTTGATGCCAAGGAGCGCGGCGCCACCATTCTCACCCGCACCGCTGCCACCTCGGCAATGCGCAAGAATGGAGCCTGGGAAATTGAATTTCGAGGAAGTGATGGCACTCAGTCCCATGCGGGCGCCAAGGCACTTGTCAATGCTGCCGGTCCTTGGGTTGAAGACGTTATCAATGGAGTTGTCGGTGTCAATTCCGCGCGCCGGGTTCGACTGGTAAAGGGCAGCCACATCATTGTGCGCAAATTCTGGGATGGACCCCATGCTTATCTTTTTCAAAACCACGACAAGCGCGTGATCTTCGTTAATCCCTATGAGGACGATCTTTGCCTTATCGGCACGACGGATATCGCTTACGAAGGCCGGGCCGAGGATGTGAGCATCGATAGCCGCGAAATCGACTATCTGCTCGCCGCCGTCAACAGGTATTTAAAAAAGCACCTTACCCGGGCTGACATCATCAGTAGTTTCTCGGGCGTGCGTCCGCTTTCCGATGACAACGCCGCCAACCCGTCGGCTGTCACACGCGACTATGTCTTCGATTGCGAAGGTGAACCACCTCTCCTCTCGGTCTTCGGCGGCAAGATCACCACCTACCGCAAACTTGCCGAGCATGCACTGCAAAGACTGAAACCGTTCTTCCCGGCGATGAAGGAGGATTGGACAGCGAAGGCGGCGCTGCCCGGAGGCGACATCCCAAATGCCGATTTCGATTCTTTCGTTGCGGGCCTCCAACGCGAATTTCCATCGGTACCCGAGGACGTGGCCCATCACTATGCAAGGCTCTATGGATCGCGGGCGAAAAGGATCATTGATGGCGCCAGCAGTCTGAACGATCTAGGCCAGCACTTCGGTGGTTCCCTCTATGAAAATGAAGTCGCTTATCTTCGTAACCATGAGTGGGCGCAGACGGCTGAGGACATTCTGGACCGGCGCACCAAGCATGGCCTTCATCTGTCACAGCAACAGCGCGAAAATCTTATTCGGTATCTGAATGAATGAATTTTCTGCTTTGAAAAATCTTTCAGCCCGTATAGGTGCCGACCCCCTGCTCGTGCAGGCCGCCGGCGGCAACACGTCGCTCAAGCATGAAGGCGTGATGTGGATCAAGGCATCAGGCACCTGGCTTAAGGATGCGACAGCCCGAGACATCTTCGTCCCGATCAATCACGAAACCCTGCAAACGGCGCTTTCAAAAAATGACCCGGCTTGCGAAGCCTGCACAGATTTCGTGTTGGCTGGTCTCAATGCAACAGGTTTGAGGCCGTCGATTGAGACTACTGTACATGCGCTGATGCCCCAGCGGGTTGTTGTTCATGTCCATTGTGTCAACACCATCGCCTGGGCAATTCGCAGTGATGCAAAGGTGAAACTTGCTGGAAAACTGAGGGATTTCAATTGGGCCTTCGTTCCCTATGCGAGGCCGGGGCTGCCGCTTGCCAATGCTATTGCCCCCCGCATGAGACCAGGTATCGAGGTTCTCATTCTAGGCAATCATGGATTAGTTGTGGCTGCGGAAACTGTTGCAGAAGCGGAAACTCTTTTGGATCGCGTGGTAAAGTCTCTCGCAAGACCGGTTCGGGCGGCAGTTCCACCCAACCTCGCAGCAATTCATTTGCTTTGCAAAGGAACGGACTACGCTCCAGCGGAAAACAACGAAACCCATGCACTGGCCACTGACATTTTCGCTCTGGAGAAAGGCAAGCGCTCAGTCTTTTATCCTGACCACGTGGTTTTTCTCGGAATCGGTGTTGCGACGGAGATCGAAAGCGGCGCAGCGCTCATAGCCCTTCCCGGCAAGGGTGTGCTGATCCGCAAGGACGCAAAATCGGCGGTAGAACCCATGGGGCGCTGCCTGGCTGACGTCATGCGCAGAGTTGAAGCAGACGATCCCCTCATCGCCTTGGATGCCGAGTCCATCGACCGCCTAGTCAATTGGGATGCGGAAAAATACCGGCAAGGCCTTTAACAATAAACTGTCGTCTACCCCTTCATTGTTGAACGCGCGCAAGTTCGCAAGCTAAAGTGTATAGGCGCGCGGCGTTAACCGACAGTGCCACTAGGATTAGGTCCAGGATGACTCTTGGCTCACCCCAAACAATGTGTTTTGTCAGTAGGATAAGTCAGGAGTTATACGGCCTCCCCCTCCGCCAGCCATTCATGGACGCTCCTGCCGCAGGTCGATCAGCCACTCTCTTCCGATCCGGCAGACAACAGAAAAGGCCGGGTTGAAGACATTGGCTATATCGTAATGCACCGCTTGCCCCATCACGTGACTTGCCGCCACTTCATCGAGGCTGTAATCCTGAATAAGCCAATCAAGCATCTCGGTGGTGGCGTGCTGCAGGGCTTGGTCGAGGGGCCGTGCATTGCCGATGGTGAAGATTTCAATTTTATTTGAACCACGTGGCCAGCCGATCGTTTTCTTCTTCACAACCTCTGCCGTGAATTGGACTTCGGCCGCGGTTTCTATGCCGGTACCGACAATTTCACCATCCCCCTGGGCCGCGTGAACATCACCAAGGAAAAATAATCCGCCGAGCACAGAAACCGGGAACATGACTTCGATGCCCGCACCGAAGCCCCGGTAGTCCATGTTGCCGCCGTAGGGACCGCTGGTCGCCGTCGAGATGGATTGATCCATTGCCGGAGCCACGCCGAAGCAGCCAATCATCGGATTCACGGCCACTGACCAGTTACGCAAGGTGGCCGGAGGTTTTGTGAGGCGTGCGCGACCGGTGGCTATGTCAATGATCCAATCCGTCACCACGCGCCCAGGAAAACGCCCCACCGCGTTGGGATTCACCACGTTCGGACTCAGCACCTGGAAAGTCCAGCCAGTGGGCCGGATCATTGTAATGCGCTCGATGCGAATGAGAAGCGCATCGCCAGGCTCCACCCCAGACACATAGAATGGACCGGTCATCGGATTCGGCCCATCGGCACGTTTTTCGCCATTGCGGTCAAAGCCATGGGCGTCGAGAGTCTCGGTTACGACGGTATCACCATCGCCAATAGTCAGTACAGGCTCATAACTTCCAATGGCCGTGTAGAATCGGGTTGGGGCAAACTTGTGGGTAGTCATGAAAATACGTTCCTTCCAAACCCCAAATGAGTCAATCATGCTGCATACACCGTACATATTGTTCATCACAGCCCGCCTTCCACTGCCTGTTCAAATCTAAACCTCGACAAACCCTTCCAATTTGGATTTGATTGAGGTCCGGCCCGCCGCCGTGACGGCGGGGTCTGCGCCGAAATCTTGGGGGAGACATCAAAGGTGACAATAGCGGCAGCGAAGACGGAAGGCATTCTCGACGGAGTGAAGTCCGTCTTGCGCGGCATCTGGGCGGCCTTTCTCACCGCGGTCCTTACAGTCTCCTTCGTCATCTCCTTCACGACGATCATCTACGGCGGATCGCTGGCACCGCTGCTGGAGACCGGCCTCGGCCTGTCGCTGCTCGGCGCTGCGCTGATGTGCGGGGTGGGCGGCTTCTTCTACAGTTTCCGCGGCACGATTTGCCATCCGCAGGACGTGACCGCCATTGTCCTGGCCGTCTCGGCGAGCGCCATGGCGGAAGCCTGGCCCGCCGACCAGGGCGACAGCCTGATGGCCACCATCGCCATGCTGATCGCCGTCACCACGGCTTTTTCCGGCCTGGTGGCCTGGGGTTTCGGCATGTTGCGCCTTGGCTTCCTGGCCCGCTTCATTCCTTATCCGGTCATTGGCGGCTTCCTCGCCGCCACCGGCTACCTGTTGCTGACTGGCGCCATTGGCTTGGGCCTTGGGGCGCGCGTCACCGTCTGGATCTCGCACCTCTGTTAGAACCGGCGACGCTGCTGCTGTGGCTCCCCTGGGTGCTGATCGGCGGTGGCATCGCCCTGGCTTCGCGCTGGATCCGCAGCGATCTGCTGCTGCCGCTGGTCTTGGTGCTGGCCCTCGCCGGCTTCTATGCCATCCTCTTCGCCACCGGAATGAACCTGCAGGAGGCCGAGGACGCCAGCTTGCTGCTCGGCCCCTTCGATACCGGCGGATTCGTCCAGGTGCTCACCCCCTCGCTTGTCTTCGACGCCGACCCTTGGGCCATTCTGCGCGCCGCCCCCACCATCATGATCGTGGCACTGCTGACCATTCTCGGCACGCTGCTCAACGCCACGGGCCTCGAGCTCGCCCTGAACCGCGACCTCGATCTTGAAAAGGACCTGCGCGCCACGGGCATTGCCAATATCGCCGGAGCGCTAGGCGGCGGCATGCCGGGATACCAGATGATCCCGGGCACCTTGCTGGGCCAGCGCATGGGCCTCCGCAGCGTGCTGCCGGGCCTTAGTGCCGCGGCGGGCTGCCTGCTGATCTTCATCTACGGCGCCACCCTGCTCCGGCCTTGCCGGCGGGCCTCTTCGTGGCTGTGATCGCCTATCTCGGCCTCGACCTGCTGATCACCTGGCTCTGGATCCGGCGCCGGCAGTTTTCGCTCACCGACTATTCGCTGGTGCTGCTGATCCTCATAGTGGCCGCCACCGTCGGCTTCTTCGAGGCGCTGGGGATAGGCATCCTGGCGGCGGCGGCGATGTTCATTGTCTCCTTCGCGCGCGTCAACGTGGTGCGGCTGAGCTCGACGCTGGCCAGCCGGCGCTCACTCGTCGAGCGCAGCAACGCCGAGGTCAACTACCTCATGCAGGCGGGCCACCAGGCCGCGGTGTTCGAACTCAGCGGCTTCCTGTTCTTCGGCACCGCCAATGCGCTGGTGGAGCGCGTCCATGCCGAACTGTCACGCCAGAGTGCGCTGCGCTTCGTGGTGATCGATTTCGCGCGCGTTCACGGGCTCGATGCCTCGGCGGCCTATTCCTTGGGCAAGCTGTCGCGGCTCTGCGACCGAGGCAGGCGTCAGGCTTATATTCAGCGGGCTGCCGCGATATCAGGAAGCGCGCTATCGCGAGTTCGCCGGCAGCAAGGACCGGGCCCTGTTCACGGACACGCTTGACGACGCCCTGCAGTCGCTCGAGGCCGAACTTCTGTCGAGCCAGGCCGGACACCGCCCCTGACGCGGCCTCCAGGCTGCTCGACGATCTCCTGGCGCTCAGCGAGAGGCCCCAGTTCGCCGACAAGTTCAGGCGCGTGACACTGAACACGGGCGAAGTGCTGTTGAACCAGGGGGCGGAGTCGCGGGAGATGTTCGTGCTGATCTCGGGTGCCATGCGGGCCGAGGTGGCGCGTCAGGCCGGCGACCCGCTCGTCGTGGCGCGCTTCATGCCCGGCGCGCCCATCGGCGAAATCGCCTTCTATGGCAGCACGGCGCGCATCGCCACGGTACTTGCGGAGGAACCTTCGGTGCTGGTGAAGATCGACGCCGAAAGCCTCGTCCGGTCGGGCGACGACCACGACCCCGCCACTGTGGTTCACCATTACTTGGCCGTAAATCTTGCCAGGCGGCTCATGAACATGACCCGGCTGATGCGCGACGCCGATTTCTGACCGGCAGGAGTTTTTTGGGATCGAAGGTAGCAGCCAGCATTCGATATCCCCGCCGACGGCCTTGTGTAATCCTCTGGCGCAACCTATCTCGACCTCAATTACAAGCGGAATGTGAAAAAGGTGGCCGGTTTGGATCGAGAGGAGCAAGGCGATCTGACTGAGATCCGGCGTTTCCCCGATCCTCGCCAGGCAGAACAGTATGCTTTGGTTTTAACGGCCATGGGCATTCAGTCGTTGATTGCGCCGGAGGGCAAATTCACGGTCCTGTATGTAGCGCATGATGACGCCGTAAGGGCTAGTGACGAACTCGCGGCCTATGATAGCGAGAACCGCGAGCTCCCGTCCGAGAGAGATTGGTTGCGCCCGGCCACTGCCACGTGTCGAGGTGGCGATGGTTTACTGGGTCGTGTTGTTATTCTTTTTTGCCGCCGCGCGTCACGAAGCATTTTCTTTCGACTGGATCGGCGAAGGGGCGGTTCAGTCCGGGTTGATGCACAAGGGCGAGTGGTGGCGCGCGGTCACGGCCTTGTGCCTGCACACCAGTGGTGCACACCTTCTCGGCAATCTTGTATTCGGCACTGTCTTTCTGATGCTCCTGTCCCAGGTCACTGGCGCTGGTGTCGCCGCACTTACAATGATCACCGCCGGTGCGGCGGGCAATGTTCTAAGTGCTCTTGTGCGATCATCGGAGTACACTTCGATTGGCGCCTCCACGGCAATATTTGCGGGCATCGGTCTGCTTGCCGCATTGCGGCAGGCGAGGCGCGAACATTTTGCAATTTCGGTGCTTCGCAACTGGACGCCGGTGGCTGGTGGATTGGCACTGCTGACATTTCTGGGCCTCAGCGGGGAGAATACCGACATACTTGCCCATGTGCTGGGCTTTGGATCGGGTATTGCCGTGGGTTGGATGCTTGCAAGGTGGGACCGCGATTGGACCGTTGATCAAGGCTTGCAGCGGAAGTGTGCCATCACCGCTGGCGCGGTCATGGTTTTCGCGTGGGTTGCGGCGGCTATTGCCTAAAGCAGTCATAGAGCCTCGGGCCCAGGCCTCCGCCATAGAGTTTCAGCAAATTATTGAAGTTCAGGATAAATCCTGGAGACGTTTGGGTTCGCCCTGCCTTTTAAGCTGCTGGCAATGGCTTCGCTCAAGGCAAGAGCAAGTTGTTCCTGACTGAAGGGTTTGGAGAGCCGTGGCAGCGTTGAGCCAAGCCCCGTCGGTAATTCCGCATAGCCAGTGGCAAGAATGATGGGAAGATTTGGCTTGTCCGCCAGGATTGCTTCGGCGAGTTGTACGCCGGTCATTCGCGGCATGGCTTGATCGGTGACAACCAAGTCGATTTTAGTACCCTGTGCGAGAATATTCAGCGCTTCCTCGCCCGAATTCGCTTCCCTTACCGTATGTCCGAGATCTTCAAGCATTGCGACCGTACCCATGCGAACCAGGATATCGTCATCGACGGCAAGCACAGTGAGATCTTGTGATCTAGCGGTTTGTGGGGACGTGGTGGTTTGGAGAGTCTCGGAAAACTTCGCTTCATCCATGGTTTCGTCTGCCGGAAGCCAGATCTCGGCCGTTGTTCCAGCGCCCCTCTCGCTTTTTAGTCTTAAGCGACCTCCTGACTGCTCGGCAAATCCTTGGACCATCGACAGTCCCAGGCCCGTACCTTTACCTACGCCCTTCGTTGTGAAAAACGGTTCCGTCGCACGGCTGATAGTGTCCTGCGTCATGCCTTGGCCTTTGTCTTCCAATGACAAGCAAACATATTTTCCCGGAGCAAGGCGCAGGCTATTGCCCTGTACGAGATTTTCTTCCCGAGCAGAAATGATCAGCGGCCCCCCTGCCGGGCATTGCATCGCGCGCATTAACCGCAAGATTGAGAAGAGCCGACTCCAACTGGTTGGAATCTGTGCGGATTCTTGAAAGCCCTATGGGGAATCGCGAACTCGATCACGATCGATGGACCCAACGACCGTTGCAGAAGTTCGGTCATTTCAAAAACAAGTTCATGCAGGTTGACCGGCTTTTGATCCAAGTCTTGCCGCCGCGCGAAAGAGAGCATTCTCTGGATTAGCGACGTGCCGCGCTTTACGCCCTCCGTGGCGTTATCGATGAGCGAAAGAAGCCGTTCGTCGTCGGGTAGGCGCTTGCGCAGAAGGTCCAAGCTGCTCATGATGACCATCAGCAGATTGTTGAAGTCATGTGCGATACCGCCCGTAAGTTGACCGATCACCTCCATCTTCTGCGCTTGGAATAACGCATCGCGTGCCTCTTCGAGTACACGTTCGGCTTTCTTTTTTTCGGAAATGTCGCGCGTAATCTTGGCGAAACCAATGAGGGCTCCGCTATGATCCCGGATGGCATCGATTACGACACTGGCCCAAAACCGGGTTCCATCCTTGCGAACCCGCCAGCCCTCCTTTTCGAAATGCCCCTCTTCGGCGGCGCTCTTGAGAGCGCGCTGAGGTTCTCCATTCTCCCGATCCTCCTGGGAATAAAAGCGGGAAAAATGTTCGCCAATAATTTCAGAAGGCTGATAACCCTTGATCCTCTGGGCGCCGACGTTCCAACTCGCCACATGACCTTTTGGATCCAGCATATAGATCGCATAGTCAGTGATGCTTTGAACAAGCAATTTGAACTGCTCTTCGCTTCGCCTCAGCGACTCTTCAGCGGTCTTGCGCTCGGTAAGGTCACGTGTGATTTTAGCATATCCAATCAGCTCTCCCGAAGGGCTCAGGATTGCATCCAAGACGGCATGCGCCCACATTCTGCTGCCATCTTTGCGGATGCGCCAACCCTCGGCTTCATATCTGCCCGTGCTGGCGGCGATGGCGAGCGCTTTCTGCGGCAAGCCCGCTGCCCTATCCTCTGGCGTATAAAATTGTGAGAAATTCTGCCCAATTATTTCCGACGCCTTGTAACCTTTAAATCTTTGCGCTCCCGGATTCCAGCTGGTGACAATCCCAGCCGGATCCAGCATATAAACCGCATAATCAGTGATTGCTTCGACGAGGATCCTATATCGCTCAGCATCGGCCATTGGTACGCCGGCCCCTGTGTTGCGCTGCATCATTTCCCCTTATTCGATCCGTCCGAGGCACAGTTAAACTGCCATGGCGCTAAATGAACATACAGCAAAAAAGTTCCCGGATTTGCTGGCTTTCTGCAATGGCGCGAGGAGGCTTCGTTTTTGCGACCTGCACGGAACTTTAAGAGTCGCTGCTAACTACGCCTATGCAATAGTCTTTTCTGCACCAATCGCCTCACCACGATCGGCAAGGCGATTGAAACAATCAGAAGCAGCCCCAGCAACACGCTGATCACAATTCCCGGCACATTGACCAGAGACAGGCCAAAAGTGGCAAGACCCAGAATGAACACGGCGAGGACCACGCCCGGAATCGTGCCTGAACCACCGGCAATGGAAACACCGCCAAGGATCACCGCGGTAATGATTTCCAGTTCCCAGCCCAGGGCAATATTGGGCCGTGTAGAACCGATGCGCGCCGTGAGAAGCACCGCGGCAAGGCCTGCCAATAGTCCGGTCAAGACGAAAAGCATAAAGCGGATGCGCTCGACCGGGATGCCGGAAAATCGCGCCGCCACCGGATTGTTTCCGATGGCGTAGAGTTTGCGCCCCAGAGCCGTCTTGTGGAGCACGATTGCGAAGACCACGGCAAATACCAAGAATATTACAAAGGAATAAGGCAGCGGCGGCCATTTGATCAGATAGCTCTGGCCAATCGCCGTAAAATTTTTCGGATATTGGGTAATCGCCTGATCGCCCAGCACGACCTGTGCCAGCCCGCGAAAAAGCGACATCGTGCCAATGGTAACCACGATTGATGGCAGTGCGATGCGCGTGACCAGAAAGCCGTTGAACGCTCCACAGGCGGCACCGACAACCGGCCCGATCAGCAAGAGGACCGGAAGCCCTGCTCCTGCCTGGGCGGCAAGGCCGATGGCGAGCGAGGCAAGCGCAATGATGGCGGCGACCGAAAGATCAATTTCGCGCACGATAATCAACAGGGCCATGGCGAGCGCCACAATGGCCTTTCTCGGAAAAATTATAGGTGGCGTCAGAGAGATTGTAGATGTCGAGAAAGTACGGCGAGATTGCCGTGTTGCCAGCGATGACAATGACGAGCAGCACAACCAGAATGGTCTCCCAGCGCAGCAGCCAGTCGCTGAGGTTTCTGGGCGCGGCATCAGCCACATCTTGCCGGGGCGCCAAACTCATTTTGCCGCTCCCGCTAGCAAGCCGGGCCTCAGGCAGAATGAGTTTCACGCCGCGTTTTTCCGCCCGCGCATTGACAACAACAGCGGCAAGGATGACGCCACCCGAAATCGCCATCTGCCAGAAGGGTGTAATCTGCATCACTGGCAGCGCATTTACGATCACCCCAAGGAACAGCGCGCCCAGCAAGGCCCCCGCCACAGTGCCTACACCACCGGCAATGGACACACCACCGATCACACATGCGGCAATGACGGTAAGTTCAAAACCTGAAGCAATTTCCGAATAGGCCACGCCATAGCGCGAAACCCAAAAATAGCCGCAGAGTCCGGAAATTGCCCCCGAAAGCGAATAGACCAGCATTTGTTGCGGCGCCAAATCAATGCCGCAATAGCGCGCGGCAACGGGATTGCCGCCAACCGCATAAAGTCCGCGGCCCACCCGCGTCATCGACAGGAACAACCAGGTTGCCACAGCAACGCCGGCCATGATCCAGAAAATAGTGGAGAGGCCCAAAAGGGCAAGCTTGGGAAAGGACTGGAAAATATCGCCCATCTCCGAAGCATTGACCTGGTTGCCACCGCCATAGACCACGATCATGCCGCGAAAGACGGCAAGCGTGCCCAGCGTCACCACAATGGGTGGGATTCCAAGTAATGCGACGAGACTGCCATTGATCATGCCAAGCACCAGACCCGTGGCTATGGCGACGGCCATAAAAGCGATCACCGGCAGGTCCGGATAGTTCTGCGCCAGTGAAGCCGAGAGCATTCCACTGAGTGCCAGATTTGAAGCGACCGACAAATCAATGCCGCGCGTTATGATCACCATCATCTGCCCAAGTGCCAGCATGCAAAGGATCGAGGTATCATTGAGAACGCTTGCTGCATTTTCAAATGTTGCAAAGGCCGGCGCATACATGCCTATGCCTGTGACCATAATTGCAATGATAAGTGAAAGTGCAAGCTCACGGTGTTTTAACAGGAAGTTCATGCTGAGCAATACGTCGTCGAGTAATATGTAATAACAT
>CAWELV010000014.1:0-21064 GCA_963810045.1 uncultured Alphaproteobacteria bacterium | reverse complement strand
CAATCTTGCCAGTGTGCAATTTTCTTTCAAAGGATGCCTGAGCGTCGAGCAATCTGGCTTAAGCCATAGGTTTCAGCGACCAGCGGCCTTATGCGCCCCGCCTCGATATGGGACACGAGATTTCCAAATACATTCGGCTCAAGGATGGTGCATCCAAAAAAACTGAGATCCTTCAAATAGAGCGTTCGGAGGTCAAGCTCAACTGTCGGCCCGCCTATTGCGCCGGACACCGCGTAGCGCCCGCCGGCCCGCATCACATCAAGCAGCCTCGACCAACGTGGCCCGCCGACAAGGTCGACCACCACATCGATGCTGTTCCTGCCGAGACATTGAACATAATCCTGGTCTCTGAGGATGGTTCTATCGGCACCGATTTCCTTCAAGGCGCCCGACTTTGATGGACTGGTTACCGCAACGACTTTTGCTCCCCTTGCGCAAGCCAGCTGAATTGCGGCCGAACCGACGCCACCCGAAGCACCAGTGACGAGGATCGTATCACCCGGAACCACCTTGGTTCGCGTCAGCATGTTCTCAGCCGTGGAGTATGCGCAGGGAAAGGATGCAAGCTCGGAACTGGAAAGCGGGGAATTGACAAGGTAGGCATGGCGCGCTGCGACGGTCGTGAATTCGGCAAAGCCGCCATCACATTCCGAACCCAGGAACCATGGTTCGTCCAAGATTAATCCACCGGCTTCGCGAAGGCATGGTTCAATCAAGACGCGTTCACCAATGCGCTTGCGATCCACGCTTTCGCCAACGGCCACGGATGGTTCCGCAAACGTCAATTCCCTGGTTCGCGGAAATCGAATTGCCTCTCCGGTCCAACTGCCGCCTTCCCTGTGCCGTCACCTTTGGAATACCAACCAATGCGCGTGTTGATATCGGTGTTATTCACACCTGCCGCGGTAACGCGCACCAGCACTTCGCCTTTGCCGGGATGCGGCACCGGAAGATTGTTGCGGTATTCAAGCATTTCCGGCCCGCCATGCCCAAGCAGAATAATCTCCTCGCATTGTCTTTGGAATGTCAGTCACCGCACAGTCCTTGGTTATTTGTTGCTATGCATTGAATTTCGCCGTCAGCCGATCCTTTGACCAGTCAGCTTATTGAAGACATGGACGTTTGACGGCGCAATTGCGAGCTTCACCGGATCACCGGGAGCGATTTTCGGCCGGTCCATGGCCATCAGAGTCAGGCGATCACCCATGACGGTGAGCGTCACCTGCGTGTTCATGCCGAGCGGTTCCACGACCATCACTTCTCCGGCAATGCCGTCATCGGACAGATGCAGGTGTTCGGGCCGCATCCCGACTGTAACGACCTGTCCCTCCTTCATTTGAAGCCCGGGGGGTAATGGCGATGATTGTTCCATCGGTCAACTGCACTCCGGCCCCGTTCTTCAGCGTCACCATGCCCTCGACAAAATTCATCGTCGGCGAGCCGATGAAACCGGCGACGAAGATATTGGCTGGCCGATCATAGAGTTCGAGCGGCGGGCCGACCTGCTGGATCATGCCGTCATGCATGACAACGATGCGGGTGGCCATCGTCATGGCCTCGATCTGGTCATGGGTGACATAGATCGCGGTTGTTTTCAGCGACTGATGCAGCGCCTTGATTTCGGTGCGCATTGGGCGCGCAACTTGGCATCGAGATTGGACAGCGGCTCGTCGAACAGGAAGACCTTAGGCTCGCGCACGATGGCACGGCCCATGGCGACGCGCTGACGCTGACCGCCGGAAAGCTGCTTGGGCAGCCGCTCAGAGGAGCGTCGAGCCCAGCTTTCGGAGGCGCCACTGACCCGCTCGCCGATTGTCGCCGGTGTCTCTTTCGCAGAGCCAGGCTGAAGCCCATGTTCTTCGCCACATCCATATGGGGATAGAGCGCATAGGACTGGAACACCATGGCGATGTCGCGATCGCTTTGGGGCCACGTCATTGACATGCCGGTCGCCGATGCGGATTTCGCCGCCGCTCGCCTCTTCAAGTCCGGCGATGGTCCGCAGCAAGGTCGACTTGCCACATCCCGAAGGGCCGACGAGCACGACGAACTCGCCGTCCGCGATGTCGAGATCGATGCCCGAAGCACATTCACCGGGCCGAAGATCTTGCTCGACATTGCGCAGTGACACGGATGCCATGGGTTACCCTTGACGGCGCCGGCGGTCAGGCCGGTCACGAGATAGCGCTGCAGGAACATGAAGAACAGGCACACGGGGATCAGCGCCAGACGGAGGCCGCCATCATCTGTCCCCAGTCGACCGCGAATTTTCCGATGAAAGTCAGAAGCCCGACCGAGAAGGTTTTCTGGTCTCGCTGTTGATCAGCATGAGGGCGAAAAGCAGTTCGCTCCAGGCCGCCGTGAAGACGAAAGCGACGGTCGCGCCCATGCCGGGCAGGGTCAGCGGCAGGATGATGCGCGCGCAGCGCCATGAACCTGGTGCAGCCGTCGATCATCGCCGCCTCTTCGAGGTCCTTCGGCACGCCGTCGAAGAAGGACTGCATGAGGAATGTCGCGAAGGCGATATTGAAGGCGGTATAGATGACGATGAGCCCATAGAGGTTGTCGGTGAGGCCGAGCTGGCCCATGATGCGGATAGATCGGCGGGATCACCATGACGAGGGGAAACGTCTGGGTCAGGAGCAGCACAAGGCTCACGCCGCCTTGCCGCGGAAGCGGAAGCGCGACAAGGCATAGCCGGCGAAGGAGGCAACCGCGGTGACGATGATCGCGGTGGCGACCGATACGATCATGCTGTTGAGGAAGATAGCGCGGGAAGTCGCTGGCTTTCAGCACGCTGGCATAGTTGGCGAGCGTCATGCGGCTCGGCCACAGACGGATGCCTTCGCTGTAGAGGAGGTCCTGCGGCGTCACCGAGATCTTGATTGTCCAGTAGATCGGCAGCAGTGCGAAGGCGACATAGCAGGCAACCGCACCATAGAGCCCGATTTGCCCGAGCAGCCGCTGCAAGGGGATTCGGCCCGGCCATTTCAGTAGTCCCTCAGGAGCGTGCGCCGTATCTGGATGACGATCAGCGCATAGATGATGAGGAGAACGAGCAAGCAGCACGGCGATGGCCGACGCATAGCCCTTGTCGAGCGCCCTGAAGGCCGAGACATAGATATAGGTGGCGATGGTGTTGGTCGAGCCGGCAGGTCCGCCCGCGGTCATCACATAGATGAGATCGGCAAAGGTCGCGATCCAGACGGTGCGCAGCATCACGGTGATGGCGATGGTCGGCGCAAGGAACGGCAGTGTCACCTTGGTGAACTGCTGCCAGGCCGATGCGCCGTCGATGGCGGCGGCTTCATAGAGTTCGGCTGGAATGGATTTCCGCGCGGCCAGCAGCGTGATGGCGAAGAACGGAATGCCGAACCACACATTGGCGATGATCGGTCCCCACATGGCGGTTGCGGGATCGGCGAGAATGGTCACGGGTTCCGCCTGCAGGCCGATGGCGTGGAACACATGCGGCAAGGGGCCGATGAGCGGATTGAACAGCCAGGTCCAGGTGAGGCCGGTCAGAAAGATCGGCACCGCCCAAGGCAGGAAGACGAGGCCCTGCACCAGCTTTCGGCCGTGAAATGGCCGGTTGAGCAGGAGCGCCAGGCCGAGGCCAAGGAAGAACTGGAAGAACAGGCTCCGACCGTCCACCACAAGGTATTGATGAGCGCGCCGTGCAGACACCGTGTCGCCAAGCATGGTGCGGTACTGACCAAGGCCGACATATTCCGACCGGAAGGCAGAGAATTTGCGGAAGGAATAGGAGATGCCGATGATCAGCGGCACGACGAGTACGGTGCGATGATCAGACGAGAGCCGGACTCAGATAGAGCCAGGCTCGAGCGCCGGCGGCGAACCGCTGCGCCGTCGCCACGTGCATGTCGTGAATTTGCTGCATCCTCGAGCGTCATCTTGCTTCAACATGAAAGGGCGCAGCGCGGCTGGCTCGATTCGTGCCAGACCGCGCTGCCGCATTTGTCAGGCAGGTTACTTCTTGTTGTCGCCATCCATTTCTGCTGCTCGGCGGTGAGGAATGTCGGCCCATTCGTCGGCCACTTCCTTGGGCGTTCGCTTGCCGAGGAGAATTTCCTGGAAAGCCGGTCGGCACCATGGAATCATAGAACACGCCGAGATTTTCGAGATGGGTCGGCGGTGTCACGAACACATATTTGTCCGGGATTGCTGCAATTCCTCGAACCAGCCCTTGAACTGCTCGGTCTTGAAATGCGCGTCCTGTTCGGCGCCATTGTGGATCGGCAGCACGCCCACGACCTTGGCCCATCCGAGGTTCTGCTTGTTGCGAGACAGGAACTCCATGACCTTCCAGGATTCCTTCTTGGCCGGGCTGTCGGCGAACATCGACCAGCCGGCATAGCCGAGCGTCGGATAGGACTTTGCCATTTGGCCCGACCGGCATCGGCGCCACGGCGAAGTCATCGGCCTTCATCTTCTCGGCGATGCCGATCAGCGCATCCGGATCCTGGTCGAGCATGGCGCAGGTGCCGGTATAGAAGCCGGTGACGATCTCGTTGAAGCCCCAGCTCACGCTGTCCTTCGGGCACCCAGCCGTTCTTGTAGATGTCCTGCAGCATCTGCAGGCCTTGACCGAACCTTCCTCATTGAAGGTCGACGTGCCGTCCTCGTTGAAGATAGCCGGGCTTGCCGTTCATGATATTCATGAACTCTGGATGCCGCCGAAGGCGCCGGGGCCGCCTCGCAGGCAATAGCCGTATTTGCCATTGCCCAGTTCGGAGATCTTCTTCGGGCGTCGGCGACGAATTCTTCGATCGTCTGCGGCGGGCCGGAAAGTCCGGCTTCCGCGAACAGCTTCTTGTTCCAGAACATCGCGCGGATGTAATAGCCGTAAGGGATCATGTATTGCGTGTTCTTGACGGTCGAGCCGAACTGCTTGGCGCGGTCGCCGAGCGTGCCGGCTTCCGCCCAGTCCTTCATGTAGGGACCAAGATCCTCGAGCTGGCCGTTATTGGCATAAAGGCCCATCCAGCGTTCCGGCATCTCGACGATATCGGGCGTCTCGCCCGCCTGCACCATGCTCAGGAACTTCTCGAAGGCCTGGCCCCAGGGCAGCGACACGACCTCGACCTTGATGTCGGGATTGGCTTTCTCGAATTCCGCGAGCTGCGATCTTGAGGAATTCGGTGCGCTGCGGGCTGGTGATCACTTCCACCAGCTGCACCTTGGTTTCGGCCCAGGCCGAAACGGCGCCAAGGGCGGCAAAGCCCGCGCCCAGCAGGATGGTCTGTCGTCAGTTTTTTCATGTTCTCCTCCCTAGGTAACTTTTGTTACACTTGTGGCAAAGGCGTTCTCCAGGTCCGCCCAGAGCATCTCCGCATCCTCAAGACCGACATGCAGCCGGATCGCGCGCGGGACTGACGCCGAAACGGTCGAAGGAATTGACGCCGGGCGTCTGCGCCAGCGACGCGGCAACCGGCACAACCAGGCTCTCATGTCCGCCCCAGCTGACGCCGAGGCGGAAAATATTTGAGAGCATCGGCAAAGCGCGGAATGTCGACGCTTCATCGACCTCGAAAGTGAAGAGGCCGGTGAAGCCCGACGAGCGTCGCGCGGCCGGGATGGTTGGAATAGACCGGATGGTGGATCTTGGTGACATGCGCGATGCTGGCGCAGGCGCTCGGCGAGGAGAAGCGCGCTGTCCATGTGCCGCTTGATGCGGAAAGGCAGGGTGCGCAAGCCCGCGGATCAGCAGGAAGGCTTCGAGCGGCGAGAGCTTGGCGCCGAGGATATGGATGGGTTAGCTCATTGATCTCTGGCAATCAGCGCCGCTGAGCCCGCGACCACGCCCGCCACCGTGTCGCTGTGGCCGCCGATATATTTCGATGCCGAATGGAGCAACAAGATCGGCGCCATGGGTGATGGGCTTCTGGAATATCGGCGTCGCCCAGGAATTGTCGACGACCGTGACGATGCCCTGCGCCCGGGCGGCCTTAGCCAGTCGCGCAATATCCTGCAGCTCGAACACCATGGAACTGGGGCTTTCGAGATAGAGCAGCCTGGCGCCGGGCAGTGCCGCCTCGACGGCCTCCGCATCGGCTGCCATCGACATAATCGACCGTGATGCCGAAACGCGGCAGAAGCTTCTCGAAGAAACGATAGGCATCGCCATAGCAATGGCGCACGGCAACGATGCGGTCGCCCGACTTGACGATCGACAGCACCGTCGCGCTGATCGCCGCCATGCCGCTGGAAAATCCGCGGGCTGCCTCGGCACTTTCGAGTGCGGCGATGCGGCGCTCGAAATCATGGGCCGTCGGATTGCCGACACGGGAATAGATGTAGCCGCTGCTCTCGCCGGCGAAGGCGCTTCGCATCTCGGCGATAATTCTTGAAGGTGAAGAGCGAGGTCTGATAGATCGGCCCCACCACTGGATCGTGGACATGGGAGCATCGTCGCAGACGATGAGCGAAGCTTCGGCGATTGCCGCGTCGGCGCCGATGAGTTATGCCGCTTCATGCTTCATCTGGAAAGGCCTCGCGAATTTCGCGTTCCACGCAGTCGATGATCTTGAGCGCCTCGGCGCGGGCCGTCTTTGGGTTTCGCTGCGCTATCGCTTCGATACATGCTGCGGTGGAAGGGGAAGATGCCTCGGCGAAATTCGGCAGCTGCAGCGGGTTCTCCCAGAACTGATGCACGAGATCGCGCATTGACTGGATGATCGTGCGAAAGAACGGGTTCGCTGTTGATGCGAAGATCTGACTGATGAAACTGCCAGTCTGCTTCGGATCCGTCGCCCCCGGCGTGGGCCGTTTCCATTTTGACAAGTGCAGCCCCAATTGCCGCCACATCCGCGTCGCTTGCCGACGCTGCGCAAATGGCAGCCGCTTCACCTTCCAGCGCGCGGCGCACCTGCAGTATCTGGAGCAGATTTTTCACTTTTGATGGCCGCGCCAGAATAAGCGGCACGTGCAGGAGATTGGGGCCGAAAGCGACCTTGAGGTATGCCCCGCTGCCTTTGCGCATTTCGACGATGCCGAGGGCTTCCCAGCGCTTCAGTGCCTCACGCACGGTGGACCGGCCCACACCGAGCGCCTCGCACAAAACCCGTTCGCTCGGCAAACGGCCATCCGGAAGGATGTTGGCATGGTCGACATAGGAGGCAAGAGCGTCGAGCACGGCTGAGTCAAGCGACTGCGGGCGGACCGGCTTGACTGAGCCCATCAATTCTCGAATGACCCAGCTTGGCCAAGAACTATCCTCAAAACAAACCGGTCCGCTTGTCAGACCACTTTAACGACTTAAGGCACACGTCCGGTGGAGTCAATCAGTGGCGGCGCTCGCCCGGCGGTGCAGCCAACATTGGGTTCACGGCGCTTCAAGGACCGCGATAGCGCGGCCACCTCTAGCCATGGGGGAGTTGTTTATGCATGAAAACCTGATCTAATAATTCGACCAGAGCCCTGCCGGTGGCCATCGCATCCTGTTTGTCTCAAGAACGGCAGTGAAGCGCACCGACCTGCAGCGCAAAGATGGACGTGGGTTAAGGGAGCAGCGCAATGAATGACAAATTGCTGAGAGTTCTGGCTTCGATCGGACTGGGCCTGGGAGGGGTGCTGGGAATGGCGGGAACGTTGGCTCCATCAGACTCGTTGCGGGGGTTGGCGTGGGGCATCGACGGCATAGCACTTGTGATGGCTTGTTCCCTGCTCACGCTCCGCTTCTTCAGAATGGGTCAGGAGATCGTGGCGGCAGGCTTTTTGGTTTTCGCCATCGGGGAAGGCCTTCTCGTTTCCGGCGCGGCGCTGGATCTAGCGCGGAGTGCCCCGTCTTTCGGCGGCGGCGTCGGGTTATGGTCGGCGGGGCTTGTGCTGATCAGCGCCACCACACGCTTTCCCGATCGCAGTGCGGCTGCTAGGATTTGCTGCGGCACTTCTCTTCGCTACGACGGCCATCCTTATCTTCGCAGGTGCTGATATCACGGCCTTGTCGCAACCGCTGCCGTTCCTTGCCTATCCCGTCCTGGTGGCCACGTTTGTGGGATGGATTGTGACGTTGTTGAGGGACAGTGCCGCGGCGGCTGTTCCGCCGGTTGAAGCCATGCAATACAGAGGGGCGATTTGTCTGAAAATGCGATTGCGCCTATCGTGCGACCTTCGTGGGGAGCCAGTTGATGGTACAGGAAGATGCCCGCGCTCAGTTGGACCAGACATTTCAGCTTGCGGATGAATTGGCTGCGGTAGACGGAATGTTCGAACGTGGCATGTGGTCCGCTGCGTTTGACTTAATGTCCGGTCTCGACGCACGCCACAAACTCGACGGGCACGCCCTGCAATCATTCGCAACTGCCGCGTACATGATCGGTCGCGAGAGCACGTTCCTGGAACTGCTCGAACGCGCTTTCGAAGCCTTTTGTGCGGGAGCCGAGCCACTCAAGGCAGCTCGATCGGCATTCTGGATCGGACTTACGCTCATGTTCCGCGGCGAGTACGGACGAGGCAGCGGCTGGCTTGTGCGGTCCGAGCGTCTTGTCGACGAATACGGAAATGATTGCGTCGAGCAAGGATATATCTTGCTTCCACGCGTTGAAAGCAGCCTGGCAAGCCGCGATCTTGCGGCCGCCGATCACTACGCCTCTGAGGCCGTCCGGATCGGTGCGCAGTTCGGAGACGAGGATCTTCAGGCACTCGGCAGGCATTTCAAGGGCAGGATCCAGATCGAAACCGGAAACACCTCCGAGGGGCTGAAATTGCTCGACGAAACCATGATGGCCGTCACTGACGGCAGGCTTTCACCGATCGTCACAGGTCTCATCTATTGCAGCGTCATCGAGATCTGCCAGAACTACCAAATCCAAAACCGTGCAAAGGAGTGGACCGAAGCGCTCTCCGGATGGTGCGGAAAGCAGCCGGAGATTGTCGCCTTCACGGGGCGGTGCCTGATCCACAGGTCCGAGATACTGATTTTTGATGGCAAGTGGACCGAGGCGATTGCAGAAGCGAGTGCGGCCTGCCGCCGTCTGCTGGCTGGTCCCGTCGAGCATCATGCCGGCCCGGCATATTATCAGGAAGGCGAGGTGCTCAGGCTTAGCGGGCGATACGATGAAGCCGATGAAAGCTATCGCTCGGCAAGCCGGCTGGGTTTCGATCCCCAACCCGGTCTCGCTCTCATGCGTCTCCGGCAGGGCAAGTCTCAGGCCGCCCTCTCTTCCATCAAACGAACGCTTGCAGCTGTTCGCTGACGCGATCGGCCGGATGCGTCTTCTACCGTCAGCGGTCGAAATCATGCTGGCCGTGGGAGATATAGAGGCAGCGCGCAAGCTCTGCGAGGAGCTTTCAGGACTCGCTGCGCGCCATGTTTCGGATGCAGTCGACGGCAGCATCCGCCGAGGCAATCGGCGACCTGAGCTTCGCGGAGGGAAATCTGGACGGCGCTCTTCCCAATTATGGCAGGGCGGCGGAGCTCTGGAGAGACTTGCACGCGCCCTACCGGTTGTCCCGATTGCGCCTGAAAATCGGTCAGACTTGCGCGGCTCTCGGAGACAGTGAGGGCGCGGGCAGGGAGATCGAAGCGGCGCGGGATGTGTTCGGCAAACTCGGCGCCGAACCGGACCGCAAGGCGGCCGAAGCGTTGCTGCGCAGCCTGCGGCAAGGCGTGGAAGGGCTTCTCACACCGCGCCAGACGGAGATCCTTCAGTTGGTGGCCGAGGGTCTGACAAATCGCGAAATCGCCCAACGCCTGGGGTTGAGCGAACGCACCGTCGACCGCCACGTCAGCGATACCCTGACCCGCATAGACGTACCCACGCGCGCCGCAGCGACGGCCTTCGCCATCTCGCATGGCCTGATAGTCCTGCCGTCTTCTGGGTAGTTCTACCCAATGGAATTTTTCCAGGTCTTGGGCCTTTGGACCGAAGCGGGCGGCCTTGGCGCAATGGTAGAAATCGTCCATCGCAACCACAAGCTAGGGATGGACGCCATGCCGGACAAACCACAGACGAACAACGGAATTGCAGGCCTCTGGCTCGGAGCCGGGGCCTCTCTTCTCATCATCGCGCTGGTTTTCCATGGTCCGCCAGACCCCGATCTGTCGGTTCAGATGCAACATATTGCCGAGGGTCACACACGCTGGGCGCTGGTCCACTGGACGGCGGCGGTAGCGCTTTTCCTGTTGTCCGGTGCCGGTTTCCTGAACTTGATTGACCAGAATACTGGCGGGTCCTCCACGGGTCTCCGCAGCGCCTGGCTGGTCTTCGCGCTTGGCGCGCTTCTGACGGTGTCGACCGCGATTTCCGAGGCTGCCGTTGTTTCGGTCGCCGCAAACGCAGGAGACAAGGCATGCCTTTAACTCCTGGTGGGAATTTTCGGGCGGCATGGCGAACGGTTTCTTCGCCCTTGCATTCGCAAGCGCTCTCATTGCGTTGGCTGAAGCGCGCAGCGATGCCAGCAGGATGCCCGTATGGTCCTGTGCCGCAGGCACGGTCTTTGGAGTCCTGTCGGCGGTTGGCTGGAGTCTCGACATGCATTTCGGCATCGGGATTGGTGGTCCGATCTGGCTCATCTCAACACTCCTGATGTGCGCCTGGTTAGCCTGGTTTGGGTTCGCGGCCCGTCGCCCGGCTCGCCACCCAATATCCTCACCGACTGCGTGAGTTCGAACGCCAAAAGAACAGGAGATCTGACATGACACTTCAAATTTCCCAAATTGAATCCACCATTCACGATATCAGCGATTTCTTCACGGACTGGGTCGGTGGCCGTTGTCCAGGCGATGTCGACACGTTCAGGCGCAACGCTCTCGATCGACTTGCCGATGACCTCGTCGCCATCATGCCTGGTGGACGGTCCTTCGGAAAAAAGGACTTCGAGGGCTACATGAAAAGCATCTACGGTTCAAACCCGGATTTTCGAATCAAGATCCGTGACGTCCGATTGAACCACCAGTCTGGCGACCTCGCGGTGGTGAACTACCACGAGTGGCAACGCAATGCGAAAGATTCGGATGAACCGAACAACGGGCGAGTTACCACGATGGTGGTTCGGGATCGTGGAACGGGCGCTGGCCCAGAAATTCTCCAGGTCCACGAAACCTGGCTCCCCAGGGATGTCGTTGTTTCGGGCGATTTCAATTTCTAGGCCGAAGCGACGCATTCTCTGGACGGACTTCGGAGAATGCTGCTTCTATCCCTTGTGTCTCAAGAACGGTAGCGCAGCGTTTCGTGCGGTTTAATTTCAAGTTTCCAACTCTTGGCGATTTATCGCATCCATCCCGCAATTCCTAATATGCTTGACGGAAAGCATAGATTGGAGAGGTCAAATGGATTTGACGTCACGAGCTGGCCGGGAAACAGCGGAAAAGATTAGAAAGGAAATAGAAGGGCTCAAGGGCGATGCGCTCCTTGAACAAAAAAATGCTTTCGATCAGCTTTCTCCGCCTACTGATGATGAGCGGGAGTTCCGCCAGTTCCTGGGTATCAGCATTGGAGACAGCGCTTCGAGCGGAGTTCGGTGCGGAGCATTGGAGGGGAGCGCTCGAAACTTACCAGAAGAGTAGCGGCAATGCCTGAGGGCCCCATAAGAAGTTTTCCAACTTCAGTAGATCTGCTGGCCATGCAAACAACAAGGCGGAGCAGGGCCATGCTAGGTGCTTCATTTCTGGGTCAACTTGCCTTTTTGTCAGCGGCCGCGTTCGCGGGGGCGGCGCTCTATATCAATATCGCGGAACAGCCCGCACGGCTGACACTGGACGATAGAAGCCTTCTGGCGCAGTGGAAGCCCAGCTATGCCCATGGCAAATTCATGCAGGCGGGCCTTGCCATGATTTCCGGCGTTCTCGGGTTGTTTGTTGCCTGGCAAACGGGGGACTGGCGATGGATTGTCGGAGCCATCCTGATGCTGGCCAACTGGCCCTTTACACTGCTTGGCATTGCACCGACGAATAATAAGCTGAACGCGATTGCCGCAAATGATGCAGGCCCAGCGTCTCGTTCACTGCTGGAGAAGTGGGGACGGCTGCATGCAGTCAGAACCGCTTTGGGCATCGCGGCGACGCTCGCCTACTTGTGGGCTGTCTTCTAAACTGCAAAGCTGGAATTGGCGAAGAGTGAAATTTGAAGCGCTCCGTCCGATACAACGATAACCAAGATTCTCATCCTCGGCATCGAACTTAATGGCGTCCACGACGTTCCAAAGACGAGCCTGGTATCGGAAACCGGTCGATACGGGGCGTGTCCAACTGATAATTGGGAGACTTCAATGCTTTACTCTTCATTCCTACGTGCCGGCGCTTTGCTTTTGGCAGGCGTGCTTTCGCTTCCCGCACAGGCGCAAAACCAGCCTGCCGAAACGCGTGCCGCCAATGCACCTGATCAGCAACCGCAGTCACCCGATCAGACGCGGGCGCCACAGCCCGCAACGATGGCGCAGGTCAAGCAGGAAGTCATTGCCACCGACCTGCCGCAACTGTGGTCGCTCGAGTTCCTTCCCGACGGACGCATGCTCGTCACCGTCAAGGAAGGAGCGATGCGGATCATTGATCGAGAGGGAATGGCCGGGCCGGATATTGCGGGCGTCCCCGAAGTCTATGTCAGCGGGCAGGGCGGCTTGCTCGATGTGGCGCTGGCCCCGGATTTCGAGACCAGCAGCCGTATCTTCTTTTCCTATTCAGAGCCGCGCGAAGGCGGGAACGGCACCACGGTGGCATCGGCCAGGCTCGCGCTGAACGACAAAGGCGGCGGCAAGCTCGAGGATGTCAAAGTCATTTTCCGTCAAACCCCGACCTACGATGGCACACAACATTTCGGGTCGCGCTTGGTCTTTGGTTCCCAAGGCGAGCTTTTCGTCACCGTGGGCGAGCGCTCGGACGCCGCGGTCCGGGTTCAGGCGCAGGATATCTCCAGCGGCCTCGGCAAGGTATTCCGGATTGACCAGTCGGGCGCCCCGCTGCCGGACAATCCGTTCGTCGATCAAGACGGGGCCCTGCCTGAAATCTGGAGCCTGGGGCATCGCAATATGCAGTCGGCAGCGCTCGACGGACAAGGACGACTCTGGACCGTCGAACATGGCCCGCGGGGTGGTGATGAACTAAACCGGCCGGAAGCCGGCATGAACTACGGATGGCCGGAGGTCACTTACGGCATCGACTATAGCGGAGCCCCGATTGGCGAAGGCATCACCGCCACCGCGGAGACGCAACAGCCGGTCTATTATTGGGATCCGGTCATCGCGCCTTCCGGTATGGCGTACTACGACCGCGATGAATTTCCCGAGTGGCGGGGCGCCTTCCTGATCGGGGGTCTGGTCGCACAGGCGCTGGTCGTCGTACACCTCAAGAATGACCGCGTCGCCTTCGAGGAGCGCGTGCCTCTCGGCGCCCGTGTCCGCGATGTCAAGGTAGGCCCGGATGGCGCAGTCTACGCAGTGACCGAGAACCGTTCGGGTCCCTCGCAAATACTACGGCTCACCAATGGAGGCTAGCACGGCAAGGGGCGAAGCCTGCGGGTTTCGCCCTGAAAGACGAAATTAAAAGTCATATCCTGGCTAAGAGGAATTTAATCCTTGACACCGTCGGTCATTCTGCCATAAACGGCTATTCTCCAGAATTGTAAGTTCAGCCTGTGAGCGCAACGCCATTTGAAACGGGGCATCGCTGAAATCCAATCGGCTTTTTGCCATGGTACAGCACATGCGGAACTGTTTTGGAGGTAAATCGCGCCCATCTGGTTCCACGCGTGAAGGCCGGCGAATCCCGATGACGTGGCGAATCTGCTACTTCGCCGGGATCGAGCGGGCCAATGCGCGCGAAGGCCTTGGCGTGAAGAAGTGATGGTCTACGGCATTATGTCCTTCAGGTCTCCGTGCCCCCTGATTTTGAAGGCGAAGGAGATGAGAAATACGCCGAAGATAATTGCGTAGGTGCCGATGATCCAGATGACGGCAAGGGCGCCTTCACCGGGGCGCGCGATGATGAACAGTCCGAAGAGAACCGAAACCAATCCCGACAGGCCAAGCCAGAACTCGCCCTCGATTTCCTCACGCAGTTTTATGGCGGCGGCGATTTGCAGGACGCCCACAACCAGGCTGTAGGCGGCGATGGCTATGAGCAGGCCGAGTGCGGTGACTCCCGGCATGATGAGGGTAAGAATGCCAGCGGCCAGGCCAATAAAGCCTTGCAGGCCCACCAGCCAGTGGTCACCAGGCTTGGTTTTGCCGGTGGCGGAGGCCCAGAGGGAGAAGATGCCATCAACGAAGGCGTAGGCGCCCCAGACTATCACCAGGGTTGCGATGGTGAGCCCAGGCATCACAAAGGCCAACACGCCAAAGATGACGCCGAAAATGCCGCGCAGCAGAAAAATCCACCAGTATTTGGCCAGGTATTTCTTCATGATGGAGTCCCTTTATGCGCTGGAATGAGTTAGTGAAACGGCAAGGAGGCATAAAGGTTCCAAGCTCATTGATTTTGCCCGGCTTGCGGGCAGGGCCTGGCGCCTACTAAAATCGAATTAGTTGACATAGATACCGACTGGTTGGTATGTCATGGGAAGGAGGATATCATGGTCGAAGCCAAGGCATTACCCGATACGAAAACCAAGCTGCTGGATGCGGCCCTGCTGGTCATCCGCACCAAGGGCTATGCGGGCACCAGCGTGGATGACCTCTGCCACGCGGCAGGGGTGACCAAGGGGGCCTTCTTCCATCATTTCAAAAGCAAGGAAGACATGGCGGTGGCGGCGGCGGCGCATTTCGGCGCCATGGCCGAGGGGCTGTTTTCACAGGCAGGTTACCGCACACTTTCCGATCCGCTGGAGCGGCTGCTGGCCTATGTGGATTTCCGCAAGAGCATTCTGCAGGGCACGCTGCCGGAGTTCACCTGCCTGCTCGGCACCCTGGTGCAGGAAGCTTACGAAACCCATCCGGCCATCGCGGCGGCGGCGAACCGCTACATCAGCGAACATGCGACAACGCTTGAGGCCGACATTTCCGCCGTGATGGCGACGCGCGGCCAGCCCCGACTTGGACGGCGGCGAGCCTGGCGCTTTACACGCAAGCGGTAATTCAAGGTGCTTTCGTCCTGGCCAAGGCCAAGGGTGGGCCCCAGGTGGCGGTGGATTGCCTCAACCATCTCAGCTGCTATCTCAAACTGCTTTTCATAAACCACAAACCGATGGAGGAATTGATGGTCAACTCGCCGTTACCACCGACTGCATTGACCACCTGCGGCGCTATCTTGGCATCTTCGTTCAAACCAAGCATTAGGAGAAAGCCACATGGCCAAATCTGCCGCACGCAAGATCTTTGTCAATTTGCCGGTGAAGGATCTGGACAAATCCATGACCTTCTTCAAGGCGCTGGGCTTTACCTTCAATGCTCAGTTCACGGATGAAACGGCGGCCTGCATGGTGATCAGCGACGACATCTACGCCATGCTTCTGACGCACGAGAAATTCAAGGAGTTCACCCCAAGGCGATTGCCGACGCCAGCCAAGACCACGGAAGTTCTCACCTGCCTTTCGGCGGAGAGCAAGGAAGAGGTGAACAAAATGGCCGATGCGGCGTTAAAGGCAGGAGGCCAGAAACTGCGGGAGCCGCAGGACTACGGCTTCATGTATTTGCGCAGTTTCCAGGACCCGGACGGGCATATCTGGGAGATCATGTGGATGGATCCTGCCAACGTAAAATAATCTGACACGTCAAAGGAGAAATGTGATGACTGACATGGAACGCGTGATGCAAGGCGTCATTCCCTATCTGATGGTGGACGGGGCCGACAAGGCCATTGCCTTTTATGAAAAGGCGTTTGGCGCGAAAGACCTGGGCACGATGCGCAGCGAAGACGGCAAGCACGTGATGCACAGCCAGCTTGAAATCAACGGCGGCGCGCTGATGCTGAGCGATGCTGCCGTCATGGGGGAAAAACAGAATGTTTCGCAAAGCTACATGATGCAGCTTGTGACCCGCGAGGGCGACAAGTGGTGGAAGCGCGCGGTGGATGCGGGCTGCACGGTGGATGTGCCATTTGAGATGCAGTTCTGGGGCGACCGCTGGGGAAGGCTCCGTGATCCTTTCGGCATCAGCTGGGCACTGCTTGAGCCGGGTCCCGAAAATGCAAAGAAGGATGAAGTGACATGGCAAAGGTTCAAAAGATTTCCCCGTTCCTGTGGTTTGACGGCAACGCCGAAGAGGCGGTGAAGTTCTACACCTCGGTGTTTGGCAACTCGAAGATCGGCCAGGTGATGCGCAATGGCGAGGGTGGGCCGGGGCCGAAGGGCAGCGTGCTGGTCATGGACTTCGAGCTGGAGGGCCAGCAGCTCCATGCGCTGAACGGCGGGCCGATGTACAAGTTCACCCCAGCCATTTCATTCATGGTGATGTGCGATGACCAGAAGGAAGTTGACCGGCTGTGGTCGCTGCTGACAGCAGATGGCGGCAAGGAAGTGCAATGTGGCTGGCTGGAAGACAAGTTCGGCCTGTCGTGGCAGATCGTTCCCAAGGTTTTCATGGAGATGATCGGCGACAAGGACCAGGCCAAGGTGGGCCGGGTGATGGCCGCCATGATGCAGATGGTGAAATTCGACATCAAGAAACTGCAGGCCGCCTACGACGGGCGCTAGCAGCTGCCAATTGAAACGTTAAGATCCAAAATTTTCCGGAGGAGTTTGGTGATGCCTGTTCAACATTACCATGGCGGCTGCCAATGCGGCGCCGTCCGGTATGAAGTCGATATTGATCTCGACAAGACGATAACCTGCAATTGTTCACGCTGCCAAAGGCTTGGATCAGTTCTGGCCTTCATGTCCAGAGATAAATTCAAGCTTTTGTCCGGCGAAGAAAACCTGACCGAGTATCTCTTCAACACGCATAAAATCCGTCATCTGTTTTGCAAGACGTGCGGCATTCAAAGTTTCTCCTATAGCGCAATGCCCGACGGCACGCCGGTGGCCGCCATCAACGCAAACTGCCTCGACGGCGTTGAACCCCGTCAACTGAATTCACAACCTTTCAATGGCCGGGATGCCTGACCTGATGACACATCAAGCGACTGCCGAACCAAAAGCGACACGGCGCGAATGGATAGGGCTTGGCGTCATAGCGCTGCCCTGCATGCTCTATTCGATGGACCTGACGGTGCTCAACCTGGCGGTTCCGCAGATGGCTTCCGACCTGAAGCCAACGGCGGCGCAGCTTCTGTGGATCATCGACATCTACGGCTTCATGGTGGCGGGATTCCTGATGACCATGGGCACCCTTGGCGACCGCATCGGGCGGCGCAAGCTGCTGCTCATCGGTGCGGCCGCCTTTGGCGCTGCCTCCATTCTCGCGGCGTTTTCAACCAGTGCCGAAATGCTGATCGTCACGCGGGCCATTCTCGGCATTGCGGGCGCCACTCTGGCGCCTTCGACGCTGTCGCTGCTCACCAACATGTTCCGCGATCCGACGGAGCGGACCTTTGCCATCAGCATGTGGATCTCAAGCTATTCGGCAGGCGCCATTATCGGGCCTTTGGTCGGCGGATTGCTGATCCAGTATTTCTGGTGGGGCTCGGTTTTCCTGGCCGGCGTTCCAGTGATGATCCTGCTGCTGGTGCTGGGGCCATCGCTGCTGCCGGAGTTCCGCGATCCAAATGCGGGGCGGCTGGATATTATCAGTGCGCTGTTGTCGCTGGCGGCGGTGCTGCTCTTTATCTACGGCATGAAAAACATGGCGGAGGCCGGGTTTGGCTGGCAGCCCCTTGGCTTCATGCTGGCGGGCATCGCAGTCGCCATTGCCTTCCTGCGCCGCCAGGCAAAGCTTGCCGACCCGCTGATCGACCTCAAGCTGTTCCGCTCGCTGAGTTTTAACGCGGCGCTTGGCATCAATGTGCTGGGCATATTTTTCATGTTCGGCTCGTTCATTTACATGGCGCAGTATTTCCAGCTCGTAGCCGGACTGACACCGCTCGAAGCGGGCCTGTGGTCGGTGCCATCGGCGGTGGTTTTCACGGCAGTGTCGTTCATGACGCCAATGTTGGTCAGCCGGATGCGGCCGGCCTATCTGCTGGCGGCAGGCATGCTGGTATCAGCTTTTGGATTTATGCTGCTTTCGCAGATGACGACACTTGTCGGTGTTGTCGGGGCCTCGCTGATTTTCTCGGCCGGATTTACACCAGTGATTGCGCTTACCACAGGATTGATCGTGGGGGCGGTTCCGCCGGAGAAATCCGGTGCCGCTTCAGCGTTGTCCGAAACCGCCGCCGAACTGGGCGGAGCTTTGGGAATAGCAGTTCTCGGCAGCCTAGGCACCTTCATCTACCGCAGTGAAATGAGCGGCGCTATTCCCCCGAAGTGCCGGTGGAACTTGCGCGCACGGCACGGAGTACGCTGGCGGGTGCGGTCGATGCGGCCACGCTGCTGCCCGGAGACACGGGCAGGGCGCTGCTGACCCTTGCCCGAGAGGCCTTTAACTCCGGATTTTTCGCGGTCGCGTTGCTCTCCGCCATTGGCATGCTGGCAGCGGCCATCGTTACGCTTACGGTTCTGCGCAATGTTCAACCGGCCGGAGAAGGCGCGCACTATGACCATTACCATCACCGCCTTTGAAAGTTCTCCCGATGGCGGCAAGGGACTGGCGCGTGATACGCGGGTTCGCTGGGCGCTGGAAGAAGTGGGCCAACCCTACGAGGTTCGTCTTGTTTCGTTCAAGGCGATGAAGGAACCCGCGCATCTGGCGCTTCATCCTTTCGGGCAGATTCCGACCTATGAAGAAGGCGATCTCGCCCTGTTCGAGACGGGGGCGATTGTGTTCCATATCGCGGAGCGCCATGCGGGCCTGCTGCCGGACGATGCGAATGCCCGGGCGCGCGCGATCACATGGATGTTTGCCGCGCTCAGCACGGTGGAGCCGCCGATCCTTGAACTCGCAAACGCCAGGCTTCTTGAGGGCGACAAGCCCTGGAGCAAGGAGCGCCTGCCTCTGGTCAAGGATCGCGTCCGCGACCGGTTGAAGCAACTTTCCGCTCGCCTTGGCGTGCCGACTGGCTCGATGGCGGGTTCAGCGCGGGCGACCTGATGATGGTGTCCGTGCTGCTCAGGTTGAGACCGTCGGGCATTCTGGACGAATTTCCGAACCTCGCCGCCTATGTGGCCCGCGGCGAAGCGCGGCCCGCCTACAAGCGGGCTTTCGCCGCCCAATTGGCGGTTGCCAAAGGCAATTGAGGGGCAAAGCTTGCATTTTGGCTGAAATACCCGTAGAAGCCGCCCAAATCCCGATTTACCCCCGTTTCAGGAGAACGCGAGCTTATGGCGCGCGTGACGGTTGAAGACTGCATCGACAAGTTGCCGAACCGGTTTGAGCTGGTTCTGCTTTCGGCCCACCGGGCCCGGATGATTTCGCAAGGTGCGCCCATCACCATTGACCGCGACAACGACAAGGACCCGGTGGTTTCGCTGCGCGAGATCGCCGACGAGACGATCAACAACGACGACCTGCGCGAAGAGTTCATTCACTCCATGCAGAAGCATGTGGAAGTCGATGAGCCGGAGCCGACCGAGCGCCGCTCACCTCCAGCGTTGCTGGCCACCTGTGGCGCGCAATCGAGGAGGCAGGATGACGCGGTCGAGTTTGAGCAGATGACCGAAGAGGAATTGCTCCGCGGCCTTGAAGGCATGCCGCCGGCCGAAAGCCCCGGCAGCCAGCGCAACGGCTACTGATAGGGTCCACAATCACAACGCTTTCGGGCCGGACCCTCGCGTCCGGCCTTTTTTGTGCGCATGTTCCAGCTAAGTTGCATGACTTTGACTGTTAGAACATGCTCCGCTTTAAATGGCGCGAATTTCCTTCGCGCGAGTGATCCCGCCTTGCGCGGAAAACGCGGTCGACTCGCCATGATGCGCCAGTTTGAGTTGGTCGAACGGGTCGTGACCTATGACCAGGACGCCGATGAGGACCTCCTTAACCGCGCCTATGTCTATGCGATGAAGGCACATGGCAGCCAGAGCGGGCCTCGGGCGATCCCTATTTCCATCCGCTCGAAGTGGCCGCCATTCTCACCGAGATGAAGCTCGACGACGCGACCATTGCCGCCGCCCTCCTTCACGATGTGGTCGAGGACACCGAGGCGACGACCAGGAGATCGAGGACCTGTTCGGCCAGGAGATCGGCGCGCTGGTCGAAGGGTTGACCAAGATCCGCAGGCTCGACCTCGTCACCAAGGAAGCCGCCCAGGCGGAAAACCTGCGCAAGCTCCTTCTCGCCATGGCCGAGGATATTCGCGTGCTGCTGGTCAAGCTCGCCGATCGCCTGCACAATATGCGCACGCTCGGCATATGAAGTCCGGCTGCGCCAGCGCATCGCCCAGGAAACGCTGGAGCTTTACGCTCCGCTGGCCGGACGGATGGGCATGCAGAACATGCGCGACGAACTCGAGGGGATCGCTTTCAGGGAGTTGAACCCCGAGGCCAACCGAGACCATCAAGATCCGAGCGATTGTCGCAAGCTTCATGAGGAGAGCGGCGACGCTGCTGCGCGAGATCGAGAAGGCGCTGGCGACCAAGCTCGGCCGAGAACGGCATCAAGGCGGAAGTCTATCGGCCGCGAGAAGCGGCCCTACTCGATCTGGCGCAAGATGGAACGCAAGCATCTGTCGCTTGGCCAGCTTTCCGACATTTTCGGTTTCCGGGTGCTGGTCGGCACGGTGGACCAGTGCTACCGGGCGATTGGCATTGTATCGGCTATTCCTTGAGCCAATCGGCGCGCTGCTCCGATGCGATCGTCCTACCACAGCCCGATCCGAACGGCGTTGACACCTCTGACATTGTTGAAGCGTGCCCTTCGGCTCGGGGCGGCCTCTCGTCCTTGTGCCGTATATCCGCACACGCCCCGCCATCGGAAGGGTCCTGATTGCTTGGGACGGCGGTCCGCCGGCGGCGCGAGCTGTTGCCGACGCCCTGCCGATCCTGGCGCTCGCCCACCATGTGGAGGTTGTCACGATCAGGAAAGAAGAGGACGAGAACCCCCATCTCTCGGGCAGAATGCTGGCCCGGCATTTGGCCCGCATGGGATTCAGGCCGACGCGAAGAGACTTCTCATCGATGACATTGACGTCGCAAACATG
>CAWELV010000013.1:0-322093 GCA_963810045.1 uncultured Alphaproteobacteria bacterium | reverse complement strand
GCGGCATGCTGCTCGCTTTCCTGTTCGCCGCGGGCACAAACCTGTTTGCCTATTGGAACTCCGACAAGATGGTTTTGACGGATGCAGGGCGCCCAAGAGGTCGATAGGGCATCGGCACCCGAATACTATGACATCGTAGAGACACTCGCCCAGCGGGCCAATCTTCCCATGCCCAAGGTCTATGTCATGGACAATCCGCAGCCCAACGCCTTTGCCACGGGCCGCAATCCCGAAAACGCAGCGGTGGCCGCCACCACCGGACTTCTGCAAACCCTGTCGCGGTCTGAAATCGCCGGCGTCATGGCCCACGAGCTGGCCCATATCAAAAACCGCGACACGCTTGTCATGACCATGACGGCAACCCTCGCCGGCGCCATATCCATGCTGGCAAATTTTGGTTTCCTTTTCGGCGGCCGCGACCGCAACAGCCCCTTGGGTCCCCTGGGCGGCATACTGCTGCTCATCCTGGCGCCGCTTGCCGCCATGATCGTGCAACTGGCCATCAGCCGCACCCGTGAATATGAGGCGGACCGAGGTGGCGCGGAAATCTCCGGCGCGCCACTGTCGCTGGCATCAGCCCTTCATAAAATTTCTGGAATGGCCCACCGCATTCCCAATGAAGCCGCTGAAGCCAATCCCGCCATGGCCCATCTCTTTATTGTCAATCCTTTGTCTGGACAGCGCATGGACAATCTGTTCTCTTCGCATCCCGCAACGGAAAATCGCGTTGCCGAACTTCAGAAAATGGCAGCAGAGATGGGCACTCCAGAAACTTTCCAGAATGTAGCGCCAAGAGGCCCTTGGGGCTGATCAGTGTCAGCCACAAAAAATGAGAAGCCCGGCCTGCTGGCCAGGCGCGCCGCCATAAGCCTGCTGCAAGGCGTCACTCTTGACCAGCAACCGCTTGATCAGCTGCTCGAAACAAATGCTGAATTTCGTTTGCTGGAGGGCCGGGACCGCTCCTTTGCCCATGCCCTTGTGGCATCGTCGCTTCGTCACGGCGGCGAAATCAAAGCGGTTCTGGGAAAATTTCTGACAAAGCCACTACCGCGCTCTTCCGGCATGGCGGTGGATATCCTGACCATTGCCGCAGCCCAGCTTCTTTTCATGGATGTCAGCCCCCACGCGGCAATTGACCTCTCGGTTGATCTGGCAAAGCAGGACAAGAAAGCCCAGCACTTTTCCGGACTGATCAATGCGGTGTTGCGCAAGGTTGCAACCGAAGGGAAGGCGGCCCTTGAAAAGTTGGATGGGGCACGGCTCAACACGCCGGATTGGTTATGGGAGCAATGGGTTGCCGCCTATGGTGAACAAGCGGCACGTGACATTGCAGTCTCCCATCTCACTGAGGCGCCGCTCGACATTTCAGTCAAAGACAAGCCTGAGTATTGGACTGAACATTTAAAGGGCGAACTTCTCCCCACCGGAACCATCAGGCTTGGATCCGGTGAAAGGAATTTGCAGGACCTGCCGGGCTTTGCCGCCGGCGAATGGTGGGTGCAGGACGCCGCATCAGCCTTGCCCGCAAAACTTCTGGGCGACATTGCGGGGAAGTCAGTTCTCGACCTTTGTGCGGCGCCAGGCGGAAAAACCGCCCAATTCGCATCCGCAGGGGCCATTGTGACCGCCGTTGATGATTCGGCAACGCGCATGAACAGATTGCGGGAGAATCTTGCGCGGCTAAAGTTGACGGCCACAACACTGCTTGCCGATGTGCTGTCCCTGCCGACGGATACGCTCTATGACTATGTCCTTCTGGATGCGCCCTGTTCGGCCACCGGAACCATCAGGCGTCATCCTGATCTGGTCTATCTGAAATCCCCCCAGCAACAGGCGGGGCTTGTGAGCCTGCAGCAGAAAATGCTCGCGCACGCGGCGCGTCTGGTAAAGCCGGGCGGGAAGCTGATTTATTGCACCTGTTCACTGTCCGCCCTCGAAGGAGAGCGGCAAGTGTTCAATTTCCTGCGGGCCCATGAAGATTTTGCGCTTTCGCCAATCATCCCGGAAGACCTTGCCGAGCAAACGCAATTTATAACCCCGGCAGGGCTGATGCGCTGCCTGCCATTCATGTCGATTGGGAAGGGCTCCGGCCTCGACGGTTTTTTTGCGGCCCGTCTGGAGCGGCGTTAGTAATTCGTTAACCATCTCCGCGCCAGTGTAGTTCTTTGCACCATCGCCAGAACAACAATTTTTAACGCGGCAGACATGCGCGATCACGGACCTACGCAGCATTTCGACAATCCCACCTATTGGCAGGTGTGGGCGAGCCATGGCGCTGCTTTCAAGCACTGGGCCTCCCACGGGCTTGGCCTCAGCTCGCCGCAGCGCATAAGCATTTCTGGACTGGGCGCAAGGCTTTTGGTCCTGAAACCAGGTGATCCGGCTATGGCCCAGGACATGGCCCGCGGAAAATTTGGTTTTGCCGATGCAATTGTCACAGGAATACCCGTCGATGTGTTTGACGCGGCCCCGCCCAGTCCCGAATGGGCCACAGCGCTGCAAAATTTGTCCTGGTTGCAGCACTTCGTAACCGGCGGCCATGAGCTCCACCGCATCGTCGCGCGGTCGCTGGTCCTGAAGTGGGGCGAGCAGCGTAATAGGTTCCGGACACCGCTGGTCTACTTCCAGGCCCTCATCTCGCTCGCAAGTGCCGCGCATTTCCTGGTGGGGCCTTTGCCTTCCTCCTTTGAAAAACCATTTTACGCCCTTGTCGAAAAGCTCATCCATCGTGTTTTGGCAATGCGCTCCCTCCTCGACCGGTGACAGTTTTTGGCAAGCCGTGGCCCTGCAATATGCAAGCCTTGCCTTTCGCGGTTCAGAGACGCTCCGTGATCAAGCCAATGCCAAACTCTGCGCCGTCATCAATGAAGTGATTCTTCCCGACGGCGGCCATGTTTCACGCAATCCCCAGGCGCTGCTCGAAGTTCTTCTCAATGTCATCCCCATCAGGGACGCCATGATGGCAAAACGCGAAGCGGTTCCGCAGGCATTGAGTGCTGCCATTGAGCGGATGTTTCCCATGCTCCGGATGCTCAGCCATGGCGACCGGGGCCTCGGCAATTTTCAAGGGGCCGGCGTGACCGACATGGCCTGTATCAAAACCATCCTTGAGCATGACACAATTGCCGGCCGGCCGCTGCTCTCAGCGCCACATTCCGGCTATTGCCGGCTCTCGCACCGCACTGGCCTCCTGATTGTGGACACGGGCCTTCCAATGGAATGCGCCAGCCCGCTGGCAATTGAGTTTTCCGATGGCCCGCATCGCATTTTCAACAATTGCGGCATGCCGGCCTCCGCCTCGGCGGCCTGGCGCCGGGCTGCGGCAGATATCGCGGCCCACAATACGGTTGAAGTAGCTTCCTTCGAAAGCGGGGCGCAAAATGTATTGGCTGCGGAAGTGATAAGCTCGCCCCAAGGTTCGCTGATCCGCTGCACCAACGACATTAGTGGCAGATCCGGCAAGGTCAGCCACCACCGGAGCATCTTCCTGTCGCAAACCGGCAGTGACCTCCGGGGCGAGGACCACATTTTACCCGGCGTATCGGATAGTCCGGGGCAATTCGATTTCATCATCAGGTTTCATCTCCATCCCGGCGTCAAGGCAACTTTCAACCGCAAGGGAACGCGGATTGTCATCATGCTTGCCAACAAGACCGCCTGGCAATTCATGGCCCGTGGCGGCGCCGTGTCCCTGGAGGACAGCGTATTTCTGGGAGATGCCCTTGGCCCCCGGAAAACCCAGCAAATTGTCATTCGCGGTTCAACGGAATCGGCTAGCCCGGTAAACTGGGCCCTGCGCCGTGTGGAGAAATCGGCCACGGCGGCAAACGACCTCGTGGAAATGCCGCAGCTTCCTTTCTAGTGGCCTATTCATTCCGGCGTGCTAAGTGCGCTGTTCAGCATACTAGTTCCGGGATACGCCCCATGACCCTTCCGATCCGCCGCGCGCTCATTTCCGTTTCCGACAAGACCGGCCTGATCGAATTTGCCCGCGCCCTTGTGGCGCTCAACATAGAAATCATTTCAACCGGCGGCACCGCAAAAAGCCTGCATGCCGCCGGCATTCCAGCCATCGATGTGGCTTCCCTGACCGGCTTTCCCGAAATCATGGATGGTCGCGTGAAAACCCTGCATCCCAAAATTCATGGCGGACTTCTGGCGGTTAGAAACGATGCGGCCCACGAAAGCGCCAAGCAAGCCCACGGCATCGCTGATATTGATCTTCTCGTGGTCAATCTTTATCCGTTTGAAGAGACTGTCGCAAAGCGGTCCGATTGGAACACCACCATAGAGAACATCGATGTTGGCGGCCCCGCAATGATCCGGGCCGCTGCCAAAAATCATGACCGGGTGACGGTTGTTGTAAGCCCCGAAGACTACGCGACTGTGCTGTCGGAACTCGAGTGCCCATGGCGGAAACACCACCGAAGCAACCCGCCGCTTGCTGGCAGCCAAGGCCTTCGCCAGAACCGCCGCCTATGACGCTGCAATCGCCCAATGGTTTTCCACTGAACTCGGCGACACCACGCCGGACTATTTTGCCATTGGCGGCAAGCGCCTTCAAACCCTGCGCTATGGTGAAAACCCCCACCAGACAGCGGCCCTCTACAGCAGCCCCGATCAACGCAAAGGCGTCGCCAATGCCAACACAGGTTCAAGGCAAGGAGCTCTCCTACAACAACATCAATGACACGGATGCAGCCCTCGATTGCCTTTCGGAATTCCGCAATGAACCGGAGGCCGCCTGCGTTATTGTAAAGCATGCCAACCCTTGCGGTGTCGCCATTGGCCATTCCCTTTTTGAAGCCTATGGCAAAGCCTTGGCCTGCGATCCCGTCAGCGCCTTTGGCGGCATCGTGGCATTCAACCGCAACCTGGATGAAGAAACTGCCTTTGAAATTTCGAAGCTTTTCACCGAAGTCATTATTGCCCCGGGCGCGGATGACGGCGCGCGGGCCATTATGGCGGCCAAAAAAAATCTTCGCCTCCTGCTTCTCGATGAAATTCCCAATTCAAATGCACCGGCGATTTCAGTGAAATCCATCATCGGTGCACTTCTCGTGCAAACCCGTGACGGCTATTCCGTTGATGAAATGAATTTGCGGGTTGTCACCAAGCGTGAGCCCACAAAAACCGAGCTCAAGGACCTGAAGTTTGCTTTCAGGATTGCCAAGCATGTGAAATCCAATGCGATCATCTATGCCAAGAATGGCGCAACCGTGGGCATCGGCGCCGGCCAGATGTCACGCGTTGATGCGGCTCGCATAGCGGTCCGGAAAAGCGAGGATGCGGCCAAGGCGGCAGGACACACGCTGCCGCTTGTGCATGGCTCCGTCGTGGCCTCCGATGCTTTTTTCCCGTTTGCCGATGGCTTGCTGCAGGCCGCCGAGGCAGGCGCCACCGCAATCATCCAGCCCGGCGGTTCCATCAAGGACGATGAAATCATCCGCGCCGCCGATGACGCGGGGCTTGCCATGATTTTCACTGGCATTCGGCATTTCCGCCATTAGATTAAGCTTTCAAAGAGGAGAGCGCCATGCTGGTCACCACCACCCACAACGTCGAAGGCAAACGCATCGTCGAATACAAGGGGCTTGTTGCAGGCGAGGCCATTCTCGGAGCCAACCTGTTCCGCGATCTCTTTGCCTCCATTCGCGATATCGTGGGCGGCCGCTCCGGCTCCTATGAAAAGGTATTGAACGACGCGCGCAAAACGGCGGTCAGTGAGATGACCGACAAGGCCGAGCAGCTCGGCGCCAATGCCGTGATCGGCGTTGACATCGATTATGAAACGGTGGGCACCAATGGCAGCATGCTGATGGTGACAGCTGCCGGGACCGCCGTCAGACTGGAGTAACGGCCGTCAATTTTCCGGGTTTGTCTGATAGCCGGGCCCGACAACCGGCGCCGTGGTTGGCAAGGTGGCCTGATCAACATCCGATTTGAAAACCTGCTCAACCAGGGCAAGTTCCTTGCCTGTGCCCGCCTCGAGAAGTTTGAGCTGAACTTTGTAAGGCGTATTTTTCCGCACGCCGCGCAAAGCCTCGGTTTCAAAACTGTATTGCAGCTGTCCGGCTTTCACAGGTTTTGTGACTACAAATTTGCGCTCGGTATCGGGCAAGTCAAAGCTCGCTTCCAAAACGCTTCCCTCCGGCAGCGGTTTGAGCTGGCGCGCGACAAACCCGTAGGACATTTTGGAGTAGCGGTAATTGAACAGGAAGCTGCCGCCGACAATTTTCAGGAACGGGGTTGGCGCCTCTTCCTTGCAGGCCGAAAGGACAAGGCCAAGGCAACAGCAAATGACAAATACGAGCTTCATCTAATCCTCGCTTTCCCGTCTGGTGGTTGAGCTGTAGAGCCCTTCCGGTTTTAACATGAGTATCAAAATAATGAAACCAAACACCGCCACATCCCGGTAGGCGAGGGGGAAGGCGGCGGTCCACAGGGTTTCAACAAAGGCCAGGAATATGCCGCCGGCGATGGCGCCGCTGACCGTTCCGAAACCACCGATGACCGAGGCAAACATCGCCTTGAATCCCAGCATGAGGCCCATCGAAAAGGTGACCCCGCCATAGGACACGGCGATGATCCAGCCTGAAACACTGGCCAGTGCTGCCGAGCCAATGCAGGACCAGCGCAACACCGTGAGCGTATTGACGCCGCTGAGCTTTGCCAGGCGTTCCGATTGCGAACACGCCTTCCAATAGCGCCCGGCAGCCGTGAACTGCATGATGAAAAACACCATGCCGATAGCCGCAAGTGCGGTTGCCACGGCAATGATCTGCATGATGCCGATTTGCACCGGAAAGCTGCCGTTAAAAATCCGGAATGCCGCACCATCAAACAGCGGCATCATCCACAGGTCGCGGGCCCCGCCCTGAAGGCGCATGATTTCCTGAAGGGCAATGGAAACCCCGATGGAGCCGATCATGAAGGCCTGCGATGTGTGGCCAATGAGCGGCGCAAAGACGTGGGTGGCGGCAAAGTGCCCGAGTGCCGCAGAAGACAATACCGCCAGTGAGAGGGATACAGCGAGTATGGTGGCCGTATTGTTTCCGGCCAGTAGGCTGGCGAGCCCCGCATAAATCGCGGCAAAGGCCGCATACATGGCAAAATCGCCAAATGACAGGAATATCTTGTTGGTCAAGTCCCTGCACCAGGGCAAAGGCCATGGCCAGCGGCACATAAAAGCTTGCCAGCGTGCAGGCATTGAGGAACTGCTGCAGCCAATAGCCGAATTCATGGGCGAGCATTTAGAACGGCACCTGATTTTCATGGCGCGCCCGGGCGCGAAGCGCGCTGGCCTTGGCCCGGTTTCCGCACACGCTCATATCGCACCACTGGCGGCTCTTGTTTTTGGTACTGTCGAAAAACAGCCAGCCGCAATGGCTTCCCCGGCATTGCTTGATGCGGGAGAGATCGGCATGGACGAGAAGGGCCATCGCCGAAACTGTGATAGGCCCCAGAATAGCTGCAGTCAGTCCGGTTTTGGGATCCCAGGTCCACGCATAGTTGCCTTCATGCGGAGTGAGGGTTGCGCGTTGCTGACATCTCCGCATGGGCAGCGGTTAGGCTGCGCATCAGTTTATCACTGGGGTTGTTGCCCGGCTATGATACATAAATTGACCTGATAGATGGTCTCGCGAAGCGATTTCCCGCGCCTGATAAGCCGGTGCGCCGGTTTGCTTTGGCCTTTGAATTTACGTTGGAACAGCGAGGCATCCCTCTCGCCTATGATTTCGGCATGAACCGCCCACGCAACAAGATCGCGCAGCGGTCTGCAAATGGTCAAGGTGCTTGGCGCTTCCGCGGCCTGATTTCGTATTGGTGAAATCAAGGGCGAGCTTGCCGGCCACCAAAGACAGGCTGCCGGGCCGTCGCTCAAAATGCGTGCTGTTATTGCCGTGCATATAACCATCTAAGTTAGGAATGATGGTTACGTCAAGTCAGGGCTATTGCACCTCGTCCTGGGGTTCGCCGTTTCCCGAGAGGACCTGTGCCGCACCCCGCATGGCACTGCGGAACGCCGCGTCGAAATTTACGTTCTGGATCTGCCAGTGATGCGGCCCGTCAGTGGAATAAAGGCGCCAATCGCCTTTCCATCCCAGCATTCCCTTGTTCCACGCAATGCTGCCAACCAGCACGGTTCCACCGCCGCTTGCCCGCGCAATTTCTGTCAAGTCCTCAGGCTCGGCCGTTGGCTAATTTTTCAGCGGTCATCCCGGCTTCGCTAAATGCCGCAGTGGACGGTAAGACCATCGGCATGCCCGTCAGCCAGGCCGCTGACATGAATGATTTACGCTGGTCAAATCCCTCGTCCGCATCGCCCGTCAGAAGATAGGACCTCGCCTCATGCCGCACCGCAAGCATCACCACGATTGTGGGCCTGCGGGCTGTCCAGGGTTTTTGCCCCAGCACCTGCAGCAGTTCGTCAATTTTCTCCGGATGAAAATCAACAGTGAGATCATAAGGCCTGTCGCGCGTTCCCTGTTCATCGTGGATCGGTATGCCCTCCATTCTGTCGCGATAGCTGAAGGCTTTGACATAAGCCCGCGCCTGGCTTGCAAACGCCTCAACGCGCGGGTCACGGTCAATGTCCGGATCGCCGGATACTTTTTTGAAGGCGTCTTTCAGGCACTGGCCAAGAACCGGCAAGCGTGTCTCTTCCCGCTCGCCCGTGACAATGGCTCTCGCCTGGTAAATGATTTCCAGTGAATCCTGGGCTATTGTCCCGGCCAACCACAACCCAAAGCAACATTGCCGCGAACAGGACCAGGCACGCGGCTGAAAGGGTTCGAACCATGAATTCAAGACGCATTGAGTTGTCCCTGACAAATCGCAATTTTAATATCGCAATTGAGCTTGATGCATAAGCCGATGAAGTGTCAATTGAGCGCTGCGGCTGATTGTTTTGGATGCCTGACGAAATGGCCACGCTCTCAACCATTGGACTGGATGCTGATGACACCCTTTGGCAGAGCGAGCATTTCTTCAAGCTCACCGAAGCGCGCTTTGTCGAGCTTCTGGCGGGATATGCCGAAGGCGCCGATCTGAGCGCGCGCTTGCTGCAAGCCGAAATAAGAAACCTGCAGTTCTATGGCTTTGGCACCAAGAGCTTTGTTCTGTCGATGATCGAAACCGCCATCGACGTCACCCATGGCGAGGTTCCGGCCTCGGTGATTCAGGAAATTCTCGGCGCCGGCCGCGAAATGCTGGCTCATCCCATCCTGCCCCTGCCGCATGTTCGGGAGACGCTGGAAAATTTGAGCGGGATGTATCGGCTTGTCCTGGTCAGCAAGGGCGATCTCTTCGATCAGGAACGCAAACTCGCCCAATCCGGTTTGGGCGAACTCTTCGACGGGATAGAAATTGTCAGCGACAAGACCCCGCAGACCTATAAGCGGATTTTTGACCGGCACGGCGACGGACCGGAACGGGCTGTCATGGTCGGAAATTCGCTGAAATCAGACATCGTGCCGGCCATTGCCGCCGGCTGCTGGGGCGTTTTCATTCCCCATGAATTGACCTGGACGCTGGAACATGCCGAACCGCCGACCCACCACCCACGCTTCAAGCAATTGAACAGCTTCAATGAACTCTATGAATTCATTACAAAAATTTCATGATGTTGTTTTGGAAAATTGGAGCGGGCGAAGGGATTCGAACCCTCGACCCCGACCTTGGCAAGGTCGTGCTCTACCCCTGAGCTACGCCCGCTGAGCGTATAGTGAAGCCGGAAAAAACCGGCGAGGTGGCGCGTCTTATTGCCCAAGCCTAGCGTAAATGCAATAGCAAGTTCAACTTGCCCGTAACTTGGAACGATTGATGCCATGCCTGCCAGCCGCGATGAACTTTTCCAACGCTTTGCCGACCTTGGACTCAAAACAACGACAAAAAGTCATGCACCCGTCTTTACTGTGGAAGAAGCTCGGCTGGTCCATCCCGATATCCCCGGCGGCCACTGCAAAAATCTCTTTTGCAAGGACGAAAAAGGCGTTCTCTGGCTGATTGTCTGCCTTGAGGACTCCCGGGTCGATTTGAAGGCGGCACCCGCAAAAATCGGCTCCAGGCGGCTCTCCTTCGGCAAGGCTGAATTATTGATGGAGATTCTGGGAGTTGAGCCCGGTTCGGTCACGCCTTTTGGCCTTATCAATGATAAGAATGCCCGGACCAACGTGATTCTCGATGCCCGCATGATGGACCAGGAAATCCTGAACTATCATCCCTTGAAAAATGATGCGACGACGACGATCCGTTCAGCCGATTTGTTGACCTTCATCAGGTCTTGCGGCCACGAGCCGCGGGTTGTCGCAGTGGCCGATCCCGCATTGTAATTTGCCGTCAGAAGCGCCATTTTTACCGGCGAAACACCAAATAGGCGTAACATGAACGATATGATCATAGGACAAAATGCTGCTTCAGGGGTGCCCGCCGCTGAACTCATCAAGGATACCGATACCAAGGGGTTTATGGCCGATGTCATAGAGGTATCAAAGAAGGTTCCGGTTCTCGTCGATTTCTGGGCCCCCTGGTGCGGTCCCTGCAAGCAGTTGACGCCGCTTCTCGAAAAAGTCGTGAAGCAGGCGAACGGAAAAGTGCGTCTCGTCAAGATCAATGTGGACGAGAACCAGCAGATTGCCGCCCAGATGCGCGTGCAATCCATTCCCGCCGTATTTGCCTTTGTGAATGGCCAGCCCATCGATGGCTTCATGGGTGCCTTGCCCGAAGGCCAGATCAGGCAGTTCATTGATAAGCTTGGAAACAAGGGCTCGCTGGCCGAAGAGATTGCCGCCGCCATGAAAGTTGCAGAAGAGGCCATGCAGCGAAAGGCCTTTGATGAAGCCCAGAGCATTCTTGGTCAAATTCTTGGCGTCGATCCCGGCCATGTTGCGGCCCTTGCCAATTTTGCGAAATGCCAGATTGAATTGGGCGACCTCGAAGGAGCGGCTGCTACGCTGGCGCAGGTTCCGCCTGACAAAGCGGCAAACCCCGAAGTTGTCAGCGCCGCTGCCGCCCTGGATCTTGCGCTTCACCCCGTTGACACCAGTCTCCTGGACCAGTTGCAAAAAACTGTTTCGGAAAATCCCGATGATTTTGCAAAACGCCTGGAGCTTGCTGTGGCTTTGAACGGCGCTGGGCAGAGGCCCGAGGCCACTGACCAGTTGCTTCATGTCATCCGCAAGAAGCGTGATTGGAACGAGGATGCAGCCCGCAAGCAACTCGTTCAGTTCTTCGAGGCATGGGGGCCAAAAGATGAAGCCACCTTGCAGGGCCGCCGCAAACTGTCTGCAATTCTCTTTTCGTGAGGACGAATGAAATTCTTGAAAGACTATAACAGGCCGGCCGACTTGCCCCAGAAGCTTCCGGTGTTTCCGCTTCCCGGCGCCCTGCTGTTGCCGCGCGCCGACCTGCCGCTGAACATCTTTGAACCGCGCTATCTTGAGATGATTTCGGATGCTCTGTCGGGCGATCGCATTATCGGAATTATTCAGCCCAGGGACGATAGCGACACGGCGGAGCGGCCCGAAGCTGATGAAGGTGGGTTGTGCGGGAAGAATCACTTCCTATGCGGAAACGCCCGATGGCAGAATGCTGGTGACGCTGACAGGCGTCAGCCGTTTTTCCATCAAAAGCGAAATGACCGTCACAACGCCCTACCGTCAGGTCGTGGCTAACTTCAAACCCTTCGCGATCGACCTGGTAATGGACTTGGGCGCCAATGAGGTTAACCGGCCGGCCCTGCTCACGGCCTTCAAGGATTACCTGAGCGCCAACAACATGAGTGCCGATTGGAGTGAAATCAATGCGGCCTCGACCGAGGTTCTGGTCAATACGCTTTCGCTTCTCGCACCCTACCCCGCCAGCGAAAAGCAGGCACTTCTCGAAGCACCGGATTTGAAAACCCGGGCCGATGTATTGGTGGCGCTCACCGAAATGGCGCTGTCCAAATCCTTCTCCGGCAAGCGCCACAAATTGCAGTAGGAACGGCCATGCCCGAAGCCCGCAAAGTGGATCCGAAATTGCTTGAGATACTGGTGTGCCCGATCACCAAGACCCGCCTCGACTATGATGCGGAAAAGCAGGAGCTCATTTCAAAAGCTGCGGGCCTTGCCTATCCCATCCGGGACGGCATTCCCATCATGCTTCCCGATGAAGCCCGCGAACTCAAAGATGGCTGACCCCTGGCCACTGGAACTTTTGTCAAAGCAGCAGGGCCGGATTCTCAACGTTCGCTTTGATACCGGCGAGTCTTTTGATCTCGATGCGGAATATCTTCGCGTGGAAAGTCCCAGCGCTGAAGTGAAGGGCCATGGGCCTGGACAGGAACAACTCGTATTCGGCAAGCGAACCGTCTCCATGACCAAGCTTGAACCCATTGGCACCTATGCCGTGCGAATTATTTTCAGCGATGGCCACTCGACGGGGCTGTTCACCTGGAATTATTTGGCCAAGCTGGGCCGCGAGCGTGACACGATCTGGCCCGCCTACCTGGAAAAACTTGCAAAGGCAGGACAGGAGCCGGGGCTAAACAGTTTCGCCGCGCAACAACTTGGGTAACTCTCCCGTTTGGCCCGCCGCTTCCCGGGCAAACATTTGCTTCACCCCACTCGTTTGATTTGTCGCGCGCAAACCAAGATCACGCACAATCCGCAGGAATGAAGTTGTCGTTCGAAAAAAGCCGGTTCAACCCATCCATGCTGGCGGCCGTTGCCACCGTGTCAAAGCGCCGCCAGGTGGAATATCTTTCAAGCACCGCCAAGCCGCCAATGTCCTGTCCCAAGGCATGAGCATCGGCCACGCATTCCGCCAGGGCAGCCACATCGCGAAGGCCAAGATTGAGTCCAAGCCCTGCCAGAGGATGAATGACATGGGCCGCATCGCCAACCAAAGCGAGACGCGTTGCATGAAATTCCTTCGCAAAAAACATCGACAGCGGATAGCCCTGCGGTTTTCCAAGCAGGGCGATCTTTCCGAGATGAGAGCCGATCTCGTTTTGCAATTCAGTTTCAAATTCCTGCCCCGGCAAACCCAGAAGCCTATTTGCTTCGACAGTGCCCTTGGTCCAGACAATGGACGAACGATTTCCACGCAACGGCAAAACGGCGAAAGGACCGGCGGGTGTGAAATGTTCTTCAGCTCGGCCGCCATGCGGACGTTCATGATCGAACGAGGCGACAATTCCCATCTGGTCATAGGACCAGCCAACAAGTTCAATCCCGGCCGCTGCGCGAAGCGGAGATTTTCCACCGTCAGCGGCAATGACGAGACTGCATGAGAATTGTTCGCCATTCGAAAGCGAGAGTTTGGCAAGTCCCGGCGCAAAACTCTGCTGGGCAACTGCATGGCCTGTCACCAGCGTGATGTTGGGTGATTTCTCTAGCGTGCCAAGAAGGCCTTGCAGTAAATGATGGTTCTCCACCATGTGGGCCGACGTCTGTCCGGAGCCTGCTTCGCCGAATTGCAGCAGCACCGGCCTGGCTTCGGGGCCGCGGCCGTCGGTCACAATGATTTCGGCCATCTCCTGCATGTGCTGTACGATATGCTCCCACACGCCCAGGGCTTCGAACATCCGTTTGGAACTGGCGGTAATTGCCGAAGCCCGCGCATCATCATCGCTGGATAGGTTTTGCCGCGGATCTTTGCGATCAACGATGGCAACGGACAGCGGGCGCCTGGCCCGGTGCCCGCCAAGGGCAAGGCCGGCAGCCAATCCATTCAGCGCCCCGCCAACCACAATGACATCAAAGCTCTTGCTCATGATGGCCCCAAAAACGCCCATAACCCCAAGCCAGTCAAGACAATCATTGCTTGTGATCAGAAAATTAGGCAGATTCGTCACTTTGCCTAAATAAATAGCATAATCTATCCTGCCCATTCCTGTCCGAAATTAGAAACGCAAACGATAACAATGGGTTAAAAGTTGTTCTCAATTGGCACGTTTCTTGAGAATCATCTTCCGGTTATCGGAAGGGATATATCCATGAAATATATTATAGCGATCATAAAGCCGTTCAAGCTCGATGAGATCCGCGAGGCGCTGGGGGCCATCGGGGTGCAGGGCATCACTGTTACCGAAGTCAAAGGACATGGCCGTCAGAAAGGCCATACGGAGTTCTACCGCGGCGCCGAATATGCCGTGAGCTTCATCCCCAAAGTCAAAATCGAAGTGGCGGTTGAAAGGGCCATGGCTGACCGGGTTGTGGAAACAATCCAGGCGGCGGGCCAGACCGGCCAAATCGGCGACGGCAAAATTTTTGTCTTGCCTCTTGAGTCCGCGGTTCGCGTCCGCACCGGCGAAACCGGCGCAGCGGCCCTCTAACAGATCAAAAAAGGACAGTGAAATGACAATTCCACCAAAACTGCGCCAACTCCTCGTCGGCTTGCCCACCGGACTAGCGCTTTCGACACTTCTGACAGCCGCCCCTGCCTATGCCGCAGCGACTGTAAACAAGGGTGACACCGCCTGGATGCTGATAGCCACGATCCTCGTGATTCTCATGACCATTCCGGGCTTGGCACTTTTCTACGCCGGCCTGGTGCGTACCAAGAACGTGCTTTCGGTCCTCATGCAGGTTTTCATCTGCTTTTGCATGATCTCGGTCCTGTGGTTCATTTACGGATATTCACTTGCCTTTACCAACGGCAACGCCTTCATCGGCGGCTTCTCCAAGTTCATGCTGGCGGGTGTGGACTACAATACAGTGGTCGCGACCTTCTCCAAGGAAGCCTACATACCGGAATTCACCTATATCGTGTTCCAGCTTACCTTCGCGGCCATTACCCCGGCCCTCATCGTTGGCGCCTTTGCCGAACGCATGAAGTTCTCGGCCATACTACTGTTCCTCGCACTTTGGTTCACTTTCGCCTATCTGCCCATGGCCCATATGGTCTGGTGGTGGGCTGGCCCCGATGCCTTCACCCTGAGCGCCGATAACATCGACGCAGTCAAGGCCGCAGTGGGTGAAGCGGCAGCCACGGACTTCCTCGCCAAGCTGGCGGCGGCAACCGATGACGCGGCAAAGGCCCTGGTCCTTGGCGACTACGCCACGGCAGTCAATGCCTCCAACGGTTGGCTCTTCAACAAGGGTGCGCTCGATTTCGCCGGCGGTTCCGTTGTGCACATCAATGCTGGCGTTGCCGGTCTCGTCTGCGCCATCGTTCTCGGTAAGCGCCTTGGCCTTGGCAAAGAGGTTCTGGCTCCCCACAACCTTCCGTTCACGATGATCGGTGCAGCCCTTCTCTGGGTCGGCTGGTTTGGCTTCAACGCCGGTTCCAACCTCGAGGCTAACGGCCTTACCGGCCAGGTGGTCTTTAACACCATCCTGGCAACCGCCGTAGCGGCTCTCGCATGGACCGGTGGCGAATGGGTGACCCGTGGCCACCCCAGCCTCCTCGGAGCCGTCTCCGGTGCGGTTGCGGGTCTCGTGGCCATTACCCCCGCCTGCGGCTGGGTAAGCCCGACGGCCGCTTTGATAATTGGCTTCCTGGCCGGCATCATTTGTCTCTGGGCGGTGGTTTGGCTCAAGGCCAAGCTTGGCTACGATGATGCCTTGGACGTCTTTGGCGTCCATGGCGTCGGCGGCATCCTCGGCGCCCTTCTCACCGGCTACTTCGTCAATCCGGGAATTGGCGGTGTCGGAGTAACCGACTATCTCGCCACCGACACCTCCGTGAAGGCCCTTGAATATTCCTTCTCGGCCCAGATGACGGCGCAGGTTTATGGCGTGCTGACGGCGATCATTCTCTCCGCCGTCGTCAGCTACGTGGCGCTCATGATCTGCAAGTACACCACAGGCCTGCGCGTTCCGGAACAGGAAGAGCGCGAAGGCCTCGATATCGGCTCCCATGGCGAGCGTGCCTACTCCTAGTTTCTGAACTTCAAAACACCATGGAAAAGCGCCCCTCCCGGGGCGCTTTTTCATGCGGGGGTTTAACCCAGCCTTAACCATCACCCTTCAGACTGCCATTAACCATTTGTTATAGGCCTGTGAGATGATCTCCGGGCTGGCGGAGAAGTCCATGGCTTACAATCGTTCCTATGATACCGATGACGGCGCAATTCCAGCCGCATTGCGTCGTTTCATACGCCATCGCCTCTTTGAAATTTCCGGGGTCGCACTTCTGGCCTCGCTTGCGGCTGTAGGTGTGGCCTTGGCCACCTGGTCGGTGGACGATCCATCTTTCAATCATGCAACCGACCAGATCGCCAAGAATTACCTGGGTTACCCTGGCGCCGCCATTGCCGATGAACTCATGCAGCTGCTGGGCCTCGGCGTGCTGCCATTGATTGGCATTCCCATGGCCTGGGTTGTTAACCTGATGAGTCATGAAAGGCCTGAACGGCCATTTATGGCGATGCTGGCCTGGCTTTTTGCCACCTTTCTTGCCTGTGGCGCCTTCGCAACTCTGCCCGTCCCTTCAAGCTGGTCGCTCGCCGCGGGCCTCGGCGGTAACTCCGGGGACATCATAAGCGGGGCCCTGCTTTCACTGCTTGCCCTGGGCCTCAAAGGCGCCTTCGCCCAGGTGTTCACCGGAGCCTTGTGTGCCGGAACTGCCATATGGGCAGCGCTTCGCGCCACCGGACTGACCAAGTCTGAAACCACCGGCACCCTGGGAACCCTTGGGCGTGCAATCGGTGTTTTCCTGATTCGATTGCTGCGCTTGCTGCAAGCCAGTTTCATGCACTGGAGAGCCTACAGGTCCCAGGAAAAATCCGCCCGGGCGCTTCGTGCGGCGTCAGCAAATTCTTCCCGCGATATTATCTCAAGATTGGCGCCGGCAAAAAAACAGCGCATCGAGCCCTCGCTGGGCCGAAACCCCAGCGCTCCGGAACCGCGCCTCGCGTTGCCGGAAATGGAAGTGGAACTGGAGGAAGATGAAGACTCTGAAGATGCGCAAGATGAGTCCGATGACGCTGCCGAAACACCTGCCGTGCGGGTGACGCGCGAAGCCAAGGAAATCAAACTTGGCAAAAAGATCAAGAAAGATTCCCAGCTCAATCTGCGCTTTACCAAATCTACCGAGTTTGAATTTCCGCCCGCTCACGCTGCTGGCCGAACCAAAGCGCAGCACCAAGCAATCAATCGACCTCTCCGATGAGGTGCTTGAGCAAAATGCCCGTATGCTAGAAGGCGTGCTGGAAGATTTTGGCGTGCGCGGCCAGATCATCAACGTGAAGCCCGGTCCGGTCGTAACGCTTTATGAATTGGAGCCTGCGCCGGGGATCAAATCCTCGCGCGTGATCAGTCTCGCTGATGACATCGCCCGCTCGATGAGTGCCGTCTCGGCCCGTGTGGCGGTTGTCCAGGGCCGCAACGTCATTGGCATCGAGCTTCCCAACAGCAAACGCGAAACGGTTTACCTTCGCGAAATGCTGGCCTCCGAAGCCTTCGAAAAAACCGGCCAGAACCTGGCCTTTGCCCTTGGCAAGAATATTGGCGGCGAACCCATCTTCGCCGATCTCGCCCGCATGCCCCACCTGCTGATTGCCGGTACGACAGGCTCCGGCAAATCCGTCGGCATCAACACTATGATCCTGTCCCTGCTCTACCGGCTGTCGCCTGAACGCTGCAAGCTGATCATGATTGATCCCAAGATGCTGGAACTATCCGTCTACGAAGGCATTCCGCACCTCCTGTCACCCGTCGTGACCGATCCCCGCAAAGCCGTTGTCGCCTTGAAATGGGCAGTGCGCGAAATGGAGGACCGCTACCGCAAAATGTCAAAGCTTGGCGTGCGCAATATCGACGGTTACAACGCGAGGCTGAAACAGACCTTGGCCAAGGGCGAGCAGATGTCGCGCACCGTGCAGACCGGCTTCAATCCCGATTCCGGCGAGCCCATTTTCGAGCAGGAGCAAATGGACATGACGTCCATGCCCTATATCGTCGTCATCATCGACGAAATGGCCGACCTCATGATGGTGGCCGGCAAAGACATTGAAGGCACGGTCCAGCGTCTGGCGCAGATGGCCCGGGCCGCCGGCATCCATGTGGTCATGGCCACCCAGCGGCCTTCGGTTGATGTCATCACCGGCACCATCAAGGCCAATTTCCCCACGCGCATTTCCTTCCAGGTCACCTCGAAAATCGACAGCCGCACCATTTTGGGAGAGCAGGGCGCCGAGCAGCTTCTGGGCCAGGGCGACATGCTTTACATGGCGGGTGGCGGACGTATTTCCCGCCTGCATGGACCTTTCGTGGCCGATGACGAGGTTGAAAAAATTGTCCGCTTCCTGAAGGCGCAAGGAGCTCCGGAGTATGTCGATGCGGTAACCGAGGAAGTCGAGGATGAGTCTTATGGCGATCCCGGTGCCATGGCCGGCGCTGAAGGCGGTGGCTCGGGCGATGAGCTTTATGACCAGGCGGTGGCCGTCGTGCTGCGCGACAAGAAGGTCTCGACCAGCTATGTCCAGCGGCGCCTGCAAGTGGGCTATAACAAGGCCGCGAGCCTGATTGAGCGCATGGAAAAAGAGGGGCTTATTTCATCGGCAAATGGCACTGGAAAACGGGAAATCCTGGTCCCCGGCGACAGCGCCCGGGTGTGAGCGGTTGCCCCAAAATGGTCGGCTTTACAGCTCATATGAGCTACAGATAGAAGCACTGAAAATCTAAGATTTGGAATACAAAATGATACGATCTTTTAAAATTGCAGCCTTGGCTCTCACGGTCTTTTTTGCCTCCGTTGGCACGAGCGCAATCGCCTCGGCAGCCCAATCAATTCTGCTCAACCCTGAACAGACCAAATCAATCAACAAAATTTCTGCCTATATGAATAGTTTCAAGACTCTTCAAGGTGAATTCACCCAGATTAGCCCCAAGGGAAACGTCTCGAAGGGCGTGATGTTCATCAGCAAGCCCGGCAAACTACGCTTTGAATATTCTCCGCCGAACCCTTTCCTTCTCGTTTCAGATGGCAAGTGGGTGACCCTCAAGAACCGCGCCAAGGAAAAAGGCGATCAGTTCCCCCTTTCGGCCACGCCTCTGCGTTTGGTTGTTTCGCCAAAGATTGATCTCTTGCAGGAAGCCAATATTCTGGGTTTTGAGCAGGCCGATGGCATTACCTCGGTTGTTCTCGAGGATCGCAAGGGAACCATTGGCGGGCAGCTCGTCCTGATCTTCGATGAAAATCAAAATCAATTGCAGCAATGGATTATTGTCGACGGCAAGGGTCGCCGCACCACTGTGTCGCTTGCCAATCTTGAATCGGGCATGAAAATCGATCCCAAGCTTTTTGTGGTGAAGATCGATCGCAAGGACAAGAGCAAATAGTACTGCTTGCGCTGGCACCCAGTCCTATGCTCATTCTGCGGCCATGACACTCAAGATTGCCACCTGGAATATCAACTCGGTTCGTCTGCGCATTGGTCTGGTTGAGCGGGTCCTGAACCAGCTCAAGCCTGACGTGCTTTGCCTGCAGGAAACCAAATGTCCGCAAGGACAGTTCCCCTCAGGTCCGCTGCATGATCTGGGCTACACCCATATCGCCGAGTTTGGCCAGAAGGGCTATCACGGCGTTGCCATTGTTTCGCGCCTGCCTTTCACAACCCAGAACAGCAAGGCTTTTTGCGGCAAGGAGGATTGCCGCCATGTTTCCATAAGCCTAACCGGGCCTAAGCCCATAACCATCCACAATCTCTATGTTCCATCCGGTGGCGACGAGCCCGATCCGGGCATCAATGAAAAATTTGCCCATAAGCTGAAGTTCATTGATGAATTGGAAAGCTGGTTTGCGAACGGTTCGGTTCCCAAGGGCCAAGAGGGTATCGTCGTGGGAGACCTCAATATTGCCCCCTTGGAGCATGATGTTTGGTCCCACAAGGACCTGCTCAAGGTCGTCAGCCACACGCCAATTGAAACTGCCGGCCTCCTGCGGGTGATGAACGCCGGCAAGTGGATTGACTTGATGCGCCAGCACACGCCGGCAAGTGAAAAACTTTACACCTGGTGGAGTTACCGGGCCAAGGACTGGGCCCTGGCCAACCGTGGCCGCAGGCTTGACCACATTTGGTCAACGTCGGGGCTTTCGCCCTCCTGCAAGGATATTACCATCCTGCGTGAGGCACGAGGCTGGACCCAAACCTCTGACCACGTGCCGGTCATGGCAACCTTTGATCTATAGATCGAGGAACGATTTCATGCGCATGAATTTCCCGCGCACGCTGTCAAAATCTTGCATGGAACTTTCAAGCCGTCTTGCCAGCACCCTGAATACGCTTTGGCCGAATTCGGGATATTCATTTGCAACGCGCAGGAAAAGCGCGTGGTCTATTCTTGCTGTGGAAACTGAGCCCAAAGCCAGCGCGGTGATGGCATAGGTTGTTTGGCCAATCATCGCGACCTCGCCGAGAAAAGCCCCGGGTTCCGCCGTGGCAACGGATTGGCTTTGCAAACCTGTCCGTTGCTGGATGTCGGCATTTCCATTGAGCAGGAGAAAGGCCGATTTGGCTTTTTCCCCTTGGGAAATGATAGCCTCGCCTGAAACAAAGTGCTGGCGTTCTGAGGCAAAGGCCAGAAGCTGCAAATGCACAGGTTCGCATTCCGCAAAAATCGGTATTTGCCGCAAGGTCTCAGCGTCTGCCCTGACACTCATCTCATAAGCCCTGCGCATGCCCTAGGCGCATGATTCCCCCGGTTTTCCCATTTCCATTCCCATACAACGATGGATGGATCAAGGGACGAGCTTGTAGCCACCGCCCTCAGTGACCAGTATTTCCGCCTGGCTCGGATCGCGCTCGATTTTTTGCCGCAGCCGGTAAATGTGGGTTTCAAGCGTGTGGGTTGTGACCCCGGCATTGTAGCCCCAGACATCGTGTAGCAGTACGTCACGGCCGACGATCTGCTCGCCTGAACGGTACAGAAACTTGATGATCGCCGTTTCCTTTTCAGTGAGGCGCACTTTCTTGTTGTCATCCCTGACGAGGATTTTGGACGCAGGTTTGAAAGTATAGGGACCAACCTTGAACGTGGCGTCTTCGCTATGTTCGTGTTGGCGCAAATGCGCCCTGATGCGCGCCAGCAGCACGCCAAAGCGGAAGGGCTTGGTGATATAGTCATTGGCCCCTGAATCGAGGCCGAGGATTGTATCGGAATCAGAACTCTGGCCGGTCAGCATGATGACCGGGCCTTTATAGCCATTTCGCCGCATCAGCTTGCAGGCTTCCCGCCCATCCATGTCCGGCAGGTTCACGTCGAGGATCACCATGTCCGCATGGTCGGCCTTGACGGCCTTGACACCGGCCGTTGCAGTGGCAACATCCGTTACGCTGTATTCTTCATGCAGGGAAAACTGGTCCTTCAGCGTCTCGCGCAGTGTATCATCATCGTCGACGATAAGAATTTTTTTGGTGTTGGTCATTGCCATACTTTCACAAAATCAGGACATGGGACAATTCTAGAATGATCAATGGCCATTTGATAGCCCGGGGGCAAGACAACAGACCGTGAGGAAAACAGTCACATATCTTCACGTTCGCGCGATCAGTTCGTATGCAACTCGTGGCGTGTTAACCTGTGGCCCGCTGACGGTGCCCTGCGCGCTGGGGCGATCGGGCAGAAATTTCCTCAAATGGGAAGGCGACGGCGGAAGTCCGGTTGGCTTCTGGTCCCTGCGCCAGATTTACTATCGCAATGACCGCATTGCTCGGCCGCTATCGAATTTACCCGCTTCACCAATCAGAGGGGGCTGGGGCTGGTGTGAAACAGTGGGCGACAGAAATTACAATCGCCGCGTGGATTTGCCCTATGCCACAGCCCACGAAGATCTGAAACGTCCCGATCATCTCTATGATATTGTGGTGGAGACCAGCCACAACCAGCGGCCGCGCATCCAGGGCCGGGGGAGCGCCATTTTCTTTCATCTCGCCCGGGAAAATTTTGCGCCCACAGCGGGCTGCATCGCTGTGACATTGAGAGACATGCAAAAAGTGCTGCGCTACTGTTCGACCAAAACACGCCTGGTGATCTGGCCGCCTAGCGGGGCTGCCCCACGCGTGTTCCGAAAATAGCTGAGCCAACTCTCACATGGGTTGCACCATGTTTGATTGCCACCTCGAAGTCTCCACTCATGCCCATGCTCAGTTTCTTGAGTTCATTGCGTCTGGCGATTTGGGCCAAAACCGCAAAATGCTTATCTGGCACGTCATTAATGGGCGGAATGCACATGAGGCCCGATATTCGTAAACCATATTTGTTTCGGCAATCCGCGATAAAATTATCGGCGCCGGCCAAACTCACTCCTGCCTTCTGCTTTTCATCACCGGTGTTGACCTGAATGAAAAGCTGCAGCTGCCGCGCTTGCTTTGCCATTTCCGCAGCTACGGCTTGGGCAATGCGTGGCCGGTCTATCGTATGGATGGCGTCAAACAGGCGGATTGCATCCGCCGCCTTGTTGCTTTGCAGGGGACCAATCAAATGCAGTTCCAACGACGTTGCGGATATTCTTAGGGCAGGCCACTTGCCGGCCGCTTCCTGGACCCGGTTTTCCCCAAAAGCCGTTTGTCCGGCTTGCAGGACTGGCAGGATTTCTTTTGCTTCAAAGGTCTTGCTCACGGCGATCAGTGTGATCTCGCTGGGCTTGCGGTCAACCGATTGGGCGGCGGTTTCAATGCGCGTGTTGACCTCCTTAAGCGCCCGGTGATGTGGTAAATTCATTGTTTGCTTATGGCCAAGCTTGCGGGCCATTTCAAGGACTGGTAGTCCCTTGCCCCATGATTGAAATTTGTTAGGGACCAGGCGTTGTGACATCTGAACGATATAATTCCCGCGAGGCAGAACCCCGCTGGCAAAAATTTTGGTCCGAAAATCATTGCTTCGAAGCAAAGGAAGACACGTCCAGGCCCAAGTATTATGTTCTGGAAATGTTTCCCTACCCCTCCGGTCGCATTCACATGGGCCACGTGCGCAATTACACGATGGGCGATGTCATTGCGCGGTTCAAGCGGGCTTGCGGTTTCAATGTGCTTCATCCCATGGGCTGGGACGCCTTCGGCATGCCGGCTGAAAACGCCGCCATTGAGCGCGGCGTGCATCCCAAATCCTGGACCTATGAAAATATTGCGGCAATGCGCGGCCAGCTCAAATCCATGGGCCTGTCGCTGGACTGGAGTCGCGAAATCGCCACCTGCGATCCTTCCTACTATCGCCATGAGCAGGCCATGTTCATTGACTTCATGCAAGCCGGCCTGGTGGAGCGCAAGATTTCCCTCGTCAACTGGGATCCCGTCGATCAGACGGTGCTGGCCAACGAACAGGTCATCGATGGACGCGGTTGGCGCTCCGGCGCCATGGTTGAGAAACGCGAACTCGCCCAGTGGTTTCTGAAAATCACCGATTTCTCCGAAGAGCTTTTGCAGGCCCTGGACCGCCTCGAAAAGTGGCCGGAGAAAGTTCGCCTCATGCAGCGCAACTGGATCGGCCGCTCCGAAGGCATGCGCTTTTCATTTGTGCTGGAAGATGAGAAGGGCAATGAACTGCCGGATAAATTGTGGGCCTATACAACCCGCCACGACACGATTTTTGGCGCCAGTTTCTGCGCCATTTCGGCCGACCACGAGCTTGCAAAAAAACAGTCTGCCAAGGATCCGGGCCTTGCCGAATTTCGCCGCGAGGTTTCCGCACTCGGCACCAGCGAGGAAACCATCGAGCGTGCCGAAAAGAAAGGTTATGCACTGGGGATCTATGCCCGCCATCCCTTTCAGCCCAAGACGAGACTGCCGGTCTATGCCGCCAACTTTGTTCTCATGGGCTATGGCGAAGGGGCAATTTTTGGCTGCCCGGCTCATGACCAGCGGGACTTGGACTTCGCCCGAAAGTATGGCCTGCCGGTCATACCGGTGGTCGCACCAATGGGAACCGATGCGGCATCCGTTATTATTGGTACGGAAGCCTATCTGGAAAAGGAAGGAACTGAAAGCCAGATGATCAATTCCGGTTTCCTCGATGGCCTGACGGTTCCAGCCGCCAAGGAAGAGGTGGCCCGGCGTTTTGAGGCTTCAGGAATAGGCGAAAGAAAAGTGAATTTCCGCCTGCGCAACTGGGGCGTTTCGCGGCAAAGATATTGGGGCTGTCCGGTTCCGGTCATACATTGCCCTACCTGCAAAATTGTTCCCGTGCCCAAGGCCGATCTTGCCCGTGACGCTGCCGGAAGACGTTACCTTCGAGAAGCCGGGCAACCCCCTGGTTCATCATCCCACGTGGAAACATGTGAAGTGCCCGAAGTGTAGCGGTAGCGCCACGCGCGAAACCGACACCTTCGATACCTTCATCGATTCATCCTGGTACTACGCTCGCTTCTGTTCACCGAAGGCAGACGTGCCGGTGGCAGCCGATGCGGCACGCTATTGGATGCCGGTGGACCAGTATATCGGTGGCGTTGAGCATGCCATTTTGCATCTCCTCTATTCGCGCTTTTTTGCCCGCGCCATGGGCAAGACCCATCACCTCGATTGGGATGAACCTTTTGCCAGCCTGTTCACCCAAGGCATGGTCGTTCATGAAACTTTCAAGACGGAGAGCGGTGAGTGGGTATTTCCCGTCGACGCGACGCTGCGCGATGGCAAGTGGTTTCATGCCAAGACCGGTGAGGAATTGAGCATCGGCGGCATTGAGAAGATGTCGAAATCCAAACGCAATGTGGTTGATCCCGAATCGATCATTGAAAGCTATGGGGCCGATACGGCGCGCTGGTTCATGCTGTCTGATTCGCCACCCGAGCGCGATATTGAATGGACCGAGGCCGGCGCCGAAGGGGCCTGGAAATTCACCCAGAGGCTGTGGCGCATCCTGGGGGAGGCAAGTTCCCGCCAAGCAACGCCGTTCACCGGCGAATTTGGCCCCGCGGCTTTGGAGCTTCGCCGCATCGCCCACCGCACCCTTGCTGCCGTTACCGATGATCTCTCCTCGCTCCGTTTCAACCGGGCAATAGCGCGGATTTATGAGCTTTCGAATGCCTTGAGCACGGCCCTGGCAAAAGCCAATCCCTCGGCCGATCTGGCGTTCACCATCCGCGAAGCCGGTAATTTTCTGATCCTGATGTTCGCTCCCATGATGCCGCATTTGGCCGAAGAATGCTGGACGCTGATGGGCCATAAGCAGCCCGTGGTCGAAACACCCTGGCCCACGCCTATTTCCGCCCTCATTGTGGATGATGAAGTCACAATTGCCGTGCAGGTCAATGGCAAGCGCCGCGACGAAATAAAGCTGCAGAAGGGCATGGCGAAGGATCTAGTCGAGGCCGCCGTCATGAAGCTTGAGGGCGTAAAACGCGCCCTGGATGGCAAACCAGTGGTGAAGTTTATTGTCGTTCCGGACCGTATTGTGAATATCGTTGTAAACGGATAAGAGTTTGACGGGTGAAAAAAGTCATCTATTGCCTTGTCGTTTTGCTCAGTCTCACTGGCTGTGGCTATAAGCCCCTCTATTCCTCGGGCAGCGATGGCCGTGGCGTTGTCGCTTCACTGTCTTCAATCTCAATTCAGGAGACCGATACCCGGGCCGGCCAGCTGGTGAGAAACAGCCTCCTTTCGTCCATACAGCCTGCCGGCACTGCCGGCGATAATCTCTACAAGCTTGTTTTGAATCCGGAATTGACCCAGTCGACATTGGTTGATCGGTCGATCCCCGGCGTCAAGCGCATAAGATTGCGTCTTGCCGTCACCTATCAATTGATCGAGACGGCCTCGGGTGCCGAAGTGAATTCCGGAAAGACATTTTCCGCCGTATCCTATGACGTCATTCGCGAGCCTGTTGCCGACCTGCAGGCCGAATCGAACGCCGCAAATCGGGCCGCCCGGGAAGTTGCCGCGGATATTCACACGCGCCTTGCGGCCTTTATGGCGAGCCGCGAAAACCAATAGAGCAAATCAGATGGCGGTCGTAAAGGCAGCGGAGCTGATCGGCCAGCTTTCAAACCCAAGGAAGGCGCCACGCGCTATCCTCATTCATGGAGCAGACCGCAGCGCCGTGTATGAGACTCTGTCAGCGCGTCGTAAAGAAAATTATCGATGCAGGCGACGAGACACTGAACCTGTCCCGCCTGACGGAAGCTCAGGTGACGGGTTCTCCCGGACGTCTCTTCGAGGAGTTTTCCTCCATTTCCATGTTTGGCGGAAACCGCGTCATTTGGGTTTCTGCCGCCGGAGAAAACCTGGCAAAATCAGTTGAACCCATTCTGGCAAGTGACACGGCGGGAAATCTGATTTTGATTGATGCCGAAGCGTTGTCAAAAAGCTCCCGCCTGCGGAAATTGTTTGAAGCGCATCCACATGCAGCAAGCGTGGCGCTTTATGAAGAGTCGCCGCAGGAATTGCGGCTCCGGTTGGAGCGCCTGATCAAATCATCCGGTTTGGAAATTGATGAGGAGGCTATGCTCCGGCTTCTGGAATTCATGTCCTTCGAGCGCGCCGTAGCCGAAAGCGAAACACTCAAGCTCATTACCTATTGCCAGGGTCAGGCAACAATTTCCGTTGAAGATGTTCAGTCCATTTGCGGCGATACCTCCGATGCCTCCATGGATGATTTGGTTGATGCGGTTTTTGAAGGCAAGCTAAGCGACGTGGACCGTTACGTGATGTCAGTGGGCGCTTCCGCGAGCGCCGGGCGGGGCACCCTCAGCGCGGTGCTTCAGCACATCGTGAAACTTCAGGGAATGGCGTCTCAAATCGGCCAGGGCTCGACCATCGACAGTGTGGTGCACGCGCCGCGCTTTGGCATCTTTTTCAAAAGGCGCGCCTCTATTTCCATGCAATTGCGAACCTGGGATATTGACGCTCTGCTGAATGCCGAAGAAAAAATCTGCGCCGCGATCCTGCAGACACGCCAGCATCCCGATCTCGATGAGGCGCTTGTAAGCCGTGCCCTTTTGGCTTTGGGCCGCAGCGCCCGCTTGCGAGATGCGCGAAGTAACTAACTAGTTCACTTCTTGCTCATCAGCCGGTGCGTAACGCCTTCGAGCTGATCCAGCGTCTTGTATTTGATCAGAAGCGTTCCGCCCTCGCGCCCCTGCGTTTTGATTTCAACGCGAAGGCCTATGGCTTCGGATAATTGTTTTTCCAGCGCCCGCGTATCGGCATCTTTTGCGGCTTTTGCCTTTCGCGTCGACGTTGCGGGGTTGCTTCGCGTCAGCGTCTCCGCCTCACGCACGGAAAGACCAAGACTGATGATCTTGTTGGCGAGGTCGGCTGGCGAATCGGTAGCAACCAGCGTCCTGGCATGGCCTGCCGTCAGTTTTCCATCTTCGATATAGGACCGGACTGATTCGGGCAGGGTGAGCAGGCGCAAGGTGTTGGCGATGTGGCTGCGGCTTTTGCCAACCGAATCGGCAAGTTGCTGCTGCGTGTAGGAGAACTGCTCAAGCAGTTGCCCGTAAGCGCGCGCTTCCTCAAGAGGATTTAAGTCCGAGCGCTGGATATTCTCAATGAGGGCGATTTCAAGCGTTTCGCCATCACTGAGTTCCCGGATGAGAACTGGCAATTCGTGCAGGCCCGCCCGCTGCGAGGCCCGCCACCGGCGCTCGCCGGCAACGATCTCAAATTCGCCGTCGGCGCGCTGGCGAACCACGATCGGCTGCAACAAGCCTTTTTCCCGAATCGACTTTGAAAGGTCCTCAAGTTCCTCTTCCTTAAATTGCTTGCGGGGATTGTTTGGATTTGAATGGAGCAATTCAATGGGAAGATGCCGCAGACCCCGGGATTCTTCGGGGGAGGCGGCTTCAATGACATCATCGCCGATAAGTGCGGCAAGCCCCCGGCCCAACCTGCGTTTTTGTGCCTGCATCATAGTTCTTTGCCCCTCAAATGCTGGTAGGACCACCCTGATCCAGGATAGTCGAGTTTGTTACGGAAGTGAATCGATCACGCCGCGCGCAGTTCGCGCTCGCGGCGAATGACCTCGGAAGCGAGTTTGATATAGGCCTGGGAGCCGGAGCAGACATTATCGTAAAGCAGGACTGGCTTTCCATAGGAAGGGGCCTCGGATACACGAACATTACGCGGTATGACCGTCTGGTAAACCTTGTCGCCAAGCACACTGCGAACGTCCTGTGCCACCTGGTCGGAAAGGCTGTTTCGCCGATCAAACATCGTAAGAACAACACCCTGAATGGTTAATTTTGGGTTAAGAGTTGTCTTCACGCGCTCAACTGTTTTCAGAAGCTGGCTAAGCCCTTCCAGGGCAAAAAATTCACACTGCAAGGGAACCAGTATGGCGTCGGCCGCCGAAAGCGAATTGATGGTCAGAAGATTGAGCGAGGGAGGGCAATCCACCAGAATATAGCTGTAGCTGCGGGCCCTGTTCTGCTGGCGCGAAAGCCGCGCGATAGCGTCGGCCAGCCGGTAGGCCTTGCGGTCAAAATCCGCCAGCTCAAGTTCCGCACCCAGAAGATCGATTGTTGAAGGCACGCAGTGGAGCCGCGGAATGCCTGAATTGACGATAACCTGGTCCAGCTCCGCCTCGCCGATGAGAACGTGGTAGGAGGACTTTTGCTTGGGCCCGCGCACGATCCCAAGACCGGTGCTGGCATTTCCCTGCGGATCAAGGTCAACGATGAGAACGCTCTCGCCGACTGCAGCGAGCGCCGTTCCCAGGTTGATGGCAGTGGTGGTTTTACCCACCCCGCCCTTTTGGTTGGCGATGGCGAGGATCCGGGGACTTTGGGACAGGTTCTGGTTAAACACGGGTAATCTCCTTTACCTCAAGAATAGTACCGTCCGAATCGGTCATACTTGCATGCCTGATGATTGCGCCCATTTTCCAGAATTTGGTAGCCTTGTTCACTTCACTGTCCACATCTTGTCCCTTGTGGAACAGGCCAATGGCTCCCCGCTTCAGCAAGGGCTCCGCCCAATCGCAGCAGCTTCTCAAGCGGCGCCAGAGCTCTCGCCGTCACATAATCCGGAATGCGTTCCGGCAAATGGTCTTCAAGTGTTTCCAGGCGGATTTGATGCACCTGCGCATTGGCTTTTGTCTGCCGTATGGCCTCGCGCAGAAAGGCCACCTTCTTGCCATTGCTCTCATAGAGATCGGCCCTGAAATTGCCACCCAGCGCCAGGATCAGGCCTGGAATTCCGGCGCCCGAACCCAGGTCGGCGACAGCTTCGGTATTGTTCTGCATCAACGGCAGCAGCTGCAGGCCATCCAGGACATGGCGCCGCCAGACAGTCTCAACCGTCGAAGGCCCGATCAGGTTTATTTTGGTCTGCCAGGTCAGAAGCAGGTCCACATAGGCTTCGATTTTGAGGAGTGATTCACGTGAAACATTCAAACGCGCCAGCACGTCATCGGAAATATACTGGGCCATCATCAGGCGCTCCGGCGCAGGGCCCGGCGCTTGATGTGGCCCAACAGGCAGGCCAGGGCAGCCGGGGTCATACCCTCGATGCGCGAGGCCTGACCCAATGTGCCGGGCCTGACCCGCATGAGTTTTTGCCGGATCTCAATCGAGAGGCTTGGCAGGGCCATGTAGTCGGTATCATGGGGCAGGCTGACTTGGTCCTCCTTGCGCAGCGCCACGATATCAGCCGATTGCCGGGCGCTGTATCCCGCATAAAGCGAATCCGCATAGAGCCCGTCCTTGGCAAAATCGGGGAGCACCGCGATCTCCGGCCAAATCTCGCAAACCCGTTCGAGCCCTACTTCAGGCATGGCCATGAGATCAAGCGCCGAGCGCCGTTGCCCATCCTGATTGACCTTCAGGCCGAGCTTGGCCGCCGCTGCCGAAGTCATACCCAATTGCTCCGCCAAGGACCGCGCCGCGTTCAGAACATTCATGCGCTGGGCAAAATGTTTCTGGCGACGGGCGCCAACAAGGCCCAGGGAAATGCCCTTGGGCGTCAGCCTTTGATCCGCATTGTCGGCCCGGAGCGAAAGCCGGTATTCGGCCCGCGAGGTGAACATGCGGTAGGGCTCGGTCACGCCGCGAAGCACCAGGTCATCGACCATCACCCCCAGATATCCCTCGGCCCGGTCAAAGCTGACCTCCGCCTGACCGCCCACTTTCCGCGCCGCGTTCAAGCCGGCAATCAGGCCCTGGGCAGCGGCTTCCTCATACCCGGTCGTACCGTTGATTTGACCCGCCAGAAACAGGCCGGGCATGGCTTTGACTTCCAGCCCGCCGGTCAGTTCACGAGGGTCCACATAGTCATACTCAATGGCATACCCCGGCCGCAGGATCGTGACATTCTCCAGACCCGGAATCGTCCGGATAAACTGCTCCTGAACATCCTCCGGCAGCGAGGTTGAAATGCCATTGGGATAAACCGTGTCATCATCCAGCCCTTCCGGCTCGAGGAATATCTGGTGCGATGGCTTGTCCTTGAAGCGGTGAATTTTGTCCTCAATGGAGGGACAATAGCGCGGCCCCGTTCCTTCGATCTGTCCTGAATAAAGCGGCGAGCGGTGAATGTTGTTGGCGATCAGCTCATGGGTTCGCGCCGTCGTTTGGGTGATGAAGCACGACACCTGTGGCGTTGTGATTGAATCCGTGAGCGTGGAAAATGGCGTTGGAACCTCATCGCCCTTTTGCTCTTCAAGTAAGCTCCAATTGATGGTGCGGCCGTCGAGCCGCGCCGGTGTACCGGTTTTCAGGCGCCCCAATTGCAGACCCGCGGATCGCAGTTGTTGCGAGATGCCATGGGCCGGCGGTTCACCAACGCGGCCCGCTGGAATCTTTTTCTCGCCGATATGAATGAGCCCGGCCAGAAATGTTCCGGTCGTAAGAACAACCGCACCAGCCAGCAGTTCTTCTCCAGCCTCGGTCATAACGCCAACAACGCGATCTTGCTCAAGTACAAATCCGCAGACCGCGGCTTCGACAACACTCAGATTATTTTGGCTCGCGAATTTCGTCTTGCATCGCTGCGCGGTAAAGCTTGCGGTCCGCCTGGGCGCGGGGGCCTCGCACCGCAGGGCCCTTCGAACGATTGAGCAGGCGGAATTGAATTCCAGCACGATCAGCAACCCGGCCCATCAGGCCATCGAGCGCATCGATCTCGCGCACCAGATGGCCCTTGCCCAAACCGCCGATGGCCGGATTGCACGACATCTCGCCGATGGTTGAAAACTTGTGGGTGACAAGAGCCGTGTCCGCACCAAGCCGTGCAGAAGCTGCTGCGGCTTCAACACCCGCATGGCCGCCGCCGATGACAATGACATCATACTTCCTGCTCATGGCGGTTCTCTAGTCCAAGCCCGGTCAATGGTCAAAGCCGAAACAAGTTTCACGTGAAACAGGTTACTTGCCGATGCAGAATTCGCTGAAAATCTTCCCCAGCAGATCTTCGACATCGACCCGTCCTGTGATCCGGCCGATGCTGAAACAGGCTCTGCGCAAGCATTCCGCAGCGAGCTCAATGTGCCGGGCATCATGCAGAAGTGAATCGTTGAGGCACCGAATCGATTCTTCCACTGCCTCCTTGTGACGTGTACGGATGACCGAGGCCTGCTCCATGCCGCTAAAGCGTTCTCTTACCAATTTTTCGAGTTCGGCAATCAGGTCTGCGATGCCTTCGCCGGTCTTGGCGGAAACTCTCAAGTCTATTTCCAGGCCATCACCCGGTAGGTCCGACTTGTTCAAAACTCTGAGCGCCGGCACTACCGCATTTTCAATGTCCTCCGCCACGTCAGCCGAAGTTACCCAGACAACAATATCGGCAGCCGAGACTTCTGACTTGGCGCGCTGCATGCCGATGACTTCGATCTCATCACCGGCCCTCGGCCCGAAGGCCCGCCGTATCCGTCAGGATGACGGGAATGCCGCCAAGGACGATTGGAACCTCAATGACATCCCGGGTAGTGCCGGGACGCGACGAAACGATGGCCGCTTCCCTGGCGGCAACGAAATTCAGCAAAGTGGATTTGCCGACATTCGGCGCGCCGGCAAATACAACTTTGACGCCGGAGCGAAGAGCCCCTGCACGATCTGCCTCCGCCGCGGCCCTACTGAGACGCGCTACCAGGTCAAGAGTCTTGGGCCTGATATCAGCAAGCGCTGCGGCGGCAACGCCTTCCTCTTCGACAAAATCAATTGCTGCTTCAAGCCGGGCCAATAGCGAAATCAATTCCGTTCGCCAAGCCTCATATTGGGAACTGGCATTACCGAGCATGTGGTGCATGGCCATACGCCGCTGGGACTCGGTGCGGGCCTGCAGCAGATCGGCAAGTCCCTCCGCCTCGACCAGATCCATCCGGTCATTGACAAAGGCCCTGCGCGTAAATTCGCCAGGCTCCGCCAATCTCACGCCATCGACCGAACGAAAAACTTCAAACATCGCCTCGATCACCGCCGCACTACCATGCACATGAAATTCCGCCACGTCTTCACCGGTAGCGCTCATAGGGCCAGGCATCCAAAGGACGAGCCCCTGGTCAATGACCTCCTGGGAATTGGGACGGCGCAGTTGCCGTATGCTGGCCCGCCGGGGTAAGGGTAGGGAACCAGCAACGGATGCGAGGACGCTTCCGGCCTTACCGCCGGACATACGGATGACAGCAATTCCCGCCATACCGGAGCCGCTGGAAACCGCAAAAATTGTATCAGAATTATTCATTTCGGATTCGAATCGATACCATGTCACATAACCGGCTTAGCCTGGAAACCAGCCCCTATCTCCTTCAGCACAAGGATAATCCAGTACACTGGATGGGATGGAGTGAACAGGCGCTTCAGGAGGCCAGGGACCGCGACCAGCCCATTCTTCTGTCCGTCGGCTATGCCGCCTGCCACTGGTGCCATGTCATGGCCCACGAGAGTTTTGAAGACCCGGTCACCGCCGGTCTTATGAACCAGAACTTCATCAATATAAAGGTCGATCGCGAAGAGCGCCCCGATATCGACCGCATCTACATGGCGGCCCTTCACAGCCTTGGGCGAGCAGGGCGGCTGGCCCCTCACCATGTTTCTGACGCCCGATGCTCTTCCCTTCTGGGGCGGCACCTATTTCCCGCCCGAGACAAAGTACGGCCGGCCGAGTTTTCGCCATGTGCTGACTGAGATATCGCGCATCTGGCAGCAGGAACGGAATAAGAGTCACGCAAAACGCCGATGCCATCTCCGCCGCCCTGCAACAGCCGCGATATGCGGCAAGCCCGAACCAGCTTTCCACCGCTGAAATCTATCAGGCCGCCGATGTCATCATCAACGCCACCGATCCGCACTATGGCGGGCTCAAGGGCGCGCCAAAATTTCCGCAAGCTCCCATCTTCACTTTTCTATGGGAAGTCTATCTGCGCAGCGGGAATGAAAAGGCCCGGGATGCCGTGCTCACCACGCTCACGCAAATCAGCAATGGCGGAATCTATGACCATCTGGCCGGCGGAATCGCCCGCTACTCCACCGACCATAAATGGCTGGCGCCGCATTTCGAAAAGATGCTCTACGACAATGCCCAATATGTGAGCCTGCTCACCCGCGCCTGGCTCAAAACCGAAAACCCGCTCTACGCCACGCGCATTGAACACACGATTGAATTCGTCCTGCGCGAAATGACCAGCGAGAACGGCTGCTTTACCTCGAGCTATGATGCCGATTCAGAAGGTGAGGAAGGCAAGTATTATGTCTGGAGCCAGGCCGAGATACAAAAACTGCTGACGCCCAAGCGAGTTCGAAATCTTCCAGGCCGCCTATGACGTCACTGCGTCTGGAAATTGGGAAGGCCATACCATTCTCAACCGGACCCATGACACGACACCTGACACGCCGGAGAATGAAAAAATCCTTGCGAGCGCCCGTGCAAAATTATGGGCAGCGCGCAGCAAACGAATCCCGCCGCAGCATGACGACAAGATCCTTGCCGACTGGAACGGCCTCTTCATCACGGCTCTTGCCGAAGCGTCACTGGTATTTGGCAACAAGGCCTGGGCCAGTGCCGCAACAAAGGCCTTCACCGAAGGCCTGAACTTGTTCTGGAAAGACAACAGGCTGCTGCACAGCCACCGCGCCGGCAGCACCCGCCATGAAGGCACCGCCGATGACTATGCAAGTCTTATTGCTGCAGCTCTTGCACTTCATGCCCTGACCGGCGACGCCGCAATACATCAGCCAAGGCACAGGAACTTACCGCGGCGCTGGAAGACAATCACTGGGACACTGCCGAAGGGGGCTTCTATCACGCCTCGCAGAAGCACACGACGCTGCCCATCAAAAGCCGCACCATTGAAGATGATGCAACGCCCAACGCCAATTCCGTGATGATCAGGAACTACAACAATCTCTATCATCTCACCGGAAATGAAAAGTTACAAAATCAAAGCCGAGAAAATAGCCGAGGCCTTTGCGGCCGCAGCGAAATCAAATCCATTTCGCAGCGCCCGGGCTGTTGAAAAATGCGCTCCTGCTGCAGGATACAATCCAGCTTGTCCTCACCAACGATGCAAATCCTGCAAAGAACGAAATGCTGCTGCTGGCGCTCAAATACACTGGGTTGGACGCAACGATCCACGTGACTGGGGCAAATTCAAATCTGCCAGAAAATCATCCGGCCTATGGAAAAACCATGAACAACAGCAAGCCCACGCTTTATATCTGTCGCGGCATGACCTGCGCAAACCCCGCGACAAATGCGGCTGAAACGCTGGCTGCACTGCGTTTATTGGGAATTGCGAACCAGGCCTAGGCGTTCATGGAATCGAAGAAATCACTGTTGGATTTTGTCTGGCGCAATTTATCCAAAAGGAACTCGATAGCATCAATCGTTCCCATCGGATTGAGAATACGGCGCAGAGACATAGGTCTTCTTGAGAAGATCGGCCTTGACCAGCAATTCTTCCTTGCGCGTGCCCGAGCGCAGAATGTCGATCGCCGGGAATACCCGCTTGTCCGCAACCTTGCGGTCCAGAATGATTTCCGAGTTGCCGGTTCCCTTGAACTCTTCGAAAATAACTTCGTCCATGCGGCTGCCCGTATCGATGAGCGCGGTCGCAATAATTGTCAGCGATCCGCCTTCCTCGATATTGCGCGCCGCACCAAAGAACCGCTTTGGACGCTGCAAGGCGTTGGCATCCACACCGCCGGTGAGGACCTTGCCAGAGGACGGCACAACTGTATTGTAGGCGCGGCCGAGACGCGTAATCGAATCCAACAGGATGATGACGTCGCGGCCATGTTCGACAAGACGCTTGGCCTTTTCGATGACCATTTCGGCCACCTGAACGTGCCGTGTCGCCGGCTCATCGAAAGTGGAGCTGACAACCTCTCCCTTGACCGAGCGTTGCATGTCGGTGACTTCTTCCGGCCGCTCGTCGATCAACAGCACGATCAAAAAACATTCCGGATGATTTGTTGCAATCGCATGGGCGATGTTTTGCAGCAGAACCGTTTTACCTGTGCGCGGTGGCGCCACGATCAGGCCGCGCTGGCCTTTGCCAAGAGGAGATACGATATCAATCACCCGGGCCGAATAATCCTTACGCGTGGGATCGGCAATTTCCATTTCCAGGCGCTGGTCCGGATAAAGCGGCGTGAGATTGTCGAAATGAACCTTGTGCTTGGTTTTCTCCGGGTCCTCAAAATTGATGGTGTTCACTTTCACCAGGGCAAAATATCGCTCGCCATCCTTGGGGCTGCGGATTTGCCCTTCAACCGTATCGCCGGTCCGCAAGGTGAATTTTCTGATCTGGCTCGGGCTCACATAAATATCATCGGGGCCAGCCAGGTAATTTGCGTCAGATGAGCGCAGGAAACCAAAGCCATCCTGCAGAACCTCGACGACGCCTTCACCGATGATTTCGATATCACGCACCGCAAGGTTTTTCAGGATCGCAAACATCAGTTCCTGCTTGCGGAGCGCACTGGCATTTTCAACCTCGAGCTCTTCCGCCAAAGTCACAAGCTCGGCAGGCGTCTTCCGCTTAAGGTCCTTAAGCTTGATATCTTTCAATTCGGCTATATTTGTCATGTTTTGGGATCAGTGCATTAGGGGTGAGAAATGAACCACGAAGCGCCAGGGCAGATCGGGTAATTGGAGGCGGGGAAAGCAAACGGGACGATGATCCCTTTGTTCGCTGCCTCTATAACAAACTTCGGGGAATGAACCAACAGAAATTATTGGAATGGTTTAATCACGATAAATACAACGATAATGATCAGCAGCAGGGTTGGAACTTCGTTGAGAATGCGGAAAAACCGGGCGTCCCTCACCCGCTCGTCGCGGGCGAACCGTTGGAGATAGCCTTCAAGCGCACCGTGATACAGGCAGAGGAACAAAACCGCCGCCAACTTCCCAAGAACCCAAATCTGCAAAAACTCAAACTGGCCTGCAATGAATAGTAGGACTCCCGATAACAGGCTCGCTGCCGCCGCGGGCCTCATAATGGCCACCATAAGACGGCGTTCCATCACTTTGAATAGCTCACTAACTTCCCCGCCCGGAGACACCTCCCGGTGATAGACAAACAGCCGTGGCAAATAGAACAGTCCAGCCATCCACGCCACAACTGAAACAATATGGATGACTTTCAGCCATGGAAACCAATCAGCCATGATCATGGCCTCGGACCGTCTCAATGACAGTCGTTAGAATGTCCGGATTCGTTTGTGGTTTGATGCCATGACCAAGATTGAAGATATGGCGATCCCTCGAAATTGCACCGACGAGATTTCGGGTTTCCCTCCGCACAATATCTTCGTCGCAAAGCAATAAGAGCGGATCCAGATTGCCCTGAACGACCGCATCTGCAGGCAAAATTGATTGCACAAATTCAATCGAACATTCGGCTTCGACACCGATGGCCTGGCACTTGGTTTTCCCGTAGACCTCGCCATGACGATAGCTCGCACCCTTCGCAAAAACGATAATGGGAACATTGGGAAACCTGGACTTCACCCCCGCAACAATTTCCTGGATGGGTTCAATACAGTATTCCGTCAGCAGGTCACCGGGAAGTTCCCCAGCCCAGGAGTCAAATATCTGCACCACATCGGCACCAGCTTCGATTTGAATACACAAGTATTCTATGGAATTTTCAATCAAGCGGGCGATGAGTTCCTTGAACCAGTCTTCCCTCTGATAGGCAAATATTCTGGCAAGTTCCCGATCGGAACTTCCGCCCTCGACCATGTAACTCGCAACAGTCCACGGCGCCCCGCAAAATCCTATCAATGAAATGGAGGGGGGTAGATCGCGGCGAACCCTATTCAACGATTCCGCAACACTTTTGAACTGCGCTGACTTTGAGCCGATCTTGAGCCGCAATAAATCTGACCTGTTCCTTACCGTCTCTAACTTCGGCCCTTCGCCTTCAATAAATGACAGCCCGTTTCCCATGGCATGGGGAACAACCAAAATATCTGCAAAGATGATCGCTGCATCAAGATCGAAACGGCGCAAGGGTTGCAAGGTCACCTCTGCGGCAAGTTGCGGCGAATAACATAATTCCAGAAAAGAGCCAGCTTGCTCTCTCACCTTGCGATATTCCGGCAGATAGCGGCCAGCCTGACGCATGAACCAGATTGGTCTTCTCTCTGATCCACGGCCCTTCAATACATTCATGAGCGGTTGTTTGTTCGAAACAGACATTCTTCTAATAAATACTTTCTATAAATTGAATATGATGTTGTAAGCGCAAGAGCGGGATCAAAAACCAATCAGCTCCTTATGCTGGATTAGCTGCCCTTGACCAATAACTCTTTGGCAGTAAAAAATGCCAGAGGAATTAATCTAATGGATTCAATGTATTAGATTGAATAATGAAAAAGCGAGGCAGGTTATCCAAATTTATACACAGCACGGACTTATCCCCCTAATGGAGAGCGTAAGCATACTTCGTATTGCCTTGTTGATAACAATCTCACAATATTAACCAATTGTTAACCATCCCGCATTGAGCAGAATTATCCACAATTATCATCTTAGAATCCCACAGCTTTCAACGAGTGACCTAATTGGACATCATACTCGCTTCAACCAGCAAAATTCGCGGAGAAATCCTGAGCGCTGCCGGAGTAGAATTTTCTGTGATTGATTCTGAACTTGATGAAGAAAAAGCAAAAAGTTCAATCAAGAATTTTTCTCCGCGAAAAATTTCGCTGGAGCTGGCCAAATTAAAATCTGAGAAAATATCCAACCATTATCCCAAAGCAATTACCATTGGTGCCGATCAAGTGCTTGGATTTGGCAATCAGATTTTCAATAAGCCGGTTTCACGCGCTGATGCGGAAAGGCAGCTGACAACTCTGCGGAATGCGACGCACACTTTATATTCAGCAGTATCTTGCGCAATCGCGGGTGGCGAGGTGTGGAGCTATTGTTCCGAAGCCCAACTCACCATGAGAAATTTTACCCAGGAATTTTTGACGTCATATCTGGATGGAAATTCTGACGACTATTTGGCATCAGTCGGCGCATATAAGCTTGAGGAAACCGGCATTCAGCTGTTTGAAAAAATTGAAGGAGACTATTTTGCCATTCTTGGCCTGCCGCTTTTGCCGCTTCTCGACTTTCTGAGACAGCGCGGGATCTATCCCGTCATGAAAAAGGCATGTGTCATAGGCTGGCCCATCAAGCATTCACGTTCGCCGCTGATCCATAACTATTGGCTAAAAAAATACGGTATCGATGCGGCCTACGAAAAAAAGGCAGTTGAACCAGAAAATGTGGCGCAGTTCATTGCAAATTTGGCCACGTCGGAATTCATCGGTTGCAATGTAACGATCCCCCATAAGGAAATGGCATTCCAGGCAGTGGCCGTAGCGGATAAAATCGCCAAGCCGATTGGGTGCTGTAAACACGGTATATCTCAATGATGGTGTGGTCTGCGGAACAAATACCGATGGTGAAGGCTTTATCGCATCACTCCGCCATCCTTACCCCGCTTTTGATCTGAGGAATAAGACTGCAATAATCATTGGGGCGGGAGGAGCTGCAAAGGCGATCATTGGCGCGCTTTTCGATGAAGGCGCGGCAAAAGATTGGAATTATCAATCGCACGCGCGAGCGAACTCTTGGCCTCCAGGAACAATTTGGCTCCCGTGTCTTCGAAATCAACGGAACCAAGGTTAATGAAGCACTGGAAAACTGTAATCTCCTGGTCAACACAACATCCCAGGGCATGGAAGGCCAGCCGCAGCTGGCAGTGGACATACGGCACTTGAAACGGGACGCACTTGTTGCTGACATTGTTTATGTACCTTTGGAAACCGCTTTTCTGGAAAAAGCAAAACAACTCGAACATCCGGTTCTAGGGGGATTAGGAATGCTGCTTCACCAGGCCGTACGGGGTTTCGAACTCTGGTTCGGATTGAAACCGGAGGTGACGACCGAGCTCTATGAATTGGTGGCCGCAGACGTTCAAAAAGCGCACAAGCAATGATCTCTGTTGGTCTCACTGGCTCCATCGCCACTGGCAAAAGCGAAGTCGCCAAGCTGTTTTCTGCCGCCGGCATTCCGGTATTTGAATCAGATGCCGAGGTGCACGACCTTTACGCTGAAACGGCAACCATGGACTTGCTTGGCAAAATTTTTCCCGGCGTTGTTATTGACGGCGAAATTGATCGCCAGCGTTTGGGGCAACGGGTGTTGGGCTCTCCGGAAGAATTGAAAAAACTGGAATCCCTGATCCATCCCCTTGTCAGAAAAAGGCGGGAAAGGTTCCTTGCCCATTGGCGAAAACAAGGCTGCCCGTTTGTGGTGCTTGATATTCCACTTCTTTACGAAACGGGCCAGGAGAATGAGCTGGATTATGTTATTGTTGTTTCTGCCAGTGAAGGCGTACAGCGAAAACGGGCACTAGCCCGGCCCGGAATGACTGAACAAAAATTGGCCGGTATCCTGGCCAGGCAGATGCCTGACGCTGAAAAATGCAAGCGGGCGGACTTTGTATTGAAAATTCCGGCAGCCTGGAGCATTTGCGAATCCAGGTTGATGCGCTAAGCAGGAAGCTTGGAGAACTGGCCAGGACAGCCATGAGAGAAATTGTACTGGATACGGAAACGACCGGGACTCGATCCCCTGCAAGGTCACCGCCTTGTTGAAATTGGCGCCATTGAGTTGTTCAATCACATTCCAACGGGAAAAACCTACCACAGCTTTATCAATCCGCAGCGTGACGTGCCCCGCGAAGCTGAAGCGGTTCACGGAATAAGCGGTAATTTTCTGAAGGACAAACCCGCATTCGCGAGCATCGCCGATGAATTTCTTGAGTTCATTGGGGATACGGTCCTGATCATTCACAACGCCAGCTTTGATGTTGGTTTTCTGAATGCCGAATTGGGATTTATCAAACGGCCGCCGATTCTTTATGAGCGGATCATTGACACGCTGACGCTCGCCAAGAAACGCCACCCCATGGGTCCCAACAGCCTTGACGCGCTCTGCAAGCGTTACGGCATTGATATTGCAAAACGCACAAAGCACGGGGCGCTGCTGGACTCCGAACTTCTCGCCGATGTTTATCTGGAGCTCATCGGCGGCCGCCAAATCACCCTGACCTTGCCGAAAGCCGACAATGTCCGCCATCTGCAAACCGGCAACGCCCTGGTGCCGGCGAACCGAATTAATCCGCTTCCCGAACGGCTCACCGGTGAAGAACTGGCGCGCCACCAGGCACTGGTTAAAAGTCTCGGCGCGCCGGCACTTTGGAAAACGATCTGAAGTTTAGGCCTGTGCGGCTGACTTTTGCTGCTGCATGCGCTTCTGGTACATGCCGGCAAAATCGATAGGATCCAGCATCAGCGGCGGAAATCCGCCATTGCGTGTGGCATCGGCAAGAATTTGCCGTGCAAACGGGAACAGCATCCGCGGGCATTCAATGAGAACAGCCGCATGAAGCATGTTGGCCGGGAAATTTTCCATGCGGAAAACCCCTGCAAACAGAAGCTCCGAGGCAAATATGACCTTGCCTTCGGAGGTGGCCTTAGCATCGAGATGCAGTTCAACCTCGAAATCCGTAGGTGCTATATTGCGGGCGTTGACGTTGACCGCGATATTGATGTCGGGCTGGCTTTGCTGGGGCGCCAGGGCCTGGGGCGCGTTGGGGTTTTCAAAGCTCAGGTCTTTCAAATACTGGCCAAGAATGCGCATGGAAGGCTGGGTGCCCGGTTGCGGCGGCGGAACCTGCAGATTGACGGCGCCGGGAGCCTTGCCCTCAGAAATGCTCGGCGCCTTTTCTTCTGGGCTCTTGCCGCCATTTGATGCCTTTGCGGCGGTTTTGCGGGGAGCCGGTTTTGCTGCTTTTGCCATCTGGAATGCCTCTCATGCGCCGAAATAGTCTGATCAAATCACAAGTTGTGAGTGGCTAACATAGAGGCAGCAGGGCCGCAAGCAGGGTCTTTAATCCTCCAGGGGATGAATTTGACTTCAGCTTTTGGTGTTTCTTCGATTTCCACGGCCTCCACATCGATGACAGGACCGCCTGCGGTGAACCGTAAAATCCCTTGAAATGTGGGTCTCTAAAAACCTGGCTACGCGTCGCGAACCCATGGCAGCAGAAGGGCCAAAGCAATGAAATCGCTAACGATCCCGGGAAGGATCAGCAAAAGCCCGGCAAGCGCCCCAAGCAGGCTTTTGGCTGCCCCGCCTGATACGGTTTTCTTGTCGCCGGCAGGCGTATTCAGCATGAGTGAATATGTTGGTGCCGCTCCGGCGGATAAGGGCGCTGCCCGCAAGAATGTCAAGAATGACCAGCGCCAGGACGGGCAATACGCCCAAAAAGCGCCCAAGCCAGATGAGGGACGCAAGGTCGGCAAACAAGAGGGCGAGAATGAGGATTGGAAAGTGGCGGCGCAAGCAAGACTCCAATAGAATGGTCCTTGGACCTATCCCAAAGTCTCCTATATAGGACTCACCATAAGACGAGTACAATGTGTGCCGCTCCGTGTGTAAGCTCAGAAGTGTGAGAAGTTGTTAATGAACGAGCTCTTTGATCCCCTGAATCTGGTTCTGGCCGCCATCGCGCTCATGGTCGTTTGGCGCCTGCGCTCGGTTCTTGGACAACGCACCGGAACGGAGCGCCCGCCGATTGATCCCTATGCACCTCCCCGCCGCACAAATGGCAGCGCCCCGGTTGAAACCGGCAGCGGCAAAGTTCTGGATTTTCCTTCCAGCAAGGAGGAATCAGCGAAAAAGGCCGAGGTTGATCTGGAACCAAAGGTTCCAATCTGGACTGGCTATGCGAAGGCGGCATCGCCGCTTGCCGCAGGATTTGAAAAACTGGCTCAGGCCGATCCGGCATTTTCGCCAAGGGAATTTCTGGAAGGCGCCAAGCTTGCCTATGAGATGATTGTCGAGGCCTTCGCCAAAGGCGACAAGCCGGCCCTCAAGAACCTCCTGTCGCGGGAAGTGTTTGATGGCTTCTCGAAGGCCATCGATAGCCGCAGCCAGGCCGGCGAAAAGCTTGATTTCCAGTTCGTCGGGTTTGAGAAAGTGGACTTCATGTCCGTGGCCTTGACCGGAAAACGCGCCAACATTGTTGTCAAATTTGCCAGCCAGATGATTTCGGCGACTTACGACAAGGCGGGCACCCTCATTGATGGCAATCCCAGGGAAGTGCGGGACATCACCGATATCTGGACCTTCGAAAGGGACGTGGCGCAAAAGGATCCGAACTGGCGGGTTGTGGCCACAGAAACGCAAGCGTGATAGGACGCCTGGGACTTGCCTGCTTATTCGCCATTTCCCTTGCCATGACCGCTGAAGCCAAACCGATTCTCAAAGTCCGTGCCATTCGCCGGGATTGAAGGCTGGGCTGACGACGACCATGCGGCGGCGCTTTCGGCATTTCAAAAATCATGCACGGAAATTCTGGCAAGCGGCCGCGGCTTTGAACGCGATGTCCGCTTTGGTGGCCAGCGGGTCGACTGGCTGGAGGTTTGCGAGAGTGCCCTTCAGGCAAAGTCGGCGCGCCAGTTTTTCGAGGAAAATTTCACGGCTTTAAAAGTCGCTGATCCCGTCCGTCCCGAAGGCTTGTTCACCGGTTATTACGAACCGGAGGCCGAAGGCAGCCGGACACCGGGCAATGGCTATGATGTTCCCATCTATCGCAAGCCCGATGACCTCGTGAGTTTTGATGACGCTACCGAAAAGCGGCTCAACCTGAAATATGGCCGCATGCTGCAGGGAAATCCCGCAGGATATCTGACGCGCCGTGAAATCGAGGAAGGCGCTTTGCAGGGTCGCGGCCTCGAAATCGTCTGGCTCAAAAGCTGGGTTGATGCGTTTTTCATTCATGTCCAGGGTTCAGGCCGCATCCGCTTTGCTGATGGCAGCACCATGCGCCTCGCCTACGGAGCCAAATCAGGCCAGCCCTATACCGGCATCGGCGGAGTTCTCGTTGAGCGCGGCGTGCTCACCAAGGACAACATGTCGATGCAGGCCCTGCGCGCCTGGATGAAGGACAATCCCGATAAAGCGCGCGAACTCATGTGGGAAAACAAGTCCTTTGTTTTCTTTCGCGAGGTCAAGGTTGACGATCCCTCGCTGGGCGCGCCCGGCGCGCAACAGGTTTCGCTCACGCCACTCAGAAGCCTGGCCATTGATCGAAGCCTCTGGATGTTTGGCACGCCCATCTGGCTCAATGCGAAAGTGCCCTCCGGCCCTGCGGCGCAATGCAAGATTTTCGCCATCTTATGGTGGCGCAGGATACGGGCACGGCAATCAAGGGCCATGTGCGAGGCGACGTCTATTGGGGCTGGGGCGAGAAAGCCGCGAGTGTGGCGGGCCAGATGAAAAGCCCCGGCGCCATGATTGTCTTGTTGCCGAAAAAACTTGCCGCCAGATTTTTGAACGGGAAATGAAAAAGAAATCCTTTGAGGTCCCTGACCGCAATCTCTGGGATGAGGTTACCCGCTCCATAAGGCCTTTGGGCAAACGCGCCCTCAAGATGAGCGCCGCATCGGTTTCCCTGCCGAAGCAATCCATTCAGCTTCTGCCGCAGAAGGCATCCGCACCCAAGATTTCGCTCAACAAGGGGCCACCGCCGATTACCGGTTTCGACCGACGCACCGAACAGAAGCTGACCCGCGGCAACGTCGAGATTGAAAGCCGCCTCGATTTGCATGGCATGAATTTGGAAGAAGCCCGCATCCGACTTTTGGATTTCATCTCCAGCCGTCGCGCGCAAGGGTTCCGCCTGGTGCTTGTCATTACCGGCAAGGGCGCATCGCCTTTTTCCGGCCACACCCTTCATGGCCGGGACCATTTTTACGCCCCCGAACGCGAAGGGCGGCTGCGCCGGCAATTGCCCGAATGGTTGCATGAGGCGCAATTTCGTGCCCATGTTTCCGGTTTCCAGCAGGCCCACCCCAAGCATGGCGGCGGCGGCGCCTTCTATGTGAAACTGCGGCGAACCAGAGAGAGCTGAAATGACACCCTTTGGCGAAAAAATGCGGAAGTTGCGAGCCGACCGCGCCATCACGCTGAAACAGATGTCTACCGCAATCGGTGTTTCCAGCGCCTATCTTTCGGCCCTCGAGCACGGCAAGCGGGGCAGGCCCGGCTGGCACCTGATCCAGCGCATTATCGCTTATTTCAACATCATCTGGGACGAGGCTGAGGAGGTGACGCGGCTTGCACGCATTTCCCATCCGCGCATTACCATTGACACCTCCGGCCTCAATCCGCTTGCTACCGAACTCGCCAACCGGCTGGCCGACGACATCGGCAAACTGGAACCGCAGACCTTGAATGAATTGCTGACGGTGCTGTCGGCAAAGAAGCAGGGCCTGAAAGAGGGAAAATACTGATGGATCTTTGCCCAAGAATATCGTTCAAGCCGAGCGATGGCGCCAAAGCTACGCTGGCAAGTTTAGGGCGGACAGAGGATGTCCAGTTTTCGCCTGATGACCGCCGCCTGGCGATTGTAGGATTTAAGCAAAACAAAGTCTTGATACTGGACATCAAAATCAAAACTGCAAAAAATAAAATTCTTGTTTTGTGTGAAGACTGGCTCGAGATAACTTCTCCGAGTTTCAACTATCCGCATGGCTTGTTCTGGATAGACAACAGCACCCTTATCGTTGCCAATCGCGGCGCCGAGGCCCCAATATTGAAAATTCCATTAAAAAAGCCGGACAACAAAACTGTTGAAATATTGCCCGTGGAGACAATCAGGCACGACCGCGACCGGCTGCATTCACCCGGATCAGTTTCAGTTTCAAAAATTGGCCGGGATTTATATGATGTGGTAATTTGCAATAATTACGCACACAATGTTTCGCGGCATTTGCTTGACGAAAGGGATAATTTTTCCGCCAAAGGGAGTTGCCGTCTTTTGGCAAAAGGGCTTGATGTGCCTGACGGCATTAGCCACAGCCATTCCGGAGAATGGCTTGCAGTAAGCAATCACAATAGGAATGCAGTTTTCATATTTAGAAACGACAGCTCGCTTGACGAAGAGAGTGACCCTGTTGGCAAGCTGCGGGGGTTGTCCTATCCCCACGGTTTGCGGTTTTCGCGTGATGACAGGTATATTTTCGTGGCAGACGCGGGCGCGCCGATTGTCCATGTCTTCAAGATGGATTACCGGGGCTGGTCCGGCAAGCATTTTCCCGTATACGAACTGCGCGTAATGGATGAAGAAACCTTTAAGCGGGGCCACATAAACCTCAAGGAGGGTGGCCCAAAGGGAATTGATCTGACCAGTGATGACCGCGTTCTTGCAGTGAGCTGTGAGGAAGAGCCAATTGTTTTCTTTGACATGAGAAAGATGATTGACACACCATCTACCCAATCAAATTTTGACATCGAAAACATTACTGAAACGGAACAAATGCGTCTTTCATTGTTGGGACACATCAACCTTATGACAAAATCGAAAGCCAATTCTCGGAAGCTCATAGATCGGCTCAGGAAGATGGTTGAAGCGGGCGTTCAAGAGCGGAACATGCTGCTTCAACAGTTAAATAACGTAAAAAATGAAGGGCGTTTGAAGTAAGCGCCCCTGCATTTCCTCCTCTTTTCGAGGGGAGGTGACAGATTCACTTTTCAATGAGCGTTGGGCAAAGCTTCGCCCACGGCGCTAAGCTAGAGGTGACTCATAACTGGGAGAGATGGGAACAAAAATTTAAATGGATTCCCGGAAGCTTGTGGCTATATTCCTTTCTTAGGGAGTTAGCCCGATGCCAGTCCCCATAAACCGTAAGTGGTTCGAAGGAAAACTTCCGGCCTTTCGACGCAGTTCGGTCATTGGGGGTCTCGTTAGCGCCAGCCTCGTAATAGCTGCAGTTGGCATCAAGCTGCTCCTTCCCACCATTCCAACGCTGACAATTCTTTTCCCCGCCGTATTGATGAGCGCCTGGGTCGGGGGAGCAAGATTTGCGATACCCACGCTGCTGGTTTGCGGCATCATCGGCGCCTATCTTCTTGGGCAGGCCATTGCCGGTTCAGACGACGACATGGCAGGTGGTCACTATTATCGTCTTCCTTCTGGTTGGCGGATTGATAATTTTCGTGGTCGACCTTCTCGGCAAGGCCGTGGACCGCTACCAGCATGAACGAAGAAGGCTCGACCTCGCGCTCAAGGCCGCAAAAGCCGCACTCTGGGAAATCCATCCCGACCGGCCCCTGTACTGGAACAAGAACTTCTACGAGCTCATTGGCCTGGAATACACCGGTCAGGCTCCGCCCGCCGAACAATTCTTTGACCTGGTTCACCCTGAAGACCGCGAGAAGATGCGCGAAGCGCGCCGTCTGATGGACCAGGGTCTGCGGCCTGCCGAAAGGGATGAGTATCGTTTGCTGCGTCCTGATGGAAAAATGCTCTGGCTTGAAAATTACCGAGCCTCGGATCCCGCAAACGAAAAGTTCTTTATCGGCATAACCCAGGACATTACCCAGCGAAAAAATGCCGAGGAGCGGGTTGAACTGGTGCTCAAGGAACTGGCGCACCGCATCAAGAATCAATATGCGGTCATCATCAAGATTGCCAAAGACACTTACCAGCAGGCGGCGACCGCCAAGGATTTCAATGAGGCATTCCAGTCCCGCATGCTGGGCCTGGCTCGGTCAAACGACCTTTTGCTGAGGGGCGGGGGGCGGGAAGTTGACCTCAGAACTCTGCTCTTGTCGCAGGTCGAGAGCTTTGGCAATTCCGGGCCGCATTGAACTGAGCGGCCCTCCCATCGCCGTTTCGGCCGACGCAGCCCAATACCTTGCGATGGCATTTCACGAACTCTCAACCAACGCCTTGAAGCACGGCGCCTTTTCTGTCGAAACAGGGCGAGTTGACGTGACCTGGACAATTTCCGGAGACTTGCCTGCTTCGTTCAAAATAATCTGGCAGGAACGGGGAGGTCCCGCGCCCAAATCCAAATCCAAGTCAGGATTTGGCAAACTGGTTCTGGAGCGATTGATGCCGGCCGCGGTGGAGGGCACGGCGGAAATTGTGATTGAACCGGACGGAATAACATGGACCCTCTCTGCCCCCTTGACCCGCGTATTGCGGAATTAAAAAATCCGCCCTACGCCACAGACCAGCCGCCATCGACCAGGATATTGGCCCCCGTAATGAGTGAGGCTGCCGGAGAGGCGAGGAAGACCACCGTGCCGGCAACATCGATGGGATTGCCAATGCGCCCCAAGGGAATGTGCGAAAGCACCTGTTGATGGAACTGCGGATCGGCAAGCGCCGGCGCCGTGCCATCGGTGGAGATGAACGTGGGCGAGACGCTGTTAACGGTGATCCCGTAAGACGCCCACTCAAAAGCCAGGCAGCGGGTCAGGTGATTGATCGCGGCCTTTGACATACAGTAAATCGCCTCGCCTTTCAAAACGACATTTCCCGCCTGAGAGGAGATGTTGATGATGCGGCCGGATTTCTGCGCCATCATCAGTTTTGCCACTGCCTGCGTGGTGAAGAACGTGCCTTTCAGATTGATGTTGACGGTCAGGTCGAAATCTTCCTCGCGCACGTTTTCCGCAAGGTTCTCGGGCCCCAGCCCGACATTGTTGACCAGCACGTCGATGCGGCCGAAATGCTTTTGTGCCTGAGCAATTCCGGCGCGAACCCCCGGAAGGTCAGCGAGATCCATCCGCACCGCCAGAGCGCGGCGACCCAGGGCCTTGATCTCATCCACCAGTTTTGCGCCGTCATCCGGGTTCCGCACGCCCGCAATGACATTGGCGCCCGCTCCGGCACAGGCGAGCGCGCAGGCCCGCCCGATGCCGCGCGATGCGCCGGTAACTAGAGCCACCCGCCCCGCAAGGCTGAAATCCGCTGTTGTAACGCTGTTCATTTCCCGGCCTCCTTCAAATTCGGTTTGAACTACAGCAGGCTTCCGCGCCGCCTGTCCAGATGTTCTGCGGTTCAGGGCGAAATGCAATTTCGAGTTAGTGACCTGTCTTCCTGAACAGATCGGTCATTCCGTTCATCGCAAACCCCGCCTCTTGGAGCGCGAAGAGGAAGCCTTCACTCCCACAACTGGTGCAGTCTGAATTCCAAGAATATATTTCTATAGAGGAGAAGAGTGGTGGAGCCAGACGGAATCGAACCGACGACCTCTTGCATGCCATGCAAGCGCTCTCCCAACTGAGCTATGACCCCACAGGTCTTCAAAATGAACCAGCATCTTCTGGTTCGGGAAGCGGGCGGAACCTAGTTCCGCCCCCTTCAACAATCAAGTAAAACTTCGCTCACGAAAAAGAAGCGGTTAAACTTCTTCCTCGCCTTCCTTGCCGCCCGATGGACCGCTGTCCAGGAGGCCGGAGACATTGTCGCCTTCTTCCTCTTCAACGACGAGGAACGTATCGTCCTCCTCCGCATCGGCGGGCTCGGCGTCCTCGCCCAGATCGACATCTTCGATCCCGGCGGTTTCGTCATCATCCTTGCCGTCCTCCTCGACATCCTCAAGGCTGATGAGCTCGACATCGGCGTTTTCGCTTTCCTCGACCTCCACCTTCTCGCGGAGCTTCGCAACCGGCGCAGGCGCAGCACCCGGATAATCACCCTTGGAGGGCAGGATTGGCGCCGCAATGAAGCTGACGCCGCACTTCGGGCAGACAATGGGATTCTTTAACAAGTCATAGAACCGGGACGCGCATGAAGGGCATGTCCGCTTGGTTCCGAGTTCAGCTTTGACCACGGTTGATCCTTTCGAGATCGGAATAAGACGGTGAATTGAGGCTCCCATGCCACGGGTTTTGCCGAATGTCAAAGCCCGGGGTGGGAAGGGGGTGACAGCCCATTTCAACCCGTGTATCGAATTCGGCGAAATGACCAGAATGCCGCCCCCAATCCAGTCCCTGATCTCGCGCAAATCCACCGGTTTAAAGGGCCGGATCAAGGTTCCCGGCGATAAATCCATGTCGCACCGGGCTCTCATGTTTGGCGCCATTGCCATCGGCGAGACACGGATCAAAGGCCTTCTCGAAGCCGAGGACGTGGTGAATACGGCCAAGGCCATGACGGCCCTGGGGGCGGGCACATCGCGCGATGACGCTGGCGTCTGGCATGTCCAGGGAGTTGGCGTTGCCGGCCTGCAGTCACCCGACCAGGCTCTTGATTTCGGCAATTCCGGCACGGGCGCGCGCCTCGCCCTTGGCCTGATGGCCACGACCCCGCTCATTGCCAAATGCATCGGCGATGCCTCGCTTTCCAGGCGCCCCATGGGCCGTGTGACCAAGCCTCTTGCAGGAGATGGGCGTGCGTTTTGAGGCAGCCGAAGGAGGAAGGCTGCCGCTCACCATCTATGGCGCAAAACACGCAGTGCCCATCACCTACACCTTGCCCGTGGCCTCGGCCCAGGTGAAATCGGCCGTTTTGCTGGCGGGCCTCAATGCGCCGGGACGCACCACCGTCATTGAGCCCGTGGCAACCCGCGATCATACGGAGCGCATGCTGAAGGCCTTTGGCGCAAAGCTTCGATCATGGACATGGACGGCGCCCGCCATATCTCCGTCGAAGGCCAGCACGAACTGGTGGCACAGGAGATTGATATTCCGGGTGACCCGTCATCGGCGGCCTTTCCCTTGGTCGCGGCCCTGTTGAGCGAGGGCTCCGATATCACCATCGAGAACATCATGCTCAATCCAACGCGCACCGGTCTGATCATCACGCTCATCGAAATGGGCGCCCAAATTGACATTGAAAACCGGAGAATTGCCGGCGGAGAGGAAGTGGGCGATCTCCGCGTCAAGCATTCGAAGCTGCATGGCGTTCGTGTGCCGGCCGCCCGCGCCCCTTCGATGATTGACGAATATCCCATCCTCTCGGTTGCCGCCGCTTTTGCCGAGGGCACAACCCGCATGGAAGGCCTGGAAGAATTGCGGGTGAAGGAAAGCGACCGTCTTGCGGCTGTCGAGGCGGGCCTGCAGGTCAATGGCGTGGTGACCCATTCGGGGCCGGACTGGCTGGAAGTTTCAGGTGGCGGCGCGCCCGGCGGCGGCAGGGTTATAACCCATATGGATCACCGCATCGCCATGGCATTTCTTGTCATGGGACTGACCTCGCGCATTCATGTGAGCCATTGATGACGGCAGTTTCATTGCCACGAGCTTTCCCGATTTCGTTGGCCTGATGAATGGCATGGGCGCGCGGATTGCCGCCCTTCCACCGAAATGATTATCGCCGTTGATGGCCCCGCCGCCGCAGGCAAGGGCACCATTGCCAAGGCCCTGGCGCAGCATCTTTCGCTATCATCATCTTGATACCGGAACCCTTTATCGCCGGGTCGGCCTGGAGCTGTTGAAATCCGACGGCAACATTCATGACAGCAAGGTGGCGACCGCCATTGCCCAAAACCTCCATTCCTATGCCTGGCTCGATTATGAGTTGCGCACCGAAGCGGTAGGGGCCGCGGCTTCCATCGTGGCCAGCATTCCAGAGGTGCGCGCCGCACTCCTCGACTTTCAGCGAAGCTTTGCCGAACAGAAGCCCGGCGCCGTGCTGGACGGCCGCGATATCGGCACGGTGGTCTGCCCCAATGCCAATGTGAAACTGTTTGTCACCGCCTCACCGGAAGTGCGGGCCCAGCGCCGCCAGGCTGAATTGCAGGCGAGTGGCGCTGACGTAACCTTCGAGGCGGTGTTGCAGGACATCAGGCAACGCGATGAGCGCGATCAAAACCGCGCCGTTGCGCCCCTCGCATCCGCCGCGGACGCCGTCATCATTGATACCTCGGAAATGACGGCGGAACAGGCAATTGCAGCGGCAATCAGGGCCGCAAGCTCAGTTCGCTGAGCTGTCCCGCCAGGAAATCAGCAATATCCAGGCCGCATAGGCAAAAAGCGCCGCCGGCCACCAGCATCCACAGGGGCTGCTGGGTATAAAATACCTCAAAAGCGGTCCAGCCCGCGAGAACCCCAACCAACGCCACCCGCCGCCACAGGGGCTTGTAGAAAGGATGGCTTTCATCGATGATTTTCATGGCCCTGATTTAGGCGAACGAGGAGGCCCAAGTCGAGGCTGAATCCAGCGGTTGCCCTCGTCTTTGGATTGAGCTATAGCCAGCCCCGTTGGAGGTCGCCTGCTCTCATGCGGGCGGACATAATCGGGGCGCCAAGCTGTTTTACAGTGCGCGCCCTTAATTGTTTCAGAATCGGCCCAATTGGCAAAGCCTCCGAGCTTGTGTGCTGGCGCTGGAACGACTTAACGTGGAGCATCCCCGAAGGATGGGCCACATAACCCTTAGGACTACCTGACCCATGGCGAAATCTGTCGCTTCCATGAATCCCACCCGCGAAGACTTCGAAGCCCTCCTCACCGAGAGCTATCTCGACAACCCGGCCACCGAAGGCGTGGTCGTCAAGGGCCGCGTCGTGGCCGTCGAAAACGATTTCGTGATCATCGATGTCGGCCTGAAGACCGAAGGCCGCGTGGCGCTCAAGGAATTCTCCCAGCCCGGCAAGGACGTCAAGATCAAGCCCGGCGACACGGTCGAAGTCTATCTCGAGCGCATCGAGAATGCCATGGGCGAAGCCGTTCTCTCGCGCGACAAGGCGCGCCGCGAAGAAGCCTGGACCCGCCTCGAGAAAGAGCCATGCCAAGAATGAGCGCGTCGATGGCGTGATCTTCGGCCGCGTCAAGGGCGGCTTCACCGTCGATCTCGGCGGCGCCGTGGCCTTCCTGCCCGGCAGCCAGGTCGATATTCGCCCGATCCGCGATGTCGGGCCCGCTGATGCATGTGACCCAGCCCTTCCAGATTCTGAAGATGGACCGCCGCCGCGGCAATATCGTCGTCTCGCGCCGCGCCATCATGGAAGAGACGCGCGCCGAGCAGCGCTCCGAGCTCGTGCAGAACCTCGCCGAAGGCCAGGTGGTCGACGGCGTGGTCAAGAACATCACCGATTACGGCGCCTTCGTCGATCTGGGCGGCATCGACGGCCTGCTCCATGTCACCGACATCGCCTGGAAGCGCGTCAACCATCCCAGCGACGTGCTCACCGTCGGCCAGACACGTGAAGGTGCAGATCGTCCGCATCAATCCCGAGACCCAGCGCATTTCGCTTGGCATGAAGCAGCTCGACAAGGATCCGTGGGAACGGCGTCGGCCGCCAAATATCCGCTCGGCGTCCAGGGTTCAAGGGCCGGGTCACCAACATCACCGACTACGGCGCGTTCGTCGAGCTTGAGGATGGCATCGAAGGCCTCGTCCATGTCTCGGAAATGAGCTGGACGAAGAAGAACGTGCATCCGGGCAAGATCCTTTCGACCTCGGAGGAAATCACAGTCCAGGTGCTCGAAGTCGATCCCGTCCAAGCGGCGCATTTCGCTGGGCCTCAAGCAGATCCAGAACAATCCGTGGGAAACCTTCTCGGCGAAGTATCCCGATCGGCACCGCATGTCGAAGGCGAGATCAAGAACATCACCGAATTCGGCCTGTTCGTCGGCCTCGACGGCGATGTCGATGGCATGGTCCATCTCTCCGATCTCGATTGGAAGCGGCCCGGCGAAGAAGCGATCAAGGACTACAAGAAGGGCGACATGCGTCAAGGCCAGTCGTTCTCGATGTCGACCGTCGAGAAGGAGCGCATCTCGCTCGGCATCAAGCAGATGGCCGGCGACCCGCCAAGGAGCATCCGACTGCAGCCGGCATCAAGAAGGGCGATACCGTCACCTGCGAAGTGGTCAAGGTTCGAGGATGCCGGCCTCGAAGTGAAGATCGCCGGCTCCGACATGACCGCCTTCATCAAGCGTGCCGATCTGGCCCGCGACCGCTCCGAACAGCGCCCCGAGCGCTTTGCGGTTGGCGAGAAGGTCGATGCCAAGGTCACCAGTCTACGATGCCAAGGCGCGCAAGATGTACGGTGTCGATCAAGGCGCTGGAAATCGCCGATGAGAAGGCAGCCGTGGCCCAGTATGGCTCGTCCGATTCGGGCGCTTCGCTGGGCGACATTCTCGGCGCCGCCCTAACAAGGCAAGAAAGACGCCGAAGACAAGGAATAGTCCTAAGCGCACGGCAATTATCTCCGTCCGGGTGGGTTCATTCGGACGGAGTTTTTCCATATACAAACTGTCAGACCGTGGAGGATGCGAATGGCGATAAGCCAGGCTGAACTGATCGTTGACCGGCGGCAGCTGAAGCGGCGCCTGATCCTCTGGCGCGTTCTGGCGCGTCCTCGCGGTCCTCGCTGGCCTTGGCGCGCTCTTCTGGAGCGGCGACGATTTCGAAGAAAGCGCTTGATCATATCGCGCGCATCCACATCGACGGCCTGATCACCGGCGACCAGCCGACCCTCGATCTCCTCGATGACATGGCGAAATCAAATCGCGCCAAGGGCCTGATCATCCGCATCGACAGCCCCGGCGGCACCACCGCCGGCTCCGAAGCGATCTATGAGGAGATCCGGAAAATTGCCAAGGACAAGCCGGTCGTTGCCGTGATGGATACCGTCGCGGCCTCGGGCGGCTACATCACCGCCATTGCCGCCGACCACATCGTGGCGCGCGGCAACACCATCACCGGCTCGATCGGCGTCATCTTCCAGTGGGCGGAAGTCTCCAAACTGCTCGATACGCTCGGCATCCGGATGGAGGAAATCAAGTCCGGCGACCTCAAGGCCGAGCCCTCGCCCTTCAAGCCGATGACCGAGAAGGCGCGCGAAGTCTCCAATGTCATGGTGCAGGAGTGCCTTCGCCTGGTTTACCGGCCTCGTCGCCGAGCGCCGCAAGCTGCCGCTCGAACGGGTGCAGCGTTCTGGCCGACGGCCGCGTCTATACCGGCCGCCAGGCGCTGACCGAAAAGCTCATCGATGCCCTCGGCGGCGAGGAAGAGGCACTCGACTGGCTGGCAAGACGAGAAGAAGCTGCCGATGGACATCGAGATTGTCGATTGGCGCAGTCGCTCGGATGCCGGCGCCACGCGGCCTGGGCTTTTCCGCTGGCCAGTACTGGTGCTTAAGGCTCTGGGCTTTGAAGGCCTCGACGACGGCAGGTCGAAAGCGTCGAGCTTGACGGTCTGCTCGCGCTTTGGCACCCTCAGCTTTGACTTCCAGACGGAGGCGGGCCAGAATCATGATCAAATCCGAACTCGTCCAAAAGATCGCGGACAACAACACCGCATCTTTATCACCGCGACGTTGAGCGCATTGTCAACACAGATCCTCGACGAGATCATCCGCGCCATGAAGGACGGCGACCGCGTCGAACTGCGGGGCTTTGGCGCCTTTTCGGTCAAGTCGCGAAGTGCGCGCACCGGCCGCAATCCGCGCACCGGCAGCGCGGTCGAAGTCACGCCAAGCGCGTGCCCTTCTTCAAGACCGGCAAGGAATTGCGCGAGCGGCTGAACGGCAAGACGATGATGCTGCAGCGGATTTTGCACTGGACCATCGGCCTGCCCATAGCCATCATTGTCGTGTCTTTGCCGTCGCCAACCGGCAGTGGATCGACCGTTTCATTTGATCCCTTCTCGCGCGATGCGCCCTTCGCCGCCATGGACATGCCGCTCTGGGCGCTGTTCTTCTGCGGAATTTTTTTCGGCCTGATCGCCGGCTGGATTGCCTGCTGGTTTGCCCAGAAGAAATGGCGGCGCGCGCGCCAGGAGACACGCGCCGGGAACTGAGCGCGCGACCCAATCGTGAGGCAAGCGCAGTTGCGCCGTGAAATCCCGCCCGTGGACCATAGCTCCCTATGAAAGTCATCTCCGCTGCGGACGCTGGCAAAAATTGCGCCCTATGGCGACTATTGTCGAAGCCTTGCGGGAGGGCTTTCAAGGCGGACATCACGACGCCGGTGCGCCACCATCATGAAACCTCGCCGGTCTCCACCCTGCTCTTGATGCCCGCCTGGTCGAAGGACTTCACCGGCCTGAAGACGGTTGTCGTCAAGACCGACAATGCCGCAAAGGCCTGCCGACGATCAGGCGAGCTATCTGCTGATCGACAATGACACAGGCGCAACCGTCGCCATGATGGATGGCACCGAATTGACCCGCCGGCGCACCGCTGCGGCTTCCGCCCTGGCCGCCGATTATCTGGCGCGCCCCGATGCCACAACGCTTGTGCTGGTGGGCGCCGGCGCGCTTGGCCGCGCATTTCGTGCGCGCCCATGCGGCGTGCGGCCGATCAGGAAGGTGTTCATCTACAACCGCTCGCCCGAAAAGGCGGCAGCCCTTGCGCGTGAACTGAAGGCCGATGGCTTCGAGGCTCGGCCGTCACCGATCTGGAAGCGGCGGTGCGCCAGGCCGATATCGTCTCCTGCGCGACGACTCCACAGAGCCCATCGTCAAAGGCGACTGGCTGAAACCCGGCACCCATGTCGATCTTGCCGGCGCCTTCAAGCCCACCATGCGCGAGACCGATGGCGAAGCCGTGGCCCGCGCCCGGGTCTTTGTCGACACGAGCGAGGGCGCAGAGGCCGAAGCCGGCGACCTGCTCCAGGCCCGCGATGAGGGCAAGTTTGATTTTGCCAATGTCCAGGGCGATCTCTTCGACCTTTGCCGGGGCACCGTGAAGGGGCGGAAAACGCCCGAGGAAATCACCCTGTTCAAATCCTGCGGCACGGCCCTCGAGGACCTGGCCGCGGCCATCATGGTCTATTTGCGCTCCTGAGTATTTGCGGCTAACGAGAGCCCCATGAGCGAAGCGAACCCCATTTGCGTCGCCCTCGATACGCCGGATCTTGACCGGGCGCGGGCCCTTGCCAGGCGCTCAAGCCCCATGTCGGCTACATGAAAATCGGCATGGAGTTTTTCTATGCCCATGGCACGCAGGCTATGAGGCCGTGGCCGCAGAGGGCCTGCCGATCTTCCTCGATCTCAAGCTCCACGACATTCCCAATACCGTGGCCGAGGGCATGCGCTCCCTCATGCGGCTTTCGCCAAGCCCGGCACATCATCAATGTTCATGCGAGCGGCGGCATCGACATGATGCAGGCGGCGGCGGAGGCAATCGGCGGGCGCGCCAAGCTCATCGCCGTGACCCTGCTGACCAGCCTTTCCAACGACGATATCTGGGCCGCCGGCTTCGATGCGAAACTCGATACGCGTGCCCATGCCGCAGCACTTGCAAAGCTTGCCAAGGCGGCAGGGCTCGATGGTGTTGTCTGCAGCCCGCATGATGTGGCGGGCATCCGTGCCGCGACGGGGCCGGAATTTTTGACCGTCGTTCCCGGCATCCGTCCGGCCGAAGATGCTGGTCCATGACCAGAAGCGCATCGCCACGCCAAGGCGGCGCTGGCCGCCGGCGCCGATATTCTTGTGATCGGCCGGGCCATCACCGGCGCTGCCGATCCCGCCGCTGCGGCACAGAAAATCTTGGACGAGCTGCGCCATGGTTGATGTCAAAATCTGCGGCCTGTCGACGCCGGAAACCGTCGACGCGGCACTCGATGCGGGCGCCGATCTTGTCGGCCTCGTGTTCTATCCCCAGAGTCCGCGACATGTATCATTGCAGCAAGCAAAAAGCTTGCCGAGCGTCGCCCGGGGCCGGGCAAAAATCGTGGCCCTCATCGTCGATGCCGATGATGCGGCACTTCAGGAAATCGACAATATGCTGCGGCTCCCGATCTCTATCAGGCCCATGGGGCGGAGACGCCGGAGCGCGTGTCGGAGATCGGCGCGCTGACGGGCAAGCCGGTGATCAAGGCGATCAAGGTGGCGGAGTCTGCCGATATCGCCAGAGCGCGCCGACTATGCGGGCAAGGCCAATCTCATCCTCTATGACGCGAAGGCGCCCGAGACGCTGGTCAATGCGCTTGCCCGGCGGCAATGGCATCGCCTTTGACTGGACCCTGCTGGGCAGCACATCCCAGTCCGAAGGCTTCATCCTTTCCGGCGGGCTCAATCCGGACAATGTCGCAAACGCCATCCGCGTCACCGGCGCGGCCATCGTCGATGTCTCCTCCGGCGTCGAAACGGCCCCCGGGATCAAGGATCTAACCCTCATTCGGAAATTCATTGAGGCGGCGAAGGCGGCCCGCTAAAACGGCCTTGAAAGCGAGTTTTTATGACGACAGCACAGGTCCAATTCCTACCGCACCGGCCCCGACGAAAAGGGCCTGTTCGGCATCTATGGCGGCCGTTTCGTCGCCGAAACCTTGATGCCGCTCATCCTCGAGCTCGAGCAGGCCTACAAGGACGCCAAGGCCGATCCCAGCTTTCAGGCCGAGCTTGATTCATTTCTTGAGCACTATGTCGGCCGGCCGAGCCCGCTCTATTTCGCCGAGCGCCTGACCGAACATCTGGGCGGCGCGAAAATCTATTTCAAGCGCGACGAGCTCAATCACACCGGCGCGCACAAGATCAACAATGTCATGGGCCAGATCCTGCTCGCCCGGCGCATGGGCAAGAAGCGCATCATCGCCGAAACCGGCGCCGGCCAGCATGGCGTCGCCACGGCCACCGCCTGCGCGCGCTTTGGCCTGGAATGCATTGTCTACATGGGCGAGGTCGATATCGAGCGGCAGAAGCCCAATGTGTTTCGCATGAAGCTGCTGGGCGCCGAAGTGGTCCCGGCCCTTTCCGGCTCGCGCACGCTGAAGGATGCGCTCAACGAGGCGCTGCGCGATTGGGTCGCCAATGTCGAGGACACCTTCTATTGCATCGGCACGGTTGCAGGCCCCCATCCCTATCCGGAAATGGTGCGCGACTTCCAATCGGTCATCGGCATTGAAACGAAGAAGCAGATGCTGGCGCGCGAAGGCCGCCTGCCCGAATTCGCTGGTGGCGGCCATCGGCGGCGGCTCGAATGCCATGGGCCTGTTCCATCCCTTCCTCGACGACAAGGATGTGGAGATCTATTGGCGTCGAGGCGGCGGGCCTCGGCCTTCGCACCAAGAAACATGCGGCCTCGATCACCGGCGGCAAGCCCGGCGTGCTGCATGGCAACCGCACCTATCTGCTGATGGACGATGACGGCCAGATCACCGAGGCGCATTCGATCTCGGCGGGCCTCGACTATCCGGGCATCGGCCCCGAACATTCCTGGCTGCACGACATGAAGCGCGTGCAATTATGTGTCGGCCACCGACAAGGAGGCGCTCGAAGCCTTCCAGCTCTGCTGCAAGCTCGAAGGCATCATTCCGGCGCTCGAACCTTCGCATGCGCTCGCCCATGTGATGAAGCTTGCGCCCAGAAGCCCAAGGACCATCTGATGGTCATGAACATGTGCGGCCGCGGCGACAAGGACATCTTCACCGTCGCGGACATCTCGGAGTGAAACTGTGACGGCCCGCATCGAAAGCCGTTTCGCCGATCTGAAACAAAAGGGCCGCGCCGCGCTCGTCACCTTCGTGACGGCCGGCGATCCCGACTACGCGACATCGCTCGAGATCATCAAGGGCCTGCCCAAGGCCGGCGCCGACATCATCGAATTCGGCATGCCCTTCACCGATCCCATGGCCGATGGCCCGGCCATCCAGGCGGCAGGCTTGCGCGCCCTCAAGGCCGGGCAGACGACTGAGCAAGACGCTTGAGCATGGTGCGCGAATTCCGCAAGGGCGACGAGGCAACGCCGGTCGTCCTGATGGGCTATTACAATCCCGATCTATGTCTATGGCGTCGAACGCTTTCTTGCGGACGCCAAGGCGGCCGGCGTCGACGGCCTGATCATCGTCGATCTGCCGCCCGAAGAAGATGATGAGCTTTGCCTTCCCGCCATCGAAGGCCGGCATCAATTTCATCCGCCTGGCCACGCCGACGACCGACGACAAGCGCGCGCCCGCCGTGTTCAAGAACACCTCGGGCTTTGTCTATTATGTCTCGGTTCTCGGCATCACCGGCACCAAGGCGCCCGATCTCAAGAGCGTCGAGAAGAATGTCACGCGCCTGCAAGGCCACACGCAGCTTGCCGATCGCCGTGGGCTTCGGCGTCAAGACCGCCGAGCAGGCCCGCGCCATCGCCAAGAGCGCCGATGGCGTGGTGGTGGGCTCAGCGCTGGTCAACGCCGTAAGGACAGCTCTGACCACGGCTGGCAAGCCGACGCCCAAAACCGTAAAAGCGGTGCACTCCTGGTGAGCGAGATCGCCCGGGCGTGAGGAGCTAGATCAGGTGAACTGGATCAAGAATTTCGTCCGCCCGAAAATCCGCGCGCTGCTCGGCGCCAAGCGCGAAATGCCGGAGAACATGTGGATCAAGGATCCGGAAACCGGCCAGATGGTCTTCTACCGCGATCTCGAGGCCAACCAGTTCGTCATTCCGGGCTCCGGCTATCACCATGCGCATGGCGCCGGACGTGCGACTGAAATCCATGTTCGACGGCGGCGTCTATGAACACCCTTGACGTTGCCGCAGGTGCCGCTCGATCCGCTGAAATTCCGCGACGAGCGCCGCTATATCGACCGGCTGAAGGAGAGCACAGCAGAAGACCGGCGCCGACGATGCCATCCTTGCCGGCTCCGGCACGCTCGACGGCTTCCCATCGTCATGGCGGTGCAGGATTTTGCCTTCATGGGCGGCTCGCTCGGCATGGCGGCCGGCGAAGCCATCATTACTCGCCATGCGCACCGCCGTTCCAAGAACATGCCCCTTTGTGCTCTTCGCCTCCTCGGGCGGCGCGCGCATGCAGGAAGGCATCCTGTCGCTGATGCAGTTGCCGCGCACGACGCGTCGCGGTGCAGGAACTGCGCGCCGCACAATCTGCCCTATATCGTCGTGCTGACCAATCCGACGACCGGCGGCGTCACCGCGTCCTATGCCATGCTGGGCGATGTCCATATTGCCGAACCCGGAGCGCTCAGATCGGCTTTGCCGGCCCGCGCGTGATCGAGCAGACGCATCCGCGACAAACTGCCCGAAGGTTTCCAGCGCTCCGAATATCTGCAGGATCACGGCATGGTCGACATGGTGGTGCATCGCCACCAGTTGCGCGACACCATCAGCCGGGTGGCCCGCATCCTGATGAAGCTCCGCCTACAGGAAGCTGCCGGGAACCAACAGCGGGGCATCTCGGTCCCGATCAGCCGTCTGAGTAATATCCATGGCGCGTAGCGATGCCATACTTGAACCGGCTGCTGTCGCTTCATCCCAAGATCATCGATCTCAGCCTCGAGCGCATGGAGCGGATTCTGGAGCGGCTCGGAAATCCGGAAGAAAACCTGCCGCCCGTCATCCATGTTGCCGGCACCAACGGCAAGGGCTCCACCGTTGCCTATCTGCGGTCCATTCTCGAGGCAGGCCGGCTCTCACGGTCCATTGCTATACCTCGCCGCATCTCGTCAAATTCCACGAGCGCATTCACGTGGCCGGTGAAACTCATCGCCGAGGACAAGCTATCGGCCCTGCTCGAGGAATGCGAGCGGCCAATGCGGGACGCCGCCATCACCTTCTTCGAGATCACCACCGCTGCGGCCTTCCTCGCCTTCGCGCGCACGCCTGCCGATTATCTCCTGCTCGAAGTCGGCCTGGGCGGCAGGCTTGATGCCACCAATGTCATCGCAAACCCGTCGCGTCCGTCATCACCACGGTCGACTATGACCATCAGCAATATCTCGGGCAACACGCTCACCGCCATCGCCCATGAGAAGGCCGGCATCCTGAAGCACGGCGTTCCCGCCATCATCGGCGCCGCAGCCCGACGAGGCGCGGGCCGAGATCGAACGCGTCGCCGAACGGACCGGCGCGCCGCTCTCCATCGCCAATCAGGACTGGCAGGCCTTTGAGCAGCATGGCCGGCTTGTCTTTCAGGATGAGAGCGGCCTGCTCGATCTGCCCTTGCCGCAGCTGCAGGGCCGCCACCAGATCGACAATGCCGGCAACGCCATTGCCGCGATCCGCTTGCTCGATGATGCGCGCATTTCGGAAACGCACATCGCGCAGGGACTGAAGTCGGCGGTCTGGCCGGCGCGCATGCAGCGGCTGGGGCCGGCGCACTCACCGGCCTTCTGCCGAAGGATGCGGAACTGTGGCTCGATGGCGGGCACAACCCGTCCGCCGGCCGCGTCTTTGCGCGGGCCTTTTCCGATCTCAATGAGCGCGTTTCGCGGCCGCTGGTGCTCATCTGGGGCATGCTCAACACCAAGGACGCCGGCGAGTTCATCGCACCCTTTGCCGGCCTCGCCCATCGCGTGGTGACGCTTGCCATACCGGGTGAGCCGAATGCGATTCCCGCCGACCAGCTTGCGAAATTGCCCGCGAGCCGGAACCTCTCGGCCGAAACCGCAACCTCTCTTGGAAAAGCTTTGGGGCAGGCATCCCAAACGACACCGGCCCCAAGAATATTGATTTGCGGTTCGCTTTATCTTGCCGGCCACGTGCTGCAGCGTCCATGAAAACAGGACGATGTCGGGCGTATCGGGCGCGGCCCGGCGCTAGATTGACTGCTCAATCCAGGACTGCAATTGGCCCTTGGGCGCCGCCCCAACCTTGGTCGATGCAACCGGCCCCGCCCTTGAACACCATGAGGGTCGGAATGCCGCGCACTCCATATTTCGAAGGGGTTTGCGGGATTTTCATCGATGTTGATCTTGACGATCTTGGCCTTGGGGCCAAGCGCCAGGGCAATTTCCTCAAGCGCAGGAGCGATCATCTTGCAGGGCCCGCACCATTCCGCCCAGAAATCGACAACCACGGGCATCCGGACTTGAGAACATCCGCATCAAAGGAAGCGTCGGATACTTTTTGGGTGGCCACGATTGATTCTCCACTATTTCTTGAGTTGCCAGTGAAGGTAGGTATCGCCGGGGGTCCGGTCAAGGGAGCCAAACGCCAATATTTAGGCTTTCCGGGAACCTTTGGGCCTGAAAACCATTAGACCGACTAGGCTTTAAGATGGTTTGGCAGGTGTTTGATGGCCGTACGCCCCGCATGGAAAGGCTACCTCAAATTGTCGCTCGTGACCTGCGGTGTGGAGCTTTCAAACGCCACCACCCAGAACGAGAAGGTTTCCTTCCGGATTCTCAACAAGGCCACCGGCAATACCGTGTCGCGGCAATATATCGATTCCGTCACAGGAAAGCCCGTTGATGAAAAAAATGAAATCAAGGGCTATGAAATCGAGAACGACCAATTCCTGCTTTTCGAAGAGGAAGAAATTGACGCGGTCAAGATCGAATCCTCCCATACGCTGAGCCTTGAAAGCTTCGTGAAGAAATCGGAAATCGAGCAAATCTACCTTGACACGCCCTATTACCTGACGCCGTCCGACAAGGTTTCCCTGGAAGCCTTTGCCGTTATACGCGATGCCTTGGCCGAGAAAAAAATGGCCGGATTGGCGCGCATCGTGCTCTATCGCCGCGAGCGGCCTGTCGTCATCGAGGCGCTTGGCAAAGGCATGCTGCTCACCACCTTGCGCTATGATCATACCGTACGCCAGCCTGAAACGGTATTCGACGATATCGGCAAGGTCACCGTCGATCAGGAAATGACCGATCTGGCCAGCCCATATCATCGACAAGAAAAAAGGGAAATTTGACCCGTCGAAGTTCGATGACCGCTATGAAGATGCGCTTCTGGCCCTGATCAAGGCCAAGAAGGCCGGGAAAAAACCGCCCGTGGTTTCCGCTGCCGAGCCTCCATCCAATGTTATCAACCTGTTCGATGCGCTCAAGAAGAGCCTGGCATCGGAGGGTGGATCAAAGAGTCCAAGTCCGCGGCGAAGAGCAAATCATCCGCGGCTCGTCACAAGGCCTGCCAAGAAAGCCGTCGGCGGGCGGCAAACGATAATCGAGTGAGTTGGCAAAATGGCAAATTCGCTCGAACAGTATTGGAACAAACGCGACTTCAAGAAAACCCGTGAGCCCACGGGCAAACGGCAGCGCACGGCCCGAAAATCAAAATCCGTTGGCGGGCTGTTTGTCATTCACAAGCACGATGCCCGGCGGCTGCATTATGATTTGCGCCTCGAACACAACGGCGTGCTGTGGAGCTGGGCTGTTACCCGGGGGCCGAGTCTTGATCCGTCCGAAAAACGCTTAGCCGTCCATGTCGAAGACCATCCCCTGGACTATGCGGACTTCGAAGGCACCATCCCCGAGGGTTCCTATGGCGCCGGGTCCGTAGTCGTATGGGACCAGGGAACCTGGATGCCCGAGGGCGATGCGGCAGCCGACATGAAGAAAGGTCATTTGAGTTTTGAACTTGTCGGCAAGAAACTTAAAGGAAGCTGGCATCTCGTTCGCCTCAAGGCCCGCGAGAAGGAAAAACGTGACAACTGGCTGCTGATCAAAGCCAAGGATGAGTTCGCCACAGCCGAAGGCGACATTTTGGAAAGCGCGCCGGAATCCATTAAATCGGGCCTCACCAACGAAGAAATTGCCGAGGGAAAGAAGCCGAAAAGCAACAGCAAAACAGCAAAAACCGCAAAGTCTTCAACGCAGCCCGATCGGCAAAGAAAAAATCAGCCGCAATGCCGGATTTCATTCCCCCCGCTCTTGCAACACTGAAAGAAACGCCGCCGGCAGGAGCCGGTTGGCTGCATGAAGTGAAGTTCGACGGTTACCGGATCCAGGCCCACATTTCTGCCGGAAAAGTGAAATTGTTCACGCGTTCCGGGCTGGACTGGACGACGCGCTTCGGCGAGCCGTTGCGCCGGGAGCTGTCTGGACTCAAGTGCCAACAGGCGATCATCGACGGCGAAATAGTCGTGCTGTCGGACAAAGGGGTTGCGTCCTTTGCCCTTTTGCAGGGAGATTTGTCAGCCAGCCGCATCGACCGGATGCACTTCTACGCCTTTGACCTGCTGCATCTCGATAATACTGCGTTGCTTGAGGAGCCTTTGATTGAACGAAAGTCACAGCTCGAAGAACTCCTGAAACAAACGAGCACAAAGGTGACCCGCTATAGCGAACACTTCGAGGAGCCCGGCGAGACCATGCTTGCCCATGCCTGCCGCATGGGCCTTGAAGGCGTGGTTTCAAAACAGGTTGACGCGCCCTATCAGAGTGGGCGCACGCTTGACTGGATCAAATCAAAATGCACCTTGCGCCAGGAATTCATCGTCCTTGGCTATCTCGCTTCCGCCGCAACGGGGCGGGGACTGCGCTCAATCATTGTTGGCTATCGCAAGAATGGCAAACTGGTGCATGCCGGGCGCGTGGGAACAGGCTTTTCAACAAAAGCGGGCGATGACCTCAAGCGGAAACTGGAAAAGCTCAAGGTAAAGTCGCCGGCTATCGCGGGATTGGAAAAGAAGGAGAAGAATGCCATTTGGGTGCGGCCCGAATTGGTGGCCGAAGTGGAATTCCGGACATGGACAAGCGACGGCATTTTGCGGCAGGCTTCATTTCAGGGCTTGCGGGAGGACAAGCCGCCACAGGAGGTTGTGAAAGAGCAGCCAGTGGCGCCATCCGCTGCGGCAAAACCTGCGAGCACGGAAAATCCAAAGCCGAAACGGACGTGCAGTTGAGCAATGCCGACAAGCTGTTGTGGCCGAAAGCCAAAATCTCGAAACAGGATCTGCTGGATTATTATGAATCGGTCTGGCCTCGCATGGAGCAGTTCGTCATCAACCGGCCCTGAGCCTCTTGCGCGCGCCCGATGGGATCGGCGGCCAGCGGTTTTTTCAGAAGCATGCCTCTCCTGGCATGCATGATGCCATCAGTACGCTGCGTGACCCCAAGGACAAGCAGGAGCATCTCTATATCCGCGACTTCAACGGACTGGCGGCCCTGGTTCAGCTTGGCGTGGTGGAAATTCATATTTGGGGAGCAATGGCCGATGCGATCGAAACGCCAGATCAGATCGCGTTTGACCTTGATCCCGATGAAGGCGTGACGGCTGAAACTGTCCGCGCCGCGACGCTGGAAGTGAAGACGCGTCTTGAAGACCTGGGCTTTTCCGCATTTGTAAAAACCTCCGGCGGCAAAGGCTTTCATGTCCTTGTGCCGTTGAAACCAAAAGCCCGCTGGGAAGAGGTCAAAACCTTTGCCCATGACTTCGCCGATGCCATGACGCAGGTGGCGCCCGATAAATATACCGCAACCATGTCCAAGAAAGCCCGCAAAGGCCGGATCTTCATCGATTACCTGCGGAATGGCAGGGGCTCCACAACGGTGGCGCCCTATTCAGCGCGGGCCAAGGATGACGCGACGGTTTCGATGCCAATCGAATGGAAATCGATGGCCGGCGGAGTGAGCCCAACGGCTTTCACCATTGGCGGCAAGGAAACCAGCAAAATGCTGGGCCAGCCCGATCCGTGGAAAGATTTCTTTAAGGCCGCAAAGCCCCTGCAAAGATAGGGATGGCGGTTACCGGTCCATGTTTGCAATGGCTTTCCGGAGCATGTCATCGGCAATCCAGTCCAAACGCGGCAGGCTCGTCCAGAGAATGGCGGCACGGATGGTTTTGCCGCCATAGGCTTGCCCGAGCCTTCGTGCATAGCCGGCGAGCTGCATGACATGCGGGTGTTCGGCATTGAGCGCGTCCGGCACGTTCCAGTCGGTCTTATAGTCGAGCACGAGAATGTCGTTGTCCCGCACCACAAGCCGGTCAATCCGTTCGGTGATGCGCTGGCCGTTCTGGCAGGAGTGATCCGATGCTGACTTCCGCCTGGCTGTCCGCGCCGAAAAAATCGCTGTGCTCCGGATGCGTAATGAGGCCAAGGATTTTTTCAGCCAGTCCCGCATCAAGCCCGTTCCTGGCGAGAATGCGCCTGGCAAAATTCAACCCTGCATCTGAACTCATGCCAGGCAAATCCTGCAGGATTTTGTGAATGGCGCGGCCACGGGCCACGGCCGGATTGGACTCAACGCCACGGCGTGTACCCGTCGGACGTGCCCCGCCTTTATGCACAATGTCCGGACTTTTGAACAGCCAATCGGGAAGCTCTTGGGACACCTTCGGCAAAACCGAGGCTATTCCATTCCACGTCGGATCAGGGCCAAATCGCTGGCATGAAATTTTGTCAGGGGATTCGACGGCCCGCAGGATGCCCTGGCTCTGCACCGCTTCCTCGACCAGCCGGTACCAGCTGTTCTCCGGACTCTCCTTGTGGATTTTATAGCCGCAGACATAAAGCTCGTCGCGCGCCCGCGTCATCGCCACATAGAGCAGGCGCCGCTGCTCCTCCAGTTCGGTTTGCTTGTCCCAGTCCTTCCAGTCCTCGATGGCCTGGGACTGCGCCAGTCCCGACAGCCGCCAGAAAGGCAGCTTGGCCCCGCCCGATTTTGGCTCGACAAACATGAGGGCCGATGTGGCGTTGCTTCGCGGCATGGACGTGGTGTCGGGCAGGATCACGATGCTGGATTCAAGGCCCTTCGCGCCATGCACCGTCATCAGGCGCACTTCGCCGCGGCCGCGATCCATGTTGCGCTTGATTTCGGTATCCTCGGAGGCAAACCAGGTTGCAAATCCCGCCAGCGATGATGAATGGCTTTCTTCGTAGGACAGCGAAACCTCAAGCAACGCATCGAGCGCATCCCCCGCCTCGCTTCCCAATCGCGCCAGAAAGGCTTTCCTGGTTTTGATCAGGACCATCGACAGGAATTCAAAGGGCCGCGCGCTTTCCGAGGCCTTCAGCCATTCCTCCAAAACCCTGCGGGCTTCCACGCAGCTCGCATCATCCGAAGCGCCTAGCCGCGCCCACAGGGAGGCGGTTTCACGCCCATGGGCCAGCTTGAAAAGTTGCTCCTCCGTCAGCGGTGTTGGCACAAGCGGGCTTTTGAGCACGCAAGCCAGGGAATAATCATCGTCGGGCAGCAGCACGAACTGCACCAGGGCCATGATGTCGAGGATGGCGATATTCTCCGAAAGCTTCAGGCGGTCCGCACCCGCCACCGGAATTCCGGCCTTTCGCATTTCGCTGATCAGGATATCGAACAGCGAGTTTCGGGTGCGAAACAGGATCAGGATATCGCCCGCCTCGACCGCGCGATCAAGCGCCGCAATATGGCGTTTTCCGATCCATGATTTGATCGTTTCCGCAAGCCGTTGGGCCAGTTTGCGCAACGCGGACTTTGGCGGGTATTGATCGACCGGGGCCTGCCAGGGTTCTCTCTCGGCCTTTTCATCAGCCTCCATCAGCGGCCAGAGTTCAAATAATCCGGACTCGCCTCCCCGGTTGGATTGATGAAGCAGAATTTGCGGGTGGAGACCGTCCAGCCCAACGCGGGCCCGCGTTCCTTCGGCAAAAACCACATCAACAGCTTTCAGCACCTCCATGGTGGAACGATAGGAAATGGTGAGGTCAACCGTGCTGAAGACCTGACCCACATTGGTGATCTGCTTCCCGAATATTTCGCGCGAATATTCAAAGGCCGCCGGATCGGCGCCCTGGAAACTGAAGATCGATTGCTTGCGGTCGCCGACCACGAATAATGTGCGGTCCGGAACCTCACGGCTGCCAGTTCCGGAAAAGAACTCTTCCGTCAGCGCATTGACGATTTGCCATTGGGCCAGGCTGGTGTCCTGCGCTTCGTCGACAAGGACATGCTCAATGCCGCGATCCAGCTTGAAGAGAACCCATTGCGCCGATGCTTTGTCGACAAGCAGGTCGCGGGTTTTCAGGATGAGATCGTCGAAGTCATAGGCGCCGCGGAGTTTTTTGGCCGATTCGAATTCCGAAATCATCGCCTCGGCGAGAGTGAGCAAGGCACACGTCGCTTCAATGCGCGTGAGATTGTCAATCTGCTCGATCAGGTTCAGGCTGCGTGACATATTCATCTGAAAGCCAGTCCCTGATCCAGGGATTATCCTTGAGAAGTTTTTCCGTAACGATGGAAGCAATATTTTTCGGCTTTTCGCCTTCGGCCGTATAGTAGATGCGCCGGTAGAGTTTTTCAGCCTGTGCGCTGTCATTTTCCCTGAGAAGGGCCGCAAAACAAGCCGCCGTTTTTTGGTTGGTGACGAGGGAAGCGGAGAGGACCGGAATCATTCTTTCAACCATCGCCCTGTCGAAATTCAGAAATTCCTTTCTGAGATTTTCAACGTTTTGCTGTGGGTCTATGCCCAATTCAGCCCTGAGCGCTTGGCCAATATTTTCAATAGACCCGTGCTGCGCCATCGCATCCCGGAGAGTTTGGCGCTTTGAAAGAAGGCGTTCCAGCAACGCATCGAAACTGTCGGAATGCGTGTGGCGGGTTACGATTTCCAGCGCGCTGGCGAAAGGCGAGCTTTCACCGCCCTGGGCTTGGCGCAACACATGATCACGCGCTTCCCGAAGCAGCTGCTTGGATTGGCTGGCCTCCAGAACCTCAAAACCCGGAGCAAGCCCGGCCTCCACCGGGAAAAGCTGCAGAATTCTTTCGCAGAAGGCATGGATCGTTTGAATCTTGAGGCCGCCCGGCGTTTCCAGGGCCGCGGTGAAAAGCCGCCTCGCCCGGGACAGGGTCTGAGGGCCGACATCATCATGCCCCATCTGGATGAGCTGTTTGGAAAGTGCTGCATTGGAAAGGCCAACCCATTCGCCGAGCCGTTCATGCAGGCGGTTGGCCATCTCCTTGGCCGCTGCCTTGGTATAGGTGAGGCAAAGGATTGACATGGGATCAACGCCCGCAAGCATGAGGCGCGTCACCCGGTCCACCAGCACATGGGTCTTGCCGGAGCCCGCATTGGCGCCCACCCAGGCGGAAGCCGCCGGATTGGAGGCGGTTTTCTGTTCAGGCGTGGCGTGCATGGAGTTGGCCATCAGCTGTCACCCGCCAGGATCCATTCGCGGTAGCGCGAGAGATGGTCATAGTCGCAAACCGCTTCGACATTTTCAATGGCGTAGCGCGGGAGATAGGCAAGATTGGGATTCTGGTATTTGCCGAGAAGCCCGATAAGGCGTGCAAGATGCTCGCGCGCCACAGCCATGGGCTCAAGATCAACCGATTTCAATTCTCCGGCTGGAATGCCGCCGGTTATTCTGATGTAAGTCAGATCGCTGGTCTCGTGCTTGCCCACATGTTCAAAGGCGCCGCGTTCGAGCATGGCGGCTTCCAATGTAAGCTGGGGTGAAAATCCTTCTTTTATTTTTGGGCCGCTGGGTATTGCGCCTGTCTTGAAATCGACGATGCGCGCCCTGCCATCGGAAAAAATATCGATCCGGTCGGCGCGCGCACTGAGCGTGAAGTCAGCCTCGCCAATTTTCAGAACCAGGCTTCCCTTTGCTTCCGCAATGACCTCAGCCACATCGCTGCGCAAAGAGGCTTCATTCTCGACGATCCACCTCGCAAGGCGCTGGAACCTCGTCCACCAGAAACCCATGATTTCCGGATCGTTCCGGAAGGGCCGGAATATCTCATCGCCAAGGGTGATGAATTGCTCCACCGCGTCGGCCGGCAGGGCTTTCGGATAGAGCGTGAAGAAGTCGCCAATGGCCTTGTGGAAAAGCGTGCCGCGCAGCGCCGCATCGGGAGCCGCCGCAATATTGGGCAGCGGCCTGAGTTTCAAAACGGCATCCGCATAAATTGCGTAAGGATCGCGGATCAGCGTTTCAACCCGGCTCACGCTGATCCGCCTTGGCCTTGCCTCGACAGGCGGCCGGGGCTGCGGTTTGCCATGAGGCGTAGGCCGAAGATTATCGGCCCGGTCAAGCCGCGCCGCCCACGCCTGCCAGGGTTCGGAAGGCATATCCTCGGGCTTGTGACCGGCCGCCTTCAAAATCGTCTGCAGGCGCAATATCCACCGGGAGGGGATGGCGGGGTCCATGCCGTCGCGCCGCGCCCAGGTGAGAAACACCTGCGGCGCGCCAAAAGCCTGGACAAAATCATGGGCCGATTGGCCAATCCTGCGCTCCGGCTGCTGCATGCCGAAGACATCGCGCATTGGGCCGGTTAAGCCATGGGCCCGGATCCGGCAGCCGCGGCCATGTTCCTTCATTTAACCCGCCGAGAATGACGCTTTCGCGGATGCACCAAGCGGGCTTCCAGCAAGCCAAGGATTGAAAGCCGTGTACCGGCGTTTCTGATTTCCCGGACCGGAATTCTTTGCAAATGCCGGCGGATCGTGGCGCTGGCGCGCGCGAAATCGCAAACTGGGAAGCCGGAAGGATTCCTGCCGTAAGGTTTCGATGAGCGTTTCAAGCTCCTCCGCTTCAACGCCATTCCAGAATCCGTCACCGGAAATTCTTTCCGCCGACGGAAATCAAACCGTCGAGATGCTCCCTGAATGAGGTGACGGAACGTGGCGAGAGCGGACCCAGTATCTCCACAACGCGCGCAAGACAGTCGCGCATCTCCTGCCAGTCATTCTCTTTGAGATGGGCGACAATGGGATGAGAGGTGGAATTCGCCTTTTGATCCTTGAAGGGCCAGGTCGAACGAAGGCAGCAAACCTTCCAAGCCCTGAACCATTGGCGACGAGCGGAACAGGGCAACTTCGATTCTTCGTGCCAAGGCGCTGAAGTCGGCCCGTTCAAAGCCAAATCGGGTGAGATGATGGCTGAACAGGCTTTGCAGCGAAGCAGCAGAAAAATTTGCTTCGACCGCATCCATGAGAAGAAGCAGCAGGGAGGCAGCACCAAAACGGCTCAGCGGTTCACCGGCTGAATCATCAACGCCGATGTTCCAGCGCGAAAGATTTGCTTTCACCCGCCGCGCCAAGTCGCGGTCAGGCGTGACCAGGGCCATGTCACCCGTTGGATTCTCCAGGGCTTGCCGCATCATCAGCGCAATGATCGATGCCTCGTCATTTTTGTCGCGTGCTTCGACAAGCGATACCTTTTCGAGAGCCCGTTTGATTCTGCCGCCCTGGCCCGCCAACGCCTGTTGCCAGTCATCGGAAACTTCCGAGGGGCGCATGAGTTCACTGGCTAACCAAGCCCGGTCTCCGGAATCCGATCCAAGCGTGATAATATTTTCGCGCTCGACGCCGATGGCCTCCACAAGCTGCTTGATGGCAAATTGCGGATGCTGCGGCGAAACCGCCTCCCAGCTCTTTGTGTCCATCCCCTCATCAAGAGCGGGCAGGATCACCGCCCCGTTTTCCAGAGTGGAAATCGCTTTCAGCAATTCCCGGGTGGCGGGAATGGTGCCGGTGGAACCAGCGGCGATAACGGGACCGGCGGGAGGATTTTCAGTCAGCCTCTTGGCTTCCAGGCGAATGAGGCGGCTGCGCCGTTCCTTCGCCCCCATGAGATTCTCGCGCATAAGCTGCGCCGGAAGTTTTTTGCTCATCACATCGAACAGGCTGAGGATTGCTTCCCGGTGGACCGCAAGATCAATCAGATAGGCTTCCGGCAGGCGGTCGAAGGAAACCTCTTCGGTTTCCATGACATCAATAAGTTCGGCAAGGCTCGCCGCCAGGGATTGGGTCTGCTGTGGCGCGTGAGCAAGTTCCTGCGCCAGGCGAATCTGCGGATTTTCGGAGGCCCAGTCATCAATGAGAGCCATGAGCGCGAATTCACGGCCGATGTCGCTGATCGCATCGGGCAAGCCGATGTAGGGGCGCTGCGCCTCAAGAACATCTTCATCCAGGTCGCCAATAGGTCTTATCTGCGGCAGCACAAGCGCCGGCCTGCCGCTTTCGATAAGCAGCTTTTCCTGAAGTGCGCGTGCCGCCCGCCGGGTGGGCACAAGAATGGTCCAGGCGGCAAGTGACGGATGTTTTTCAGGAGACCCTTCCGCATAGGGAAAGCCCCGCAGAACCGCTTTCGCCAGAATGTCCAGAAAAGGCGCGTCGCTGGCTATCGTGTAGACGCGCTGCGGCTTCTCGCCCATGCGCTAGGTCTTGGCAAGTTCGGCCTCGGCCAAACCGATGGCTTGAGGCGTGCCCACATGGAACCATTTTCCGCTGTGCGCAATGCCATGCAAGCGGCCCTCTGAAATTGCCTTATCCCACAAAACATTCATCGAAAATTTTTCTACAGCAACGCCGGCAAAAAGGCGAGGATGCACGAGATAGCCGCCGATATAGGCAAGAGCTCCTGATCCCTGTTGGCGGGTGAGGCGTCCATCGCGCTCCAAGCGGAAATCCCCCCGGCCATCGTAACCGATGGTACGGTCAACGTGACACAACAGGAGCAGGCAATCCATTGTCGTGTCATTCCATGCAGCACGCAGGCGGCTAAGTGCCGGAACCCTTCCATCAAGCCAGAAACTGTCGCTGTTAAGCACGAAAAAAGGCTGGCGGCCAAGAAGCGGAAGGGCCTTTGCAATGCCGCCACCCGTATCGAGAATCTCCGCCTGCTCATCGGAGAACGCAACATCGGGCGCTGTCTGCTGCTGTGACCAGTGCGATATCTGCTCGGCCCTGTAGTGGCCGTTGACCACCGCCTTTTGAACGCCTGCTTCGCGCAGCCGGTCAAAGCCGTAGTCAATGAGCGCCTTTCCTGCAACTTCAATAAGCGGCTTGGGACGATCGTTGGTCAAAGGCCGCATGCGCACGCCAAATCCCGCGGCAAGTATCATGGCATGGCTGCCGATTGTATCGCTCAGCTTCATATCGGCAAATTCCGCTCATACCAGCTATTGAGAACGGCAAGGTCGGGATGAGCCAGATTGCGCTTGAGATAGCGTGAAACGCGGGGGATATGATTGAGATAGATGGGCTTGCCGTCGCGCTTGGAAAGGCGCGCAAAAATCCCCAGTATTTTGGTGGCGCGCTGGGCTCCCAGGATTGCAAAGACGCGGGAAAATTCGCGGGCGTCAAACGGGCCCGTGGCGGAGCGCAGCCCGCAATAATAATCAAAGAGTTCGTCGGCGCGTTTGAAATCAATATCGACGCGGGCATCCTGCAGCATGGAGACAAGATCATAGGCCGGATGCCCCATGACGCAATCCTGCGTATCAATGATCCCGACACGGCGAAGGCCTTTCCGTTCAGGCAGCCAAAGCAAGTTGGGAGAGTGATAATCCCGCAAGGTCCAGATAGGCTTGTTGGGTTTGATGCTGGCCAGGATCGAATGCCAGATCGCTGAAAACTCCGCCTTAACATCGTCGCCCGGCGCGGATTTTTTTTGCAAGGGCCAGAACCATGACAGCAGAAGATCAACCTCGATCATCATGGCATCAAGATCGTAGCTGGCAATGTGATGCTCCGCGCCGCCCCGCACCGGAACTTTGCTGGGCCAATCCCGTTTTGCCATGTCCGCCAGAACGTCAACCGCGGCTTTCATAGGCTCTCCCATGTCATCGCCGCGCGCCATCATCCGGCTGAAAACTTTGTCGCCGAGAGATTCGATAAGGGCCAGGCCATGCTTGATGTCGGCTGCGTAAATCCGGGGCACACTGTAATCGAGATTGAAAAGATAATCATTGATGGCCACCACCGCGCCAATGCCTTCAGCCAAATGCGCAATAGCACTGTAGGTCTTGCCGTTTCTCACCACCGGGCCATCCGGCCTGCTGGGCATATCCATCAGCAGCATCGTGGCAGCATTGGCCGCAACCCGTTCATAACGCCGGGCCGAAGCGTCGCCCTCGAAATGATACTCGTGTCCCGCCGGACACCTGTGATTGATTCACAAACCCGTTGATTGCCTCATCCCGTTTGAGAATTTCAATCCACTTTCCCGAGGCCTCAAGCTTCAGGTCGCGGGCTTCGCCTGATCCCGAGAAGGCGATTTTCAGGCGATCGGGAGAAATGTTTTCAGGCAGCTTTTCCGGCCATTCGATGATCATCAGGGACTTGGCAAGAAACTCCTCAAGCCCCAGTTCCGTCACCTCTGCAGGCGAGCCTATCCGGTAGAGATCGACATGCACCACCGGCACCCTTATGGTATCGTAGGATTGCACCAGCGAAAATGACGGGCTCGGAATGTCGAATTCCTTGTCATCCAGTGCCAGCGCCCGGATAAAGGCCCGCGCGAACGCGGATTTTCCGGCCCCCAGGTCGCCGGAAAGATGGACTGCCAGACCCGGCCGCGCCCATAATGAAAGCTCCCGTGCAAGAGCCTCCATGGCGGGAAGAGAAATGGAGCGCCGTTCAATGATCATGGGTTATGGGCTTAGGCAACACGCTGCGGGCTGACGCGTTCAGCCGGGCTGCTCCTGGGATTTTGTTTCGCGGGTCCATCAACCGGGAAGCTACACACAACAGTTGTGCCGCGGTCAAGCTTGGAAATAAGGGAAACATTGCCGCCATGAAGTTCGGTGAAGCTCTTGACGATTGCCAGGCCAAGCCCAGGTCCGCGGTGGCTGCCCGGCAGCGGCTTTGACTGAAATCTCTCGAAAGCCTTTTTCTGGAATTCCGGGTCTATGCCGCGGCCCGAGTCGGCAATCCAGATCTGGACATTGGTGCCTGAGCGCCTGGCCCCCATGCGAACCTGGCTGCCTCTTGCCGAAAATCCGATGGCATTTGACAGCAGGTTTGCAATGACCTGCTCCACCCGCATGTCATCGCCAATAAATGCAAGGGAGTCTTCCGCCAATTCTATGCTCAGGGTCTGGTCGCGCCGGATCATGGCCGGTGACAGTTTTTCGGCAACCGATTGCAGGATGGTTGCCACATCCAATTTGGCCAGTTTCAATTCCATGGCGCCCGCATCAATTGCCGACAGGTCGATGATGGCGTCGATGATGGCCTTCAATTCCTCCGATGATCGCTTGATGTCGAGAACATATTCCCGCTGCTTTGGCGAAAGCTCGCCCACCAGTCCGAGGTCCAGCGTTTCGGCAAATCCCAGGATGCTTGTAAGGGGTGTGCGGACTTCATAGGAGACATTGCTGAGAAAGGCATTCTTGAGGCGGTCAGCCGCTTCCAGGGCTTCGGTGCGGTCGCGCAAGGCCCGTTCCATTTTTGCCGGATCTGAAATATCCGAGAAGGTCAGAAGCGTGTTGCCATCGGGCAGGGGAACCGAACTGTATTGCAGGATGCGGTCACTGGCCGTCAGGCGGCCGCGGAGCGCCCGGCGCTCCGATTCCATGCCGGTGATGCCAAATTTGATCTCCTGCCATGCGGCGCCGGCTTCCCGGATCACCACGGCATCGCTGGCAAGCTGGTCAACATGGGGTTCCTTCTGGAGAAAGGCGCCGTCAAAGTTCCAGAACTTTGAAAAGGCCGGATTGAAGAGCTTCAAGCGGCCATCGGAACCGAAAAGCGCGATGGCCTCTTCGAGATTGTCGAGGGTTTCGCGCTGCACCCCGATGAGCTCGTTGTAGCGGCTCTCAAGCTGGATTTCCTTCGTGACGTTTTCATAGAGATAGGTGACGCCGCCAAACGGATGCTGCTCGCACACCACATGCAGCGAGCGCCCGTCGGGCAGGTACCACCAGCTTTCCCGCATTTCGAGGGTTGTATAGGAGGAAAGCTGCCGGGCCCGCCATTCCCGGTAGTTGGCCTGTTCCGGAATGCATCGCTGGGTCCGCAGGCGGTCAAGTATTTCGCCGTCGGTAGGATGCATGTCGAGCCATTGCCCGTCAATCGGCCAGAGCTGGGCAAAGGCCATGTTGTGAAAGCGCAGGCGTTGGTCAGGCCCGAAGATGGCGATCGCCGTGTCAAGCTTGTTGAGCGTCGAGGCATGCGCCTTGATGTGCCGGTCAAGTTCCTTTTCGATCTCTTCCAGCGCCGAAACATCCACCGCAAAACCGGCCTTGCCTTCCGGCAGGGCCACTTCATGGATATTGAGGGCCCGCATGGCCCCGGCAAAAACCGCATGGGTTCGTCCCAGCAAGTCCCACCTTGGGATCGGCCTTTGTCGTGTCGATCCGCTCCGGCGAGGCGACCTCAATCATCGACCTCAGCACCGCATCGCTATCGGGCAGTTCCACCGCCTTGACATAGGCCCGGTTGACCCAGCTCAGCCTGCCATCCCCGTCGCGAAGCCAGATTGGCAGGGGTGCTGAGTCAAGCACCGCACTGAGGCGTTCGACCTGCATGCCAAGTTTCCGTGCATCGTAATTCAATTCGGTGATCTGCCGCCGCTCGCCGGACAGGGGACGAAAGCGCAGCGTTGCCATGCCGCCCGCGGCTCGTCCATCGGCCTCCAGAAGTTCGTTGTTGAGTGTCCTGACGCCGATGTTGAAGGGTTTCCCCATCTCCCGCAGCGTTCTGATGCAATCTTCAATGACATTGCTGGAATCAGCCTCAAGCCAGGCGGGGAAATTCAGCATGTCAGCAGCAGCCGACGGAACCTTGGCGCTGCCATACATGCTTCCGATGACGCGGCTGGGGAATTCTTCCTTCCCGTGCCAGACAATCATCACATGGGCTTCGGCGGCAAAGGCCGTCTCTGCCTCGTTCAGCCTGATCTCCAGTTCATTGATGCGCTGACGCGCCTTGTTCTCGCTCTGGCTCAGCATCCTGACAACGCGAAAGGCCCAGACAAAAACTGCTACCGCTGCCAATGTGAGGAAACTGGTAAGTGGATCAACGTCGGGGATTTGGAAAGGGGCCGCAAGGGCGCCGCTGCTCTGCAAAAATACGAAACCAACAACCGCGATATGACGCATGATTGCGTTCATTGTGCTGTTGCCTTCCCGCATTTTTTCTCCGGCCACCTGCGAGATGCGGGCCCGAATCAGGCCGCATCTGTCCCATCCGGAGATATAGACTCAAAAATAGCCTGTCGGAACTACTTCATGGGAGGCGAGCAGGCCTCAAATGGCTTGCCTAGTAGCGATAATAATCGGGCTTGAACGGGCCTTTGGGGGTCACCCCGATATAGGCCGCCTGGTCATCGCTAAGCCTGGTTAGTTTGACCCCGAGCTTTTCCAGATGGAGGCTTGCCACCTTTTCATCGAGATGCTTCGGCAGCACATAAACCTCGTTCTTGTACTTGCCCGTCTTGGCATTGGTGAAGAGCTCGATTTGCGCCAGCGTCTGGTTGGTGAACGAGGCCGACATGACAAAGCTCGGGTGGCCCGTGGCATTGCCAAGATTGACGAGGCGGCCCTGCGAGAGAAGCACAATCCGGTTGCCCTTGGGGAAATGCACCAGGTCAACCTGCGGCTTGATGTTGGTCCATTGGAAGTTCTTCAATTCGGCAACCTGGATTTCATTGTCGAAATGGCCGATGTTGCAGACGATGGCCATATCCTTCATCTGCTTCATGTCGTCAACGGTGATGACATCCTTGTTGCCCGTCGCCGTCACAAAAATATCAGCGCTGCCCACCACATCTGAAAGCGTTTGCACGGAGTAGCCATCCATCGCCGCTTGCAGTGCGCAAATGGGATCAACCTCGGTCACCACCACGCGCGCCCCAGCACCCCGGAGCGAAAGTGCTGAGCCCTTGCCCACATCGCCATAACCGAGCACAACCGCCACCTTGCCGGCCATCATCACATCCGTGCCGCGCCTTATGGCATCGACGAGCGATTCCCGGCAGCCATACTTATTGTCGAACTTCGATTTGGTGACACTGTCGTTCACGTTGATGGCGGGGAACGGAAGCTCGCCTTTCTTCTGCAGTTCATAAAGACGGTGAACCCCGGTGGTTGTTTCTTCCGAAACACCAATGATCGAGGCCCGCACTTTGCTGAACCATCCGGGGCTGGCCTTCAGGCGCTTGGCAATCTCCGCATAGAGGCATTCCTCTTCCTCGCTCTTGGGATACGCAATGAGCTTCGGATCCGTTTCGGCCTTGGCGCCGAGCAGGATGTAAAGGGTGGCATCGCCGCCATCATCAAGGATCATGTTGGTCGTCTGGCCATCGGCCCAGTCGAAGATCTTTGCGGTGTACTGCCAGTATTCCTTGAGCGTCTCGCCCTTGAAGGCAAAAACCGGAATGCCAGCCGCCGCAATGGCAGCGGCCGCATGGTCTTGGGTTGAATAGATGTTGCAGGAGGCCCAGCGGATATCAGCCCCTAAGGCTTTCAGGGTTTCAATCAGCACAGCGGTTTGGACCGTCATGTGGAGCGAGCCGGAAATGCGCGCACCCTTCAGGGGCTGGGCCTTGGCATATTCTTCCCGCGTAGACATCAGGCCCGGCATTTCAACCTCGGCCATGTCGAGCTCCTTGCGCCCCCAATCGGCAAGCTTGATGTCGGCGACATGATAATCAGTGAAAGCGGCCATGGGTGAGCTCCAAAACAGGGAAATTTAAGCGACGAAGCCGTGCCTATAGCAGGCGTCGCGCAAGCTGGCAATAAGGACATAAAGATTTCTTTATATTCTCAAATGTAGTTCTGGGATTGAAGCGATGTGATCGAAGGCTTGCGGCCGGTGAGCGGATTGGCCGGGTTCCATGACAGTCTGGTTTCATAAAACCGCGTCGCCAAGGCATCATACATCACCAGGCGGCCTGCCAGGCTGTCGCCGATTCCCAGGATTTCCTTGATCACTTCCATGGCCTGCATGGAGCCCACGATGCCGGGAAGCGCCCCCAGAATCCCCACCTCTTCACAGGCTGGGAAAAGCCCGCGTTCCGGAAGATCGCCAATGAAGCAGCGATAAGTCGGCCATGGTTCGCCCGATGGCGCCTTGTCATAGGGCTTGAAGGTTGAAATTTGTCCGTCGAACTGGCCAACCGCGGCGGAGACCAAAGGCTTCTTGGCAAAGTAACAGGCATCACTGACCAGAAACCGTGTGGGGAAATTATCGCAGCCATCGGCAACGATGTCATACTGCCGGATGATGTCGAGCGCGTTTGAAGCATCAAGGCGCAAACGATGTTCAATAATTTTGGGATGCGGATTGATGGCTTCCAAAGTCGCCTTGGCGCTTCTCGTTTTATGTTCCCCCACCGCCGCAGTTGTATGGACAACCTGCCGCTGGAGGTTTGAAAGGCTCACCTTATCGTTATCGCAGATGCCGATGGTGCCGACGCCCGCCGCGGCAAGATAGAGCAGCGTTGGCGCGCCAAGGCCCCCGGCCCCGATGACCAGAACCTTTGCGTTGATAAGCTTTGCTTGTCCAGGCCCGCCAACCTCGGGCATCACGATGTGCCGGGCGTAGCGTTCAAGTTCTTCGGGCGACAGTGCCATCAGCGATCTCCTGACGAGCCAAAACCATTGTTGCCGCGCGCCGTGTCATCGAGAGCTGCAACCTCCAGCACAGTTGCACGCGCTACCGCGGCCACAATTATTTGGGCAATGCGGTCACCTCGCTGGATGATAAAATCCGCCGTGCCGTGATTGATCAAAGGCACTTTGATTTCACCGCGATAATCACTATCGATCGTGCCCGGTGCATTCAGAACGGTGACGCCATGCTTGACCGCAATCCCGGACCGGGGCCGCACCTGCGCCTCATGGTGGTCTGGAAGAGCGATGGCAAAGCCCGTGGGCATCAGAAAGCGCGCGCCGGGTTTCAGGACTGCATCTTCAGCGGCACGAAGATCCATGCCGGCAGCACCTGGAGTTTCGTAAGCGGGCAGCGGCAGGTTCTCGCCATTGGCCAGCCGCATGATCCGCAACGGTGTCATGCCTTTCCTGTTGGCAGCTGTGCCGCAAGTTGCTGCATCAAACGCAGCGCGACATCCTGCTTCGACATGAGCCCCCAGCTTTCAACGCCAGATGCTGAAACGAGTTGCACGGTATTTTGCTCGCCGCCAAAAACCCCGCGCGCCTTGCTCACATCATTGGCGACAATGAGATCGCAGCCTTTTTTCTTGAGCTTCTCACGGGCATTGTCCAAAAGATTTTCAGTCTCTGCCGCAAAGCCGACCACGAGTTTTGGCCGCTTTGAACTGCGCTTGGCGATGGTTTGCAGGATGTCGGGATTTTCCACGAGTTGCAGCGAAGCCACGCCGTTCTTGTCTTTCTTGATCTTCTGATTTTTCTCTTCCGCGGCGCGCCAATCGGCAACGGCTGCGGCGAAGATGGCGATATCGCAGGGAAGCTCCCGCTCGCTGGCCGTCAGCATTTCAACAGCGCTTGTCACCGGAATCATTTGCACGCCGGGAGGGATTGGCAGGTCCACCGGGCCCGAAACCAGAACCGTTTCAGCCCCAAGCGCCACCGCTGCGGCAGCAATGGCATAGCCCTGTTTGCCGGAAGAATAATTGGAAATGTAACGCACCGGATCAATGGCCTCGCGCGTTGGTCCTGCGGTGATCAGAACTTTCTTGCCCCTGAGGGGTTGCGGCTTTGGAGCCAGCGCGGCTTCAATTGCCGCAACAATCTCGGCAGGCTCCGCCATGCGACCCAACCCATATTCACCACAGGCCATGTCCCCCTCATTGGGGCCAACCAGGAGAATGCCATCGCGTTTCAATTGCTGGAGATTGCGCTGGGTGGCCGCGTGATGCCACATCCGCACATTCATGGCGGGCGCAATCAGCACCGGCTTGTCCGTGGCAAGCAGCGTCGTTGAGGCGAGGTCATTGGCCTGGCCATGGGCCATCTTGGCCATGAGGTCTGCCGTGGCAGGCGCCACGACCAGCAGGTCCGCCGCGCGCGACAATTCAATATGACCCATTTCAACTTCGTCCGTGAGATTGAACAGCGCCGTGTGAACCTTTTGCTTCGTGAGGCTGGCAACTGACAGGGGCGTTACAAATTCTTCCGCCGCCTTGGTCATGATGGTGCGGACCCCAACGCCCGCGGCCCTAAGCAAGCGGATCAATTCTAGGGATTTATAGGCGGCAATTCCGCCCCCAATGATGAGAAGTATGGTCTTTCCGGAGACAGCGGTCATGGTGCCAATGTAGCGATTAAACGCTCTTTCTTAAAGGACGAGTTTGAGGGCGATTGCCACCAGCGCAGCCGCCCCTGCCATGACAGCATAGCGCTGGAAGCGGTTGGCGTGGTGGTGGGCGATGGCAATGCGGTTTGTCGTGTCAGTGTCGAGCTTGATGCTGCCGGATTGCACGATTTCAGTCACCACATCCGGCAGCATGGAGGCCAGGCGGCCAAGCGAAGCGGCACTGTTGACCGCGCCCTCCAGCTTGCCGATCGGACCCAGCTTCCGTTCAATCCAGCTCCGCACCACCGGTTCGGCGGTGACCCACATATTGAGTTCCGGATTAAGGGTGCGGGCCACCCCTTCAACCACAACCATGGTTTTTTGCAGCAGCAGGAGCTGCGGCTGGGTCACCATGTTGAACTGCCCCGTCACTTCAAAAAGCTGTGTGAGAAGCCGCGCCATGGATATTTCATTTGCCGCAAGGCCCATGATGGGCTCGCCGATGGCGCGCAGCGCCTGGGCGAAATCGGCGACATCCTGATCGCGTGGCACATAGCCCGCATCAAAATGAACTTGCGAAACCCGCGTGTAGTCCCGCGTGATGAAGCCAAAAAGAATTTCAGCAAGGAACAGGCGGTCGCCTTCGCTCAGCCGTCCCATGATGCCGAAATCAACCACCACGAGATGGCCATTTGCGTCGACGAAAAGATTTCCCTGATGCATGTCAGCATGAAAGAAGCCATCGCGAATGGCATGGCGCAGGAAGCTCTGGATGATGTTGTCACCCAATGCCTTGAGATCAAAACCTTTGGCCTTCAGGGTTGCGATATCCGAAATGGGCGTGCCCTCGATCCATTCCGTTGTCAGGACCTGGCGCGCGGTGAGCGGCCAGTTGACGGTTGGCAGCCGGAAATTCGGATCATCGGCGGTTGCCTTGGCCATTTCCGAAATGGCTGAAGCCTCCATGCGCAGGTCAAGTTCGAGCTTCATGGAATGCTCAAGCATTTCAACCGCGGCGACGGGGCGCAAGCGCCGCGCCTCGCTGGAAAACCGCTCCATCATCCGCGCTGCAAAAAAGAAACTTGAGAGATCATCGGCAAAGCGCTTCTCAACCCCGGGACGCAGGATCTTGACGGCAACTTGCTCGCCATCTCTGGTCATGGCCTTGTGAACCTGCGCAATCGATGCGGCGGCAACCGGCTCGCCAAACTCCGTGAACAGCTCTTCAACACTTTGGCCAAGATTGAGCAGGATAGTGTCGCGCGCTTCCGCCATGCCGAAAGGCGGCAGGCGGTCCTGCAGGGATTTCAACTCAAAGGCCCGCTTGGCTCCGATCACATCAGGTCGAGTGGATAGAAATTGCCCAAGCTTGATGTAGCTCGGTCCAAGCGACGAGAGCGCTGCGGTCACGCGGCTGCCGGAATCAACGATTGGTGTGGCCGCACCAAATTTGGCGGTTTTCAGAAGCGCCCGTGCGAACCATGGCAGGTCGGAAACCTGTTCGGGTTGCAGGAATAAATCATAGCGCGCCATGGTCCGTCCGGCGCGGGCCAGCCGCCAGATATTTTTCACAGTTGAAATCATCAAATCCGCCAGCCCGAGTGAATGGCGACAATCCCGCCCGAAAGATTGCGGTAGGTTGTTCGGGCAAAGCCTGCCGCATCCAGCATGGCCTTGAAGTCGTCCTGTTTGGGAAACTTTCGGATGCTTTCGACCAGATAGCGATAGGGCTGGCCGTCGCCGGTGACGACCTTGCCTACGGCTGGAATAACCGTGAATGAAAACGCGTCATAGGCTTTCTGAAGTAGATCCATATCGACATGGGAAAATTCCAGGCAAAGAAAATGCCCGCCCGGCTTCAGCACGCGATGCGCTTCCGCCAGGGCCCGGTCAATATGGGTGACATTGCGAATGCCAAAGGCAATTGTATAGGCATCAAAGCTCCGGTCGGGAAAAGCCAGGCTTTCGGCATTGCCAACGGTGAAGTCGCAGCGGTCGAGCAGGCTTTCGCGCTCCGCCCGGTTCTTGCCCTCATGCACCATTTCAGGGGAAATATCGGCAACCGTCACATGGGTTCCCGCACCACCCGACCGGGCAATGCGAAAGGCGATGTCGCCCGTGCCGCCTGCCACATCAAGGACTTCGAAGGGAGCCGGTTTTCGCGGCGGATTGAGCATGGTGACAAGATCGTCTTTCCAGAACCGGTGCAAGCCCCCCGACATCAGGTCATTCATCTGGTCATAGCGTTCCGCGGCCTTGGAAAAGACCTCGTTTACCAGGCCTTGCTTCTCGTTTTCACCCACCCGGCGAAAACCGAAGTCCACGTCTTTTTCAACAGGTTCAATCATGGACCCATCATAAACCAAAGGTTTCATGAGTTCTATTGCCAGTGTGGCGGCTTAACGCTTATTGCTTAATAATCATGCCGGAACTTCCCGAAGTTGAAACTGTTATGCGCGGATTAAGCCCCGTCCTCGTGGGCCGTTCCATTGCCGGTGTGGAACTTCGGCGGACCGGACTTCGCTTTCCCTTTCCCGTTGGGTTAGCCGCCAGGCTGAAGGGCAGGCGGATCGTGCGCCTCCAGCGCCGGGCCAAGTATATTCTGGTTAACCTTGACGATGGCCATTGCCTTTTGGTGCATCTCGGCATGACTGGGCGTTTCACGGTTCTGGGTGACAACGCACGGCCTCACAACCTGGGAGAATTCTATTTTGAGCAGGGCGCGGCTGGCGCGGGTTCCGGGTCCCCATGACCATGTGGTCATCACTCTCGATAATGGCGTGCAGAGTTATCTACACCGATCACCGCCGCTTCGGCGTCATGGACCTTCTTCATGAAAATGAAATGGCGGGTCACAAGCTTCTAAAGGACATCGGCGTGGAGCCTCTCGGCAATGAATTCAGCGCTGATTTTCTGGCGGGCCAGTTCAGGAAAAAATCCGCACCCCTGAAAGCCGCCCTGCTGGATCAGCGGATCATTGCGGGCCTTGGCAACATTTATGTGAGTGAGGTTTTGTATCGCAGCGGCCTTTCACCCCGCCGCAAAGCGGGAACCCTGGTTCGAAAAAACACCCATGATGCCCGCCTCAATGATCTTGTCCGCCATGTCCGGGATGTCTTGAACGAAGCCATTGCGGCGGGTGGCTCCACCTTGCGCGATTTTTCCTCAACCGATGGCAGCGAGGGCGTCTTTCAGCAGCGTTTTGCCGTCTATGACCGGGCCGGGGAAAAATGCCAAACGCCGGGTTGCCGTGGCACAATACGTCGTATAGTGCAGTCGGGACGATCAACATTTTACTGCCCGTCCTGCCAGAAATAGGAAATGCAAATGGCAAGAATGTTTGCGCTTGATGATCAAAAAGAAGGGATGTCCGCTTTTGTCGAAAAGCGGAAACCTGTTTTCAAAAACAAATAAGCTTAAACCGGCCGGACCTCGGTAACTTCCGGAACGAAGTGCCGCAACAGGTTCTCAATGCCATGCTTGAGCGTGGCCGTCGAGCTTGGGCAGCCAGCACACGAGCCCTTCATGTTGAGAAAGACAACGCCTTCCTTGAAGCCATGAAAAGTGATGTCTCCACCATCCTGCGCGACGGCAGGACGGACGCGGGTTTCCAGCAGTTCCTTGATGGTGCCGACAATGGCCTTGTCAGACTCGTCAAAAAACTCGCCGCTGTCGGTCACCGTTATGGGCTTCTCGCCCACCAGCATGGGTGAATTGGACAGGTAATGGTCCATGATATGGCCGAGGATGGCGGGCTTCAGGTGCTGCCATTCGCCTTCGCTCTTGCTGACCGTGATGAAATCCTGGCCCAGGAAAACGCCGGAAACGCCGGCAACCGTGAACAGCTGCTGGGCCAAGGCGCAGTCGTCGGCCTCATCCGCCGCGCGGTATTCGCGCGTTGAGCCGGGCAGCACGGGCTTTCCCGGAATGAACTTCAGGGTGGCAGGGTTTGGTGTGGCTTCGGTCTGAATAAACATGGTTTGTCCTCTGGACCTCTATATAGGCTAGTTTGGAATCATTTCAAACTGTTGCTTCGCCTCACGAGACGACAAAACCGACAATTTTACGCACTTCCCGCAGAATTGGCGCCGCAATGGCCCTGGCCCGGGCCGAGCCATCGGCCAAAATGCCCTCAACATGGCCGGAATCCGCCTGCAACCGCTTGGTTTCCCGGCCAATGGGGCCAAGCTTGGCGACCGCCAGTTCGGCCAGGGCCTCCTTCAGGCGTGAAAACTGCCCGCCGCCGAATTGCGCCAGAACCTGATCGACCGAGCTTCCCGAAAGGGCCGCATAAATGCCGGTCAGATTATCGGCCTCTGGCCGCCCTTTGAGCCCGGCCGCTTCCGAAGGCAGGCCGTCCGTATCGGTCTTGGCCTTGCGGATTTTACGGGCAATCGTTTCGGCATCATCGGACAAATTGATGCGGGAGAGGTCCGAAGGATCCGACTTCGACATTTTCTTCGCGCCATCGCGGAGCGACATGACGCGGGTGGCAGGGCCGATGATGAAAGGCTCGGGCTGCGGGAAGAAATCGCCGTTGTAACCAGCTTCGCGGATGGCATCGCCGAAATCCAGGTTGAACTTTCCGGCGATGTCGCGCGCCAGTTCCAGATGCTGCTTCTGGTCTTCGCCGACCGGCACATGGGTGGCCTTGTAGGCCAGGATATCCGCCGCCATGAGGTTGGGATAAACATAGAGGCCCACCGAGGCCTGCTCCTTGTCCTTGCCGGCTTTTTCCTTGAACTGGGTCATCCGGTTGAGCCAGCCCATGCGCGCCACGCAGTTGAATATCCAGGCCAGTTCCGCATGCTCCTGCACCTGGCTCTGGTTGAAAATGATGGAGCGTTTTGGGTCCAGCCCGCAGGCGAGATAGGCCGCCGTCACTTCAAGAATGGCCTTGTGCAGTTCTTTCGGCTCCTGCCACAGGGTGATGGCATGCATGTCGACCACGCAATAGATGCACTCCTGGGTCTCCTGCAATTTGATCCAGTTCAGCATGGCGCCCAGATAATTGCCGAGGTGCAAATTGCCCGTAGGCTGCATGCCGGAGAAAACCCGTGGCGTGAAAGTGGTCATCAAGGAAATCCTATGGAACAGTCAGGCCGCCTTATGCCCGCAAATGCACGGCTTGAAAAGAGTTAGCGTTTTGCGGCGGCGCGCATCTCGGCAAGGGTCATGGCCCCCGAAAAATGCGCCAGGGCAAAGTAGCTGGCGACGCCGCCAGCCACCAAAACAACCAGTCCCCAGACCGAGCTGAGGAAGCTTGCGGTTGCCGTGAAATTTTCCGCCAAAAGCCAGAGGCCGAGAAGCAGCAACAGCCCCATCAGCAGGCCGGAAACAAGGATGCGGGGCAGCCTTGCCTTCAAACGGTCATCCAGCTGGTAGTGCCCGCGCCGCGTCAAGGAGATGGCGAGCAATATGGCATTGGCCCAGGCCGCAAGTGATGTTGCCATGGCAATGCCCACATGGCCATACCAGCGCGACAGCAGAAGGCTGGCCACAATGTTGATCACCACCGAAATGATGGCAAAACGCATCGGCGTTTTGGTGTCTTCCCTGGCATAGAAGCCGGGCTGGAAAACCTTGGTCATGGCAAAGGCGGGAAGCCCCGCGGCAAAGGCCAGCACAGTAGGCGCCACGGCAAGCGTATCAGCAGCAGTGAATGCCCCATGTTCAAAAACCGTATGCAGGATGGGAGCCGGAATCGCCATCAGGGCAATGGCGGCCGGAATGGTAAGAAACAGCGAAAGCTCAAGCGCCCGGTTCTGGCTGTTCAGGGCTGCCTGATTGTCACCGGCGCGAAGCTTCCGTGACAGGTCGGGCAACAGGACAACGCCAATGGCAACCCCGATGACACCCAGCGGCAGCTGATAAAGCCGGTCCGCGTAATAGAGATAGGCCACCGCGCGGTCGAGGCTCGTGGCAATGATGGTGGCGATCAGCAGATTGATCTGCATGATTCCGCCGGAGATAATTCCAGGGAACGGAAAGGGCAAGAACCTTCTTGACGTCAGGAGAAAATGTCGGCCATGTGGGAAAAAGCGGCATTCCGGCGCGCTTGCAGGCAATTGCCAGAAGCAGGAATTGCGCAACCCCCGCCAGCGAAACACCCCAGGCAAAAATATAGCCCGTCGCCGCGCTGTTGCCGGTGCCGAAAGCCCAGGCAATGACGTTTGAGAGCGATCATCACGATGTTGAGAAGAATGGGTGCGGCCGCTGCGGCCGTAAACCGGTTGAGGCTGTTGAGCACGCCTGACTGCAAGGCCGTGAGCGACATGAAGAGCAGATAGGGAAAACATATCCGCGTGAGATCAATGGTCAGTTGAAGCTTTTGCGCATCCTGCGAAAACCCCGGCGCTATCAGGTAAATCAGCCAGGGCATGGCAATCATCGAAAGGGCGGTGAACACCAGCAGCCAGGCCAGCAAGGCAGAAAATATTTCCGTTGCAAATTTATGGGCGGCACTTTGCCCCTCGCCTTCGATGCGCCTGGCAAACTGCGGCACGAAGGCTGAATTGAAGGCCCCTTCGGCAAAAAGGGCGCGAAACAGGTTGGGAAATCTCTGGGCCACAAAAAAAGCCTCGGCCACCGGTCCCGTTCCCAGCGTGAAGGCGATAAGCTGGTCGCGCAGAAAACCGAGCAGCCGGCTTATCAAGGTAAGCCCGCCCACGGTTGCTGCCGATTTCAGGAGCGACATGTCTCAGTCCCCAAGTTCAAGCTTCTCCTTCCACTGATTCATGCGGAGTTTGCAAGTCTTTCCGGCGCAGGAGCCAGGACCTTCATCAGTTCCCGATCAATTTGGGCATGCCGCGCCGGATTGAGAATCTTGTCGCCGGTGAGGTCCGTGACATAGAAAACGTCAATGGCCTTTTCGCCAAAGGTGGTGATGTGGGCCGAGGCAATATTCAGGCTGAGGTGAAACAGCGCTTCAGTAAGGTTGTAGAGCAAGCCGATCCGGTCAAGCCCGTTGATCTCAATCACCGTGAAACGGTTTGACGATTGATTGTCGATGATGACCCGCGGCGCAACCGAGAAGGCCTTGAGGCGCGACCGCTGGCGGGTGGCGCTGGCAACCGCATCCCTTAGCCGCATTTTTCCCTGCAAGGCCATGCGGATGATTTCGGTGACCCGCTCGGCCCGGCGCGTTTCATCATCCTCGGTGGAAAACTCCCGCTGGATGAGGATTGTGTCCAGCGCCATTCCGTCCGTGGTCGTGAAGATCTGCGCCCCCATGATGTTGGCGTTCGCCGCCGCACAGGCGCCTGTTATCAGCGCCAATAGCCGCGGATGATCCGGTGCGTAGATTGTCAGCTCGGTGATGGCCGTGAACGCATCGGTGTGAACTTCCGTCACGATGTCCCGGGGCGACGACCTGTCGATCAGCGCCTGATGGGCGATTTGTTTCTCGAGGCTGACATTCAGCCAATAGGCATCGTAATGGCGCGATGTGGCAGTCTTGATCTGGCTTTCCGACCATTGCGGAAAATGCGACAGAAAAGCGTGCTTGCGCTTCTTTAACTCTTACCTCGCGGGAGCTCCCCGTATGGCCCCCGGTAAGCACCGGTTCCGCTTCCGCATAGAGCGTTGCGCAGAAGCTGGCCTTTCCAGCCGTTCCATACGCCGGGCCCGACGGCGCGAATGTCAACGACCGTCAGGATCAGCAGAAGCTTCAGCCTTTCCGGGCTTTGCACAATTGCGGTGAAATCCAGGATTGTCTTGAAGTCATTGAGATCGCGCATCTGCGCCGTCTCGCTCATCAGCAGATGATGGCGGACAAGCCAGGCCGCCGTTTCCGTTTCTTCCGGCGTAAGGCCAAAGCGGGGGCCAAGGGCGCGCGCAATGCGTTCGCCGGCAATGGAATGGTCCTCCGTCGCGGCCCTTGGCGATGTCGTGCAGAAGGGTTGCCACATAGAGGGAGCGGCGGCTTTTGAGCGTTGGAAAAAGTACCGCCGCAAGCGGATGGTCCTCCGACAGTCGCCCCTTCTCCAGCGCCGCCAGAATGCCGACCGCGCGGATGAGATGCTCGTCCACCGTAAAATGATGATACATGTTGAACTGCGTCATCGCCACAACCTTGCCGAATTCCGGAATGAAGCGGCCCAGCACTCCCGCTTCATTCATCATGCGCAGCAGCGTTTCCGACGAGTCGCTGTTGACCAGCATGTCCAGAAACAGGGCGTTGGCTTCCGGATTGTTGCAAAGCTCCTTGTCGATCAGGGAAAGCGACTTCCGGACTGTCTTGAGGGCATCGGGATGAATTTCGGCACTATAGATGCTGGCGACTGAAAACAGGCGCAGCAAGTTTACCGGATCATCGCGGAAAACAGTTGGCTTAACCAAGGTCAGGCGGCCGCTTTCAATCTGGAAATTCTTGTTTTCCGGAATCTTGACGACGGGTTTCGGCCTGAACCGCCCCATGACGCGGCTCAAGACCGGAATGTCCTTCACCTGTTTTGCTTCCAGGCTCGCGCAAAAAATGCGCGTGAGATCGCCCACTTCCTTGGCAATCAGAAAATAATGCTTCATGAAGCGCTCGACATTTTTCAGCCCCGCATGGGACTGGTAGCCAAGACGGCTCGCAAGCTCCGACTGGCGGTCAAAACTCAAGCGGTCTTCGCCGCGCCCGGCAATGAAATGCAGGTGGCAGCGGACCGCCCAGAGAAAGTCCTCGCATTTCTGGAACCGCGACAATTCTTCGTGGGTAAACGCCCCCTTGTCGGCAAGTTCCTCGGGGGAATTTGTGTCGTAGAGAAATTTCGCGATCCAGAACAGCGTATGGAGATCGCGCAGGCCCCCCTTGCCATCCTTCAAATCAGGTTCAACCAGGTAACGGCTTTCGCCGCTCTTGGCCAGGCGAATGTCGCGTTCAGTAAGTTTGTCGGCCACGAATTTCCGGGCGCCTGCCTGCACAATATCGCGGCGGAAATGAAACTGCATGCTCTTGCTGAGCCTTTCATTTCCGCAAATGAACCGCGCCTCGAGAATGGAGGTGAGGATTGTATTGTCGGTCTTGGCCAGCCGGATGCATTCCTCCGTGCTGCGTGTCGCGTGGCCGACTTTCAGGCGCATGTCCCAGAGCGTATAGAGAATGAACTCAATCAGCCGCCCGCTTGTTTCATCCTGTTTTCCAGGCAGCAGGAACAGGAGGTCAATGTCGGAGCCGGGAGCCAGGGTGCCGCGGCCATAGCCGCCAGTGGCGATGATGGCCACTTCCTGCAGCTCGCTGGTGTTTGCCCGGGGATAAATTTTTTCCTTGGCGAGTTCATAGAGCGTGCGGATGATTTCATCCTGGACATAGGCGAGGTTTTTTGCGCACTGCGTGCCTTTGCCGTCAGTGCAAAGCCGGTTTTCCGCCTCCGTCCTTGCGGATTTCAGGACGGCCTTGAGGACATCGACAATTGCCGGGCGGATTTTTGCGATGTCGAAGGGTGGCGCGGCAACAAGCCCATCCAGCGTGTGCGCAGCGCCGCGACGTCAATCAGCCGCTCCGGATGGTGAATGGCTTTGGATTTCATTGCGCTTCGGCTGCTTTCGCCTTCAGGGCATAGAGGAATGCCAATGCATCGCGGGGCGTCAGCTCGTCCGGCCTGATGGATGCCAGCATGTCGCGGATTTCGTCGTTCTTGGGCTAAGTATCGGATGTTGTCTGCAAGGACGGAAAACAGCGGCAAGTCATCGACAAGCGTTTTGCGTTTGAAGGCCTGTTCGCTTTTTTCCAGTTGCGACAGGATGGTTGCGGCGCGTTCCGTAACGGCGTGCGGCAATCCCGCCAGCTTTGCAACCTGAATGCCATAGGACCGGTCCGCCACCCCGCTTGTGACCTCATGGAGAAATATCACGTCGCCCTTCCATTCGCGCACCTTGACGGTCGCGTTATGAAGGCCATCAAGCCGTGCCGCAAGGGTCGTCAGTTCGTGGTAATGCGTGGCAAACAAGGCCCGGCAACGGTTGCTCTCATGCAGATGCTCAACCGTGGCCCAGGCAATCGACAGCCCGTCAAAGGTCGAGGTTCCGCGGCCAATCTCGTCCAGGATAACCAGGGAGTGCTCCGTTGCCTGATTGAGGATTGCCGCGGTTTCCACCATTTCAACCATGAATGTCGAGCGCCCCCGCGCCAGGTCATCGGCAGCACCTACGCGGCTGAACAGGCGGTCAACAACGCCGATATGGGCGCTTCTGGCGGGCACATAGGAGCCCATTTGCGCCAGAATCGCGATGAGGGCGTTTTGCCGCAGAAACGTCGATTTACCGGCCATATTGGGGCCGGTCAGCAGCCACAGCCGGTGGTTCTGGGCCGAGAGATCGCAGTCATTGGCAATGAAAGCACTTTCGCCGCGTTTTTGCAGAACCCGCTCCACGACCGGGTGCCGGCCGCCATCTATCTTGAAGCTCCGTGAGTGATCGACAATGGGCCGCACATAGCGGCTGCTCTGGGCCAGCTCACACAGGGACGAAGCCACATCGAGTGCGGCAAGGGCGGCGGCAATATTTGAAATGTTTTCTCTTTCAGCCCCGACATTTTCGACAAAGCCATTGAACGCTTCAAGCTCAATGGCGAGCGCCCGTTCGGCCGCCGATGCAATGCGCTGTTCAAGCTGCGAAAGCTCAAGGGTGGTGAACCGGGTGGTGTTGGCAATGGTTTGGCGGTGGATGAACTGGCCCTCGAACTTCCCGTCACCCAGTGTTGCCGCATTCGGCGTGGCCACTTCGATGAAATAGCCGATCATGTTGTTGTGGCGGATCTTCAGGTTCTTGATGCCGACGCTTTCGGAATAACGCGACTGCAAGTCGGCGATGACCTGCCGCGTATCGTCGCGCAAGGTGCGGGCACTGTCGAGGTCCGGGCTAAAGCCCCGCCTGACAAAATTGCCGTCACGCGCCAGCATGGGCAGCGTGTCGGAAAGTCCTTCGTCCAGGCGCTGCACCAGATGATGCGGCAAGTTTTTGATGATGCTTCTTGCCGCCGCAAGATTTGCCGGAAGCTGGTTCAGCGGGCTGTTGATATCCAGTAAATCGCCAATTGCTTCGGCGCATTTCAAGCCATCGCGGATGGCTGCGAGGTCGCGCGGGCCGCCGCGGCCAAGTGTCAGGCGCCCCAGGGCGCGCTCAAGGTCCGGCATCGATTCAAGCCGGCGCCGCAAATTGTCCTTAAGCTCGGGCATCGCTTCAAAGTGACTGACCTCATCAAGGCGCGCCTCAATTGCCGCGACCTGGCTAAGGGGTTGCCCAAGCCGGCTTGCGAGCAACCGCGCGCCTGCCGCCGTGACCGTGAAGTCAATGACCGAAAGAAGGCTTCCCTCTTTTTCCCCCGAGAGCTTGCGGGTGAGTTCCAGGTTCGCCCGCGTTGCGCGCATCGATCTGGAGGCCCGCTTGCCCATCTTCCTTTCGGGGAATGCGAAGATGGGGAATTTTCCCGACCTGCGTCAGCAGAATATAGTCCAGAAGGCCGCCCAGACTGGCGATCTCCGCCCGCGAGAAAGCCCCGAAGCCATCAAAAGCCAGGACACCGAAATGTTCTCTCAGGCGCTTATCCGCCGCTGTGCTGTCAAAGCGCGAGGAAGGTTGCGGGCTCAAGGGAATGCCGCTTGCCTCCAATATCCTGTCAATAGCTTTATCGCTTCGCAGGCTGTCGCTGAAAACAATCTCGCGCGGTTCCAGCCGCGCCAATTCCGCCGCCAGCCGCTTGTGGTCCGTGAGCAAGACGGAAAATTCACCGGAAGAAATGTCGGCCCAGGAAAGCGCCATCTCCTGTGTGCCCCGGGTGACGGCAAGTGCTGCAACGTAGTTGCTGGTTCGCGATTCAAGCAGCGTATCTTCCGTAAGGGTGCCTGGCGTGACAAGCCTGACGACGTTTCTCCGGACAACTGATTTGCCGCCGCGCCTTTTTGCCTCCTGCGGGATCTTCCATCTGCTCGCAGACGGCAACCCGGTGTTCAAGGCGTATGAGCTTCTGCAAATATTGCTCCGCCGCATGGACGGGCACGCCGCACATTGGAATATCAGCACCCAGATGCTTGCCGCGCTTGGTGAGCGCAATCCCCAGGGCCCGCGATGCCGTTTCCGCGTCATCGAAGAACATTTCATAGAAATCGCCCATGCGGTAAAACAGCAGGAAGCCGGGATGGGCGGCCTTGATCTCAAGGAACTGGGCCATCATCGGCGTCGGGCGCTCCGCCACGCCGGTTGTTCCTGTCAGTGTCGCCATCTCGTTCATGGCGGTTTTATAACAGATACCGGGGCAAGGCTGTCACCCCCTATATTTGCTGAATTTAGAGGCTTGAGCATTGCCTGCGCTCCCTCTAGTCTCGCTCCGCAGCGGGGAATCCTTGAAATGAGTGTCAATGAGTAGCGATAAAAAAGCCAGCAGGAAGCCGTCCATTACTGATGAAGAAGCCCTTGAATTTCATAGCATGGGAAAGCCCGGCAAGATTGAGATCAATCCGACAAAACCCATGGCGACCCAGCGTGATTTGTCGCTGGCCTATAGTCCGGGCGTTGCGGTGCCAGTGCGCGCCATCGCTGAAAACCCTGATGCCGCCTATGATTATACGGCCAAGGGCAATCTCGTCGCCGTCATCACCAACGGCACCGCCATTCTGGGTCTTGGCGACCTGGGAGCCCTTGCCGCAAAACCCGTGATGGAAGGCAAAGCCGTTCTCTTCAAGCGCTTTGCCGATGTCGATTCCATTGATCTTGAGGTTGATACCAAGGATGTCGACGAGTTTATCGGCGCCGTGCGCTACCTCGGCCCATCGTTTGGCGGCATAAATCTCGAGGACATAAAGGCTCCTGAATGCTTCATGATCGAACAGCGCTTGCGCGAGATCATGGATATTCCCGTATTCCATGACGACCAGCATGGAACTGCCATCATTGCCACGGCGGCGCTGATCAATGCGCTCCATATCACCAAGCGCGACATCAAGAATTTCAAGCTTGTCTGCAATGGCGCGGGTGCTGCGGCCATTGCCTGTATCGAGCTGATAAAATCCATGGGCGTTCCGGCGGGAAATGTCATTTTGGCAGATTCAAAAGGCGTGGTTTACCAGGGCCGCACCGAAGGCATGAACCAGTGGAAATCCGCCCATGCAACGGCCACAAAAGCCCGAAGCCTGGCCGATGCCATGGACGGGGCTGACGTATTTTTCGGCCTGTCAATTGCCGGTGCCCTGACCCCGGCGATGGTCAAGAGCATGGCAAAAAATCCGATCATCTTTGCCATGGCAAATCCCGATCCGGAAATTCTCCCCGAAGACGTGGCCAAGGTCAGGTCGGACGCCATCATGGCAACCGGCCGTTCCGACTATCCCAACCAGGTGAACAATGTCTTGGGCTTCCCCTATATTTTCAGGGGCGCCCTTGATGTGCGGGCCCGCACCATCAACGAGGAAATGAAGATCGCCGCCGCCCAGGCCCTTGCAAGCCTGGCGCGCGAGGATGTTCCCGATGAAGTGGCCGCCGCCTATCATGGCTCACGCCTTTCCTTTGGCCCGCAATATCTCATTCCGGTTCCCTTTGATCCGCGGCTCATCTCCAAAATTCCGGTCGCTGTGGCCAAGGCCGCCATGGATTCAGGCGTGGCGCGCAAACATCTCGCCGATATTGAGGAATATACCGCGCAACTGTCGGCCCGGCTTGATCCCATCGCCGGAACTCTTCAGACGGTTTTTGACCAGGTTAGATCGAAGCCCAAGCGTGTTGTGTTTGCCGAAGGCGAAGAGGACCGGATGATCCGCGCCGCCAACAGCTATGCAACGGCGGGACTGGGAACCGCCATTCTCATTGGCCGCGAAACAGAGGTTGAAAAAACCCTTGTCGCAAGCGGTTTGGAATTGCACGAGGACGTAAAAATTCTCAATGCCAGGGTAACCGACAGAAACGTTGATTATGCCAATTACCTTTACGAACGTTTGCAGCGTAACGGGTTCCTCTTCAGGGATTGCCAGCGCCTGGTAAACCAGGACCGCAACATATTCGCCTCATGCATGGTTGCCCTCGGCGATGCCGAGGCGCTCGTTACCGGCCTTACGCGGAATTTTTCCGTGGCCCTCGACAACGTACGCCGTGCCATTGACAACCGTCCGGGGCACCGCCCCATTGGCGTATCAATGGCGCTCGTCCGTGGACGGACGGTATTTATTGCCGATACCTCAATTCACGAATTGCCGACCGCCGAGGAACTGGCCGATATCGCGCAGGAGGCCGCGGGCGTGGCCCGGCGCTTTGGCTATGAGCCGCGCGTGGCCTTCCTGTCCTATTCCACCTTTGGCTATCCCCGCGGCGATCGCGCCGCATACGTGAGAAATGCCGTTGCGGTTTTGGACAAGCGCAATGTTGATTTTGAGTATGACGGCGAGATGGCAGCCGACGTTGCCCTGTCGCGCGATGCCATGGCGCTCTATCCGTTTTGCCGCCTGACCGCGCCGGCAAATGTCCTGGTGATGCCTGCAGCCCATTCGGCTTCAATTTCAACCAAGATGCTCCAGCAACTTGGCGGCATCACGGTTGTAGGCCCCCTGCTGACCGGACTTGCAAAGCCGGTGCAAATTGCGTCCATGTCGGCAACCGCAACCGACATCGTCAATCTGGCGGCAATTGCCGCCTTTGACATCAATAGGTAATGGCTTCGTTGGGCTGGCCGAAATGCGCGAAGTAGCGCGGATTGATATTTGAAACGGGCAGGATAATGAGCACGTCGGTTGTGTTGAACTGCCGGTCGATCACCGCCCCTTCCCCGATGTAGCAGCCCAGGCGCAAATATCCTTTGATCAAGGGCGGCAACGCCTTCAGCGCGGTCTTGGCATCGGTGAAATTCTCGGCATCTGATTTCATCTCAATATAGCGCTCCGGCACGGCACGCACGCGCCACTCCGGGGGAGCCGCGCAGTTTCGGGCAAGGAAGTCCAAGGTCGAGGCGTGAACGCGGTGATCAGTTCCTTCAAGGCTGGCACAGCCCAGCATGACGTCCAGTCCGTAGTGCCTCACATAATTCCAGATGCCCTGCCAAAGGAGCTCAACCACCGGCTTTGTCCGGTATTGTTTGAGGACACAGGATCTTCCAAGTTCCAGAAACTTCAATGTGGGTTTTGCCGCAAGCAGCGGCGCGATGTCGAATTCACTTTGGGTGTAAAACCCGCCATTTTGTTCAGCCACGGATTGGCGCAGCAGGCGGTAAGTGCCAACCATTTCACCGTCATCAACACTGAATTGCCCAACTTCATTCTTTGCCATCCGGCGAACAACAATCAGGTGATCGCAGAATTCGTCGAAGCGATCCGCATCCCGGCGTGATTGTGAAGAAGCGGTGTCGGGATTTGCCTTCAGTTCTTCATAGAAAACGCTGAACCGCAATTCTTGCGCGGTAGCAACTTCCTGCCCGCTGCGCGCCAGGCGAACGCACAGGTCATTGCGTGTCCCAAGGGATTCATGCGCAGGCGAAAGGCGATCCAATAGCGGCTCCGGTGTCATTGCGACAAACTGCCATAATCAGGAGTATTATGAAAGTTTGGTGACAGGGTCAGGCGGCGGACTTTAAGCTCAATATCTTGGCTATTGCCTCTTCCATGTCCTGCCGGTCAAAGGGCTTGGACAGATGTCCGTCCATGCCTGCCGCCATGCATTCAAGGTAGTTTTCCGGGCGCGCGTTGGCGGTGAGCGCCAGAATTGGCAGATGCGAGATTGAGCCTGATTTCTTTTCCATGGCGCGGACCCGCCGGGTTGTTTCCAGTCCGTCCAGTTCCGGCATCTCAACGTCCATGACAGCCAGATCAAACTTTTTCTTGCTGCCCAACAGCGAAAGCAACTGCAAACCGGAAGTGACATGATGAACCGCGTGACCTGCCTTCTCCAGCATGGTCTTGGCCAACAGGGCGTTTACCGGATTGTCTTCCGCCAGAATGACATTGAGCGGCCTTTCCGGTTTGGATCTCTTTACCAACTGGCGGAGTTCCTTGACGGCACCGCTTATCATCTGGGCGTCACGCGATATCAGTTGCCGCGCAACGGTGATTTTCCGGAACGGCTTCAGCAAGTAACCGGCGAAAGGCTGCACCAGGAACTCGCGCAAGGCGCGGCGCTGTTCTGCCTGCATCAGCACCCAAACCTGCTTGGAATCGCCCGGTTTCCTGTTCTGCTGCGCCCACTTGCGAAGCTCGGTTGCAAATGACGAGTCGCATATTAAGATTGCCGATCTGTCATTGCCCTTGGCCGAAAGCGACTCCCGCACCTCCTGGGCGCTTGAGATGATGTGGACCGATGCCCCGAGTTCCACGAGGAGAGCTTCAAGATGCTGCCGGATGGGGCCCGCAGGGGCCGCAAGTTCGTAGGTTCTGGCGAGGAGTGGTTTTGCTCTGCAATTCACCATCATCGTCCTTGGCATAGGGAAGGGTAATGGAGAATTTTGAACCGCGCCCCGCTTTGCTCGACACGGCAATGCCGCCTCCCATTCCCTCAATGAGTTTTTTGCTGATGGAAAGCCCCAGTCCCGTTCCGCCAAAACGCCGTGTCGTGTTGCTGTTGGCCTGCGCATATTCATCAAAGATATGGGTGATCTCGCCTGGCGACAGTCCAATGCCGGTATCGGTTATGTCCATCGTCAGTGCTTTGGCCTTGCTGTCATAGTCGATGAATAGCGACACCCCGCCCCGCTCGGTGAACTTGATCGCGTTGCCGCAGATATTGAACAGAATTTGCCGGGTCCGGGTTTCGTCGCCAATGATGATTGCGGGAACATTGTTGGTGACGCGGCACGAGATTTCAATTCCCTTTGCGTGGGCGCGCGGCGCCAGAAGTTCGATCACGCTTTCGGCGAGCGTGGAAAGATCAAAAGGGCTGCGCTCAAGGTCAAGCCGGCCCGATTCGATTTTTGAGGTATCAAGAATTTCATCAATGATGGACATGAGCGTTCTGCCCGAAGCATCTGCAGCCTGTGCATAGCTTGCCTGTTCGGGCGTCAGTTCGGTTTCCCGCAGAAGCCCGATCATGCCGAGAATACCGTTCATCGGGGTGCGTATCTCATGGCTCATCGTTGCCAGGAATCTTGATTTGGCGCGGTTTGAGGTTTCCGCCTGGGCCCGTGCCTGTTGCAGGGCGGCAATTGTCGTCGTGAGGGCCATAATCCTGCGGTCCGTCATTCGCCGCCTTGCGGCGGTAACAAACAGGGCGCCAAGCGTGAGGGCAAGTGCCGCGATCGCCAGATAACCCAGGATTTCCCTGAGCCTGAGATCCTGCTCACGGACAAGAATGAAAACTGACAGGAAAAGCCCGGCGAGGCCCGCAGCCCACAGGATGTTCTGCACCGTATGGGGCAATGAAGGACGCGCCAGGCGGCTGATTTCCTCAAGGACACCCTTCTCGCGCTGATCTATCGCATCCCTGTCGCGGTCACTCATATGCACTGCCTGTCATGATGTGGTGGCTTATTGCCCGAAGATGACAGTGCAGTCTTTCAAAATAATTACGCCACGCGGAGACGGTAAATGCGGCATGAAAACATTAGCTAAAATTTTAAACGTTATGAGCGCACCGATGAAAGCATTTTCCTGAAGCTTTGCATTTCCTCCCGTGTGATGCCCACTTCGTGGCGCGGCTCCGGATAGGCGCCTGTCTTCACATCCTGGGCAAACTCGGCAAATGCCGCAACGCGTTCCTTTTGCAGGCGGGCGTTTTCCGCAGCAAAATCGCGGTAGCGCTTTGCATGCCGGGGATAATGGCCCGTATTGCTGCCAAGCACATCCTCGGCAAAAAGATACTGGGCATCGCAGCCCGTTCCCGCCCCCATGGAAACCATGAACAGCGTCGTGCGCTTTGAAATCTCGGTCGCAACTTCGCTTGGCACAACTTCAATCTCCGCGCCAAAGGCGCCGGCACTTTCATACGCTTTGACCGCATTGAAAATTTGCATGGCGCTGTCGGCGGTTTTGCCAACCGCCTTGAAGCCGCCGGTCCATGTGCGCTTTGAGGGAATCAATCCCACATGGCCAATCACCGGAATGGCCTCCTCGCTCAGGCGCTGCACCGTCTGCAGGCTGGCGCTGCAGTAAATTGCATCGGCACTGGCCTTGACCATGCGAAAGGCCCAGCGGACGAAATCATCGGCGGTGCCCACATCAAAATAATTGAGGCCGGGAACCGCAAAAAGCCCAGGTGCCGCATCGCGAAATTCCGGATTGCACATCAGTTCCGGAGGAACCGAAACCATGTCGATGCCGGCCAGCTCTGCCGCCTCTGCTCCTCCATGGTTTCAACCCGCAGCATCGTGTATTGGTATTTGCCCTTCATGGCGCGGACATCGGCAATGGTGGGTCTCTTGCGGGTCATCGCGGTGTCCTCAAGGTTTAAGCAGGGATTTCAATTGGAATGACGGATCGGCAAGCTGTGCCGCATCGGGAGAGGCTCTTTTGCCAATCAGCATTTCGAGCAGGCGAATGTCGCGGGCAATTGAATTGCCCTGCCCGATCCCGCTGGCCCCCATCAGACGGCCTTCGGCATCCAAATGGCAAAGGATCAATGCATTTTCCTTCGGCACGCGCTTGACGACGGAAACGCCCAGGTGCGGCAGTCCGGCAATTTGCAGGTTGAGTTCGTATTGGTCAGTCCAGAACCAGGGCACGGCCTCATACTGCCGTTGCCCGCCAAGCATGTTTTCAACCGCCACAATGGCCTGGTCGCTGGCATTTCGCCAGGCCTCAAGGCGCAAGCGTTCATTGCCGAAAATGGGATGGGGAAATGAGCAGCAATCGCCAACCGCGAAAATATGCGGATCCGATGTCTGGAGATAAGTATTGCACGAGATGCCATTTTCGATGGCAAGGCCCGCCTGCTCGGCCAGCCTGAAGCGCGGTGCAGCCCCGATACCGGCGATGATGATGTCAGCGGCAATTTCACGCCCATCCGAAAGAACGATCTTGTCGGGGCCAATGTGTGCAATGCTGGCGCCCGCCAGAATAGTGACACCGGCCTCCGCATGGCGCGCCGCAATACGCATCGCAATTTCTTCCGTCACACCCCGCATGAGAATGCGTGGCTGCGCCTCAATCACTGTGACGCGGCAGCCGCGCTTGGCAGCGCTGGACGCAAGTTCCAGCCCGATAAATCCGCCGCCGATGATGGCAATGTTTCTGCCCTCGGAGAATTCATTTCGTATTCTTACCGAATCGCCGATATCGCGCAGCAAAAGCGCCCGTTCGGAACCGGCAAGTGACAGCTTCCGGGGCTCCGCCCCTGTTGCAATAAGCAGGCGGTCGTAGGGAATTTTTTTGCCATCGGCGAGCGACTACGGTTTTTGCATCCCGGTCTATTGCCGTTGCCGCAACACCACGCAAAAAATTGACCTCAAGCGAGGCCATCATGCCTTCATCAAGCAAATAGGTGGGTTGCGGTTCGGCCTCGTCCATGATGGCGGCCTTGGAAAGCGGCGGCCGGTCATAAGGGGCGAGCGCCTCGTCGCTGATGAGGGTAACGGGGCCTTTCCACGCATTTTCCCGGAATGCGACGGCAGCGCGCGCTCCCGCCTTGCCGCCGCCCACAATGACCATGCTGGCTTCGGTCATTCTATGCGCCTGTATCGATCAGGACTTTTCCGGCTTCGACTTTGACCGGATAGGTTTTGAGATTGACGCAGGCCGGCGCTCCCTTTGCGGCGCCGTTGCGATAATCAAACCGGCCATTGTGCTTGGGGCATTCAATGATGTTGTCCATCACCAGCCCGTCGGCGAGATGCACTTTTTCATGGGTGCAAAGGCCATCGGTGGCATAGAACTTGTCATCGGGTGAGCGGTAGATGGCAAAGGTTTGCCCCTGATGGTCAAAGCGCATGACGTCTTCTGCGTCGATGTCTCCTGTCGCACAAACTTCAATCCATTGGCTCATTGGCTGTCCTTCAATCCACCGCAGCTGTAACAGGGGAAACACCCTCTGGCAATTTGGGCCTGATGTACCAGTCCGGTTCCTTGCGTTGGCGCCACAGGGCCGGAATGATTTCGCGGTAGGCATCGATGATGCCGGAACTTGGCCGTGGCATGTAGGGTTGCAGTTCCTTGTGGAGCTCGGGAAGCGCGTGATAGGGCACCATGGGAAACATGTGATGCTCGATGTGGTAATTCATGTTCCAGTAAATGAAGCGCATGACGGGATTCATGTAAACCGTGCGGCTGTTGAGGCGGTGGTCCAGCACATTCTCCGCCAGCCCGCCATGCTGGGTTAGGCCCGTGAGGACATGGACCCAGGCCCCATACATGGTTGGCAGCGGCCCCACGAACAGCATGGGCAGAATGGATCCTGAATAATACGCAAATGGCGATGACGGCACCGTGGATCAGCAGCCAGATGCGGGCCACCAGATAAACCTTGCCCCGCTCCATTTCAGGAATGAATGTCGCCTCCTCATCGCCAAGTCTTCCAAAGGCGTGGCGGACTATGCTTTTGATCGCAGCCCCAGGTTTGCGGAATGGCAAAGAACATGGAGATCATCTTGAGGATCATCACCGGGCGCATGACAGCGATTTCCGGATCGCGGCCGACGATGATGGTATCCGTGTGGTGGCGCGTATGGCTCCAGCGCCAGACCGTGGGTTCGCGCATGATCATGAAACAGGCGATGTGATAGATGGCGTCATTCATCCAGCGGGTCTTGAACGCGGTGCCATGGCCGCATTCATGCCAGCGCGAATCCGTGGATGAGCCGTAAAGCACGCCGTAGATGAGGAAGAATGGCAGGGCCAGCCCATGTGGGCCAGAAGGCAAAAGCTAAACCCGCCGCTGACCAGGAAAGATCGCAAACCAGATCAGAGTGTCGCGGATGGCCGGCGCATCCCGGCGCTGCATCAGCTCCTTCAGCCGCTTGCGCGGCATTGGGCATTGGTACCACTGGGCCGACGCCAGCCCCATCTCCTCGGCAATCCTGGCGTCACGGCCAAGAAGGCCATAATCACGTGGGGTGGCAATCACATTCATGGAGTTACTCCGAAGCGTGCTGGTTCCCATAGTCGAGGATTGCCACAGGGGCAAACAGATTTTGATATATTCTATCAAATTGCATCAAAAACTTTCATGTGATAGGAAGTGAAGTGCTGAAGGAAATCAGGATGGGCAAACGGGCGACTATTACCGATCTGGCGCGTGAGGCCGGTGTGAGCGTTGCCACCGTGGACCGTGTCCTGAACCGGCGCCTGCCGGTGCGCGAAGATACGGCCCTTCGCGTTGTGGCCGCCGCCGAATCCATTGGGTATCATGCCACCGGCCTGCTCAAGCAGCGCATGACTGAGGTCAAGCCCTGCACCTTGGGATTCCTGCTGCAGAAGCGCAACGATGATTTTTACAAGGCCTTCGCAAATGAACTCATGAATGCGACAAAGTCGGCAACCTTCATTCGTGGCAAACCTGTCATTGAATTCATGGATGAGCTCGTGCCATCTTTTATCGCGGCAAAAATCCGTGAAATTGGCGCCCGCGTAGATGCGCTGGCAGTTGTGGCCGTTGATCATCCCCTGGTGAGCGAAGCGGTTGAAGAAATCGTTGCCAAGGGCAAACCCGTATTCACCTTGCTGAGCGATCTCACAACGCCGGCGCGCTCTGGCTATATCGCTGTAGATACGCGTAAAGCTGGCCGCACCGCCGCCTGGACCATATCAAGGCTGGCAAAGCAACCGGGAAAAATTGGCATCCTTCTTGGCAGTCATCGCTATCTCAGTCAGGAAACCGCCGAAATCAGTTTCAGGAGTTACATGCGCGAAAACGCCCCCCAGTTTCAACTGCTGGAGCCCCTGGTAAACCTCGATGACCCGCGCATTGCCTATGAAGCGGTGGAGGACATGATCTCAAGCAACGCGGATCTCGCTGGCATCTATATGGTCGGTGGCGGCAGGGAAGGCCTTATCCGGGCCCTGCGCGATGAGAATGCCGGCGGGCGCATCATCGCCGTATGCAACGAATTGATCCCGGTTACCCGTAGCGCACTGATTGACGGCATAATTGATCTGGTTCTCGGAACGCCGATTGCGGCACTGGCCTCCCACGCCGTTTCAGCCATGGCGCAGGCCGCAGGTTCTGATCGCAATAACGGCAGAACCGTGATTCAGCTTCCGGCAGATGTATTTATTAGCGAAAACATCTGAGAGCTCCCTATCAAGCCAAACTCCCTGCCAAATGATAGAATTTGATAGGTTCGCATTTGACTCCATGACGAGTGTTTGACTCTGTACAGCAATGGAATATTCTATCCAAATTAGGGACAAGATGTTCCAAATATTCCATCTTAGTTCCAGAAAGCCGGAAATGTTCTAATCATAAGGAACAGCTGGCCAGGGAGGATTTGAATGTTTTTCACATTTTGTCCAACCGTGACTTTTTACGCCTTACCCCGCCTTGGGGCCATTCCGGCCAATCAAAGGGTGCCACCGGACACTCTCACGGAGGAGTTAAAAAAATGAAGAAATTTATTCTCGCAGCCGCCATGACAGCGCTCATGTCAGGGACTGCACTTGCTGCAAACATCGGCGTATCCATGGCCCTATTCGATGACAACTTCCTGACCGTACTGCGGAACGGCATGGTCGAACAGGCGAAAGGCATGGAAGGCGTCAACCTGCAGGTTGAGGATGCGCAGAACGATGTCGCCAAGCAACTTGACCAGATCAAGAACTTCATCGCCTCGGGCGTCGACGCGATCATCGTGAACCCGGTTGACACGTCCGCCACCCAGGCGATGTCGGACGCCGCCGCGGCCGCCAAGGTTCCGCTGGTCTATGTCAACCGCGAGCCGGTCAACGTCGACACGCTGCCGGACAATCAGGCTTTCGTGGCCTCCAACGAGCGCGATTCGGGCACGCTGGAAACCCAGGAAGTCTGCCGCCTCTTCAAGGAAGCGGGCAAGACCGAAGCCAAGGTCTATGTGATCATGGGCGAGCTTTCGAACCAGGCCGCCGTGCAGCGCACCAAGGACATTGATGACGTGATCGCCACGCCGGAGTGCAGCTTCATCAAGATCATCGACAAGCAGACATCGAACTGGCGCCGCGACGAGGCCCAGAACCTGATGACCAACTGGCTTTCGACCGGCACGGCCTTTGACGGCGTGATCGCCAACAATGACGAAAGCGCCATTGGCGCCATCCAGGCCATGAAGGCGGCCAACGTCGACATGAAGTCGGTTGTCGTCGGCGGCGTGGACGCCACGCAGGACGCGCTGGCCGCCATGCAGGCGGGCGATCTTGACGTGACCGTGTTCCAGGATGCGGCCGGTCAGGGCGCGGGTGCTCTTGATGCAGCGCTCAAGCTGGCAAAGGGCGAGGCGGTGGACCAGAAGGTCTATATTCCCTTCCAGCTGGTGACGCCTGCCAACATCGGCGACTATCTGAAAAAGAATTGAGACGCGATACAACACGGCATTTGGGAGCGGCGCATCGGCGCCGCTCCTTTTCATCGTAGGGGACTGGCAGCAAAAAACCGGTATTCAAAATGCGGTATCTTGCTCTAGCATGAGTTAAGGGTTGGGAGACGGGCGCCAAAGCGCCCATCAGTGGAGGATGAAGGTGGCACAAGCAACCCATGGTGTTGGCGGCCTGAAATATGATGCCTCGAAACGGGCGAGGCCGCCGGAACTCAACGTATTTGTGGCGCTGCTGCTCATCGTGGCGGCCTTTGAAATCCTGGGCCGACTCCTCATCGGCGACAGCTTCCTGTTCAACACCCGCGAAAATGTTTCGGGGCTCTTCAACGTGCCGCGGCTGACGATCATCATCCTGCAGGTCTCGACCGTCGGCATCATTGCCATCGGCGTCACCCAGGTCATCATCTCGGGGGGCATAGATCTCTCGTCGGGCTCGGTCGTCGGCGCCACTGCAATGATCGCGATGAGCTTCGCTCAGGTATCCATGGTCAACGGCAACCCCAATCCGAAAGCGATTTTCCCCGAGCTCGGCTGGCTCGACCTGCCGGTCATCGTGCCAATATTGGTAGGCGTGGGCTGCGGGCTCATTGCAGGACTGATCAACGGACTGCTGATCGCCTACACGCGCATACCGCCCTTCATCGCCACGCTTGGCATGATGGTCTCCGCCCGCGGTCTGTCACGATGGTGGTCGAACGGCAACCCGATCTCGTTCCCGACCGAGAGCTTCGCCGGCATCTCGAACGGCGACTTCCTCGGCTGGCTGAGCTTCGGGTTGTTCTCGTGGAAGGGAATTAACCCGGTCCTGATCTTTATTTCGCTCGCCGTGCTCTTCCACCTGGTCTTGACCTACACGAGATATGGCAAACACTGCTATGCTATCGGCTCGAACGAGGAAGCGGCGCGGATTTCCGGCGTCAAGGTCGAACATCACAAGGTTCTGGTGTACTCCATAGCCGCGATATCTGGCATCTATCGCGGCTTTGGTGGTCAGTTCCAAGAATCTCACGGCGCAGGCCGGCATGGGCGTGATGTATGAGCTCGACGCCATCGCCATGACGGTGATCGGTGGCGTCTCGCTTTCGGGTGGCCGGGGCTCGATCATCGGCACCGTCATCGGGGCGCTGATTTTCGGCGTAATCATCTCCGGCTTCACCTTCCTGAAGCTCGATGCCTATTACCAGGAAATGGTGAAGGGCGTGATCATCGTGGGCGCCGTGGTTTTGGATCAATGGCGGCAGCGCCGCCAGGCAATAGGGGGCTGAGCCATGGAAGACGTCATTCTGCGCACTGAAGGGCTGACCAAGCACTATGGCGGCGTTCATGCGCTGGAGAACGCGAATTTTGAACTCCGCATGGGTGAGCATGTTGCCATCATGGGCGACAATGGCGCGGGCAAGTCAACCTTTGTCCGGCAGATCACCGGCGTCGAGCAGCGCACCAGCGGAAAGATCATCTTCGGCGGGCAAGAGGTGCACTTCAAAGGCCCGCTTGATGCCCGCCAAGCGGGGATAGAGACCGTGTTCCAGAACCTGGCGCTGGCCGACGATCTCGATGTTCCCTCAAACCTATTCCTGGGGCGGGAAAAAATCTGGCTCAATCTCGGTCCCTTTTCGATCCTCGATTTCAAGGGCATGCGGGCCGCGACCGAGAAAGCCCTGCTGCGCACCGCGGTCAAGATTCCGAACCTCAGCAACTCCATCCGCAAAATGTCGGGCGGCCAGCGGCAATGCGTGGCGATTGCCCGCACCGCAACTTTTGCTTCGAAACTCATCATCATGGACGAACCCACGGCGGCACTGGGCGTTCAGGAGACCACACAGGTCGAAAACATCATCCGCACCTTGAAGGCCAACGGCGAGCCACTCATCATTATCTCGCATAACATGCGGCAGGTTTTTGACTTGGCGGACCGGATTGTCGTCTTCCGCCGCGGGCGGATCGTGGCGAACCTGATACAAGAGTGAAACCAGTGGCCAGGACGTGGTCTCTTATATCACCGGTGTAAAAACCGGAGCGGAATACGCCGACGCGGCGTGATCAGGCCGCGACCTGAAACGCCGCGAGCTTCTGGCGGTAGCTCAGGGCCTCGGCAATATGCAGGCGCGCGATCTGTTCGCGGCCATCAAGATCGGCAAGCGTGCGCGCCACGCGCAGTACACGGTGGTAGCCCCGCGCTGAAAGGCCCATGGCATCGGCTGCATCGCGCATCAGCTTGAGTCCGGCGGAATCGGGCTGGGCAATTTCTTCGAGAAGCGCGCCATCGGCCTGCGCATTGATGCGCAAGTGCGTCATGCCTAGTTTTTCAAAACGCTGCTTCTGCCGCAGGCGCGCCGCGGCAACACGAAGCGCAACATCAGCGCTGGTTTCCTTGGGCGCCGGCAAGGTGAGATCGGCAATGCGCACCGCTGGCAATTCGATCTGGATGTCCATGCGGTCCAGCAACGGCCCTGAAATGCGCTGCTGATAATCGCTGGCGCAGCGCGGGCCCTTGCGACAGGTGTGGCCCGGCTCGCCCGCCATGCCGCACTTGCACGGGTTCATCGCGGCCACAAACTGGAATTGCGCCGGATAGGTCACGTGATAATTGGCGCGGGCAACAACAGTCTCGCCGGTCTCAAGCGGCTGCCTCAACGATTCCAGAACGCGGGGCTGGAATTCCGGAAGCTCATCGAGAAACAACACGCCGTGATGGGCCAGCGCCATTTCTCCAGGCTTGGCTCGAAGCCCGCCGCCGACAAGCGCCGGCATGCTGGCCGAATGATGGGGCGAGCGGAAGGGCCTCCGCCGCGACAGCCGGCCATCCTTCAATTCACCGCCGAGCGAAGCCACCATGCTGACGTCGAGCATTTCGCGCGGATCCATCGGCGGCAATATGGAGGGAAGCCGCTGCGCCAGCATGGACTTGCCCGCACCGGGTGGTCCCACCATCAGCAGATGATGCCCGCCCGCCGCCGCCACTTCCAGCGCGCGCTTGCCGCTCTCCTGTCCCTTGATGTCGCGGAGGTCAGGCAACACGCCAGGCTCGGGCGCCAGCGCCGGCTTCGGCGCTGAGAGCACTTGCGTGCCCTTCACGTGATTGATGAGCTGAATGAGATTGTCGGGCGCCAGGATATCAATGTCCTCGCCGGCCCAGGCTGCTTCCGCGCCCGAGGCCTTGGGGCAGATCAACCCCATCTCCCGGCCACTGGCAGCAATCGCCGCAGGCAGCGCGCCCGCCACCGCCATCAGCGAGCCATCAAGGGCAAGTTCGCCCAGCACCACATAGCGGTTCAAAAAGTCCGGCGGGATGACGCCGAGTGCGGAGAGTACGGCGAGCGCAATGGGCAGATCGAAATGGCTTCCTTCCTTGGGGAGATCGGCGGGCGAGAGATTGATTGCCAGGCGCTTGCCCGGCAGCCCGAGGCCAATGGCATAGAGGGCGGCGCGCACTCGCTCGCGGCTTTCGGCCACCGCCTTGTCGGGGAGGCCCACGATATGAAACTGCACCTGGCCCGAAAGAAACTGCGCCTGCACATCAACCGCCACGGCCTCAATGCCCTGAAACGCAACCGTCGCCACCCGTGATGTCATCATCCTGTTCCCGCCCAGCAGAAACAGGACGCTAACCCACATCTCTTTCCGGCGCAAGAACATTTAGCGAACATTCGATACTGCCGCGGCCACAGGAGGCATGCGGGCATGTGCCGAGTGGTTTCACCCGGGCATAACGATCTGTCATGTGACATCTCCAGAACTTGGCGGGGGTTGCGAAAGGGAAGGAAATGGAGGGGAATGCCGGAGCCTGACTCCACGCAAGAAAGGTAGTGTAGGTTTAAGCGCGGAGCCTCGGCTCGCGAACGCTGCGATTTTAACTTCCGGGTCGCACTTCGGCCACACCTTCTGGCTGCCTAACTGCCTTGCGGCGCGCGGGTCGTAGTGCCCGCCGGGCTTGCCGGAAACTCCCGGGACGTCTGGTGCGTTAGACCATAGGCCGCGGGCGCTGCAAACTGTTCCGCAATTTCGAGACGCTGTCGACATCGTCCCCTCCTTTGGAACAGTTCAAGAAGGGTTATAGTCCTAATATAGGAACGTGTCAAGGGACATAGGAAAATAAATATTGGGCTCCGAAAGGCCATATTGGGAGACTGCTTGCATTTGATCCGTGCAAACCTGCAAGCTACTGTCTTCTCATTGAACGGAAAATGTACGACGTTTCTGCCATGATCCGCACTTGGCGAAATGCGGTAACGCGAAAACTCTGGGACAAGGAACGCTCAAGCCATTTTTTCCCGGGCTGGATCTGGACACGGTTTTGGAGCTGCTGACAGCTCTCAACGTGGCAAAGAGCTTGAATGACATAAGCCCGTTGAAAAGCGTTGGCCTTCACAAGCCGAAGGGTAGCCGCAAGACCCAATGGGCCATGACGATGAACTCGCGCTGGCGCATCTGTTTCGAATTTCGGGACGGTGATGCCTATGAAGTAGAAATTGTCGATTATTACAAGGGGTAAACATGGCACCAGCAATACATCCCGGACGCCTTCTCCGCCGCGAAATGGAGGCGCGCAAACTCAGCGCCAACCGGCTTGCGCTCGACCTCGGCGTGCCCTCGGGGCGCGTCACAGACATACTCAACAGCCGCCGGTCAATCACGGCGGATACCGCTCTTCGGCTGGCGCTTTATTTTGGCAACTCAGCCCAATTCTGGCTTGGTATGCAAAGCCAATATGACATCGCCATTGTGGAGCGCAAGCATGGCGCAGAGATCAAGAAGCGCGTTCATCCAGCAGATGTCGCGTGAGGCAACAGCGAGAAAGCTCTATGCTTACCACTCCCGCGTGTCGCCGCCTTCCCGCCGCAGCAAACTTCATGTATTGAATCCCTCAGAGAAAACACGCGAGGGGACTAGTCATGAACGAAGCGCTCCTGTTTCTGCATTTCTTTGGCCTGATGCTCGGTGCCGCCGGCGGCTTTGCCAGCGCCATCGTCATGCGCCGGGCGCTTGCTCTCCCCGTCGATGAGGCCAAGGTGCTGCGCGGACTTGGGCCGACACTTGCAAATGTGTCCGGCACCGGCGTCGCGGTCCTCTGGGTCACCGGCCTCATCCTGGTGTGGAGCAAGTGGAGCGGCTTCGCCAGCCTGCCGCAAATGTTCTGGGTCAAAGCCATCTTCATCCTGTCGCTGACCGTTGTGGTGGGCCTCATCCACATGACCTATGGCGAAATCCGCAAAGGCAACCCTGCCGCCGCCGCGCGCCTTCCCAAGCTGGGGCCGATGGCCGGCATCTCAGCCCTGCTTGCCGTGCTTTTTGCGGTGCTGGCCTTCAACTAGCGGGCGCGTTTCGCGTACCACTTTTCAGGTCCGTATAAATCCAGAATACGCGATAACCAAAGGACCGAACCATGCCGCCCAAAGATGCCGAAGGCTCGAACGGGCTGATGCGCTTCGTTCGGCGAAACCAGCTTGTCGTGTTTATTGTTCTCGCTTACGCGCTGTCCTGGTGGGCGTGGGTTTGGTATCGCCTTGACCCGGAAATGTTGATGCACCCATCCTGCCCATTGGCCCGCTCCTGGCGGCGCTGATCGTGCTTGCGATGGTTGGCGGCTGGCCGGCAATCCGCGATTTGCTGCGCAAGCTTGTTCACTGGCGCGTTGGCTGGAAATGGTACGCGGTGGTGCTTCTGCTTCCCGTGGCACTCACCCTCTCGGCGCTCGGCATCAATCTTCTGTTGGGAGCCCAGCGCATTGCGGGCATCGAGGCTCCAAATGCCGGCCAGATGGCCTTTCGCTTTGTTTTTATCTTCCTGTGGATTGGCCTGGGCGAGGAGCCGGGCTGGCGCGGCTTTGCCCTGCCGAAACTTCTTGTGGGCCGCACCGCCCTTGCCGCCGCAGTGATTGTCGGCCTCATTCACCTGGTCTGGCACGCCCCGCTCTACGGCGTTGAGTATGACTCCGCCAATGTTTGGCCCTGGGGCATCACTGTTGTCTGCTATTCGATCATGGTGTGCTGGATTTACCTTCACACGGGAGGCAGCCTCCTGATGCCGATGCTGATGCATGCCTCGAACAACACGATTGCCTTTGTCTGGCGGATGTTCGAAGGCGCAGACCAGCTCCGCCTGTGGTGGATTTGGTGCATATTGTGGGTGATTGCCGCAATCGTCATCGTCCTCGCCACGGGACCGAACCTCACGCGCAAAAGCCCGGAGACGGCGTTACCCTAGCATCCGCTCCTCAATCGCGTCCCAGAGCAGCGCCGCGATATCGGCGCCGCCGAAGCGCTTCACCTCGCGGATGCCGGTGGGCGAGGTCACGTTGATCTCGGTGAGGTAATCGCCGATCACGTCGATGCCGACAAAAATAAAGCCGCGCTTTTTCAATTCCGGTCCCATGGCCTCGCAGATGTCGCGCTCGCGCCTGGTGAGCGTCGCAGGCTCCGGCCTGCCGCCCACATGCATGTTGGAGCGGCTCTCGTGGGCGGCGGGCACCCGGTTGATGGCGCCGGCGAATTTCCCGTCAACCAGGATGATGCGCTTGTCGCCCTTGCGCACATCGGGCAGATATTTCTGCGCGATATAGGGTTGGTGTGGGAATGTGAGGCTGAACATCTCAAGCAGCGATGAAAAATTCTGGTCGGTTCCCCGGATGCGGAAGACGCCAACGCCGCCGTTGCCATAGAGCGGCTTGAGGATGATATCCTCATGCTGCATGCGGAAGGCCGCAAGCTCGGAAGCATCCCGTGTGATCAAGCGTCGGCGGCATGAACTCCTTGTAGTTCAGGACGAAGAGTTTTTCCGGCGCATTGCGCACCTCCGTGGGATCATTCACCACCAGCGTCGTGGGATGGATATGGTCCAGCATGTGGGTGGCGGTGATGTAGCCCATGTCGAAGGGCGGATCCTGGCGCATGAGCACCACGTCGAAGTCGCTGAGGCTGACGCGCTCCTCCTCGCCAAGCGTGAAATATTTCGGGAGCTCGTCGCGCACCTTGACCGCATGGCCCGTGGCCGAGAGAATGCCGCCTGCCAGCGCCAGGGTTTTCGTCTGGTAATAGAACAGCGTATGGCCGCGGACCTGCGCCTCCAGCATCATCGCAAAGGTGGAATCACCCTTGATGGTGATGTTCTCGATGGGGTCCATCTGGACGGCGACATTGAGCGACATGATTCAGGCGTCTCCCGGAAAGGCATTCTCAATATGATGCGGCAAAAGGTAGGGGCTCACCACCACGATGTCAAAACGGCAGAAATTCTGGTTGGATATCTTGTCGCGCGCCATCCAGAAGCGCGCCGCCGCCGAGATGCGTTTGGACTGGGTAGTGGTGACCGCTTCAACCCCGTGATCGCGCGAGCTGCGTGCCTTCACCTCGATGAAGGCGGTGACATCGCGCCGCCGCATGATGAGGTCAACTTCGCCCTGCGGCGATTTGAAGCGCTGGGCCAGCAACCGGTAGCCCTTCAGGCGCATGTACATGACGGCAACCAATTCGGCGAAATGGCCGTGAGCTTCGGCCTTGGCGCGCGACCTACTCATCTTTGCGCGCCAGGATGCGGGCATAGATATCCTTCTTGGCGAGTTCAAAGCGCTTGGCAATATCCGCCGCGGCCTTGGCTGCGGGCATGGTATCAAGTGCTGCATCGATGGCCGCTTCAATATCTTCGTCACTGGCCTGTGGAGCACTTTGGTCCGGTGGCGCAATCACCACAGTGATCTCTCCCTTCACCGAAGGCCGCGCCGCAAGGATTGCCTGAACCTCGTGCGCCGTTCCGCGCAACACCTCTTCATGCAGCTTGGTCAACTCGCGCGACACGGCAACCCGGCGGTTGTTCAGGACATCCGCCACATCGGCCAGCGCATCGACGATGCGGTGCGGGCTTTCAAAGGCGATCAACGTTGCCTTCACACCCATGAATTCTGTGAGCAGTTTCTTGCGCTCGCCGGATTTGGTGGGAAGAAAGCCGAGGAAAGCGAAGCGGTCCGTCGGCAGGCCCGAAAGGGCCAGCGCCATGAGAACCGCCGAGGCCCCGGGGATTGCGGTAACCGGAATGGCTTCCGCCACGCAATCCCCCACCAGCCGGTAGCCGGGATCGGAAACCAGCGGCATGCCCGCATCGCTCACAAGCGCAATGGCCTGCCCTTCGCCCAAGGCGCGCAGGATGGCGGGCCGCACCTTGGCAGCATTATGCTCGTGATAGGCCATGAGCCGTGTGCGGATACCGTAGCGTTCCAGGAGCTTGCCCGTGGTGCGGGTATCCTCGCAGAGCAGGATATCGACGGCGGCCATGGTGGCGAGCGCCCGCAACGTGACATCGCCCAAGTGCCCAATGGGCGTTGCCGTCACGTAAAGCCCGGCGGGCAATTTTTCCGCCTCGAATTGGCCCGCACCTATGCTATAGCGTCGGGGGTGGGTTAGCGTCTGTGGCTTCATGGAATACCGTTGGGGTGGCGAAGTGAGTAAACTGAGTGTAGCGCAACCGGTGCTGGGGCGGGAGTGGCGAAATCTGCTCGCCGTTGTCCTCGTGCTGTTGCTTGCCGGCTGTGGCGGCATGTCGAAAGTAGGCGACCTGTTCAGCGATGATCCCGCCTCCCCGCAAGTCCCGCCGGTTGCAAACACCAATATTGCCCTGCTCCTCCCTCTTTCGGCCCCTGGCGAAACCCAGAACATTGCCCGCGCCCTGCAGCAGGCGGCAGAACTCGCTGTCAAAGATACGGGCGGCGGTACCCTGATCATCAAGGATACGGGCGGCACGGCGGAGATGGCCCGCACCGCAGCGCAAGCCGCCCTTGATGAAGGAGCCGGCATCATTCTGGGGCCGCTGCTTTCCACCGAAGTGCAGGCTGTCTCGCCTGTGGCGCGGGCCCGCAATGTGAATGTCATCGCCTTTTCATCGGTAAGCTCGGTGGCAACACAAGGCACCTTCCTGATGAGTTTCCTGCCCGACGAGGAAGTCTCCAACGTGGTGCGCTATGCGGCGGCCAAGGGCTACCGCAACATCTCGCTGCTCTATCCCGCCTCGCAATATGGCGCGGCAATTGAACAGGCACTGGGCCGCGCCGTGTTGAGTGAAGGCAGCACCGTTGTCGGTTCGAAAAGCTATCCCCGTGAAGTCGCTGCCGTGGTGCAGCCCGCCGCAAGCATCGCCGCATCCGTCTCGGGTCAGGGCAGCGCCCTGCTTCTGCCGGAAGGCGGCCAGATGCTGCGCAGCGTCGGCCAGGCCCTGTCGAGGCAATGGCGTAAACCCTCGCGACTACAAAAATTTTAGGAACCGGACTATGGGACGATGGGCTCACCCGCTCCACGCCCATCGCCTTGGGCGGCTGGTATGCAGGCGTGGCCCCGCAACTGGTGCAGGCCTTTGAACAGAAATATGTGGCAAGCTATGGCGTGAAGCCGCCGCGCATTGCCAGCCTTGCCTATGATGCCGTGGCCTTTGCCGTCAATCTTCAAAAGACTGGCGATGTCTCGGAAGTGGGCATTGCAAGTCCCGCGGGATTTCAGGGGTCGAACGGCCTGTTCCGCTTCCGCGAGAACGGCCTGATCGAGCGCGGTCTTGCCATCCTGCAAATGGGGCCCGGCGGCCCCGACGTTATCCAGCAGGCGCCAACGAGTTTCGCCTCTCCAGCTCAGTAAACAAATTATCGCTTGTGCCAGCGCAGCGGCTTGGTGTTTTCCCGCGCAACGACGCCTTTCGCTTCCAGGTCGAGCTGCACCGCTTTCTTCCACCAGCCTGCCTTGGCGCCCTGCGGAAATAAATCATCAGGGAGATGAGGGAGTATGGCCCCGCCGATTTCGGTCGCAGTCAGGCCTGGCGACTTTTTAGGTAGTATCTTCAGAAAAGCCCGCTTCATGGCCTCGTACTTGTCCGCATCGACACGAACGATATGTCCGGGGCTCATCACATTCTCTATTTCGATCTTTCGGGATTTCGTCACGGCCATATCAGGTATCCTTTTCCTGGGCGAATGACCGATGCAAAGTTTCGGCGAAAACTTCTGCGTGGATCTCAAACCCCATATGGTCGCCGGGGAATCGGATCGGCGCGGTTTCGAGTTTGTCGGCAAGCGACATCGCCATGCTTTCGATGGGTTGCCCGGCGGACCCCTCGCCGATGCCCACCACGATGCGGGGTCTACCGCCACGCAAAGCCGCGACGTCGGGACAATAGAGGGAGAGCGGCATGAGGCCGTGCGCGAGCCAATATTCGAAATTGCCGCTGACCCGGGCAAACGTCTCGCCGGCCTCGGGAGACATGGCGAACTCCGGTGGCGCCTCTTCCTGCTCTGGCCCATCCGCCAGGCCGTTATCGGCAAAGAATTTTTGCATTGCGGCGTCGACACCTTCGCGACGGTAGGTATCGTAAAGGCCTTGGGCGGCGGCTATCTCCTTCGACGGGTCCGGCAGTAACATCATGCTCGGCGGTTCATGCGCCGCCAGCGCACGCACCCGATCCGGGTAACGCGCCGCGAGGTTGAGTCCGATCTGGGCGCCGCCGCTGGTTCCGAACACGTAGACCGGTTCGCCGCTGAGCGCTTCGATAAGCCGCGCAGCATCGTCGGCCTGCACATCAAGCTGCAGGTCTTCGGGCGCGCCGTCGAAGGTGCTGCGCGAATTTCCGCGGGGGTCGTAAGCCACGACGGTGTAGCGGTGGGCGAGATGTCGCGAAACATCGGCGAAAACGCCGGCATCCTGCGGGCCGCCGGGGATAATGAGCAGGGTGGGACCGAACCCCTGAATCTCATAATAGAGGCTGGCACCCGGCACTTTCAGCGTGGACGAGGTGGTGAGGCGCGTCATGCAGTATCTCCTATTGACTCAAATATAGTGAACTAGACCGTCCAGTACTATACTTGCATTAAACTGGACTGTCCAGTACTAATGAGTCAGGAATTTTGGTTTTGGCGGGAATTGATGGCTTCATGGCGAAATTGGTTTCAGCAAAAAAATCAGCCGCGCCGGAGGAGTCGAACCGTTCCGCGCTCAAGCGCAGAGCCATTTGGACGCCGCCACGGAGATTTTCCTGAAAGGCGGCTATCTCGGCACCAACATGGACGAAATCGCGGCCCTCTCTGAAGTCTCGAAACAAACCGTCTACAAGCATTTCGCTAGCAAGGAAGCGCTGTTTATCGAGATTGTGAGCAGCATGACCGATGAGACAGGCGACATCGTACGGAAGCGAAGTGGCCGAGCTCGATGGCGGCGGCGACGTGGGCGAATATCTCGTCAACTATGCCTATCGCCAACTCACCATCGTGCTGACGCCGCGCGTCATGCAGTTGCGCCGCCTGGTTATCGGCGAGGTCAGCCGCTTTCCGGACTTGGCGAAGGTTCTCTACGAACGCGGACCTATGCGTGCGATTGCAGCGCTCGCGGCATTGTTCGAGCATCTGGCCGATCGCCGCATGCTGATGATCGAAGATCCTTGGCTCGCGGCCTCCCACTTCAACTGGCTGATCATGTCGGACCCTTTGAACCGGGCCATGCTGCTGGGGGACGCAGCTATTCCAAAGCAGGCGGAGCTGCGCCAGCATGCGGTGGAAGGTGTGCGCATATTCCTTGCAGCCTATGGCAGGAAATAACGAGGCCTTCTAGTTCGCCAGTTCAGTGATCAAGGCGTTGAGCAGGCGGCGCCCCTGCGTCGTGGCCATCAGGCGCGGGCCTTCGCGCTTGACCAGGCCCAGGGATTTCAATCCGGCGATCTTGTTGGGATCCATGGACTGCCCGCGCAATTTTTCATAGCGCGTGAGATCAATGCCGTCGCTGACGCGCAGCCCCATGATGAGATATTCCGAAGCCTGGTCCACCGGCAGCACGATGCTGTCTTCAATACTGCCTTGGCCTTTTTCATGCACCAGCTTGCGCCAGGTCTCCGGATATTTTTCCATGACGATGGCGCGGCGGTTTTCACCCGTTGCAATGCGGGCATGCGCCCCGGGACCCACGCCCACATATTCGCCGTAGCGCCAGTAAAGCAGGTTGTGCCGCGACTCCTGGCCTTCGCGCGCATGGTTTGAAACTTCGTAAGCCGAAAGCCCATGCTTCTCGGTGAGGCTTTGCGTGAGTTCGAACAGGTCCGTGGCGCTGTCCTCATCGGGAACAATGAGCGAGCCCTTGGCGTGAAGATCGAAATAGGCGGTGCCGGGCTCGATGGTGAGCTGGTAGAGCGACATATGGCCTTCCTGTTCGCCAAGGGCCCGCGTCAATTCCTGCTTCCACTGTTCCGTCGTCTGCTGCGGCCTTGCATAAATCAGGTCGAAGGAGACGCGCGGAAAAATTTTTGCTGCCAAACGGAAAGCCTTGAGTGCTTCATCAGGCGTATGCTGGCGGCCCAGCGCCTTCAAGTCATTTTCATTCAATGCCTGCACGCCAACCGAAACACGGTTCACCCCCGCCGTGCGGTAGCCCCGGAAATTTTCCGCCTCGACGCTGGTGGGATTGGCCTCAAGGGTAATCTCAACCGTATCGGCAACGGGCCAGAGCTGGGCGATCTGGTCGATGACTTCGGCCACCGCCGCAGGCGGCATAAGCGACGGCGTACCGCCGCCAAAGAAAATGCTGCTCACCGTGCGGCCCGGCGTGATCCCGGCAAACCAGCGCAATTCAGCGGTGAGCGCCTTGGCGAATGACATTGCATCCACCTCGTGGTGGCGCACATGGGAATTGAAATCGCAATAGGGGCACTTGGCCTTGCAGAACGGCCAATGCACATAAATGCCGAAGGCTTCGCTAGAGGAGGGCATCGACAAGCCTTTCAAAGGCGCGGCCACGATGCGACATCAGGGTTTTCTTGGCCGGGTCCATTTCACCGAAGCTCTGCGTTTCGCCATCGGGCACAAACATCGGGTCATAGCCAAAGCCGCGCGTGCCCCGTGGCGGCCAGGTCAGATGGCCATAAACCCGACCTTCAAAAAACTGCACTTCGCCATGGGGCCAGGCCACGCAGAGCGTGCAATTGAAATTGGCGCGGCGTTTTTCCGGCGTGGTGGCGCCAAGCGCCTGCAGCTTTTCCTCAACCAGGCGCATGGCCATGGCCCAGTCCCGCGTCCGGCCCCGCCCAATTTGCGGTATAAACGCCAGGCTCGCCATTCAATGCATCGACACAGAGTCCGGAATCATCGGCCAGCGCCACAAGCCCCGAACGTTCCGCCGCATAGACGGCTTTCAGCTTGGCATTCCCGGTGAAGGTGGATTTGGTTTCTTCCGGCTCATCAAAGCCCAGAGAGCTTGCTGAAACAGCAGTCACGCCATGGGGCGACAGCAACTCATTGATCTCGCGCAGCTTGCCCTGATTATGCGTGGCCACAACTATTTTCTGATTCCTGAGAGTCTTCAACTCGGGCAAGTGCCAGATCGCGGCTTTCGGCAAACTCAACCGAGTTTCCGGCGGGATCGCGGATATAAAGCGAGCGGCCTCCATCGGGCCAATCCACAATGCGCTCGATTGCAATTCCTTGCGCCTCGAAATGTTTTCGCCAGTCTTTCAATTCTTCAACGGTGCTGCGAAAACACACATGGCCTGCGCCCTTTGTTCCATGGGCCGGCGGCCCTTTCCCGAGCTTTGGCTGCTCGACAATTTCGGATTGAACAGCAGCAACATCTGCCCTGCGCAACGGAAAAAAACCAATCGCCCCTCAACTTCCTGATAGACGGGAAGCCCCAGCACCTCGCCATAGAAACGCCGCGCGGCGGACAAATCCTCCGCATAGAGAACCGTTTCAAGAATATGCCGGGCTTTGATCAAGCAATTGCCGCCTTTTGCAGGCCGACCAGTTCGTCAACGCCCTTGCGGGCGAGCGCCAGAATTCAAGAAAGCGCGCTTCCGAAAATGGCTCGCCTTCCGCCGTACCCTGAACTTCCACAATGCCGCCGGACCCCGTCATCACAAAATTTGCGTCCGTTCCCGCCGTTGAATCCTCTTCGTAGTCCAGGTCAAGCACCGCCGCATCGCCATGAATGCCGCAGGAAATGGCCGCCACATGATCCTTCATCGGCCAGGTTTTGAACATGGCGCGCGCCTCCATCCATTTGAGACAGTCATGGAGCGCAATCCAGCTCCCGGTGATGGCGGCGGTGCGGGTGCCGCCATCGGCCTGGATGACATCGCAATCCAGCGTGATCTGCTTTTCACCCAGCGCTACAAGATCAACCACGGCGCGCAAGCTGCGGCCCACCAGGCGCTGGATTTCCTGGGTGCGCCCTGATTGCTTTCCGGCCGACGCCTCGCGCCGCATCCGGTCACCGGTGGAGCGCGGCAGCATGCCGTATTCGGCCGTGACCCAGCCCTTGCCCAGCCCCTTCATCCACGGCGGCACCCGCTCCTCGAGGCTGGCCGTGCACAGCACATGGGTGTCGCCAAAACGCACCAGGCACGAGCCTTCCGCATGCTTGATGTAGTTCCGCTCAAAACTGACGGCACGGAGTTGGTCGGGCTTACGGCCGGAGGGGCGCATGGATAGTCCTTTCATGAATTCGGGAGGCTTCTAGCCCGGATTGTTTGAAAGGGGAAATGCCCCGTTTTACCTCTCTAGCTATTTGCGAGGGCGAGGTAGCACTATTTCTTCGCGGCTTTCGCCCGCTCAATGCCGTCGCGGATCATTTCCTCCGCCTCGATCGCGTTGCCCCAGCCCAGAACCTTCACCCATTTATTGGGTTCAAGGTCCTTGTAGTGGGTGAAGAAATGCTCGATCTGCTGCACGGTAATTTCCGGCAGGTCCAGGTAATTGAAAACATTCTCATAGCGCCGCGTCAGCCGGGGCACCGGCACGGCAATGATTTTTTCGTCGCCGCCCGCCTCGTCCTGCATTTTCAAAACGCCCACCGGGCGGCAGGCCACGACGGCGCCGGGAATGATGCCGCGCTGGTTGGCGATCAGCACGTCAACCGGGTCGCCATCGCCCGAAAGCGTATGCGGAATGAAGCCGTAGTTTCCGGGATAGCGCATGGAGGTATAGAGAAAGCGGTCCACCACAAGGGTTCCGGCCTCCTTGTCCATCTCATACTTGATGGGCTCGCCGCCCACCGGCACCTCGACGATCACGTTGATTTCCTTGGGCGGGTTCCGGCCGATGGCAATGGCATCAATTCGCATGGGGCTTTCCTTTGAGTGATTTCCCGTAGCATACTATGGGCCATGGGAAAATTCGCAGCGCTAATTGTCTTAGGCCTTTCCGCCACGGCCGCTCTGGCTGGACGAAATAACCAGCGTCTATTCCGACCTGGACCTCAAGACATGCAAGGCCCTTGAGCTCTACAATGGCCAGGATAACGGCGAAGGCGGCGTCTGGGAATGCAAGGGCATTGAAGGATTTGACGTGCTGTATCTGGAGGGCGATCTCCGCGGCTATGTGGCTTTCGGCCCGGAAGCGCGCAGCCAGTGCAGTTCGGCGCAGACCTTCGGGGCTTTCAATTCGCCCGGCCCCAAAATTGAATGGCGCATGGAAAACGGCAAGCCCATTGCCACCATTCTCCGCTGGTTCACCGACAATGGTTCGGGCGAGGCAAATGCCAAGCAGAACTGGCTGGTGGTCAGCAAGCTCAACGGCAAAGACGCCTGCCGCATGGCGCTGATCGACACGAAATATCCAAATGCCAATTCGCTGGCGCGGGCCAAAGCCGATGGCAAGGCCCACACGTTCAATTGCGAAAAGGATGTGCCGGACGTGGTTTCCCAGCGCGCCATTGTGGCCAATGAAATCATGTCGGGCGCGCCCTGTCCGGGCGGGCCTTACCGCGAGGAATAATTACGCGACGTCGGCTGCTTCCTTGGCGCGGCTCATGCGCTTTCTCTCGTTGGCGTCGAGATAGATCTTGCGGAGCCGGATGGATTTCGGCGTGATTTCCACCAGTTCATCATCGCCCACATAGGCCAGCGCCTTTTCCAGCGACATCTTGATTGGCGGGGTCAGCACAACCGCTTCATCCTTGCCGGAGGCGCGCACGTTGGTGAGCTTCTTGCCCTTGATCACGTTGAGTTCAAGGTCATTGCCGCGCGTATGTTCGCCAATGATCATGCCGGCATAAACCTTGGTGCCGTGTTCGATGAACATGGGGCCGCGGTCCTGCAGGTTGAAAATGGCATAGGCCACGGCCTCGCCATCGCCGTTGGAGAGCAGGGCTCCCGTATGCCGGCCCGGAATATCGCCGACATAGGGCGCATAGGCATGGAACAGGCGGTTCATGATGGCGGTGCCGCGGCTGTCGGACATGAGCTCGCCCTGGTAGCCGATAAGGCCACGGGTCGGCGCATGGAACACCAGGCGCTGGCGGCCGGCGCCGGAGGGCCGCATGTCGCGCATTTCGGCGCGGCGCTCGGACAGCTTCTGCACCACGATGCCGGAATAGGCCTCATCAACGTCGACAATCACTTCTTCGATGGGTTCCAGCCGCTGGCCGTTTTCATCGGTGCGGAACACCACGCGGGGGCGGCCCACGGTGAGTTCAAAGCCTTCGCGGCGCATGGTTTCAATGAGAATGCCCAATTGCAATTCGCCGCGGCCCGCCACTTCAAAGGCGTCGGTTTCATTTTCGGATGCCGTGACTTTCAAGGCCACATTGCCTTCGGCTTCGCGCAGCAGGCGCTCGCGGATGACGCGGCTCTGCACCTTGTCGCCTTCCTTGCCGGCGAGCGGGCCGTCATTGATGCGGAAGGTCATGGTGAGGGTTGGCGGATCAATGGGCTGGGCCTTGATGGGCTCATTCACGGATGCTTCGCAAATCGTATCGGCCACGGTTGAGGTCGTAAGTCCGGAGATGGCGACGATGTCGCCGGCAAAGCATTCGTCCACCGGCACGCGCTCAAGGCCGCGGAAAGCCAGAACCTTTGAAATGCGGCCCTGCTCCACAACCTTGCCATCCTGCGAAAGGGCCCGCACCGATTGATTGGCCTTCACCGAACCGGAGCGCACCCGGCCGGTGAGAACCCGGCCCAGGAACGGGTTGGCTTCAATGGTGGTCACCAGCATGCGGAAGGGGCCTTCCTCAATCACCGGCGGATTGAAGTGCGAGACGATGAGATCAAACAGCGGCGCCATGGTGTCTTCGGTCTGGGTGGGCGTTTTGGACATCCAGCCATGTTTCGCCGAACCGTAGATAATCGGAAAATCGAGCTGCTCTTCGCTGGCTTCGAGAGCCGCAAAGAGATCGAAGACCTCGTTCACCACTTCATTGTGGCGCTCGTCCGGGCGGTCAATCTTGTTGATGCAGACGATGGGCTTGAGGCCGATCTTCAAGGCTTTCTGCAGCACGAATTTGGTTTGCGGCATGGGGCCTTCGGCGGCATCGACGAGCAGCACGGCGCCATCCACCATGTTGAGAATGCGCTCAACTTCGCCGCCGAAATCGGCGTGGCCCGGGGTGTCCACGATATTGATGCGCACATCCTTCCAGACCAGCGAGGTGACCTTGGCCAGAATGGTAATGCCGCGCTCGCGCTCGAGGTCGTTGGAATCCATGGCGCGCTCGGCCACCTTCTGGTTCTCGCGGAAGGATCCGGATTGGGACAGGAGGCGGTCGATCATGGTCGTCTTGCCATGGTCAACGTGGGCAATAATCGCGATGTTGCGCAAATTCATGGGGCGCCGGAACTTTCTCTATTTGTCAGGAGTTGGGCGGGCCATAGCATGGCTCAATGGCAAAGGCAATTCGCGGATATGCCCGAAAAATGGGCGCGATAGGAGCTTTAGGCCTCTTCCGCCACAAAGACGTCGAAGGCGGCCAGAAACTGCTGGCGGATTTCATCCTTTTCCAGGAGAATCTCATGCAGGGCTTCACGGATCGTGATGATCGAGACGCCCGCCACGCGCTCGGAAAACCGCCGAATGGCATCATTGTCCACCACGCTGTCCAGGCCCGCGGCCACGATCAGGACCGGGCATTTCAAGCCCTTTGGATTCTTCATTCCGCGCAGGACGGCAATTGATTTCAGGGCGGCTGACAGCCAGCCGTAGGTTGGCACGCCGGAGCCAAGCTGTGGCGCTTTCTCCAGCACGGCGCTATCACGGTTCCAGCGCCTTTGATCCTGGGTCAGGGGATTGCCGGCGAAATCCTTTCGCCCCAGGGGGGCTTGCCTTTTGCCCGGCAAATAGACCCACCCCAACCGCAGGGTCATTGCAATGGAGGTCAGCAGGCGCACTGCCGGAATCGGCCAGGCCCCGTAATTCAGGTCAATGAGCGGGGCAATGAGGACGCATTTCTTGAACCAGTTGCGGGTGCGGATGAGGCGCAGGATAATGTTTCCGCCAGTTGAATGGGCGAGCACATAATAGGGTGGCGGGCAATCGGGCAGGACAACCTGGGTCATGAAGGCCCGTATGTCTTCATCATATTCCTCGAAGCTGCTGACGTGGCCGCGCAGGCGCTTTTCGGTCAGCCGCTGGGAACCGCCTTGCCCGCGCAAGTCGACTGAGGCCACGCAATAACCCTTTGCCATCAGGTCGCGGGCGGTTTCGAAATAGCGCTCCATGAAATCAGCGCGGCCGCCCAAGATGACCACGGTTCCCTTGGCATTGCTTACGCGAACCGACATGGCGCGCAGGTGATAGCCGTCACTTGTCACCACGCGGGTGCAATCGGCGCCGCGCGGCACTGGATTCTCTGGCGTTGAAATCAGTTCCATGAGCCCCTGCTCTAAAGCAGAGGCCCATTATGGGCAAGAACAGCTTACTGAACCTTCTTGACCTCGGTCAATTCACCGCTGGCGGAACTGAGCTTGATCACATAGGCCTTGCCGCTGCGGGTGGCATTGAAGGCGAAAACCTGGCCGGTGCAGGTCGTGGGCTTCACGCTGGTAAAGCCGTAGCCCGACACAATCTTTTCGGCCTTGTCGCAGGACATGCCGGTGGCGGCAGTGGCGGTTTTCTTTTCAGTTGAGGTCACAGCTTTCTTTTCGACCGAAGCCACGGATTTGGAAGTCACAGCTTTCTTTTCGGTCGAAGCCACGGATTTCTTGATCACGGGCTTGGGCGCGGGAACAGCCTTGGCGGTCTTTTTCTTCTTCTTCGGGGCTATGTAGACAGGCTCTTCGCCCTCATACCGGGGCTCATAATAGTCATCGTCCGGCTCATAATAGGCAAGCGGCCGTTCATCGTCCTCATAGTATTCTTCATCGCCATACTCATCCGCATAAAAATCACGGGGCGGCGGGTCGTAGAAGTAATAACCGGGATTCAAAAACCGCCAGCGGGAGCCCGCTTCGGCAGCAGTTGGCACAAGCAAGGTGCTGGCTATTAATGCGAAGGCCGCTGCACTGATGATCCGCGATAACATGGAACTCTCCCTCTTACATTCTCGCATCAGATTGACCGGATGGAATGGATCCTGCCATTTCGTGAGTAAACCTTAATCCTGAAAATTCCGCCCTTTTTCCTGCCAATGAACGTGTGATACTTGCCGCCGCAATCTGTCGTGCGCACATCGCGAAAGCCGCGCTCCCTGACAATCCAGCGGGCTTCCTTGCAGGACACGCGGTCGCCATACCGTAATCGTCGCCATAACCGTAACCCGGATGGGGGACAAAGTATCCCGGACGGGGATAATAGCCATAGTTACCGCAGCGGAAGGGATCGTAATTATAGTAGCAATATCCGCCGGGCTGGCCGATGCCGATCGTGACGTTCACCTTGGCTTCCGCAATCGGTGCAGAAAGGGAAAATGCAGCCGCAACGCCAGCCGCCATTAAAATTTTCTTGAGCATTGTTCCGCCCTCCAAACTCGCAAGCTCCCCAGCTTATCGGACGGGATCATGGCAGAATCTTGCTGAACAAATGCCAATAACCCTGTTCATCTGCCGTTCAACTTCGTGGCAGAAACAAGGCAAAGGGGCCGGAACGCCTTTCGGCGTTCCGGGACGGAGTGCTGGATTAGAATATTTTCTTAACGCCAATGATGTTGCCGTTCATGCTGACCTTAACCCTGTACTTGTGGCCATTTTTCCAGGCCATGTACTGGTAAACCGGCTTGCTGCAATCGAAGGCATTTACATTGTGAAATCCGGACCATCTTCACGATCTTGCGGCCCTTGTTGCAGCTGATGCCGCCACCATAGTAGGGGTCAATCACAGGATAGTAACCACCACCGTAGCCGTAGCCGTAGCCGGGATAAAACCCGCCGCCGAGGCCGAGGTTGATGTCTACGTTAACTTTCGCCTGAGCCTGCTGAACAGGGGCAAGGGCGGTAAGGGAAGCAGCAACAGCGGCTGCAGCGATGAGGGACTTGGTAATCATTTTGGGTTCTCCAGGGTTTAAGTTTCGTTTCGTTGTGACGACCACCTTGGCCATCCATGACACCGAAACTAGACCCCTCAATTTGAACGCAGTCAGAACCTGCCATTCATTTTCAGTTCATTTTTTGAGCCCCGCCCCCTTGTAATCGGGGAAACAAAAATTACCTCTGCTGTAGCGGATGCCAATTGTGGGCCCGCGGTAAATGCATTGCTTTTTAGGAGAATGTAACATGTTTGATTTTACCCCACTTTATCGCTCCAGCGTTGGTTTTGACCATCTTGCCCGCATGCTTGATGATGCCGCAAGTTTCGAAACCCCAGCCTATCCGCCCTATAATATTGAGCGCGTTGGCGAGGACGAATACCGCATCACCATTGCCATTGCAGGCTTTGGCGCCGCGGACATCAACCTTGAGGTAAAGGGCAATGCCCTTACGGTTACCGGCAAAAAGGCTGAAAAGCCTGCCGAAAAGACCGAGTATCTGCACCAGGGCATTGCGGCCCGCAATTTTGAGCGCCGCTTCCAGCTTGCCGATCACGTTGAAGTGACCGGTGCTGATTTGAACCATGGCCTGCTGCATATTTCGCTGAAGCGCGAAATTCCGGAAGCCTTGAAGCCCCGCACGATTGCCATTCGCAGCGCGAATGAGCAGAAAGTGCTTGATGCGAAAAAGGCCGCCTAATCCAGACTGCGGGGGCGCTTCCTGCAAGCGCCCCTTTTTATTTCGCCGATCAGGCTGCAATTCCTTGATCAGTGCCAACAATTTCCGGACATCGGCTTCGGGGGTGGCGTAGGACAGGACAAAGCGCACGAATATTTCATCATCGGCAATGCCCTCGCCAAGGCTATCGGGCATCCAGTCATAGAATTTTGCGCCGGAAGCCAGGAGCCTGTCGTTCAGGGCCCGCGGCATGACGGCAAACACTTCGTTGGCTTGCACCGGATTGGGAATGCGAATTTTTTTGAATTTGCCGAAGCCCGTCGGCAAGTTGCGCGGCAAGGCCATTGGCCAGCTTGGCATTTTCGAGCCACAGGTCATCCTTGAGATAGGCCAGCATTTGCGCACCCAGATAGCGGCCCTTGGAAACGAGCTGGCCGCCCCGCATGCGGCGATAGATGAAATCATCGGCCAATTTCGTATCAAAGAAAACCACCGCCTCCAGCATCATGGCGCCGTTCTTGGTGGCGCCGAAGGACAGGACATCAACACCGGATTTCCAGGTGAGCTCCGCCGGACTGACCTTCAAGTCCCGCGACGGCATTGGCAAAGCGCGCGCCATCCATATGCAGTTTCATGCCGCGCGGCTTGATCAGGCTGGAGATCGCCTTCACATCGTCTGGAGAATATGTGGTTCCCAGTTCGGTGGCATTGGTCAGCGAAACGGCGGCAGGCTTTGGATCGTGCTCGCCACGAATGAAGCCCTTGAGAGTTTTTTCAATCATGGCCGGCGTGATTTTTCCGGCTGGCCCATGAAGGCCCAGTATCTTTGCCCCACCGGTAAACATTTCCGGCGAATTGCATTCATCAACGCTAATATGGGCCTCGCCATGGCAGATCACGGCGCCGTAGGGCGGCGTGAGGGCAGAAAGGGCCAGTCCGTTTGCCGCGGTTCCGGTTGTCACCAGGAAGGAACGCACCTCCTTTTCGAAGACCCGGGAAAGCTGCTCTTCGGCCTTTTTTGTCCAGTCATCGCCGCCATAGGCCGGAGCCGAACCGCTGTTTGCCTCCACCAGGCCTTCGAGAATGCGGGGATGAACGCCGTAGTGGTTGTCAGATGCAAAATTCATGGGGGAAAGCTCCTTGGGCGGAGCCCTGTCTAAGGCCTCGCCAGGAGCTAGTCGAGGGTGATTTTGCGGGGCTGGCAGTTCCTATTTCATTGCGCCTCTGTTTCGCATCGCGTCAGGCAATTCATCCCGGCTGACGTCCCTGATGTGGGTGGCTACCGACCAGTGATGACCGAATGGATCTTCAAAGGTGCCGTAACGGTCACCCCAAAACATGTCGGCCACCGGCATGGTAATTTTAGCTCCGGCCTTCTCGGCTTTTGCGACGAATGCGTCAACGTCTTCGACATAGAGATGAATGGTGACGGGCGAGCCATTGAGCGACTTCGGGCTTAAGGCACCCCATTCACGATTCTCGTCGACAAGCATGATGTCTGAATCGCCAATGCGAATTGACGCGTGCATGATCTTGCCCTTGTCATCGGGCATTCGTGCGGTTTCCACGGCACCAAATGCCTTTTTGTAAAACTCTATGGCGTCTGCGGCACCGGCGCAGGTCAATTGTGGCGTAACGGTGTGCATGCCATGCGGAATTGGGTCTATTTTTACGTGCTTTGTCATTGCGAATTTCCTTGGTTTAGAACTTTCCCCCAAGTTCCAAACGATGCTCGGCGCGACGCGTTCCATTACTTCGAATTCATCACGTTGCCGTGAGGGGGGAACAGCCCACACGTATCCCGCGTTTATTTCCAAATGTGCAATCAAGGAGGAATGGCCCATGAAACCGGTCAGCGCTTTGCGTATGTTCAATCGCAATTTTGGCTGCAACTGGCGTGTTGGCGGCTGAGTCTTCACTGAAAAAGGGTGAGGCCGCCTTTGGCAGTTGGCAGGACGACAAGCCGGGCGTTACCCGCTTGATCTTGCCTGAAGATCTCCCCGCACCCGACGAATCCAAGTCGGCGGACAATTCTGCCGACCCCATCAAAATGCCTGAAGGCGCCAAACCGTTATTGCCCAAAGGATTTTCAGCGGAACTTGTGGCATCCGGAATTGAGAGCCCGCGCACCATCCGGATAGCGCCAAACGGCGATGTCTTCGTGGCTGACAGCAAGGCCAATCAGATTCGGGTTTACCGCTTGCAGGACGGTGCCGCCACGGTTGAACAGGATGGAATTTTCGCCGAAGGGCTTCACCAGCCCTATGGCATCGCTTTTTATCCGCCAGGTCCCAATCCTGAATGGATTTATGTCGGCAACAGCCATAGCGTGGTTCGGTTCCCCTACAAGAACGGCGACATGAAAGCTTCGGGCGAGCCAGAAGAGATTGTTGATAACATTCCGGAAGCCCATCATTGGACCCGTGACATTGTTTTCTCGGCCGATGGATCAAAGCTCTATCTGGCGGTTGGGTCCGGATCAAACATCGCGCTTGATATGTCGCCCGAGCCGTGGATCGAAGGCGGCCTTGAAGCTTGGAAGAAAGAAAAACCGCTTGGCGCAACATGGGATACTGAAGAACGCCGCGCCGACGTTATTTCTTATGATCCGGATGGCAAGAACGAAAAGATCTATGCCACGGGCCTGCGCAACTGTTCGGGCATGACCATACAGCCGGGCAGCGGCGCTTTGTGGTGTGTCGTAAATGAGCGCGACGGTCTGGGCGACAATGTGCCGTTCGATTATGCCACCTCAGTCAAGGAAGGCGGGTTCTACGGCTGGCCGTGGTACTATATCGGCGGCAATGAGGAGCCGCGGCGTAAGGGGCAAAGGCCTGATCTGGCTTCGGAAGTCACCGTTCCCGATGTGCTGTTCCAAGGACACTCCGCCCCGCTCAGCATTGCTTTCTACAACGACGATGCCTTCCCGGCTGAATACCGGGGAAATGCCTTCGTCGCCCTGCATGGTTCCTGGAACCGCAGCGGGCGGACCGGCTACAAGGTCGTCATGCTGCCTTTCAAGGACGGCAAGCCAACCGGTGAGTATCAGGATTTCATGACCGGATTCGTGGTTTCCGATAATGAGGTCTGGGGCCGGCCCGTTGGCATTGCAGTCGCCAAGGATGGTTCGTTGCTGGTCAGCGAAGATGGCAATGGCACGATCTGGCGGGTTACCTACAAAGCTGAAACCGTCGGGCAACTGCAATAAAACAGTTAAGAAGCCCGCCTATCCCAAAATAGGCGGGCATTTTGTCTCGTAATTTTATTGCGTATTTTTCCTCCAAACGATTCCTTCCTTGCGCAAAGCTTCAGATCGTGTATTTTGAAGAAAGGACAGTATAGCTGTCCTTTATAAATGGCAATTTTGGACTTGTGAGCCCGGATGAACCGGAATACGACCACAACACATCTGAAAGCGACGGCAAAAACAGCCGCCGATGCCGTTTGCATGACCCGCGCCCAGACCACTAAACGCAAATAAGGGTCGGCTCGGGCGGATATACGCTCTCAGAGTTTGATCCCTTAGACGAGGTACCGGTGCTCCAAAAAATGGCTCCCGCGCCCCGAGATCAAACCCAGAGGCAAGAAATGAAATGACGGTCCCTTGGGACCGAAAGGGAATGTTGGAAGAGGACGATAGCCATGAGCCAGTCACTTCATATGCTGCCGGAGGGGATGCGCGCACCTCATGGGCTGTATCATCCCCGCAACGAGCATGACGCCTGCGGCATTGGCCTCATTGCCAACATCAACAACATCAAGAGCCACCGGACCATTGATGATGGCTTGAGCATTCTCAAGAATCTCGAGCACCGGGGTGCGGTGGGCGCGGATCCCAAGGCCGGCGATGGGGCCGGCATCATGATCCAAATTCCACACAAATTTTTTTCCGAGGAAGCCAAGCGCCTGGGCTTTGAGCTGCCGGCGCCACACACCTATGGCGTGGCCTATCTCTTCATGCCGCGCGAAACGGTTTACCGGCAGGATATCGAGCGCATCTGGTGGGAAACGTCGCGCGAAGAAGGCCTGAAGGTTCTGGGCTGGCGGGATGTGCCGGTTGATTCATCGGTGCTTGGCTATTCGGTGAAGGGCACAGAGCCATTTCACCGGCAGGTATTCATCGGCCGCGGGCCGACCATCAGGGATGAAGCGCATTTTGAGCGCAAGCTTTTTGTCTGCCGCAAGGTTGTTTCCAATCGCGTGCTCGAAGTTCTGGGCGCAAAGGCCCGGACCTATTATCCGGTGTCGGTTTCCAGCCGCACCATTGTTTACAAGGGCCTGGTGCTCGGCAAGGAGCTGGGCGCCTATTACAAGGACCTGACGGACCCGCGCATTGAATCAGCGCTCGCCCTTGTGCATCAGCGCTTTTCCACCAACACATTTCCAAGCTGGCCGCTGTCGCATCCCTATCGCTTTGTCTGCCACAACGGCGAGATCAACACGGTGCGCGGCAACTATAACTGGATGGCGGCGCGCCAGGCCAACATGAAGTCCACGGTGCTTGGCGAAGACCTGTCGAAGCTCTGGCCCATTTCCTATGAAGGGCAATCGGACACGGCGTGCTTTGACAATGCGCTCGAATTTCTCACCATGGGCGGCTATTCGCTGCCGCATGCCATGATGATGCTCATTCCGGAGGCCTGGGCCGGCAATCCGCTGATGGATGAGGACCGCCGGGCCTTCTATGAGCACCATGCAGCACTGATGGAACCATGGGACGGCCCCGCCGCGATGACGTTTACCGATGGCCGGTTGATCGGCGCAACGCTTGACCGCAATGGCTTGCGGCCAGCGCGCTATCTCACCACCGATGATGGATTTGTAATGCTCGCTTCGGAAATGGGCTGCCTGCAATTTGCCGAAGAGCATGTCACCCACAAGTGGCGCCTGCAGCCCGGCAAGATGCTGCTTATCGACCTTGAGCAGAAGCGCATCATTTCCGATGAGGAATTGAAGAAGACGCTTTCCACCGCGCATCCCTACAAGGAATGGCTGAAGCGCACCCAGGTTGTGCTGCGTGACTTGCCGAAGGCCAAGACCAAGCGGCCCAAGATCTTGGTGCCTTTGCTCGACCGGCAGCAGGCCTTTGGCTATTCGCAGGAAGACTTGAAAATCCTGATGGCGCCCATGGCGCAGACGGGGCAGGAGGCGGTTGGTTCCATGGGCAATGACGCGCCCATTTCGGTTCTCTCGGACCGGGCCAAGATGCTTGATACCTATTTCAAGCAGAACTTTGCGCAAGTGACCAATCCGCCGATTGATCCCATCCGCGAAGAACTGGTGATGTCGCTGGTCTCCTTCATTGGCCCGCGGCCAAATCTTTTGGACCTCGCAGGCACCTCCACGCATATGCGGCTGGAAGTCTCGCAGCCCATTCTCACCAATGAGGACCTCGAACGCATTCGCACCATCGGCAAGGTAAGTGAAAACCCTTTCCGCACGGCCACCATTGATATCACCTATGATGTGGCCAACGGGCCGGAATACATGGAAGCGGCCCTTGACAGCGTCTGCAGGCTTGCCGAGCGCGCCGTGAAGGATGGCTACAACATCATCATTCTGTCGGACCGCGCCGTGTCGGGCGAACGCGTGCCGTTGCCAGCCCTTCTCGCCACCTCCGCCACGCATCACTATCTCATCCGCAGGGGACTTCGCACTTCCGTGGGTCTTGTCGTTGAATCGGGAGAACCCCGCGAAGTGCACCAGTTCTGCACGCTTGGCAGGCTATGGCGCGGAAGCGATCAACCCCTATCTGGCGTTTGAAACGCTGGAAGGCATGGTCTCCGAGCTTGGAAGAAGAGGTAACGCCTTACGAAGCGGTGAAGCGCTACATCAAGGCGGTGGACAAGGGCATCATGAAGGTCATGTCCAAGATGGGCATCTCCACCTACCAGTCCTATTGCGGGGCGCAGATTTTCGATGCCGTCGGGCTTTCAACGGAATTCGTCGACAAATATTTCACCGGCACGGCCACGCAGATCGAAGGTGTTGGGCTCGCCGAAATCGCCGAGGAAGCTTTCCGCCGGCATGAGGATGCCTTCGGCATCAATCCGGTTCTGAAGACCTCGCTTGATGTGGGCGGCGATTACGCCATGCGCATCCGGGGCGAGGCCCATGTGTGGACGGCGGAAACGGTTTCGAACCTGCAGCATGCGGTGCGCGGCAATTCGATTGACAAGTACCGGGTCTTCGCCAAGCATATCAACCAACAATCCGAGCGGCTCAAGACCATTCGCGGGCTGTTCAAGATCAAGACGGCAGAAGTCATGGACCGCAAGCCCATCGAACTCGACGAGGTTGAACCCGCCAAAGCAATCGTCAAGCGTTTCTCGACGGGTGCCATGTCCTTCGGCTCGATCAGCCGCGAGGCGCATACGACATTGGCCATTGCCATGAACCGGATTGGCGGAAAATCGAACACGGGTGAAGGCGGCGAAGAAGCTGATCGCTTCGTGCCGCTGCCCAATGGCGATTCCATGCGCTCGGCCATCAAGCAGGTGGCGAGCGGGCGCTTTGGCGTGACCGCAGAATATCTCGTCAATTCCGACATGATGCAAATCAAGATGGCGCAGGGGGCCAAGCCTGGTGAAGGCGGGCAATTGCCCGGCCACAAGGTTGACAGCATCATTGCGCGGGTGCGTCACTCTACGCCGGGTGTAGGGCTTATTTCGCCACCGCCGCACCATGATATTTATTCCATCGAAGATCTGGCCCAACTGATTTTCGATTTGAAGAACGTGAATCCCACCGGACTTGTTTCGGTAAAGCTCGTTTCAGAAGTAGGTGTAGGAACAGTGGCGGCGGGTGTTTCAAAGGCCCATGCGGACCATGTGACGATCTCCGGCTATGAAGGCGGCACCGGTGCTTCACCTCTGACCTCCATCAAGCATGCGGGTTCGCCTTGGGAAATCGGTTTGGCTGAAACCCAGCAAACGCTTGTTGCCAATGATTTGCGTGGCCGCATTGCGGTGCAGGCCGATGGCGGCATTCGCACGGGCCGCGATGTGCTGATTGCAGCCCTTCTCGGGGCCGATGAAATTGGCTTTGCCACGGCACCCTTGATTGCTGCGGGCTGCATCATGATGCGGAAGTGCCATCTGAACACCTGCCCTGTGGGCGTTGCCACGCAGGATCCGGAACTGCGCAAGCGTTTCAAGGGGCAGCCGGAGCATGTGATCAACTACTTTTTCTTTGTGGCCGAAGAACTGCGCGAGCTCATGGCCGCCATGGGCATCAAGACTTTCAGTGAATTGATTGGGGCCACAGAATGGCTCGACCAGCAGGAAGCGATCAGCCACTGGAAGGCCAAAGGCCTCGATTTCTCGAAGGTGTTTGCCAAGGCAGATGTGCAGGGGCCGGTTGCGACCAAGAAGGTTTCCGCGCAGAACCACGGCATCGACCATATTCTGGACCGCAAGCTGATTGAGCAGGCATTGTCCGCTTTGGACAAGGGACCGCCTGTTGAAATCATCTCAAAGATCAGGAACAGGGACCGCACAACAGGCGCCATGCTTTCGGGAGAAGTGGCCAAGCGCTATGGCCACACGGGCTTGCCGGAAGATACGATCACGGTAAAGCTCAATGGCGTAGCGGGGCAAAGCTTTGGGGCCTGGGCGGCGCACGGCGTCACCCTTGAGCTTACGGGCGAGGCCAATGACTATGTCGGCAAGGGCCTGTCCGGCGGCAAGCTCATCGTGAAGCCGCAGGAGAAGATTGGCTTCGTTCCGGAAAAATCCATCATTGTCGGCAATACGGTGCTTTACGGCGCCATCACCGGCGAATGCTATTTCCGCGGTGTGGCGGGTGAACGTTTTGCCGTGCGCAATTCCGGCGCCGTGGCTGTTGTTGAAGGTGTGGGCGACCACGGCTGCGAATACATGACCGGCGGCTGTGTGCTGGTGATTGGCGACACGGGGCGGAATTTCGCCGCCGGCATGTCAGGTGGCGTGGCTTATGTTCTCGATGAAGCGGGTGACTTTGCCCAGCGCTGCAATCTTGCGATGGTTGATCTCGCGCCCATTCCTTCCGAGGATGCAACGATTGAGCGCCTGCATCATCATGGTGGCGATCTCGAAAGCCACGGTCTTGTCGATGTAACAGCCGCACATGGACAAGCATGACGGCGAGCGCATTTGGGAACTTCTCTCGCGCCACTACAAATACACGAATTCGTCACGGGCCAAGTCCATCATTGACAACTGGGCGCAATACCTGCCGAAGTTTGTGAAGATCATGCCGGTTGAGTATGCGCGCGCCCTTTCGGAACTGGAAAAGGCGCAGGAAACAAGCGATGGCATGACCATCGGCGTCAAGAGGAGCGCGTAATGGGCAAGGTTACGGGCTTTCTTGAGATCGACCGGCAGGAGCGGAAATATGCCCCTGCCGCTGACCGGGTGCGCCACTATAATGAATTCATCATTCCGCTTTCGGAAGAGGGAACACGCAACCAGGCGGCGCGCTGCATGGATTGCGGCATTCCCTATTGTCAGAGCGGCTGCCCGGTGAACAACCAGATCCCGGACTGGAATGATTTGATTTACAACAACCGGTGGGAAGAGGCTTCGCGCAACCTGCATTCCACCAATAATTTTCCGGAATTCACCGGCCGCATTTGCCCGGCGCCGTGCGAGGCATCCTGCACGCTCAACATTGATGACAATCCGGTCACCATCAAATCCATTGAATGCGCCATTGTGGACCGGGCCTGGAGCGAAGGCTGGCTGAAGCCGGAGATTGCCGCAGAGAAGACCGGCAAGAAAGTTGCCATCATCGGTGGCGGTCCCGCAGGCCTGGCGGCGGCGCAGCAACTGGCGCGGGCCGGACACAATGTTCACCTCTTCGAGAAAAACCGCAAGGTGGGCGGCCTCATGCGCTACGGCATTCCCGATTTCAAAATGGAAAAGCACCACATCGACCGCCGTGTAACGCAGATGGAAGCGGAAGGGGTGACGTTCCACTACGGCGCGCACATCGGTGTGACGCAGGAAGCCCAGCAATTGGTTGACAGTTTTGATGCGGTGCTGATGACGGGCGGCGCTGAAAAGCCCCGCGACCTTCCGATTCCGGGCCGCGAACTCGCAGGCATTCATCCGGCCATGGATTTTCTGCCGCAACAGAACCGCCGCGTTTCAAAGGAATCGCCGCTTGATAACAATCCCATTCTGGCCGGCGGCAAGCATGTGATTGTGATTGGTGGCGGCGACACGGGCTCCGACTGCATCGGCACATCGCACCGCCAGGGGGCCTTGTCGGTGACGCAGCTTGAAATCATGCCGCGGCCGCCTGACAAGGAAAACAAGCCGCTGGTCTGGCCTGACTGGCCTTTAAAGTTCCGCACTTCTTCCAGCCAGCAGGAAGGCGCAGAGCGGGATTTCTCCGTCGTTACCAAATCCTTCTCCGGTGAAAACGGCGAGGTGAAGAAGCTGCATTGCGTGCGCGTCGATGGCAAAATGCAGCCCATTGCCGACACCGAGTTCGAGCTCAAGGCCGATCTCGTGCTGCTCGCCATGGGTTTTCTCGGCCCGGTGCAGGAGGGCATGCTGGCGTCGCTCGGCGTCAAGCTGGATGGCCGCGGCAATGTGGAAGCCAATGTGACGAATTACAAATCCAGCATTCCCAAGGTTTTCTCCGCCGGTGACATGCGGCGCGGACAATCCCTTGTCGTCTGGGCCATTCGCGAGGGCCGCCAGGCGGCGCGCGCGGTGGATGAATTCCTGATGGGCGAATCGACGCTGCCGCGCTAGTTACGGCGTTGGCTTGACGTAACTAAAATCGTCAAAGCGGCCGGCGGGGGCGGGCAGGGCCTGGCCCAGGATGAAAAGTTTTTCCGCTTCGCTGCCAGGCACGATATCGGCGCGCGAAATTGCCGGAACGACGATCTCTCCGGCAACAACTCTCGCCATTTCGGATATCCGTTTCGCGTCGGGCTGGAAGGTGAAGAAGGTTCCGTCCCCAGTGTCCTGGCCGAACAGGGGAACCACGGCAACGGCAGGCGACGGCAGGTCTACTTTTGGTGTGAAGGCCGGCGTGGTATCAATCTGACCTGAGCCGATGACCCGCTTGATTTCAGCCAGCAGGAGCTGCCCGAAGCGATTGTTGCCCTGCTTGAAAAATGTGACGCCATCCCTTGAACGCAGTTTGCGAACCTCGCCGGTATCGTCGGGCCCCTTGTCGGTGTATTCGCCATCCGGCGTCAAAAAGGCAGAGCGCAAATCCACATAAACCTGCCCCTTGCTCAGAACCTCCTGCTTTTGCAGGTCGGCCACGATCTTCATGTCGGCTTCATATTTAGCGTCTCCCATGGGCGGAATGGCGACCCAGAAAACCTTCATGCGGGCTGAGTTGAGAACATCGAGCAATTCGTCAATCTTGGCCTCATAGGCCGCGGTCCATTCCGGCGTGTTGAAGACCAGCCTGAAGTCACCTTCGCGAATGGCCTGGCGGTCATTTGCGCCGAGAAGGACAACGACGGCATTGAACTCCTTGCCTTCCATGATCTTGGGCAGGCTCGCGGCCCAGTCATAGACTTCAGGACGGGCAATGCCCGATGTTTCCTGAAAGCGGTTGACGATTTCAAAGCGGGGTTCAGGTTCGGCCATGCGGCTGAGGCCGGCGCCAAGACCGCCCGCCAATGCATCGCCGATCACCAGAATGCGGTAGGTATCATCAACGGGTTGCGCGATCACCTCTTCGGTTGATTGCGATCCCATGATGGGCGCGTTCTCAAGCGCCTGGGCCTGAACCAAGTCGCTGGCAAGCAACAAACCCAGTGAAGCGATGGCAAGGCGTAACAGCATGCGGCCATCCTAGCCCGCGTTCTGCAGGCGCTCAAGCAGCTTGGCGCTGGGCTTGCCATCGAGTGGCAGGCCGACGCTTTTCTGGTAGGCGATGATGGCCTCATAAGTTCTGGCGCCGAAACGGCCATCGCTGCCGCCGGTTTCAAAACCCAGGCGCGACAGGCGCTTCTGCAGGTCCACCCGCTGGGCAAAGCTCAAGTCAAAATTGAGATCGGGCCAGGTGCCGATAATGGGACCGCCGCCGCGAATGCGGTCGGCCAAGTGGCCCACGGCCAAGGCATAGGAGTGGGAAAAATTATAGGCCATGAGCGCCAAAAAATTCCGGGTCACCAGAAATGCCGGGCCATCGATGCCCTGCGGGATCATCACGAAGGCATCGGCTTGCGGCGCACTGAACTTGCCGCCGCCTGCCGGCATCACGCCAAGTTTTACCCATTCGGAAACGGGACGCCATTTGCTGCGGCCAATCAGGGCCTTGTTGAATTTGGCCGGCAGGGAGACTTCCCAGCCCCACGGACGATCGGATTTCCATCCAGCCTTGTCCAGATAGTTTGCGGTCGAGGCCAGCGCGTCTTCCTTGGAGCCCCAGATATCCCTCTTGCCATCGCCGGTCCAATCCACGGAGTAGGCCAAGATAGGAGGTGGGGATAAATTGCGTGTGGCCCATGGCGGCGGCCCAGGAGCCGGTAAAATTCGCGGGCTGCCTGTTGCCGTTCTTCAAAATCTTGAAGGCTGCGATGAGCTGCTCCCGCGCATACTGTTTTTTCCGCCCCGCATAGATGAGTGTGGCGAGGGAGCGCATGACGCCCATTGAGCCCTTGTCCTTGCCGAAATTTGATTCCATGCCCCAAATTCCTAAGAGAATATGCCGGTCGACGCCGTATTTCTTTTCAATTGCCGACAGCAGAGCGGCATCGCTGCCTTTCGTTTGCTGACCCGTATCGATGCGGATGGGCGTCACCGCCTTGGCGAGATAAGCGGACGTCGTCGAAGTAAATTCCGGCTGAGTCGCGGCCAGCTTCAGAACGGCGGGATCGGGATCGGTCACGCCGGCAAAGGCCGCGTCAAAAAGCGAGCGGGAAATGCCGGCCGCTTTCACCCTCGGCCAGAGAGACTGGATGAAGCTTTCAAATTTTGCATCCGCCTGGGCCATTGTGGTGAACAATGGCGTGGCAATGAGCAATGCAGCGAGAAGTCGTTTGAACATATGAACCGTCCCTGATCCAGCCTGGCGATTCGCCGCCAGTGTAAGAGTTTAGCAGGGCGGGACAAAAGCCGCCAAATGCGGCGTGAATCAGGCCGCGTTGCGCCGCAAGAGGTGATTTTCCCAAGCCAGCGCCGAAGCAACAATGGCATCAAGATCGTTGTATTTGGGCTTCCAGCCCAAAATGGCCTTTACCCGGTCGGCACCGGCAATGATGGCGACGGGGTCACCAGCGCGCCGGGCTACCCTATTGGCCCTGACGGGACCACCATGGGCTTTTTCCACGGCATGTATGACTTCCAGAACCGAGTAACCCTTGCCATAGCCGCAATTGAAGACGCCGCTTTCGCCGCCCCTTCGCAGATGGGATAGCGCATCCATATGAGCCGCAATCAAATCACTCACGTGAATGTAATCGCGCAGGCAGGTGCCATCGGGGGTGTCATAGTCGGTGCCGAAAATATCCATGGATTCGCGCTGGCCAAGGGCAGTTTGACAGGCCACCTTGATCAGGTGGGTGGCGCGGGGCGTTGATTGGCCGGACCGGCCCTTGGGATCGGCGCCGGCCACATTGAAATAGCGCAAGGCCACATAGTTCAATCCATGGGCGGCGTGGGTGTCACGCAGCATCCATTCGGTCATCAGTTTTGAGGTGCCATAGGGTGATATTGGCGCGGGCGCCTCCGTTTCGAACACCGGCTGAGTCAGCGGATTGCCATAGACCGCAGCGGTTGAGGAGAAGATGAAGCGCGGGATACCCGCCTTCACGGCACTGTCAAGAAGGGTTCGCGATTTCACTGTATTGTTGAGATAGTAACCCAGCGGATCACTGACGGAATCCGGCACAATGATCGAGCCTGCAAAATGCACAACCGCATCAAATTTATGCTCGGCCATCAGGCGGTTGAGAAACTCCGCATCGCCAATATCGCCTTCGACCAATTTTGCCTGGGGGGCCACAGCCCACCAGAATCCGGTCGTAAGATTGTCGAGCACCACGACGTCCTCACCCGCATCAACGAGGGCCAAAACCATGTGGCTGCCGATGTAGCCCGCGCCGCCTGTCACCAAAACTGTCACGATCAAAAATCCCTTTACTTGTCAGATCCTATGCTAGATTGAATTTTACGAAAACTGTACTGCTGCCCGCCTCCCGTTCAATTTTTGGTTAAGAGCAAGTTAACATGCAACGCCCGATCAAGAAGGCAATTTTCCCCGTCGCCGGTTTGGGCACGCGGTTCCTGCCCGCCACCAAGGCCATGCCCAAGGAAATGCTTACCGTCGTTGACCGGCCGCTTATCCAGATTGCCGTCGACGAGGCAAGGGAAGCCGGCATTGAGCATTTCATCTTCGTCACCGGGCGCAACAAGAGCGTAATCGAAGACCATTTCGACAAGCAGTATGAGTTGGAATCAACGCTCCGCAAGCGCGGCAAGTCGGTTGAGCTTGATATCCTCGAACAGGATTTGCCGGCGGCAGGGCAGACCAGCTTCACCCGCCAGCAGGAGCCTCTGGGATTGGGCCACGCCATTTGGTGCGCGCGCAACATGGTGGGTGATGAACCCTTCGCAGTTCTGCTGCCGGACATGGTGATGCATGCCAAGCGGGGATGCCTCAGCCAGATGATTGCCACCTACAACGAGCGTGGCGGCGGAAATGTCATCGCGGTTGAGAAGGTGGGCCTCGACCAGGTGCACCGTTACGGCGTGGTGGGCGCCAAGGATTGGCGGGGCAATGGCTTTACCATTGACAAGATGGTGGAAAAACCGCGTGCGGAGGACGCGCCATCAAACCTGATCATTTCCGGACGCTACATTTTGCAGCCTGAGGTCTTTGATGAGATCCTGGCGCAGACTCCAGGGTCCGGCGGCGAGATTCAGATTACCGACGCCATGATAAGGCTGATGGCGCGGCAACCCTTCCATGGCCTGGTCTATGAAGGCACCACCTACGACTGCGGCGACAAGCTGGGGTTTCTCGCCGCCAACGTTGCCTATGGCCTGGAGCGCGACGACTTGGGTCCGGGTTTCCGTCAGGTGCTGCAGAAAATCATCGCTGACCATGGCGGCCGCGTGACCTGGAAAGCGGAGTGACGCCGTTACCGGCGCAGCACAATTCCAGTCATGAGGCGCTGCTCGTTGTAGTTTCCACCTGAGTCAGCCGCCTCAAACCAGGTGCCGTCATAGCCCGCAGTCCAAGCCAGATTGGGGTTGAACTGCCATTCGATACCCAGCTTTGGAGATAGCGTCGCATCGGTGCCATCGGAAAACTTTTCAAATTCCACGCCGAAGCCGCCCAAGAGGATCACGTTTTCGAGCAATTCATGGGCGACATCGATGCGGCCCGACCAGACTTTGGTTCCCGAAGAGGTGGCCGAGGCCGACTCGTTCAGGCCCGTTGCAAGCGTCATCATCACGGTGGTCAGGTCCGTGGGACTCCATGTGAGATTGCCGTTAATGCCAATAACATCGTTGGTGGCCAGCGCAGAATCCTCGTAATCGCGCAAGGCATAGACAAGGGCCATCTCGCCCGACCAAAACGGACCTTGGTCAAGGGTTACGCCCAAACTTGCAACTATCCCTTGCGAGTCGCGGCGCAGGCCATTGCGGTCAAATTTTTCATCATGGAAACGCGGCGCATAGGCAAGCTCCACGAAAGGCTTCAGTGCCGGTGGATCTGTGTAGGAAAACCGCAGGGCAAGAGATGGTGTGTAGTTATTGCGGTCAGAATTGTCTTCGGTGCCGCCACCGGACAACTCTACGTCTTCAAAGATCTGCCGTTCGATGCCGGCTTTCGCGCGGCCTTCAAACCCGCCCAGATCATGAATGATGGCGGCGTTCGCCATCAGCACGTGATCAGTGCGATTGCCAATGGCCGTATCCGGCACCTCGCTATCGGCGGAACTTTCCTGGTCCAGCGCATAGCTTGCATCGAATTCGGCGCGCGTCGTGTGGCGAATGTCCAAACGGAATCTGCTGCCGGCATCGGCCTGCATGGAATTGAAGTCATCGTTTTCCAGATAAGCCACGAAATCGCCAGTGGCCTGGCCTCGCCAGGAATGGCGGACCCAGTCACTTTCAAAACGCAGAGAAGGTAAAACCGACAGGCCGACATCAGACCGGGCATCGGTTGCGGAGCTTGCAACATTGCCGGTGTATACTGGTCCCGCTTCAAGCTCGGGGTAGAGGGCTATTCTCCCAGCTTCATGCCCGGCGCTGCATAGGGATCGGTTATTGGCCGGATCGCTTTGAGCGGCGCCTGCTCTTTTTCAGGTGCGATCGTGAGAGAGGGGATAACGGCAGGCTCTTCAACTGGCTCAACCTGTGCGTCGCCTTCGGCAATCGTCGGGCGGAGCAAATCTGCGGTTTCTCCATGTGCGGTGGCAGCTGCGCCATAAAAGCCTGCCACAACGCAAATAGACACCAGCCGCAGACCCAAAGCCACGTTGCCATTCTCCTCAAGTCGGGGAAACTAGCGACGTTATGGTTAATAGGGAGTTGACGGAACTTAAGCTTCGGTGACCCGCAGCTTCATGCCCTCGACGGCTGTCACCCTAACCGTTGCGCCCTTTGCAAGGTTTGGGCCCAACACATCCCAGCGGGTTCCCTCGATGTCGAGCTTGCCCTGGCCGTTGACGATGGGTTCGGCGAGGACAAAGGACTTTCCGACAAAAGCATAGATGCGCTGGTTGAGATTGGGCTGGTCGCTGTTCTGCAGTGTGCCTTTCGAATACCAGGGCCTAGCGAGATAAACATAGACAAGGGAGAAACCGGCAAAGGCGAGCAATTCAAGCTGCCAGGATAAAACAACGAAGTAATCGGTGATACCTACGGAAGCCGCCGCAAGGGCGAGCCACATGGCGAACACGCCGGGAGTCATCAGTTCAAGAAGCAGGAGGGCGCCTGCCACAATCCACCAGAACCAGATACCAACCAGGGGAAACAGTTCTTGCATGGCCTGATGTCCCCTATGACTTCTGGGTTACGCCGGGAACCGGCGATGCGCTCTTGCGTTTGGGCGTCTCGGTTGAACCGCCGCCAAAGGCTTCCCGGGCAATTTCGGCGATGCCGCCGATGGACCCCAGGATGGACGTTGCATCCAATGGCATCATCAGGATTTTCTGGTTCGGTGATTGCGCGATGGCTTCCAGCGCCTTCACGTAGTTGTTGGCAACAAAATAATTGATGGCTTGGACATTGCCATTGGCAATGGCGGTGCTCACCAGTTCCGTTGCCTTGGCCTCAGCTTCGGCAGCGCGTTCGCGGGCCTCCGCATCCCGGTAGGCCGCTTCCCGGCGACCCTCGGCCTGCAAGACAACCGATTGCTTTTCACCTTCGGCCTTGAGAATGGCGGCCTGGCGCAAGCCCTCCGCTTCGAGAATTGACGCGCGTTTTTCACGCTCGGCCTTCATCTGCCGGCCCATTGAGTCAACGAGATCGCGGGGCGGATTGATGTCCTTGATTTCGATGCGGGTCATCTTCACGCCCCACGGATTGGTGGCCTGGTCAACGACGCCCAAGAGCTTGTGATTGATGTCGTCGCGCTGCGACAACAGGCTGTCGAGTTCCATGGAGCCCATGACGGTGCGGATATTGGTCATCACCATATTGATGATCGCATTTTCAAGATTCGACCACTTCGTAGGTTGCCTTGGGCGCATCCATCACCTGATAGAAGGCTACGCCGTCCACGGTCACCATGGCGTTGTCCTTGGTGATGACTTCCTGTGAAGGAACCTGGATGACGCGCTCCATCATGTTCATCTTGGCGCCGATGCGGTCAATGAAGGGAACAATCAGGCCAAGGCCGGGGCCGAGGGTGCGAACATAGCGGCCAAATCTTTCAACCGTGTAGTTATAGCCCTGCGGCACCATGCGGATGGCCCGCAGGAGGTAGAACACGACGACGGCGAGGATTACCAAAACAAATATGCCAGGGCCTTCAAACATCGTCAGTCTCCTCCAGGTTCAAGCGACTTCCCATAGATAGGAATTCATTCTGATAACTTACAAGGTTTATTGCTGTGCTCAATAGGCAAAATCGCGGAAAACCCGTTCAATATTGCCATTCCACGCGCCATGATAAAGATCGAGGAGGTTTTCGGCGGCGGTTTTGCCGGTTGCCACGGTCTCGTCGAGCACATCGAGGAATGAGGCCTCGGTCTTGCCCTTGCAGCCCTGCTGATTGCGCTGCTCAAGCCCGGCGCGGGAAAGCTTCAGCATGTCCTTTGCGATATCCTGAACCGTCCGCCCACGGATCATTGCCTTCAATCCTTCGCGGGGAACCGCTTCGCGCAAGGCCTGGCGCTCGGCCGAGTCCAGTCCTTAACCATGTCCCAGGCCGCATCGAGTGGGCCATCTTCATAGAGAACGCCGGTCCACAGGGCCGGCAGGGCGCATAGCCTGCGCCACGGGCCGGAATCGGCGCCGCGCATTTCCATGTACTGCTTCAGGCGCACTTCCGGGAAGATCGTGGTGATGTGATCGGCCCAATCCTTCGCCACGGGTTTTTCACCGGGCAGCTGCGGCAACTTTCCCTCGAGGAATTTGCGAAAGCTTTCGCCCGCCGTGTTGATGTACTTCCCCTCACGCATGACAAAATACATGGGCACGTCGAGGGCGTAGTCGACATAGCGTTCAAAGCTCATGCCCGGCTCGAAGGCGAAGGGCAGCATGCCGGAGCGGGCCTTGTCCGTATCGGTCCATACTTCCGAGCGGAATGAGAGAAAGCCATTGGGCTTGCCTTCCAGGAAAGGCGAGTTGGCAAACAGTGCGGTGGCCACGGGCTGCAAGGCCAATGAAACGCGGAGCTTCTTCACCATGTCGGCTTCGGAGCCGAAATCCAGATTGACCTGCACGGTGCAAGTCCGGAACATCATGTCACGGCCGTAGCGGCCAACCTTGTCCATGTAGGGCGCCATGATCTTGTAACGGCCCTTGGGCATCACCGGCGTTTCTGCCCGCGTCCAGGTGGGCGAGGCGCCAAGGCCTAAAAATCCAATGCCCAGCGCGTCGCCAATTTCACGCACCTGGACCAAATGCTCATTCACTTCTTCGCAGGTATCGTGGACGGTTTTGAGGGGCGCGCCGGAAAGTTCAAACTGGCCGCCCGGTTCGAGCGAGACATTGCCCATGCCATTGGGGATCACTCAAGGCGATGATGTTGTCATTCTCATAGACGCCTTGCCAGCCAAAGCGATCCCGCAAGCCTTCAAGAAGGGCGCGGATGGAGCGGGCACCATCATAGGGCACGGGCTTCAAAGTGTCGGTGAGGAAGGGGAACTTTTCGTGCTCGGTGCCGATGCGCCAGTCTGCCTTTGGCTTAGAGCCCTTGCTCAGGGCCGCAATGAGCTGGGCCTTGTTTTCAATTGGCTCACGCGCTTCCTGGGTATCGGGACTTGGTCCACTCACTGTATCATTCCTTGTTGCCGTTTTGCCTAGGATTTAGGCGGTGGGGCATGTTCGGGCAAGCCAAAGATTATACGTCCATCCATCAGGAATTATCATGGTTTCCCCAGTCTCCGGCCAGGGCCTGCACCAGGGTCAAGGCCGCAATGGCCGCCGTATCGGCCCGCATGATGCGCGGCCCCAGGGCGATAGGAATGACAAAACCTTGGGATTTCAGCAGGGCTTTTTCCTCATCGGTAAAGCCGCCTTCAGGGCCCACCAGAACCGCGGTTGGCGTCCGCAGGATTTTGAGGCTTTCAAGGGGATTGTGGTCGACCATGGTTTCATCGCAGTAAACCAGTGACCTGCCTTTCTCCCAGGTGGCCAAAACCTTTTCCAATTTTTCCGGTTCCAGCACTTCAGGAACATGAACCAGATTGCACTGTTCGGATGCTTCAATCACGTTGGCGCGCATGCGCTCAAGATTGACGCGCTCGGCCACGGTGCGGCTGGTCATGACGGGACGCAAACGGCGGGCACCCAGTTCCGTGGCCTTCTGCACCACGTAATCCAGGCGCGCATGCTTGAGGGGCGCGAAGACATAGTCGATGTCGGGCGGCAATTTCGCCTCGGCCACGCGCCGTTCGCAGCGGAGCGACACGGATTTCTTGCTGACGGTTGCCAGATAGGCGAGCCATTCGCCATCCCTGCCATTGAAAGCGCGCACCGCATCGCCCGCCGACAACCGCAAGACACCGGTCAAATAATGCCCTTGCTCGCGGCTGAGCACGATTTCCGCGTTTGGCCGACAGGGTTTCCGCGAGGTGAAGGCGAGGTGTGGTTTTCATGTTCTGCGCTGATGTAACACGAGGCCCATGACGGAGACCAGCCATCACATTGCCGATGCGGGCCGCGACAATTGGGTGGAGCGCCTGTTGCCTTCGGCCACGCAACCCTATGCCCAGCTCATGCGGCTGGACCGGCCCATCGGCTGGTGGCTTTTGCTGCTGCCCTGCTGGTGGGGATTGTTTCTGGCGCAGGTTTCGCAGGGCGGCGGCTTGCCAAACCTGTGGTTCGCCTTCCTGTTCCTGGTGGGCGCCATCGTCATGCGCGGGTGCCGGCTGCACGCTCAATGACATTGTTGACCGGAACTATGACGGGCTGCGTTGCGCGCACGAAGGGCAGGCCCATTCCTTCGGGCCGGGTGAGCGTGAAGCAGGCCCTTGTCTTTCTCGCGCGTCCAGTGCCTGCTTGGCCTTGTCATTCTGCTGCAGTTCAATCCCTATACCATCGTGCTGGGCAGTGCTTCCCTGCTCATCATTGCGATCTATCCCTTCATGAAACGCATCACCAACTGGCCGCAGCTGGTTTTGGGCCTTGCCTTCAACTGGGGCGCCCTTGTGGGCTGGAGCGCGGTTCAGGGTTCCCTGTCCTGGCCGCCGGTCATGATCTATCTCGGCGGGGTTTTCTGGACGCTGGCCTATGACACGATCTATGCCCATCAGGACAAGGAAGACGATGTGCTCATCGGGGTGAAATCGACGGCCCTGCATTTCGGCGAAAACACAAAGGGCTGGCTCATCGGTTTCTTTATCCTCGCCCTCATTTCAATTGATGCCGCACTTTGGCTTGCGGGCGCATCTTTCATTGCCCATATGGGAGTGGCGATTTGCCGCGCTTCACGCCGGGTGGCAGATCAAACGATTTGAAATGAACAATTCCGCCCTTTGTCTTCGCCTGTTCAAATCCAATCGCGAATTTGGACTTATCATTGCTAGTTTTCTTTTTCTGGATTGCCTTATCCCATGACTGACGACCTTCTCACTCTCGCCGAAGATGTTATTGCGCGTGCCCGGAAACTTGGTGCCGATGCAGGCGATGCCCTCGCCATTGATGCGCAGGGCACCGACATTGAAATGCGCGAAGGCGAAATTGAAAAACTTGAACGCACCGAATCGCGCGGCGTGGGCTTGCGGGTTTTTGTCGGCCAACTCCTCGGCGCTGATCTCGGGCAGTGTTTTTACGCCTGAGTCACTTCAGCGCCTGGCGGAAACGGCTGTTGCCATGGCGCGGGCCACGCCGCCCGATCCCCTTGCCGGTCTTGCCGCACCGGACCTCCTTGCACGAAACCTGCCGCAGCTTGATTTAGTTTCCTCCCATCTGCCGGACGTCCGAAGAACTCAAAGCCCTCGCGCTGGCGGTTGAAGGGGCTGCCCTGGCAGTGAAAGGTGTGAGCAAGTCAGGAGGTGCCAGCGCATCGGCGTCCTCGCAGCGGAAAATCGCCCTGGTGACGAGCGCTGGGTTTGGCCAGTCCTACCAGCGCACCGGTGTTTCACTCAGCGTTTCCGCCATTGCCGGCGAAGGCACGGGGATGGAGCGCGACTATGACTATTCCGCCGCCTGCCATTTCGAGGATTTGAAAACGCCACAGGAGGTGGGGAAAAGTGCCGGCGAACGGGCGGTCAAGCGGCTCCATGCCCGGAAGATCGCCTCGCAAGCAGTAACTGTCATCTATGACAAGCGCGTTGCCTCAAGCCTGCTGGGGCATTTGTCTTCGGCCATCAATGGCGCGGCAATCGCCCGCGGCACAAGCTTTTTGAAGAGCCAGATGGGCCAGCAAATTTTCGCGAAGGGCATTTCTGTCATTGACGATCCCCTGCGCCGGCGGGGACTGGCTTCGCGGCCCTTCGATGGCGAAGGGCTGCCCTGCGGCAGGCGTGAATTGATTGCCGATGGCATTCTCACCGGTTGGGTGCTTGACCTGCGCTCGTCACGGCAGCTTGGACTTGCGCCATCGGGCAATGGTTCACGGGGACTCAGCAGTCCGCCCGGTCCTTCAACTTCAAATCTTCATCTGGAACCGGGACAGCTCAGCCCTGAGCAGATGATCAGTTCGCTCAAACAGGGCCTCTACATTACCGAACTCATCGGCAACAGCGTCAATATGGTGACCGGTGACTACAGCCGGGGCGCGTCGGGCTTCTGGATTGAAAATGGGCAGCTGGCATTTCCGGTCAGTGAAATAACCATTGCCGGAAATTTGCGTGACATGTTCATGACACTTGAGCCGGCCAATGATCTCATTTTCAAATCGTCGACAAATGCGCCGACCTGCCGGGTGGAAGGATTGACCATTGCGGGCACCTGAGCTAGGAGCGAAATCATGAGAATGCCCGAGAAAAAATCCGCTCCTGCAAAACAACTGGTTCACCTGGTTTTTGGCGGCGAGCTCAATGACATCAAGAACGTTGATTTCAAGGATCTCTCGAAGCTGGATGTGGTCGGATTTTTTCCGAACTACGCCGAGGCGCACAAGGCCTGGCTTGGCAAGGCGCGGGAAACCATCGACAACGCCCAGATGCGTTACTTCATCGTGCATCTGCACCGCCTGCTTGATCCCGCAACGGACACGGCCACGCGCAAGAAGGCTTAAATCGTTTCCGTCCTCCTGGGCGCGGCCGAGCGGATAGGCGGTGCACGGATTATCATGCGACAGGCTTTGAAGGCGGGCTTTCGCCTGGACGCAATCCTGCTTCATCTGCTGGACCAATTCTTCAACCGAATTGAACTTCTGGTCCGGCCGGATGAGATCGATGAATTCCACCAGAAGGGTTCGCCCATAAAGATCTTCATTCATGTCAAACAGGTGGACTTCAAGAAACGTCCGGTTTGTTTCAAAGGTCGGGCGATTGCCGAAATATCCGGCCCCGCCCCAGGCCTTTGAATTTTTCTGCGCGCCATCGCGCACCCGCACCGTAAAGATGCCGCGAATGGGTTCGGCCCCTTCTTCCAGAATGATGTTTGCCGTTGGAAAGCCAATGGCGCGGCCACGGTGATCGCCCTTTACAACCTCGCCCATCACAGTCCAGTAATAGCCAAGCTCACGGGCGGCGGCCGCCATGTGGCCACGGCGCAGGGCCGAGCGGATTGAGCTCGATGAAAACGGCGAGTGGCTGTCGCCCTCGTCGGCCACCTGGTCAACAACGGTGACATCAAATCCCAACTGCTGTCCAAGCTCCTTGAGGATCGAAGGATTGCCTTTGCGGCCACGGCCAAAATGAAAATCATAGCCGGTGACGACATGGGCAGCTTTTATTTTTTCAATCACATATTGCTGGATGAAGTCCTGCGGCTCCAGCATCGAAAGCGCCTTGTCAAAAGTCAGGCTTAAGACGAAGGAGGCGCCAAGGACGGCGGCCAAGCGGGCTTTCAGGGGAAGTGGCGTCAGGCGGAAGACCGGTTCATTTGGTTTGAAAAAACTTCTGGGGTGGGGCTCAAAGGTCACGATCCCCCATGACTTGCCCAAACGCTCGGCCTGCGCCTTGGCAACGAGAAGCAGTTCCTGGTGGCCGCGATGCAGGCCATCAAAGTTTCCGATCGCCACCACGGCATGTTGAAATTCCAGGGGAATGGGCTCATGGGCCCCAAGCAGACGCATTCAATCTCACTTCAGCCACGCGACGGCACAAATACCGTCGCTTCGCCTTCAACCACAATCTTGCCATTCACTTCACAATGGCAGGCAAATTGGGCGCGGCGCTTAGCCATATCAAGACTTGCTACGCGGGCCAAGGCCTTCACCGTGTCGCCAATTCGGACGGGCGCGAGAAACCGCAGGTTTTGCGACAGGTAGATGCAGCCGTGGCCGGGAAGCCTGGTGCCAAGAACGGTTGATATGAAACTGGCGGTCAGCATGCCATGGGCGATGCGGGATTTGAAGAATGTGCCGGAGGCATAGTCTTCATCCATGTGGACCGGATTATAATCGCCGGAAACATCGGCAAAGCTGTTGATATCACCCTCGGACACGGTTTTCTCATGGCTGGCTTCCATGCCAAGCTCAAGGTCTTCAAAAAAATAGGATGACATCGCTTGCTTCATTGCCATTGTTGCGTTGCAAACAAGCTAGATTATGTGGCGCTGCAACACAAATGCAACTTAAGGCCTATTCCCACACCAGATGGTGAAGGATTTTTAACGATTTTGGCATGGGGGACCTTGGATTTGACACGGGCGAGGGTGGCGTCCAGCCCGTCGGAGGCGTCGGTCACTCCGTCGGCGATCAGAACGACTGATATGCCAAAGTCGGCGGCCCCCTTGATATCGGTTTCCGGGCCATCGCCAATGGCCAGTACCATCGACTTTTTGATTTCCCGCCCGGCAATGCTGCCCGCAATCTGAAGCGCCAACGTATAAATGGGTTCATAGGGCTTGCCCGCCATCAGGACAGGGCCACCCATGGCAGAATATTTTTCCGCCAAGGATCCGGCACAATAGAGAAGGCGATTGCCCTTGCGCACCATCTTGTCGGGATTGGCGCAAATCATCGGGAGATTCAAGCCTTTCATGCGCGAAAGCAAATCAGCGTAATCGTCAGGCGTTTCCACATCATCATTGACGAGACCCGTGCATAGCACCGCATGGGCTTCCGCCAAGGGAACCTTTTTTACCGACTGCCCGGCAAACATCGAAAGATCGCGCGGTGGACCGAGGTGGTAAACCTTGCCCTTTGCATGGTCTTTGACGAGCGTTTGGGTGACGTCACCGGAGGTTACAACCCGGTCATAACTTTGCGGTGGAACCTTAAGATCATTCAGTTGCCGGACGACATCGCGCGATGTGCGCGGCGCATTGGTGACCAGAATAACAATGCCACCCTTTTTCCTGTGCTGGGACAGCGCATGAACTGCGGCTTCGTAGCCTTTGAGCCCATTGTGAACCACGCCCCAGATATCGCAGAGCCAAACCGGATAGTCAGCAGACAGGATTTTCATCAGGCTTATGCGGCCGCGCTGATATCATTGGCGGCATTCATGCCGGCATTTATCTTTACCCGGCGTGGCGGCGCGAAGAAATGGCCCGCCACGAGACGCGCGATCTGCGAGGCGGTCGCGGCCTGCGCGGAGTTTTCCACATTTGTCAGGAGGATCTGGAATTGCATGCCGCGCGCAACTTGCACGAAATCAAGCCAGGTTTGCGTCGTGCCAAAGCCAGGCGCAATGGAGCGCGCCTCAATGCCGATGAATTTCACGCCGAGATGGCGGAGCGCCGGCAGATCGAGACCGGCGATTGAGGCCTGGGTCAGAGCCAGGGTCGCGCCCATCCTGGCAATGGCGGCAAGGCCTGAAATGCCGGCTTCATTCAGGCCGGCAAGGGATTCATGGGTGAGTTCAAAGACCACGCCTTGCGCCACGTTGTCGGCTTCCGAAAGCATTTGGGTGACCATGGCAATGGTATGTTCGCTGACCAATGTTGCTGCCCCCATGGGAATGAACATGCGCATGGCGGGATGCTTGGCGCGCAAACGGCGCAGCAGGGGAATGGCCTGATTGATGACGTGGACATCAAGGGTTGGACGCAGCTCGCCACGATCGGCGTTTAAGGTCAGTTTTGAATAATCAATTTCAATGCCGTTGGCAGCAGTGATGCTGAAGCGAACCCGGTAGTGGGCGGTCCGGTTGGTTGTCAAATCAATGATCGGTTCGAGCAGGAAATTGAAATGCTCGCGGGCCGGCGCTCCTTGCAGCGTGATCGGGAATTCGACCGCGTTCTGTTGCTGCGAGGCTCTGCTGTTGCTGCAAGCGGGCATTGGCGGAGTCTGCGGCATAGCGCTCGGCCAATTCCTGAAACTGGACCCGCATGGCCGCCATCTCATCCTGGATTTCCTTTTCGGAAAGTCCCATTCGGCGCTTCAGGTCGGCAATCTCGTTTTCAAAAAGCTTGGCGGTCACGAACGACTTGTTGTATTTTTCATCCGCGGCGCGGCGCTCGCGGGCAAGGCTGCGAATGGCATCTTGAAGGGTAAGGCCCCTGGCCCAGCCCAGGCCAATTACGAATAATTGCCCGATTGCGAGAAGAAAAATGGCTGCCACAACGGCTTGAGCCTGCTGGGTTTGGGCCACCAATACAAAAATCCCGCATGCAATTGCAAAGCAGGAAAACACCGCAAGAACCAGAACGCTTGGCCAACCACGCACTTGCTTATACCGCGAATTATCCCCGTTGGCTGAATCAATAGGACCAAAAACGAAATGAGTCTATGGCCCCAAGATTCTGCAAATGGCAACGTGGTTAATCAAGCAACGGATTTCAGCACCTTCGGCATCTTGTCGCTGAAAATTTCATCAATCTGGTTTTCGGTGATCATCAGCGGCGGCGACAGCGCAATGGTATCGGCGGTAATGCGAATCAGGAAACCAAAATCATGGAAGGCGTTTTCCATGGCCTTGTAGGCGCGAAGCCCTGGCGAGCCTTCCACCGCTTTCATGTCAAAGGCGGCCACAAGGCCAAGGGTCCTGATGTCCTCAATCATGGGGTTGCCCTTGAGGCTCATGGCCGCATCGGCCCAGACGCCTTCAAGCTTCCTGGCATTCTCAAAAAGCTTCTCGTCCCTATAGAGGTCCATGGTTGCAACACCGGCAGCAGCGGCAATAGGATGGCCCGAATAGGTATAGCCATGGAACAGCTCGATGGCATGGTCCGGTCCGCTCATGAAGGCATCGTAAATTCCCTGGCGCACCATCACGCCGCCCATGGGCACGGTGCCGGAGGTCACACCCTTGGCGAAGGTGATCATGTCAGGCAGCACGCCAAAACGCTCGGCGGCAAAGGCATAGCCCAGGCGGCCAAAGCCGGTGATGACTTCATCGAATATGAGCAGGATGCCATGCTTGTCGCAGATTTCGCGAAGCCGCTTGAGATAGCCCTTGGGGGGCGGCAACACGCCGGTTGATCCCGCCATGGGTTCAACGATGACGGCGGCAATGGTCGAGGCATCGTGCAGGCCAACGAGGCGTTCGAGCTCGTCGGCATAATGCATGCCGTAGTCGGGCTCGCCCTTGGTGTAGGCCTGTTCCTTGCGGTTGTATGTGTGGGGCAAGTGATCAACCCCGGCCAGCATGGTGCCGAACATCTTGCGGTTGCCCACCATCCCGCCCACGGAAATACCGCCGAAGTTCACGCCGTGATAGCCGCGCTCGCGGCCAATCAAACGGGTGCGGCTGGCCTCGCCCTTGACGCGCTGATAGGCCAGCGCAATTTTCAAGGCCGAGTCGGCCGCTTCCGAACCGGAGTTGCAGAAGAAGGCGTAATTCAAATCACCGGGCGCCATGGTGGCCAGGCGCGAGGCAAGCTCAAACACCTTGGGATGGCCATATTGGAAGGTGGGGGCGAAATCGAGTTCGGCGGCGGATTTCTGGATTGCCGCTACGATGGGATCGCGGCAATGGCCGGCGTTTGAACACCAGAGGCCGGCGCTGCCATCGAGAATGGCGCGGCCCGACATGTCATAGTAATGCATGTCCTTGGCGCGTGCGATCATCCGCGGACGCTTCTTGAAGGCCCGGTTGGGAGTGAAGCCCATCCAGAAAGGTTCGAGATTGTTGGGCGAGGCTTCCCAGGTTTTGGCGTCACTGTGGATCTGCGGCTTGTTCATGGAAAAAACTCCGGCTGATAATCCCTGCCAAACTAGCAGAACTGAGGCCGCAAAGGAAACAACCAGACTCAATCATTGCCCCACACCAGATTTGACAAAAAAGCAACACAATGGATGGACAATTTGAAACTAAGGGGCGACACTCAAGGAATTTTCATGACATCATTTTCGACTATCATCGCCGGCGGGCTGATTGGCCTTGGCGTGGCCGGCGGCGGCTTTCTTGCCGGTGAATCACTGGTCAAAAGCCGCCTGGGCTTTCGCACTGTAACGGTCAAGGGCCTGTCGGAGCGCGAAGTGAAAGCCAATCTTGGCTTCTGGCCGGTCCGGTTTGTGGTTACTGGCGCCACGCTTGAGGAAGCCCGCTCTTCCCTTGAAGTTTCGCAAACGGCGGTCAAGGCTTTCCTCATGTCCCATGGTTTCACCGAACAGGACATGCAGGTGCAGAATATCCAGGTTGAAGACCGGCTGGCCGGTTACAACAACCAGGGAGTGCCGCCCGAGAGCCGATTTGTTCTCACCGAAGACATTCTGGTAAAATCATCGGAGGTGCAAAAGCTTGCCGATGCCTCGCGCATGATCGGCGACCTGCTGAAATCCGGCGTGGTGTTTTCGTCGGACGCCTATAATGCCGGACCCTCATTCATTTTCACCGAGGTGAACGAGCTTAAGGGTGATATGCTTACTGAAGCAACCAAGCGGGCGCGTGAAGCAGCGGACAAGTTTGCGCAGGAGTCGGGCGCCAAGGTCGGTGATATCCAGAACGCCAATCAGGGCATTATTGAAATCAACCCGGCGGTCGCCATCCCCAATGACCGGCCAGAGCGGCAGATCGACAAAAAGGTGCGCGTGGTTACGACGATAACTTATTTCCTGTCGGAGTGAGTTCTAACGTCACATAAATCTTCACTCTCCATCACCAAAAAGAAGATGCCCGCGCCAAGCGCGGGCACGATGAAGATGTGAATATGTGGAGGTGAAAGCTACCTCCGCTCCAATTTCTGATGCGAAGCCACGAGTCTCAGCCGTTCGACTTCCCAAATCGGGTCAACCGAGAGGGGCAGGCCGGAGATACGGTGCAATTGGCTGCGGGTCAGGCCAATATCTTTCAATTGATAATCGTCGAGGCCATGGAGTTTGAGGAGTTGTTTCCGGCAGCGCCAGTTGCGGACGAGCTGACGGAGGGTTGAAAAGCTGAAGGTGCTTAACCGGGACCGGGCTTCGTTGGCTACATATTCGCGCATGGCAATCTCCTCGTAAATCCTCTCCAAATTGTATCTATTGTATCAATATCGTCGTGATTTCTGTAAAAAAATCACTTGATATATAGATACAATAGGATCATTGTATCTGTCAAAGAGGATATTGTATCCATGACAATTTGGACTCCGCAGCTTACCCAAGGCAAACCAATCTATCTGGCAATCGCCGACGCCATGGCGGGTGACATCATGTCCGGCAAGTTGAATGTCGGCGATAAATTGCCACCGCACCGGGATTTGGCCTGGCGGCTCAAAGTGACGGTTGGAACGGTTACCCGGGCTTACCGCGAAGCGGAAATCCGCGGGCTGCTTTCCGGCGAGGTGGGCCGGGGAAGCTATGTGCGCGAGATCACCGGCTCCACGGCTTTGCCGGCCCGCCTAGAGGCGACATCGCAACTGGCCGATCTCAGCGATGCGTCGCCGCCACCGGTTTATTCCGCGGATGAATTCGATGCGGCCCTTGCCCATGTGATGCGCGAGCCTTCGCGCCTGGCACTGCTTGACTACATGCCGCCGGAAGGCCACGCGCATTACCGCGCCATGGGAGCCAAGTGGCTGGCGCGCAGCGGCATAGAAATTTCTGAGGCAAACGTCATTGTCACCGCCGGGGCTCATCTTGGCGTCATGGCGTGCCTTTCCGTGCTGGCGCAACCGGGCGATGCCGTGATGGCGGAAAATCTCAATTATGCCTCGCTTGGCTCATTGATCTTCGGCCTCAACCTGAAGCCCGTGCCGATTGCCATGAATGAGGCGGGGCTCGATCTGGATGATCTTGAGCGCGCCGCCAAGACGGCTGAGTCAAAAATACTTTATCTCGTTCCCACCCTGCAAAATCCCACGACGCTCACGATGTCGCGTGAGCGCCGGGATGCGGTTGTGGATATTGCCCGGCGTTACAATCTCACCATTGTCGAGGATGACATTTTCCGCCTGCTTGATGACCGGGTGCAGCCGCCGACATTTTACAGCCTTGCGCCAGAGCGCACCTACCACATCACCAGCCTGTCCAAAACACTTGCCCCCGGGCTTCGCATCGGTTTCGTGGCAACGCCGCCGGGGCGCGCGCAATTCCTGCGCCTGCGGCAACGCGCTGCCGGGGCCCGAGTCACAGGGCTTACCGCCGAGGTTGCACGCTATTGGCTGGAGACGGATATTGCCGAACACCTGTTGCGGCGGATCAATGCGGAGATGGCAATCCGGCGCAACGTTTTCCGCGAGGTGTTTTCACAGCACAGGTTCAGTTGCGAGCCGGGCGCACCCTATGGCTGGCTGAACCTTCCCGAGCACTGGAGCCCGCTCCGCTTTGCGTCAACAGCGCTCGCGCACAATATCAAGCTCACACCCGGACCTGCCTTTTCTTTCGGGCCACAGGCGAAAGACCATGCGGTGCGCATCTCCTTTGGCCAGCCTGCAACGGCGCTTGGACCTCAAAGGCGCACTTCTTAAAATTCGCGGCCTCATGGAACAGGATCCGGAGGATGACTTCACGCCTGTCGCCTAATAAAGTTCGCCGCCCAGCATTTTTGAAATTTCTTCGCGGATATCCATGAGGATGGCGTCGGCCATGGCGGCCTGGCCTTCGGCATTGGGATGCATGGCACCAGTTGTTTCGGAAAAGATCTGGGCCGAGGCCTCATCGTCAACCCGGCCCGATTTGTCCATCACCTTCTGATTCACCGTCATGTAGGCATCATTGAAGGTGCGCACCCAGCGCTGGCGAAGGGCATAGGGATAATTCTGGTCGATCGGACTGTAAGGCCGCCATTCCCTTGCCTTGCCGGACCAGGACGATTGGCAGGTTTGCGTGGGCCTGTCGGCCTTGCCCCAGCAGGGGATCATCAGGACCTCGGCAGGATCATCGGCAAATTTGGTTCGCTGTGCGCAAAAGCCGTGACCCTGAAATACCCGGTCATTGTAAACCCTTCCGGCATAGGTCCAGCCATGGTCGCCGCTCAAGTCCCTCATGCGCCGGTCAAGCGTTGCCAGTTGCTCGTGAACCGCATTCAGTCTTCCGCTGGTTGTGGCAAGCCACGACGAAAACATGTCAAGGGACTGGTTGGCGGGGTAGCGGTCTTCCTCGCTGTCTTCCTTGCCGCCCGCCGGACAGACCTCCCCGGTTTCATCGACAAGCATGTCGGGATAGGCGGTGAGGATGACATGGGACGCATCAAAGCCCTGCTCGCCGGAATAAAGCGGCACGGCCCGCTCGATGGCTTTTGCCAGGCGGGCATAGGCGCCGGGAAGCGTGTCTTTCATATTTTTGGCAAAGTCTTTTGCCGAAACGGTGGCGCCGAGGAATTTTGCCAGGGTGGCGGAGGTTCCGCTGCGAAGGGTTGCCCAGGCAACGACATTCCTGAAACCAATGTCATTGCCGCCAACGGAGAGAAAAAGATAATCAACGGGCCGCCGGAACTGGTTATCGGGGCAGGTCCACAGGCCATCATCCTCTTTTGGCTTCACCGTGCAAAGCTCGCGCAGCAGCCAGCGGATTTGAGTATCCTTGGAGTCACCGGAAAGAAAGCGCGATGGCGGCGGCACTGCAGCATCGGATGAATCGCGGCTTGGCACGCGCTGACGCTCTCGACATATTCCTGCGGGCCCAGAATGCCCGCTTCGATGCCGGCACCGGAACAGGCGTAACCCAAAAACGTCACCGCCGATTGGGGATTCTCTATGGCGATTTGCAGCGCGGCGCGCAATTGATGGCCGTAAAGCGAGCGGTGGCAAAGCTCGTCCATCCATAGGGCAGAACCACGGGCATCATTGTTCTTGCGGCGGGGATAAAGATTTTTATAGCGCTGGGCTTCGCTGAATTCGGCGGGCATGTCGGGATTGCCTTCGCCGGATGCAAAGCTGTCACCCATCCCCACAATCAGGAGGTCGCGCACTTTTGCCTTCAGGGTGATGGGCTGTTCGCCCGCCACGGCAACCGAAATGTCGGCACCATTGGGATAGGGCAGCAAGGCCGTGACAGCTGCCATCGCAAGGTGCCGTCTGAATGGGTGCGTTGCCGACGCGCCATTCACAATTGAATTCACTGAACAGAGTATTTTTCACGAGGGGGCGAAGGTTGATTTCAATCTCGTGGGCCTTCGGATTGATGTAGCCGTCGACATCGCCGCACAGATCATGCATGCGGCTTTTCGGATTCCAGCACAGCCTGCCCTGGCCCTGGGCCGCCCAGCCGCGCCAATCAAATTTTGAGCGCTTGAGGCGCGAGAAGGCGATGTAGCGATCATTGAGCACATGCTCGCTGCCCAACACCGAGGCGCTGCCGATGAGAAGGGATTTTTGCTCATCGGTGATTCTCTGTTCTTTCACGTGAATGAGGTATTGCCGCCAGGCATTTTCATGGAGCTTGAAGAAATCCGCATCGTTGAAAAGCCGGAAGCGGTTGGTCACCTTCCACTCGATCTGGAAATCCGTGGTGTTGAGGGTTTGGGCCTTCAGAGGTGAAGCCAATAATAGACAAACGAATGCCGTTAGAAAATGTAAAACCGCATTGCACCAAATCACCCGTCCGTTAACCTCAGCGGCTTTTGCCAAGGCAAGGCTACGGAATTGTGGCACCTGCAATCAGATTGGGCCTTGACTGGCTTACGCATCGGACCTATTTGGAGCCCAGCTGTTAGCACTCCTATTAAGTGACTGCTAACAGAGGTCGGGCCGGGTTCCCGCTTCGACTTGAAATATAAATAAAATCAATGTGTTATGAGGAGTTATCGCATGAAATTCCGTCCTTTGCACGACCGGGTCGTGGTGAAGCGGGTAGATGAAGACACCAAGACCAAGGGTGGCATCATCATCCCCGAAACGGCGCAGGAGAAGCCGATGCAGGGCAAAATCATCGCCGTAGGCCCCGGCGGCCCGCGATGAAAGCGGCAAGCTGGTTCCGCTCGATGTGAAGAAGGGCGACTACCGTCCTTTTCGGCAAATGGTCAGGCACCGAAGTCAAGATCGACGGCGACGAGCTTTTGATCATGAAAGAGTCCGACATCATGGGCGTTCTCGAGCAAGTAAGAGCGGCGTAGTCCCATCGAATTAAATTTCAATCGAAAAAAGGAACATTCACATGGCTGCAAAAGAAGTCCGCTTCGGCGGCGAAGCCCGCGAGCGAATGCTCCGCGGCGTTGACATTCTCGCTAACGCGGTGAAGGTCACCCTCGGCCCCAAGGGCCGCAACGTGGTTATCGACAAGTCGTTCGGTGCGCCACGCACAACCAAGGACGGCGTGACCGTCGCCAAGGAAATCGAACTCGAAGACAAGTTCGAAAACATGGGCGCCCAGATGGTGCGCGAAGTTGCCTCCAAGACCAATGACATCGCAGGCGACGGAACGACGACAGCAACGGTTCTGGCCCAGGCCATCGTGCGCGAAGGCGCCAAGAACGTTGCCGCCGGCATGAACCCGATGGATCTTCGCCGCGGCATCGACCTGGCGGTTACCGCCGTGGTCGAAGACCTCAAGAAGCGCTCGAAGAAGATCAAGTCCTCGGAAGAAGTCGGCCAGGTTGGCACGATTTCGGCCAATGGCGAAAAGGCCATCGGCGACATGATCGCCAAGGCCATGCAGAAGGTCGGCAATGAAGGCGTGATCACGGTTGAAGAAGCCAAAACAGCCGAAACCGAGCTTGAAGTTGTTGAAGGCATGCAGTTTGACCGTGGCTATCTCTCGCCATACTTCATCACCAATGCCGACAAGATGCTGTGCGAACTGGAAGATGTTTACATTCTTCTCCACGAGAAGAAGCTTTCATCGCTCCAGGCCATGCTGCCAATTCTGGAAGCCGTGGTTCAGTCGTCCAAGCCTTTGCTCATCATTGCGGAAGACATTGAAGGCGAAGCCCTTGGCAACGCTTGTGGTCAACAAGCTGCGCGGCGGCCTCAAGGTTGCAGCCGTCAAGGCTCCAGGCTTCGGCGATCGCCGCAAGGCCATGCTCGAAGACATCGCAACGCTTTCGGGCGGCCAGGTCATTTCCGAAGATCTCGGCATCAAGCTTGAGAATGTTGGCCTTGACATGCTGGGCCGCGCCAAGCGGGTTCGCATCGACAAGGAAAACACCACGATCATCGATGGCGCCGGCAAGAAGGCCGACATCACGGGGCGAGTTGCCCAGATCAAGGCGCAGATCGAGGACACGACCTCCGACTACGACCGTGAAAAGCTGCAGGAACGTCTGGCCAAGCTGGCAGGCGGTGTTGCGGTGATCCGCGTCGGCGGTTCCACCGAAGTTGAAGTGAAGGAACGCAAGGACCGCGTTGACGACGCCTTGAACGCCACGCGCGCTGCCGTTGAAGAAGGCATCGTTCCAGGCGGCGGTGTAGCACTGCTCCGCGCCAAGAAGGCGCTTGATGCAGTGACCTCGAAGAACCCAGACGTGCAGGCCGGCATCAACATCGTGTCGAAGGCGCTGGAAGCGCCGCTTCGCCAGATCGTTGAGAACTCCGGTGTTGAAGGCTCGATCGTGGTTGGCAAGCTGCTTGAGAAATCCGGCAACTACGGCTTTGACGCGCAGAACGAGGAATATGTGGACATGGTTGCCGCCGGCATCATCGATCCCACCAAGGTTGTGCGTGTGGCGCTTCAGGATGCGGCATCGGTTGCCTCCATCCTGATCACCACGGAAGCCATGATCGCCGAGCGTCCAAAGGACAAGGGCGCAGGCGGCGGCATGCCAGGCGGCATGGGCGGCGGCATGGGCGGCGGAATGGGTGGAATGGACTTCTAAGTCCAACGCAACTCAGACGAAATGCGAAACCCCGGTGGAAACACCGGGGTTTTTTGTTTGACCGCAATGCCTGACAATTTACCGCACCAATGAGGCCCGCAGCTTGGTGATTTCTTCCTTGAGCTTGGCCACACCCTCAGGATTAAGCCCGGTTGCTTCGACGATACAAGCTGGAATCGCTTCTGCCTTCTCCCGAAGCGCGAGCCCTGCTTTAGTGAGCCGCACGCGGACCTGGCGTTCGTCGTCCTGATCCCTGATCCGGGAAATATATTTCAGCGCCTCAAGGCGTTTCAACATCGGCGTCAAGGTGCTTAACTCGAGGAAGAGCTTTTCACCCAGGCTGCCGACGGTCTGATCGTCTTGCTCCCAGAGGACGGCCATGGCGAGATATTGCGGATAGGTGAGCTTCAGCCGGTCCAGCAGGGGCTTGTAGACACGATTAAAAGCGTGATTGACGGAGTAGATGGCAAAACACAGAAAACTGTCGAGTTTCAGGGCCGCCGGGGGACTGGATTTGGTTCTGTTCATCGTGCTTGGCTTTGCCTGTTTCTCTCATTCAAGATAGGTCGCGCACGATTATATCGCAAGGCTTGACTCGGGTGAATTGATCATTTATATATCGCATACGATTTAATCGTATACAATTTATTATTAGCGCTTCATGGAAAGGATTCCCGCATCATGGGCACCATTACGACACGAGACAATGTCACGATCTATTACAAGGACTGGGGCGCCGGGCAGCCGGTGGTACTCAGTCACGGCTGGCCGCTGAGTTCGGACAGCTGGGAATCACAGGCTCTCTTCCTCGCTGCAAACGGCTTTCGCGTCATCACCCATGACAGGCGGGGGCATGGCCGCTCCAGCCAGCCATGGCAGGGCAACGACATGGACAATTATGCCGATGATCTGGCCGAACTGATCGAGGCGCTTGATCTCAAGGGTGCCAGCCTTTTCGGATTTTCGACGGGTGGCGGCGAGATCGCCCGCTATATCGGCCGGCACGGCACAAAGCGGGTTGCAAAGGCTGGTCTTATCGCTGCCGTTCCGCCGCTGATGCTGAAGACGGAAAAGAACCCGGGCGGCCTGCCAATCGCAGTTTTTGACGGCATCCGGGCGGGCAGCGTTGCTGACCGGTCGCAGCTCTACAAGGATATCGCAAGCGGTCCGTTCTTCGGTTTCAACCGGCCGGGCGCGAAGGTCTCACAGGGGTTAATCGATTCGTTCTGGCTGCAAGGAATGCAGGCCGGCCATAAGAACGCCTATGATTGCATTAAGGCGTTTTCGGAAACGGATTTTACCGAAGACCTCAAGAAATTCGATGTGCCGACGCTGATCGTTCACGGTGATGACGACCAGATCGTTCCAATCGCCGCCGCGGGCCTGGCATCAGCCAAGCTTGTGCCGCATGCGACCGTGAAGGTCTATGCCGGCGCACCCCACGGTCTCGCCGAGACCCACAAGGACCAGCTCAATGCCGACATGCTTGCCTTCCTTAAGGCATGAACTAGCGGCATGGACTTCCAAGTCCAACACAACTCAGGCGAATTGCGAAACCCCGGTGGAAACACCGGGGATCGTAAGATTTGACTCTTGACCAATTCGGAACATTCTGTGAACATGCCAGAATGAATCGGACATATTATGAATTTTTCGCCGGTGGCGGCATGGCACGTCTGGGGCTTGGTTCTAGTTGGACCTGCCTATTGGCCAATGATTTCAGCGACAAAAAAGCTCAAGTCTACCGCGATAATTTTGGTGATGGGGAATTCAAGCTTAAGGACGTGCATGAGCTCACTTTGCGCGACATGCCGGGTGCGCCTCACTTGGCTTGGGCATCATTTCCATGCCAGGATCTTTCGCTCGCAGGAAATAGAGTTGGACTTTCTGGCGAGAGGAGCGGCGCATTCTGGGGTTTCTGGTCGGCAATCCACAAATTGAAGGTTGAAGGCCGCGCGCCCCCCATTCTTGTCCTTGAAAATGTCACCGGCACGCTGACGTCGAATGGAGGGGCGGATTTCTTGGAAATTTGCCGTGCGCTCGCCTCCTTCAATTATTACTTCGGTGCCGTGATCGTCGATGCAATCCATTTTCTTCCACAATCAAGGCCAAGGCTGTTCATCGTATGCGTGGACGAATCCCGAAATCTGCCAGCTGCGGCCGCAATGGATGGGCCATCCAGGACGTGGCACCCGCTATCCATTCAGAATGCTGCAAAGTCCCTGCCCACATATTTGGCGGCAAAATGGCGGTGGTGGAAGTTGCCCCAACCAAAAGCCCGCGCTGCCCAGCTTGTTGACGTCCTTGAGCAAGACAATGACGGTCTTGCTTGGCATACCGATGAAGTTACTCAAAAGCTGCTGGAAATGATGTCTGATGCCAATCTGGCGAAAATCTCTTCCGCTCGAAAGTCCCAGAAGTTCTCCGTGGGAGCTATCTACAAGAGAACACGAATTGAAAGCGGCGTGCGCCAGCAACGCGCCGAGGTCCGATTTGACGGCGTGGCTGGCTGTCTGAGGACTCCCGGTGGCGGATCGAGCCGTCAAACGATCATCGTCATTGAAAAAAATCAAACTAGAACGCGCCTCCTGACGGTGAGGGAAGCTGCCCGCCTGATGGGAGTGCCCGATGCGTATTGCTTGCCGATGAACTACAATGACGGCTATCATGTGTTCGGAGACGGATTAGCAGTTCCCGCTGTTCAATTCATAAAGGACAACTTGCTTGATCTTCTCGCCTGCGGAGCCGTCGCACGAAATCGCGCTCCGATGCTTGCAGCGGAATGATCGGAGTGGGAAAGAAAGCCAAGAAGAATCCGCCTCCATTCGAAACCCAAGAATTGCGCGGCGCTCTTAGGAAGTTCTTCAGCGAAAAATATGTTGATTCCATTTCCGGCAAGTCAAGGCCAATTGGCTCTTTCAAGTGGGGAGTTTATATTTTCTATGATTATGATGGCGAACCAATCTACGTGGGTCAAACGAAGGAAAAAATATCTGGAAGAATAGGACGGCATCTTACAAACCAACGTACAGATGCAGTTGCGATGTCGGTGCTTGACCCATTTGAAGTCTGCGACATCGAGGTTTACCCACTGCCGGAATATCAGGAAGTCAAGGCGCGCGATCCGCTTTATCCCAAGGCGAAGCTGCATTTAGACGCGCTTGAATATATGGTTCACGAAAAGGCCAAAAAGGAAAGCAAGTTTCAGGCAATTCTAAATGAAAAAGACCCGCCAATTCCATCAAAGAAATGCGAACTGCCCAAGCCCTTGAGAGGCAGCATCGTATCTTTGGATGTAATGAAGCTTCGTGGTCATCCGGACACCCGAACCGCCCGCCGCGCGCAGGTCATCTCAAGATTGGCTCAAACAATCGGCGAGCGCGAAGTCAAAGTTGGGCTGCGGCGGACACTTGTCACCCAGGCGAGCCGGTTACGGTGGCTTGCAGAGGAGCGGTTCAAGGAAATGGGAGGGGAAAGTGCCGTTGAAGTCGCGCCGGAAGAAAGCGAAGACGACAAAGCCGACTGAGCTGCGCTCCCGCATCATGCGCGCCATCCGCTCCAAAGGCACCAAGCCCGAATTGATGGTCGAGCAGTGGCTTCGAAGTGCGCGCTTTAAACCGCGCCTGAACCAAACCGGCTTACCAGGAAGCCCTGATTTTGTGTTGCCGCGCATCAAGACGGTAGTCTTTGTTCATGGCTGTTTTTGGCATGGTCACAAATGCAGGAGGGGAGGCCGCGCGCCAGGCACTAACGTGGAATATTGGACCAACAAGATTGCCAGGAACAAACTGCGTGACGCGTCTTCCGTTCGGAAGCTCCGCAGATTGGGCTGGCGCGTGATAACCGTTTGGGAATGCCAAATGACTATTGATAGGCATCGTGACCGTCTACTTGGAAAAATCCGAAGATGAAACGCTAGGAACTGGGTTGAACCGACTTAGGCGCCCAGTAATTGTGCAACTCTGCAAGGAACCTGAAATTCTTTGGTAACCATTGGGTAATAGGTTGCGGCGGTGATATGGCCCCTGCAATTCCTGCGTTTTGTTGCAGCCCTCATGGTCGTCTATGTCCATGCGGCGCAGCTGGCGGTGAAGGCCACCGGTTCTTACGGCCTTTTCCCGCGCGAATTTCCGCTCGCGGGCCAGGCCGGCGTTGACATCTTTTTCGTCATTTCAGGCGTCATTATCGCCAAAACCGCAGTCGGGCTTTCCTGGCAGGAGTTCGCCTGGAAACGCTTTCGCCGCATCATTCCCTTCTACTTTATCATCTGCCTATTCGCTGTGTTGCTTGCCGCCCGTTCCGGCACCGCCATCAGCGGGCGAGACCTGCTCGCAACATTTCTTCTTTGGCCCGCGACCGATGCCATGACGCTGCCCCTCGTGCCCGTGGCCTGGACGCTCTGTTATGAAGCATTGTTCTATGCGGCGGCCGCATTCGTCCTGGCCGACAGGCGCTGGCTGTTTCCTGTGCTCGGCCTTTTCGTTGCCTCTATGGCGCTCAGGCAGCATGGCGCCGTGTTCCAATTTCTTGGCAATCCCCTGATCATTGAATTCCTGTTTGGCGTTGCGCTTGCCCATGCTCCGGCCTTTCAGCACGCCAAATGGGGGATTCCGCTGGGGGCGGCAATCATCATAGGGGCCGGCTTCTTCGACCTCGCGCCCCTAGGCAACGCGCTTGAATACCTGCGCGGCGACGAGGCCTTCCTGCGTGTGGCAATCTATGGCCTGCCTGCGACCCTCATCGTCTGGGGCGTCATGCAGTTCAAAGGCCGCGCAAACGCCTGGACCCGGCAGGGAGACGCCTCCTATTCGCTCTATCTCACCCACTCGCTTTTCATGCCGATGTTTTTCGTCATCTGGAACGTGATCTCGCTTCCCACCGATCTCATCATTGTGATCAGCATGGCAGCGAGCGTCTTTTTCGGCTGGCGCATCCATCTGGCCATTGAAAAGCCGGTGCTCAACGCCCTTAAGGGCCAACGCATTTCCTGTGCCCGGCCGCATCCCATTGCATCACCGGAATAGTGTGATAGCTTCTTCTCATCGGGAGGAGCTGTGCCATGTACACGAAGCAAGCCCTGCATGAATTGGGAATCAAGACCACCGCCATCACGGACGAGCAAAAGCGGCAGCTCGACAGCCAAGGCTTTTTTATTGTCGAGAACGCCTTGTCGAAAGGCGACGTGAAAACACTGCGCGAGGAATTCGAGCGCATCCATGCCGCCGAGGCCGAGACGGGCGGGCATGAGGTTCATGTGGAACCGGGGGCGCGGCGCATTTCCAACATTTTCAACAAGACCACGGCTTTTGACGTTTGCCTGAACCTGCCATCGGTGCTCGCCGCGGCCCATTACCTGCTGGGCGAGATCAAGGTTCACGGCGCCAACCTGCGCGATCCCAACCAGGGCTACGGCCACCAGGCGCTGCATGTGGATGTGCCGAAGCGGTTTGTGGATGACTGGTGGGTGTTGAATGCCATGCTCATGTTCGACGACATGACGCTGGAGAATGGCCCAACCCGCGTTGTTCCCACCTCGCAATGGTGGGCGCCGATCAACGTGCCTTACGTCAACCAGGCCGACTGGGAGCCAGAACCCATTTCCGCCGAAGACCAAAAGCGAATCCCTGCGGATCTCGATGCACCCTATCCCGGCGAAGTTTTTGTGACGGCGCCGGCGGGCGCGGCCATCATCTGCAACTCATCGATGTGGCACAGCGGCACGCTGAAAAAAAGTTCCGCTCACCGGCGCATGCTGCATCTCACCTATACGCGGCGCGACCTGCCGCAGCAGCTTGTGCAACTCGATCACCTGACGCAGGGGCTCTATGACCGCATGAGTCCGGTGCATCGCTATCTCATGGAAATCGAGCCGCCCGGTGAAGTTGGTGTGCTGCGCCAGCCGAAGCGCGACCACAAGGGCTGGTGGAACTGAAGTCAGGCAGTAATGACCTTTACATCCGCGCTGCCAATGGCATCGGCAATCCTGCCTTGCGGTGTTACAATCAGTGTACTGATCTTATCCACGTTGACGATCCGGAACGCCGAGGCTGCGCCGAGCTTGTCTTCGGTAGCCAGCACCACCGTTTCCGCCGCTCTTTCAACCAGCGCGCGTTTCACCGCCGCTTCTTCACGGTCGCCCGTGGTCAGCCCTTCGCTTGCATGAATGCCGGTCACGCCGAGAAAGCACATGTCGGCGCGCATGCGGCTGATTGCTTCGAGGGTCTCGGCACCAACGGCCACCATGGAATGGCGAAACAGGCGCCCGCCAATGAGTATGGTTTCGATCGCAAGATGATGCTCAAGGGCCGCGGCAATTGACGGACTATGGGTGATGATGGTGGCCTTGAGACCGTGAGCAAGCCTGCGGATGAGTGCGAGATGGGTTGTTCCGCCATCCATGAATATAACATGGCCGGGCCTGATCAAGCGGCACGCGATGTCCGCCAATTTCGCCTTCTCGTCCGTTGCGAGATCACGGCGCGCGTCAAGATTTCCGGCGCTTGGCGAGACGGGCAAGGCACCGCCATGGACACGGGTGAGCCTGCCATCGGCGGCCAGTTCACGGAGGTCGCGGCGGATCGTATCCTCGGAAAGCGAGAGTTCGCGGCTAACGTCCTTGGCTACAATTCTTCCAGTTTTTCCAAGAATTTCAAGAAGATAAGTTCTTCGCTGTTCTGTGAGCATCTGCATGAAATTCATTGTAATTGCACGAAATTGCACGAGATGTTAGAAATTTCGTGGACAAACAAGGATAGCACATGTCAAAGGCAAACCAACCCAAACTTATCCTGATTGCCGGACCCTATCGTTCTGGCACCAATGATGATCCGGCCAAGATGGCGGCCAACCTCCGCCGCCTTGAGAAAGCCTCCTGGCCGCTGTTTGAGATAGGTCATATTCCGATGATCGGTGAATGGGTAGCACTGCCCATTTGGCAGACTGCAGGCGGCAAGACCGTTGGCGATGCCCTCTACGAGCAGATTTTGCATCCCACAGCCGGCCGGCTGATCCAGATTTGCGATGCCGTGCTGCGTCTGCCCGGTTCTTCCAAGGGCGCGGACAATGATGTGCGTTTGGCGCGTGAACGCGGCATTCCGGTCTATTTTGACATCGGCGAAATTCCCGCCGCCTGATTCTCACCGGGTTTCCCGAAAAGGTGAGTGCCCGTGTAGAGACAGATCACGCCTCGGTTGTTACATTGGCTCCAATGACCCCATGGACCGACAGGCAAGGGAAATTCTCGGCACTGAGAGCCGCAACATTCGGGCTGGCACTGCTGCCGGCCCTGGTCATCGCCTATTGGTACTTTACCAACCAGCTCGGGCCCCTGCCGGTCAAGGCGGCGCTCCGCCTGGTTGGCGACTGGACGATTCGTTTCCTGGTGATCACGCTGGCGCTCACGCCCTTGCAGCGGGTGCTGAACTGGCCGAAAATTTCGCTCATCCGGCGCATGCTCGGGGTCACCACGTTTGCCTATGCACTCACGCATTTCACTCTTTACATCGTGCAGTCAAAATTTGACCTTGGCTTTGTCGCCTCCGAAATCATTCTGCGCATCTATCTTACCATTGGTTTTGTGGCGCTGATCGGGCTCAGTTTGCTGGCGGCCACGTCCTTTGATTCGGCTATCCGCAAACTGGGAAAGAAATGGAAGATGCTGCATCGCCTTATCTATGGCATCGCAGTTTTGGGCTTGCTGCATTATTTCATTCAATCGAAAATTGACGTGAGCCCCGCCACGCTGATGGCCGGTTTCTTCATCCTTCTGATGATCCACCGCATTTTCATCAGCCAGCGCATGGCCCTCACCCCTCTGGTGCTGGCAATCAGTGCCGGGCTTGCCGGATTGCTCACGGCCATCACAGAATTTGCCTGGTATGCCGTGTCTACGGGCGTTGATCCCTGGCGCATTGCCGCGGCCAACCTGATGGTTTCGTTCGGCCTCCGGCCCGCCGTCATTGTGGTGCTGGTAGGTCTCATTCCTTGCGGATTTGTAATATGGCGGAACTGGCAAGGCACACTAAAGAGGCAAGCGGTTTAGCGCCGGAAATTTGGACCCCATCGAAGCGCTGCGGCACGAATAGCTGCAACCCCTCAAAGCTGTGAGAGAAGCTCCATCGTCGGATAGGAATCGGCGGGCAGCCCCAGCTTGATCTGCATGTCCTTCACGGCAGCGCGGGTTCCAACGCCGATCTTGCCATCAAGCTTGCCGACGTCATAACCCTTGCCGCCAATTTTTTTTGGAGAGACACGATTTGCTGGTAGGTGAGTGGTGTCACCTCGGAATTTCCGCGGCTCACTTTCGGCGCGCCGGCTATGCGGGTTGCGAGATAGGAGGCGGTGGTGGAATAGACCAGCGACTCATTCCACTTGAGATAGGCCGTGGTAAAATTGTCATAGACGAGAAAGGCTGGGCCATCCTTGCCCATGGGCAAAAGCAGGGAGGCGGGGAAGGCATCGGCCTTCACCGGCTTTCCGCTGGCCATCTTCACACCCCATTTGGCCCATTGCGAGCGGGGATGCTGGATGGCGATATCGGCTTCTTCCCAAGGCATGTCGCGTGGCACGCGCACCTCCTGCATCCACGGCTGGCCAGGCTGCCAGCCGTGCTTGCGCAAAAGATTGGCGGATGAGGCAAGCACATCGGGAATGCTGCCGCGCAAATCGCGCCTGCCGTCGCCGTCGAAATCTACGGCACTTTCATTGTAGTCGTAGGGCAGGAATTGCGTCTGGCCGATTTCGCCCGCCCAGGCGCCGCGCATTTCGTCGGGGTGCAGATCGCCGCGATGGATAAGCTCAAGGGCTGCCATCAATTGCGGGCGGAATTTTTCCGGGCGCCGGCAATCCCAGGCGAGCGTAGCAAGGGACTGCACGGTCGGCAGGTCGCCGATGTTGGCGCCAAAATCGGTTTCGAGCGCCCAGAAGGCGACAATCACCGGGGCAGGCACGCCAAACTGTTTCTCGACACGGGCAAAGGTGGCCTTGTGTTTCTGGACCAGTTCCGCGCCGTGCTTGATGCGGTAATCGGTGATCATGCGGGCCTGGAATTCAAGAAAGCTCTGGGAGAAGATATTCTGGGCCCGGTCTTTCTTGACGATGCCGGGATCATAAGTGATGTCATCAAGAACGGAAAGCGCCTGGCGGCCGATGCCCTGGGCGGCGGCCTCCTTGTGAACGGCCTTGATGAATCCGGAAAAGCCGCTGCCATTGTTTCCGCAATCCGCGGCCTGGGCGTGATGTCCTGCCAGGAGGAATACTGCGCTGACACAGGCCACCGCGCGCAAAAGTTTCGATTTCACCATTCCAAACTCCCTAATTTTCTGTCTGGTTATTCATCGCTTGAGTCAAAATCAAGGCCCAGTTTCAGGGCCGGCGATGCGGCAGCTTAGCCCAAAATCGCGAGGGGTCGTACAAATGTACAACCCCTCGCTCAGGCTAAAGGGCCATAGTCCTGACTACGCACTCAGTCACGAAAATCTGAACCGGGGGCGATACCAGACTCTCGCAAGTGCGGATTTCAGGCGCATGGCCCCGCCCTAGCCCTGAATGGGGCGCAATATAGCCAGTTTCGGATCGAATTGAACGGTGGTGGAATAAATATTTCACAAGTCACCCCTGCAAATTACGAGTGCTTTCCGAAGTGAATATGCAATCATTCAGCCGATTTGAGATGGTTTTGCAAAAGGACGGCGCGGGGATCTTCCACAGCGGCGGGATTTGCGGCCAAAACCGCCGTGGAGCGCAATATTACGCCATCATCAAGCACTTTGAGATGATTGGCGGCAAGTGTTGAACCGGTGGTGGTGATGTCAACGATCACTTCGGCGGTTCCGGCCGCGGGTGCGCCTTCGGTGGCACCCAGGCTTTCGACGATGCGGTATCCCGTCACGCCCTTTTCGGCAAAGAACCTTCGGGTGAGATTGAGATATTTGGTGGCCACCCGGAGCCTCCGGCCATGGCGCACATAAAAACTTTCCGACACTTCATCGAGATCGGCCATGGAGGCCACATCAAGCCAGCATTCCGGCACGGCCACGGCAACATTGGCAAAGCCGAAATCGAGCGGTGCCAGAACCGACACAAGATTTTCCTGCGGCGCTGATTTCTCCCAGAGCAGATCCGCACCGGTGATGCCGAAATCAATCTTCCCGTCGCGCAGGTTCTGGGCAATTTCCCCCGCCGAGAGAAAAGCGACTTCAATATCGTCGATACCTTTCAACTGGCCGCGGTAGCCACGCTCGGTGCCCGAGCGCTTGATGCTCAAACCCGCCGCTTCCAAAGCTGCCGCAGCCTGTTCCATCAGGCGGCCTTTGGAGGGAATGGCCAGGGTCAGTGTTTTCATGCCAGCACCGCCTTCAGGCGCTCGGTGTGAATGGCGCAGCCCACGGCGGACACAGGCACAGGCGAACCCATGTCGGTGAGGAGATTGTCGTAGCGCCCGCCACCGGCCACGGCGACAAAGCCATCGGGTGTTTCAACATCAATCTGAAAGACAAAGCCGGTGTAGTATTCAAGTTCACGGCCGAAGGTGGCCTTGAATTCGAAGCGCTTGGCGATTGAGGCCAAGCTCTTCCATTTCCGCGAGGCGCTTTTGAAAATATTTCCGCGCCTCGTTGAAGTTGCGGCCCGGATCGGTCCGGTTCAGGTGTCCCTCGAGATTATCGGCGCGCTCGACGATGTTGAGATAGCCGGTGATGGCATCGGCCTTCTGCCTGGTCGAGCGCTGCCTCCGAGCGGTCGGCGGATTTATCGGCGAGGCGCGCGGCAATTTCATCGAGCGAGCGGCCGCCAACAAGCGGCAGGTTCTTGCTTTCAATTTCCTGCGCCACAACTTCCGCAACAGGTTCCTTCGCCAGGCGGTCAATGAGTGCGGAAATGCTGGTGCGTTTTGCGCCACGATTTGTCGTGAAACTTTCCAGCACTTCGCGAAAGGCATGGGGCCGCCAGAAATGATGCTTCAGCCGGTTGCGCCAGCGCGTCGGCATCGGCGTGTCTTCAAGCAGCGCGGAAAAGAGGCCGAGGTCGCCAAGCGTCACGCGGAATTTGGTGAGGCCCGCAGCTTCCAGGGCACTGATCGCCAGTTTCAGAACGCGGGCTTCGGCCGCCGCCGCATCGGGTGCGGCAAACCATTCGAGGCCGGCCTGGAGGAATTCCTGCGGGCTCAAATGCTCATTGGGAAAACGGAAGGCGGAGCCGAGATAGCAATACTTCGCTTCCTCATCGGGTTTTTCCGCATGGCTCAGGTGATAGCGGCAGGCGGGCACGGTGAGATCAGGGCGCAAGCACATTTCAGCGCCTGCGGGATCGGTGAACACAAAGGTCCGGGCGCGGATGTCTTCGCCGGAACGCTCGAGGAAAATATCGGCGGGCTGGATGATGTCGGGTGCGATGTAGTCAAAGCCTGCCCGCTCGAAAACCGCTGTAATGGCGGCATTCTGGCGCTCCAGCGCCTCGCGCTCGGCTTTCGATTTACCGGCCATTATCTATGCCAATCAAAATATTCTGTCACCCCGGCGAAAGCCGGGGCCCAGACTTTGGTCGCGCATGGCATCGGCATTTCTGGGTCCCGGCTTTCGCCGGGATGACAAAGAGAGAGAGAGCCGACCATTCATTTCCGCGCCAGCATTTTCTTCACGGCGTTCACCAGATCGGCTTCGGGAACCGAAACCTGCGCCAGGCGCTGGCTCGCATATTCCTCGCGGGATTCAACGCCGCTGGCGAGTTGGCTGCCGAGCGCCAAATCCTTCAGCGTCACTTCGCCCCTGGCTTTTTCATCGCCGCCCTGAATGACAACGAGCGGACTGCCGCGCTTGTCGGCATATTTCATCTGGGCCTTCATGCCGGAAGTGCCGACATACATTTCGGCGCGGATGTTTGCGGCGCGCAATTGCTGCACCATTTTCTGGTAATCGCCGAGAGCGTTCTTATCCATGACGAGGACGACTACGGGGCCGTCGTTTCCTTGTCCTCGGTTTTGCCCAGAAGTTTCAGCGCGGAATAGAGCCGCGACACGCCCATGGAAAATCCGGTGGCCGGAACCGATTGCCCGGTGAAGCGCGCGACGAGATCATCATAGCGCCCACCGCCACCGACGGAACCAAAACGAACGGGCGTCCGTCCTCATCTTTCGTTTCCATCAGGAGTTCGCATTCGAAAACGGGGCCGGTGTAGTATTCGAGACCACGGACAACTGATGGATCGATTTCGATTCGATCTGATTGCCATATCCAGACAGAAGAGAAGATCGTGCATTTGCATCAAGTTCGGCAAATCCGCGTATTGCACGTCTTCGTCTCGCTTCATGACTGTCTTCAATGCCAGAATCTCTGCACTTGCGACCACGAGCGCATCCTGTTGTCAAAACCGTCATATAGCATGTAATCTAGCTTGATCGCATTAAGTTCTGCGCCTTTGGTGAAATCGCCGACTTTCATCTTTTCGACCTTTGCCAAGAAGTTGCAGCAACACCCTCATCGCCCAAGTCGATCGAACTTGTCGATGGCGCGCAAGCACTATCAGTGCGTTGCGTTGACATTTCGGACCTGAGAGGCCATTGATTTCCAACAGTCCGTCCAAGAATCTTCCGGTTGTTTACCTTCATCACATACTGCCCGCGCGAAATGCCCAGCGCTTCCATCGTATCGGCGGCCATCATGCAGACTTCGGCGTCGGCTGCTGGGGAGGCGCTGCCCTACGGTATCGGCATCGAACTGCATGAACTGGCGGTAGCGGCCGGGGCCGGGTTTTTCGTTGCGGAAGACCCAGCCCTGCCGATAGCTGCGAAACGGCGTGGGCAGGAACTGCTGGTTCTCGGCCACGTAGCGGGCGAGCGGTGCGGTCAGGTCATAGCGCAGGCTCAACCACTGCTCGTCATCATCCTGAAAGGAAAACACGCCCTCGTTCGGGCGGTCCTGGTCGGGGAGGAATTTTCCCAGCGCCTCGGTATATTCGATGAAGGGCTGTTCCACGGGTTCGAAGCCGTAGTTTTCATACACCCCTTCAATGATGCGCAGCATGCGTTTGAGGCCGCGAATTTCATTCGCGTCCACATCGCGGAAACCCTTGGCGAGGCGCGCCTTGGGGCGGTTTTGCTTGGTATTTTCCCTCATAGGCAGGGTCTCAACCGATGAGAGGCGAATAGGGAATAGCGAATGGCGAATCGGGATTTGTCGCCTGCTAGGCGCTCTCACTAGCGCCTTCTTACTTATCGCGCACAACCTTCTGGTTCTGCTCGCCCAGGCCTTCGATGCCGATGCGCATTTTATCGCCGGGTTTCAGGTATTGCGGCGGCTTCATGCCCATGCCGACGCCGGGAGGCGTGCCGGTGGTGATGATGTCGCCCGGCATCAGGGTGAAGAATTCCGAGAGATAGGCCACGATATGCGCCACGCCGAAAACCATGGTGGCGGTCGTGCCGTCCTGCACGCGCTTGCCATTGAGCTCCAGCCAGAGGTGGAGGTTCTGCGGGTCTTTCACCTCGTCGGCGGTCACCAGCCAGGGGCCGATGGGGCCGAAGGTGTCGTAGGATTTGCCCTTGGTCCATTGGCCGGAACGCTCGACCTGGAATTCGCGCTCGGAGAGATCGTTGATGGTGCAATAGCCCGCCACATGCTTCATGGCGTCAGCCTTCTTGATGTTCTTGGCGCGGGTGCCGATGATCACGCCGAGTTCCACTTCCCAGTCGGATTTCTGGGATTTCGGCGGAATGGTCACATCGTCATCGGGGCCGGAGAGGCAGCTCACATGCTTGGTGAAGACTACGGGTTCCGGCGGCACCTGCAGGCCCGATTCAGCGGCATGGTCGGAATAATTGAGGCCGATGGCCACGAATTTCTGCGGATTTGCCACGCAGGCGCCGATGCGCGGGGTGCCGCGGACAAGCGGCAGTGATTCGAGCTTGAGCTTCTTGAGCTTGGCCAGGCCCTTGGGGGAAATCGTTTCGCCCGTAATGTCCGGGATGACTTTCGACAGATCCCTGATCTTGCCGGCCTTGTCCAGAATGCCGGGCTTTTCCTTGCCCTTTGGCCCGTAACGCAGAAGCTTCATTTTCCATTCCTTTTAAGCACCGACTTTCTTGCCAGCGCGTCAAAATGCGCAGAATTGCAGGCAAAGTCAAAAGCATAGTATTGCGTTGGTCGTGGCCAATTGGCATAAAATCGCCATGACTTCCTTCACGAACCTCTGTTTGGTGATACAACCAACACGCCTAAATCCGGATGATTTTGGGGCAGCCATCAGGCCGGTTTACGCCGCAGCGCGGGCACCTGTTTCCAAACTGCAGCACTACACCAGATTGTTGCAGCAGGGCCTTTGATATGCGGTCCAAGGAGTTTCAGCGAATGTACTCAAGCAACAGGCCTTCAAAGAGCTGAATCTCCATCAGGCGGTTCATGAACCCGTAAGTGAAGGCCACGCAGGAGAGTGCTGCCAGTGTGACCGTGAGCAAGCGTTCGCCCGCATAAAAATACAGGTAGGCTGCGACCATCAAAGGCGAACCGTAGTCAAATCCAAGCAACGCTATTCCCAAGATGAAAACCACAATCCATGCGGCTGTTTTGGCTTCACCGCTGGAAAACACCGGCTGGCGGTCAACGTCCTCAGGCCGCCTCTTCAGATCAATGACGAATTGGGCCAAGCAAAAGACTACACCCGGCACGCTGATGAGCAACGGCATCGTCCTGGCCAATGGACCAAAGGAAATTGCCTGAACCAAAAAGAACAAAAATACCAGCAGCATGATGCCGCTGGTTATGCTTCGCTCAGGAATGCGCATGCTTGTCCTTGCGGCTTAACAACCGGAACAAGTTGAGCGCAATGGTGGCAATGATCAGGGCCAACATCACGAGTGACAAAGGCCGCGCCAAAAAACTGTACCCCCAAATCGCCATGGCCTTGTGCAGGGAACTCTCGGCGATGGGCCCGAGCACGATTCCAACCACGAAGGGCGCACGCGGCCAGTCATTTTTTTTGAACAAGTAGCCAATGAACCCGAGAACAAGCAACACAATGAAATTCTGCCACGCTCCGGCTCCCAGATAACAACCGAGCATCGACAGCACAATGACGAATGGCACCAACAGCTGGGAACGGAGTGATGCCAGTTTGCTGAACCATGGGGCACAGGCGAGCAAGATGACGACGGCAAGTATATTGGCAATGGCGAGCGTCCATATCATGGTCCAGACAAAATTCAGGCCCACTGTTGCCATTTGCGGTCCCGGCTGAACACCGAGAGTGACAAGCGCGCCCATAAGTATTGCCATGCCCGAACTGCCCGGGATTCCAAAGTAGAGTGTCGGCAGCAAGGAGCCGCCTTCCTTCGAATTGTTGGCCGTTTCGGGCGCGATCACGCCCTCCACCGCACCCTTTCCAAACCGGCCCGGCGTCGCGGACGATTGCACCGCGTGGCCATAACAGATCCATGAGGCTACATCTCCGCCAAGACCGGGGATGAGGCCAATGACCGCTCCAATAATCGAGGTGCGAAAAGTGAGGGCCCAATGGCGTCCCACGTCAAGGCAGCCATCCCATACTTCAGCGAATGTGTATTTGGCTTTTGATCCTGTATCTTGAGCGCTCATCCCGTTCCGGGTGGCAAGGCCAATCAATTCTGGAATTGCAAAGATCGCAATCACGGCGGTCACCGCGTCAATGCCATCCCACAGGAAAAGCTGATCATAGGTGTAGCGCTGCACGCCGCTCATCGGATCGAGCCTCACGCATGAAATCATCAGCCCGAACAGCCCAACAATGAGCCCCTTGAGCAAATTGTCTCCGCTTAAGGCGGCGATGAAGGTAATGCCCAGCACCGCGAGGAGAAAAAATTCGGCGGGACTAAAGGCCAAGACCATGGGGCCAGCAATAGGCAAAAGAAGGCTAAGGAATATGGCACCAATGACGCCACCCACGCCAGAAGCCGCCAGCGTGGCGCCAAGAGCTCGCCCGGCCTCGCCTTTCAGCGCCATGGGATAGCCATCGACGATTGTCGCTGCATCCGGGCCGGTGCCGGGAATGCCAAAAAGAATACTGGGAATTGCGCCGCTGGTATGGACGACAGAATGCATCGCCAGAAGGAAAACTGCTCCGAACAAGGGGTCCATGCCGAACGTGAAGGGTATAAGGAAGACGATGCCGAGCTTGCCGCCGAGCCCCGGCATGATGCCGAAAAACAGACCTATCACAACGCCTACGACAAGAAGGAGGATCATGTTCGGCGAAATGAGAAGATCAAGCAAAGACGAGACAGATGTCTCTATCAGCATGATATCACCAAAAGCATGGCGCGGCCGGAAACGATGCCATGCCTATATTATTCCTCTTTCAACGCCTCTTTCAGAAGCGCCACAACCTCCGGAGATTGAGCTAACGAGCCCTTGACGAGTTCTGCAACAGTTTCTCCCGACGCCGGGGAAATGGGCAGTTTGAGCTTGCCGGCTTCCGCGAGAAAATCGGGATCGGAGGTTGCGCTTATATAAGCTTCCCGCAAGGCCTGCAAAACCTGCGGATCCATATTCCCCGGACCTGCTGTCAGTCTGGAAATTTTTGACTGGGCCTCGATGATGGCCAAAACTGACCGCGCGCGATCGGTCGTCGCCAGATCGCGGGCCTGTGGAAGTGTTGAGTCTGGTTCCCCGCCTATCTCAAGGAGTATTCTGCCATAACCATTGTCAACAAACGACTGGAGCGAACTGCGCGAAGCGATGAGACCATCGATTTCACCACGCAGCACGCTCATTTCCGCTTCAGACCCTTCAAAGCCATGAATGATCTCCAAATTGAGGCCAAATGCCTTAGCCAGCAGAAGCTGTATCGATATGGGCTGCCGTGCCCTTGCCAGAGGTTGCCATCTTGAGCGGCCGTTTGGCATTTCTGAAATCGTCGAAATTATTGAATTCGGACTTGGCAGATACCAACAGCACTCGTCGACTCTATCGGCGGCCTTGCCAATCCAGCTCATCCTGTTCAAATCAGGATGCTCTGCAACCTGATTGGCAAGCTGTGAGTAAATCAGGCCCGTGTTGAAGGTACCAATCGTCAGGCCATCAGGAGTGGCCGCAAAGATGGTCTTGAGGCCAATAAGATGGCCGGCACCCGGAACATTTTTCACAATGACCCTGGAACCCTTGAGGTGCTTCTCAAGGTACTTGGCGACGAGCCGCCCCATTGTGTCGTAGCCACCGCCTGGCTTGGTGGCGACGATATAGGTGATGGTCTTGCCGTCAAACAACGTATTGTCGGCCAGGGCCGGACTGGCCAGGAACAAGCCGGCGAAAAGAACAAGGCAAATAGCCCCCATTTTCCTGAACATCGTGAACCTCTCCGCTGAGACTTCTTGCTTCTGGAAAGTGAAGTCACTCACGAGAAGGATTGGCTTTGCTTCGTCATTTTGTCAATGGCGATGCCTGTTGCTTCGCCTATGTTACGGGCTCATATTTCAGTTTCCAGAGTTAAATCGAGCTGTGTAAAATGCCCGCACCATCGTTGGTCGATCCCCTTACCTGCGGAGAAGACCTGTTACAGAATGCGGCCCGCATTTCAGAGCTTGCGCCGGACCATTGCGTTGGTTGCGCCGACTATCACATCCGCAGTGCCGTCCACCGCTGCACACCGCTCCCAAAATGGGTTTGATCGTCCCGAGCTTATCAAATTGATCAAGGGGATACTCGCGGAAAAAGCCGCCACTGCCGGAAGCATTGATATTCTCATTCCCGGATCTGCCGACACCGGCATTCTGGCGACGGCGGCTCATGCCGCGGCCGTGTTGGGTCAGGCGGTTCTTGATCGCTGCCGCTTTACGGTCATTGACCGCTGCCCGACTCCGCTCATTCTTTGCAGCGAATTTGGCGCCCGGCATCATCTTAACTGTGGATACCCTGCAAGGTGATCTTATCGCCATCTCCACTGCCGCTTTGAAGCTGACATAATTCTCGTTCACAGTGTGTTCCGATTTATGCGCGCACGTCGACCAGCTGGCGTTCTTGAACAAGCTTGGCAGTTGGCTCAACGCAAGCGGACATTTGATCATTTCGAACCGACTGCGATTGGATGAAGCACTGGAGACAGAGTTGGAGTTCCGCAAGCGAACCGCCGCAAATCTTGGCGATCAGGGGACGTCTTGCGGCAGGGAACGTCTTGTGCACACGGGAGCCGCCCCAAATCGTGCTGGAGCGCTTGCAGCGCGCGATGCCATGACAGCGAAGGCCGGCCTGGTGAGTTTCAATCATTGGAGGATGTGCGGCAACTCATTGCCCAATCGCAACTTCGGGAAATCAGCCTGAAGCACCTCTCTTGGACAGTGGAAATCAGCCCTGGAGACACGTTTGTTCATCATAGAGCTCATGCCGTCCTGTGCCGCAAAGCTGGGGTGGCTGACGGATGCCAGCGCGGTTGATAACCCTTCGCCAGAATGGCGGTGATGAGTGGCGGTGTCAAAAGCCTGGCCTTCATAAGCGAAGCCCGCGGAATTGCCAGCCCATATTGGGAATGAGACCATTGCAGGAGGTGCGAGCCTTTGACCGCATAGGCCATTCCCTCGTGCTCGATCATCGCGCCATCGGGCAAATCCTTAACCTCGCGCCTCATGCCTTGCAAGGCGCTGGGCATGAAGTTCGCGGTCAAATTCATCGGACCTTGCGACCGCCAATAAAGTTCTTGGCGTCTGCCCTGCGGCAAAAGAAACAGGGCCGATGGCCCGCGGCCAAGGCCGTGACCTCATCGAGAAAGAAGAGCGAGGTGTAGCCTTTCCCCATGGCCTCGTGCTTCATGTTTTTGTAGTGCATGTCGCAGCAAATCCAGTGATGGCTGGCCCAGCGGCGCTTGCCCAGGGTCTTGTCATCGCGGTGAAACTTGCCGCCGCGGTTGCCCATCATGAGGCCGCGGGCCTGATTGGCCTCAATCTGCCCCCACGGGTTCACGCGGTTTTGCAGGGTCATGGCTAATCAACGCGCTGATAGAGGCCGGGATATTTTCGCACCAGGCCGTAATCGTCGAATTCAATTTCGCGGGTAAAGCCGCCATCAGTGGCCTCAAAAAGAAACCGCCGGCCCGGTTCGATGCATGTATATCGCTGGCCATCCGCTACAGGGACCAGCCTGTCGAAGTAAACATAGAGCATCTGAAAGCTGCGGGCCTGCCCTTTGTTAAACCCAGTGCGACGCACTGGCAGCGTATTGGTGAAACAGGTAAAGGTAAAATCGACATCGATGCAGCCATCCAATTCCTTGAGATGGGCGCCTCGCGCGTCCTGCCATAGCCCAGGAGATGGCGACGCGCATGCCAGTGTGCGGCCATCAATGGAGTCAATCCTGAAAGCTGAAACCCGCCAGTCCCGGTCCATCTGGATTTCGTAAGCGAAGGCATAGCGCGTTCCATCGTCCTCGCCGATAACCTGGCTTTTGGCCAGGTAACCCTCAGCCTTCGCCCCAAGCAGCAGATGTTCAAGCCCCGCGCCTTCCGTGGGCTTCCAGCGCGCGGTTATCTGGTCAATAGGTTTCCACACGGCGACACGTTTACCGTTTGGCTGAACGCGGCTTTGCAGGCGCGCGCGCGGGCGGCGGAATGGCGAAAGGAGCCGTCGGCAGCATGAGGTTGTGGCGCCCAACCTTGGTAATGTCTTTCTCGCCGCATAGGCCCATGGTGATATCCAACTCGCTTTTCAGGATTTCGAGGGCGCGGGTGACACCCGCTTCGCCACCGGCACCAAGGCCATAAATGTAAGCCCGGCCTACCATCGTGCCCTTGGCGCCCATGGCCATGGCTTTCATGATGTCGATGCCGCTCCTGATGCCGCTATCAAAGAACACTTCGATCTTGTCGCCCACCGCATCGACAATGGCGCCCAGCATGTCAATGGTTGCGGGTGCGCCATCAAGCTGGCGGCCGCCATGATTGGAAACGATGATGGCGTCGGCTCCGGTCTGCACGGCGAGCAAGGCGTCATCCACATCATTGATGCCCTTGAGGATGAGCTTGCCATGCCACTGCTTGCGGATGAATTCAACCGACGTCCAATCCAGCGTCGGATCAAACTGGCTATGGGTCCATTCGGAAAGCGTGCCCATGTCTTCCACGCCTTTGACATGGCCAACGATGTTTCCGAAGGTGCGGTTTTTTGTGCCCAGCATTCCTGCGCACCAGCGGGGCTTGGTCATCATGTTGAGAATGTTGGGGATGGTCAGCTTGGGCGGGGCTGAAAGGCCGTTCCTGATGTCCTTGTGGCGCTGGCCGAGCACCTGGAGATCGAGGGTGAGCACAAGGGCTGAACACTTGGCGGCCCGGGCGCGGGCCACGAGTTCCGATGAGAAGCCCCGGTCACGCATCACATAAAGCTGGAACCAGAAGGGCTTGTCGTTGTGCTTGGCCACTTCCTCAATCGAACAGATGCTCATGGTGGTCAATGTATAGGGCACGCCAAATTTCTGGGCGGCGCGGCAGGCCTTGATTTCGCCGTCCGCATGCTGCATGCCGCCGAGCCCGATAGGCGCCAAGGCCACGGGCATGGACACGTCCTGGCCCACCATTTTGGTTTTGAGCGAACGGTTGTCGATGTTGCGGGCCACGCGCTGGCGGAGCTTGTATTTGTCGAAGGCCTTGGTGTTATCGACATAGGTGCCGGTCGAGTAGGACCCGGTGTCGCAATAGTCGTAAAACATGCGAGGCACGCGGCTCTCGTAGATCTGGCGCATATCTTCAATACAGGTGACTTTGGCGGGGTTCATTTCGGGCAGTTTCTCAAAGTTGGACGCGAGGCCCCTCTTTTGCCCGCCTTGGCTGCTCACCGCAAGGTAGTTTCTCTTGTTAAATCATCCCATTGCGGGGTAGTTTCGCGCCATGCTGAAAATGCCCGAAGCAAACCCCCAGACACTTAAAAAGCGCGCCTCGATTGCAGCGGCGCTGCGCCGTATTGTTCCGGGCGAAGGGGTGATCGAAACACGCACAGAAATGAGCGTTTACGAATCCGATGGGCTTACCGCCTATCGGCAAATGCCGCTTGTGGTCGTGCTGCCCAAAACCACGGCGGAGGTGGCGAAAGTGCTGCGCTACGCCTTCGAAAACAGGATCAAGATCGTGCCGCGGGGTGCCGGCACCTCGCTTTCCGGCGGAGCCCTGCCGCTGGCGGACGGCATCGTGCTGGGGCTATCGAAATTCAACCGGATACTGGAAATCGACTATGACAACCGCTGCGCCGTGGTGCAGCCGGGGGTCACCAACCTGGCCATAACCCAGGCGGTGCAGCACAAGGGCTTTTACTACGCGCCGGATCCCTCCTCGCAGATCGCCTGCACCATTGGCGGCAATGTGGCGGAAAATTCCGGCGGCGTGCATTGCCTGAAATACGGCCTCACCGCCAACAACATCCTTGGCCTTGAAATGGTGCTGATCACCGGCGAGATCATCCGGCTTGGCGGCAAGCATCTGGACAGTGACGGGCTGGATTTGCTCGGCGTGCTCACGGGCTCGGAAGGCCTGCTCGGCGTGATCACCGAAGTGACAGTGCGGCTCCTGCAAAAGCCGGAAACGGCGCGGGTCATTCTGGTGGGCTTTCCAAGCAACGAAGATGCGGGCAATTGCGTGGCCGATATCATTTCGGCCGGCATCATTCCGGGCGGCATGGAAATGATGGACAAGCCCGCCATTCATGCGGTGGAGGAATTTGTCCATGCGGACTATCCGCTTGATGTGGAAGCCCTGCTCATCATCGAGCTTGATGGGCCTGCCATCGAGGTGGACCACCTGATTGAAGAGGTTTCAGCGATTGCCAAAAAAAACAGGTGCAGCACCTCGCGCACTTCAACCTCGGAGACGGAGCGCCTGCTGTTCTGGGCCGGGCGCAAGGCGGCCTTCCCGGCGGTGGGGCGCATCTCGCCGGATTATTTCTGCATGGACGGCACCATTCCGCGCAAGCGCCTTTCGGAAGTTCTCACGGGCATGGCCGAGCTTTCAAAAAAGCATGGGCTGCGGGTGGCCAATGTCTTCCATGCGGGCGACGGCAATCTGCATCCGCTCATTCTCTATGATGCCAATGTGGCCGAGGAACTGGCGCGGGCCGAAGAATTTGGCGCCGATATCCTGCGGCTCTGCGTCAAAGTCGGCGGCGTGCTCACGGGCGAGCATGGCGTTGGCATCGAGAAGCGCGACCTCATGCCGGAAATGTTTACGGAAGCCGATCTGGCGCAGCAGCAGCGCCTCAAATGCGCTTTCGATGACCGTGGCCTGCTCAATCCCGGGAAAGTATTTCCGACGCTGCATGCCTGCGCCGAGCTGGGCCGCATGCACGTAAGAGCGGGCAAGCTGCCGTTCCCGGAAATTCCGAGATTCTGATGACGCCGAGCTACAAACCGCGGACGGTACAGGAGCTTGCTGACTATGTTGCGATAGGCGCCAAGCTTGAGATTGTGGGAAGCGGCACAAAGCGCGGGCTTGGCCGGCCCTTGCAGGCCGAAACGGCCCTGGACATGTCGGGCTTCACCGGCATTTCGCTTTATGAGCCCGAGGAACTGGTGCTTGAGGCGGGGGCCGGCACGCGGCTCAGCGATATCGAGAAGGCGCTTGGCCGAACACAACCAGCAACTGGCTTTCGAGCCGCCGGACTATTCGAAATTGCTGGGCGTGAAACACAATGGCACGCTGGGCGGCTTGATGGCCTGCGGGCTTTCGGGACCGCGCCGCATCAAGGCGGGGGCGGCGCGTGATCATATCCTGGGCATTGCCGGTGTTTCAGGGCGCGGCGAAATCTTCAAGGCGGGCGGGCGGGTTGTCAAAAATGTCACGGGCTTTGACGTGGCCAAGCTCATGACGGGCTCCTATGGCACGCTTGCGGCGCTCACCAGCATTACGGTCAAGGTGCTTCCTGCCGCCGCCACGGAGGAAACCCTGGTTTTCAGCGGCCTCAGTGATGCCAAGGCCATGCAGGCCATGAGCCTTGCCATGCAGTCGGCCTGCGACGTATCAGGGGCGGCCCATCTGCCGGGAAAGCCGGCGCAAACCCTGTTTCGCCTCGAAGGCATTCAGCCCTCGGTCGTCTACCGCCGCCAGAAGCTTGCCAGCCACCTGAAAATTTTTGGAGCCAGCGATTACCTGAGTGAAAAGGAGTCATCTTCGGAATGGAAGGCCATCCGCGATGTTGAGCGGCTGAGCGCCGACGACACGCGCTTCGTCTGGAAACTGTCGGTGACGCCGTCGAAGGCCGCTGAAACCGTTGCCCGGATTTCAAAGCAGCTTGATGTCCAGTATTTCTATGACTGGGCAGGCGGCCTCGTCTGGCTCGGGGTTCCACGCAGTAACCAGGCCTATGCCTACATCATCCGCAACTGCGTTGAAGACGGCCATGCCACGCTTTTCCGGGCCGAGGAGGATGTACGCGAGCGCATTGAGGTTTTCGAGCCGCAACTCCCGGCCCTTTCGGCCCTCACCAAGCGGGTCAAGGCTTCCTTTGATCCCCATGGTGTTTTCAATCACGGCCGCATGTATAAAGACATCTGAGCCATGCAAACAAATTTCACTGCAGAACAATTAAAAAACCCGCACACGGCAGAGGCCAACCAGATCCTGCGGAACTGCGTGCATTGCGGTTTCTGCACGGCCACCTGCCCCACCTATGTGCTGCTTGGCGACGAGCTCGACAGCCCGCGCGGGCGCATCTACCTCATCAAGAACATGCTGGAGAAAAACGAGCCGGCAACGGCGGAAACCGTCAAGCACATCGACCGCTGCCTGTCGTGCCTGTCCTGCATGACCACCTGCCCCTCGGGCGTCAACTACATGCATCTCATCGATCAGGCCCGGGTGCATGTGGAAAAAACCTACAGAAGGCCGGTGCTTGAAAAACTGCTGCGCGCGCTGCTCGGCTTTGCCATGCCGCGGCCCCAGGTGTTCCGGCTGGCGCTGTCACTTGCGAAACTGGCCCGGCCATTTTCGAAAGTGATTTCCGGATTGGGCCTCAAGCGGGTTGAGGCCATGCTGGCGCTTGTTCCCAACGCACCGGTTGCCACGGAAAATCTGGGCGCGCCCGGCACCTATCCGGCGGAAGGTGAAAAGCGCGGCCGCGTGGCGCTGCTCATGGGCTGCGTGCAAAGCGTCATCGAGCCCTCCATCAACGCGGCCACCATCCGCCTGCTGACGCGGCTGGGCTATGAGGTCGTGGTTTCAGCGGGAGAAGCCTGCTGCGGCTCGCTCACCCATCACATGGGCAAGGAAGCCGATGCCATCTGGCGGGCGCGGCGCAATGTGCATCACTGGGCCAACGCGCGGGTTGATGCGGTCATCGTCACCGCCTCGGGCTGCGGCACGACGATCAAGGATTATGGCTTCATGCTGCGGCTCGATCCGGTCTATGCGGCAAGGGCCGCGGTTGTCAGCGCCAAGGCAAAGGACATTGTCGAGTTTCTGTCCGGCATCGAGCTGCCCGCAGCTTCGCAATCACTGCGCGTCACCTATCATTCGGCCTGTTCCATGCAGCATGGCCAGCAGATGGGAACGAAGGCCCAAACGCTTTTGCGCAATGCCGGATTTACGGTTCAGGACATTCCGGAAGGCCATCTCTGCTGCGGCTCGGCCGGCACCTACAACATCATGCAGCCCGAAATCGCCACGCAACTCCGGGACCGAAAGATAAAAAATATCAAGACAACAAATCCGCAGGTGATCGCCACGGGCAATATCGGCTGCATCACCCAGCTTGCCACTGGCATGCAAACGCCAATTCTGCATACGGTCGAGCTTCTCGACTGGGTCTATGGGGGGCCTAAGCCCGACAAATTAAAACATCTCAATGGAGGGGCTTAAGCTATGGCAAGAATGCCAGCCGGCGTCACACTTCGCGGAAAAATGCTCCCGGAGTACCGCTCCATTCTAACGCCTGAGGCCGTTGCCTTCCTTGCGGAGCTGCACCGCAACTTTGACGGCGAACGGCAAAGATTGCTGGGTTTGCGCACTGCCAGAGCCAAGCGTTTCAGCAAGGGCGAGCTGCCCGATTTTCTGCCCGAGACCCGCGCCATCCGCGAGGGGTCATGGCGGTGGCGCCGATCCCCGCTGATCTGCAGGACCGCCGGGTTGAAATCACCGGGCCCACGGACCGCAAGATGGTGATCAACGCGCTCAATTCCGGCGCCAAGGTCTTCATGACGGATTTCGAGGATTCAAATTCGCCGACCTGGGACAATCTCGTCCGTGGGCAGATCAATCTGCGGGACCGCTGGAGCGGCGCCATGGATTACCGCGACCCGGATTCGGGCAAGCATTATGTCCTGGGCAAGCGGCCTGCGGTGCTTATCGTGCGGCCGCGCGGCTGGCACCTGCCGGAAAACCATGTGCGGATCGACGGCCAAATCATGTCCGGCGCGCTTTTTGATTTCGGCCTCTATTTTTTCCACAATGCCAAAGCGACGCTCCGTCAAAACTCGGGCCCCTATTTTTACCTGCCCAAGATGGAAAGCCATCTGGAAGCGCGGCTGTGGAACGGTGTTTTCACTCAGCGCAAAGCGCGCTGGGACTGCCGCTCGGCACCATCAAGGCCACCGTGCTCATCGAAACGCTGCCTGCCGCCTTTGAGATGGATGAAATCCTCTATGAACTGCGCGAGCACATGGCCGGGCTCAATTGCGGGCGCTGGGATTACATCTTCTCGTTCATCAAGACGCTGGCCACGAACAAGAAATTTGTCTTGCCTGACCGCTCGCAGGTGGTGATGTCCAAGGCCTTCCTGGCCAATTATTCGGCGCTGCTGATCAAGACCTGCCACAACCGCGCCGCCTTCGCCATGGGCGGCATGGCGGCGCAGATTCCAAACCGCAAGGACCCGGAAGCAAACCAGATCGCGCTCGACAAGGTGCGGGCCGACAAGGAGCGCGAGGCGCGCAACGGCCATGACGGCACCTGGGTGGCGCATCCTGATCTGGTGCCTGTGGCCATGGAGGTGTTCAACGCGCTGATGCCGACGCCGAACCAGCTTTATGTCAAGCGCGATGACGTCAAGATCGGCCAGAAGGAGCTTCTCGAGGTTCACAAGGGCACCAAGACCGAAGCTGGGTTCCGCGAGAATATCCGGGTCGGCGTGCAATATATTGAAGCCTGGCTCCGGGGCCGCGGCGCCGTGCCGATCTACAATCTGATGGAGGATGCGGCGACCGCCGAAATTTCACGGTCGCAAATCTGGCAATGGCTCAAATTCGGCGCGATACTCGATACGGGCACCAAGGTCACGCCGCAAATTTTTCGACCGGTGCCTGCGCGAGGAAATGAAGCGGGTAAAAGATGAAATGGGGGCTGAAGACTATCAGGAGGGCCGCTTCAAGGAGGCCATAGGCATTTTCAAAACCATGTCCACCTCGAAAAACTTCGAGGCGTTCCTGACGCTGCCGGCCTACAAGAAAATTATCTAGTCCTCATCGAACCTGGATTCCACCAGTGCGGCAAGGGCCGCGATGGCCGCGTCTGCCTCGGGGCCGGAGGCTTCAACGCTGATCGAGGTCCCCATGGCGGCAGCCAGCATCATGAGGCCCATGATGGAGGTCGCCGGAACCGAATGGCCATCGCGGCTCACCACAATATTGGCATCGAAGCCTTCGGCGCATTTCACGAATTTTGCCGAGGCGCGGGCGTGCAGTCCGCGCTCATTGATGATTTCCAGCTCCCTGACCAGTGCCGCCATCAATCCCCCAAAATCTGGCTGGCAATATTGATATATTTGCGGCCCGCATCCTGGGCGGCGGCGGCGCATTTATGGAGATTGGATTCCTTTCGCACCCGCACCAGTTTCACCAGCATGGGGAGGTTCAATCCAGCCACGACTTCGACGCGCCCCTCTTCCAGAAGCGAGATTGCCAGGTTCGACGGCGTGCCGCCAAACATGTCGGTCAGGATAATCACGCCATCGCCGCCGTCCACGGATTTCACCGCCGCCGCGATATCGGTGCGGCGAACTTCCATCTTGTCTTCGGGACCGATGGCCACGGCCGCCACCATGTCCTGCTTGCCGACAATATGCTCCAGGGCATAGACAAATTCATCGGCAAGACGCCCATGGGTTACGAGAACGAGGCCAATCATTTGAACTCTACGAAATCACACATTGTCAGGTCTTGCCTCATTTACCGTTTGTAAACCGCGCACATTGCCCTTATCCACGCCGCTGCGCAACAGTTTCACTGGCCTCTTGCGGCTGCTTCAGCCAGGCCAGCGCGGCGCGAATCCGGGCTGGGGCTGAAGCCATTTTTGCATCAATTTCAACCAGCGGAAGGGCCATGCCCAAAATATCAAAGGTGGCGGGATCAGGGAGGCGCTCGATGGCTGTATGGTTCTGGAGTTTTACAACGAGTGCGAGAGCTACAGATGGGACCGTTGTCAGGGTGACAATCCCAAGGCCCCGGATTTCCAGTTTTCCGCGTAGCGTTGCAGGTGCCGAGGCCAAAAGCCTATCCTGGTCGCGGGTCACAATGACCTGATCGTCAGCCACCAATTCACTGCGCAAAAGAACGCCGGAAATTCCGTAGCCCGGCTCATCAATAAGCCGGAGTGCGAGGCCGGATTTTCCGCTTCCGGGATCGCCCAGAATGAGCACGCCCTCGCCGCCGACGCTTACGCAGGTTCCGTGCAAAAAGATTTGGGATCGTTTCATCACTTTGCTCCGGGCGGCGTCCAGTCATCGGCAACGGCAGGCAGGCGCACCACAAACCTTGCACCGAGAACCGGTTTTTCCACGCCTTCCGGGGCGCGGCCATAGCGGTTCTCCGCCCAGATGCGGCCCTTATGGGCATCGACAATCTGCTTGGAGATGGAAAGGCCAAGGCCGGAGTTTTTGCCGAAGGAGCCTTCCGGACGGTCCGTGTAAAACCTTTCAAAGATGCGCTCGAGATTGTCAGGCCTGATGCCGGGGCCATAATCTTCAACGCGAATCTCGACATCGCGGCCTGAGCGGCGCACGCGCACGTAGATCTTGGTATTGTCCGCCGCGAACGAGCGGGCATTGTCCAGGAGATTCCGGAAGACCTGGCTCAGCCTTGATTCATGGCCGAGAACGACAAAGGCCAGAAACGGGTCAAAGGCGTTGCCTGCCGGGAGGACCTGCAGAAAAATTTCCGCCTGATGTTCCTTTCGGGTTTCATTGGCGAGCGTCGAGATCGCACCCAGGAGCCGTGCCACATCGACTGGATTTGTTTCGGCCCGCGCCAGTTCCGCATCGAGGCGCGAGGCATCGGAGATATCGGTGATGAGGCGGTCAAGGCGGCGCACGTCATGCTTGACGATCTCGACAAGCCTGGCGCGCTGCTCATCGGTTTTCACCATGGCAAGAGTTTCAACGGCGCTGCGCAGCGAGGTGAGCGGATTCTTGAGCTCGTGGCTCACATCGGCGGCAAAGGCCTCAATGGCATCAATGCGGTTGTAGAGTGCGCCGGTCATGTCACGGAGCGCGCCCGAAAGATGGCCAATCTCGTCGCGCCGTGCGGTGAAGTCCGGAATCTCCACGCGCTTGTTGATGCCGCGGCGCACGCGCTCGGCGGCGGCCGAGAGGCGGCGAATGGGTTCGGCGATGGTGCCGGCTAAAAACACCGAGAGAAGGATTGTCACCAGCGCCACGAAGCCAAAGGTGAGGAGGACGACGCGGCGTTCGGCACGCAAGACATTGTCAATTTCGCCGCCCGAGGTTGACAGCACCAGGGCGCCGAGAACCGCCCGGAATCTCTGCACCGGAACTGAAACCAGAACGATGATGTCGTGCTTTTCATCGAGGCGCACAACGCTGACGACGGCGCCGTTGAGGGCGGCGGCTACTTCCGGGAAATCCTTGCCATTGTCGAGGCTGTATTCGCGCTGCAGCGGATAGTCATAGGCAAAGAACCAGTCAAACGCCGTGTTCCACCACCGGACAATAATGTTGCGCGCCTCGGCATCGCGCGGCGGAAGATCCGACTGGATGATGTCGCCGCCGCCATAGAGAAACCTGCTGTCGACGACGAGATTGCCTTCGGGGTCGATAATCCGTCCGCGGATAGTCGAGTTGGCAAGCAGGCGGCGCAGCACGGGGCCGGTGGTTTCGGGATTGATCGGAAAATCAAGGCTGCCGAGTTGGTCGGCGTCCGGTGCATAGGGGTCCGAAGTGTCTTCGAGTGAATCCGGGTTGATGACGATGGATCCCGTATCGGCGGTGGCTGACCCCGCAATGGCGGCGGCAATGATCTGGGCCTGGGTGGTCAGGCTTTGCACGCGGGCATCAATCAATCCCTGGCGGAACTGGTTGAAATAGAGAATGCCGGTGACCAGAACGACGAGGCCGAGGAGATTGAGAAGAACGATGCGGCTGACCAGCCGTTGGGGGGCAAAGCGGTGCAAAAGGCCGCGGCGGCCTTCGACGGGGAAGTCGAAATTCTCAACCTCCTGGCCCTCGTCGCTTTCCGTGCGTTCAAGGGCCTCGGGCGCCGCAGTCTTATCTAGCATTTCGCACCCTCGCGCGGGGGGAAATTCTATTGTTCCTTGAAACGATAGCCAACACCATAGAGTGTTTCAATACCATCAAAGGCCTCGTCGACCTGATTGAATTTCTTGCGCAGGCGCTTGATGTGGCTGTCGATGGTGCGGTCATCCACATAGACCTGGTCATCATAGGCCGCATCCATCAACGCGTCGCGGCTTTTCACGATCCCCGGCCTTTGCGCGAGGGACTGCAGGATGAGGAATTCAGTGACCGTGAGGGTAACGGGCCTCGAGTCCCAGGTACAGGAATGGCGGTCGGGATCCATGGACAGCTTGCCGCGCTCAATGACCTTGGCCGCATCGGTTATCGGTGCCGTGCCATCCTTGGCCCCAGCACGGCGCAGGACGGCCTTCACCCGCTCAACCAGCAAGCGCTGGGAAAATGGCTTCTTGATAAAATCGTCGGCCCCCATCTTGAGACCAAAGAGTTCATCGATCTCGTCATCCTTGGAAGTGAGGAAAATCACTGGAAGGTCGGTTTTCTGGCGAATGCGGCGCAGAAGTTCCATGCCGTCCATGCGCGGCATCTTGATATCGAAGATCGCCATGTCCGGCGGCTGGTCCTGCAAACCCTGGAGTGCTGCGGCCCCGTCATTGTATTTCTGAACGGCATAGCCCTCGGCTTCCAACGCCATGCCCACCGAGGTTAGAATATTGCGATCATCGTCGACCAATGCAATCATTGCCATTTTCTTGTTCATCCGTTGTTGTTCCTGCCGGCCGCCTCTATGGATGAAACTAGAACAAATTGTGGCAAACCGCAAAGAAGGTCCGCATGACAAATGAGTAATGTTAATTAAATGGCTGAAAAATCAGGCTTTTCCGGAACGGCCATGCGCCAGGTGCTGCGGCGGGCAAAAACCTGCACGCTTTCAACCCTGTCGCTGGGGGATGGGACGCCCTATGGCTCGCTGGCCAACATCGCCACCGATATATCGGGCAGGCCTATTATCCTGATTTCGCGCTTAGCGTGGCATACGCAAAACCTGGAAGCGGATGCCCGGGCCAGCGTGCTGGTGGGCGAACTCCCGGCCAGGGGGGATGCGCTGGTGGGAGCGCGCGTGACGATACTGGGGCGTTTTGAACGGGTTGACGACGCCGGTTTGCGGCGGCGCTATCTGGCGCGGCACCCGGAGGCTGCCGTTTATGCGGATTTTCCTGATTTTTCATTTTGGCGATTGAGCCCTTCGGCCATTCACGGCGTTGCCGGTTTTGGGCGCATTGAAACGCTGACCGCGGAGGAGGTGTTTCCGGCCGCAGATGAAATGGGAGCCCTGGAGATATCGGCGATCGAGCACATGAACAATGATCATGCCGAAGCCATCCACCTCTATGCCACGAAGATTTTAATGGCGCAGCCCGGACCCTGGCGGGTTCTGGCCATTGATCCCGATGGCGCGGACCTTGGCTTGCATGAGCAGAGCCTTCGCATGGAATTTCATACGCCGGTTTTCACCGCTGAGGCACTCCGCAAGAAATTTGCCGAACTGGCCTACGAGGCCAGAACACTATGATGCCGCCAGAAGCTCCTTCGGCGGCGATTTGGCGCCGGTCATGAAGGCCACCGCATCCGACATGGTGATATTTCTTGGGATCGATGACGCAGAGACGCCGGCCCAGGCGGTGAATGTGAATGCGGTCGGCCACTTCGAAGACATGCGGCATGTTGTGGGAGATCAAGACGATAGGCAGGCCCCGGCGCTTCACGTCGAGAATCAATTCAAGCACGCGGCGGGATTCCTTCACGCCCAGGGCAGCCGTGGGTTCATCCATGATGATGACCTTTGAGCCAAAGGCTGCAGCGCGGGCCACGGCCACGCCCTGGCGCTGGCCGCCGGAAAGGGTTTCAACTGCCTGGCCAATGTTCTGTATGGTCATAAGGCCAAGTTCCGTCAGCTTGTCACGGGAACGCTTTTCCATGGTGGACCGGTCAAGCATGCGGAAGAAACTTCCGAGGAAGCCGGGTTTACGGATTTCACGGCCGAGGAACATGTTGTCGGCAATGGAAAGGGCCGGCGACAGGGCCAGGTTCTGATAGACGGTTTCAATCCCGGCATCGCGCGCTTCAATGGGCGACTTGAAATGCAGCGTCTTGCCGTCGAGCTTGATTTCACCCTCGTCAGCCAGTACGGCGCCGCAAATTGCCTTGATGAGCGTTGATTTGCCAGCACCGTTGTCGCCGATCACGCCGAGGACTTCACCGGGATAGAGATCGAAATCGGCGTTGTCCAAGGCGGTGACGCGGCCATAGCGCTTGACCAGGCCGCGGGCGGTCAGGAGTGGAACGGGTCCGTCTGCGTTTGCTTTCTTGGCCATGATGCTTAACCCGAAACCTTTCTGATCCACTGGTCGATCGCGACGGCGCCAATGATGAGGACGCCGATCAGGAAGTAAGTCCATTGCGGGTCGGTTCCGAGAAGCCGGAGGCCCAGGGAGAAGACACCGACGATGAGGCCGCCGAAGATCATGCCGAGGATGGAGCCGCGCCCGCCGAAGAGCGAAATGCCGCCGATCACCACGGCGGTGATGGATTCGATGTTGGAGAACTCGCCCGAGGTGGGCGAAACGGAGCCGATGCGGCCGATGAGGACCCAGCCGGCAAAGCCGCAGATAAGGCCCGAAAGCGTGTAGACGGCAATCAGCATGCGGTCGACACGGATACCGGAGAGCTGGGCTGCCTCGGGATCGTCGCCCACCGCATAGAGCCTGCGGCCCCAGGCCGTGTAGTTGAGGACGTACCAGAGGAAGACCACGAGCAGCACCATGAAGATGACGCCGAGGGTGATGACCGCGCCGCCAAATCTGATCTGGATGCCGAACAGTTGCAGCAGCGGCGCCTGGGCTTCGATGTCCTGGCCGCGGATCGTCTCATTCTTTGAATAGAGATATTTGGTGGCGTTGTAGACCTGCCAGGTGCCGAGCGTCACGATGAAGGGCGGCAGTTTCACTTTGGCCACCAGCCAGCCGTTGATGAAGCCGCAAAGCGCGCCGCAGGCAAGGCCGCAGAGGATCGAAATGGGAACCGGAATCCCATAGCGGAAGGTGAACTGCCCCATGACGACGGATGAGAGCACCATGACGGCGCCGACCGAGAGGTCGATGCCGGCGGTGAGAATGACCAGCGTCTGGGCCGCGCCGACGATGCCGACAATGGCAACCTGCTGCAGAATGAGGGTCAGCGAAAACGGATTGAAGAATTTGCCGCCGACCAGGATGCCGAATACGGCAACCGAAAGAATGAGCACGATGAGCGGCACCGCCGCCTGGCTTGAATGCAGGAAGTGCTGGGCTTTCTCAAGCGGAGATTTTATGTGCGACTCGAACGACGCTGCCGACATGTCGCTCTGTTCGAGAACTTTTTCAAATTCCTGCGCTTTCGCCATTCCCAACTCCCTGCCCCTGCGTTTTTTCCACGCCTCTGCTTATTACGGAAAAGGCGGCCACGAGGGCCGCCCTTCCGTGTTTCAGTTATCATTCACTGAAACTTGTCCGAGATCAACCCCAGCACTTGGCGAGGCCTTCCTTTGTGTCGATCGAAGGAACGCCTTCAACCGGCTGATCGGTGATCAAGGTAACGCCGGTGTCAAAGAAGTTCTTGCCTTCGGTGACGCCTGGCTTCTCGCCGGTGTCGGCGAATTTCTTGATGGCTTCAACGCCCATTGAGGCCATGAGCAGCGGATACTGCTGCGAGGTTCCGCCGATGACGCCTTCAGCGACGTTCTTGACGCCCGGGCAACCGCCGTCAACCGACATGATCAGAACATCCTTCTCCTTGCCAACTGCCTTCAGGGCTTCATAGGCACCTGCGGCGGCGGGCTCGTTGATGGTGTGGATCACGTTGATGTTCGGATTGATCTGCAGAAGGTTTTCCATGGCCTTGCGGCCGCCTTCTGGATTGCCGTTGGTATAGTCGTGGCCGACGATGCGCGGATCATCTTCGTCGCCGATCACGTTGGGGTCCTTGATGTCGATGCCGAAGCCCTTCATGAAGCCCTGGTCGCGCAGCACGTCAACGGTGACCTGCTTGGGGTTGATGTCGAGGAAGCCGATCTTGGCGTCCTTGGCCTTGTCGCCGAGCTTGGCGGCGGCATAGGCGCCGATCAGACGGCCGGCTTCGAAGTTGTCGGTGGCCATGGTCTGGTCAGCGGCTTCGATTGGGTCGAGCGGCGTGTCGAGGGCGATCACCAGAATGCCGGCGTCGCGGGCCTTCTTGATGGACGGAACGATGGCCTTGGTGTCGGACGGGGTGATCAGAATGCCCTTGGCGCCGTCAGCGATGCAGGTTTCAACGGCGGCCACCTGGCCTTCGTTGTCGCCGTCATCCTTGCCGGCATAAGCCTTGAGGTCAACGCCGAGCTCTGCCGCCTTGGCAGTGGCACCTTCCTTCATCTTGACGAAGAAGGGGTTGGTATCGGTTTTGGTGATGAGACAAGCGCCAACGCCTGCGGAAAGTGCAGGGGTGATGCTGGCAAAGCTGAGCAAAACAGCGGCTGCGACAGCCGATTTCAGAATTGTTTTCACGATGATTCTCCCATGGAACGCGCCCTTTTTTGGGCTGAGTTAAGTACAGTTACATACATAAGTCTTATTACTTATGTAAAATTTAGTCTAACTTCCTCGGCGATTCAAGTCTAGATCCTTCTCGTTCAGAGAGATCAGATTCATCGATATGAATCGTGATCTCCCTCATGCGAATTGAGCGAATTCCCGTCCAAGAGTCAATAAATAAATCGGCATGATTTATTGATTGACAAGGTGCTGGCCCTACGGGAAAGTCGAAATTTCAGCAACCTGCGGGCCAATTTGCATAAATTCTACACAGGTAGACGGGCGTGACGATGGATTGGGCGAGCAGCGGGCAGGTTTTGGGCAAGGGCCCGACGCTCGCCCGTGGCACCACGCAAAACGGCGTGCGCCTTTATAATGAACGCTTGGCCCTTTCCCTGATTCGCCGGCACGGCAGCCTGCCCAAAGCCGAAATAGCCCGGCTTACGGGGCTTTCCGCCCAAACCGTTTCAGTCATCGTCCGCCAGCTCGAAACCGACGGGCTCCTGGTCAAGGAAACGCCGCAGCGCGGCAAGGTTGGCCAGCCGCTTGTTCCCTTCTCGCTCAATCCGGACGGGGCGTTTTCCATTGGCTTGAAAGTCGGCCGGCGTTCCGGCGATCTCATCCTGCTTGATCTCACCGGAAAAATGCGGCGCAAGGTGCACCAGCCCTATGTTTTCCCAACTCCGCAAAAGATCATGGATTTTGTCGCCGTTGAACTTGAGGGCCTGCTGTCAGGCCTGTCACCGGAGCAGAAAAGCCGGATAAGCGGCCTCGGCATTGCCACCCCTTTCGAACTCTGGAACTGGGAAGAAGAAGTGGGCGCCTCCCATGAGGTTCTGGAGGCATGGCGGGATTTCGATATTGCAGGCGAAATTGCCAAGCTGGGAGACTGGCCGGTACATTTCAGCAATGACGCAACGGCCGCCTGTGCGGCAGAACTTCTGTTTGGCAGGGGAAACCGCTTCAACAGCTATGCCTATTTCTTCGTGGGCTATTTTGTCGGCGGCGGCGTTGTCATCAATGGCCATATTTTTCCGGGAAAGGCGGGTTATGCTGCTGCAATTGGCTCATTACCCGTTTCAGCGCCCGATGGCCGGCCCCAGCAGCTTACCCATAACGCCAGTCTCTACGTCCTTGAGCACCAATTGCAGGCGGCGGGTCTTGATCCCATGCTGCTCGCACGTTCGCCCGACGACTGGGGCGAAATTGGGCCCGCTCTCGATGTCTGGCTGGACCACACCGCCATGAGCCTTGCCTTTGCCGCCGTTGCGACGATGTCGATCATCGATTTTGACGCCATCATCATTGATGGCGCGATGCCGGCCAAGGTGCGGACTGATCTGGTTCGGAAAACCCGCGACGCCCTTTCGGGCCAGGACCTGCGCGGCCTTCCGGCGTTCAGCATCGAGGAAGGCAGCATTGGCGCCGATGCGCGCGCCATGGGGGCTGCCAGCCTTTCGCTGTTTGCCAATTACATTATCGACCGCGACGTACTCTTCAAGGAGGCTTTCTAGATGCTCAAGGGTATTGATCCTCTGCTGGGGCCTGAGCTTCTGGCTGTATTGCGCACCATGGGGCACGGTGACGAGATTGCCGTTGTGGATGGCAATTATCCGGCGGAAACGGACGCCAAGAGACTGGTGCGCATGGACGGCCATGATGCGCCGCGCATCGTCGAGGCCATCCTCTCGGTAATGCCGGTTGATGAATTTGTTCCCGAAGCCGTATTCCGGCCGGCCGCCGGCGGGGACGCCAAGCGCATGGAACCGGTATTCTCAGATTTTGAAAAGATCCTCAAGCAATACGAACCAACGCAAAAGATTTCGGTTCTGGTGGGGTCTGATTTCTACAATCGGGTGAAGGCCTGCTACGCCATCGTGGCCTCGGGCGAGCGCCGCCTTTACGGCAATCTTATCCTGCGCAAGGGTGTTATTCATCCCTAGTTCGCAAACTTGCCTTGGATGACCCTTGCGGCCTATCAAGCAGCATAATGCTTGTACTTGCTTTGGACACTTCAATGGCGGCGTGCTCGGTCTGCGTTTATGACGCCGTCCGCGGGCGGATTCTTGGCTCGCGCCATGCGTTCATGGACCGAGGGCAGGCGGAGGCCCTGGCGCCCATGGTGCAAGAAACGATGATGTTGGCGGGCGTTGCTTTCAAAGACCTTGCCCGCATTGCAGTCACCACGGGCCCCGGCACATTTACGGGGGTTCGCATTGGCCTTGCAATGGCGCGGGGCCTAGGTGTTGCACTCAACGTTCCCATCACCGGCATCACTTCGCTCGCGGCCATTGCCTGCAACGAGACGGCAAGTGATCTTCCTATTGTGGTTGCAGTCGATGCGCGGGCCAATGAAATCTATTTCGCCGCCTATGATCAATCGGGGCATGAAATGAAAGCGCCCGCCATTGTGGCGCTGGCCGACACGCACAAGTTCATGCCAAGCTATCCAGTCAAGTTGCTTGGAACAGCGGCAGAGTTGTTGCTGAATAAGCTGGATGGCCATCAGCATCTGCGCAGCGATGCTGGAGACCTGCCGGTTGCGGCAAATTTTGTGAAGGGCGCCGCCGGCATTCCACCATCCACTGTGCCGCCGGAACCGCTTTACCTGCGCTCGCCCGATGTAAAGCCGCAAGGTCCAAAAATTTCCTTCAGCACAGTGGGACAGACCGCGGCAAAATTGCTGGCGGAAATCCACGGTGAAAGTTTTGAGACGCGGTGGAGTGAATCCGCCTTCAGCGAAATGCTTGCCGTCACAGGCACATCGGCGATTCTTGTTTCGAGCCAGAACACGCCGATGGGATTTGTGCTGTTTCGTCGGGCGGCCGATGAGGCGGAAATTCTCACCATCTGCACGCGTCCGGCTTTTCGCCAGAAGGGCCACGGCAAACTCCTGATGCAGCACCTCGAAACTCTTCTCAAAAGTGGAGATGTGAAATCCCTGTTCATTGAAGTTGCCGTTTCAAATCGTGCGGCGCTTGCGCTTTATGCATCTTGCGGATTCGAGAAGGCCGGATTGCGAAAAAATTACTACGAGCGCAATGATGGCAAACGCGAAGATGCCCTGATCATGCGCAAGGGCCTGTGAGGGGTGAGCCGGCTGCGCGCCACAATGGTGCTTATGACCTTTGCCGGCGTCACCATTCCCCTGATGCCGGTGCAGCAACTCTTCGTCTGGTTCTGGCCGCGCATGGCCCGCGTGTTCCCTATGTATTACCACCGCCTTGTCCTGCGCATCCTTGGCGTCAGGGTGAGCATTGAGGGCGAAGTCCTGAAACAGGGTCCTGCAATTCTTGCGGCAAATCATGTGTCTTGGCTCGATATCGTGATTCTGAGTTCGCTGGCACCGGTTTCCTTCATTGCCAGGCACGACGTGAATGCCTGGCCGTTCTTTGGAACACTGGCGCGCCTGCAGCGCACCGTGTTTGTCGACCGCGCGCGGCGCATTACGACCGGCGCTTCACGCGATGAAATGCGCGAACGGCTTGCGGCGGGCGATATGCTGGTGCTTTTTGCGGAAGGAACTTCCGGCGACGGAACGCGGGTTCTGCCCTTCAAATCGACTTTCTTTGCCGCCGCTGAAAACTCCACTATCGCAGTTCAGCCGCTGAGTATTGTCTATACAGGCCACCGCAACCTGCCGATGCCGCGGCGCCTGCGCCCGCTCTATGCCTGGTATGGCGACATGGAGATGCCGCCCCATCTTTGGGCGGCGGCGGCTCACGGACCAATCGAAGTGAAGATCATCTGCCATGCGGCCCTCTCCATGGCCGATCATGGCAACCGGAAAATCCTAGCGAAACAGGCGGAGGAAGCAGTGCGGCGGGGTCTGGTGGATGCGCTTCACGGCCGGGCCAAAATGAGCTAGCACACGAGCCATGAGCACCGCCCAAAAGTCAGTTTACGTCAAAACCTATGGCTGCCAGATGAATGTCTATGACAGCGAGCGCATGCGCGATACGCTGAAGGCCATGGGCTATGCGGAAACGCCGGTTCCGCGATCTGGCCGACCTGGTGATCTTCAATACCTGCCATATCCGCGAACATGCGGCTGAAAAGGTCTATTCGGAACTTGGCCGGATGAAGCGCTTGAAGAAAGCCAAGCAGGAGTCAGGCGGCGAGATGCTGGTGGCGGTGGCGGGCTGTGTGGCCCAGGCCGAAGGCGCAGAAATCATCCGCCGGGCCAAAACCGTCGATCTCGTCTTTGGCCCGCAGACCTATCACCGCCTGCCGGACCTCATCGCGCGGCGCCTCAAAACCGGTGACGCGATTGTCGAAACGGAATTTCCGGCGGAAGACAAATTCGAAGCGCTGGAACAGCAAAACGGCCACCGGGTTCTGAACCGGAATGTCTCGGCTTTTCTCACGGTACAGGAAGGCTGTGACAAGTTCTGCAGTTTCTGTGTGGTGCCCTATACGCGGGGCGCCGAATTCTCCCGCCCGTCATCACAGATCGAACGGGAAGCCCGGCGGCTTGCCGATGCCGGGGTGCGCGAAATCACGCTTCTGGGGCAGAACGTCAATGCCTATCACGGCGAGGGCGTTGTCACTCGCGGGACTCATCGCAAAGCTGTCACACATCGATGGTATCAAGCGCCTGCGTTACACCACGAGCCACCCGAGGGATATGGACGAAGCGTTGATCGAGGCCCATGCCAGCAACCCGAAGCTCATGCCCTTCCTGCATCTGCCGGTTCAAAGCGGCAGCGACCGTGTCCTGAAAGCCATGAACCGCGGCCATGGCGATCGATTATTATCTGAGGACCGTTTCACAAAGTTCGCGGGGCGCGGCCCGACATGGCGCTATCCGGTGACTTCATCGTGGGCTTTCCCGGCGAAACCGATGCGGATTTTGAAGACACCTTGAATCTCATTGAATCGGTGGGTTACGCCAGCGCCTATTGCTTCAAATATTCACCAAGGCCCGGAACGCCTGCCGCCGAGCACCCTTACCAAGTGCCGGACGAGGTGGTGACCGAGCGGCTTCTCCGCATTCAGGCCCTGATCCACGCCCAGCAAACCGCCTTTAACCGCTCCTGTGTGGGCAAGACCCTTCCCGTTCTCCTGGAAAAACCGGGCCGGGAACTCAAGCCAGTTAATGGGGCGTTCACCTTATCTGCAGCCGGTCCACGTAAATGGCCAAAAGGCCCAAATTGGGACAGTTTTAGAGGTTAAAATAGATAGTGTTGGCACAAACAGTCTTTCGGGCCATATTGAGTTGGTGGAAGCATGATTCTGAGGTTTGAAGCAATAAAAGGAGAAAGTCACAGTTGAATTCGCAAGCCAGTGCAGCCCAGCTCGCAACCCTTAAGTCCAGCCTCAGCGCGGACGACCATGACACACTCACCCTCGCTTTTGACGACAACCGCCTGCTCTCCCTTTTATTTGGCGAACACGATGAACACATCGCCCTCATCGAGCATCGCATGGGGGTGGCCATCACGCCGCGCGGCAACCGCGTGTCCATTCGCGGCATTGGTCCGGCGCGCGATGGCGCCAAGAATGTCTTGTCGCAACTCTATCAACGGGCGCGCCGCGGACTTGAAATCAATCGTGGCGAAGTTGAAGGGGCAATCCGCATGAATCAATCGGTTCATGACAAGGAGGTCAAGGAAGGCACGGTGCGCACGAGGCGCAAGCTGGTGATGCCGCGCACCCCTATGCAGACAAATTATGTGGAAGCCATTCGCAAGAACGAATTGGTGTTCGGCATTGGCCCGGCGGGCACGGGCAAGACCTATCTAGCGGTAGCGTGCGCTGCCGAAGCCTTGATGAACGGCGAAGTGGACCGCATTATCCTGTCGCGTCCCGCTGTCGAAGCGGGCGAACGCCTGGGCTTCCTGCCCGGCGACATGAAAGACAAGGTCGATCCCTATCTGCGCCCGCTCTATGACGCGCTTTACGACATGATGCCGGCGGCCCTGGTGACCAAGGGCCTGGCCGAGAACCAGATTGAAATTGCGCCGCTCGCCTTCATGCGCGGGCGCACCCTGGCGTCGGCCTTCATCATTCTCGACGAAGCGCAAAACACTTCGCCGCAGCAAATGAAAATGTTCTTGACGCGGCTTGGCGAAGGCAGCCGCATGGTAATTACCGGCGACCCCAGCCAGGTTGACTTGCCAACGGGCGCCAGTTCCGGCCTCGACGATGCCTTGCGGGTTTTGAAAGGTGTTCAGGGTACGGAGCAAATAAAATTCTCAACCAGCGATATCGTCAGGCATGCGCTGGTTGGGCGGATTGTTGCCGCCTATGATAAGCTGGGAGCCAAGGTCAAAAGTCTCACCCAACAACGATGAACCTTGACATCAGTATTGACGACAAGGATTGGCGCGCGGTTCCCGATCTTCGCAGGCTTGCCGGGACTGCTGTTTCGGCCGCGCTGCCGGACGATGATGTGACGATCGGCCTGCTCTTTACCTCGGATGCCCGAATAGCAGAGATGAACGGGCAGTGGCGAGGCAAGCCTAAAGCCACCAATGTCCTGTCATTTCCGGTTTCCACCGCAACGCCGGTGCCTGAAGGCGAGCCCCGCCCCCTGGGTGATATTGCGCTGGCTTACGGCGTCATTTCGCGGGAGGCGCTGGAGCAGAAAAAGCCCGTCGGTCACCATGTCACGCATTTGATCGTACATGGCGTTTTGCATCTGCTAGGATACGACCATGAAACTGATGACGAAGCCGCGGCCATGGAGGCCCGTGAAATTATGATACTTGCAGAACTGGGAATGGAAAATCCCTACGCATCATGAGTAACGAAACGACACCGCCACCCGTTCCTGTAGGAGAGGGATTCCTCCGGAAATTCCTGAACAAGTTTTCGGTCTCCCGCGACAAGGGCCTGCGAGAGGACCTGGAAAACGTCATCGAAACCCATCAGGCGCAGAATCCGCAGGACGATCTCGGCCAGGAAACCACGTCGATGATGCGCAACCTGATCACGTTTTCAGGCCTGCGCGTTGATGACGCAATGGTGCCGCGGGCCGACATCATCGCCATCGAGGACAGCGCCACGATGCGCGAACTGCTCGCCAAATTCAACGAGGCCAACCATTCGAGGATGCCGGTCTACCGCGAAACCCTTGATGACATCGCTGGCATGATCCATGTGAAGGATTTCATGCGCTGGATGTCGCTCAGGGGGGCAAAGTCGAAAACCACGGCAAAGAACCCGGGCATCAACATTTCGGCAAAGGATCTGGCGCTGCCGGTCAAGCAATCGGGGATCTACCGCGAAGTGCTTTTTGTGCCCCCCTCCATGCCGGCCGCCGACCTGCTGCTCAAGATGCAGGCCAGCCACATTCATTTGGCCATCGTCATTGACGAGTATGGCGGCAGTGACGGGCTCATTTCGATTGAAGATCTGGTTGAGGAAATTGTCGGCGACATTTCCGATGAGCACGACACCGACGATGAACAATTGATCACGCGCCAGGATGACAACATCTATGTGGCCGACGCCCGCGTGCAAATTTCCGCCGTTGACGAGTTGCTCGGCGTTGATCTCCTCTCGGACGAGGAAGAGGATGAAGCGGATACGCTTGGCGGGCTGATTTTCGAAATGGCAGGGCGCGTACCGGCGCGCGGCGAAATCATCAAGCACGACAGCGGCCTGGAATTTGAAATCCTGCAATCGGATGCGCGGCGGGTCAAACGCATCCGCATTCATTTGAGGAAAAAACCAGACTCCGAAGATGGCGCCGAAGAGGCAACGGGTTAGAGCAGGCCTGCCTCTTTTGCATGGCCCCTGAGATTGACTTCAGGGCGGGCACCCACGTGGGAAATGATTTCGGCGGCGGCGAGGCTCCCCAATTGGGCTGAGCGCGCATTGCCGAAGCCTTGCGTGTATCCGAAGAGAAATCCAGCAGCGTAGAGGTCGCCGGCGCCCGTCACATCTACGACATGCGGAACGGCAATTGCGGGCGCCACCAGAACGTCATCACCATGGGCCACGACACTGCCCAAGGCCGAGCGCGTAACAACGGCGACTTCACAATCCTTGCGGAGCGCCTGCAGGGCACCGTCAAAATTCTGCGTCCGGTAAAGCGATTTTATTTCGGTTTCATTGGCAAAGACGATGTCAATGTCTTTCCGGATGAGCTCGAGAAAACTTTCACGATGGCGCTCAACGCAAAAGGAATCGGAAAGCGTGATTGAGGTCAGGCGTCCGGCTTTGCGGGCGATTTTTGCAGCAAGCTTGAAGGCTTCCTTGGCTTCCGGCTTGTCCCAGAGATAGCCTTCCATGTAGGTGACCTTGGCGGCGGAGACGATTTTTTCGTCGATATCGGCCACGGTCAAATGCACGCAGGCGCCCAGATAGGTATTCATGGTGCGCTCGCCTTCGGGCGTCACCAGAATGAATGAGCGTGCCGTGGCCGGGCCATCGGTTGCAGCCTTCGATTCAAACCGCACGCCTTGGGCGCGCATGTCGTGGGCGTAAATGCCGCCCAATTGATCGGCCTTTACCTTGCCGAAATAGGCAGCCTTGCCGCCGAAGGAGGCGACACCTGCCGCGGTATTTCCCGCCGAGCCGCCGGAGATTTCAATGGCCGGGCCCATGCTGGCATAAAGCGCTTCGGCGCGCGCCTCATCGATCAGGTTCATCGAGCCCTTGACCAGGCCATTCTCCTGCACAAAGGCATCATCCACTTTGGCAATCACATCAACAATGGCGTTGCCAATTGTCAGAACATCAATCCCAGCCTGCACGATCATAATCTCCCCGAACTCAACACAGCCCCTAGCGGAAGCCACTTGCAGAGGCAAGCCTGAAGCCTTACCTGTTCGCCCATGATTTCAGCCGCCTTCAGCGCCCTTGGCGATCTCCTGTCACGGGACTTCCGCTCCGTCCTGTTCAAGGCCATTGGCATGACGCTTGCGCTGTTCATTGCAATTTTGATTGGCGTTGAAGTCCTGCTCACCTCTCTCACGCTCATTCCCTGGGCCTGGGCTGAAACACTTGCCGCAATCGGCGCTGGGCCTGGTGCTGCTGGTGGCGTTCTTTTTCATGATGGCGCCTGTCACCGCCATTTTCGCCGGCCTTTATCTTGATGATATCGCCGGGCGGGTTGAAGCCCGGCACTATGCACGGGATCCCGCGGGCACGCCGCTTTCCGGATTTCGCGCGGTGCAGACCTCATTGCAGTTTGCCCTGATTATTCTGCTGGTGAACATCGCGGTGCTGCCTCTCGTCTTCACCGGCGTTGGCGCTCTGGCTTTGATCGTCGCCAACGCCTATCTCCTGAGCCGCGAATTTTTTGAGATGATTGCCATGCGGCACATGGCCATCGACGAGGCGCGCCTGCTGCGCCGGGAGAATACCCCGCGGATATTTGCGGCGGGATTTGTGCCCGCCGTCCTGTCCGTTATCCCTGTGGTGAACCTGGTGGTGCCGCTGTTTGCGACGTCCTACTTCACCCACATCTTCAAGCAGGTGCGGGCGTCTTCTCCCTGAACTGGCAGATGTCGATGATAGGGCAGCGCCAGCATTCGGGCCTTCGCGCCTTGCAGATATAACGGCCATGAAGGATCAGCCAGTGATGGGCATGGCGCAGGTACTGTTTGGGAATGACTTTCAACAAGGTCTTCTCCACCTCATAAGGAGATTTTCCCGGCGCCAGCCCCGTGCGGTTTCCCACGCGAAAGAGATGGGTATCGACGGCGATGGTGGATTCACCAAAAATAATATTCAAAACCACATTGGCGGTTTTTCGTCCCACGCCGGGAAGCGCCTCAAGGGCTTCGCGATCAGGAGGAACTAAGCCGGCATGTTTCTCCACAAGAATTTTTGAGAGCGCCATCACGTTCTTGGCCTTGGCGCGGTAGAGGCCGATGGACTTGATGTAATCGCGCAGGCCCTCTTCACCCAACGCCAGCATTTTTTCCGGCGTATCCACGGCTTTGAAAAGCGCTGCGGTGGCGCGGTTGACGCCCACTGTCAGTGGCTTGCGCCGACAGCACCACGGCCACCAGAAAAGTAAATTCATTGACCGACTTGAGCTCGCCCTTTGGCTCCGGTTCAATTTCGTGGAAGCGCCGGAAAATCTCCTCGATTTCCGCGGGCTTCAAGCGCCTTGCCTTTGCCATGAATTCCCTGCTCAATAAATACAGCTTCATAGGGTCATAGCATGGACGACACCAAGCCGAAAACCTGGCGGGCCACGCTCACGCCGCATCGCTCCCTTTCGCCCAAAGGGTTCGTGATCCTGATGTCGGTCATTGTGGGATTCAATCTTACGTTTGGCGTGTTCTTTTATGTCATCGGGGCCTGGCCGGTGGTGGGTTTCATGGGGCTTGATGTGGCTCTTATCTGGTGGGCCTTCCGCGCCAATTTTGCCGATGCCCGGCGGGCCGAGCATATTGAAATCACCTCCGATGAACTGGTGCTCAAACGCCTTGCCGAAGACAGGCCTGCCCAGGAGCAGCGTTTTGCAAGGCGCTGGGTGCGGGTTGAACTGGAAGAAGACCGGGAGCGGGAACTGGTTGGGCCGCTTTATTTGCGTTTTGGCGGAAAACGCACGGAAATTGCCAGTTTCCTGGGGGCCCAGGAGCGGCTTTCCTTTGCAAACGCCCTGAAAGCGGCGCTGATAAATCCGCAGTTTCTGAGCAAGAATCGGGTGGTTCCGGGGCTTGGGCGGCACTAAGTTTGGATCATGGAAAAGCAAACGCACGATTATGACCTGGTCAAACACACGCTGGCTTTCATTTCTGAAAACTGGCGCGACCAACCCTCGCTCGATACCCTGGCGGATCAGGCAGGCCTCAGCCCAACGCATCTGCAGCGCCTGTTCACGCGCTGGGCGGGGTTGAGCCCAAAGGCCTTCCTGCAGGCGGTCACCCTTGACCATGCCCGCGGGCTGCTGCGGGATTCGGCCTCAATTCTGGACGCCTCCTATGAGCTCGGACTTTCGGGCCCGGGACGCCTGCATGATCTCTTTGTGACCCATGAAGGCATGTCGCCTGGCATCTACAAGGCCCATGGCCGTGGCCTGAACATCCAGTACGGCTTTCATGACTGCCCCTTCGGCCGGGCCCTTATCCTGATCACCAACGAAGGCTTGGCGGGCCTTGCCTTTGCCGATCATGGCAAGGAGAAATCGGCGTTGGCCGACATGACGTCGCGCTGGCCGGAAGCCACCTACGTGGAAAACCAGCAGGCGACGGCCGCCTATGCCAAGCGCATTTTTGAATCGGAGCGCTGGAAGCCGGACCAGCCTTTGCGAGATTGTGTTCATCGGTTCGGATTTTGAAATCCGGGTGTGGGAAACAATCCTCCGCATTCCCTTTGGCAAGGCCTCGACCTATTCGGATATCGCCTCCCATATCGGCAAACCAAAAGCAGCAAGAGCAGTCGGATCGGCGGTGGGCAAGAATCCCATTTCCTTTGTCGTGCCTTGCCACCGGGTGCTGGAAAAATCCGGCGGGCTCGGCGGCTATCACTGGGGCCTCACCCGCAAGCGCGCCATCCTCGGCTGGGAAGCCGGCGCCATGGCGGCGTGAATTTCATCCCAGGGAATCGAGAGGCAGCGCCGTTGTCTCCTTGATCTTCTCCATGACGAAGCTGGAGGAGACATCGGTGAGCGGAATTTTTGCGATGAGCCGCTTGTAAAGGCGGTCATAGCCCGCGATATCGGAAACGACCGCCTGCAGCAGATAATCCGTGTCACCCGTGGTGCGGTAGACACCGACAATTTCCGGGAAGCTCTTCACGGCTGCGGCGAATTTCTCCAGCCATTTGGGATCATGCTGGGCCGTCTTCACGGCGATGAATGCGGTGAGGCCAAGATTGAGCTTCTCGGCATCGAGCAAAACCACGCGGGCGCGAATGACACCCTCATCCTCCAGGATTTTCACCCGGCGCCAACAGGCATTGCGCGAGAGGTGCACCTTGTCCGAAAGCACCTCGATGGATTGCGCCGGCATCACGCTGCAGTTCACGGAGAATTCCGCGGTCCTTGAGGTCGATCATTGCGTCTTGCCTCCATAATTGGGAAAATATCCCAATATCATGGCATATTCATCTCATATTTGGGAGAAATTCTTCGCCTCAGTGCGATACATATTTGCCGAATCAATTGGGAAGGAACCAAATCATGTCAACAATGTCCAAACTCTTCATCGCCCATCCCGCCGCCGTCGGCGAAAGTTATTTCGAGCATATGAGGTTTGCATTCAGGTTTTCCGGGCGGCTGTTCCGGGCGGGCTTTGCCGCTTTCGCCCATGGTTTTGTGCCGGCGGTCTGCGAGATCCACGGCATCTGAAGCCATCCTCGCGATGAATGATGAAATCCGCGCCCGCCGCAAACTGATGGCGGAGTAATTACAGCTCTTTGTAAAACAGGGCCGTGCCGTCCAGCTTGCCCTTTGCATAGGCGTAATTCGGGATGTAGCCGGCGCAGGTAAAGCCCAACTGCCGGTAAAAAGTTTCGGCCGGACTTTTGGCCACCGTATCAAAGGTAATCAGCGTAAATCCTAAGCCCCTCGCCTTTGCTTCCAGCGCCTGCATGAGCAACGTGGCAAGCCCCCGCCGGCGGAAATCACGGTGCACCAGCAGTTTTGCCACTTCGCAGCGGTGGGGCTGGTTGGGTGGCCAGACCTTTTGCAGCATGACAGTTCCTGCGATCACGCTGTTTTCATCGGCGACGAAGAGGGTGGTCTGGCCCGAGGCCACGTCCGCCTTCTGTTTCATCCAGTAGGCTTCCGCCACATCCTGCGCCAGGGGGTGCATGAAGGTTACGCCGGCACCTGAATCCACCGCATCGACCAGAATCTCGGCCAGTCTCGGCACGGCGGCATCATATTCCGAAATCGTCAGTTCACGGATGATCATGCGGACAGTGTTTCCACCGAAAGGGGCCGCGAGTCAGCGCCGATCTTATAGCAAACCGGAACGCCGGTTTCCAATTCGCGCTTGAGGATTTGCTCCGGCGTCAGGCCTTCAAGCGCCATGATGAGAGCGCGGAGCGAATTGCCGTGGGCCGACACGAGAACACGTTTGCCGGAAAGCACCAGCGGCTGGATATGGATCATGTAATAGGGCAGCGCCCGGGCCAGCGTATCCTTCAGGCTCTCGCCGCCGGGCGGCGGCACGTCATAGGACCTGCGCCAGATCAACACCTGCTCCTCGCCCCATTTCTTGCGGGCGTCATCCTTGTTGAGGCCGGTGAGTTCGCCATAGTCGCGTTCGTTAAGCGCCTGGTCGCGGGTTTCCGGCAGGCCGGTCTGGCCCAGTTCCTCCAGCATGATTTTCAGGGTGTGCTGGGCGCGGGTGAGCACGCTGGTGAAACACACATCAAAGGCATAGCCCTTGGCTTTCAGCCGTTTTCCCGCAGCGTGCGCCTCTTTCACGCCCTGCTCGGTAAGATCCGGGATCCTTCCAGCCGGTAAACCAGTTCTTCAAATTCCATTCGCTTTGGCCGTGACGCACCAGCACCAGGGTTCCGCTCATCAGTCCAATCCTAAAACATCGGTCATTGAATAGAAGCCGGGCTTCTGGCTCCGCGCCCACAGGGCTGCCTTCACCGCGCCATGGGCAAAAATATCGCGGCTTTCCGCCTTGTGGGAAAATTCGATGCGCTCGGAATTGCCGGCAAAAATCACGGTGTGATCGCCGACGACGGAGCCGCCGCGAAGTGCTGCAAAGCCGATATCGCCTTGCGGCCTTGCTCCCGTATGGCCATCGCGCGACCGCACGGAACGCTTGCTGAGATCAAGATTACGGCCTGCCGCTGCCGCCTGCCCCAACAACAGAGCAGTACCGGAAGGCGCATCGATCTTGTGGCGGTGATGCATTTCCAGCACTTCGATGTCGAAGTCTTCGCCCAGGGTTTGGGCGGCTTTGCGCACGAGCGCGGCAAGGATGTTCACGCCAAGGCTCATGTTGCCCGACTTCACGATGCGAGCCGACTTTCCGGCGGCGCGGATTTTTTCCTCGCCGGCGGCATCAATGCCGGTGGTGCCGATGACATGCACGATGCCGGCCTTGGCGGAAAATTCCACTAGCGAAAGTGTGGCCGCCGGCACGGTGAAATCAACAATGCCATCAATTTTCTTGAACAGTGCGGCGGGATCATCGGAAATTGTCATGCCCGTCGAGCCCATGGCGCTGCCAACAAGCGGCGAGCCCTTGGGCTCAAGCCCGCCCGCTATCGCGCAGCCCGGTGTTTCCTCGATGATGCGGGTCAGCACCCGCCCCATGCGCCCGCCAGCGCCTGCTATTGCCAGTTTCATTGTCATGGGAGCGTTCTTAGCAATGGTCATGCTCCGAGAACAAGTGCCTCAATTGCGCCATAGGGTTTTGCAGATTTGCGAGGGGTGCGGCGCTTTTTCAAAGTCCTGGCCTGGTTCGTCGTCCTGACGATGGTCGTTCCATCGGCTTTGGGTGCTGCGATTGGTTATGCCAAGGGTTGGCCCGCCACCTGGCGTCAGGCCAATTGGGCCTCGTCGGGGGCTTTGCCTGACGCCGCAGTAACAAAGACGGCAAAGGTCATGGTTCTCTCCAGCCGGACGGGACAGTGGAAGGGCATTTTTGCCGAGCACATGTCAATCGTCATGAAGCTTGCAGGCGAAACTTCCTGGAGCCGGTTTGATGTGGTGGGCTGGGGCACGCCGGTGCGCGAGAACGCCTATCCTGCCGATGCCTACTGGTACGGCAACACGCCACGTGTGATCTATGAGCTTGAAGGCGAGGCGGCGGAGCGGCTCATTCCGGCCATCAAAAGCACCATTCAGAATTATCCCTACAGCGCATCGGGGAGCTACTTCATCTGGCCCGGCCCGAACTCGAATACTTTTGTGTCCTGGGTCGTGCGGCATACGGATGGATTTGCGGCAGAGCTTTCGCCGGTTGCCGTGGGCAAGGACTATCTCGGTCCCGGATTGCAGTTTGCCCGCGCGCCGAGCGATACGGGGTACACGGTTTCCGTGAACGGGTACTTCGGCGCCACTCTGGCGTTTGCCGAGGGATTGGAAATCCACGTCGCCGGCAGCACCATCGGCGCTGACCCCGATGACCTTGCGATCAAAATTCCCGCCTTTGGAAAGCTCAGCCTGCTTGATTTGGTGAAGTAGCTAAACGCCCTCGACAATCACGATATCGGCCTCGCCTGCGCCAATGCGTTTGGCGCGGGCGGCCTGGTATTCGGCGGAATTGTAGCAATCGCGTGCGGCCTGCAGGGATGGAAATTCGACCACCACATTCCTTGGACGGCCCTTGCCTTCCATCTGCTCAGAGCGTCCGCCGCGAGCCAGAAAAATAGCGCCATATTTCTTGAAGGCCACCGGCGCGTCACCTGCATAGTGCTTGTACTGGTCCGGGTCGGTCACACTGACATGGGCGATCCAATAGGCTTTTGGCCATCGCCTAGCTCCCAAACCCGTCCCAGAAGGCCTTGGCCTTGGCGAAGAAACCTTCGGATTCCGGCGAGTTGTTGCGCGCCTCTTCGCTGAATTCCTTCAGCAGCTCGCGCTGGCGGCGCGAAAGATTGACCGGCGTTTCAACATTCACCTGAATATACATGTCACCGGTTTGCGAGGAACGCAGCACCGGCATGCCCTTGCCCTTCAGGCGGAACTGCTTGCCCGCCTGGGCCCCTTCCTGAATGGTAACGCGGGCCTTCTTGCCGTCAATGGTCGGCACTTCGATTTCGCCACCGAGGCTCGCCACCGCCATGGAGATCGGCACCTTGCAGAAAAGATCGGCGCCGTCGCGCTGAAAAAATTCATGGGGGCGGATGGTCAAGAAAATATAGAGATCGCCGGTGGGGCCGCCGCGCAAGCCGGCCTCGCCCTCATTGGCAAGCCGGATGCGGGTGCCATCTTCCACGCCTTGCGGAATATTGACCGAGAGATTGCGTTCCTTGGTGACGCGGCCCTGGCCGCCGCAGGCGTTGCAGGGATCGGAGATAACTTGGCCACGGCCCTGGCAGGTGGGGCAGGCGCGCTCCACCGTGAAGAAGCCGGATTGTGAGCGAACAGCGCCCGCACCTTTGCAAGTGGTGCAGGTTTTGGGACTGGTGCCGGGCTTGGCGCCGGAGCCTTTGCAGGTTTCGCAGGAGACGGAAGTCGGCACACGGATTTGCGCTGTTTTGCCGGAATAGGCCTCGGTCAGGGAAATTTCCATGTTGTAGCGAAGATCGGCGCCGCGCGCCGCACCACCGCCGCCACGCCCGCGCTGGCTGGAGCGCTGGCCGCCACCGCCCATGAAATCGCCGAACAGGTCTTCGAAAATATCCGACATGGAGGAATTAAATTCGGGGCCGAAACCAGCGCCGCCTGGCCTATGCCCGCCGCCTGCGCCATTTTCGAAGGCTTGGTGGCCGAAGCGGTCATAAGCCGCTTTTTTCTGAGGGTCTTTCAGAACATCATAGGCTTCGCTGATTTCCTTGAACTTGGCTTCAGCGGCCTTGTCGCCCGGATTGGCGTCGGGATGGAATTTCTTGGCGTGATTGCGGTATGCGGCCTTGAGCGCCTTTTCGTCGGCTCCTTTTTGAAGCCCCAGAACTTCGTAAAAATCACGTTTGGCCATCTAATTCCACGCCCTCGAATCGGAAGGCCCCCCAGCCTTGGAGCTGGGGGGCTCATCTCTGTTTAGGACGTTTTCTTGTCGTCGTCACCGACTTCCGTGAAGTCGGCATCAACGATGTCATCATCGGCCTCGTCTTTTTCCATGTTCGGCACTTCGCCGTCGGTAGACGCGCCGCCGCCAGCGCCTTGCGCCTTGTAGAGGGCCTCGCCCAATTTCATGGCCGCCTGGGCCAGGACATTGGTTTTTTCCTTGATGACCTCGGCATCCTCGCCTTCAAGGGCCGACTTGAGGTCAGCGACCGCTGCTTCCACCGCTGCCTTGTCGGCGGGTGAAATCTTGTCGCCCAGCTCAGCCACGGATTTCTGCGTCGAGTGCATGAGGCTTTCGGCGTGGTTCTTGGCTTCCACCACGTCTTTGCGCTTCTTGTCCTCGGTGGCATTGGCTTCCGCCTCCTTCACCATCTTTTCGATCTCCTTGTCGGAGAGACCGCCAGAGGCCTGAATGCGGATCTGCTGTTCCTTGTTGGTGGCCTTGTCCTTGGCCGAGACATTCACAATGCCGTTGGCGTCGATGTCAAAGGTCACTTCCACCTGGGGCACGCCACGCGGCGCCGGGGGCAGGCCCATCAAATCGAACTGGCCGAGCATCTTGTTGTCGGCCGCCATTTCACGCTCGCCCTGGAAGACACGGATGGTCACAGCCGTCTGATTGTCATCAGCGGTTGAGAACACCTGGCTCTTCTTGGTGGGGATCGTGGTGTTGCGGTCGATCAGCCTGGTGAACACGCCGCCCAGGGTTTCAATGCCAAGCGACAGCGGGGTTACGTCGAGAAGGAGAACATCCTTCACCTCGCCCTGCAAGACGCCTGCCTGAATGGCGGCACCGATGGCAACCACTTCGTCCGGGTTCACACCCTTGTGGGGCTCCTTGCCGAAGAACTGCTTTACGGTTTCGATGACCTTGGGCATGCGCGTCATGCCGCCCACCAGAACAACTTCCTTGATCTGGCCGGCAGTGACGCCCGCATCCTTCAGGGCCTGGCGGCAGGGCTCAACGGTCTTCTGGATGAGATCATCCACAAGCGCTTCGAGCTTGGAGCGCGTCAGCTTCATGGTCAGATGTTTTGGACCGGAGGCATCGGCCGTGATGAAGGGCAGGTTGATTTCGGTCTGGGTTGCCGAAGACAATTCGATCTTGGCCTTTTCAGCCGCTTCGCGCAGGCGCTGGAGCGCCAGCTTGTCCTTGCGCAGGTCGATGGACTGCTCTTTCTTGAATTCATCGGCGAGATAATCGACAATGCGCATGTCGAAGTCTTCACCGCCGAAGAAGGTATCGCCGTTGGTGGATTTCACTTCGAAGACGCCGTCGCCGATTTCAAGAATGGAAACGTCGAAGGTGCCGCCGCCCAAGTCATAGACCGCGATGACGCCCGGTTCCTTTTTATCAAGGCCATAGGCGAGCGCCGCAGCCGTCGGCTCGTTGATGATGCGGAGCACTTCAAGGCCGGCGATCTTGCCTGCATCCTTGGTGGCCTGGCGCTGGCTGTCATTGAAATAAGCCGGAACCGTAATAACGGCCTGGGTCACCGGCTCGCCCAAATAGCGTTCCGCCGTTTCTTTCATTTTGGTCAGCGTATAGGCCGAGATCTGCGAGGGCGCGTATTTCTGCCCGCGGCTTTCAACCCAGGCATCGCCATTGTCGGCCTTGACGATGTTGTAGGGCACAAGCTTCTTGTCCTTGGCCACCATGGGGTCTTCCATGCGGCGGCCAATGAGGCGCTTGATTGCAAAGAATGTGTTTTCGGGGTTGGTTACGGCCTGCCGTTTGGCGGGCTGGCCTACCAGGGTTTCGCCATCCGTGTTGAAGGCGACAATAGACGGGGTTGTGCGGGCCCCTTCCGCATTTTCGATAACCTTCGGATTCTTGCCTTCCATGACGGCTACGCAAGAATTTGTCGTTCCAAGGTCAATACCAATAACTTTAGCCATGTTTTTCTCCTCTAGGCAGGCAGCGCGCGAAAAGCCCCATCAGGCGCTTACAGTCCTGCTGCCTCCTCTGTGACCGCATATGGTTCGTCTTTTCCCTGATTCCAAGGGAAAAATCGTTCGGGCGGTATATAGTGGGATGTTTCTTTGGCAGCAAGAGAATAGGCGCGTAAAAATACCCATGCGATATCTCCCGGAATTCCTTGACCGCAGCGCCCAGGAGCAGGTTTTGCGGGATTTGCGCGAGGCCCTTGAACAGGCCCCGCTGGTTACCCCGGTTATGCCAAGAACCGCCAAGCCGTTTTCGGTGCGGATGAGCAATGTGGGCCCCTTGGGCTGGGTTTCCGATAAGTCGGGCTACCGCTATCAGGCCACCCATCCGGCAACGGGACTGCCGTGGCCCGCCATACCCCAAAGCATTATGGCCGTATGGAACAAGGTTTCGAACTATGCCCATCCGCCGGAATCCTGCCTGGTTAACTTCTATGACGGCAGATGCCAAAATGGGGCTGCACCAGGACCGGGACGAAGAGGACTTTTCAGCCCCCGTGGTTTCCATTTCGCTGGGCGATACGGCCCTCTTTCGGATCGGCGGCACCACGCGTGGCGGCAAGACGCAATCGCTGAAACTGGCGTCAGGCGATGTGCTGATCCTGGAAGGCCCATCGCGCCTTGCTTTCCATGGCATTGACCGGATCATCGGCGGAAGCTCAACCCTTGCTCAAAGACGGCGGCCGCATCAATCTCACACTGAGACGGGTGACGAAGCCGCTATAGTTTCCAATTCCGTAAGCACTTCCGGCGAACCAGCCGGAATCTTCTTCCTGACAGAGCCGGAGATGGCGATTCTCGGCGCTTCTCCGCTCGAGAATGAACGGTGTCACCATGAGTTGAGTAAAATTTAGGTGCTTAGCCCTCAGCCTTCGCGACACCGACAAGCGAAGGACGGAGGCAGCGCTCGCCCACGGCGTAGCCGGGCTGCAGTTCCTGCATCACGGTGCCGGGCGGCTTTTCATTGGTGGGCACTTCGAACATGGCCTGGTGGAAATTGGGATCGAACTTCTGGCCCACCGCTTCAATCCGGCGGATGCCGTGGCGCTGGAACACATTCAACAGTTCGCGCTCGGTGACTTCCACGCCGGCAATGAGATTCTTTTCAATTTCGCCGGCACTGTCGCGCTCGTCGGAGGGAAGGGCCTGCAGGGCCCGGCTCAAATTATCGGCCACACTCAACAGATCGCGGGCGAAATTCGAGGCCGCATAAAGTGTGGCTTCGGCCTTTTCGCGCTCGGTGCGCTTCCTTAAATTTTCCATCTCGGCGGCCATGCGCAAAAGGCGGTCCTTGAGAGCTGCCGTCTCCTCCTTCAGGACGATGATTTCCTCATCGCGCTCGTCAGCAGGAGCCGCCTCCATGGGGGACTCCATTTCGACGCCTTCCAGGCTTGGCTCTGACAGTGATGTTTCATCGTTCATGGCAAACTCAATTCATGTGCGGGATAACGGGCATATCGGCCTTAACGCTCCAAAAATCAAGTGAGGAGACGGCTCACGACCTTTGCGGTGTAATCCACCATGGGGATAATCCGGGCATAATTCATCCGGGTGGGCCCGATAATGCCCAGAACACCGACAATTTTCTCATCGCTGTTCTTGTAAGGGGCCACGATCAGGGAGGAGCCGGACATGGAAAACAGCTTGTTTTCCGAGCCGATGAAGATGCGGACCCCTTCGCCGCCCTCGGCCAGCGCCCAGAAGCTGGACCAATTCCCTTTTGTTTTCAATATCTTCGAAGAGTTTCCGGATTTTCTCCAGTTCGTCAAAGGCCTTGGTGTTTTCCAGCAGGTTGGCCTGGCCCCTGACGATCAGGGTCTTGGAATCCGCGTCGCTTTCGCCGGACCAGACGGCAATGCCGGTTTCCACGATCTTGGCCGAGACCTCGTCGAGCTCGCGGCGCAGCGTGTCCATTTCCAGCTTCATGAAAAGCTGGACCTCGGCAATGGTCTTGCCCTGGAAGCGGGTGGAGAGATAGTTGGAGGCCCGGGTGAAGGTCGAGGGCGGCAGGCCCGGCGGCACATCGATGATGCGGTTTTCAACGGCGCCATCCTCGCCCACCAGAATGACCAGGGCCCGGCCCGGGGCCAGGTTCACAAATTCGATATGCTTCAGCCGGGCATTCATTTTGGGCGACATGACCACGCCGGCGCAGTGCGACAGGCCTGAGAGAAGCGTCGAGGCCTCGCCCAGCACATCCTCAAGGCGGCGCGGACGGTTGGAGGCGGCGATTTCCGCGTCGATGCGGGCCCGCTCGTCGGGGGTGACAGCGCCCACTTCCATCAGGGCATCGACAAAAAACCGCAGGCCCGCCTCGGTGGGCACCCGGCCGGCGCTGGTGTGGGGCGAATAGATGAGGCCTGAATCCTCGAGGTCCATCATCACATTGCGCACCGAGGCCGAGGACAGGCTGGCGGGCAGAATGCGCGAAATGGTGCGCGAGCCCACGGGTTCACCGGTCTCCAAGATAGGTATCGACCAGCCGCCTAAAGATATTGCGCGAGCGCTGGTCAAGATCGGCAAGGCCCGAGGGCCTGTCGTCAAACAGGGGGCGGGGCGGAATGATGCTCATGGGGGTAATGTAGGGGGTGACGGGGCGGTTGTCATGGGTGGAATTGAGGTGGTTCGAATTGCGGCCCGAAGCAGCAATTGTTTCCAACAGCTATGAAAATCGCAGAAAATTATTGATGCTTTTCCAGCAGCATGCAAAGCTTATTGGCCTCACGTTTGTTGAAGAAAACTTTATACATCGGATACTCAATCGTGACACAAAGTTTTTCCGGCAGTTACGCTGAAGCACGAAACAAGTTTGTTGCCGCCGCACGTGATGCAAATGCGCGCATTTACAATTATGGGCTGGATGATCTGAAGGGCAAAGATGGCGAACATCTCGCCAGCGACGTTGCGGTGCTTGGCGAAGACAATGCAGAAAAAGCCGTGATTGTCATAAATGGAACTCATGGCGCTGAGGGTTATTGCGGCTCCGCCATCCTGCATCGCTGGCTGGTGTCACAATCGGGCAATGCCCCCATCAAGGATATCAAGATTGTCCTCGTTCATGCCGTCAATCCTTGGGCATTTTCACACAACACACGAACAACCGAGAACAATGTCGACTTGAACAGAAACTTCCTGCTTGATCGGGCGAGCTACGAGCGCCTCAACCCTTCCTACGATAAGCTGGTTCCATTTTATCATGGCGAAACATATGATGCGGCCAGCAACCTTGAGATATATGGGGCCTACAAAGCCTATCTGGACAAACACGGCTGGCATATCGAGAACGAGATGCTGCAGGGGCAAACTCACCGGCCGGATGGGCTTTTTTATGCTGGCAAGGAACCGGAGCGGGCGAACCGTATTTTTCGGGAAATTGTCAACGATCACCTGGGTTCTGCAAACACAATCGGATACATCGACTGGCACACGGGGGTTGGCAGCTACGGCGAAGTTGTGCACCTCATTTTTGATGACATTGGCAGCCCCGAGCATACGGCGGCAACCGGCTGGGTGGGATGACAAGGGGGCGGGTGGTGGCGCTTTCAGCTCTGGCATAGTGCCCAAGTATGAAGGTCTGCTCTGCAAGGCTATTCGCCAGGAATTGGCTGGACCAAGAATTGCCGGAGCCGTCATCGAATTTGGCACAGCCGACGGTTACGGCATGTTTCGGGGCGACCGGTTGGACCGCTGGCTACGGTTCGAAGGGCGCAATGATAAGCAACACGATCAACTTCGTGAGAATTACAAAGACGCCTGCTGCCCCAGCGACATCGCCTGGAGGCGCCTGGTCTTGCGCGAAGGTCCAAAAAAAATCGACCAACTGGCTCAAGGTGTTTTAGCGTGGCGGGATTGAAAGTTCATTGCGCGGTGAATCTGTGGTGTCGTGACCCGGGAACCTGTCGTCAAATTAAGAGCTAAGCCGCAGGGCGCGTGACGGTTACGCGGATGGGGGTGGGGTTATAGCCGTTGCAGGGATTATGCATTTGCGGGCAGTTGGAGAGCACGGCGAGCACATCGCGTTCGGCCCTCAGGGCCACATGGCTCCCCGGCTTGAGTGCAGCGGTGGCCACGCCGGCGCTGCCATCGCCAAGGACTGGAACGCTCATGAACCAGTTCACATTGGGCACGATCGCCGAGCGGCCGAGATCGAAGCGCTGCAGGATCGTCTCGAAGTTTGAGTAGCAGGACTCCGTCGTGTGAACGCCGTAACGCAGGAAGTTGTTGGGATTGCTGCAACAGCCATAGATGGTGTCGTGCCGGCCCACCGTGTCTTCAATCACCGTCATGAGACTCGCACCGCTATCGGAATAGAGCACGCTGCCTGCGCTCACGAAGATGTTGCCCTGGACCTTCACCGTGTTGGTGGCGGAGTAGCGGTCTTGCGGATTGGCACCGTCATAGCAGAGGAAATCAACGGCCTGCTGGCCTTCGAGATCGATGATGGTGAGAACATCGTTCGCCGCAATGCGCGCACCCCATGGCTTGCGGGCCGGAACGACTTCATCAAGAATGATTTTACTCTCTTTCATAAATTCAGGCGGTGAGAGCTTTGATGGCCCAGGCCCTTGCATTAAGGACAATGGCGCCATTGTCCTGGCGGGGCAGATCATCGCTGAGCTTCTGGCGCAGTTTTTCGCGCGCCTCCTCGGGGAGACTTGCACAGTATCCCGGTGCTGGTCCGGCGCCGAGCGTAAAGGGGCGCCAGAAGTCGTCGAAGTCCGCAAAGACGGTGGGGATTTCCAGCGCCGTGCATTCCACTGATTGCAGGCCAGCGTTCGTAACCAGTTCGGTAAGCCCGGCGGCAGTGCAAAAGGGAAACCGTTTGCCCTCAGCAAAGTCGGATGCGACGGCGGGGTCCAGTGCGATGGCGGCATTCCAGAAAGCCCGCATGAAACCCATGCCGCCGCCGGGATAGTCCCAGACATAGAAGGCAACAGTGCCGCCGGGCCGCGCCACGCGCTTCATTTCGGACAGGGCCTTTGGAATGTCCGGCACAAAATTCAGGACAAGGGCGGAAGCCACGATGTCTCGACTATGATCATCAAGCGGCAGTTTTTGCGCGTCGCCCACTTCAAACCTGGCGCGTTTGCCGTCAACATTTCGTTGCGCCGTGGCGACAAATCCGGCGGATGGTTCGATGCCAACAAGGCTGCTGGGATTGCAGCGGCTTAGAATTGCGGACGATAGAGCACCGGTGCCTGAGCCCACGTCGAGCCAGTCGCGCTTTTCGGCCGGCTTGAGCCAGTCGAGGAACCGCGTTGCCATCTTCCGGCTCCAACGCCCCATATAGGCATCGTAGCTGTCGCCAGCACTCCATGCGTCATGTTTGGCAACTTCAGACATCCGACTGCTCCCATTGGCTTCAAAGTCATTCAAAACATGATCGGGAAGATTTGCAAGTCATTCAAGCGGGGATCATGCGGCCCGTCAGGCAATCGCCCGGTGATTGGGATTTCCGTGGAGCAGCAGCGCATCGTTGATCTGGCTCGCCGGAATCCCGGGGCTGAACAAGAACCCCTGGCCATGCTGGCATCCCAGCGCGCGCAGGATTTCAAGCTGTTCCCGCGTCTCAATGCCCTCGGCGAGCGTCATGAGACCCAGGCTATGACCGATATTGATTGCGGCTCGGACCAATTCCTTTGACCTTGGCTTGGTTCCGAGGTCCTTGATGAAGGACCGGTCAATCTTGATCTTGTCGATTGGAAAACTGTTGAGATATCCCAGCCCCGAGTATCCTGTGCCGAAGTCATCCAGGGCAATGGACACGCCAAGTTCCTTCAGGCTCTTTAGAACTTCGAGCGTCTCGGAGGATTTTTCCAGCAGGAGTGACTCGGTGATCTCCAATTCAAGCCGATGGGCGGCAAGGCCATTTTTTTTAAGCGCGGCAGAAACCACTTCAACAAGCTTGCCGGATTTGAACTGGGCGGGAGATATGTTGACCGCGACCGAGAGATTTTTCTGCCAGGTAGTTGCCAGCTTGCAGGATTGTTCGAGCACCCAGTTTCCAATGGGCACGATCATGCCGCTTGATTCTGCAATTGGAATGAAGGTGGCCGGTGAAATCATGCCCTTTTCAGGATGGTTCCAACGCAGCAGTGCTTCGAACCCAACTTCAGTGCAGCTCTCGAGCTCCAACAGCGGCTGATAGTGAATCACGAGTTGGTCCCTGGCCAAGGCCTGGCGAAGATCGCGTTCCACCTCGCGGCGCAGCATGACCTGCAGCGACATCTGCGGTTCATAGACCCTGCATACGCCGCGGCCGTCGGTTTTTGCCCTGTATAGAGCCAGGTCGGCATTCCTCAGCAGGGTTGAAGAATCAACAGAGTCGTCCATGCTGAAACTGACCCCGGCACTTACGCCAGCCAGAAGGTCGTAACTACCGATCTTGAGAGGATCACTGAAGGCGTTCACCAATTCGGTCGCGGCAGCTTCGGCGGCCCCAACTTCGGTCAGCATCGGAAGCAAAATGGCGAACTCATCGCCACCCAGTCGGGCAACAACGCCCCGGTCGCCAATAATTTCTTCCAGCCGGTTGGCCACCGCAACAATGAGCTCATCGCCCACCTGGTGTCCAAGGGTGTCATTGACGCCCTTGAAGTCGTCGATATCGATGAGGATAATCGCCGTGTAGTGGAGGTTCTGCGTCTTTTTGGAAAGCTGGCCCGCGAGCAGGTCAAGGAAAAGCCTGCGGTTGGGAAGGCCAGTCAGCACGTCATGTTCGGCCATGTATTGGATTCGCGCATCCTGCTTGCGGCGTTCGGTGACGTCAAAGACAGCAACGATGGCGGCGTCCGTGCCGTTGTATTTGATGGGCTTGGCGTAACTGCTGACCAGAATCTCGGTTCCATCGGCCTTGATGTGCAGCCAATCCTTTTCGCCGCTGTCGAAGCGAAAGTTGGTTTTGGCGTCGTCCAGCGCCCTTTGATATTCGCTCGGCGGACGTATCTCGAGCGAAGTCATGTTCAGGAACTGCTCGCGCGTATAGCCATAGAGTTCAATGGCGGCGGCGTTGATATCGATGAATTTCAGGGTTGTTTTTTCAACGACCCACATCGGAACCGGGTTGTTCTCGAAGAGCAGCCGGAAAGAGTCGGCCGCATTCTTGTCGTCGGTTATGTCGGTTCTCACGCAGACCTTTTTCCCGTCAGCGGTCTGATGCTGGTCATAGCGGATCCAGCGGCCATCGCCGGGGTTCTGCTGGACAATTGCGGCATTCCGGTTGAAGTGGTCTACCCGATTCTTGATCCATATGTCCTCAGCCGACGCATCCATAGGCTTGTAGTAACGGTCATTCCGCAGGGCTTTGCGAAGTATTGCCTCATAGTTTATGCCCGGCTTGAAATGCTCTGCCATATCGGGAAACATGTTCTCGTAATTCTTGTTCCAGAGAACGAAATTGTTTTGTGCGTCCATGAGGACAATGCCTTGCGGCAGGCAATCAATAACCTGCCGGAGCTCGGCGTTGTCGGAGACGGCGTGCTGCCGCGCCACTTCGGTAGTGGCCACGGCTTCGCGGAGTTCAATGCTGACTTTCCTGAGCTCCATGCGATCAAGGGCCATGCTTGCCAACCTTAAGAGCGAATCCTTCTGCTGCTCCGTGATCACACGCGGCACCGTGTCAGCGACAGCCAGTGTCCCCAAGGCAAAACCGTCGGCATCCCTGAGAGTAACGCCGGCATAGAACCGGATATGATGCGGTCCCGTCACCATGGGGCTGTCCGCAAACCTCTTATCGCGCGTCGCATCGGATACAACCATGACGCCCCTATGCTTCAAGGTATGGTCGCAAAAACTGATGGACCGGGGAACTTCGTCCAGATCAATCCCAATGCGGGATTTGAACCAGTTGGATTTCGCTTCAGTCGTGCAGAGAAAGGCTATCGGAGCGCTGAGCAGGTCCGCCAACAATTTGGTGATGTCGTCAAATGCCGCTTCCTGCGGCGTCCGCGATATCCTGTATTGCTCCAGCCGGCGGAGCCTTTCCTGTTCGGCGGGATCGCTGTGCATTGGATATTTTCCGTCCCTGGCAACAAAGGCGCGAGAACCGTTCCCGGCCAACGTGCCAAGACAGAAGGCTTCTGCGAGCCCGCTCCCTTTGGCTCGACACTGCCGCAGAAAATTTTATTACTAATTAACGGTAACCTTGAAAGGGCCGACTTCAATCCGTTGGTTAATCAAACGTGAATTTTACCGGCTTCCCTACCCAAAGAAACCGCCACGCCGTCAGGGGCAGGCGGAATGGGGGACCTTCGGGAATGAATCATGACCTCGCCCTCACCACTTCCCCCCAATTGCATTGGGGCGAGGATAAAGTGCGATTCACTTGTCAATGAGCGTTGGGCATAGCTTCGCCCTTGGTGGAAACGGTAATGCCGTTACCGCATTAGTCCGTAGACGGACGATTTTTGAGGTGAACTGCGCTTCAGGATGTGTCGGGCTTCAGCGCGTCCCAGGCAAGCCCATGGCATTCGATGAGCACCTCATCGACCAGGTGAATGGGCTTCCTGCGGTGGCCGGGCGGACGGCCTGGCCGGAGCGGTGATCTGAACTTCGGGCTTGGCATGTTCTCGCGCCTTGCCCGCCAGCGGGCCATACGCCGGGCCTGGCGCGGCAGATCATCGAGTGCCGACTTGAGGGCCTGGAGCCTCCGGGTGAGGGGCTCGGCATTGACCAGGCCATCGGAGGGCGGCGGAGGGGGATCGACGGCGACGGGCAGGGGCGCTGCCCACAGGGATGCCACCGTGGGATCACTTCTCGGGAAGAAATGGATGCGCGGGGGATTGCGCATGAACTTTCTGCGGTGTGGTGCGGAAGTTTTTCCGCGTATCGAAGAGCTGGAAGGAGGAACGCCCGCTTCCGCCGCCCTTCCCGATTTTCCCGCCGGCTTGGGACGCAGGCCCGGACGCGAGGGAGCAAGCTTCACCACAAGGCCGCGTGCCGCGATGACGATAAGGCGCCGCACGGCGGATTCGGCGGGCCAGAGCACGCGCCGCACGGCGCTGTGGAGGGACTGCGGAATCCGCGCCACCGTGATGCCGCCGGCAAGCCCCAGCATGGCGAAAAGGCCCGCAATGATGCCCTTGAGCGCTTCGCTGTTGCGTTTGATGGCCAAGTCCCAGTCCATCAGTCATCCATGTCCTAATCCAGCATAAGAACATAACAGGAACACAAATGGCATAGTAGGAATATAGTGTCAAGCGATAAATTCCTACCCGCGTTAAATCCACGACATTTTTATCGAATTTTTTGTGGACAAAGCAATTTGAGCCATTGTCAACAAACTGCCATGATCTGCCCTTAGGAGCCGGATCATGTTTCTCTGCTCGCGACCGAACACTGCGCGGCGAGGCGTTAAATTTTCACGAGAGTAATCAGCCATGAAATACGTCTTTCTTGCCACCGTGCTTTCCAGCGCCCTTTTGATTTCGACAGCCCACGCTGCTCCGAAGACCTTTTTCGACAATCTTTCCGGAAGCTGGTCCGGTTCGGGCAAGGCCTATCTGTCCAAGTATGGCGAGATTTCAGCCAATTGCCGGGTGGCGATCAGCAGCGCGGAAACCCAGGTTGCCATGAAAGGCAGCTGTGGCATGCTGGTTTTCCAGCGGGCGCTGGGGTTATCGATCAAGAATGCCGGCGGTAACAGGTATGTCGGCACCTATACCGGTTCAAAGACCGGTCCCGCCAAGCTTGACGGAACTCTTCACGGCGACCGCCTGGTGATGAACATTAAATGGGGCGGACTGGTGAATGGCGACCGGACGGCCAAGATGGTGCTCCGGCGTACCGGGCCAAATTCCTTCGCCCAGACGGTTAATGACGAGGTCGACGGAAAAAGCCGCAGCACCTCGAACTTTGCCTTCGTGCGCCGCTAAAGCCGCCTACCAGAAGATCATCACCACTGAGGCGGCAAGGGCCAGCGCCATGACACTGTTGAATATTCGCGCCGAGCGCTCATCGTGGAGCAGGCCTTGCATGGCGGCGCCGAGCACCAGCCAGACGAAGCCGCTCGGAAGTGCCACGCTGAAGAACAATCCGGCAAACACCACGGCCTGCAGCAACTGACTACCCGTATCAGGCCGCAGATAAGTCCCGGCTGCACCGATGGCCACCAGCCAGCCCTTCGGGTTGATCCATTGAAAGAACGCCGCACCGAAAAATCCCACCGGCCGTGTTGACCCGGCCTCGCCGGCGCGGCCCGCATTGGCAATCTTCCAGGCAAGCCAAAGCAGGAAAGCCGCCCCGCACCAGTTCATGACGCGCAGGATTTCCGGATGGCCAATTATTAGTTGGCCAAGGCCCAGCGCCGCGGTGAACAGCAGCGCCGCCATGCCTGCGGCAGCGCCCACTACGCACGGCAAGCCGCGGACGATTCCCGCCGCCGACCCGGTGGCCGTGATCATCACATTGCTCGGCCCCGGCGTGATCGCCGCAACCAGCGAGAAGATGAGAAAGGGGAGGGTTTGTTCGAGGGTCATGGGGCGGATCGCGGTTCTCAATAACGCAAATCAAATAATCTAAATGAACGCGTCAAAAATAAACTTCAGGGCAATTCGTCCTTTTTCGAACTTGGCGCGCTTAAAACAACCCAAAGCCAAACCTAGCTATGCCAAACAATGTGATAATTATCGCCAACCCGAAATACCAGCGCATTTGTCTTGCCAAGAGCCCGTTGCCGCTTACGAAATCTTTTTTTACGTCAGCCCATGCCCACTTTGCGTATTGCCGTGTTCGATAGAGTCTGGAATCCCAATTGTGGTAAGGCCCCATGCTCTGCTGGCGCCATGCATGCAAAAGACAATTTAGCGCAATGATTGAAAGTATATTTGCCAAAGCGAGTGTTTTGAGGTCACCGTTTGTTTTGAGAACCGGACCCGAGAACTGCCATATCGCTGCAGCAACAAATGGTATCAGAATCAACCTGGCCCCCAATACCTGAAAGCGTTTTAGAGGATAGATTTTTCGGCGAACGCCAAATGTTTCAGTTGCCAGCATAGCGAGGAATGTCAAGAAGTAGCCAATGGCCAGAGAACGCATTTGTGTAAAGAAAATGAAAAATGGCAGTGAAGCCAACAAACCATAGATAATGAAACTGCCAATAACAAAAATTGCGGCCTCTGCAGGGTTGTGCAAATCGCCCGGCGCGCGCAAAAAATCAAAACGCCTGCTTATCATCTCTCTCCGCAAACAATGATCTAGGCGAACGTAGAAGTCACCATTGGTTCAGCTTTTTTCGATGAGCGGTCATCATCCACGCTTCGATTGCTTGAGAAAGTATTCTCACCCTAGGCCCCTCAAACACCGCGCCTGAGGCGCCTTGCTTTCATGGCTTCGTTGGCTTCCGGCGTTCCGTCATGGAACGAGCCGAACCACTTATCGAGCGGCACCATGCCATCGGAATAATTCACCTCGAAATATTTGTGATGCAGGTAGTGGGCAAAGTAGGAGGTGTCCATGCTCGCCTCCTCGCCCACGACCACCCGGTCAAATCCCGTATGCCCTTGCGCCGGCGCCAGGCCCAGCCGCGAGGCAAGATTGATCATGTGGATGGGATGGGACGGGATGAGGAAGAACAGCAGGATCGGGGAGAAATAGATCACATGCTCGATCGGGTGCATGGAAAGGCCCGACCAGGGCCCCGGATTGGTGTTGCGGTGATGCAGCTTGTGCGCCACCTCGATAGAGCGGCGGCCAATGCAGCAGGCGGTGCGCGAAATAGAATCCCACCTCGTGGATAAAGGGCACCAGGAAGAACAGCGCGATGAAGCCAACCGGATGTTCCGCGAAAGCTGATCATCGGCGCGATGTTGTTGGCGTAGGCCCAGAGCAGCAGCACTTCATAGGCGGTCCATATCGGCACGCCGCTCACCAGCGTGTAGAACATGTTGTCGTAGGTCTGGTTGTTGAACAGAAAGGCCGCGGACTCTTCTTCGGCCATTGCCGGTTGTATTTGAAGGCTGGTGCCCTGCTTGCGCCAGACATAGAGCCACAGGTGCCATGCGCCGTAGACCAGGATGGCCAGAACGATGTTGCGGAGCAGGATCAGGCCCGCCCAGTGAATGAAAAAGTCTTCAGGGTTTCCAGCGAGGGCGTCAGAAACATCCAGATCAGGATTGCGGCGACGGCATACAAAACGTTCCACGGCCAGCAGATAGCCGGGAAATCCAAAAAACCACTTGAAAAGGGCCCGTGGGACGCGGCGGCCAGTCAAAGGCCGGCCCATAGCTCACGGGTTTCTTCGGCGTCCAGAACCCCCGGGAATCTTCGTTTCCAAATCTAGAATCATCCATGGCCAAGACCCCTTTTACGATCCTTGGCGATGATCGCACCCGACGTGCCGTGAAGCAACCCTGGCTTAACTAGCCCTGCGAATAGAAGATGTGACGTCCGATTTTGGTCAGGCGGTGCAGCGACTTGGACCAGACCGGGTCAACATAATCTGCATGATAATGGGTGGCGGCGGCAACGCTCCGCATCGGCGCGTCATCGGCAAGTGCCATTGAGGTCACCGCAAGAGCTGCTTCCCAGGCGCGGCCGTATTGCGGCAGATCCGATTGGCCGTCGCAGGCAAAGGAAAACTGGCAGGCGTTCCGGCGGCTCGCCCCCTGGTAGACCACGCCGCAGATGGAGGATGGATAGTTCGTAGCCTTCGCCCGATTGAGAATAACCGTGGCCACCGCCAGCTGCCCCAGCTCCGATTCCGAGCGGGCCTCGAAATAGACTGCCCGGGCCAGGCAGCTCTTTGCCACGGTGCGCGGGTCAAACATGGTTTTGAACGTGTGCGTCCATGCGGCAAGCGTCGTGACGACGTCGCGGTCGACGACCGGTGGCAGGACCGGATTGTTTTGGGCCTCTGCCACCGCTTCTGCCGACGCTCTAAACTTGGAATCGTTGCGGGCCTGTGCGGCACCCGAGGCAACTGTCAGCGCAACACTCAACAACAAAGCAAGGATCTTACCATTCATGACAAATCTCCCCTTTCGTCGTAATTGACGCGGAGGAGATATCCCAAGCGGCTTGCAAACCGCTTAAGCCGGATGCTTACAATTTAATAAAAAGCCTGCAAAATTTATTTACCATAACAAAGCGTTGCCGCCCTTTCACGCCGACCTGTGCCAGAGAATGAGCATCGACACGCGGACTTTATAGCGGCGGTAATCGTCGCCGAAGAAACTGATCAATCACGCTCTTCCAGGAATAATGCCCACGAAAATATGCGCCGTGGCATCTCGCCGAAAATGCCGTGCGCCTGCGCCACGCAGTCAACGGCATCGACATCTCCCACATGCTGTCGCGTGTGAGCGTTCCAACGCTGGTGATGCATTGCCGCGATGATACCGTGGAGCCTTTTGAGGAAGGCAGGCGTCTCGCTGCGGGCATTCCCGGCGCCCGCTTCGTTGCACTGGAAGGGCGCAATCATGTTATTCTGGAAGGCGACCCTTCATGGAACCGCTTTCTTGCGGAGATTCGGAATTTTCTTGCGCAATAAAATCTTGCACAATACATAGAGGACGCGAGGCCCGGAACCAATGGGGCTTTCCTGCGTTTAGGGGACACCACGGCCTTTTTGTAATTCATGGAGACGTCATGCTGAAGATGATGCGACTGGGTTTTTTGGCAGCCACAATGGTGGCGGCCGTGCCGCTGGGCCAGGCCCTCGCCGCGGCTTGGCGAACCCTACGGAACCTGGTCGATGGGCAAGGTGTCGATAAGGGTTACCGATTGCGGCGGCAAGCTTTGCGGCACCATTGTGGCCCTCAAGGAGCCGATCAGCAAGATCGACGGCAAGCCGAAGGTTGATCGCGAGAATCCCGATGCCTCAAAGCGCAAGCGCCCGCTCATCGGGCTTGGCGTTCTCATCGGCATGAAACCGGCGGGCGAGGATAAATGGCAGGGCGCCATCTACAATCCCGATGATGGAAATACCTACAGCGCCAGCATCAAGATCGACGGCGATACGCTGAAGGTCCAGGGCTGCGTTGCCGGCATTTTGTGCAAGAGCAACCACTTCGTGCGCATTGATTAGCGCAAACCGCCGACGGAGATGTTGAAGTGCCCGAAGCCATTCCTCTCCTGATGATCGTCACATTTTTGTTAATTTGAGCCCTGGGGCCGGGAACTATTTTCACCGCCCGCAGTTTCCTAAGTGCCGCGTATCTGACGACCGGCATTAATTATTGGTTTTTTACAAGTCCCCCCTTGGCCGATAATTAAAGAGTCCCGCCATCGCAAGGTGGCGGGACTCATTTTGCAAATCCGAGAGAAAGGATATTGCAGCGATGAGCACATTGGAGAGAGCAATCGAAATCGCCGCGCGGGCCCACGCCGGGCAATTTGATCCGGCCGGGGAACCCTACATTCTCCATCCCCTGCGCATGATGCTCACCCTGCACTCGCCGGAGTCCAGGATTGCCGCCATTCTCCACGATGTGGTGGAGAAGTCCGGTGACTGGACCCTTGAGCGCCTTCGCCTTGAGGGATTCAGTGCAGAGGTTCTCGAGGCGGTCGAAGCCTTGACGAAAACGCCGGGCGAGAAGTTTGAGGACCTGGTCAAACGGGCGAGCCGGAACAAGATTGGCCGCCTGGTTAAAATCGCCGATATCCAGGATCACCTGAAGCATTTTCCGATGGGCAAGAACAGCAGCAAATATCCGGAAGCCTTGCTGATGCTGCAAAGCGATGGTGAATCCGTTGGGTGACCACGCGCCGCTCAGACGACGCGGACTTCAAGATCGCCGATGCCGTCGATATGCCCATGCAGCTTGTCGCCGCGGTTCACCGCGCCCACGCCCGATGGCGTGCCCGATAAAATGAGGTCGCCCGGCTGCAGCGCGAAGAGGCCGGAGAGATAGCTGATCATTTCCGGCACCTTCCAGATCATCTGGTTGAGGTCGCCGGTCTGCTTGCGCTCGCCGTTGACCTCGAGCCAGATCGCGCCCTTTGACGGGATGGCCGATCTCGCTGGCCGGCACCAGCGTGCGGGCAGGGTGCCGAGGCTTCGAAGGCCTTGCCGATTTCCCATGGCCGGCCCGCCTCCTTGGCCTTTCCCTGCAGGTCGCGGCGCGTCATGTCGAGGCCGACGCCATAGCCATAGACGCAGTCGAGCGCCTTCTCGAGCGGAATGTCCTTGCCGCCCTTTTCAGCGCCACGATCAGTTCGATCTCGTGATGCACGTCGTTTGAGGCGGGCGGATAGGGAAACGCTCCGTCGAGAACCAGATTGTCCGGGTTCTTCTGGAAGAAGAACGGCGCCTCGCGATTGGGATCACCGCCCATCTCGATCGCATGCGCGGCATAGTTGCGGCCGACGCAATAGATGCGGTGCACCGGGAATGCGGCCTTGCGCCCTTCACCGGAGACAATGGCCTGGCGCGGGCTGGGCAATCACGAAATCCATTTGCAAGTCTGCTCCTTGTATGAAGTGAGGTTCAGTTGCGCGACGACGGCGAAATATTCGAAGCGCCGCTCCAGCCAGGCCAGCACCTCGTTGATCGCGAAGGCGAAGGCGAAGAGCACGAACAGCAGCGCCCAGAAATGCTCCATCAGGAAGCGCGAGGAATAGATCTCGAACAGCCGCCCGAAGCCGACGATCGAGACCAGCATCTGGCCGATGACCACGCCCTTGACGGCGCGGATGAGGCCGAGCCGGACGCCGGCGAGGATTTCGGGCAGCGCCGCCCACACGATAGATCTTGCTGAAGGCCTGCCAGCGGCGTGGCGCCGAAGCTCCGCGCCATCTCGACCAGCGAGGGCGAGATGCTGCGCACGCCGGCGCGCGCGTCGAGCACGATGATCCAGATGGCGAACAGCACGACGGTGAGATGATGGTGGTCTGGCCGGCGCCGAACATCACCATGATGACCGGCACCAGCGCCGAGAGCGGCGCCGACAGAAACAGGTTGACCCAGGGCAGGAATACGCGGTCGGCGATGATCGAGCGGCCCATCGCGACGCCGAGCGGCACGCCGATGCACGATGGCGATGAAGTTGCCGATGACGAAGGCCTTGCCGGTGATCCACAGGGCATCGCCGAAGGCGGCGTCGGCACGATCTCGATGATCCGCTGCGAAGATGGCCGAAAGCGGCGGGATGACGAAGGACGCGCCGGCGCGCCCGACGATCTCCCAGAGCACCGCCCAGATGATGAGCGAGGACATGATGGGCAAGCGGAATTTGCCGATGGTCATGGGCTGGCCCTCAATCCAGATAGCGCTTGAGGCTCTGCCAGATCGCCTCGACCGTATCGAGATAGGCGGAGTCGCGGCGGATCTGGTCGGGATCGCCGCCGCGCGCGATCTGCGGGCTCGACGATGGCGGAAACCCGGCTCGGCCGCCGCGACAGGATGACGATGCGGTCCGAGACATAGACCGCCTCCTCGATCGAATGGGTCACGAACAGGAAGGTCTTGCGCTCGCTGCGCGACGAGCTCGAGCAGGTCCTCCTGGAATTTGCGCCGCGTCTGCTCGTCGACCGCCGAGAACGGCTCGTCCATCAGCAGCACCTTGGCATTGACGGCGAGCGCCCGCGCCAGGCCGACGCGCTGGCGCATGCCGCCCGAGAGCTCATGCGGATAGGCGCTCTCGAAGCCCTTGAGGCCGACGCTCGCGATATATTTCTCGGCCACCGCCTCGCGTTCGCTCACGCGCCACGCCTTTGCAGCTCGAGGCCGAAGGCGACATTGCGCATGACAGTTGGCCCAGGGCATCAGCGCGAAATCCTGGAACACGAAAGCGCGCTCGGGGCCCGGGCCGGTCACCGCCTTGCCGTCGACCTCGACCTCGCCGCCGATGTCGCGGGGATGAGGCCGGCGATGATCTTGAGCAGGGTGGTCTTGCCGCAGCCCGAAGGGCCGAGCAGCGAGGTGAGCTGGCCTTCCGGGAAATCGAGCGAGAGGTCGTTGAGCGCCTCGACGCCGCCGGCATAGATCTTCGACACGCGGCGGACCTCGACCATGGGCCGGGGCGCGTATCGCGTTTTGCGGCAAGGCGGCGGCACGTCATGATGCGGGCTCGCTTTCTCCGGGCGGAACATGACTGGTCTCGATGCGTTCGAGCAGCATGATGAACAGCACCGAAAGCGACGATGATGGCGAAGATCGCCGCATACATCTTCGCATATTCGGCGATCGACTGGTTGTAGGTGATGATGTCGCCGATGCCGGTCGGCGTGATCAGGAGTTCGGCGAGGATGACGCCGATGAAGCCTGCCGCACAGCCGAGCCGGAGGCCCGCGAAGATCACCGGGCTCGCCGCCGGCAGGATGATCTTGAAGATGATCTGCCAGCGCGAGGCCGAGGAAGGACTGGCCCATCTCGAGCAAGCGACTGCGGCGTGTGGCGCACCGCGTTGAGCGAGTTCAGCACGATCACCGGCATCGCCATGATGCAGACGGTGAGCACCTTGGCGGTGAGGCCGATGCCATAGGCGAAGGTCAGGATCGGGATCAGCGCGGCGAGCGGCGCCGACTGGGCGATGATGAAGATCGGCGAGCCCAGCCATTCGGCGAAGCGGTTGAGGCCCATCAGCACGCCGAGCCCGACGCCGAGGACGACCGAGGCGGCGAGCCCGATGGACAAGGGGCTTGAGCGTGATGCAGAAGCGCCTTGCCCAGCGAGCCGTCGGCGATCATGCCGAACAGCGCCGCCATGGTGTCCGAGAAGGGCGGAAAGGCCGGGCTGATCGGACAGCGCCCGGCAATCTCCCAGGCGCCGAAGACGATCACCGCCGAGAGGAGCCACAAGCATCGCCGGATGGGCGAGGAGATCTCGCCGCGAAGTCCGACCTGCTGCGACTGATCGAGCTTCATATCGGCGATGAGGGTCATGCTGCTTGTCCAGTGCCGTGCTCCGGGCACGGCCTTGCGCGCATGCTCCGGCCGCACGACGGCAACTGAGCGCTTCTAACCCCCGAGCGCCTTCTTGGCGGCCTCGAGCGGGCCCAGGTCCCAGAAATCCTCGACCTTCAGCGTGCTCGGCCGGACCCTCCAGCTGGCCGGCCTCGGTGTAGAACGAGGAAATCGACCTTGGCGACGTCGGCGGCGTCCTCGAGCGGCGCATAGACGCCTTCCTTCGTCGCTTCGGTGTAGAACGGCACGACTTCGTCCAGCACTTCCTTCGGCTGGTCGGAGATCAGATTGCGCTTGGCGCGCTCCGTCTTCGATGATCGCCGGGATCGGCCTTCATCTCGCGCCACAGTTTGTGCAGCTCCTCGACGATGATGTTGGCCTGTCTCGCGATTGTCCTTGAGCCAGCCGTCGCTGGCGAAGACCAGCTCGTCGCTCGCCGGCTCGTCGAGCGCCGGGCAGCACATGGAAGCGGTCGCCGGCCTTCGCCATCAGCAGTGTTCTTGTTGGCGAGATCGACGACGGTGGCCTTGATCTGGCCGTTCATCATCGCGATGATGCGGTTTTCCGAGCCCGGCACATAGCTGCGCTCGCCGAACTCGATGCCTTCGCGCTTGGCGATGATGTTGCCGATCGCCTCGGTGCCGGTGCCGCGGGCATGGAAGGTGATGGGCTGGCCGTTCATGTCCTTCCAGGTCTTGTATTCGTTGGAGGCGACCGGGAAGAACACCAGGCGCGACATCTGGTAGATGTTCTTGAGCGGCAGCTTGGACTTCTGGATCACCGCATAGGGCGTGCCGACGCCGAGATCCGACTGGCCGTTGATCATGGACTGGATCGCGAGCTCCTCCTTGGCGAAGGAGGTCAGCTCGTAGTCGACGCCCCGGTCCTTGGCGCGTTCCATCGCCACCACGAAAGCAAGCGTCTCGACCGAGACGACATCGCCCAGCGCAACGCGCACCTTTTCGGCGGCTCAGCCGCGATGGTGAAGGCGAACAGCATGACGGCTGCTGCGGCAGCCTTGTCAAGAATTTTGGAAATTGGTTTCATCTGAGACTTCTCCCATGTATTTCTCGATTATCTTGGAGGCTCTGGTGCGCATTTCGCGTCTTCCTGCCTCGATTGACGATTTAACCAATTCTTGATTGATTAGGCAAGTAAAGAATATTGGTCAAGCCAATTGACCGATATGGTCCGGCCGCTATGAGGTTTCCAGCGGCACAACTCGGAATCAGGGAGCCGGGAACAATGGACGAGAGCGCAGGGCGCGCTTGACGCAGACTGCGGGCCTATCTGGCGCAGCACGACCTGCCAGTGCCAATGCGCAACTGCCGCCGGAGCGCGAGCTCTGCGAGCTGCTCGGCGTCTCGCGCGGCGAATTGCGCAAGGCGCTGGCCGTGCTCGAAGAGCAATGGCGAGCTCTGGCGCCATGTCGGCAAGGGCACCTTCGTCGGGCACCCGCCCGGTCGAGGAAATTACCGGAGCGTCGCCGATATCGCCGCCGCCAGCAATCCGCGCGAAGTCATGCATGCCCGGCTGCTGATCGAGCCGCTGCTCGCGCGCGAGGCCGCACTCAATGCCACCGCCGCCGACATCGCCGAGATGCGCCAGTGCCTGAAGGCCTCACGCGAAGCCGACCACCTGGCGGCAATATGAGAATTGCGACAACCGGCTGCACCGGCTGGTGGCGGAGGCCTCGCACAATTCGCTTCTCATCGCGCTGTTCGACACGCTCAATGCCGTGCGCCGCGCCGTGGTGTGGGGGCGGCTGCGCGACAATGTCGACCGCCCGCCTGCCGATCACCACAGCTTTCGCGAGCATGATGCGCTGGTCGAGGCCATCGCCGACCGCGACCTGGCGGCCGCGGCCGCCGCCATGGACCGCCATCTCCATGCCGTGCAGGCCAATCTCCTGCGCTTCCGCCAGGCGGCGGAGTAAGGCCCGTCAACGATCAGTGTGTGCTAACGGCCAGGCGCCGTTCCAGCCCGCGCGACCACTTCGTCAGCGGATAGCAGATGGCAAAATAAATCAGCGCCACGAGCCCGTAGATGACAAAAGGCTGGAAGGTGGCGTTGGTCAGAATCTGCGCCGTCTTGGTCAGTTCGTGGTAGCCGACGATCGATGCAAGTGCGGTGCTTTTCACCAGTTGCACGAGAAAGCCGACGGTGGGCGGAATGGCCATGCGCGTGGCCTGCGGAAGGATCACCAGGCGCAGTTGCGAGAGATAATGCAGCCCCAGGCTGGCGCTGCCGTCCCACTGGCCGCGCGGGATTGCCTCGACGCTGCCGCGCCAGATGTCGGTGAGAAAGGCGCTCGAATAAAGCGTGAGGCAGACGGCGGCGGCAAGCCAGGCCGAAACATCAATCCCCAGCTTGGGCAGGCCGAAATAGACCAGAAACAATTGCAGCAGCAGCGGCGTGCTCTGGAAAAGTTCGACATAGAGCATCACCGCGGTGCGCCCCCATTTGTTGCGGCCAATGCGGATCAGCAGCAGAGCCAGGCCGACGATGCCGCCCCCGGCAAAGGCGATGGCCGACAGCAGCAGAGTCCAGCGCGCCGCCAGCAGCAGGTTTCGCACGAGATCCCACAGGGTGAAATCGGTCATCGCACGCGTCCTGCAAAGAGCTGCCGCCCGGCAAGCGCCAGCATGCGGCGCATGAGAACCGCCAGCACCAGATAGATCAGGGTGATCACCAGATAGGTTTCGAAGGAGCGGAAATTGCGCGACTGGATGATAATCGGCCGACATGGGTGAGATCGACCACGGCGATCTGCGAAACCACGGCGGATTCAAGCATCGTGATGGTGATCTGCCCGACCAGCGCCGGATAAACGTTGGCCAGCGCCTGCGGCAGGACGATGAAGCCGAAGATCAGCAGCGGCTTCAGGCCCATGCTGCGGCCCGCCTCGCTTTGCCCGGGCGGCACCGCTTCCAGCCCCGCGCGCAGGATCTCGATGGCATAGGCCGTGAGATTGATGGTCATCGCCAGTGCTGCCGCCTGCAGCGCGCTGAGGCGAAGCCCGATGCTCGGCAGGCCGAAGAAGAGGAAAAACATCTGCACGATAAAGGGCGTGTTGCGGATCAATTCGACGTAGCCCGCAATCGCCCGTCGGAGCCAAATGTGTTTGCTCCGAAAGGCCGCAGCCCCGGCAATGCCGAGAGCTATTCCCAGCAGCGAGGCAACGGCGGTCAAGCCAAGCGTGACCGCCGTACCTTCGAGAAACAAACCCAGATATTGGAGCAGGGCTCCAAAATCGAGCTCATAGCCCATGATGAACTCAGAGTTCCGGGGGCAGCGGAATGAACAGCCACTTCTTCGAAATGGCGTCGAGCGTTCCGTCCTTCTTCATCGTAGCCAGCGCCTCGTCGATCTTGGCCAGCAGCCGGTCTTCGCCCTTGTTGATGGCCATGGCGGAGGGTGAATTGAGGAGCTGGAATTTCGATTCCGGTTCGATTGACGGGTTGCTTGGCCAGAACCGCAGCACCCACGTCATTGCCAACCACCATCAATTGCACCTGTCCCGACAGAAACGCCGAGATCACGCCATTGTAGTCGTTGAAACGCTGGATGTCGGTGCCCGCCGGCGCCACTTCGGTGACCGAGGTGTCTTCCAGCGTGCCGCGATTGACCGCAACCGACTTGCCCGCCAGATCGGCCGGCCCCTTCACCTCGAGCGCCTTGGGCCCCATCACGTCAATGGAATAGGGCGCGTAGGGCGCGGTGAACGCCACCACCTTCTTGCGCTCGTCGCTCACCCCAACGCTGACCAGCAGGTTGAGCTTGTGTTCGGTGAGCGACGGGATGCGGTTCTGCCCGGTGATGCCGGTCAATTCCGGCGTGACGTTGAGGGCTTTCGCCAGGGCATTGATCACGTCGATATCATAGCCTTGCGACTTGAGATCGGTGCCGGCCGAGGAGAAGGGCGGAAAGTCTTCGAAAATGCCGACCTTGATCACCCCTGCCTTGGTGATGTCGTCGAGTTCGTCGGCTTGGACCGCGGCCGCGCCCATGAAGCCAAGGGCAAGGGCCAGGCCTGACACCAAAGCCAGGCGCCGGGTTGAAAATGCGTACATGTGTTCCTCCATTATTGTTTTTCTGCGTCGTAGACCTGAAAGAAACGACGGCATTCTTTTGTAGGCTGAGCGTCGGGGATGTCAATTTTTATGCAGGCCCTTGCGGGGCGTCACAACAGCATCATCAAGAGTTCATCATTACATTTTCCAAAATTCTTGAACCCGCAACACCGATATTGATGCCAAGGACCGCCGCAAGATCGCAGGGCTTCTGGCAAGCCAGTCTTGATCTTTTCCTATGAATCTGCTCCCCACCCAGCTCGTGCACTGGAACGTCAAGGGCCAGATCTTCTTCTCGGTCCATATGCTGACCTACGAGCATTACAACCAGCTGTTCAGAACGCCTCCGCGACATCATTCGCTGAGCGGACTTGCGGGCCTTGGAACTGAAGTCCCGCGTGGATCGGACCCAGGCCTTCGACATCGCCGCGTTGGGGCGCAAATCCCAACGCATCGAAGAGTTCGGCGAAATTGATGTTCAGAAAGAACTGTTGGGCAGTGAAAGCGATGCTTGGATGACCCTGGAAATCGCGTTGAATGTTGCGCTGCATGCCGGCCTTCGGCTGGATCGCTTGCTCGCCGCCCGAATTGCGCCTATCCCGGTCGCGGCTTGAAGCCTTCCACGGCGCGGAAATCTCGCGAACTGATCCGGTCCTCAAGGATATGTTGCACGGCGGAGTCAAAGATGGAGTTGCGAATAGTCCTTGATCTCTCCGGGGAAGCCGATCTGCAAGACATTCGAAAAGCCGCCATTGGGGATTATCATCAAATCGTTGAAGATTATGGTTTCCCTTTGAAGCTCACATCTCCGGAATCGCAATGCCCTTTTGCGCGCAAGCCGCGCGCACCGTGTTGCGCAGCAGGCAGGCGATGGTCATGGGGCCGACGCCGCCGGGAACCGGCGTGATCGAGCCCGCCACTTTTTCGCAACTGGCAAAATCGCAATCACCCACCAGCTTGCCCTTGCCGTCGCGCTCGATGCGGTTGATGCCCACGTCGATGACGCAGGCGCCGGGCTTCAGCCAGTCGCCCTTCACCATTTCGGCGCGGCCCACCGCGGCGATAACCAGATCGGCGCGGCGCACCACCGCTGGCAAATCCTTGGTCTTGGAATGCGCGATGGTGACCGTGCAGTTTTCCGCCAGCAGCAATTGCGCCACGGGCTTGCCCACAATGTTGGAGCGCCCGATGACCACCGCTTCAAGCCCGGCAAGTGAACCCAGCGCGTCTTTCGCCAGCATCACCGAGCCCACCGGCGTGCAGGGCACCAGCGATTCCTGTCCCGTCGAAAGCCGCCCCACATTCACCACGTGAAAGCCATCCACATCCTTGTCCGGATTGATGGCGGTCAGCACCTTGTCGGAATCAATATGCTTGGGCAGCGGCAACTGCACCAGGATGCCGTGGCAGGCCGGATCCGTGTTCAGCGCTTCAACCAGCGCCAGAAGCGTCGCCTCCGGCGTTGCCGCATCAAGCCTGTGCTCCCAGGAATTCATGCCCACCTCGACGGTCTGCTTGGCCTTGTTGGCCACATAAACCTTGCTGGCCGGATCTTCGCCCACCAGCACCACCGCAAGCCCCGGCGTCAAACCATGCTTGGCCTTTAAGCTCGGCCACGGTTTTCGCCATGCGGCCGCGCAAACCCTCCGCATAGGCCTTGCCGTCAATGATCTTTGCCATCTGGATGTCCTGTATCTGTGAGCGAGGCGATGAAGGCCTCGAGGGCGTGGAGGGGTCCGGTAATTTCAAACGTCTTATTGCGATCCGTCTGGCCTTTGACAAGATGGAAGGTTGATTTGGAAACCATCATGGCCTTGGCCAGCGCCTTGATAACCGCGGCGTTGGCCTGGCCCTTGTCGGGTGCCGCCGTTACTTTGACGCTGAGCGACACGGCGCCATCAGCCGCCGTGTAAAGCCCGGTGACTTCGTTACGCGAGGCCTTGGGGGTGACCCGGACGGCGAGAAGGTTCCGCGTCAGCGGCCCGCTCACAAGCAGGGGCGCGGCGTAGTAAATGATGAGATAGCGCAGGAATTGCAGGGCGAGCAGCAGGATGATGGGCGAAATATCAATCCCGCCGAGATCGGGCAGCATCCGGCGGATGGGGCCCAGCAGCGGCTCCGTCACCCGGTGCAGGGCATAGCTGATCTGGCGCACGTAGGGATTGGACCCGTTGATCACATTGAAGCCGATGAGCCAGCTCATGATCACCGTGATCAGGATCACCCAGAAATAGATATCGAGGATAGTGAGAATAAGCCAAATGACCGGATGTGCCATGATGCCTGCGTGGTTGTTTGCGACCCGCGCCAGATGTAAGGCGGAAGGGCCCGAAGTGCAAGCTGTTGCCTTGACGGGGTTAGGACCTGTCTCTAGAACAGCTCCCGGCCGGGGCGGTAGCTCAGTTGGGAGAGCGCGGCGTTCGCAATGCCGAGGTCAGGGGTTCGATCCCCCTTCGCTCCACCACGCTTCGCGCCTCAAATGCGAAAGAAGTAACGCACACCTCGAAACACGCGCCTTGGAAGTTGAAAACTTACATCGCATTATTCAGCGGCAATCAGTTGGCCCTGCAGGTTCGACAGGCTTTCCGTGACATGGCGCGCCAGGGCTTCAATCGCCTTGTTGGCCTTGCCGGGCTTGCGCACCAGGCCGATGTCAAAGGTGCCGAGCGATGGAAAGCCATCCTTCTCGGTGAGAATGCGCATGCCGGGGCGCAGGCACAGTTCCGGAATGGCGCCAACCGCGAGGCCTTGCAGGACTGCCGCATTCACCGCGTTTGAATTGGGGGTTGAATAGGCCACGCGGAATTTTCTCTGCTGCGCGTCAAGCGCCCGGAGCACCATGCTGCGCCAGCCGCAGCCCGCATGCGAAACCGCAAGCGGCAGGACTTCGGCCATATGCGCATGGTGGCGCGTCGAGGTGACCCACACCAGTTTTTCGCGCCGCACCGGCTCTTCGGTGAGAATGTCGCAGCCATGGGTGACAAGCGACAGATCCATTTCGCCGCGCTTGCAGCGCTCGAACAATTCGCCGCTGCCCAGGCATTCGACATCCACCGTCACCATGGGATGGGTGCGGGCAAAGCGCGCCAGGATTTCCGGCAGGAATCTTTCGGCATAATCATCGGGCGTGCCGAACTTTATGGTGCCCGTGAGATCCGGCTTGGCGAAGGCGTAAATCGCCTCGTCATTGATCGCCACGATGCGCCGGGCATAATCCACCAGCCGCTCGCCATCCTGGGTGAAGCGGCTCATCCGGCCATCCTTGGCAAACAGCGGGGTGCCCACCAGTTCCTCCAGCCGCTTCATCTGCATGGACACCGCCGACTGGGTTTTATGAACCTCATCGGCCGCCTTGGTGAAGCTGCCGTTATCGGCAATTGCCAGGAATGTCTTCAACAAATCGACATCAAGATTTGGGATCATGGCTTATCTCGTATCATCAACGTTAATGATGGATAATATAAGATACATTCGTTGGACTAATCAATAGAAATCTTTATATTGAGACCATCACAAACGTGATTTTAAGCCGCTTTCGGGTGGCTTTGCCCAGGAAAAATGAATTTCCTGGGGTTCTGGAGGATTGTGCCATGAGAGACTATGTATTGAACCAAGCCCTTTCCCGGGGCGAATATGGGATCGTTTCCGTTCCTGCGCCGCGCCGCGCGGAACTGGAAGGCCAAGCGCCGGATTGCAGCCCTTTCCAATTTTGATGACTACATGCTGCGCGATATCGGTGTAACCCGTGACGAAGTGCAATGGGCCGCCGGCCTGCCGCTGACGGTGAATGCCGCCATAGCCCTGGAGGAACGCGCCTTCCGCCGCCGCCATGTAGGCCTGTCAGAATGACCGCAGGGCGCGAGCTGCAATTCTCACGTCTTCTGCTAATCTCCTGAGGCTCTGCTGCTGAAAAGTGGCGGGGCCTTTTATATGGGCGGCGCACGGAACTTTTCGGCAATTGCCGATGTTCCGTTTTGGACGGACCGCGAAAGATGATAAAAGGCAGGGTGTTCAAATATTTTGCTGTATTGACGTTCGCAATCTTATTCCTGCTGGCACCGGCCATGGCCGCATCACTGTTTGATCCGGGGCCAAGAACAAATCCGGCGACCAACCGCTGCGATTTGTACGATGCCAGTTGCAAGCCCCGGCAATTGTTTGCGAGGCCCCCAGAACCAGGCAGCAAAAATAATCCGTTGGGAAAGCCCGCCAGGAATTTGATTTTGCCGCGCGACCTGAATGACCGGTCTGGCACCTCCTCACCGCTCCCTGCTTTTGCCAGGCGAGCCAAATCGCCGGATCTACCGCGCGCTGCTTTGCAGCGATGCCCGCCGTGTCATTCGTTATGCAGGCTACCGCAATATCCGGACCGTAAAATGCGGCGGCAAATATCATCACTTCACCGCCCGAAGCGGGATACGAAATATCGTCCTTAGAATCTGAAAGTGCGGGCAACGACGCGGAAAGAATTCTTGTGGTTGGCCGTAGCCAGGTGACCGTCAATCTCTAGCGTGAGAGGCGGCGCACATTGGCTTTCACCTTTTTCCGGTATCCCCTGACCACGCTGTCGCCTGAGGCTCCCAAAGCCATGCGCCCGCTTTCCCGGCCCGCTGCGAAAACTTTTTCATGAACCATCCGGTGGGCTTCGCTCTGGGCCTTGGCACCGCCTGCGGCAAGCCGCATCATTCGCAGCCAGATGACCTGCTGGGATTCTGCCGCGAGCATCATCAGGTTGATCCATGACCGGTACATTGCTGCGCTCGTTCGTTGTTGGCGTCTGGAGGGTAGGGAACTCTGTGGCCTTTACCCGGCAGACCGGCGGCGAGGAAAGAGTTCCCGCTTGATTTCACGCGCTTTAGTAGTGCGGGCTTTTAAATAAACGACATTTGAAGCATCGCCCACTGGGCCAGCGGATAGCCCACGCCTTTCGGCCACGCGCCTGTCCATCTCAATCTGCTCCAGGGCAATGAGTTCATAAACCTGCGACAGGGAAAGGCTTGCAGGCTGTTCGTCGTTCCGGTCATCAGGTGTCATATAAGAATTCTCGCCGAAGTAATTCGCTTACGACGGCCGTAGCGTTACCCAAATGAACCCGACATGAATACTCAAGGGGCCGCTGGCTAATGAACCTTATTCCTGTGGCGAAACTGAGACTTGCCGAAATGTTTCGGGATGAATCCCAACATATCCTTCTTATGTCCCCGTTTCAGTTTATGATGCCAGGGCCGGAAGGAATGTCCGTTAGGAACATATTGTATGATTTCATCTGGTTGCATGAATTCATCAGGAGCGGCAGAGGGGGTGTGGTCGGTGTAGTCGATCCGCAAGACCTGGTACTTGGTGTAACCGAAGGTCTTGTCGCTGCTGCCATAGAAATAATTCACCCCATCGCGTTCCGTTTGGATAATTCCGGCGTACTGGGCTGTGCAATTGTCCCCTTCGACGCAATAATTATCCTGATTCTGGCGCTCGCCGTTGGCGGAAGCAGTCCCGATTGTCAAGGCGGTGGTGGTCAGCGCAAAAACTGTCGCAAGCAGTCTAGTTTTGTGAAAAAACATGACGTCCTCCATAGTTACCGGTGACCTCCATAGTTCCCAGTGAAACGCTAGGAAGCCATTGAGTCAAGAAAAAGATTGTCGCCAAGGGGCCGGTAACCGTCGAAAGCACTGATAGTGGCGGCAATTCAGCCCTAAGCCACGCGTTCCGCGCAAACCTCCCGAACGCACCCGCGCAGCCAGCGATGGGCCGGATCGGCATCGAGCCGCGGGTGCCAGAGCAGTGAAACCGTGACCTCCGGCGGGGAGACCGGCAGCGGAAAACTATGCATGCCGGCGCGCGAGGCTGCGGTGTGCCGTTCGGGAACGCAGGCGATCAGGTCGGAGGCCCGGGCCAGTGCCAGCGCGCTCGAAAAACCGCTTACGATCATGACAATCTCCCGTTCCAGCCCGAACGGCACCAGGGCTTCATCGACTGGTCCCTTGTCGAGACCCCGCCGCGAGACGCCGATGTGTTGGCCCGCCGCATAGCGAGCAGGGGTGATCTCACCCTGGCTGAGCGCGTGACCCGCACGCACGACGCCAATGAAACGGTCGCGGAACAAGCCCACAGCCCGTAACTCCGGACCCGTCGTCCGCCCCACTGCGCCGGTTTCCAGATCGACTGTTCCGTCGCGAAGCGCAGCACTATCCTTATCCGGTTTCAGCACGAAGCGCAGCCGAACGCCGGGAGCCTCCACGCCGACGCGCGAAATGAGATCCGGCCCGAAGGTCTCCACAAAGCCTTCGCTGGTCCGCAGCGTGAATGTGCGGACGAGCTTGCTGAGGTTGAGCATCTCGGCGGGACGGAGAACCGCTTCCGCATCCTCAACGAGGCGGCCGACCCGCGCGCGGAGTTCGAGCGCCCGGGGGGTGGGAACCAGGCCGCGCCCGGCCCTGACCAACAGAGGATCGCCCGTCGTTTCCCGCAACCGGGCCAGCGCCCGGCTCATCGCCGACGGGCTCAGCCGCAGCCGTTGGGCGGCGCGCGCCACACTGCCTTCCGCCAGCAGGACATCCAGCGTGACAAGCAGGTTGAGATCCGGTCTCGACATTGGGCGACTATACTATGATATGGCGTTAAACGCACGAATAAAGTGCAAATAGTGCGCCTACCGCCATATCAGGCAATGAGACTAGATAGGGGTAGTCAATTCAAGGAGTTACCGATCGATGCCATGGACGACCTTCGGTCCGCTGGGCGCTTGCCGGCCTTTCGCTCTCCATGCTGCTGTCATCGCTGGGCACCAGCATCGCCAACGTCGCCTTGCCGACGCTGGCGCAGGCCTTCGATGCCTCCTTCCAGGACGTTCAATGGATCGTCCTCGCCTATCTTCTCGCCATCACCACCCTGATTGTCAGCGTTGGCCGGCTCGGTGACATCATTGGCCGCCGACGATTGCTGTTGGCGGGGATCGCCCTGTTCACGGTGGCCTCAATCCTGTGTGGCGTTGCGCCCACGCTCTGGTTGCTGATTGCCGCCCGCGCGGCGCAGGGCCTCGGAGCGGCCACCATGATGGCCCTCACCATGGCCTTTGTCGGCGAGACGGTTCCGAAGGCCAGGATCGGCAGCGCCATGGGGCTGCTCGGAACCATGTCCGCCATTGGCACCGCACTTGGTCCATCGCTCGGCGGCGTTCTGATCGCCACACTCGGCTGGCAGGCGATCTTTCTCGTCAACGTTCCGCTGGGCCTTCTGGCTTTCCTTCTCGCCTATCGTCATCTGCCCGTTGATTCCAGAAGTCCGAAGACGGATCGAGCGGAACTTCGACATCGTAGGCACGCTGCTGCTGGCTCTGACGCTCGGCGCCTATGCGCTCGCCATGACGACCGGGCGCGGCAGTTTCGGTCCGCTCAACCTGGCCTTGCTGCTCATCGCTGTCTTTGGAGTTGGTCTCTTCGTATTCGCCGAGAGGAGAGCCGCATCACCTTTGATCCACTTGGCGATGTTCCGCGACCCGGGCTTAAGCGCAAGCCTCATCATCAGCACGCTCGTTGCGACGGTGATGATGGCAACCCTGGTGGTCGGGCCATTCTACCTCTCCCGCGCACTCCAGCTCGACGCAGCTCTTGTCGGACTCGTCATGTCGATTGGCCCAATCATCTCCGCACTGAGCGGTGTCCTGGCCGGCCGCATTGTCGACCGCTTGGGCGCGCCATTCATGGTCATCATTGGACTCATCGCAATGGCGGCTGGTTCAATTGCACTATCCGTGCTTCCCACGATGTTCGGCATCGCGGGCTACATCGTCGCCATCGCCGTCTTGACCCCCGGTTATGCGCTGTTCCAGGCCGCCAACAACACCGCCGTCATGATGGATGTCCGCCCGGACCAGCGGGGCGTCATTTCCGGCTTGCTCAACCTGTCGCGCAATCTCGGGCTCATCACCGGCGCATCCCTTATGGGCGCCGTGTTCGCGCTCGCATCAGAGGCAACCGATATCACCGCAGCGAGTCCCGAAGCTGTTGCGACCGGCATGCGGATCACCTTCGCAGTCGCAGGCGTTTTGATCGTCATGGCACTCGCCACCGCGATTGGAAGCCGCCGAGTTCGCGCAACACACCATGAAAGCCCGGGCCCATCATGCAATGTCAAGGCAGCGCCGCCGCCCTTTCGATGACCAGGGTCAGTCAATGATCATTGAGCTGGCGCCAGCGCAGGCTGTGGCTTTGGGAAGGGCTTGAAGGTCATTGCGATCAGGAAGGCGCCGATGCCAATGCCAAAGGAGCCGATAAAGAGCCACCCGTAGCTGGCGAAGGTGTCGAAGATCAATCCTCCAGTCAAGGGGCCGGTTGCCATGCCCAAACCGCCGGCCATTGCGGTTCCGCCGATGACGGTTCCCATCATCCGCAGCGGAAAATTCTCACGCGCCAAGACGGCGTAGAGGGGCATCACGCCGGCATAGATAAAGCCAAACAACGCCGCCACGGCGTAAAACGCGCCAAGGTCACGGACGAAGAAATAGGCGAGTGCACCGAAGGCCTGGAGCAGCAGCCCTGCGACCAGAACGTGCTTGGCTCCGAACCGGTCTCCAAGGATGCCGAAGGCGACACGGCCGCCCATGCCCGCCAGCCCTTCCACGCTGTAGATCGAAACTGCGGCAATCAACGGAATGCCGCAGCTTATGGCGTAGCTCACCGTATGAAAAATCGGGCCGGAGTGCGTCGCACAGCAAAAGAAATTCGTCAGCAGCAGGATGATGAATTGCGGCGACCGGATGACCTGCTGCAAGGACATGGCGGATTGCGGCTCGTCATCCGAGGAGTCAGCGGCATTCTCAGCTGCCAGAGCCGGTGGAGGGCGCACCAGCAACGCCACCGGGATCATCACGACGGCAACAAGTACGGCGATGATTTGCAGCGATGTTCTCCAATCATAGATGGAGACGAGCCATGCCGCCAAGGGAGACATGGTGAGCGGCGCCATTCCCATGCCGGCGGATACCAGTGAAACGGCCAGGCTGCGATGCGTGTCGAACCAGCCTGTCACGCAGGCCATCAGCGGCGCAAAGATTGCGGCGACCGCACCTCCGACAGCCAGGCCGAAGATGAGCTGGAATGCGAGAAGCGATGTTGCCTGGCTCGCCAGAAACAAACTTGCAGCCAGGATCGCTGACCCGATCAGCGCAATCAAGCGGGCCCCCAGACGGTCCGACAGGCTGCCCCAGGCGATGCTCGCGAATGCCATGGAAAGAAATCCGATGGTCATGGCGCTCGACACGCCGGTGACGGACCAGCCGGTATCGCGTGAGATGGGCAGAAGAAAAACCGGCAATGAAAACATGGCGCCTATCGCGATGCAGCCCAACAGGCCACCGGCAGCGACAATCACCCAGCGATAAGAAGAATTGGTCATTCTGTGTCTCCGTGTCCACTTTGTTCCGTTAAACAATTCCGTAGATCAAACTCCGGCGCCAGCGCAAGCTCTGCGTCGGCGACGACATAGCGGACATAGCGGTAATCGCGGATGAAACTGATCCGGCCGTCGCGCCACTCAAGCCACATCATGTAGCTGGGCTTGGATCGGCGCGGTCTTCGAAGACCGCGATCACCTCCCGGCCCTCAAGCCAGGCTGGAGCGAGCCACACATCATCGCTCTGGCCGTAGATGGTGAAGAACAAACCGACTTCCGCGCGGCCGACGCGAAGCGAATGCGCGGACTGACTGAGTTTCACGTCGTCCGCCAGCAGCGCCCGCAGGCCGTCCCAGTCCCGCTGGTTGAAGAGCGCGACATAGCGCGCCACCGCAGCGGACGCGGGCCGCGCGCCTGGAAGCGGGCCGCCTTGCGCATTGATCTCCCGAAGACGCGCGCGCCCCCGCGCCAGATGGCCTTTCACGGCGTCGACCGTGAGATCGAGGAGGGCGGCGATCTCTGCCAGCGACTCGTCGAGCACGTCCTTCAGGATGACGACGCTGCGCTGGAGGATGGGGAGCTCCGCAAAGCGCGACACTGCGGTCTTGACGGCTTCCCTGCGCATCAGCATCTCCACGGGATCAGGGCTGGCCTGGTCGGCGATATCCGAGGCCGCGTCTATCGGTTCAGCCTTCCGCACCGCCCGGCCGCGCAGCAGGTCGAGGGCGCGGTTATGGGCGACCCGGAACAGCCAGGGTCGAAGCGGCGGCGTCTCCTCCAGGTCCTGCAACGCCACGAGAGCCCGCAGCAGCGTATCCTGCACGACGTCCTCGCCGTCGATGACCGATCCCATGAGACGCGCGCAATAGCGGTGCAGCTCGGGCCGCACTTCAGCGGCAAGGGCGAGGAGCCGCGCCTGCCGGTCGTGGTTCGAGGAGGGCGGTCCTGCGCTCAAGCCGCCGCTCCCTCGAGGATCGTGATTCCCGTGTCGCCCTTGAGCCCGAAGGCCAGGCCTTCGGCATATTGCGGGTCCTCCAGCACGGAAACAACTTTCTCGCCGAACTCCCGGGGCGGCATCGGCGCGCCGAAGCGGACCACGAACTCTTCGGGCGCGATGCCCATGAACGCGCGCGTAGGCGTTGGCGCCCGCGTCGCCCACGCCGGTGCCGCCGACCATCTGCCGCGGCACGATCGCCTGGAAACGGATCCCGAGGTCCTTCTGCTCCGAAACGCCGTTGGCATACTTGGCCATGAACCAGAGCATGCGCTTGGCGCCGCCATAGCCGCCCGAGAGCGGCGACCCGTTCTGGGCCGCGCCGCTCGATCCCACCAGGACGCGGCTTCCCGGCTTGAGCGGCAGGTTGAGCGCCGCCTGCAGCCAATAGAGCCCGGCCTTGACGTCGGTCTCCCACGTCGCGGTGAAATCCGCCCAGCTCAGCTGGTCCAAGCGGCCCATCGGCGGCTTTGCGCCGGCGTTCAGCACCAGGATGTCCGGGCGGACCTCGGCAAGGATGCGGTGGGCGGCGGTCTCGTCCGTCACGTCGGCGGCAATCGTGGCGACGCCCAACCGGGCGCGGACGGATTCGAGCGCATCGCTCTCGCGGGCGACGACCGTAACCCTGGCGCCATGCGCCACCAGGGCTTCGACCAGTCCCAGGCCAAGGCCACGGCTTCCGCCGGTGACGACGACATTCTTATCTTTGAGGCTCATCAGTTCTACTCCAGTGTCTAGCTGCAGCTAAGACGATCGAGGCTCGGAAAAAGAGTCAACGCCGTAGATCATGCTCATCCGCCCATCTGCGAGCTGCTCAACCTTCCGGAGTTCAAGTCCACGACGACGTTCTGCCGTCGCAAATAGCGCCTTCCCTTCACCGGCGATCAGAGGATAAACGATAAGCCGGAGTTCATCTACCAGCCCGGCATCGATAAGGCTCGCCGTAATGCGAGCCCCACCCATGAGATAAATGTCCTTGCCGGGCCGCTGCTTGAGGGCAGCGATCTCTTCGAGTCCCCGGACGAAACTTGTTTTCGGCCAGAGCGCCGAAGTCAGGGTGTTCGACAGCACATAATGCGGGGTCTGCGCGGCAAAGCGGGCCCATTCGACCTCAGCCGGCGTCGGCGCGCTGCCGGTGATCCAGACGGGCGTAGTTGGGCTCGTTCTGTATCGCTGTCCAATACCGCTCGTAGCCGGGATACATGCCGCCCCCAAGCACGCAGGCGTCCACTTGCGGCATCAGGCCGTAGTCCTCCGACCACGCTTCGACCCAATCCGCGTAGCCCTCCGAGCCCTCGATCTTCCCATCGAGGGAAAGCTTCATTCCAGTAATCAACTTCCGCATGTCAATCTCCATCTTGCTTGCACGATGCAAGCACAATTCATTGTCGCGTGATTTACGGCAGGGACGTCGCGGAACGCAGGTCAGTGCTCCGTGTTCGGCAGGCAAAGAACATCGCGATAAGCGCAGAGATCATCGAGAAGAGTCTTCTCGTCAGCCAGGATCTTGGCCTTCTCTGCCTCTCCGATGAGTTGGATCATGTAGCTTTGCTCAGCGATTCCCTGTTTATCTATGAACGGATAAAGAAGACTGGAATGAATGCCGAGATTTGGAAATGCTCCAATGTCTTCGTTCGTGATGTTCGGAGCGTAGAACATCACATGCGGCATGGGCATGGTATGAACCTTCATGTCAGGAGGCCCCACTGTGCGAAAAACCGGCGCGACCATATAAGACAAACCTGACTTTTCCGGAGCTTTATAGGTCTTGTTCTTGTAACGATTTTCAACTTCAGCTTTCAACGCAGCAGGGCTCATTCCCTGGGCGCGAAGCCTCGCCGTGTCCATAATGACTTTTAAGTAAGTCCTTGTGCCCACGGCATCGTAGCAGAGAGGAATATAAATGTCGTTGCGGAAGTCGCGCCAGTTCCCAGACGGTGCGCTCTACAAGACAGGTCACACCACTCGTTCCCTGCCGGGAAAGTTGATAGCCCGTCTTGGGATCAAGAAGATAAACGGTTGCCTGGTCCCGCAAAGCCGGAGGCAATGCGCTGAGTGCAAACTGAGTTTCGAGTTTGGCCGGCATCTGCTCGATAGTCGTCTCAGTCGCCTGGCCTGGACGAACTGAGATGCCAATGAGACTGATTGCGATGATTGGCAGGGCCAATGTGATTTTCGCGGTTCGCCCTATCACTTTATCTGCTCTTCCAAGGGCCTTGAGTACCCCGTTGAGCATTTTGTCGATGCGGTGGCTGCCACCGATCATGACCATGTTCTTGCGTGTCGCTGTAAGCATTTTGCTCTCCAAGTGGACGTGGGCGGGTTTCAATGGCCTGTTGCGTCTGCATCCGACGCCGGGATCTATCTGATTGGGGGCCCTCCGCCCGGTTGGGGCGGCAGGCGCAACCGCGAGAATTATTTAAAGAACAAGTTCCCGCTCATGATCGGTCATGGGTTCCCCAACGTTGGGCTGCCCTTTGCCTTTCGTAATCAAGTCCTTCAAACTGCCTTTGATGTAAGTGCTCCATCCGTCTGAACAGGCGTCGTAGCACTCATATTCGGGAACCAGGCCTTGGTGAGTGAAGCGGACTTCGGTTTTGTCGCCCTTCTTGGAGATATCAAAAATAATGTCCGTGCCCTTCCACTCGCTCTTGTCCTTGGTGAAATTGAAGTAGTTGTCCAGGACACGCCAAACGACTTTTTTGCCGGGAACTAATTCTGTTATCTTCAGCTTGCAACGATGGATATCCCGGAAGTGATACTTGAATTCCGCACCGAGCTTGTCGGTGCTGCCTTCAATTTCTTCCGACCACCATCCGCGAACATTCGTGATGGCAGTGAAGGCTTCGTCCGGCGTTTGGTTTACCGTAAAAACAGTGGTGAAGTTTTGATCTTTCATGGCTATCTCCTGTTTGGTGGACTACCTATCGAACTATTGCTCTACGCCCAGGAACCATCCTTCGCATCGACGAGGTGGATGATCGCGGCCGGGCTGGAAATCCAAAACCCATCAAAGTCGCTTCCAAGCTCCTCGATTTCGTCGCATCGGGCGATTCCAGCATCGGCGAAAAGCTTTGCAGCCCTGGCGGTGTCATCGGTGACGATTTCCAGCCACAACTCGGCCTGACTCATCCCCGGGACTTTGTCGATCCAGAGATTATTTTTGCCGAACTTAAAGCCGATAGCATCTCCCGCAGGCCCCCCGATCTGTTCAAGGCCCAATAGATCGCGGTAGAACCGGACGGTCGCGTCATGCTGATGTGGCGGGACCTTCATCGCGATGTTTTTGCCACCCTGAAATTTTGCAGTCATGTCCATTCTCCGAGTTGGAGGTGAATGCTTGCTTCTCGCTAATTGCCCAGCGTCAGGCGGGCAGCCGCTGGTCGTATTCCTTCTGCAGGCGGCTCCAGCCATCCCAGAAGGGCGCCGGCTCCTTGCCCGTCGCGCGGGCGACCAGGATATCGAGGTGCATGTGCCAGCCGGCGCTGACCATCAGCAGGGTTGCGCGGTCGGGCAGGCGGCGATGGATCAGGGTGAGCAGCACCTCGTCGCCCTGCGGCACCAGCTCGAAGGAGACACCGCCGCTGCTTCCCCAGGTAATGGCAAGCTTGCGCGGCGGATCGAACTCGGTGATCCGGCTTTCCAGGCTGTGCTCTTCGGGAAAACTGTCCGGCCGCTTGCTGGGCGGGTTGTTGAGCTCATCGTTGCGCCACACCAATTTAAAGGGCGTGCCCTCCTTCATGTCCATCTGGCCCGAAGCCAGCCACTGGCGGCGCAGTTCGCTCTCCGTGAGATAGGCCCAGATGCGCTCGATGGGGCCGGGCAGAAGCCGCTGGATCTTCAGCGTGGTGGGCTCGGTCAGCACGCCATAGGCGTCCGGGGCCGTGATTTTGGTCGCTGTTCGTGCATTGGGTTTTGCTGCCATGTTCATCGTTCTATTCCTTCTCTTTTTTTGCTTTCGATTTGTCTTCTTCACGCAGGAGGGATTCCAGCGTGTCGAGTTTTTCGTTCCAGAAATGCTCGTAACGCCGCATCCATGCTTCGGCCTCCGCGAGCCGGTCAGCCTGCAGGCGGCATTGATGGATGCGGCCCCGGATCCTGCGGCTCAGCAGTCCGGCGCGCTCCAGCACCCGCACGTGTTTCGATGCCCCGGCAAAGCTCATGCTGAAGGGCGTCGCCAGTTCCCCGATCGTGCAATCCCGCTCCGCCAGATGCCCAAGCATGGCCCGCCGCGTCGGATCGGAAAGGGCGTGGAATACGGCGTCGAGATGTGCAGAATGTTCAACCATGTGGTTCAATATAACCGCATTGGATTAATTGTCAACCGTTTGGTTTAATTTTTTTATCGCGCACACCCTGTCAAATGGCGGGGGTCACTTTTTATAGTGCTTATCCAGTGGTGTTACATTTTTGAACCGGCACCCCCACGAGACCCTTCGAGCTCGCGTTACTGCGGTTTTTTAGGCCCGGCGCATTCGCTCTACTTCAATGCCTTCGGGTACATAGTCGGATGAAACTGATGGATCAAAACGCTTCCATCCTGATTTCCTGTATTCTTCGCTCTGCTTGACTGGATCAATTGAAGTGTGGCGATCCAGTATGGCGCGCACCAATTCAACTTCATTGTCCTCCGCCCGAACCGAAACGAGGCTGGCGCCACGCCGAAGGGCCTCGGAATACACATGAGCGTGCTCTTCTGGCACGTTTGCATCTATTAAGGCACCAAGGATGCCACCCGTTACGCCACCTGCAAAGGCACCAAGTGCCATGGTTACAAGCCAGCCTGCTGCAGCCACCTGCCCAATTCCAGGAATCGTCATTGCCCCCAAACCCGCTAAAAGGCCTCCTGCAGCTCCTCCAATCATCAGTCCAGCTTCGGCACCGCCCCCTGCAGTTGATCCACCATCGTCATATTGAGTATTGGCGCCTTTATTTTCCACGATACTGATTGCTGATGAGGGAATTCCCGCCGTCTCAAGCTCAGTTACAACTTGGCGGGCCACATTATGATCTTCGTATACTTTCGTGAGGGTTTGCATGGCAAAATCCTTTCGATGGAAAGAATTTAAATACTTTATAAGCCAGTTGGTTCCAGCGACCCGTCGGACGCGGCGCAATGTCAGAAGGTCCCGCCGACGGCTCCGATGTTCTGGGCCGTGATTCAGCGTCCCTCGTCACTCAGCATGTGATCCGCCAGGCTGTAGCAGTGGCTCGCCTGATAGGCGTTCCGGCCCCGGTTCATATGCGTCAGGTTGAATGCCCGGATGGCCCGCAACGAACGGAGCGCCGAGAGAAATTTGCCGATTGAGGAGAAGCCGCGGACCTTGATGCCGAAAATGTCCTCGCCGCGGGGGAAGAAAAAACCAACGTCTTCCGGCGTCATGACACAGCGCTCTAGGAAAGCTTCGTCCACTTTGCCCTGATCGAGTGAATGGTTGGTGGTGAAATCGGAAAGATGCACCAGGAATAACGCGCGGATGCTCTCGCCGTCCGCATAGAGCGAGAAAAGCTCCATCCAGCTCGCGTTGACGCGAACGAGCGCCTTGCCCGGAGTCGACGGCAGACAGGAAACCGACCAGAAGTGCCGCTCGGTCCGGCGCGGGATCGGGATGCAGTCGCGACCGTAGCGCCGGAGAATCTCCAGGACCTCTTGCGCCTGCGGCCGGCGCAGCAGCTTCTCAAACCGTGCGACGTATTTGAGACGCAGTTCCAGGGACTCCGAGCGCTCGTCGGCGTCGCGCGGGATCGTCTTGCCCTGCATCCAATCGCGCTGCTGCTGGAGATCCAGGAATTGGCGCAGACCGGTGGTGCTTGGGCGGCGAGTCGCGTTCACGTCAGTTACCATGGAAGCAATCCCACGCTCCGCCTCAGAATGGTTTTTCGGCCCTGTCGGTGCGATAGAGTTTCACGAGAGCTTCTCGGTACTTGATGCCGCGCGGACCTTTGGCGACCTTCCGCCAGGCGTCGAGGGACTCCTGGTCGCGCCAGAGCTCAAAGATGTTGACGCGGCCTGGATCGACCGAGTCCGCGCTAATCGAAAGATCAAGGCAGCCGTCGGCCTTCCTTGCTCGTCCGACCATGCCGGCGAACGCTGCGACCGCAGCGTCGCGCTCGTGGATGTTCTTGGTGTGTGAGTAACCGGCTATGATGATCATAGCGTTTCTCCTTTCAGAGCATGAGGCGGTTTGTCCAGCCCGCAGAACAGCCCACGGGGCGACCGTTCCGAGTGGCGGTTAACCCTTCATGTATCCCAGACCTTCGACGATCTTTCCGTCGCGGACGCGCATAATGTTGACGCCTCGCACCCGATCGGCCTCGCGTTCGCTCCAACGGAGCTGCCAGCGGATGATGCCGCGGTCCCCACTGGTCCAGATGTCCTCCGGCTCGAACACGAGGTCGGCGTTCGATGCGACTCCCTTCCAGAACGTGAGGCACGCCTCCCGCCCTTCATAGCGCGCGCCGTCCGGGGCGGGCGTCGTGTTCTCGAGAACACAGCCTTCCCCGATCAGGTCATCGAGTTCGTCGGGGCGATGCGCCTCAAACGCGTTGTTGAAGCGCTCCATGAGGTTGCGCGTAGCGTTGCTTTCTTCGGTCATTTTTCTCACCTCGTTGAGTTTGGTTAGTCACAATCCCAAGTGCTAGGGATTATTCAGGCAAGGGCGCCGATTGGCCCGGTGTTTTTGCATAAGCCAAGGCTTCGACGATCTTGCCGTCTCGGACCCGTATCAGACTGACGCCGCGGACCGAGCCACCGTCGCCGAAATGGAAGCGCCAGCGGATATTGGCGCGGTCGCCCATTGCAAAAGTGTCTTCCACCTCGAACCGGTTAACGCGGTCGGCCGCCATGGCCTGCCAGAACGCCAGATTCACATCGTAGCCTTCGTATCGCGTTCCATCTGGCGCCGGCTGGATCGACTCCATGACGCAATCAGGGGCGATTAGGTCTTCGAGGATCGCAGGATTGTGTTCCAGAAACGCCTGGTTGAACCGGCGCATGATTTCGGAAGTTTCAGTCTCTTTCATGATACTCTCCTATACAGAAAGGTCTGTCTATTGCTTGTAATATACAGACCTGTCTGGTAGAGTCAAGGGGTGAAAGAAGATTTTTCTCATAGCCGACTGAAGCAAGTCCCGCGCGTCGTCGCTTGCTCGATACCGCGACCCGGCTCTTCTACCAGGGGGCATACATGCTGTCGGCATCGACCGCATTATCGCGGAAGCCGGCGTGGCTAAGGCAACATTCTACAAGCACTTTCCGTCGAAGGATGAACTCGTCGTCGCCTATATCGAAGAACAGGACCGGCTCGGGCGGGCGGCAGTGGCTGCGCTGCCAAAGCAGCCTCCACGAGAAATGATCAAGGCTATCATGGGGCGTATCAGCGAGGCCGTGGTCGCGGGAGGTTGGCGGGGGTGCCCGTTCCTCAACGCGGCGGCCGAGTACCCCAACCCGGACAGCCCGGTGCGGCAGGCCATCGATGCGCGTCGCACATGGTATCACGACAGCCTCCGGGACCTTCTAGCAGCGGATGGCGATCCCGCTCCTTCCGTCACCGCGTCACTCCTCGTCGCCCTTTCGGACGGCCTGCTGGAAAGCGCCTACCTGGATGATCCCGAAAAAATTCCCGCCCTTGTCCGGGAAGCGCTGACCAGACTGCTTCTTCGCCGTTGATTCGCCGTTCCACGCACCGCGAACGGCTCCAAATTGATGGCACAACTGCCGCACGAGTCCGCCGCGTGGCGTGAAGGCGCGCTTTGAGTCAATAGCAGTGACCCGAAGAACTATCCCTTAAGCGAAGGGTTGAAGATTGACTTCCTGAAGCCTGGAGCCCGCAAGCAAAGCCTCGAGCACCTGCTTCTTGAGAAAGAGGCACTGCGAACGGGCAAGTTTGACGATGCCGGAAACTTCGCTCTCCTCGCAGGCATGAACCAGTTCCTTTTGCTGACTGATGATCAACTGCGTGAAGTCGCGCGATTTGTATCCGAGATGGAGAACTCTCTCCGACTGGTCGAGGACCTGACCCAGGAGGCGCGCCAGCCGCAAATTTCCCGAGAGCTCTGCGAGGGAAAGACGAAAGGCACGATCTGCCGCGAGGAACGCAACGTGGCTGCGGAGCGTCTCCGGCTTCAGCACTTTTTTCGCAGCTTGCTTGACCTCTTCGAGTCCCCGCTCCGTGAGGCTTGAGCCAGCCACCCGGAACACTTCCGGCTCGATCAGGCTGCGGACATCGAAGATCTCATTGACGTCCCGCAGGCTGAGCGGCGCAATGACATAGCCACGGCGCGGCTCGCTCTTGACCAGCCCTTCCTGCGTCAAGCGGGTCAGCGCCGAGCGGATCGTTGCCTTTTTAATCAGGTACCGATCGCCAATCTGTTTTTCTGTCAGAGCTTCACCGGGGTGCAGGACGCAAGCAACGATGTCGGTCTTCAGTTGCTCATACGCCTCTTCGCTGCGAAGTACGTCGGCGGTCGAAGGCGCCGCCGCCTTGCCGGCGGGCGGAGCCGGTCTCGATGCTGCGGCTGCGAATTTTGGACGAGTCATATTTCTTCCGTTTAGGCCACCCCGTTGACGCCGGCAACTGCATTCGTTAGGTTTGAGCATCTCAATATGTATAACTGAGCATCTCACAAGGACAACTGGCAATGGCCCTTTCCGCCAACTCGGCTCTCCACGCGGCGACTAAAGAGATCATCAACGCCGCCGAAAGTCCCAACCCCCTGGAACAAGTAAAAACAGTGTTACGCGACCTTACGGACCGTTTTCACGCATCAGGAGGGCTCGTTCATGAAGAAGACGATGACGAAGTGCTTCTCCATGCAAGCCCGAACCTGACGATCTATCACATCACGCTATCGCCTGGCCTGCAATACCCGCCCCACAATCACCTGATGGATGCGCTGATCGGCATCTACCGGGGCGGCGAGACAAACTTCATTTATCCGGTTGCTGCCGGAGCCAAGCTCGAGGCTCCGGAAAGGCGCGACTCCATAGCACCTGCGGTAGTGCACTTACCCCCGCAGACCGTGCATTCAGTCGCCAATACCGGCAGCGCGCGCTCAGGAGCGCTTCATGTGTACCTCGGCGACCTCACGCGGACCCGCAGAAAACTCTGGGATTTCCAAAGCCATCAAGCCGAGCTCTTTGACAACGAGCGCTATCTGGCCGGTGCCAAGCCCATTTCAAAGAACGGTAGAAAATAAAAAGGAACAAACCATGGATAATCAAAATTATACCACTACCTTCGCGGTTGGCCAGACTCCGGAAGAAGTCTTCAAAGCCATCAGCAATGTTCGCGGCTGGTGGTCGGAAGATGTTGATGGCGACACGGATAAGCTAGGCTCTATTTTCTTTTACAGCTTCAAGGATGTTCATCGCGGCACGTTCAAAATCACGGAATTCGTGCCCAGTAAAAAGATTGTCTGGCACGTGCTGCAGAACTACTTCAACTTTCTCAAAGACACGACCGAGTGGACGGGAACTGACATCGTCTTTGAAATCTCCAAGAAGGGCGACAAAACAGAATTTCGCTTTACGCATGTCGGCCTTAACCCCCTCGAGGAGTGCTATACCGTGTGCCACGATGCGTGGGGCTTTTACATCAAGACGAGTTTGCACGATCTGATCGCCAAAGGCCAAGGCGAACCCAACAAGAAAGATAAGCTGTCTGAGAAAAATCCTGTTCAAAAGTAACGGAGAAAAAAGCATGAGTAATTCAAATCTTGTCGTCATGACAGCTGCCAAGGCAAAGCCAGGAAAAGAGCAGGAAGTTCATCGGGCGTTGCGTGATGTGGCGAAGGCTGCCCGCACCCAATCGGGGTGTGTTGAATATCGCAGTTTTCGCTCGGCAGAAGATTCTGCCCTTACGGTTAACTTCGAACAATGGCTGTCCAAAAAAGAACGCGACGCCTTTCTTGCGGGGCCGGACGTGAAGAAGTTCATTGCAGCCATAACCGGTGCCTTCGTTGAATCACCGAAGCCGGTTTCGTACCAGGAAATTGGTTAGGCCTAATCCAGATTCTATGGAGATTTGGCGCGCCCGAAGAGATTCGAACTCCTGACCCCCAGATTCGTAGTCTGGTGCTCTATCCAGCTGAGCTACGGGCGCGCGATGTAGCGGGAATGGGCGCTTCCTTAATACGGCCCTGCCAGCAACGCAAGTCTTACCCGCCGGGGCTAGGCCTTAAGCGATACCTTGCGCTCGCCGTTCCGTCCGGGCCGAAGCTGCCTGACCTGATCCGGAATGGTGATGACAAAGCAGGTTCCGGCCTCCGTCGAGCTTTGCAGGTGGATGTCGCCGCCATGGGCCCGGACCAGTTCGGCGGCGATTGCCAGGCCCAGGCCCGTACCCCCCTGGCGCGCCGCGCTCTGGAAGGCCTGGAACAGCCGCTCGCGAATTTGCTCTGGAATGCCGGGGCCATTGTCACGGACCTCGATCACTGCGACGCTGCCCTCGCGCCGCGCCTCCAGCGTGATGGCGCCATCAGGCGCGTGAGGCCGTTCCGTCTGCAGGAATTCCAGGGCCTGGATAGCGTTGCGCGTCAGGTTAGTCAGCACACGGATTAAATGCTCCCGGTCCGCATCCACCACCACGCCGGGCTCCACCGTATTGAAAATCCTGATGCGGCTCGGGGCTTTGATAACCGCCGATTCGACCACCTCGTCGACAAGGGTGCAAAGGACCAATTCCTCGCGTTGTGGCGGCAGTTCCTGGGCCCGGCCAAACTTTAAAGTCTGGCTGAGGAACTCGATGGCGCGGTCCAGCGAACTGATGAGTTTCGGCGCAAAGCGCTTGACCGTGGGATCTTCCACATTGGCAAGACGGTCGGAAATAAGCTGGGCCGAGGTGAGCATGTTGCGCAAGTCATGGCTCACCTTGCTGACCGCGAGGCCCAACGCCGCGAGATGGTTTTTTTGCTGCAGCATGGTGGCAAGCTCGCTCTGCATGCCGTGCAGCTCGCGCTCGGCGATGCCGATTTCATCATGGCGCGCCCCCGGCTTTATGATGCGCGAAAAATCTTCCGGATTCTGTCCGAATTCCACCATGTTGCGGGTGAGCCGCTGCATGGGCTTCACCAGCACCCAGTTAAGCGCTGCGAAAATCATCCCCGCCACCAGCAGCGAGAGGAAGATGGAAAGCAAAAGAATGTTGATGGCGTAGCGGAACATCGCGGTGCGCAGCGGCTGTTCGTGCAGCGCGATTTCAATGAGGTCGCCCGACATGTTGGGCGGCACATCCGTCACGCTGATCACCCGGGTTTCGCCCGCCCACATGGCGCCAAAGGCATCCATGATGGCCCCGTACCACATGGTGCTGCGGAGATCGAAACTGGCATCGATCATGAAATCGCCGTCACTGCGCAGCGCCAGCTTGCGGCTCTCGCCCTTTTGCAGGGAAACCACGAGCACGCCGGCCCCCATCAGGATTTCGCTGCGAAGATCGCTGGAAAGGATCTGGTCAGGGGCCGCCTCGGCGGCAAGCGCCGCGATTTCCGCCTGGGCGATGCGCCCCTTCAGCCACTGGATGCGGAAGTTGGCAATCGACGGCAGGAAAATCAGAACCTCGCCCAGCATCACGAAGATGATGGTCAACAACAGGACCTTGCCGGAAAGACCGCGCAGGGCCCTAGGCTGTTTCGACCGAATTCGTTCTTGCTCCTGCATTCAGCTCTAGCTCAATACTCTTATTACGCGCCGCACCCAGGGATTGGATGCAAGGCCTGCGAAATAATTTACCGCCACGCGGCGGTTGATTTCGCCCAAGGTGGGATAGGGCGCAACCATACCGGCAATTGCGCGGATTTTGAGACCCTCGCTCATGGCCAGAACCCACGGTTGTATGACTTCGCCGGCATTTGCGCCCACGATTCCAACCCCCAGAATCCTGCCGCGCTTGCCGATAACGGCCTTGATCAGGCCGATGGTCTTTCCCTCCGCCTGGGCCCGGTCATTGTCATGAAACGGCGAGCGGACAACCGTGATGGACGCGCCAAATTCTTTCACGGCTTCCGCTTCCGTGAGCCCCACCTGGGCCAGCTCCGGATCGGTGAAGGTCATATGCGGAATGATGTCGGTGCGGTTCGCGACCGGCAGCCGGAAAAGGGCGTTCCGGATGACCAAGCCCCGCATGATAGTTAGCCACATGGGTAAACTGCAATCCGCCTGCCACATCGCCAATCGCATAGATATGCTTCTGCGATGATCTGAGGCCCTTATCGACGGTCACGCCCTTGGCTGTATAGACAACCCCTGCCGCTTCCAGGTTCAGTCCCTCGACATTGGCGGCGCGCCCCGTGGCAACCAGCAGATGACTGCCGGTAATTTTTCCGTGGCCCTCGATCTCAATGACAATGCCAGCTTTCGATTTTGATATTTTCTTAATGGCGGCTTGAGTGAGAATTTTCACACCGTCTTCGCGCAGGCTACTCGAGAACGATTGCCGTCAGTTCCGGATCCTCATTGCGCAAGGGTGCATTAGCTTCGATGACCGTAACCTGGGAACCCAAACGCCGATAGGCCTGCGCCAGTTCCACGCCGATGGCCCCGCCACCAATAATGATGAGATGCCTGGGCAACACCGTGTTTTCGAAAATTGTTTCATTGGTGAAATAGGGAACTCTTTCAAGCCCCGGTATCGCTGGAACGGCAGGGCGTGAACCGGTGGCAATCACAAAACGCCGGGCCGCAAATACACCTTCACTGGTTTCAACCGTTTTGGCATCACGAAATCTTGCAGCGCTCAACACAACCTTGACGCCCAACTTTTCAAAGCGTGCGGCGGAGTCATTGGGTTCAATGGCGGCAATCACCTTTCTGATATGGGCATGAACCTTCTTGAAATCCACCTTTGGTTCCATTGCTGAAATTCCATAGGGGCCAGAAGTGCGAAACACATGCGCCTGTTTTGCAGCGGCAATGAGCGCCTTGGACGGAACGCAGCCGTAGTTAAGGCAATCGCCGCCCATCCTGACCTTTTTCAAACAGGATGACGCGTCGGCCGAATTGCGCTGCGGCGGCCGCAACCGAAAGTCCGCCGGAGCCCGCGCCAATAACCGCAAGGTCATAGATCATGGCTCTTTCCCAATCGTTTCAGGACTACCGGGATGAGTGCCAATATGCCGAGCGCTGCGAGAGCAATCAATATTTGCGGAGTTAGCATGTGGTCAGCAGAAAAATCGAAGGGGCAATTGGCAGAGCCACCCTGCGCAAGGCAGGTTTCGTGGGCAGCCTTTTGCGCATCGATGACACTGTCAAAGCTGGCACCTACGAAGCTGAATGCCGTCGTTACCGGAATAATTCCAAAAAACGTTGCAGACGACAAATGTTTTGAGTCGGAGGTGGGCAAGAGCGGAGGCAATGTTGACCAGCCAGAACGGGAAGAGCGGCACCAGTCGCAAGAACAACAAATAGTTGAAGGCGTCCCGGGCAAAACCCTCTCTGTATCCTTGTTCACAAGGGCCGGACTTGCGCGCCAGCAATTTTTCAAGTGATGTAGCTGGCTGCCAGAAAGATAATCGTGGCTCCCGTGTCGCCGCCAATGATCGCGGCAATTGCACCAGCGAGCCAGCCAAACAACAGACCGCCGATGATGGTGAGAAGTGCCGGCCCCGGAAATAGACAGGGCGACGGCGACAGACATAGACTGCAGCCATAAATGAGCAGGGCCAGAAGCCAGATTGTCTGCAATGAACTGGCGGAGTTCCTCGCGGTGTGCGGCAATACTTTGCAAGCTCAGCTGCTCATGAAGACCCAGGGCATAGGCTGCAATCATGAGACAGACGATCAGGGCCAGCGGAATCCAGCGTTTGGTGGTGGTGAAACTTGCGAGGCTGGCCATGGGCAATGTCATGCCGCAAGTGCCCTCCCGTGAAAAGCCCTTCTCACAGCGAGTTGAGAACAAGTCAGGCGTCGTGTAGGGACCTGTGAACCCCTCCTTGGCGTTGACTTTCCCGGCGCTTTCCCCCTATAACCCGGCGCAATTCCTGACAGAGAGACAATCCCTCCTCGAAGGCACCGTTCCCGCTTCTCAATACGGCAGGATATGTATCTGAAAATACAGGTGTTTTGAGGTTGTGGCCAGCAGATACGGAGACTTATCGTGAAGCGCACTTACCAACCGTCCAAACTCGTTCGCAAGCGCCGGCATGGCTTTCGCAGCCGCATGGCGACTGTTGGTGGCCGCAATGTGATTACCCGCCGCCGCGCCAAGGGCCGCAAGCGGCTCTCGGCCTAACCCTGCGACGATGGAACATCTCAAGCGCCGGCAGGACTTTGTTGCCGCCGCGAGAGCGCCATCAGCGGCCATGCCCGGAATGGTGGTGCAGGCCCTGAACCGCAGGGATGCAGCCGCTCCCCGCCTGGGCTTCACCTGCAGCAAGAAAATCGGCAATGCAGTCATCCGCAACCGCGCCAAGCGCCGCCTGCGCGAAGCCGCCCGGCTTGTTCTGTGCGAAACTGCGCAAAACGGTTTTGATTATGTGCTGATTGGGCGTATGGCCACGGCCAAAAGAAATTTCGCTGATTTGCAGAAAGATTTAACGGCGGCCTTGAAGCGGCTGCACGCCACGCCAAATGAAGTGGCTGACAAGGGTAAAAGATGATCGACCACAACAACAAGAATTTCATTCTGGCCATTGTGCTGTCCATGGCGATCATTTTCGGCTGGCAGTATTTTTATGCAATCCCCATTGCCGAACAGGCAAGGCAGGAAACAACAACCGCCCAGCCAAACACCACGACAACACCAACGACGACGGCACAGGTGCCGGGCGCGGCCACGGCCGTAACGCCCGTGACCCGCGACCAGGCCTTGACCACGTCGCCGCGCCTCAAGATTGAAACGCCGGAATTGCAGGGCTCGATCAACCTGACGGGCGCCCAGCTTGATGATCTTCATCTCACGCGTTATCGCGAAACCATTGATCCCAAGAGCCCGACCATTGTCTTGCTCTCGCCCGCCGGAACCCCCAATGCGTTTTTTGCCGAGCAGGGCTTTGTCGGCGCCACCGGCACCACAGCCAAGCTGCCTGATTCCAAAACCGTATGGCAGGCGCCGGCCGATGCGGTGCTGGCTGTCGGCAAGCCCGTGACCCTCACCTGGGACAATGGCGAAGGCCTGGTTTTCACCCGCCAGATTTCCATCGATGACCACTATGTGTTTTCCGTGACGCAAGGCGTCCAGAACAATACAGCTGCTCCGGTGGCGCTTATTCCCTATGCCCGCATCCAGCGCCAGGACACGCCGGTGATCGCCGGCTGGTGGGTGTTTTTTGAAGGCATGCTCGGCGTCCTCGGAGATAAGCTCCAGGAAATCAATTACAGTGATGTGTTAGGGCGTGAAGGAACCAACTGCGCATTGACTCGCAAGGCGGCTGGCTTGGCTTCACCGACAAATACTGGGCGGCGGCGATGATCCCGGATCAGACGCGGGCCATCACCACGAGCTTTCCAGCATCAGCGTGCAGAATGGCCGCGACGTCTACCAGACCGACTATCTGGCCAAGGATGCGATCACCATTCAGCCCGGCGGCAACGGGCTCTATCAGGACCAGCTCTTTGCCGGCGCCAAGGTGGTCAAAACCATCCAGGCCATTGGCGAGAAATACAAGATCGCACAACTTCGATCTCATGATCGACTGGGGCTGGTTTGAGTTCCTCACCAAGCCGATGTTCTGGCTGCTCGATTTCATCAAGGCATCGTCGGCAATTTCGGCGTCGCCATCCTGATCGTCACCGTGCTCGTCAAGCTCGCGGTCTTCCCGCTGGCCAACAAGTCCTATGCCTCGATGAGCAAGATGAAGAAGCTGCAGCCCGAGATGGAGAAGATCAAGGAGCTCTATCCCGACGACCGGATGAAGCAGCAGCAGGAGATGATGGCGCTCTACAAGAGGGAGAAGGTCTCGCCGCTTTCCGGCTGCCTGCCGGTGGTGATGCAGATTCCGGTCTTCTTCGCGCTCTACAAGGTCATTCTCACCTCCATCGAGTTGCGCCATGCGCCGTTCTTCGGCTGGATCCATGATCTTTCCGCGGCCGATCCGACCAGCCTCTTCAATCTCTTCGGCCTCATTCCCTGGACGCCGCCGCTTTTCCTGATGCTCGGCGTCTGGCCGATCATCATGGGCATCACCATGTGGGTGCAGATGCGGCTCAACCCGACGCCGCCCGATCCGGTCCAGGCCAGCCTGTTCAACTGGATGCCGGTGATCTTCACCTTCATGCTGGCCACCTTCCCGGCCGGCCTGGTGATCTACTGGGCGTGGAGCAATTTCCTTTCGATCCTGCAGCAGTCGCTACATCATGAAGCGCCACGGGGTCGAGGTCGATCTCCTCGGCAATATCCGCGACAGCCTGCCCTTCCTGAAAAAGAAAGCCCGCGGCCACGATTGACCGCGCGCTTCACCAGCGATCAGCTGCTGGCGGGCCGCAGGCTGTTTTCGCCGGCCCTCGACTTTCATCATGGGGGTGGCCGCCCTTCGACCAATTGCCGCCGGCAAAGGGCGTTGAAATCGCCTTTGCCGGCCGCTCCAATGCCGGCAAGTCCTCGCTCATCAATGCGCTGACCGGCAAGGAATTGGCGCGCGCCTCCAACACGCCGGGCCGCACCCGCGAGCTCAATTTCTTCGACATCGGCCGACGCCCTCACCCTCGTCGACATGCCGGGCTATGGCTATGCCAAGGCGCCGAAGAAAGACGTGAAGAAATGGCAAGCCATGCTGCGCGGCTATCTGCGTGGGCGGCCGGGCTTGACCAGCGGCTTTCGTGCTGGTCGACGCGCGCCACGGCGTGCTCGCCGCCGACGAGGAGATGTTCGACCTGCTCGATGAAGCGGCCGTCACCTATCAGATCGTGCTCACCAAGATCGACAAGCTGAAGCCCGCCGAGGTCGAAGAAGTCTATGCGGAAACCGAGGCGGTCAGCGAAAAAGCGCCCCGCCGCCTTTCCCCTGATCCATGCCACCTCGAGCGAGAAATTTACCGGCCTGGCAGAGCTGCGCGCCGAAATCGCAGGCCTTCTTTAGCCCCAGCAAACTTCAATCTTGGCAAGCCCGGCAATTGCCCTATAAGGCCATGCCAATGAACGCTGGGAAATCCTTGCCATGACCGACATTCCTGTTCCCGAAACCGCCCGCATCCTCTCGGAAGCCTTGCCCTTCCTGCAGCGCTATGACGACCAGATCATCGTGGTGAAATATGGCGGCCATGCCATGGTCGACCGCAAGCTGGCGCGCAATTTGCCCGCGACATGGTGATGCTGAAGCTGTGCGGGATCAATCCGATCGTGGTCCATGGCGGCGGCCCGCAGATCAACCGCATGCTCGACAAGCTCGCGGTGAAGGCGGAGTTCCGCGAGGGCCTGCGCGTCACCGACAAGGAGACCATGGAAGTGGTCGAGATGGTGCTCGCCGGCTCGATCAACAAGTCGATCGTCGCCTCCATCCAGCAGGCCGGCGGCCGCGCCGTCGGCATTTCCGGCAAGGACGGCAATCTGTGATCGCCGAGCGCTTCACGAAAACAGAAGACCGATGCCGAAAACCGGCAAGGTCGAAAAGATCGATTTCGGCTTTGTCGGCGAGCCGGCCGCGCGTCAACATCGAAATTCTCGACACCATCATCCACAGCGACGCCATTCCGGTGATCGCGCCGATCGGCGTGGGCTGGGATGGCGAGACCTACAACGTCAATGCCGACACGGCGGCAGGCGCCATTGCCACGGCGATGCAGGCCAAGCGCCTGTCTGCTGCTCACCGATGTGGCGGGCGTGCTCGACAAGAACAAGCAGCTCATCAGCGAATTGAAGATCGGCGACGTGCCGCGAGCTCATCGCCGATGGCACGATCACCGGCGGCATGATTCCCAAGGTCGAAAGCGCCGTGGCCGTGGTCGAAGTCGGGCGTCGAGGGCGTCATCATTCTCGATGGCCGGGTGCCCCATTCGGTGCTGCTCGAACTGTTGACGCCGCATGGCGTCGGCACGCGCGTGTCGCGGACCGGCGTATGAGAGGTTTCGGCCATATCGACACCTGGGTGTTTGATCTCGACAACACGCTCTATCCGGCCAGCTGCCGCCTGTTCGACCAGATCGACGTGAAGATGCCGGGCTTCGTCTCCGAGCTCCTGAACATCGACGCCGCCGAAGCCCGCCGCGTCCAGAAGGGCCTGTTTCACAAATACGGCACGACGCTGCGCGGCCTGATGATGCGAACATGAGGTCGATCCCGCCGATTTCCTCGACTTTGTGCATGACATCGATCATGCGCCCGTCCCCGCCGACATTCCCTTGGACGAAGCGCTTCATGCGCTGCCCGGCCGCAAGCTGATCTTCACCAACGGCACCGTCGCCCATGCCGAAAGGTGCTGGCAGCGCTTCGGCGTCACCCATCATTTCGGCGATATTTTCGACATCGTGCATTCCGACTACGTTCCGAAGCCTGACGTCGGGCCCTATCGCAAATTCATCCGGCAAACCGGTATCGAGCCGCGAAACCTCCGCCATGTTCGAGGACATCGCGCGCAACCTCGAGGCCCCGCATGAGCTTGGGCATGACCACGGTGCTGGTCACCTCGCGATGACAATGCCGACGCCAATATCCTGAATGGCATCGGCCGCGCCGACTATGTTGCACCATGTGACCAGCGATCTCGCCGATTTCTTGAAATCCGTGTCCGCAAAATTACCGCAGCATCAGCAGGGAGCATCCCATGAAAAATCTTCAAGCCATCATTGAACAGGCCTGGGAGGCGCGCGACAAGATTACCCTGAAAACCAAGGGGCCAATCCGCAAGGCCGTGCGACCGCGCTGGACATGCTCGATTCCGGCGAAGCCCGCGTGGCCGAAAAGTACGGGCGCCAATGGCGCAATGGGTCACCAACCAGTGGCTCAAGAAAGCCGTGCTCCTCTCCTTCCGCCTCAATGACATGGCGCTCATCGGCGGCGGCCCCGGCAAATCCAAATGGTGGGACAAGGTGCCGTCAAAATTCGAGGGCTGGACCGCCAAGGATTTCCGCGAGGCGGGCTTCCGCGCCGTGCCGAACTGCATCGTGCGCCACTCCGCCTATATCGCGCCCGGCGCCATTCTCATGCCGTCCTTCGTCAATTTCGGCGCCTATGTCGACACGGGCACCATGGTCGATACCTGGGTCACGGTCGGCTCCTGCGCCCAGATCGGCAAGAATGTGCATCTCTCCGGCGGCGTCGGCATCGGCGGCGTGCTCGAACCCATGCAGGCAGGCCCCACCATCATCGAGGACAATTGCTTCATCGGCGCGCGCTCGGAAGTCGTCGAAGGTGTCATCGTCGGCGAAGGCTCGGTCATCTCCATGGGCGTGTTCATCGGCCAGTCGACCAAGATCATCGACCGCGCCACCGGCGAAGTCTTCATGGGCCGCGTGCCGCCCTATTCCGTGGTGGTCTCGGGCTCCCTGCCGCAGAAGCCCTATGCCGATGGCTCGCCCAGCCCCTCGCTCTATTGCGCCGTGATCGTCAAGCGCGTCGATGAAAAGACCCGCTCCAAGACCTCGATCAATGAACTGTTGAGGGATTGAAACTTCCACTTCCGGTTTTTCTGATTCTTGGGGATAAAACCCCGGGGGCTTCAATGGCGCTGATGCGCCCGGAGGAAAATATGGACTGGAAATATCTGCTGACGAGTTTTGAAGGCCGTATCAGTCGCCAGCCCTTTTGGCTCAGTGTTCTGGCGCTTTTTATTGCCCAATGGGTCATCATGATCATAGCTAGGCATGGTGTTTGGCTTTTCGATGATGGGCGGAATGGATCCCAACACGACACCTGAACAGGCAGCCGCCATGGCCACAAGCGGTATGTGGCCGTTCATCATAGTAAGCCTGCTGTTTCTTTATCCGGCGCTCGCAGTCTATACCAAGCGCTGGCATGACCGCGGCAAGTCCGGCTGGTGGACGCTGATCCTCCTGATACCGTTTATTGGCTTCATATGGTTCCTGGTTGAATGCGGTTTCCTGCGCGGCACCGAAGGTCCGAACCAGTACGGCAACGATCCGCTGGCTTGATTTTACACATCGTTAACATCGCGTCCGGCCGTTCTGGCCGGGCGTATTTTTTACCGCTATGCTGGCGCTCATGAAAAATACCCCGACCGATTCCGTCGCCATCCTGCAAGACCTTATCCGCTGCCGCTCCGTCACCCCCCATGAGGGAGGTGCACTGACCGTGCTTGAAAACCTTTTGAGCAGCCAAGGCTTTGTCTGCCAGCGCCTGATCTTCAAGGATAAGGACACGCCCGACGTTGAAAATCTTTTCGCCCGCATCGGCTCGGCCGAGCCGCATTTGTGCTTTGCCGGCCATACCGATGTGGTGCCGGTGGGCGACGAGGCCAACTGGAAACACGAGCCCTTTGGCGCCGAGATCAAGGACGGCCTGCTCTATGGCCGGGGCGCCACCGACATGAAGGGCTCCGTTGCGGCCTTTGCCGCAGCCGCCATCGACTACGTGAAGGATAGCGGCAAGCCCGCCGGCTCCATCTCATTTCTGATTACCGGTGACGAGGAAGGCCCCGCCATCAACGGCACCGTGAAGGTTCTGGAATGGATGAAGGCCAACGGCCATATTCCCAACCATTGCCTGGTGGGCGAACCGAGTTCCGTGGAAAAATTGGGCGATGCCATCAAGATCGGCCGCCGCGGCTCGCTCAGTTTTGACGTCACCGTGGAAGGCATCCAGGGCCATGTGGCCTACCCGGCGAAAACCGACAATCCCATTCCCAAGCTGTCCCGCTTGGTGGACTGGATCTCAAATGCGAAACTCGATGACGGCAACGACAACTTCGAGCCTTCAACCCTGGCGGTGACCACCTTCGATGTGGGCAATCCGGCGGGCAATGTCGTGCCCGCCCGCGCCACGGCCAAGTTCAATATCCGCTACAGCACCGAACACAATTTTCAATCCTTGCGCGATTGGGTCGATGCCCAGGTTGCCGCCGTAAAGGAAGAGCTTGGCGGAACCTGGACCGTCAATTCCTATGAAGGGGCCGAAGCCTTCATCACCGAACCCGGCGCCTTTGTGGGCCTTGTGCAGGATGCGGTGGAACAGGAAACCGGGCTTGTGCCCAAGCTTTCGACATCGGGCGGCACCTCGGACGCGCGCTTCATCAAGAACTATTGCCCGGTTCTGGAATTTGGCCCCACCAATGAAACGATCCACCAGGTGGATGAGCGCATCTCGGTCGAGGAGCTGCGCGCCACGCAAACCATCTACAGCCGCATCATTGCCGCCTATTTCAATAATCAACCCTGACGAGATAAAGCCCTTCCGGCGGAGCAACCGACACCGCAGGCCGTGCGGTCGCGCGCCTCAAGTGCAGCTTTCATATCGGCAACTTTCCATTTGCCGTCGCCCACCAGTTTCAGCGAACCCACCATGGAGCGCACTTGGGAATGCAGGAACGAGCGCGACTCTGTGCGGATTTCAATGAATTCGCCGAAGCGGCTGACGTCGAGGCGGTCAAGGGTGCGCATCGGCGATTGCGCCTGGCATTGGCTGTCGCGGAAGGTTGAAAAATCATGGTGGCCGACCAGCGCCTGCGCCGCCTCATGCATGGCGTCTGCATCAAGCTCCACCGGCACAAACCACACCTGTCCCAGGTCAAGGGTGGGTGGCGCCCGGCGGTTGAGAATACGGTAGAGATAATGCCGTTTGGTGCCGGAAAAACGCGCATTGAACGTATCGGGCACAAGCTCCGCTTCGAGCACGCTGACCCGGTGCGGCCTGACCCCCGCATTGATGGCATTGCGCAGGACAAAGGGATCCCATTCGCGAGCGAGATCAACATGGGCCACCTGGCCAAGCGCATGCACCCCCGCATCGGTGCGGCCCGCGCCCTGCACCATGGCAGGCGCGCCATTGATTTGCGCGATTGCCGCCGTGAGCACGCCCTGAACGGTTTTGTCATTGAGCTGGATCTGCCAGCCGTAGAATTCAGCGCCGTTGTATTCGAGGGTGAGCTTGTAGCGAGGCATCAGGTGAGCCTTGTACCCTTGGCAACCGGAAAGCCGCGCAGGAATGTGGCGGCGTCCATGGCGCCCTTTCCTTCCCGCTGCAGGCGAAAGAAGTCGAATGGCTCCGCGTGCCGCAGGCAACGCCCAGTTGATCATCAAGGACGACTCCGGCCTCGCCCGCCTGCTCGATAACTTCACACGTCAAAACCTTGACGCGGGCATTTCCAATATTTAACCAGGCGCCGGGAAAGGGCGACAGCCCATGAATATGATTGCGCACCTCGTCAGCGCTATTTGAAAAATCTATATGCGCTTCGGACTTGTCGATCTTTTTGGCATAGGTGACGCCTTCGCTGGATTGCTCCGTACACGGAACAGGAAGCGCCTGCAGTGTTTCCACCATCAAGGTCGCGCCGAGTGCTGCCAGTTTGTCATGTAGCACTCCAGCCGTTGTGGATGGCGTGATGGCAACACGACCCGCTTTGCACACAGGCCCTGTATCAAGGCCTTCTTCCATGCGCATGATGCTGATGCCGGTTTCCCGGTCGCCCGCCATGATGGCGCGTTGAATGGGTGCGGCACCCCGCCAGCGCGGCAGAAGCGAGGCGTGCACATTGAAACAACCAAACCGGGGCGCATCCAAAATCGCTTGTGGCAGGAGCAAGCCATAGGCGACCACCACTGCGGCATCGGCTTTCAGATCGGCAAAGGATTTTTGCTCGTCGGCTGATTTCAGCGAAAGCGGCGTTCTGACGTCGATGCCCCTGTGCCGCCGCATAGTCCTGCACCGGCGAGGGCCGCAGACCCTGTCCCCGTCCGGCGGGCCGTGGCGGCTGCGAATAGACCGCTGCAATGTCATGCCCCGCAGCCACCAGAGCTTTCAGCGTGACAACAGCAAAATCGGGCGTGCCCATGAACACGAGCTTCATCGGCTCAAAGCTTTCCCAGCTTTTGCGCCTTCACGAATTTCTTCACCACCCGGTCGCGTTTCAGCTTGGAGATATAGTCGATGAACAGCACGCCATTGAGATGGTCGATTTCATGCTGGACGCAGGTGGCGAGAACCCCGCTGGCCGCAAGCTCCTGCGGTTCGCCCTGCCGGTCGAGATAGCGCACGTTGACCTCCGATGGCCGTGAGACCATTTCATAGAATTCCGGAATGGAAAGGCAGCCTTCCTCGTAATCGCTCAGCGCCTCGCTGGCCGACATGATTTCAGGGTTCGCCATGAACAGCGGCTGGCGCTCCTCGCCATCTTTCGAAAGATCAATCACCACCAGCCGCTGGGGCACGCCAATCTGCACCGCGGCAAGGCCAATGCCCGGCGCGTCATACATGGTTTCCAGCATGTCATCGAAGGTCTTGCGGGTGGCCTTGTCCACGCCCGGAACAGGCTTGGAGATTTGCCGCAAAAGCGGATCGGGCAGGGTGATAATGTTGCGAAGGCTCATGGCCCTCAGATAAGCGAGCGGGCCTTACAGGTCAATCAGGGCAGGCCCGGCACATCGCCAAACCGGCAAAAACCTGCTAGTCTCGCCCTCTTTCGCCGGAGAGGCGGATAATCGCCCACCCTGCGCGAAAAGCAAATGGGAGGACCACATGGCCAGATATATCCTGCTTATGAACTGGACCGATCAGGGCGTCAAAAACGTCCGGGAAAGCCCGGCCCGCCTGGACGGCGCCAAGGCGCTTGCCAAGAAAATGGGTTGCGAAATCCGGGATTTCTATTTGACCACCGGGGTCAATGACATGGTGACGGTTTTGGAAGCCCCCGACGACGCCACGCTGGCAAAATTCAACCTGACGCTTGCCATGGGCGGCAATGTGCGCACCACAACCCTGAAAGCTTTCCCCGAGGACGCCTACCGCAAGATCATTAGCGGCCTGTGACAGCAGTGGCAAGGGATGGGTGAATCCTACCCTTGCCTTTTCAGCCCAAAACACCGATATACCCCCTCGGGAGGTTGGCGGCGGACGTACCGCTCGCCAACCGGGTCAGGTCCGGAAGGAAGCAGCCCCAACGAGATCGGAACGGGTTGCCCGTCCAGCCTCCCACCTCTAGTATTCTGAGCAATCATGACGGAAACACCAGACACCATGAGCGCTCAAGGCTACCGCGTCCTCGCCCGCAAATACCGTCCGCAGAATTTCGCTGACCTTATCGGCCAGGAAGCCATGGTGCGCACCCTCACCAATGCCGTGGCCACCGGGCGCATCGCCCAGGCCTATATGCTCACCGGCGTGCGCGGCGTCGGCAAAACCACCACCGCCCGCCTTATCGCGCGCGCCCTGAATTATCCCGGCGAGCCCGTCCATCGAAATGCCGGAACTCACGCCCCAGTGCGAAGCCATCCTCGAATCGCGCCACATGGATGTGATCGAAATGGACGCGGCGTCCAACACCGGCGTCGACAACATGCGCGAGATCATCGACAGCGTGCGCTATGCGCCGGTCTCGCTGCGCTACAAGATCTACATCATCGACGAAGTCCACATGCTCTCCAAGAGCGCCTTCAACGCGCTGCTCAAAACGCTGGAAGAGCCGCCGCCCCATATCAAGTTCATTTTTGCCACCACCGAAATCCGCAAAGTTCCCGTCACCATTCTGTCGCGCTGCCAGCGCTTTGACCTGAAGCGGCTGGATGCGGCCCTGCTCATGCAGCACTACGCCCGCATCGCCGCCCTCGAGAATGTCACCATCGATGAGGAATCCCTGCGCATGATTGCCAGGGCCTCCGAAGGCTCGGTGCGCGACGGCCTGTCGCTGCTCGACCAGGCCATTGCCTATGGCGAAGGCGCAGGTGAAGGCAACCGACGTCGCCGGCATGATGGGCCTCATCGACCGCTCGCGCATCATTGATCTGTTTGACGCGGTGATGGCGGGCGATACGGCAAAAGCCATTCACGAGATTGAAGCCCAGCATGAAGGCGGCGGCGATCCGGAAACCATCCTCAATGATCTCGCCGATTTCGTCCATTGGGTCACGCGGCTGAAGGTGGTGAAGGATTCGGCCCTCACCGATCCCTCGCGCACCGAGGCTGAAAAATCACGCGGCAGCGATTATGCGGCGCGCCTTGGCATGGCCCATCTGACGCGCGCCTGGCAGATGCTGCTGAAAGGCATCACGGAGGTGAGCTATGCCGGCCAGCCCTTGCTGGCCGCCGAAATGGTGCTCATCCGCCTGGCCCATGCGGCTGACCTGCCGTCGGGCGAGGATCTTCTGAAACTGGTGAAGCAAAACGCCGCCTGCCGAAAAAACCGCCCCCATCGTCATGGCGCAGCCCGCAAAACGCGATCTGCCCATGGCCGAATCTGTGGGTTCCCTGGCGCTGAAGCCGGAGGCGGCGGCCCCGCGCGCCCCCACCGAGACCCGGGCATTCTCAAACTTCGCCGATATCATCGCCCTTGTTGTCGAAAAGCGCGACGTGAAACTGAAGGGCGACCTCGAACGCTTTGTACGGCCCATTCGCGTAGCAACCGGCCAAATTGAACTGGCCATGGAACAGGGCGCCTCACCGGGGTTGCCCGGTGAACTGTCGCGGAAGCTTGAAGCATGGACCGGCCGCCGCTGGATGGTGCTCGTGGCCAAGGAGGGCGGCGACAAACCCCTTGCCCTCCAGAAAAAAGATGCCAAGGAATCAGCCTTCCGCGAGGCCCGCGAGGAGCCTGCCGTGCAGGCCATCCTCAAGCGCTTTCCCGGCAGCACCGTGACTGATGTCCGCGATCCCGAAACCTTGAAACCAGTGGAAGAGAGTGATGAAGAATCTCGGTGACATGATGAAGCAGGTCCAGGCCATGCAATCCAAAATGGCTGACATGCAGACCAAGCTGGAAACGGCAACCGTGACCGGCCAGTCCGGCGGCGGACTGGTGACGGTAACGCTCACCGGCAAGGGAGCCATGACGGCCCTTCACGTGGATTCTTCCCTGTTGAAAGAAGATGAGAAGGAAATTCTTGAAGACCTCATCGTGGCGGCCCATGCCGATGCCAAGGCCAAGAGCGAAGCGCTGATGGCCGAGGAGATGAAATCCGTGACCGGCGGCATGGCGCTTCCGCCCGGCATGAAACTGCCATTCTGACATGAAGCGGACTGCGGGCGTTGAAATCGAGCGGCTCATCCAGTTGCTGGCAAAATTGCCGGGACTTGGCCCCCGTTCGGCCCGCCGTGCGGCCCTCTACCTGATCAAGAACCGCGAAAAGCTTTTGTCCCCACTGTCGCTTGCCATGGCCGACGCGCAGGACAAGGTGACGGTGTGCAGCACCTGCGGGAACGTCGATACGATTGATCCCTGCACGATTTGCAGCGACCCGCGCCGCGACCGTACCAGTCTCTGCGTGGTGGAGGAGGTGGGCGATCTCTGGGCCCTCGAACGCGCCGGCGCCTGGACGGGCCTGTACCATGTCCTCGGCGGAACCCTGTCCGCCATGGAGGGGATCAGGCCGGAAGACCTGGCCATTAACCACCTGATTGAACGCGCCGCCGTATCCGGCATGCGCGAGGTTGTGCTGGCAACCAACGCCACGGTGGAGGGCCAGACCACCGCTCACTACATCACCGAGCGCCTGAAGGGATTGGGGCTCAGCACCTCCAAGCTCGCCCATGGCGTGCCCGTGGGCGGCGAGCTGGATTACCTCGATGAAGGCACGCTGACGGCCGCCATGCGTGCAAGGCGACCGTTTTAATTATTTAATTAAGAGTCTGTAAACTCTGTTTTAACATCCTCTTGCACCATGGGGCCAGGCGCAGGCCCCCCGTGCATACCTCCTCGGGCTGCAGCGGCTATCCCAGCAACAACCTTATCATGCAGCCATTGAGCAATGATTTCGACGATCTGAGAACACAGCCTTGACGAGATGACGCCCTATGCCTGGACCCACATTGCCCTTGGCGTGGAGTTCGGTTTCCACATGCTGTCAGACAGCGAGGTGTTCGAAGGCGGCGTGAGCTATGACGACGAGGAAACACAAAAATTCATGGTGGTTTTGACCGACGGCGCCCAGACCGAGCCTGCCTTTGGCCCGGGCAGCACGCGGACCGTGGCCCAGGGCGAAGCAAATCTTGAAGCCCTCTGCACCAACGCCAAGGCCGCAGGCATTACCATGATCACAATTGCCTATGATCTTGACGACAATGCCACCACCACCCGTTTGCGGAACTGTGCAAGCGATCCTGACGAAAATTTCTTCGTGGCAACGAATGCCGCTGCCGTGGCCGGTGCCTTTGAGAGCATCAAGACCCTCATCACGGCCCAGGTCTTCATCAGCAAATAAATCTTTTGTAAACAAATCATTGTAGGTTCTGGGCATTATGCTCAGGGCCTATTCTCTTGCTTGAAACCGAACTCTATCTTCCCGTGAAGCGCTTTCTCGAAGCGCAGGGCTATGCCGTGAAATCTGAAATCGGCGGTTGCGATGTGCTGGCTGTCAGGGGTGGCGAACCGCCGCTCATTGTCGAGTTGAAAACCTCATTCAATCTCCAGCTCCTGCTGCAGGGCATTGACCGCCAGAGCGTGACCGACACGGTCTATCTTGCCATCCCGGAACCGAAGCGCGCGCTCCCTCAGGATATCTTGCGGCTGTGCAAGCGCTTGGGCCTCGGGCTGCTGGTGGTGAACGGCCAGTGGGTCGAGGCCTACCTCGATCCCGCCGCTTATCAGCCACGCAAGAATCCACGCCGTAAAACCCTGCTCCTGCGGGAGTTTCAGCGCCGGGTGGGCGATCCCAATTCCGGCGGCAGCAGCAAGCGCCCCTTGGTCACCGCCTACCGGCAGGATGCCCTGCGCTGCGTGAAATTTCTCAAGACCACCGGCGCCTCAAGGGTTTGCGACATTGTCGCGCAAACCAAGGTCGAGCGTGCGGCCACAATCCTCAGGCGCGATGCCTATGGCTGGTTCGTGAAGGAAGCGCGCGGCATCTATTTCCTCTCGGCCAAAGGCGAAGCGGCGATCACCACCTTCGGCGATGTCCTGGCCGTTGTCTGAACTTCCGGATGGGATTTCCGGATGCGCCATTTGAGCCGCCGGATGCCCCACCACACCGACAGGAATATGACGGGCACGAGGGCCCAGTCGGGAAAGGTAACGCCTTCCCCGAAGAAATGTCTCGCCGCGCCATTCGCAAATATGGCGACAATATTGAACAGATAATAGCTGATGGCGACAACGGATATGCCCTCAACCGTTTCCTGCAACATCAACTGCTGCCGCGTGCGCGCTTCCATGGAGCGCAGCAGCTGCTGGTTCTGGCCTTCCAATGCGATGTCAACGCGGGTGCGGAGCAGGTTACTGGCCCGTTCGCTGCGCCGTGCCAGATCGGCAATGCGCTCGGCCACGGCAAAACAGGTGGTCATCGCCGGACTGAACCGGCGGTCGAGAAAGACGCCAATTCTCTGATAGTTGATGGCCCGTTCCTCGCCAAGTTCGGCAACGCGCTTTGTGACCAGCGCGCTGTAGGCCCGCGCCGCCGCAAAGCGGAAGCTGCTGCGGTTGGACATCTCCTCCACATCCCGCGCCGTTGTGCTGAGGCTGGTGAGCAGCCGCGCATCTTCCTCGATGCCCTGTGTCGAAAGCATGCCTTCAATGGTTTCAGCCAATGATTTTTCCAAAGGCCCGAGCCGGCGTTGCAGATCCAGCGCCAGGGGAAAAGCCAGGAGAGCCATCATGCGGTAGGTTTCAATTTCATGGACGCGGCGCGAGACACGGCCAAGCGACAGGGGCGTCAGGCCCTGGTCGTGGATCAGCATGCGCGTATAGCCGTCATCGCCGATCTTGAAGTCGGTCCATACCGCGGCACGGCCATGGCTTACCCGCGATCCCGCCAGATCCTCATGGCCAAAGTATTTTTTGAGAAATTGCGGGGTGGGAACTTTCATGTCCTTGGACATGACTTCCGTATGAATGGCAACCAGCCGCTTGCCCGGAAGCTCATCGATCCAGCCCAGCGGCAGGAGCGAAATGGCCTCCTGCTTCTTCCGCGTATTCTGCGCCGTCACGCTGATCCGGTAAAATTCCCCGTGGCGTTCATACTTGAACAGTCCCGCGGCAAGCTCCGCGCTGTGGTGGCGCGCCCCGTCAAGGGGTGGCTTCACCCCGAAAGCGTCACAGAGTTTGGTTACTTGCAAAAATGGATCGCGGTCGTCCTTCGCCAGCGTGTAGGCGAGATGCGTGATGCGGGCCGGGGCCATGACCGCGAGCCCCGGCCGCCCGTGGATTTCATCGTTCAGAGCCTGGCGAAATTCGTGATCCAGCATTATTTCCAACTGTTATGGGCGTGTTCCTGTGGGGTCAATGCGGCGCAATAGACATGAGAGGGATTGACGCAGGCTGTATTCCCGCTAGCTTTACTGAAGTTGAATTCAATGCGAGGTGCATGTGACAGCAATCACCGAAACGACAACAGCTCCAGCAAGCCGCAAGGCCTCAAGGCCGGTCAGGCGGCAGCAGCTCATTGATGCCACCATCGCGGTTCTGGCGCGCAAGGGCTATTCCGCCTTGACCGTGGCTGATGTTGCCAAAACGGCGGGACTTTCCGTTGGCATCATCAATTTCCATTTTGAGAGCAAGGAAAAACTTCTTGCCGCCTGCCTCACCCATTTGGCCGAGGAATATTACCGCAACTGGCATGGAGCCCTTGCCATGCCCGGAGCCAGCGTGGCTGAGAAGCTGCAACTGATCATCCTTGGCGATTTCAACGACAAGATTTTTACGCCCGACAAGCTCGCCGCCTGGATTGCCTTCTGGGGCGAAACTCAGGGCAGGCCCATCTATGTGGAAATATGTTCGGCTTACGATGAAGAACGCACCAAGGCCGTGAGCGGCCTGTGCGAAAAAATCATCAAGGACGGCGGCTACAAGCTGGTGCCAAGCACCGTGATGCGGGCCCTTGAGTCCCTGGGCGATGGGCTGTGGCTGGGCGTGGCGGCGGGAAATTCACAGGCAAAATTCACCATCACCGCCAGTCAGGCGCGCATGGCGCTGCAGGCCACGCTCGTTTCCTTCTTCCCGAAGCATTTTCAGTCGTGAGCTATGAGTTGCCGGCCGAAGCGCTGCAGTGGCGCAAGAAAGTGAGGGCCTTCGTCGATAGTGAGTTGCAGCCGCTGGAAGTGCAGGCGGAAATGAATGAGGGCCGCATTCCGCAGGAAGCGCGCAAGCGCCATGAAAAATTTGCCATCGATGCGGGGATCACGCTCATGGATACGCCCGTTTCCCTTGGCGGCCTGGCGCTGCCGATCCTCACCCAAGTGGCCATCGTCGAGCAGTTCGGCCGCGTCACCAATGCGCTTGGGCTGGTGCTACGGCGAAGTCGCAGAGCTGGATGTTCGAAGCCTGCAACGACGACCAGATCGAAGCGCTACATCCTGCCGATCGACGCGCGGCGAAGTGCACCTCTGCTACGCCATCACCGAGGAAAATGCCGGCTCCGATCCCGGCGCCATCAAGACCACCGCCGAGCGCCACGGCGACCACTATCTCATCAACGGCGAGAAATGGCATGTGACCAGCTACAATCTTGCGAACCACATGGTGGTGCAGGCCAAAGGCTGCAAGAGCGGCGAGCATTGCCTGTTTTTCTGCCCCATCGATGCGCCCGGCGTTCGCGGTCAAGCGCACGCCGCTCTACGCCCATACCTATGACCACCATCATCCGATCATCACCTTCACCGATGTGAAGATTCCCGTCGCCGACCGCATCGGCGAGGAAGGCGACGGCATGGACTTCACCCATGCCTGGTTCCGCCGCGAGCGCCTGATGATCGCGGCGCGCTGCTGCGGCGCCATGGCGCGGCTGATCGAGGAAGCAACCGAATTCGCCAAAACCCGCGTTGTCTCCGGCGAGCCGATCGCCAATTACCAGCTGATCCAGGCGATGCTCGCCGACAGCGTGGTCGATCTCCATGCCGCGCGGCTGATGACCTATGAGGCCGCCGCCGCCCATGACCGGGGCGAGGACCTGAAGTCGCTGCATGCCCGCTGTTCCATCGCCAAGCTTTTTGCCTCCGAAGCGGCCTTCCGGGTCGCCGACCGGGCCGTGCAGATTTTCGGCGGGCGCGGCTATATGCGCGAAAACGTCGCAGAGCGGTTCCTGCGGGAAGTCAGGGTCGACCGCATCTGGGAAGGAACCTGCGAAATCCAGCGGCTGATCATCGCCCGGTCACTGTTGAAACGAGGGCTTGAGGCCACCGTCGGTTGCAACTAGGATTTGAACAAGTATTCAATATCGAGGCCAGCAAGAGCCAAAAGAGGGAGTAGAAAATGAAGACTAACACGCAGATCAGCGTTAAGCCTGATGGCGGGCGCCGCTCTCGCCATGCCCTATGTAAGCCGGGCCCACGCCGAGGAAGAAGCAGTCCTCAACGTCTTTAACTGGACCGATTATATCGGCGAAACGACCATCGAGGATTTCCAATCGGCCACCGGCATCCAGGTCATCTACGACACCTATGACTCAACCGAAGCCATGGAAGCCAAGATGCTGGCCGGCTCGACCGGCTATGACGTGGTGATCCAGGCCGGCTCCACGCTTGAGCGCTTCACCGAAGCCAAAATCTATCAGCCGCTTGACAAGCTCAAAATTGCCCAACTGGGGCAATCTCGATCCGGTGATCCTGAAAACCGTTGAGGGCTGGGACCCGGGCAACGCAGTATGGCGTTCCCTACATGTGGGGCACGGTGGGCCTCACCTTCAATGTCGACATGGTCAAGGAGCGCCTTCCCAATGCCGATCTGACCACTCTCGACATCCTGTTCAAGCCGGAGAATGCCGCCAAGCTTGCCGACTGCGGCATCTCCATCCTCGAAAGCCCGGGCGATGTCGATCCCCATGGTGCTGGCCTATCTCGGCCAGGATCCGAACACCACGAATCCGGAGGATTTCGACGCCGTGGTCAAGGCCTTCAAGCCCATCCGCCAATATATCAAGACCTTCGATGCCTCGAACTATCTGAACGCCATTCCCAACAAGGAATTGTGCGTGATCAACAACTGGTCGGGCGACTATGCCACCGCCAAGGCCCGCGCCGAGGAAGCCGGCATCGAGATCAATCTCGCCTATCACGTGCCCAAGTCCGGCTCGCCGGCCTGGTTTGATATCTGGTGCATTCCGGCCGATGCCAAGCATGCGACAACGCCCACAAGTTCATCAACTACATGATGGAACCGGAAGTCATCGCGAAATGCACCAACTTCACCAACTATGCCAATGCCAATATGGCGGCCAACAAGTTCGTCGACCCGGCCGTGCTCGATGACCCGGCGGTTTATCCCGATGACGAATTGAAGAAGCGCTTGTGGACCCAGAAGTCGCTGAGCCAGGAGCTCGAACGGGCCCGCACGAGAGCCTGGAGCACCATCAAGACAGGCTCACCATCCTGACACCAGAGAAGCCCGGCGAACCTTCGCCGGGCTGATTTTTTGGGGAACGCATAATGGGACATCGAAAATACCGGCAAGGCCTGGGCACAATCCTGACGACCGAAGCCCTTCATCCGCATCGAAAACGTGACCAAGAAATTCGGCGACTTCACCGCCGTCAACAATGTGAGGCTCGATATCTACAAGGGCGAGCTGTTCGCGCTGCTCGGCGGATCGGGCTGCGGCAAGACCACGCTGCTGCGCATGCTCGCCGGTTTCGAACCGCCGACCGAGGGCCGCGTCTTGATCGACGGCCAGGACATGACCGAGCATTCCGCCCTATGAGCGGCCGGTCAACATGATGTTCCAGTCCTATGCGCTGTTCCCGCATATGACGGTGGAGAAGAATGTCGGCTACGGCCTCAAGCATGAGAAGCTGACCGATGCCCAGCGCAAGGACCGCGTCAAGGCAGATGCTCGATCTCGTGCAGCTCACGCAGTTTGCCGGGCGCAAGCCGCATCAACTGTCGGGCGGCCAGCGCCAGCGCGTGGCGCTCGCCCGCGCGCTCGCCAAGCAGCCCAAGGTCCTGCTGCTCGACGAGCCGCTGGGCGCGCTCGACAAGAAACTGCGCGAGCACACCCAGTTCGAGATCATGAACATCCAGGAGAAGACCGGCATCACCTTCGTCGTCGTCACCCATGACCAGGAAGAGGCGATGACGCTCGCCACCCGCATCGCCGTCATGGACAAGGGCGTCATCCGCCAGACCGGCACGCCGACCGAAATCTATGAATTTCCCAAGACCAGATTTGTCGCCGACTTCATCGGCTCGATCAACCAGTTCGACGGCACGGTCAATTCCGTGGCCAAGGACAAGGCGATCATCGCCTGCGCCGATTGGGGAGGCGATATAACGGTTGATCGCGATGCTAGGATTGACAGTCGGCGCAAGATGTTTCCGTGGCGGTCCGCCCGGAAAAAATCGCGATCAACCGGAAAGCGCCGGCCAAGCGGCCTCAATGCGGTTGAAGGCAAGGTCATGGATCTCGGCTATTTCGGCAAGGATTCGCTCTACCGCGTGAAGCTTCCCTCATCGACGCTGGTCCGCGTCAACCGGGTCAATGACCGGCGCGGCCGCGAAACCGAACGTGTCGCCGTCTGGGAAGACAAGGTCTGGCTTTCCTTTGAGCCGTCAGCCGCCATCCTGCTGAAGGATTAGCCGATGGCCGCTGTCGCGCCGCAGAAATCCGGACCCGTGCCGCAGAAACTTGAACTGCCCGGCGGCAAGAGCGGTTTTCGCAACTGGCTTGACCGCGAGGCCTGGCGCGACGTCATCATCGCCACGCCCTATGTCTGGCTCCTGTTGTTCTTCGTTGTGCCCTTCTTCATCATCTTCGCGATGAGCCTGGCGCAATCGGTGATCGCCCAGCCGCCCTTCCGCTTTTACGAGACCTGGCCCTATGTCACCTTCGACAACTTTGCCCGGCTGTTCACCGACTACGTCTATCTCCGGGGCTATCTCACCTCGCTCCGCAATGCGCTGATTGCGACGGGTCTCTGCCTGCTTCTCGGCTATCCGATGGCCCTGGGCATCGCGCGCGCCAAGGGCGCCTGGCGCAATATCCTGCTGCTGCTGGTCATCCTGCCGTTCTGGACCTCGTTCCTGCTGCGCGTCTATGCCTGGATCGGGCTGATGGGAAGCAACAGCTGGTTCAATCGCGGGCTCACCTCGCTCTTCAATGTGTTCCTGCCCGCCGCCTCGGACAATCAATTCAGTCCCGATGATGAACACCAATTTCGCCGTCATTCTCGTCATCGTCTATTCCTACCTGCCCTTCATGATCCTGCCGCTTTTCGCCAATCTCGAAAAGCTCGACTACACGCTCAATGAGGCGGCGATGGATCTGGGCTCCAAGCCCTGGCAGGTGTTCAGGGATGTGACCCTGCCCCTCTCCATGCCCGGCATCGTCGCCGGCTGCCTTCTGGTTTTCATTCCGGCAACGGGCGAACTCGTCATTCCAAGCCTTGTGGGCAATGCCGCCAATCCGATGATCGGCCGCGTGATCAATGACGAGTTCTCGCTCAACCGCGACTGGCCCATGGCCTCCGACCGATCGCCGTGGCACTGCTCGTGCTGCTGGTCGTGCCGATCATGATCTACAACAGGATGCAGGAGAAGGCACCGAGGGAGCGAAAGTAATGCGCCAGCGCTCCACCTTCCTCTTTTCCGCCCTGTGTTTCGGCTTTGCCTTTTTCTATATCCCGATCCTGTCGATGATCTTCTTCTCCTTCAACAAGTCGCGGCTTGCGACGGTGTGGGGCGGCTTCTCGGTTGAATGGTATTGCAAGCTCTTCAAGAATGCCCAGATCATCGAGGCCGCCACCCTGTCGCTTGAGATCGCCGTTCATCAGCGCCACCTTTGCAACGATCCTCGGCACCATGGCGGGCATGGCGCTGGCGCGGTTTTCGCGGTTCCGCGGCCGCACGCTTTTTTCCGGACTTGTGTCGGCGCCGCTCATCATGCCGGAAGTCATCACCGGCGTTTCCCTGCTGCTGCTGTTCGTCTTCATGGAGCGCTACTGATCGGCTGGCCGGCAAAGCGCGGCTTCACCACCGTCACCATCGCCCACACCACCTTTGCGCTGTCCTATGTGGCCGTGATCGTTCAATCGCGGCTGTCGTCGATGGATCGTTCGCTCGAAGAAGCCGCCATGGATCTGGGCTCGAAGCCCTGGCAGGTGCTGTTTGACGTGACCCTGCCGATCATCGCACCGGCCATGATTTCCGGCTGGCTTCTCGCCTTCACCATTTCGCTGGATGACGTGGTCATCACCAACTTCACCACGGGCCGGGCGCCACGACGCTTCCCATCCTCATCTGGGGCAAGGTGAAGCTCGGCGTGACGCCCGATATCAATGCGCTGGCAACCCTGATTGTTCTTGTGGTGAGTATCGGTGTCGGCCTTGCCGGCTATCTCATGTACCGCAGCGAGAAAAAGCGCGACCGCGATATCCAGATGGCCCTTGCCGCCAATAAGTAAAATTTGAGCATGTCCCGCCAAAGTGTGAAGCGGTTTGGCGGTCGCGACATGCTCCAACATATTGATCTGGCGCGAGTCCTTTCGGCGGATGATTCCATCCCGCCGGGACGCGCGCTAGTCATGGCTGCTGACAAGCTTGGGCTTTGCCTCGGCCAGCTTTGCCGGTTCTTCCACATCGAGGCTTTCGATGCGAAGCCCGCGCTTGACGATTTTTTCTGCCGAGAGCGAAAGCTTTTCCAGGTCCGAATTTGCATTGCCGAAATGCTTTTGCAGATCGCTGACGCGCTCCTTGAGCCGTCCCACGTCTTCCAGCAGGCGCATGACTTCGATCTTGATCACATGGGCCTGCTCGCGCATGGCCGAGTCCTTGAAAATCGCTTGCATGGTTTGGATGAGCAGCATCAAGACATTGGGCGAGGCGATGATCACGCGGGCCCGATGGGCCTTCTGGATGACGTCCTCGAATTTTTCATGGAGGTCCGCATAGATGGATTCGGACGGCACAAACATGATGGCCGTCTCATGGGTCTCGCCGGTGATCAGGTATTTTTCCGCGATGTCCTTGACGTGCTTGCTGACGTCGCTCCGCAGCCGCGCCTCGGCGGCGCGAATGTCGCCTTCGCCTTTTGCCTCGCGCAGCGCATTGAACGCCTCCAGCGGAAACTTGGCATCGATCACCAGCTTGAGTTCCGAATCCGGCAGGCTGATCAGGCAATCCGGCCGCATGCCGTTGGTGAGTGTGGGCTGGAACGCATAGGCCCTGGCGTGAAGCCCGTCGCGCACGATGGCCTCCATCCGCCCCTGGCCATAGGCGCCGCGCGCCTGCTTGTTGGAGAGAATGTCCTTGAGCGAGATCATCTCGGTTGAAAGCGAGGTCAGGTTTTTCTGGGCCGCGTCAATGACCGCCAGGCGCTCATAGAGATGAGTGAGGGACTGCGTGGTGCGTTCCGCCTGGTCGTTGAGGCCAAGGCCAATGCGCTGCCCCACATGGTCCAGCCGCTCATCGAGGGTGCGGGTGAAATGGGCCTGGGCGCCTTGCGACTGGTCAGCAAAATTGCGCAACGCCCCTGCCATCTCGGCCAGGCGGTATTCCAGCTCCGAGGCCCGCCGCATGGCCTCGAGGGTTTCACTTTTCCGATTGCGCTGGGCCCGCCACGTAACGATCAGGGTGGCAAGAATGAGGACGAGGGCAAGGGCAGCACCCGCCAGCAAAATATCAAGCAGTGTGAAGGGCTGGGAGCCGATTTGAAGAATGATTTGGTCAAGCTGCATGAAAATCTTCTACCCCGATTCGGGGAAAGAAGCGTGGCCCGTCCACACTCAACAAAGCATGGACGGGCCCTTGACCCGCACAACTCGGGACGGCGACAGGAGCCGCACAGGTCAACTCGCTCACAAACAGGGGTAGCGTATTAGGTTCCCGAAACTTTTCCCTCTCAAGAACCAGCTTTTTAGGCTGGCTAATCCCCGCTGGATTGAGTGTGAGAGTGGCTTTCGATCATGGCTTCAAGACGGGCAGAACTGGGCAATGAACGGGCAACATTGCGGCGGGATCAAGATCAGATCACCGCCCAACGGCTGCATGCTAAATGATTATGATTTAGGAACAATTGTTTAGCTGCGCTTCTTCAACGGCCGGCCCGGCGTCATAACCGAGTCAATAAATTCATTCCGCTGGGAAAAATAAATTCCAAATCCGCGCCCCAAGCCGAATACGAGCTCCTTGAATACTTTGGTCATGATGACCTCCTCAATGCATAAATTCTTTAGCTATCTTGCTATGGCATTGAAATGTGAATGAAATATAGAGATTCAAGATAAGTTGCGCGACAGTCAGCTATGCGGCGCTCGCATGGCGAATCGGTCTGTCGCTCGAATCAGCGCGTCAGTGATGCCTGGTTCCGTGGCCGTATGGCCCGCGTCGGGAATAATTTCAAAAGCGGCTTCGGGCCAGGCCCGGTGCAGCGCCCAGGCGGTTTCCATGGGCGTTACCACATCGTAGCGGCCTTGAATGATCACCCCGGGAATGTTCCGGAGCTTGGGAGCGTCAACCAGCAACTGGTCGTCCCTGTGAAAGAAGCCCTTGTTGACGAAGTAGTGGCATTCGATGCGGGCAAAGGCCAAGGCAAAAGCATCCGCACTGAAAGTGTTCACAAGATCTGCATTGGGGAGAAGCGAAATTGTGCTGGCCTCCCATCGGCTCCAGGCTTTGGCGCAAGCCATTTGCTCCTCGTGCATTGTCCCCGGTCAGCCGCCGGTAATAGGCGGCCACGAGATCATCGCGCTCAGCGGCAGGGATGGGCGCCAGATAGGTCTCCCATATATCGGGAAACAGCATGCTTGCCCCCTCCTGATAGAACCAGTCGATCTCGCGCTTTCGGATCGTGAAGATGCCGCGCAGGATAAGTTCGGTTACCCGCTCCACATGTTTTTGCGCATAGGCGAGCGCCAGCGTCGAGCCCCACGAGCCGCCAAGCACCTGCCATTTTTCAATTCCGAGATGGACGCGCAAGGCCTCCATGTCGGCCACAAGATGCCATGTTGTGTTTTCGCGCAGTTCCGCGTGCGGCGTGGATTGTCCGCAACCCCGCTGGTCAAAAAGGATGGCGCGGTACTGCTTGGGATCATGCAGGCGGCGCAGGAACGGCGAAATGCCGCCGCCGGGCCCGCCATGCAGGATGACCACGGGCTTGCCCTTCGGATTTCCGCATTCCTCGTAATAGAGTTCGTGGAGTTCCGACACGCGAAGCCGGCCGCGGGTATAGGGCTGCGGCTCCGGATAAAATTCCCGCATTACAGCGCATCCCGGCGAAATGGCATCATTTCGCCGAAAAGGATTCGCGCCAGACAAACATGCTGGAGCATGTCCCTGTCGCCAAACCGCTTCACACTTTGGCGGGACATGCTCTAGAGCGTCTGGTAACGGGCGATTGCCGAGCGCTCAAGTGCTGCCGTCACCAGCTTGTCGAGGCCCAGCGTGTCACGCAGGATTGCCAGGAAGCGCAGCTCTTCCTTGCCCACGGCCAGATCCGCCGCCGCAACTTCGACCGCAAGGGCATAGGCGGTTTCGCGCAGCTTCGGCGAAAGCTGGTCGCGCGCCAGCCCCAGCACGGTCATGAGGCCTTCCGGTTCCTGCAGCATCTCGCCGCATTCCTGGGCAACCGTGGTCAACCGTGCGCCGTCAAAATTCTTGAAGATCGGCAGGCTTTTCACCACCCGGCCGATCTCTTTCAGCTCCGTCGCGTTGATCTTTCCCTCCACGCCCGACATGGTGACCATGACGTAGATGAGCGCCTGTTCCGTACTGATTGTGCCGGGCATGTATTTCTCCAAATGTTGGACGCTGGCTAGCGGTTGGCCAGGCTTTTGTCGAGTGAAACCGCGGTAAACTCTTTCACCCGCTCAATCGCCTCGACCAGCCCCACCCGCTCCACGGCCACCCCCGGCGGAAACGCCGTGGTAAAGCGCGAGGCCAGCCTCGGATCGAGAACGACGAAGCAGCCCCGGTCGTCGTTCGCTGCGGATCAGGCGGCCGAAGGCCTGGCGCAGGCGCAGGCGCACCACCATGTCCGTATAGGCATTGCCGCCGAAGGCTTCGCGCCGCGCCCGTTCGAGGATGGTCGGCGTTCCCCACGGCACCCGGTCGAGCACGATGAGCCGCAGCGAATCGCCCGGCACATCGACGCCGTCGCGCACCGCATCGGTGCCGAGCAGACAGGCATCGCGCTCGGCCCGGAACATGTCGACCAGCGTTCCGGTGTCCATCGGATCGACATGCTGGGCATAAAGCGGCAGGCCCTTTTGCGCCAGCGCTGCGCTCAGCCGCTTGTGCACGGCGCGCAGCCGCGAGATCGCCGTGAACAGTCCCAGCGCCCCGCCGCGCGCTTGCGACGAACAATTCGCGATAGGCGGCGGCGACCTGGTCCATGTCCTCGCGATTGACGTCGTTCACCACGATGATGCGGCACTTCGCTCGCGTAGTCGAAGGGCGAGTCATAGCTCACGCGCTTCACCGGATAGGGCAGATGCACCGCGCCGGTGCGCATTTCCGCATTGGCCCAGTCATCGGGCACATCGGGCGGCCGGTCCTTGAGCGTCGCCGAGGTGATGATGACGCCATCGGCATCCTTCAGCACCGCCAGCGCCAGCGGCTCGGTCGGATCGATCCAGTGGGAATGCAGCCCGACATCGGCTTCGCGGCCATAGATCTGGTCGACCGCAGAACCATTCGACGAACAAGCGGATTCGTCGTTTCGAGCAGCCGCTCGAGCATGTCGATCCAGCCGCCGACCATCAATTCGCCGCGCCTCTTGAGCGAGCGCGACACCGCTTCGATGCGGCCCCGGTCGTGAGTTGAAAGTTCGTGCGCCTCGTCATCGAGCTTCTTGGCCAAGCGCCTCGGCCAATTTAGTCATCGGCCGCTTGAGATCGATGCAGAGCGGCGGCCAGCTCTTCCGCCGCCTCCGCCAGCCCATCAACCAGCGGCACGCAATCGGTTTCGATGCGACTGGCCGGCATTCTGCTCGGCCCGCGCCAACACCTGCTGGCGCACCAGGGAAAGAAAATGTTCCGCCGCGCCTTCCGGCGTTCCCGCCTGCATCCGCCTGCGTCCAGCCGGGGCCCGGCAAGGCATAGGCCGCCTGCAGAACCTTCTGCACCAGTTTTTCCGCCGTTTCATTGTCGGCCACGAGATCGCCGATCCGGTCCGCCAGCCCGCGCCCGCGCCGCCGTTCCGTTTCCGGCCCGCGCAGCCAGCGCCGGAGCTCGGCTGTTTCGAGCGCCGTGAGATGGCCGGAAAAGGCCGAGTCGGCGGCATCGAAAAGATGATGGCCCTCATCGAACACGATCCGCCGCAGGCCGCCGGGTGCTGCTTCCTCTTCTTCCGTCGCCGCCACGCCCAGGGCATAATCGACGGCCGCCTGATTGCAGAACCAGCGCATGATTGGCGATCACGATGTCGGCCTTGCGGGCGGCGCGTGCGCGCGCTCGATGAAGCATTTCTTGTAATGCGGGCAGGCCGAATAGATGCATTCGCCGCGCCGGTCGGTGAGGCCGAGCGAGGCGGGCGACAGGGCGCGGGCTTCATAGTCCAACGCGACATCGGAAAACAGCGAGAGCAGCCAGGACGGAAAATCGCCGCCCACCATGTCGCCGTCGCGGCTGAACCGCGCCCAGCGCGCGATGAGAGCGGCGAGCAGGGCGCCGCGCGCGATTGCTGGCGCCCAGCCGGCCGAAAGCTTCCTGCATGTTGAGCAGGCAGAGATAGTTTTCGCGGCCCTTGCGGATGACAATGCGCGTGCGCCGCTCCTCCGGATCGGCCACCAGCCGCTGCGGTTTCCTGATCGAGTTGCCGCTGCAGGTTTTTCGTATAGGTCGAAACCCACACCGGTGCGTTGTTCTTCCGCGCCCACAGCCAGGCGGGCGCGAGATAGCCCAGCGTCTTGCCAAGGCCCGTGCCGGCTTCGGCCAGCAGGATGTTATTTTCGCTTTTCTTTTGCCGCGGCTCGAAGGCATAGGTGGCGGTCGCCCGCATAATTTTTCTGCTGCGGGCGCGGCTCGGAAAATTTCCCCAGCACCTCGTCGAGAAACTGCGTGGCCTCCTCCGGCGTGACGCCTTCATGCCGTCCCGGCGGCCGCACGCCATCATCTTCCCATTCCTCGATCCGGTCCCACACATTGAGGCCCGTGGCGAAGGTGCCGACATCGAGCTTGGGATTGGCCTTGAGCAGGGCCGCCATCACCGGCTTCGCCCACGGCCAGTTGCTCCGCGCCAGGTACGTGGCAATTTCCGCCGCTTCGCGTGGTGCCGGATAGTGGCGGTTGCTCAGGCGCAACAAAAGTTCATCGGCCACCAAGCTGCAAGGTCTCAAGCTCGTCGGGCAGGGGATCAAGAGCCAGCGAGCGGGCAAAACCGGCGGGCGTCGGCGTGGCCATGCGCGCCGGGCAGACGAAAGCGAAAAGCTCCGCCACATCCAAATGCTTTTGCTCTTTGGCTGCCCGCGCCGCATGCCTTGGGCGCACCTGCCGCGAAGGCCAGCCGGTCAATCAGGAATGTGGCATGGCAAATCAGATGAGGCTTTTGCCCCAACAGGTTCAGCCCATCGGCGGCTGCCAATCGCCCCGTTGGCGTCGCCAGTTCAACCCCGCATGAGAACGGCCCTGTGCGTGCCGTCGATCACGCTATTTTGATTATCGGAATCATCATTCATCCCTACTCTTTAAGCAGGTTAAGCAGGGAAAAGGAGCCCCGTCATGGACCAGAAATATATCAACCTTTTTGATCGCTTCACCCACGGCGGCATGAACCGCCGCGATTTCATGGAAAAGCTGACCCTGCTTGCCGGCAGCACAACCGCGGCCACCGCCTTGCTGCCGCTTCTGGAAAACAATTATGCCCGTGCCGACATTTTGCCCGAGGGCGACCCGCGCATTGTCAGCCAGACCCTGGAATTTACAGGCGGCGGCGGTTATTTTGTGAAGCCCAGCGCTGAAGGCAAATATCCCGGCGTTCTTGTCATTCATGAAAATCGCGGCCTTAATCCGCATATCAAGGATGTGGCGCGGCGCATGGCGGCGGAAGGCTTTGCCGCCTTGGCCCCTGATTATCTGCATGGCATGGGCGGCACTCCTGAGGATGCCGACAAGGCCCGTGACATGATTGGCACCTTGAAGCCGGAAGGCATCAATGCCACGTCTTCGGCAGCGCTTGCCGCCGTGAAAGCCAATCCTGCCGCCAATGGAAAATCAGGCGCCATGGGCTTTTGCTGGGGCGGCGGCACGGTGAATGCTTTGGCCGTCACCGATCCGGGCCTCAGTGCCGGCGTTGCCTATTATGGCCGCCAGCCCGATGCTGCCGACGTGCCAAAAATAACCGCCCCGCTGCTTCTGCATTATGCCGGCCTTGATGAGCGCATCAACGCTGGCATCCCCGCTTTTGAGGCGGCCCTCAAGGCCAACAACAAAGTCTACGAGCTTCATATGTATGAAGGCGCCAATCACGCCTTCAACAACGACACCAACGCGGCGCGCTACAACAAGGATGTCGCTGAGCTGGCCTGGAGCAGAACGGTGGCCTTCCTGAAGAAATATGTGGTCTAGGTGGTTGTCTCATGATGGCGGGCATCCGCAAGGGCTGATTCCAACTCGGCTACTCTCTGCCTGAGTGGCGCGACCATTGCCAACACCTGCGCCTGCGTGAAGCGCGGCGTGATATGTTGCGGGCAGTTCCAGTCATAGCCCTCGACGGTGATGACCATGCCGCGTTCGATGCGGGCGCCGTAGTCCGGGACTTGAAGCCGCTCCAGCAATTTTGCGTCACCCGCCTCTGATCAACCGCACATGTCCCAGAAGCTTGAGGCGCGTCTGGTTCGGATAATCCATGAAGAACAGGGAAACCCGGTCGTCGGTCTGCAAATTGCCGACGCTCACATACTGGCGATTTCCGGCGAAGTCGGCAAAGCCGATGGTTCTGTCATCAAGGATGCGGACAAAACCTGCGGGCCCGCCGCGATGCTGGATATAGGGCCAGCCCGTCTCGCTGACGGTCGCCATGTAAAAACTGTCACGATCCGCGATGAAGGCCATTTCACGCGAGCCCAGGCTGTCATGATGGGCCCCGCCTTCTTCCAGGCGGGCATAGCTGCGGCGGCTGCCGTTGTGCTCCTGTGCTTTCTTTACGGTAGGCGTGAACGCGATCTCTGCAAATTTGTGGCCCATGACGCTCTCCACTTCAGATGGCATCAATCTAGTGTGTTCCGATAAATGAAATAATAGCCATTGAAAGCAATAGATTATTCCATTAAATGGAATTCATTATGGACCGCTTCCAGGAACTGCGAGTTTTTATCGCCGTGGCCGATTGCGGCGGCCTCGCCAAGGCTGCCTCTGTTATTCACAGCTCGCCTCCCGCCGTTACGCGCACCCTCGCCTCGCTCGAAGAGCGGTTGGGGGTCCGTCTTTTCGACCGGACGACACGAAGCCTGCGGCTTACCGAACCCGGCATAAAATTTCTTGATGAAGCCCGCCGGATAGTCGGTGACCTTGAAACCGCCGAACAGGAAATGGCCGGCCAATCGAATGTTGTAAGCGGCAACCTGACACATCACCACTTCGTTGACCTTTGGGCGCGCCATGCTGCAACCCGTTGTCTCCGATTTCATCGACGCCAATCCGCACATCACTGTTTCGATGCTGCTGTTTGACCGGGTGGTTGATCTCATCGACGAAGGCTTCGATCTTGCCGTCCGCATCGCCAATTTGCCGGATTCATCGCTGGTTTCAAGGCATGTGGGTGACGTCCGCCGCATGCTTGTCGCCAGTCCCGCCTATCTCTCCAGATACGGTTCCCCCAAAACGCCCGAAGATCTGAAAACCCACGCGGTCATTGGCCAAACGGCCCTTATGCCAAACCGCGAGCTGAGATATTTCAAGGCAGGCAAGCCCGCCCGCATTACACTTCCCATAAGATTTGAGATCAATGACGCGCATGCCTGCATAAGTGCTGCGGAACAGGGAAAGGGGATTACTATTGTCTTGTCCTACATGGTGATCCATGCGCTTCGTGACGGACGCCTTGTTCCCGTGCTCAACAAGTTCAGGCCGCCGCCGGTTCCGGTTAACCTCATCTATGCGCAGCGCCGCATCGTGGCGCCGAAGATCCGGGCCTTCATCGATTTCGCCGCACCAAGGCTGAGTGCCGCCTTGTCCGAAGGGCGGCCTATCCTCAAAGATTGACGAAGCTGCGAGACGTGCCTAACACCGCCCGCGCGTGCTCACTGGAAAAGAGGTAGGACATGACGCCTGAAACCTTTCGTTATGCACTTGTCATGTTGGCTGCGGGCATTGGCATTCCGGTTCTTGCCGCCCTCAATGCCCAGCTTGGCAACCGCATCGGCTCGCCTGCCGCGGCGGCCACGATCCTGTTTATCGTTGCGCTATGCGCCACAACAGCAATACTTGCTTCTGACCACGGGAGTGACACCCCTGGCCAATGTGCCAGCCCAGCCGAGATATTTGCTGTTGGCAGGCTTTCTGGTGGCGTTTTACGTGCTCTCAATCACCTGGATCGCGCCGCGTTTCGGTGTGGGCAATGCCATATTCTGCGTTCTGTTGGGCCAACTCCTGGCGGCCTCGGTCATCGATCATTTCGGCCTCCTTGGCGCGGTGGCCCGGCCTTTGAATCTCATGCGCGTCTCAGGCATCGGGCTGATGGCCTTGGGAGTCCTTCTCACCCAGCGCGCCTGACAAAGAACCGCCGGCAAAGATTGACGAAGCCTTAAGACATGCCTAACAACGCCGGGCCTTTGCCTGAATAGCTTCGAGTGATCCCATGACTGACCCCGTCCTTTCCGCTGCCGCTCTTGAAAGCCGCGCCTGGCCTTTCGAGGAAGCGCGGAAACTTCTGGCGCGGATCAAGAAGAGCAAGACATCCGAAGACGGAAATTCTGTTTGAAACCGGCTACGGCCCTTCGGGCCTTCCCCACATCGGCACCTTCGGCGAAGTGGCCCGCACCACCATGGTGCGCCGCGCCTTTGAAACCATGTCGGATATTCCAACCCGGCTTCTCTGCTTTTCCGATGACATGGACGGCATGCGCAAGATTCCCGACAATGTTCCGGACCGCAGCTTTTTGGAGCCGCATCTCCACAAGCCGCTCACCACCGTGCCCAATCCCTTTGGCGGCGATTATGAAAGCTTCGGCCACCACAACAACACCATGCTGCGCCGTTTCCTCGACACCTTTGGCTTCGACTATGAATTCGCCAGCGCCACGGAATATTACAAGGCGGGCAAGTTCGATGCCATGCTGCGCCGCGCCGCCGAGCGCTATGACGCCATCATGGCCGTGATGCTGCCGACGCTTGGCGAGGAGCGCCAGGCAACCTACAGCCCCTTCCTGCCCATCTCGCCCACCACGGGCCGGGTGCTCTATGTGCCGATGAAGGAAGTGGACGCCAAGAACGGCACGATCACCTTTGCCGATGAGGATGGGCGCGATACGACGCTGCCGGTGACCGGCGGCCATGTGAAGCTGCAGTGGAAGCCGGATTTCGGCATGCGCTGGGCCGCCCTTGGCGTTGATTTTGAAATGTTCGGCAAGGACCATCAGACCAACGCCGTGGTCTATGACAAGATTTGCGAAATCCTCGGCGGCCTTCCGCCGGAGCATTACGTCTATGAACTGTTCCTCGACGACAAGGGCCAGAAGATTTCCAAGTCCAAGGGCAACGGCCTCACCATTGATGAATGGCTGACCTATGCCGACACGGATTCGCTTTCGCTCTACATGTATAACCGCCCGCGCGAGGCCAAGAAGCTTTACTTCGATGTGATCCCCCGCGCCGTTGATGAATATGCGCAGTTCCAGAATGCCTATGGCAAGCAGGAGCTCAAGGATCGCCTGATGAATCCGCTCTGGCATATCCATGGCGGAAATCCGCCGCCGCCCGAGGAAGGCTCCGTCTCATTTTCGCTGCTGCTGAATCTCGTGGCCGTGGCCAACACGGAGGACAAGTCCGTGCTCTGGGCTTTCCTCAAGCGCTACGCGCCGCAGGTTTCGCACGCAACCCACCCGCGCCTTGACAGCCTGGTGGGCTACGCCATCCGCTACTTCACCGATTTCGTGAAGCCCAACAAGAAATATCGTGCGGCCACGGACGAAGAGCGCAAGGCGCTGGAAGATTTGTCTGCCGCCCTGGCGCAATTGCCGGAAGGCTCCACCCCGGAAGCCATTCAGCAAAAGGTCTATGACATCGGCAGGCGCGAACCCTACACCACGATACAGAAGGATGGCTCCGTCGGCGTGGCGCAAACCTGGTTCAACATGCTCTATCAGGTCCTGCTCGGCGAAGAACGCGGCCCCCGCTTCGGCTCCTTCGCCGCACTTTATGGCGTGGCGAATACGCGGGCGCTGATCGGCAAAGCCCTGAAGGGCGAACTTACTGGCTCGCCCAGATAATCCGCGCCATCCAGTCAACGTCCTTCATGTCCAGCGTCTTGGTGTCATGGGCCACGTTGAACGAGGCGAGCTCGACGTTTTTGGCGGTCTGCCGCTGCATGATCTTGGCCATCACCTGGCCATCGGTGGTTTTCACCACCACCCGGTCGCCTTTGCGCACCGTGGCGCCGGGTGAAACGATGATCCTGTCGCCTTCGCGGTAAACCGGCAGCATGGAGTCACCGGTAATTTCCAGGGCATAGGCGGTACTGTCGGTTACGCCTGGAACCTCGATTTCCTCCCAGCCATTGCCGACAGGAAAGCCGGAATCATCAAAATAGCCGCCTTTGCCGGCCCGCGCCAAACCGAGCAAGGGAATTTGCTTGCGCTTTGGCGGCTGGCCCTTGCGGCCCGAGAGAAGATCGGAAAATTCTTCCACCGAGGCTCCCGCCGCCTCCAGCAGATTGGCGATGCTTTCGGTCGTAGGCCAGCGCGGCCTGCCGTCAGGCCCGTTGCGCTTGGAAGGATTGAACGAGGTGGGATCAAGCCCCGACTTCTTGGCAAGCCCTGAAGCTGAAAAACCATACCGCTCCGCGATCGTGTCAATCGCGGCCCAAACCTGCTTGTGGCTGAACATTTTTGCCATATCCCGTACCTGATATTTAATCCTTTAAGGTAGGAACTAATACCTCAAGCAGGTTTGGTTGTCCAGAGCCAATTGCATGGCTATGGTGCGGCGCAAATCAGGGGGTCGAAGGTGCCTGTTCTCTACAAAATCATGTCGCGGCAGGAGTGGGAGACGGCGCAGGCGCAAGGCATTTACGAAGGATCCGAAGTGGACCGGCGTGATGGTTTCATCCATCTCTCGGCCGCCCACCAGGTTCGCGCCACGGCGCAGAAACATTTTTCTGGAAAAACCGATTTGCTGCTGGTCTCCGTCAGCGGAAGAAGGCCTTGGCCAAAGCCTGAAATGGGAAGTCTCGCGCGGCGGTGACCTGTTTCCCCATATTTACGGTCCGTTGCCACTCAGTGCCGTAAGTGAAGTCATTCCACTGCCGCTTGTGAACGGCGTCCATCAGTTTCCCGAAGGGCTGCCGAACATGAGCCTGATCAATTTTGGCTTCATGGCGCTGCGCCCGCTGCTCCATTGCATGGATGCCGAGGCAGCCCATGGCCTGACCATCAAGGCCCTGAAGACAGGTTTTGCCGGAAGCGCAAAAATCAGCTCTCCGTCCAAATCTTGCCGTCTCGTGCTTTGGGCTGAATTTCCAAAATCCCTTGGGCCTTGCCGCAGGCTTTGATAAAAATGCTGAAGTGCCGGACGCCATGCTGGCGTTGGGTTTTGGCTTTGTCGAAGTGGGAACCGTGACCCCGCGCCCGCAGGAGGGAAATCCCCGCCCCCGCCTGTTTCGCCTGAGTGAAGACCAGGCCGTGATCAACCGCCTGGGATTCAACAATCAGGGCCATGCCGCTGTCTGTGAAAGCTTGCGCCGCCGCAAACATCAAATCGGGAATCGTGGGCGTCAATGTCGGAGCCAACAAGGACTCGACTGATCGCATTTCCGACTATGTCGCCGGGATCAACGCCTTCTCCGATGTGGCGAGTTATTTCACGATCAACATTTCATCGCCCAATACGCCGGGCCTGCGCAATTTGCAGTCCGCCGAAGAACTGCCCGCGTCTGCTGAAGCGCCTGAATGAGCGCGGCAAACCCAGCTACGGCAAGTGCCCATGCTGCTCAAAATCGCCCCTGACCTTGAAGCGGATGAGATGCAGGCCATCGCCGAATGCTGCCTGAATTCTGCGGTCGATGGCGTCATCATTTCCAACACCACCTTTCACGGCCAGCGCTGCAGTCGCATCATGCGAAGGAAACAGGCGGGCTTTCCGGTGCGCCGCTCTTTGATCTTTCAACCCAGCAACTGGCGCGGTTCTATCTTCTCACCAAGGGAAAAATCCCGCTGGTTGGCGTCGGCGGCATTTCAAATGCGGATCACGCCTGGCGCAAGATTTGCGCCGGCGCCTCGCTCCTGCAGCTTTATTCTGCTTTGGTTTTTCAAGGCCCGGAACTGGTGCAGGAAATCCTCTCTGGCCTTTCGCGGAAGCTCGCCGAGCAAAAATTTTGCAACGCTCAGCGACGCCGTAGGAAGCGCAGCCGAAGAAATTGCTCACCAAAGCCCGCTCGGCAAATAACGCGCGAAAATTTCCGCTGAAGTCTTCTTTTCCTGCAACCGGTCCAGCGCATAGTCAAAGGCCTTCACCGTTTCCGCATCCTCCCGGCGCGTGAGGAAGGATAGATTGTTGCTGAAAAATTGCCGGTCCACGAAGGCGCCGTCAAGCGGTTTGCAGCATGCCGCGCGATGCACTGCCCGCAAGCCAATAGATCAACCGCAAGCCGTCACCGAAGGAAACATCAAGCGCCCCGGTGCGCAACGCTTCATTCATTTCGGCTTCACTCGGGAAAGCGGTGAGGGCGGAGCGCGAATAATATTTTTCCAGCCACGCCCCATGGCTCGAATTGGCGACATAGCCGATGCGCCGTCCTGCAAGGCTGCGGATGTCGCTGCCGCGCAACTGGCTGCCCACGCGCACCGCGAAACGGCCCAGCGACCAGAAATAAGGCCGCGTCATCGCCGCCTTTTTCAAAACCGTCTCGTCGATCCGCAGGCCCGAGACAATGACATCGCCTTCATTGTTGAGGAGTGCCGGAAGTAGCTGGCTGAAAGGCTTGGCGATGACCGTGCAAGTGGCCTTCAATTCCGCGCAGGCCGCAAGGGCGAGGTCAACCGAGACACCCGGCCGTCTTGCCTTCCGGCGTTTCATAGCTGAAGGGCGGAAAATCCCGGTCGGTCAGAAGGCGGATATTGCGCTGGGCAAAGCCACAGGAGGCTTGGCAACACTGTCAATATGCCGGAACAGCGGAAACCCCGGCGCGGCCGCATCCTGGGCGGCGGCAGAGCCAACGGCAACGAAAGCAAAAGCGAGCAAAATAAAAAGCATCCAGGGGAGGGTTGCAATTTGTCCGGTTACTCGCTTTATTAAAAATGTTGGAGAAGTCATTTTCCATCCAGGGGCGTTCGGTGCGGGGTCAACAAATAGAGTGGCGTAGCGTTGCTACATCGCCATCCAGTGGCGGTGCAACAGCGGATTCCAAATTAGCTTCAGACGCGCCCGATGTCTTGCCCCTTTTATCACGCGATGATCTGGAAGATACCCTGCGCCGCCTGCCACCCCAGGCCATTCGGCGGGTTTTGCGCCATGGCGTGGTGCCTGTCGCCTGGCAGCCCGATCATGTCCACTATGCCATCTGCGGCCCGAAGGGAGAGCGTTACGCCACGCGTCATGGCCTGTCGGTTGTTGCCCGCATAGCCTCGTCCGATTTTCACTACTGTGTGCGCCGGGTCTGGGGTAGAAAAATCCTGGCCAGGCGACCCATGGCCTGGCCATAACCCGCCCGCAATTTTCAGCGCGAAAACGGGTAACCTTTGGCCAATGGGCCGCTTTTCTCATTCTTGCGGCCTGTCTTGCGCTGAGTTCCGCTTATCTGCCGGCCGGCGCCCTTTGGATTGCGGCTAAGCGCCGCCCTTGGCTTGTTTTTTCTCTCGGTTATCGCTTTGCGCCTGTGTTGCCTGTTTTCGGTTCCAGCCTCGAAAGGCCGAGGCCTGGAAGATCCAGGCGATGCGGACCTGCCGATCTACTCCGTCCTCGTGCCGGTGTTCCGGGAAACCTCCGTGCTCAGCCAGCTTCTTCGCGGATTGTCTTGCCTGAATTATCCAGTTGAAAAACTGGAAATCAAAATCATCGTGGAAGAGTTTGATACGAGCCTCCGCCGGGCGCTCGAGAAATTTGAACTGCCGCCTCACATCGAAGTCATTGTGGTGCCGCACGGCTCGCCGCAGACAAAGCCCAGGGCCTTGAATTATGCGCTGCAATTTTGCCACGGCAGCCTGATCACGATTTATGATGCCGAAGATGTGCCCGAACCCAACCAGCTGCGCGAGGTTGCGCGGGAATTTCTGCGCTCGGACAAAACGCTGGCCTGCCTGCAGGCTCAACTCACCTCCTATAATCCCAATGAAAACTGGCTGACCCGCCAATTCACCGCCGAATATGCCATGCTTTTTGGCCTGATATTGCCGGCTCTCGCAGCGCGCAATTTGCCGCTCACCCTGGGCGGGACATCAAATCATTTTCGTACACATATTTTGAGGAAAATTGGCGGCTGGGATGCCCACAATGTGACCGAGGATGCGGATTTGGGCCTGCGTCTGGCACGGCTCGGGTTTCGCGCTGGCGTGGTGCAAAGCCTCACTTACGAGGAGGCCAATACCCAGCTTATGAATTGGCTGGGTCAACGGGCGCGCTGGCTTAAAGGCTTCATGCAAACCTGGCTGGTCCATATGCGCCACCCGGTGAAAACGGGCCGGGAGCTTGGGCCATCAGGATTCTGGACCCTGCAGGCATTGACCGCCGGCATCTTCATCTCGGCCCTGTTTCATCCCTTCTTCGCCGGCTTCATCGTCTGGCTTCTGGTAGTTGATCAGCCCCATGCATCCATGGCGACAATGCTGCTCACAGGATTAAATTTGGAGGTCTTTGTGCTGGGTTATGGCGTGGCGATGCTGGCAGGCGCCAAGGCGTTGCGCCAACGCGGCTTGAAGGGCTGGTGGTTCACCATTGCAACAATGCCAATCTATTGGCTTCTCATGTCCGTCGCCGCCTGGATGGCGCTGTGGCAGTTCATTTTCGCTCCCTTCAAGTGGAACAAGACCGAACACGGATTGTCAAAACTTCAGAAATGAGCGTTGGGCAACAGTTCTCCCAGGAAGAAAGCGGCTCTCCGCTTCCGGGTAGATTTCACGATGTCAAACAGCGGCGATGAGGTTGCCCTCATCTGAAGCCTCCGGAATCGGGGGAACGTTACGCCCCTGGCCCTGAGGCCCCATCCGTCCCGTCAATGCCACGTCGCGATGATCCTTCCGGGATGAACGCACCGTAGCTAGCAGCATAGGAATATATTGTCAAGCCTTAAATTCCTATCAATGATTTGCCAAGAAGGTTGTCGCCTGGATTTTGAGTCGGACAGATTTTGATTGGAGCGGGCGAAGGGAATCGAACCCTCGACATGCAGCTTGGGAAGCTACCGTTCTGCCACTGAACTACGCCCGCGTGGACATGATGCTAGTCGGAGCCGTTGCTCCCGTCTAGCCCCTTACCGCTTACTTGGATCATAGGGCCTGAAATGCTTCGACAGCTTCAGCCCCTGCCTTTGATAATTCGACCCAATGCCCTGACCATAGACCGCGCGATTGAATATTACCCAGAGGAAAAAGGCCTTCTTAAGATCAGCGCTTGTCCACAGCATCTAGCCGATCAGCATTGGTTGACGTTATTAAAGTATATATGGTCGCCCAAAAGCATAGGATGCTCGATGTTTCAATCGCTTTCAGATCGCTCGCATTACAGCAGCCTAGCAGACTGCATTTACCTTAATCAGGCCTCACTTGGATTGATTGGTCAACCCGCCGTCATGGCCATGCACGCATTCCTGGACGATGTAGGACGTCACGGAAACATGAACATGTCTGACAGCGATGAAGTAGCGTATTTCTCGGAAGTGCGGGAGCAGGCGGCCGCCATTCTAACCTGCGCACCCGAACGCTTGGCAATTACATCCAGTGCAGGCGAAATGCTCAGTCAGCTGCCGTATCTGTTTAACCCCCCTGCGGGCAGCGGAATTCTAGCTGTTTCGTCAGACTTCCCGGCGATTACGCGGCCCTGGATCGCCTATGCCGCGAAAAATGGATGCGACTTGCGTTTCGTTGAAGAACAGCCTACCGACGATTTGACCGACACCTTAATCGAGCGCCTAGACGAACGCATATCTGTTGTGGCGGTCAGTTACGTGCAATTTTCTACCGGAACTCGCGTGGATATCCCCCGCTTGTGTGAGGCGACAAGGCGCGCGGGCGCGCTGCTGATAGTCGACGTCACCCAGGCGGCAGGCGCGATACCAGTCGATACGAACGGCTGGGACGCCGATGTCGTGGTGTGTAGCGGCTATAAATGGCTCGGGGGGCATGGCGGTGTTGGGCTGGCGGTCATGTCGCCAAAGTTCTTAGACCAATGCCCGCCATCACCGGGCTGGATGGGTGCGCCGGACCCGTTCGATTTCCAAGCAACCAAATTGCTACTGGCGGACGATGCCAGGCGCTATACGCAATCAACCATGTCCTACATATCTCTCAGGGGGCTCACGGTCGCCATCTCAGATCTGCTTTCGCTGGGCATGAACATGATCGAGACCCATGCCGTGGCATTGGCCCGTTTGCTGGTTGAAAACCTTGAGGGGTCCGGTTGGACACCATTTCGCGCCATCGAAGACAAAGCGGCCTCTGGGCATATCGTCTCACTAAGCTATAACGGCGGCGGCATCGAAAGCGCTATCGTTGCTCTGCGCAGTCAGAAAATTGTTTGTGGCAGCCGAAACGGTCGAATCCGTATCTCCCTTGCCCATTTCAACGATGAAAGCGATGTTCACGCGTTGATTCAGGTGCTGCGGCAGGTGTCGTCCCGCTGAGAAAACCGCTGAACGAGCCGTAACTCAAATCCGATGCCCTGGCGGTAGACCAGGGACGGCACTTCGGCGCGCGGTTCATAGACCAGGCGGCCGATGATCTGCCCGTCTTCCCCTTACCGCTTGCTTGGATCATAGGGCCTGAAATGCTTCGACAGCTTCAGTCCTTGCCTTTGATAATTCGACCCAATGCCCTGGCCATAAACCTGCGATGGCACTTCCGTCAGCGGTTCATAGACCAGCCGCCCGATGATCTGCCCGTCTTCCAGAATGAACGGCACCTCATGCGAGCGCACTTCGAGAACGGCGCGCGCCCCTTCGCCATGGCCGGAGCTATGGCCGAAGCCGGGATCAAAAAATCCGGCGTAATGCACGCGGAATTCGCCGACCAGCGGATTGAACGGAACCATTTCCGCCGCGTGCGTCGGCGGCACCCGCACTGCTTCCTTGGAAGCGAGGATATAAAACTGGTCGGGGTCAAGCACCAGCGAACCGCGCAGCCAGATGGGCTCCCAGAAATCAGACGCCTCAAGCCCCGCCTTCTTGTCCACATCGACAAGGCCCGAATGACGCTTGGCGCGAAAGCCAACCGGATTGTCCTCATCAGCGCCAGAGAGATCAATGGTGAGCGCCAGGCCATTGTCGATATTGACCTGGCCCTGCGAGATCAGGCCCTCATTCGCATGCAGCGCGCGGATGATGTCATCGGACGCCAGCGAAGCCCCGGCGCGAAAGCGGATCTGCGAAAGGCGCGAACCCGTGCGCGCCAGAATGGAAAAGGTACGGGGGCTGATTTCCGCATAGAGCGGTCCTTCATAAGCCTCCGGCACCTTGTCGAATTCCTGGGCGTAATCGGCAATCACCCGGGTGAAGATATCAAGCCTGCCCGTGGAGCTCTTGGGGTTGGCCGCCGCCGAAACGCCCGTTGGCAGTTTAAGCGATTCAAGCAGGGGCACGATGTAAACGCAGCCCGTTTCCAGAACCGCCCCTTCGCTCAGATTGACACGGTGCAGGACAAGCGACTGCAGCCGCTGCTCCACCGTTGACTTGGGGCCGGGCAGGAACGAAGCCCGCACCCTGTAGGCCCATTCGCCAAGGCGGAGATCAAGGCTGGCCGGTTGAATCTGGTCGCCATCAAGTGGCCGGCCCGGATTGATCAGGCCTTTGCTGCAATACTCAGCGATGAGCCGGGCGGGCAGGATGCCTTGCGGGGTGGTCAAGGTGCGTGTCATAGGTCTATTGGCGGATTTCCATCATATTTCGCAAGGGGGTAACTCATATAGTGGAAAACTGCCCGCAGTAAGCTACATTGATAGTCATGTACAACCGCACGACCCGCAATATCCGCATTCACGTGCAACCGCAATTTCTTGAAGGCCAGTCACGGCCCGACGAGGCAAAATTTGTCTGGGCCTATACCATCACCGTTGAAAACCAGGGGGCAGAAATCGTAACACTTCTTTCGCGCTATTGGAAAATCACCGATGCCTTCGGGCGCATTCAGGAAGTGCGGGGCGACGGCGTGGTGGGCGAGCAACCGACGCTTAAGCCCGGCGAGAATTTCCAATATACCTCGGGCTGCCCGCTTTCCACCCCCAACGGCTTCATGGTGGGCAGCTACCACATGAAAAACCAGCATGGCGAAACCTTCGAGGTCGATGTGCCGGCCTTCTCCCTCGACAGCCCCTATGGCGAGCACAGCGTAAATTGAAAAAAATGAAAAATGAATATTCGGCGCGGGCCATGCTGGCGGAACTCGTGCGCTTTGATACCACCAGCCGGGATGGCAACATTCCGCTGATCGCATTTGTCGAGAGCTATCTCGACAGCTGGGGCATTCCGCATTTCCGCGTGGACTATGAGGCGGGAAAGAAAACCAATCTCTTCGCCACCATCGGCCCCGACATCGCCGGCGGCATTGTGCTGTCGGGCCATACCGACGTGGTGCCGGTTGACGGCCAGACCTGGGCGAGCAATCCCTTTGAACTCAGCGAGCGCGACGGCAGGCTCTATGGCCGCGGCACCTGTGACATGAAGGGCTTTATCGCCGTGGCGCTTGCCCTGGTGCCGCAGTTCAAGGCCGCCAATCTGAAAACGCCCATCCATCTGGCGCTGTCCTGCGATGAGGAAGTGGGCTGCAAGGGCGTGCGCCCGCTCGTGGCCCATATCCGCGACCACATGAAAAAACCCAAGGCGGTGATCGTGGGCGAGCCCACCTCCATGCAGGTGGTGAACGCCCACAAGGCAGCACTCACCTTCTCCACCGAAGTGACGGGCCATGAGGCGCACTCGAGCCTCACCGACCAGGGCGTGAATGCCATCATGGTGGCGGGCGAACTGCTGGGCGAGATCAGCCGCATCCGCGAAGACCTGACGGCGCGCGGCGATCCTTCGCACCGCTTCAATCCGCCCTATTCAACGATCCATGTGGGCGTCATCGAAGGCGGCACCGCCAAGAACATCGTTCCGCGCCGCTGTTCTTTCCAGTGGGAAACCCGGCTGCTGCCGCTCGCCGATCCCGCCGAGGTTCCCGCCCGCTTTGAAAAATTTGCTGCGAGCCTTGAACCGGCGATGAAGAAAATTGCTGGCGACGCGGGCATCAACAACCAGCAAACCAATGTCGTGCCGGGCCTGGCGCCCGAAGCCAATTCCCCGGCCGAGCATCTGGCGCTCCATCTCGCCGGCGCCAATGGCACCCATGCGGTGTCCTACTGCACCGAAGCGGGCCTCTTCCAGCAGATCGGCATTCCCGCCATCATCTGCGGCCCGGGCTCCATCGAGCAGGCCCACAAGCCCGACGAATACATCGACATTTCAGAAATGCGGAAATGCGAGAAATTTATGGAGCGGCTTTTGGAGCACTGCCGCTCGTGAGCGGCTCCAATGTTTCAGGGTCAAAACGATAGGCCGTCGAACAGAATTCGCAAATGACCTTGATCTCGCCATTCTCGATCATGTCCTTGCGGTCCTCTTCGGAAAAACCTTTCAGCATCTTCTGCACCGCTTCTGGCGAACACGTGCAGTGGCGGATGATGGCGCTGGCGGGATAAACCGTAACGCCGTCCTCATGATAGAGCCGGTACAGCAATTCTTCCGTGGTGAGCGTAGGATCAAGCAACTCATGGTCCTCAACCGTATCGAGCAGAAGCTTGGCTTTCACCCAGTTGTCGTCTTCCGGCACTTGCTCTTCGCCTTCCGGATTGTCGCCCGATGAAAACTGAATGGGGCTTATGCCGCCCTCGGGAGGCAAGTGCTGCACCATGATGGCCCCGGCCCGCCAATGGGTGGTTTTTTCGCCCCGGCCAGCAGCGGCCCGGAAACGAGCCGCAGCCGCGTCGGGATTTGCTCCGATTGCTTGAAATAGGTATCCGCCGCCGCGGCAAGCGTTGTTCCGTCCAGCGGCACGATTCCCTGATAGCGCTCCATGTCTGAACCCTGATCGACCGTCATCGCCAGATACCCTTTGCCCAGCAGGTCCTGCTGGGTAGGTGTGGTGAACGCGTCCAGCTTCTTCTTGTTAAACCGCGCATAGCCGCGCACCCCGTGGGGTGACATGAAATCTGCCACGATCATGTCAACCGGGCCATCGGTCTTGGTTTGCAGGATGAATTTGCCTTCGAATTTCAGCGTGGCGCCCAGCATGGCGGTGAGCGCAAGCGCCTCGGCGAGAAGGGCCGAAACCACCGGCGGATAGTCGTGGCGGCTCACAATGTCATCAATGACCGCACCAAGCCTGACAACGCGCCCGCGAACCCCAAGAGGCTTGATCTCGAAGGGCATGACCGTATCCTCTGCGCGCGTCATGTCAGGCCGAAACAATGGAGGAGAATGGCTTTCTGCGCGTGCAGGCGATTTTCCGCCTCGTCAAACACCACCGACTGTGGCCCATCCATAACTTCTGACGTCACTTCTTCGCCGCGGTGTGCCGGGAGGCAATGCATGAAAACGGCATTTTCCGCCGCCTTCTTCATCAGCGCGGCATTGACCTGATAGGGCTTCAGCAGATTGTGGCGGTTCGCGGCATCGGCGTCATGCATGGAAACCCAGGCATCGGTGACAACGCAGGTGGCGCCAGCCACAGCCACGTCGGCAGACGAGGTGACGGTAATGTCGGCGCCATTGGTCCGCGCCCATTTCAGCAGGTCAGGGCTCAGCGAAAGCGAACTTGGAGAAGCCAGCCGCAATTTTCCGCCAAGTCGCGTTACCGCGTGAACAAAGGAGGCGGCGACATTGTTGCCATCGCCAACCCAGGCAATCGTTTGTTCCGCAAGCGGCCCCACATGCTCTTCCAGGGTGAGGATGTCGGCCATGATCTGGCAGGGATGGGACTTGTTGGTGAGGCCGTTGATCACCGGAACGGTCGCGTGTCGCGCCAGTTCCAAGAGGTCTTCATGGTTCTTGGCCCGGATCATGATGGCATCCACAAAACGCGACAGAACCTTCGCCGTATCGGCGATGGTTTCGCCCCGGCCCAATTGCATGTCGCCTGCGGAAATGAGCAGGGATTCGCCGCCCAGCTGCCGGATGCCAACTTCAAAGGAAACCCGGGTGCGGGTTGAAGGTTGCTGGAAAATCAGCGCGACGATTTTTCCGTCAAGCAGGGCGGTGATCTCATGCGTTCCCTTGCTCAGGCCGGCGCGCCCCGCTTTCATGGCCTTCGCGTCATTGAGAATGATGCGCAAGTCCGCGCCCTCGAAATCCGAGAGATCAAGAAAGTGTCTTGGCGCGTCGCTCATCTCTACTTCGCTTCAAGGCTGCGGCAGGTCATTTCAAGCTTGTTGACAGCCTCGGTGATATCATCATCGGTGGCAATCAGCGGCGGCAGAAGGCGGATGACATTGTCGCCTGCCGCGATGGTGAGAAGCCTGTGCTCCATGGCCTTGGCCTGGAACTCCGTATTGGGAACCTTGCACTTGATCCCCATCATCAGGCCGGATCCGCGGATATCTTCGATGACGCTGGGATGCTCATCCTTGAGCCGCGCCAGTTTTTGCTTCAGGCCCAGGGAGCGTTGCAGCACATTGTCCAGAAAACCCTTTTCCAGAACCACATCAAGCACCGCATTGCCAACCGCCGTTGCCAGCGGATTGCCGCCGTAGGTGGAGCCATGGGTGCCCGCCGTCATCCCCTGCGCCGCATTTTCGGTTGCAAGACAGGCGCCAAGTGGAAAGCCTCCGCCAATGCCCTTGGCCACCGCCATGATATCCGGCGTGATGCCAGCCCATTCATGGGCAAAAAGTTTCCCCGTGCGGCCAACGCCGCATTGCACTTCATCGAGGATCAGCAGAATGCCGTGCTCATCGCACAGCGCCCGCATGGCCCGCAAGAATTCCGGCGACACCGGGCGAACCCCGCCTTCGCCTTGAATTGGCTCGATCAGTATGCCTGCTGTCTCCGGCCCGATGGCTGCTTTCAACGCTTCGAAATCACCAAAGGGAATTTGGTCAAAGCCTTCAACCTTGGGGCCGAAGCCTTCCAGATATTTTGCCTGGCCACCTGCAGCAATGGTTGCCAGGGTGCGCCCATGAAACGCGCCTTCGAAAGTAATCAGGCGGTAGCGTTCCGGCTGCCCCTTCGCCGCATGATACTTCCGCGCCATCTTGATCGAACATTCCAGCGCCTCGGCGCCGGAGTTGGTGAAGAACACCGTGTCGGCAAAGGTTGCATCGATCAGCCGCTGGGCCAGTTTCTCCTGACCCGGCATCTGATAGATGTTTGATGTGTGCCAGATCTTTTGCGCCTGCTCGGTGAGGGCCTTGACGAGATGTGGATGTGCGTGGCCGCAGCTTGTGACCGCAACGCCGCCACCGAAATCCAGATAGGCTTCGCCTTCGGGCGTGAAAACGCGCATGCCTTCGCCCCGCTCAAAACTGATTTTGGCGCGATTATAGGTGGGAAGGACGGCTGCAATCATCGAATTTGTCCTTGGTGCAAAGCAAAATGCGCCGCTCGGGGAACGGCGCAAGTAATTTTTTCTCACTATAAGTGCATGATTGCACACGGTCAATCGCATCGCGTGCGGTGCACTCATCAACATGAGTCAAAACAGCGCATGGACCTCTGATTCCCGATGGCAGTAAGGTCTTGTTAACCACGCGACGGCGCGTGATTAGCTGGGGAAAACAATTAAAACTCATTGCCGGATTCTTGAAGTCGAGTCACCGCGTATAGTAGTGTTCGCTCATTAGAGCTACGATATGTAGCGTTCCAAAGTCAATTATAGCGTCAACGCGCTGAGAGATCATTTCTGCGCTAGATGGGGGATTCAAAATGAACGAGATGCCAACACAAGTTATCGCCAACGAAAAAATGCCCTGGACCGATGAGCGCGTCGAGCTGCTCAAGAAGCTGTGGACCGAGGGCCATAGCGCCAGCCAGATTGCAGCGCGCCTCGGCATGGGAGTAACGCGCAACGCCGTTATCGGCAAGGTGCACCGGCTGAATCTTTCAGGCCGCGTCACCCAGCCGCGCTCCACCGAGCCGCGCGCCCCGCGCAAGACTCCGCGAGCCCAGCCATCCCGGCAGGCCGGTGGGCTCGCCTTCCATGCCGAGCACCGGAAATACGGCGCTCAAGACATTTGTGCGCGTTGAGCCCATTCAGCGCCAGATCGCACTTCCGGAACCGCAACCGCTTCGGCTGGTGGACCTGCCCAAGGGCGGCCGTGTCACCATCCTTCATCTCTCCGACAAAACCTGCAAATGGCCGATCGGCGATCCAGGCTCGGAGGATTTCTGCTTCTGTGGCCATTCCCCGAGGGATAAGTCGCCCTACTGCGAATACCACGCGCGAGCCGCCTACCAGCCCATGCAGGACCGCCGGCACCGGAAGTTTGGGTAAGGTTCCCTTTGCCCTCTCCCTCAAGGGGAGAGGGGACTATTTTTTAATTCACGCCGCGCCAAATCTTTCATCAAAAGCATAACCCATGCTGCGCACCGTGCGGATAGGGTCGCTTTCGCGGCCGCGCTGCAGGGATTTCCGCAAACGGCCCACATGCACGTCAACCGTGCGTTCATCCACATAGATGTCGCGGCCCCACACCGCATCGAGCAGTTGCGAGCGCGAATAGACCCGGCCCGGATTCTGCATCAGGTGCTCAAGCAGGCGGAACTCCGTTGGCGAAAGCTCAATATCGCGTTTCGACCGCGTCACCCGCCGCGCCCGCCGATCCAGCGCAATGTCACCTGCCTTCAACACCTCTGCCACCGCATCGGGATTGGCGCGCCGCAAAATGGTGCGCACCCGGGCCAGAAGCTCCGGCACCGAAAAGGGCTTTACCAGATAATCGTCAGCCCCCGTAGCCAGGCCCCGCACCCGCTCATTTTCTTCGCCGCGCGCCGTCAGCATGATGATGGGAATGTCGCGGGTTTCAGGCCGTGTCCGCAGCAGGCGGCAAACCTCGATGCCTGAAATGCCGGGCAGCATCCAGTCCAGCACGATAAGGTCAGGCCGCTCCTCATTTACCAGGCGGGCCACGTCCTCGCCCTGCGCCGTGGCGCGAACCCGATAGCCCTCAGCCTCAAAATTATAGCTGAGAAGAATCTGGATCGGCTCTTCGTCTTCAACTATCAGGAGCGAAGCAGACATTGCTTGTCTCTCACGTTTTCAAATTATAGTTGGTGGTGCTGGTCGAATCCTTCTTCGGGCGCTCTTCGATGATGGCTTTGCCGTGCACCAGGAAATAGATGTTCTCGGCGATGTTGGTGGTGTGGTCGCCGATGCGCTCCATGTTCTTCGTCCCGAACAGCAGGTGGGTGCAAGGACCGATCATGCGCGGGTCTTCCATCATGTAAGTGAGAAGCTCGCGGAAAATGGAGTTGTAGAGGGCGTCGATGTCTTCATCCGAGCGCCACACCAGAATGGCCTTGTCGGCATCGTTCCGGGCATAGGCGTCAAGAATGTTCTTGAGCTGCTCCTGGGCGAGATTGCCCATGCGGGTGAGTCCCGACACCAGCTTGCGCGGCATTTGCTCGGATATGGCATGGGTGCGCTTGGCCGTGTTTTTCGCCAGGTCACCGATGCGCTCAAGGTCCGCCGAAATGCGGATGGCGACAATGATCTGCCGCAGGTCCTGCGCCATGGGCTGGCGCTTGGCGATGGTGAGAATGGACTTTTCCTCGATTTGGTGTTCGAGGGCATCGATCTTTTCGTCGCCCGCGATCACCCGGTCCGCCAGCTTGGTGTCGCGCTTGGCAATGGCATCAATGGCATTGGCAAGCTGATCTTCCGCCAGGCCGCCCATCTGCGCCAGCATCTGTCTTGAGGCTGGCCAGATCGTCGTCGTAGGATTTAACTGTATGGTCGGACATGAAGGTCTCCGTTATAGGCTCAGCCGAAGCGGCCGGTGATATAATCTTGCGTGCGCTTGTCCTGCGGCGTGGTGAACATGTCGTCCGTGTCGCCGAACTCAACCAGATCGCCAAGGTGGAAAAAGGCCGTGAGCTGTGAAACGCGCGCCGCCTGCTGCATGGAATGGGTCACGATGATGATGCAGTAGTTTTGCCGGATCTCGTCAATAAGCTCTTCAATCCGCGCCGACGCAATGGGATCAAGAGCCGAGCAGGGCTCGTCCATCAGGATGATTTCGGGATTCACCGCAATGGCCCGCGCAATGCACAGGCGCTGCTGCTGGCCGCCCGAAAGTCCAGTGCCGGGATGCGTCGAGCCGGTCTTTCACCTCTTCAAAGAGGCTCGCCTTCTTCAGGCTGTTGACGACGATTTCTTCCAGGTCGGTTTTCGACTTGGCCATGCCGTGAATGCGCGGGCCATAGGCCACATTCTCGAAAATCGATTTGGGAAAGGGGTTCGGCTTCTGGAACACCATGCCGACGCGGGCCCGAAGCTGCACCACGTCGAGATCGCGGTCATAGATGTTCTTGCCGTCGACCAGGATGTCGCCGGTCACCCGGCAGCCGTCGGAATCGTGTCATTCATCCGGTTGATGGTGCGCAGGAAGGTTGACTTGCCGCAGCCCGAGGGGCCGATGAACGCCGAAACGGCGCGGTCCGGAATGTCGATCGAAAGATGCTTGATGGCGTGCTTCTCGCCATAATAGACATTCACATCGCTGGCCACGATTTTCATTTCTCGTTCGTTAAGAATGCGGGGGTTATGTGGACAGGTTGGTGTTTGGGGCGAAGCGTCCATGATTTTTCCTTATATCTTACCAGCGCCGCTCGAAGCGCTTGCGCAGGTAAATGGCAGACGGCATTGAGGCACGAAGAGAATGACAAGAAGAACGATGATGGCGGCGGCGGTGCGCGACTGAAAGGCAACTTCCGGCAGATCCGACCAGAGGAAGATTTGCACGGGAAGGACGGTCGCCGCTTCGGTAAAGCCGCCCGGGAACGTCGACGATGAAGGCCACCATGCCGATCATCAGCAACGGCGCTGTTTCGCCGAGGGCGCGCGCCACGCCAAGAATCGTGCCGGTCAGGATGCCCGGCATCGCCAGTGGCAACACATGGTGGAACACGGCCTGCTGATGCGAGGCGCCAACGCCCAGGGCCGCTTCCTTGATGGACGGCGGCACCGCCTTCAAGGCCGCCCGTGAGGCGATGATGATGGTGGGCAAAACCAGAAGCGCCAGCACAAGCCCGCCCACCAGCGGAGCCGAACGCGGCAGGCCGAAGAAATTCAAAAACACTGCAAGACCAAGCAGGCCGAAGATAATCGAAGGAACGGCGGCGAGATTATTGATGTTGACTTCAATGAGTTCAGTCAACGCATTCTTCGGGGCAAATTCTTCAAGATAAACCGCAGCACGCCACCCCAATCGGCAGGCTCAAGGCTAGCGTCACCAGCAGGGTAAATATAGAACCGGTAAGGGCTCCTCGGATACCCGCGAGTTCCGGTTCGCGTGAGTTGCCCGAAGTCAAAAAGCGCCAGGCAAAGCCGCTTTCCACGGCACCGCTTACCTTGAGTTGTTCCAGCCAAACGATTTCCTTGTCGGAAGTGCGTCGGTTGGTTTCGGGCGTCGAAAGCTCCAGAATTGACCAGCTCCCCGGAGCAGCCGCGTTCAGCGATTTGGGTGTCAGTATGGGGCTTGCAAGTGCCGACAGTTCACTCAATTCCGTTACCTTCAGCACACCGCCATCTACCTCTACGAACAGACTTGGCAATGTTGCATCAAGTGTCTCAGCGCCTGCAGCTTTAGAAACCCGGGTTGCCAGACTTTCCACTATGGTTTTCAGTTGGTCCCGGGTACCGGTTAAACTCGCAATGTCAGACGAAAGCTTGTCACGTTCAGCAACTGCTCCTGCTTCACCGGATGCAACGCGCGCTTCTGCTGATTTGAGGTCATCGACACGGCTTGCGATCAAACTGTTTAGACGCTCAAGCTCCTGAGTGTCATTTTCTAGACGGTCGGCTGCGAACATTTTTAGTGCTGCCAGGGTGTCGCGAAATTCCGGAACCGGCGTCGACAAACGTATGTTGTCTCCTTCCGCGACCATCTGCAGCGCGCTCTCGCCTGAACGGCGGGTTGTCCCTGTCTGATAGCCCTTGAAATACTGATCAGCGTCATCAGACAGCAGAACGGGTACGCTAACATCTGTGCCAAGCAATGCCGGATTGGCCACCACCATAGAGCGGAATTCATCAGCGGCACCCGAACTCAGCAAGCCATTCAAGGCCTTGCGGTCGGCCCGGGCCGAGGCCGCAGGCAGAAGTTCAGTCAATTTGGACCGGATGAGGCCGTTGAAATCGCCTCCACGGATCTTGGCCGGATCCTTGCTATTGTCCGGATCGAGCTTTGACGCGTCGGCGTTTATCGTGAGCTGCAGGCTGTGTTCAGTAAATGCCGGTATGCCTTTACTGAAGATGTCAACAAAAAGAACAACCAGAAACACCGTGGTTATAACGATGGCAAGGATGCCATAGAAACGGAAGCGGCGTTCGGCGGCATAGCGCTTGGCAATAAGGGCGCGTTGGCTGGCCGTCGAGGTAAAGCCGATCGGTGCCTGTGCGCTGATGTCAGTCATACTGTTCCCGGTATCTCTTGACGATGCGAAGCGCGATGAAATTGAGCATGAGCGTGAAGAAGAAGAGCACAAAGCCGAGCGCGAAGGCCGAGAGCGTCTTGGCGCTGTCGAACTCCTGGTCACCGACCAGGATTGTCTTGATCTGCACGGTGAAGGTTGTGACCGCCTCGAGTGGATTGAGTGTCAGGTTGGCGGCAAGGCCCGCCGCCATGACGACGATCATGGTTTCGCCAACGGCACGCGATATGGCCAGCATGAAGGCCGACACGATGCCGGGAAGCGCGGCGGGCAGCACCACCTTCTTGATCGTTTCCGATTTCGTGGCGCCCATGGCATAGGAGCCGTCGCGCAGCGACTGCGGAACGGCATTGATCACGTCGTCGGAAAGCGACGAGACGAACGGAATGATCATCATGCCCATGACCAGCGCCGGCGGCAAGGGCCGATTCCGACGCAACAGTCAAGCCCAAGCATTTCGCCCCAGCCGCGGATGAACGGCGCGACCGTCAACGCGGCAAAAAAGCCGAGCACCACGGTCGGCACGCCGGCGAGGATTTCCAGGATCGGCTTGATGATGGCGCGCACCTTCGGCGTTGCATACTCAGCCATGTAGATGGCCGCGAAAGTCCCGATCGGCCCGGCAACCAGCATGGCGATCAGTGTAATGAGCAGTGTGCCGGCGACCAGCGGCACAATCCGAAGGCGCCGGATGAACCAACCTGATCGGCACGCATGGCGGTCTGCGGCGACCATTGCAGTCCGAACAGAAAGTCGATCGGCGAAACCTTCTGAAGAAACGGAACGTTTCAAAAAGCACCGAAAAAACAATGCCGATGGTGGTGAGCACCGCGACTGCCGAGCATGCAGAAGCACAGATTGACCTAATCGCTCGAAGGTGTTGCGGGCGCGGAATGCCGGGGCAATCAGGCGGATAGCCGGACATATCGCGATGCACGAGCCCGGCAAGCGAGCCAGAGACCGAATGAGCCAGCAATTCACCAGCGTCCGGTCGCATCTGCAGCGCATGCACCGCGCGCTGCAACTCGGGTGCTGGCGTCCCCGGAATATTGCCCGCCGGCGAAAGACTGGCATTCGCGCAAGGCATTGCGCTTGCGTTGAAGCGGATCGGAAACGAGCGCTGGATCGAAACGCTGACAGCGCCGCAGCTTCCACGTATAGCTGGCGGCCAAGCGGAGCGCCAACAGCGATGATCGACAGCATCGGCAGAAACGGCCACTGGCGCAGAAAAGCCCGTGATAGGCCGGGAAGGCGAATGCGAGTTCGCCGCGCTTGCTCAGCACTGCCGCGAGCGCTTTGCGGCGCCAGCCAGAAAACCACTGTGAGCACCAGAAGCGCGAGTATCAGGAAATATACTGTCGTCATCGGCCACGCCCTCTTACAATCTTTCCAGCCGCTCTTGTAGCTGTGCTTGCGGGTAAACGGGGCGGCCGCGGTACATCCGCGGCGCTGCCCCAGTTTCGTCAGACGAGTTTACTTCAGCTCATCAGCCCTTCATGGCTTCCAAGGCGTTACCGCCGCGGCAACTTGCTCATGACTTCTCTGCGGGAAGCGCGACAAGGCCCTTGCGGCAAGGTAGCCGTCCTCGCCCGTCGCCTCTATCGGAAACATACTCGACGCGAACTCGTCCAGGCCGGGAACAACGCCAACATGCGGCTTCTTGACATAGACGAACAGTTCGGACGCGACAGCTTGTACTCGAACCGCCGGCGATCGTTTCGTAGGCAGGGCGCAACGCCGTCAATTCGACACGCCGTCAACTTGGCTACGTTCTCTTCGAGGAACGAATAGCCAAATACGCCGAAAGCCTTCGGATTGGCCTCGAGCTTCTGAACGATGAGATTGTCGTTTTCGCCGGCTTCAACATAGGCGCCGTCTTCACGCATCGACTTCCACACGGCTTCAAAGGCCTTGGCATCGGACTTCTTGAGCTCCTTCAAGCGACTTGAACTTGCCGCAGCGCCTGGTTCCATGACCAGTTCATGAATCGAGTCGCGGGTGCCGGATGTTGGAGGAGGGCCAAGAACTTCGATCTTTTCAGCGGGAAGCGACGCGTCGATGTCGCTCCACATCTTGTAGGGATTGGCGACAAGCTTGCCATCAGCGTCCGGCACCTGCTTGGCCAGCGCCAGGAAAATCTGTTCTTGCGTCGAGATCTTCATTGGCGGCCGCGCCTTGCGATGCGGCAATGGTGAGGCCGTCAAAGCCAATCTTGATTTCGACGATGTCGGTCACGCCATTCTTGGTGCAATCCTCGCATTCGCTCTTCTTGATGCGGCGCGAGGCATTGGTCATGTCCGGCGTGTCTTCGCCAACGCCCGCGCAGAACAGCTTCATGCCGCCGCCGGTTCCGGTTGATTCAACAACCGGCGTTTTCATGCCGGAGGTCTTGCCGAAGTTTTCGGCAACCGCTGTCGTAAAGGGATAAACCGTTGAGGAACCAACGATACGGATTTGATCACGGGCCAATGCGGGGCCAGCGAAGAGAGCAAGTGCACTCACGGCCAATAGAATTTTTTTCATCACTGATGTCTCCTTGTGAATAGAACAGGCCGGAACCTAGGAACCATTAATGATGCTTATGCGACGGTAATATCACACTTTTATGACAATGTAACATACTGTTATATAAGGATTTTTAGACGGTTGGAAGGCGGATGGTGAAATTGCTGCCATGGCCGAGCTGAGAGGTCACCAGCAAGGCGGCCACGATGGCGGTTGAGAATGTGTTTGACGATCGCCAGGCCAAGGCCGGTTCCGCCCCGCGACCGGCTCTCCTGCACGCTGATCCGGTAGAAGCGTTCCGTAAGGCGCGGAATATGCTCTTCGGCAATGCCGCGTCCCTGGTCGATCACCGACAGGGTGACGAATCCGCCTTCGCTTCCGCCTTCAATTCTTACGGTTTTGCCGGGGCCTGAATATTTGATCGCATTCTCGATGAGGTTGATAACCACCTGAACCAGTTCATCCCACTCGCCGGCGACTTCGAGCTTGGAATCCAGATTGATTTGCAGGGCAACTTTTTCTTCCTGCGCCATGCTGGAGAGGAGATCGCACACGTGGCGGGCCACCTGTGCCAGGTCCACTTTCGTCGAAGGGCGCAGGTGAACGTTCATCTCGATGCGCGAAAGCGAAAGCAGGTCGTCAATAAGGCGCTTCATGCGCTCGGCCTGGCTGCGCATGAGGTTCAGGAACTTTTCGCGCGCTGACTCGTCATTGCGGGCCGCACCCTGAAGCGTTTCGATGAATCCGGAAAGCGAGGCAAGGGGCGTGCGCAGTTCATGGCTGGCATTGGCCACAAAATCGGAGCGCATGCGTTCGATCTGCTGCTCGCGCGTCAGATCCTTGAGAACCAGGAGAACCGCTGGGCTGTCTGACTGTTCAGACATGATCGGCGAAACATAGACCTCAAAATTCCGGGCAAGGGGACCCCGCACCTCATAGTCGACGTTGGCACTTCCACCTTGCGAAATCGCACGGGTTACGGCCTCAAGCACGGCGGGAGCGCGAATGGCCTGGCTGAGATGCAGGCCCACCGGCTTCATCTCAAGCATCTCTACCGCGTTGGCATTTGCCTTGATGACAATGCCATCGCTGTCGAGGATCAGAATGGGATCGGGAAGGGCCGCAACCAGGTGATCGACGATATCAACGCGCGCGGATTTTTGCTCCGGCACTGCGCTGAGTTCAGGGTTCTTTCTGTTCCATGGCCATTCCATAGGTGCAAATAGACTTCTTGGGGTCATTCATGCAAGTCTGGCGGAAAATAATTACAGCAGTGCAACCATGATGACCCAGGATATCGACGAAGGCATGCTCACTTTCTATAAGGAGCTGTCCAAGCATTCCCCGCCGGAAAGTGCGAATTGGCCCTTGCCGGAGCAACGCAAGGCCTGGGATGACGTTTGCCGCCTGTTCCGCGCCATGCGCCCGCAACGCCTGCTCGTCGAAGACATTGATGTGGATGGCGTTCACATTCGCGTCTTCCGCCCGCCGGGCGAAGCGCCAAAACCGGCGGTGATCTACTTTCATGGCGGCGGCTGGGTATTGGGCTCCTGCGAAACCCATGACGACATGTGCGCCGAGATGGCCGATCAGGCCGATTGCGTGGTGGTGCTTGTTGATTACCGCCTGGCGCCCGAACATCCGCCATCCCGCCCAATTGGAAGATTCGCTCAAGGTTTTGCTCTGGATGCGAAGCGCTGGCCGGGCCTTCGGCATTGATCCCGACCGCATTGTGGGCGCTGGTGATAGCGCCGGAGGCCAAATGACGGTGGGACTGGCCCTGGTGTTGCGTGACAACGGCGCGCCGCAGCTCAGGGGCCAGGTTCTGATCTATCCGGTTCTTGGGGGCCGACGTGAACACGCCTTCCTATATCCGCAATGCCAATGCGCCGTGTCTCACCAAACCGGAAATGATATTCTATCTCGATTGCTTTTTAGGACCGAAGGGAAATCCCAACTGGTTTGATCCCCGGGCCATTCCCAATCTGGCCTATGATGTTCACGGCCTTCCGCCCGCCTATATTTCCGTCGCAGCCCATGACCCGCTTTATGATGACGGCGTCATTTTCTATGAAAAGCTGCGGGCTGCCGGAATTCCGGCAATGCTGAAAGAAGAACCGGCCCTGGCCCATTCCTTCATGCGCGCCAGGCATGTGAGCGAACCGGCAAAAAAAGGCTTCAACGGGATCGTTGAAGCCTTGCGAAGCCTGGGACACAGGGAGTGCCTGCCGGATTAGCGCACTGCTACGTTAAGCCTGACCCCCATTCGCCAGCCATCTGGCGCAATCGGGCCCAGTTCGGCCAATGCCTTGGCGTCGTAAGCGGCGATTTCATCGGCTGTAAGCACATCGCGCCAGCGGCCGTTAGTGCCTTTGTTGATAAAGGTTTTGGCGCCGCCGTTCCACATGCCGCCGCCACGGGGTGCCATCCGTTCGGCGTTGGCTTTCATGTAATCGAATGAACAGTGCTCGACGATTACCGGCAGGACTTCCTGATCGACCGGGATACCGAGAAAATCGGCGATACGGCGTATTGAGCCGGGCAGATCCGCCTTCATGTCGTTGAAATGGATCAGCATGACATTGGGTAAGTTGCGGACATTCCACCATGACCGGACGTGTTCCCAGAAAGGCCAATAGGGATGGCCATTGCCGTTTATCCAGCCGGTGTAAAAATCATGAACATTGCCAGAGCCCCGTTCGAGCGGTGGACCGCCATGGATGGTGCCAGTGTTGAATACTTTGAAATAGTCGTCGGAGGCATTGAAGTGGTGATTGAAAAAGCTCCACGCCGCGTCTCGGCCATCCCTGCCAATGTAGATGTATTTGGCCCTGGGCGAAAACACGAGAGCATCGACGGGCAGATGGGTTTTTACGCAGCGCCGATGGGTTTGGGCTTCAAGTCTTGCGAACGCTTCCGGCGGCGTAATCCGAAGATCGACCCAGGGCGACAGCAGATGCATGCTGACGTCCTCGGCACCGCCGAAAATCAGCTGTGTAACGATCTGCTGCAGCCAGGTCGTCCCTGATTTGGCATAGGTGACGATGACCACATCGCCATCGCGGAACTTGAAATCATTCCATGCTGTCGAGTTCATGTGCGAATTATGCATTTCGCGCGTCTTGACGGGCCAAGCCGGCGTGGCTGCTTCAGGCATCGCTACCTCCCAAGTCTTATTTCAATCTAACCCCGTCTGCAGATTTCGCACATGAAAAAAATGGGCCCCGTTAAGGGGCCCAGTTTTGCAGGGGTCGTTGGGAGGATAAATCAGAGAACAGTAACCGTGGCACCGTGCTTTACGAACTGATAGAGCTCCGACACATCTTCGTTCAGCATGCGGATGCAGCCCGAAGAAGCCGACTTGCCGATAGACGAAGGCTCATTGGTGCCATGAATGCGGTAGATCGACGAGCCGAGATAGATGGCGCGGGCGCCGAGGGGGTTCTTGATGCCGCCTTCCATGAAGGTTGGCAGTTCCGGGTGACGGGCGCGCATTTCCGTTGGCGGACGCCAATCCGGCCATTCCGTCTTGAAGCTCACCTTGTTGGTGCCGGACCATTCAAAACCCTTGCGGGCCGTGGCTACCCGGTATTTGACGGCCTTGCCGTTGCCGAGAACGTAGAACAGCACATTCTGCTTGCTGTGGACGACGATGGAGCCGGGCGCCATGGCTGTCGAATACTTGACGATCTGGCCGCGCTTGAATTTCGGCTTGGCGAATTCGCGCAAGGCCTTAGGCTGGATTTCATCCATCGGAACGGCGGCAACCAATACAACTCCTTCGAAAGGCTTTTTGGATTGGGCCTGGGCGGATGTGACCAGTAAGCCTGCAAATACTGCGGCAGCGGCGATTTTTGTGATCAGGTTGGACATTTGGGCTTCCCCTCGAAATCAGTTGATGGTGACTGTTTACGGGACGCCGCCTGAACTCATCCTGAGCGTGGCATTTAGCTGCCGTTCATTTTCAGGGCTTGCATACGGTTAATGGAAAGGTAGTCTGCCGCCCCATGCCAAACTCTCTTCAAATCAAGCATTTCCAGCAAAAAACCTCTGAAATGCGGGCTTGGAAGTGCTAGGGCAACCTTCCCGACTGACCATCTGAGGACCCCATGACCATCAAAACCGTTAAGAAATTTCCACACAAAATTAAGGAAGTGGAAAATTTCTGGATTCCCCTCTCCGATGGCGTGAAGCTCGCGGCCCGCATGTGGATCCCGGTGGATGCCGAAAAGAAACCCGTGCCCGCCGTGCTTGAATATATCCCCTACCGCAAGCGCGACGGCACCATCGTGCGTGATGCGCTCACCCATCCCTATCTCGCGGGCCATGGCTATGCCGCGATCCGCGTGGACATGCGCGGCAATGGCGACAGTGACGGCGTCATGCTCGATGAATATGCCAAGCAGGAGCAGGACGATGCGCTGGAGGTGATCGCCTGGATCGCCCGGCAGAAATGGTCCACCGGAAAAGTCGGCATGTTCGGAATTTCCTGGGGCGGCTTCAACGCCCTTCAGGTTGCCGCGCGGAAACCTCCGGCGCTCAAGGCCATTGTCACCCTGTGCTCAACCGATGACCGCTATGAGGATGACATTCATTACAAGGGCGGTTGCCTGCTCAATGAAAACCTGGGCTGGGCCGCCACCATGCTGGCCTATTCCTCGCGGCCGCCCGATCCCAAAATCGTTGGAACGAAGTGGCGCAAGATGTGGCTGGAGCGTTTGAAGGCTGAACCCTTCCTGCTCATTCCGTGGCTGCAGCATCCGCACCGCGATGCCTATTGGAAGCACGGCTCCGTCTGCGAAAACTTCTCGCGCCATCGAGACTCCCGCATTGATCGTCGGCGGCTGGAACGATGCCTACTCAAATGCCGTGCCCCGCCTGATGAAAGGCCTGCGCAGCACGCGCAAAGCCATCATCGGGCCGTGGTCCCATAAATACCCGCATTTCGCCGTGCCCGAACCTCGTATTGGTTTCTTGCAGGAAATGCTGCGCTGGTGGGACCAGTGGCTGAAGAATAAGGAAACCGGCGTTTCGCGTGAACCCGACTACCGCGTCTATGTCATAGACGCCGACAAGCCCGGCACCACCAAGGCCCATTTGCCCGGCCGCTGGATTGGCGATCCCTATTGGGGCTTCGGAAATACGGACACGAAGAAATGGTTTCTGACCGAGAAAGGCATTTCAGGAGTTCCGGGAACGGAAAAGGCGCTTGTAATTTCATCTCGGCAAACAACCGGCTGTGATGGCGGTGAATACTGCATCATCTGGCTCGGCCCAGAGTTTCCCGGCGACCAGAAAAATGATGACTGCGCAATCCATCATTTTCGATTCCCCCGCGCTCCAAACCGATATGGATATCGTGGGCCAGCCCCAGGTTGAAATCGAGTTTTCGGTCGATAGGCCGGTTGCTTCACTAGCGGTACGTTTGAATGACGTGTGGCCCACTGGTGAAGTGTCCCGCATCACCTATCATCTGCAAAATCTTTGCATGAGGGACAGCCGCGAAACGCCGACCGCCCTTGTTCCCGGCAAGCGCTACACGATGAAAATAAAGTTGGATGATATTGCCTGGCGCGTACCCAAGGACCACAAGATCAGGGTTTCGATTTCAACAAGCTATTTCCCGATGATGTGGCCGGCCCCGGAACCGGTGACGCTCACGGTCTATGCCGGCAAGTCCGCGCTGCATCTGCCCGTGCGCAAGATGGTCGAGAATGAAACTCCCGTCGTGTGGAAAGCCGAAGAAGCCGCCGAACCAGTCAAACTGAAGGAGCTCAAAAAGCCTTGGCACAAGCGCGAGACAACGGTTGATCCCAAAACCGGGGAATGGCGCCTGGCAATTGTCGATGACTTCGGCTCGAACGAAATTCAACCGCATAAACTCATCACTTATTCGGTGGGCCGTGAAAATTATTCCATTCTTGCCGAGGACCCGCTGTCGGCCAAAATGGAAACCCATTGGACCGAGGAATTGAAGCGCGGCAAATGGCACGCCCGCACCGAAACCTATGGCCGGCTCACCGCGACGAAGACCCATTGGCTGGTCTGGGGGAAAATCGATGCCTTTGAAGGCAAGAAGAAAGTCTTTACCAAGGAATGGAACGAGCAAATTGAACGGAAGCTGCAGTGATCCGCAGCCGCTTGGCTTGCGTATATATATGGCTAAGTCCCTCGGACTCCCTGTATGATTGCCGCGTTGCTGCGAATGGCTGAGAAGACCCATATTCCTCTCCCATCTTCCAAGCAGGAAGATTTTGCTGCTTTGTTGTCTCGTGTGGCCAGTCAGCGTGACCGCGCCGCCTTCGCAATAATTTTCGATCACTTTGCCCCGCGGGTCAAAAGCTTCATGATGCGAAAAGGCGCATCCGCCGAACTGGCCGAAGACCTGGTGCAGGAAACCATGATCGCGGTGTGGTCAAAGGCAGCCCTTTATGTGCCCGAAAGGGGCGCTGCCTCGACGTGGGTTTTTACCATTGCCCGAAATCTGCGCATTGACCGCCTGCGCCGGGAATCATCGGCGTATTTTACCGATCTCGAGGATTTTGATGCCCCATCCGAAGATGTGCCCGGCGACGAGGCCTTGAACCGCAGCCAGGAGGACAGCCAGGTGGCCAAGGCCTTGGCGCAAATTCCGCCCGAACAGCGCGAGCTACTGATCCTTTCCTATGTGGAAGACGTACCACAGAGTATGATTGCCGAACGATTGAAATTACCCCTTGGCACCGTGAAGTCCCGCATGCGCCTGGCCTACAGGCGCATGCGCAAGCTTTTGGAGGTGGTGAATTGACCATTATTCACCATTTGGATGACGCCACCATCCTCAGCTACGCGGCAGGAACGTTGGGCGAAGCCTTAAGCGTCGCGGCGGCTTGCCACATCAGCATGTGTTCTGAATGCCGCAGCGCGGTTCGCAAGGCAGAAGCGCTGGGCGGCGAAATACTGGACGATCTGGAAAGCACCGCCGTATCGGATGTGCGCCGGGCCGCGACGCTTGCCAGTCTTGATGACATGCACGCCGCCAAACCGGCTGTTGTGAAAAGTGATATGCCCGCACCTCTCCAGCGCCTTCTCGCCGGGCGCGACTTCGCGCAATTGCGCTGGCGGAAAAAGGCGCCGGGTGTTTCCGTTTACGAATTGCCTTTGTCCAAAGGCGCGAAGGGCTCTTTGAAGCTGCTCTCCATTGCCTCCGGCATGACCATGTTGGAGCACGGCCATGGCGGCGAGGAGCTCACTCTGGTTTTGCAAGGTGCTTTCACCGACAAGGTCGGCCGGTTCGCACGCGGTGATATTGCCGATCTCGATGAAGATACCGAGCATTGCCCGGTCATAGAGAAGGGCGAAACCTGCATTTGTCTTTATGCAACGGAAGCGCCGTCGCATTACAAGACATTACTGGGCCGCCTGTTGCAGCCGTTTCTGAAAATTTAGCAACACCCCACCATTTCGTCATTCCGGCGAAAGCCGGAATCTTTCTAACGTCACTGGGATTCCGGCGTTCGCCGGAATGACGAAATAGGCGATGCTAAACCGGCTTCCGCAACTTGTAGATCCCGACATCCACCACGGACTCGGCAAAGCCCGCTTCGCAATAGGCCAGATAGAGTTTCCACAGCCGCCGGAATTTTTCATCAAACCCAAGCTTGGCGACTTCCGGCCACACTGTTTCAAAGCGCTCATGCCACAGCCGCAGTGTGGTGGCATAGCTTTGCCCAAAGGTTTCAGCCCGCTCAAGGATCAGGCCAGCCTTGGCCGCCTGTTCCTTCAAAATGGTTTTGGTGAGCAGCATGCCGCCGGGAAAAATATAGCGCTGGATAAAATCCACGCCCGAGCGGTAGGCCTCATAATTGGCTTCGGAAATTGTGATGCCCTGGATCGCCGCTATGCCGCCGGGCTTCAGCCGGTCATAAAGGGTGCGGAAATAGACCGGCCAATGGGGTTCGCCCACCGCCTCGATCATCTCGATAGAGGCAATTCCGTTAAAGCTGCCCTTGGTATCGCGGTAGTCTTCGAAATGAAAACTGGCACGGCTGTCGAGCCCGGCCTTGGTGATGCGTTCCTCGGAATAGGCCAGCTGTTCGCGCGACAGGGTTATTCCCTTGACCGTGGCTTTTTTCCTGGCGGCTTCTTCCGCAAACCCGCCCCAGCCCGAACCGATTTCAAGAATGTGATCGCCTTTTTTCAGTTCCAGGGCCTCCATGACCTTGGCATATTTGTGCCGCTGGGCGGCTTCCAGGCTGTTTCCCGTCCGGTCAAAAACCGCCGACGAATAGGTCATGGTCTCGTCAAGCCAGAGCTTGTAGAAATTATTTCCAAGATCGTAATGGGCGGAAATGTTTTCCTTCGACCCTTCGGCGTTGTTGTCCCTTGCCCTGTGCCACAGCTTGTCAAACCAGCTTGCTGAAAAAATGCCGGTGGCCGCCCGGTCCAGTGCCGCCCGGTTCTTCAGATAGAACTGGAAAATTTTTGTGGGATCCTTGCTTTCAATGTCACCGGCCATGTAGCTTTCGAAAAAGCCGAGTTGGGCCCGCCTGACGCTGGCCCAGATGACTTTGAAATTGCGCAGCGTCAGATCGGCCGTAAATGCTTCTCCCGGTGTTCCCAGCACGACTTGCTTTCCCGACGGCAGGGTGAGCTCGAGGGAGCCCTTGAGGGATTTGGGCAACAGGCGCTTGCCGATCCGGACAATCAGGTTGCCGAGAATCCCTTCCTTTACGCGAACGGCAGTTTCCTGATCCACGGCATGCAGCTCCCCGTCTGTCCAGGCGCGGACCTTAATTCCGATGGAAGAAACTGTGAAGTGGCAAAGGTGAGGGCGCTCTCCCCGGATTTTTGGTCGCTTTTGTATGTTGGTCGAAGCAGCTTTGGTTCAATCAATTCACCTGTTTGTGCGCCCATAAGCCATTGACGTATTTGTATTTGCGTGAGAGGTTAGTAATTCTAAAGGGATCATCAAAAAACCCTATTGAATAATAAGAAGACAGGGAAACGGCTAAGTTAATGTGTGGCACAGGGTTCGCCGCAAGGCTGCTAAAGCCCAGCTTTCCTTCTTCTCCGGCCTAAAGAGCTATCTGGTCAGCAAGGAGAAAACACATGACCGAATTCGAAATGAAATTGAAGCAGGTTACCAAGGCTGTAAGCCGGGGCAAGCTGTCGCGCCGCGACTTTATGAACTATGCCCTGTCCATCGGCATCACCGCCGCGGCAGCCAACACCATGTTTGCAACCGCCGCCCGCGCCGAACCCAAGAAGGGCGGTACCTTTAAGTCAGGCCACGGACACGGCTCGACCACCGACTCGCTGGATCCGGCCACCTGGACCAATGGATTTAACTTCCAGTTCGGCAAATCAGTTATGGGCGCGCCGCTCACCCAGCTTGATCCAAAGGGCGACCTGATCATGCACGTGGCCGAGTCGTTCGAGCCATCCGATGGCGCCAAGAAATGGGTCATCAGGCTCCGCAAGGGCATTACCTTCCATAACGGCAAGACTCTAGATTCATCCGACGTCGTGGCCACCATCAACTATCACATCGGGCCGGATTCGAAATCGCCGGCAAAGGAATATCTCCCCGGCGTGACGAGCGTCAAGGCTGATGGCCCCGATACCGTGGTTATTGAGCTCTCTTCCGGCAACGTCGACCTTCCCTACGGCTTCACCGATTATCACCTGTCGATTTATCCCTCCACCGATGGCAAGATCGAATGGGAAAAGGGCATTGGCGCCGGACCCTATATCCTCAAGTCCTATGAGCCCGGCGTGAAGCTGGTTGGCGAACGCAATCCCGAACTTCTTCAAGGATACCTGGTTCGACGCCATCGAAATGCTCACCATTTCCGATGTCGCGGCCCGCACCAACGCCTATCTCTCCGGCGAAGTGCACTTCATCGACCGTGCCGATCTCAAGACCATCGACATGCTGAAGAGCGCGCCGAATACGGAAATCTACAACCAGAGCGGCCCGACGCCCTATACGGCGCCGATGCTCTGCGATGCGGCGCCTTTCGACAATCCCGCCGTGCGCAAGGCCCTCAAATACGCCATCAACCGCCAGGAACTGGTGGACAAGGTGCTGTTTGGCTACGGCAAGGTAGGCAATGACAATCCTATCGGCTCGCAAATGAAATATGCCATCGATCCGCAGCCGCAGCATACCTACGATCCGGAAAAGGCCAAGTCGATCCTGAAGGAAGCCGGCATTGAGAACCTCAAGGTCGATTTCTCGTGTCCGCCAAACGCCGCATTCGCTGGCGCCCTGGATGCAGCCCTCTTGATGCAGGAAAGCGCCAAGGCGGCAGGCATTGAGATCAACGTGATCCGCGAGCCGGATGATGGCTACTGGTCCAACGTCTGGCTCAAGAAGCCATGGAGCATGTGCTATTGGGGCGGCCGTCCCACGGTGGACACGATGCTGTCCATCTCGCTTGCTGCCGATGCGCCATGGAATGACACGCATTTCAAGAGCCCGCGCTTCAATGAACTTCTGGTTCAGGCCCGCAGCGAGCTCGACGAAGCAAAGCGTGCGGCCATGTATGCCGAATGCCAGCAGATTGTTCATGACGACGGCGGCCAGGTCGTGCTGATGTTCTACAACTTCGTCGGCGCCTTGAACACCGCTGTGGCCCACGGCGAATTGAACTCCGACCAGGACAGCGATGGCGGCTACATGGTTGAACGTTGGTGGATGGCATAATCCACGGGCGACCATATTGATCACGGGGCCTCGCCGGAAAATCCGGCGGGGCCTTTTGTTTTCGTCGCTCAACTGTCGCAATGAGTCGCATGGCGCCATATGGTTTTTTTGTGGCGGTGTTTTACCGTTCTGCTAGGATTAAAAAAACGGGCCAACAAAGAAGCCCAAAAAGGGGGATGAATGCATCCAGTTCTGAGAACTGTTCTGCAGCGTTTGGGCTTAGGCATAGTGACGCTGCTTGCCGTTTCGGTAATCATTTTTTCGTCGCTTGAGATGTTGCCGGGCGGCTACGCCGAAAATGTCCTGGGCCAGAGCGCCACGCCGGAAACCGTGGCGGCCTTCAAGCGCGACCTCGGCCTCGACCGTCCCGCCACCGTCCGCTATTTCGAATGGATCGGCAAAGCGGTGCAAGGCGATTTCGGCTCTTCCTATTCCGGCCTGAGCGGCAGCATGAAGCGCGATGTGTCAGCCACGATTGCGCCGCGCCTTTACAACACCTTCTTTCTGGCGGCCATGGCGGCCATTATCGCTGTTCCGCTTTCCCTCCTGCTGGGGGCAATGGCGGCGCTTTACCGCAATTCCTGGTTTGACCGCATCGTCAATTCCGTCACCTTGACGACGATTGCCATGCCGGAATTTTTCATCGCCTACATCCTGGTCTACGTTTTCGCCGTGAAGCTGAGGTTGTTTTATCCCAACTCGACGGTCAGCATCGGAACGCCGTTTTTTGAGCATGTCTACCGCGCGGCGCTGCCGGCCATTACCATGACGCTGGTGATCATCGCCCACATGATGCGCATGACCAGAGCCGCGATCATCAACCTGCTGGCAAGCCCCTACATTGAAATGGCCCAGCTCAAGGGCGTTTCAAAATCCGATGTCATCAGGCATCACGCGCTTCCCAATGCCTGGGCGCCCATTGCCACCGTTATTGCCTTCAACCTCGCCTATCTCGTGGTGGGCGTGGTGGTGGTTGAGGTGGTGTTCGTCTACCCCGGCATTGGCCAGCTTATGGTTGATGCCGTGTCCAGCCGCGACATGCCGGTGGTCCAGGCCTGCGCCCTGATATTCGCCGCAACCTACATCCTGCTCAACCTGTTGGCCGACATCGTCTCAATTGTAACCAATCCAAGATTGTTGCATCCAAAATGAATACAGCCACAACGCCCGTCCGCATCATCAAGGCCCGCCGTTCCGTCATCGAGAGTATCAGGCGTGACCTCAAAACCGCGCCATTGACCGCCTGGTTCGGCATGATCGTCATTCTGCTCTATGCAATATGCGCGATTTTCGCTCCCCTGCTTGCCCCCTATGGGGAATCCGAAGTCGTCGGCAAGGCCTATCAGCTTTCAAGCCCGGAAAATTGGCTGGGAACGGACCAGATCGGACGCGATACGCTCTCGCGGCTGATTTTCGGCGCGCGAAACACCATCGGCATTGCCCTCATCACTACG
>CAWELV010000012.1:0-147519 GCA_963810045.1 uncultured Alphaproteobacteria bacterium | reverse complement strand
TCGTGCTCCTCGGCAGTCAGGATGGCAAGGCATTGTCATGCTGTGAAGTGCAGTCGCTCGTCGAGGAGCGACTATCGGACATCGAAAAGCGTATGAAAGATTTGCGCGATGTCGAGCGAGTACTGAAGTCGTCCCTGTCGAATTGCAGAAAAACCGAACAGACAGGTTGCTGCCACGTTATCGAGACGCTGCAGCGAAGATCTTGAGCCACCGGTCGGGCCTAATATAATCTCAGGGCGCGGACTGTCGGCATGCCCGTCAAGAACTCAGGGAAGCGGTGACACAGAGAAGTACGGAAAACGTGAGAGGGCCATGCGTACCATTCTTCACCGGCATTTCCCTGGCGTTCCCGAAACTCGTCTCTCCTCTGGACTGACACTCGGCCGTTTTTGCCGCTGAAAAAACGCTCCGGCAAAGGAACGATTGCTCGGACGCGTTCCAATCTTTTTTATGCCCTTGGTCGTGTGCGACCGAAAAAAGTTGGCAGAGGTGAGAAATCAGCTTCGTATTCCTTGCCGATGTGGGTCATCTGCACGTTTAATTTGGACCAGGTGAACCGTTTTGACGCACTTTCTTGGACGCACGAATCCGCCCCGAAAGGCGTTCGCACGGACCTTTGAAACAGTTCTGGCGAGTTACGGTCATGGGATGCTTCGTCAAATTGAAGGTATTCGGTTATACTTGCTTGATGTGTCACTCTCATCCGAATCACGGCACGTTAAGTTCAGGCGGTCACGAATATGAGTACGCGCATCAATTCGCAAATACTACGAGTGTCTTCAGCCTGCCTCTTCTTTGCGATTTCAAGCTGGCTGTGCGCTCAAAGTCTACCGCTTGTCAGTGACGTGGAATTGCAGCCGCTGGCCGCACATGCGGAACGTGTCGTGCAGGCCTTGGAGTTGGCGGGGTCGCCGCTCGCCGAGGACCAACAAGCGGCGCTTGCGCACGCGCTCGCGAGCGACGATGAGGCCGCCGCTGTTGAGACGATCCAGCGGATTCTGGATCCCTTGTGTTTGGTGGGCGTCACGATCAATCCCGAAAGCCGCGTGAAAGTGCAGGATGGCGCCGGCGCCGCAGGAACTGATGGAGCAAGGCTGGCGCATGTTTCTCGTCAAGGTCCACAATCAAGCCGGCGTGACGGCGCCGTTGCGTTGCACCAGCCCGAATGCCGCGCCGATGCATGACACGTGGATCAAGCGAAGCCGAGCCGCCGCAAACGATCACGCAGGGCGACGTCGTGCAGCGTTGGCTGGACGTCGGCATGTACGACAAGCCGCCACTGAACGAGCGGCTTTCGGGCCTGGCCGCTCGAGTATCGCATCGTCGAATTGTTCAGCCGCGACCGCGGCGAGCGGGAGGCGAAGCTGGCGTTCGACGTGGGCCAGGGCACGCAGGACTTGGGGTTCCGCAGCGAAGTGAACCTGCTGTTCGACTGCAAGCCGTGCGTCGCCGTCAAATTGGAAGTGCTCGACGACGATGGCACGCCGACGACCGGGCAGTTCACTTTCCGCGACGCGCGCGGCCGGGTTTATCCGGCCCGATCGCGGCGGCTGGCGCCGGATTTCTTCTTTCACGATCAGGTGTACCGCCAGCATGGCGAAGTCGATGCTGCTTCCCGCCGGCAAGTACCACGTCACGTACACGCGCGGGCCGGAATATCGTGTGTCGGAGCGGGACATCGACGTTCCCGGCAACGGGCCGCACACGGAACGCTTCCGGATGAAGCGGTGGATCAACCTGGCAGAAGCCGGCTGGTTCTCGGGCGACCATCACGTGCACGCGGCCGGTTGTGCCCATTATTCGTCGCCCACGCAAGGCGTTCAGCCGGCCGACATGATGCGGCACATCCTCGGCGAGGATCTTAACGTCGGCTGCGTGCTCACCTGGGGGCCGTGCTGGTATCACCAGAAGCAGAATTTTGACGGGAAAGTGCATCCGCTGTCGACGCCGCGCAATCTCATGCGTTACGACGTCGAAGTTTCCGGGTTTCCCAGCTCGCACGCCGGCCACGTGGTCCTGTTGCGACTCACGGAAGACGACTATCCGGGAACGAAGCGGATTGAAGAATGGCCAAGCTGGAACCTGCCGGTTCTCAAGTGGGGCAAGGAGCAAGGCGGCGTGGTCGGCTACGCGCACAGCGGCTTGGGCCTGCGAGGTGCCGGGCAAGAGCCTGCCGACGTACGAGATGCCGGCGTTCGACGGCATCGGCGCGAACGAGTACATCGTCGACGTGACCCACGACGCCTGCGATTTCATCTCGGCCGTCGACACGCCGTTCGTCTGGGAACTGAACATCTGGTATCACACGCTGAATTGCGGATTCACGACGCGCATCAGCGGCGAGACCGATTTCCCGTGCATCTACGGCGAGCGAGTCGGACTGGGGCGCGGTTACGTGAAGATGGACCCGGACAAGCCGCTCGATTTCGACCACTGGGTCGAAGGCATCCGCGACGGGCGCAGCTATTGCTGCGACGGACTTACGCATCTGTTCGATTTCGAGATCAATGGTCTGGGAGTCGGAGAGCCGGGCGACGGGGAGCGGAAGAGCTTCTTGGCCGTCAAGCGCGGGCGAAAAGCTCAAAATCAAATGCAAGGCGGCTGGGCTTCTTGTCGGAGCAGTCGACGCAGAGTCGCATGGTGACGCGCGATCTGGGCGAAGATTGGGGCGAACAGCCGTACTGGCACATCGAGCGGGCCCGCGTGAAAGGCACGCGGCAAGTGCCCGTCGAGTTGATCGTCAATGGCTACGCCGTCGACAAAAAGCTGATCGAGGCCGACGGTCGCATCGAAGACGTGGAATTTGAGTACACGCCGGAGCGGTCGAGCTGGATTGCGATTCGCGTTTTCCCGGCCGCCCACACCAATCCCATCTTTGTCGAGGTTGACGGCGCGCCGATTCGCGCGAGCAAGCGGAGCGCACAGTGGTGCCTCGACGCAGTTGACCGCTGCTGGGCGTCGAAGTCGCCATTGATCCGAAACGCCGAGCTGGACGCTGCCAAGGCCGCATATGATCACGCGCGGGCCATCTATCGGCGAATCCTCGACGAATCGCATGAGGACTCGCCGCCGAGTGACGCCGCCTCCGATTCAAATATTCATAAGTAACGCAGTTATGTCTCCCTGCGACGAATTCGGTTGTGCAAAGTGCCAGATACTCATCAACGTGTGACATTGGTCAACAAACGACCATTGTGACATCATCCGCCGGCCCCAATGTCGCTAGTCGGTCAGTTTGGTTTTCAGCGGCAGTCGTCTGTAGCGCCCCTAGGCGTGTATAATCTTTGTCCGAAGGGGCGACGAACACTTAGAGATCTGAAGAGGTCGAGCGATGAATGCAGGCACCCACTCACCCGTGCAACTTAGCGAGCAGCAGCGCCGGCAATTTGAGCGTGATGGATATTTGTGCCCGATCCGCGTGCTGGATGATCGGGAAGTCGAGCGGCATCTCACCAGCTACATGGAGTACAGCGCGGCCAACAAGGCGCGACTGGACGCGCTGCCGCCGAATCAGAAGTATAAGGTCCTCTCCGAAACACATTTCGTGCTCCCCTGGGTCTACGAGATCGTGACCCACCCGCGCGTGCTGGACGCGGTCGAAGGACTGCTTGGGCCGAACCTGCTCGCCTGGAACAGCAACTGGTTCACCAAGATGCCCGGCGAGAAATCGTTCGTCAGCTGGCATCAGGACGGAACCTATTGGAAGCTGAATCCGCCGACGGTGGTCACCGCCTGGGTGGCGCTGTCGCCGAGCGTTTCCAGCAACGGCTGCATGCGCGTGATCCCGGGGACGCACACGCAGCCGATGATCCCGCAGCGGGAAACCTACCTGCCCGAGAACGCCTTGTCCCGCGGCCAGGAAATCGCCGTCGAAGTTGACGAGAAGCAGGCGGTTGACTTGAACCTGCGGCCCGGAGAGATGTCGCTGCACCACATCTGGATCATTCACGGCTCCAATGCGAACACATCCAAGGACACGCCGCGGATCGGCATCGCCATCCGCTATACCAGGCCCGAAGTAGTGCAGGAGAGCCCAACCAAGCCGTTCGCCATGCTGGTTCGCGGCGAGGATACCTGCGGCAATTTCGACCTTCAGCCGCCGCCGAAGATCGCCAGCTCACAGCAGCAGCAGAGCCTTCACCAGACGATCGTCGAGCACGCCCGCGGCAGCCTGATGACGGACGCGAAGCACAAACGGTGATTTTGTTGATCAACAAACCACCGTTTGAAATGAGCTCTGGCCTACGACGTCCGCCTAGTGCGCCGCTTTCTGGACACGAATTGTGTGTCGACAAACGTCTCATCGAGCCTGTTGAGGCAGTTCTGCCGTGATCACGTCTCAAACTGCGTCATCAATCCAATTATTTCTCGGATGCGATCCTATCGTTCTCGTACCCTCGGGCGATGCGACCGAGGCAGCTTAGCTCGCGCTTTAAACGTCAGTCGAGGCCGTTTCAAAGGCGGTAGATTGTTAGGATGTGTTGCACGCTAGACACATGCTAGCCAAGACCGACTCAAAGGCGGCGAATACCGCGTGGCGACTGTCTTCGCGATGTTGTTCGTCGTCAGACGAGCGAATCGGATCGTCGTTTTGTTCGACGGCGATTGAGAACTGCTGCTGCGATTGAGTTAATAGCGATTGCGTTTCAAATCGCTCCGCAGCGTAGGTGTCAAAGACTTGCTCGCGCGCTGTACGCTTGACCACGACGGCCGAATCGCGCGTCGAGGTTGAAAACTCGATGGACGCGCGAGTTGGAAACCGCGGCAGCGCGGACTTCGCACCGTCGTCCACTAACAGTCGGCGGTGGGTCGGCGATGCCTTGCGGATTGGTATTGCCGGCCGCGAGCGCAAACGACGAGGCCGGCAACTGGCTACCGGAAGTGCGAGTGGCCGCGCCGGCGTAGCGATAGACGGTGTCGGTCCCATTGTCGACGATCCAAATGTCGCTGACATTGGCGGGGTCGATCGTGATGCCGGTCGGGCTGGAGTTGGCCGAGCCGATGGTCCAACTTCCAAGCAAGCTGCCCGCGACGGTGTACTTAAACACCTTGTCGGTCGTAGAGCTGTTGACGACCCACAGCGAAGCGCCGTCGGTGACGATGTCTTTCGCTGAGGAGTTGCCGCCATTGAGGTTGAAGCTGCTGGCGGCATTCTGGCTGCCTGAAAGGCGGCTGGCGGCGCCTGCGTACTTGAAGACCTTGTCGCTCTTGGCGTCGACGATCCAGATGTCGGTTCCGTTGGTGGCGATGCCTTCGGGCGTGGCACTGGTCGACATCGAGCCGGCGGTCCACGAGCCCAAAAGTCCGCCGCTTGTGTCGTAAACGTAAACCTTGCGGTTGGCGTCGACGACCCACAAGCGGTCGCCCGCGGCGGTGCTGGCGGCGCCGCGGGAGCCGTGTTAACGCTGTTTAGCGCGTAGTTCTCGATCGCTGTGCCCGTGGCGGTGTACTCGTAGGTGCGATTGGCCGAGCCGTCATCGGCCACGTAGAACTTGGTTTCCGCGACATCGAGCACATTGATGGTTACGTCTTGGTCGGTGATATTGACCCCATCAAACACACGGATGGTGAGCGTGTAGGCGGTCGCCGATTCGTAGTCGAGACTCGCGTTGTCGACAACGGTCAGATTCCCGGAGTTGTCGATTCCGAAAACGCCTCCCGTGTTTCCGGCAACGATGCTGATGGCGAAACTGTCGCCCGGCAGATCGGCGTCACTGAACGCGACGGTTCCGACGGCGGAGCCGCTCAGGGCGTGCTCGCTAACGGAAAACGTTTGGCCAGCGACAATCATCGGCGCGTTGTCGTTGGCGTTCATAAAGCTGATTGAGGCGGCGTACGGGCCATCGGTGTAGGTGCCATCGCTCACAGCGACGTCGAAGGCAGGAGCCGCTTCGTTGCCGTCGTGAGCGAACGCAATCTGGCCAGCAGCAACTTGAGTCTGCGTAAAACTCGTCGCCGCGTTCCCCGCTACCAGAAACTGTCCGCCAGTGACGTTGGACACCGTAAAGGTGAGCTCGTCGTCGGCTGAGTCGGCGTCGGTGGCGGCAAAATTGGCTGCGGTGAGGGTGATCGTTTCGCCCTCGCTTACCGTGAGCGAGTTTGCGGTCAGGGTTGGTGGGTGCGCAAGGACAAGGTGGAGTGCTGGTCGAGAGGACTGGCGGAAGTACTCCTTGCTGGCGAATACCATCGTGGAGAGCTGCATCTTCGCAACGAAACCAAGCTGGCTTCCGCTATCGACGAGCGACTGGATTTTCGCGACGTCGAGCGAAATCGGGTAGCTTCCCAAGGGCCAGCCCTCATCGGTAGGCACGGTGAGCTGGCCGACGATGTCTGCGATTTGGTTGGCGTCTGCCGATTCGACGATTCCGTTTCCGGCATAGGCAAATACGTCCAGCAGAAGATCGTTGCCCGGCTGAGTACGCGGCGCCCGTGACATCGAGCGTGAGCACGGCCGACTGGACGATGGCGCCGGCCGGGATGGAGGACGTGTCGAATTCGAGGATGCCTCGCGACTCGCCGAAACTGCCGTTCGCGGCGGCCGGCTGAGCGCCGATTTCGTGAAAATGAGTGGCGACGTCTTCGAAGACACTGCCGTCCTGGTCGGCATCTCGCGCCCGGCCGTCGGCGATGGGGTTCAGCGTCGTGACGCCCGTGTCGGTGAGAGTCAAAATCGCCTGGTCAGTGATGTAGCCGTCGATACCGAGACCGACTTGGATCGAAACCGAGTGCACGCCCTCCGCATATGCGTCGGCGGTGACCGGCAACTCGAAGACCTTCGAATTCTCAGTGGGGTCGAAAGTGACTTCGAACGAGGCGATTTCGTCGGGGCGTGCGGAGTCGAACAGAAACGTGAACGGTTCGACGCGATCGGTCGTGGAAACGGAGATGGTGGCCGTGAGAGTGTCGCCGGGGCTGGCGGTGAGTTGATTGAAGTCAACGGAAATCGTTTCAACGTCGAACACCGGAAGTTCGGCCGTGACGAGTTCCGCGCCCTCGGCCGCGGCCGCAAGGGTCACCAGTTGGAATCCATCGAGCAGCGTGTCGTCGACTGCGTCGATCGGAAACATGACCGTTGATTCGAAGGCGGGTATTTCGACAGTGGCTGGCACGGTCGCTTCGGTTTCGTCGCTGCTTGTGAGGTAGACGATGAGTGGTTCGCTGATGTCGCCATCCCGAGTGACGAGGCCTGCGGTCGCCCACTCGCCGAAGTCCTCACCAATAAACGGATCAAGCACTTGCAGCGCGAGTGTCGTCAACATGTCGCGGGTTTCGAGCCGTTCGAAGAAGGCCGGACGGGATGCGCGAAATCGCGTTATTTGCCGGTGCGCATGAGGTCGTCGTGCGCGGAATGGATATTTTCGGCGGTCGTTCGAACGCATGTTTCGCCTCGCGAGAAGGACGCAGTTAATCGCACAAGCGCGTGCGAAAGTTGAGACCTGGAGGCGAAGCTAGCATTATCGCCCAACAGCTACAACGCGAATCGGAACAATTTGTCGAGGGCGTGCGCAAATTTCATCAGGGCTTAACGGACGAATCGTCATGATCGATGCGGATTCGCTGCGCGTCAGAGTCGACGCAACCGGAGAAGGTGAAGGGATGGGTGAGACTTCAACCGGTCCGAAAAACGTGGCCCCGCCGTTGGAGCTCGCGTCGGAGTCGCTCAAAATCGTAGAACTCACCGTTGACGACTAAACGCAGCCGTTCGCAGACCTAACAAGTCGCTGCAGTTGACCCGCCAGCTTCGTCGTTATTCCGGCAACTCGTGCCTTTTCCGGAACGCTTCGGATAACCATGCCTTTCTGACACACTCTGAGAAGGCGAGTGGAACTAAAAAGTTAAAAGTCGCCGATAATGGATTCGCCGTCGGCGCGGGTGGCGAGGTGATCGAGCGTCGTGGCGTCGATGTTCACGGCCAGCGGCGAAACGTGGCCGTCGCAGAACAGGAATTGACAAATGTCGGCGTGCCAACTGCCGAAGTTGTCGCAGACGCAGTTCTCGCAATTGTTGAGCGTGCGGCAGTTGGTGCGGTCGGCCGGAGTGTTGGCCAGCGGCGCGTAGCGGCCGGCGACGCGGGCACAGTTGTTCTGGTTGTCGCCGTTGTAGAGCGAGCCTTGGGCGTCCAGATTTCCGAACGGAATGTGCTTCTCGCCGACGAGCAGCGTTTTGCTCAGGCCGTCGGTGATCCGCTCGAAGCTGATCTCCGATTGCCAGCGGCGATCGGGATAGCTTGGAATGTCGAACATCCGGGCGGTGATCAGGACGCCGTTGGCGGCGGGCCGCCAATAGGCGGGAAATGGGCCGCTGGGGTTATCGCTCCCTGCGTTGCCGGCGTAATCGCCGCGCGCAGCGAGGGTGGCGTTGTCTCCTGAGTTTCCCTGGCTGTCGCGGACCAGGTCGGTGCCGCCGCGCGACGGGCAGCCAAAGATGGGCACCGACGTTTCTCGCGCCGTCTTGTTCACATTGGCGTAAAACGGCTCGTCAAGACGCCACAGATGCCCGAGGTTCTGCTCCTCGACATAGGGCAGAATGATGGCGAACCAGGTCGGGTATCCATTGAAATACCGCGACGGCGGCAGCTTTTTATGATCGCTGTGAAACGACTGCAGGGCGACGCCGATCTGGTGCAGGTTGTTTGCGCAACTGGCGCGGCGAGCCGACTCACGGGCGGACTGCACGGCCGGCAAGAGGAGCGCGACGAGCACGCCGATGATGGCGATCACCACGAGCAGCTCGACGAGGGTGAAGCCGCGCGTGCGGAAATGATGGTGTCGAACTTGCATCCCGGCCTCGGCATAAGCGAAATAGCGAAATCGCCAATAGTCGGCGGCCTCCTGGCTACCCTGAGTAGCATATACGCCAAGGAGCGTGCAATGCAATGAAAGACCGATGTTTGACTAAATTGGCGGGTCTTGCATTGCGATCGACTCGTGCCTCGACAACTTGTTTTCTACGTGAGACGTGTCAATTTACCACCCGTTTTGAACCGAACGACCGGTCTCAACATCTCAGCCGTTTAATGGTGCAGCCCTAAACACGCCAACAACTCAGCCCAGCGTTTTGTCGGACACTCGTCGATCCGCCTGAGTTTTTCAGTATTTTGAATGGTGAACCTGCGGACTTTCCTGTCATCCCGCGGGCGCCACAATTTCCCGCGGAGCAGCCTCCAACAATTCCCGAAGTATGTCACTACCAACGTGTTGCTCGACGACGCTTAAACCTGCGAGACGGTCGCTGAGATCCGGCGCACCATGCATATCAGTGGCAACTAGATGGTAACGATCCTCCTTCAGTAAACGCAAAGCCCGCTGACCAACCTTCGACCCTTCGTGCCCCGCCAAGCACTTAAGATTTCCCTGCAGATACACGCCGCGCTGCTGAAGCCTCACAAGTACAGCGTCCCAATCCGCCTCGCCGAAATCCATCCGTTCGGGATGGGCGAGAACTGGCTGGTAGCCTGTTTCAAGCAGATGCTCGATGACCTGATCAGCATATGCCGGCCAATGATTGCCCCAATAGTCGACCAGTACATGGCGGCTGGAGCCGATCGTCGGCACTCCATGCTTCTCCAGCCAGGAAATCGTATCGTCGGCGATCCGCACTTCACCGCCTGTCCAAAGCTGATAGTTCAAGCCGGCTGCATCCAACTGCCCCTGAAGCAGCGTCACCCACTCGACGATCCGCTCGGGAGTGTTATCGGGGAACACAGCCGACCAGACGTGAGGTGTGCAGACGGTGCCTGAGAATCCATGATCCAACAATCGGCGAGCGCAGCTAATTGATTCTTCGAGGGTGCGACAACCGTCGTCGATGCCGGGCAGCAAATGGCTATGCAGGTCGATCATGCTGAGACGTTATCTCTTAAGAGTAACGTATTCTACACCCATGTGCGTTTAAAGACCGGTTGTGGCACTGTCAGCAGATCTTAGAAAGTGATACCGTTTGTCGGCACACTTCCGGCGCTCCAGAAACTCATTTCCGCGCCGGGCTTGACACTCGGTAGTCGTTTGAATTGAAGAAGTGCTCTGACAATGGAACGATTTCTCGCATGTGTTCCAATACTTTTTCGTGCCCTCGGTCGATGCGACCGTCGGGAGAGTAAGACGCCATGCGTATAAGCAGATTAGACTGCCTGATCGACCACAGCTACTTCCGGCGAGACTTCTTTTTCAATACCTTCGTAGACACTTTTGGTGCACCCTTCGAGGACGCCTTTTTTCTACCGCTTGAGGTCACACCCTTTGGAGTAAAGTCTGACAATGCCGATTCAAGTATCTTGTACAGGATGCTGCCACGGTCAATATGCTTCGACCACCGCACGCAATTGCTCGGTGCGATTCCATATCTCTTCCTGAATCCTCCTCTTTTCGTCCTCAAGTTCGCCGATGCGTTTCAGGTTGTCGTAAACTTCGGCCTGAGTGACACCATTGTCAATCGCCGATGAATCGTCGTCGGTACTCATTGAATCCTCCGCAGCGGAAATTTCATCACTCTCGGATACTTCGGGCTTGGCGATTTCAGAATCTGCACTGTCGTAGGGGTTATCCGGCAAATCATCGCTCGAAATGATTTCGTCTGAAGTATTTGCCAGATCTTCTTTGTCGCCCGTGGGTTGATCTCCTAATGCTGGAGATACTCACCGGCAGCGCCATAGTCTAGTCAGCGCTCTCAGCCGGGAACAGTAGCGGGGCAGATACAGGCAGTTCGAACGGCCTTGTGCCTGATCCCGCGGCTCGTCTCCGACAGTTATATCGTACGTCCATGGGTTACTGACTAGTGCCATTAATCGACCCACTTAGAGACGGTTTCGCTGGGCGTCCAAAAGCTCGCCCCGAGCCACGTCCAGCAACGCATCGTTCGTTCTCGTGCGGAGGGAGCAACCGAAGCAGCCAGCTTTGATTCCGGTTACTTTGCTAACAGCAGCTTTAATCGCTCGGTATCGCCAAGGCCCCAAGCCTCTGGCGTTGTAACGTTAATCCAGGCGTCAATATAGCTGCGAGCATCGAAATTGTGTCCATATCCGACGGGGACGCTGGTGGACATAGGCAGGTCAAAGGCGGTTTGCAGGAATGTGACGATCGGGTACCACCGCAAATACGGCGACACGTCGGGACCGCGCTCACCATCAAGCCAATCCGGTCGGCGATATAGTAGCTCAGGCGAAAAAAACTCATGGGGTCACTCGCATGTTGGATGTACATGAAGCGCATCGGTCCCCATCGACTGCCAGATTGTACCAATTGGCTCTCGCGTCCCATGAAGCGGAGCATCGAGCCGTCCCTAAATTTGGGCAGCCAAAACGGAGAGTCCGGGTTTCTGGCTCGCGTAAATCGAGACCAGACGCGGCTTGGAAAAGGCGGGCCGCTCCAAACCCCACCCTGAATCGGGTCTTCAAAGACAGTAAAGAGGTCCGCACTGGACTCCGAACCAAGAGCCCCAAGGCTCAGTCCATGCAGATATAGTCTCGGCCTGTCGTCCTTGGGAAGCTTCGTCCAATAGCCGTACACCTCATCAAACAGCGCACGAGCCGTATCTCGCGAACGATTTGGGTCGACCAAGATTGTGATCCAGCTCGGCAGATAAGAATACTGAACGCTGACAATTGCCGAATTGCCGGCGTGTAAGTATTCGAGCGTATCCACAGCTCCGGGATCGAGCCAGCCGGTACCCGTTGGTGTAGCGACTACAAGCACACGCCGCTTGAATCCACCTACTCGTATTAATTCATGTAGCGCGTAGCTTGGCTCGCTCTTCGATTGTGTCGATTGATCGCAGCCCCACGTAGACGCGCAACGGCCGCTGAGTATCCTTGCCCCAGAATTGGCTTATTTGGTCCTTAGTCGGACCGCCTACGATAAAGTTCTTTCCTTGAAGACCAATGGAATCCCAATCAACAAGAGACTGAGCGCTACCGGAAGCAAGTTCGTCGATAGGTTGATCGATATTCTCATCGATAAACTCGTCGATTTGCAGAAAAACGGCGTCTGCGATGTTCAAAGCAATTCTGGCAAACACGTGGTTGATCATAAGCAGCAAGATCACGCCGATGATCAGTGTGCTCAATACATAGGAAACACGACGCGGAACAACTTGGTTGACCTGGCGATTAACAAACTTCCAACAATTTCGCAGTCCTCGTAAGGTCAGAATGAGCAACGCTGCCGTAAGACATGCGATCAGGGCAATAAGCCAGGGGTAGGAAGTTTCGACGGGTTCCATTTCCATTAATTGACGAAGTGAGTTCTGCCATACGGTAGCGCGCCACAAAAAGCTGGCCGCAATCACGGCGACCACGACGGCGCTAAGCCTCTTGCCGATGCGTTCGATATTCCCTTTTGGCTTCGGCAGTTCAAGGTATTGCCAGAGCCAAACACAAAACACGCCAACACCGTAACCGACGGCCAGCGCTATCCCGGTTAACAGACCTTGGACCACGAAGTGTCGCGGCAATAGTGAAGGAGTGAGCGACACGGCGAAGAAAAGCGTCGCGACGGCAAGTCCCACGAAGGAAAACGTAGCCCAAAATCTGCCGAAAGAGGTTTGAAGACTCGACAAAAGACTCGGTCGAGCTATTGTGGCCATAACAACGATTCTTAATCGGAAATGAACTGGTAGCCCAACCCAGATAGCTCGCAGTAGCCGCTTGATTTCGGCCATTTGGTATTTGGTATACTTTGCACGTGTCGGCGAGAATAGACCCGCCAAAGGTTATTGAGGCCGTTGTTCAAACAGAGGTCTTTGCCGACGGTACGCAATCCGGCTACGACGCATGGCGTACGCACTTCGGAGCCTCGCTCGGCCCCGGCAGTGCTTCGTTGCCCCTACGCCGAACCGCTGTCGGCCTCCTTTCCCGAGCCGACAGATTTGGTGCTACTGATTCTGGCGACCGCTGGTAAGTACCTGCGGCGAGACCGGAACGGAAAAAATCCCAGCAACTCATCAACGAGTGAGACTGGTCAACAACCCACCGTATTTTGAGATGATGCGCCGTGCGCGAGATAATTATCGAACGATTGGAAGCGTATCGTGGAATTCAAGCGTTTGATGTCCCCGAGTGCTAAGATCTTGGCTATTCGGCTCTAAGCTGAATACGGGAAAAGCCACAGCATGTACTGGCCGCCATGAATCGATTCATCACTGCTGCTTTAGCGTCCGCCGTTCTCTACTCTGTTTCACTGGCAGTTCTGCAAGCCGCCGAAACAGTAAGGTCCGCATCCAAGCCCAACATCGTCTTAATCGTGGCCGACGATCTCGGGATCAATGACCTCGGCTGCTACGGACGGAACGACCACCAAACGCCCAATCTGGACCGACTGGCGTCGCAAGGGATGCGATTCACGTGTGCGTACACGGCGCAGCCGATTTGCTCGCCGTCGCGGGCGGCGATCATGACCGGCAAGTGTCCGGCGCGGCTCAACTTGACGAATTACCTTCCGGCCGTCCGGATGCGCCGTCGCAGCGGCTCCTGCAGCCGCGGATCGAAGGTCAATTGCCGTTAGAGGAAGTGACAATCGCCGAGTTGTTGAAGAATGCCGGCTACGCCACCGGGCTGTTCGGCAAGTGGCATCTCGGCGGACCAGGTTTCGGGCCGAAAGAGCAAGGCTTTGACGTTGCGTTCGTGCCGCCGGCCAACGAACGGCCGACGCTGGAGAGCGGCGGCAAAGGAGAATTCGCGATCACCGCCGCGGCGGAGAAATTCATCGAAGACCATCGCGACCGGCCGTTCTTCTGTTATGTGCCGCATAACAATCCACACATTCCGCTGGCCGCCGCCCCGGAACTGATCGAGAAGCATCGCGACGCTTTCAACCCCGTGTACGCCGCGATGATCGAAACACTCGACGACGCCGTGGGGCGGCTGATGGCGAAGGTCGAATCGCTCGGCCTGGCCAAGCGTACGATCTTCGTGTTCACGAGCGACAACGGCGGACTGCACGTACTTGAATTCCCCGGCACTCCCGCGACACATAACACGCCGTTCCGCGCCGGCAAAGGATACCTCTACGAAGGTGGTCTGCGGGAACCGCTGCTTGTCCGCTGGCCCGGTGTGGTCGCGGCCGGCAGCACGTGCGAAACACCCGTCGTGCTCACGGATCTGTTCCCGACGCTGCTTGAAGCGGCCGGCGTCGACGCGGCGAATACGGTCGGCCCTGTCGATGGCATTGAGCATCGTGAAACTGCTCCGCGGCGAGTCGCTGCCGCCGCGCACGCTGTACTGGCACTTTCCGAACTATACGAATCAAGGCGGCCGCCCCGCCGGAGCGATTCGCGAAGGGGACTGGAAGCTAGTCGAGAACTTCGAGGACGGCAGCGTTGAGCTGTTCAACCTGGCGCACGACCTCGGCGAAAGAAAGAATGTTGCCGCGTCTGAACCTGCACGGACCGCCGAACTTCGCGACAAATTACACGCATGGCGCGCCCAGGTCGGGGCGCGGATGCCGATGCCGAATCCCGATTTCGACGCGGCACTGAATCGGCGGTTGTACATCGATCAAGATCCGTCGCAGCTGACGGCCGCTTCCACCGCCGCCGCCACGGAGCCGCAATGGAAGGCGTGGCGGGAAGAAATGGACGCCGCAGTCAAAGGGCGCAAGCCGTCGGTCACACCCGCGAACTGGCGACATCCGCTTGCACGCGCAAGACGCTCACGTTCACGGCCACACGCTGCGCTACGAGCCTCAGCCCAACAAGAACGTGCTTGGCTATTGGACGAACGCCGAGGATTGGGCCGACTGGGATTTCGAGGTCAAAACAGCCGGCGTGTATGAAGTCGAAGTTCAGCAGGGATGTGGCACAGGTAGCGGCGGTGCGGAAGTAGCCGTAGAGATCGACGATCGCGACTCTAACGTTCACCGTCCAGGATACCGGGCACTTTCAGAATATGATCCTACGGACGATCGGCGAGGTGAAACTCGCGAAAGGAAAGCACTCGCTTGCTGTGAAGCCGCGAACGAAGCCGGGAGCTGCCGTGATGGACCTGCGCCGCGTTGTGCTTCGGCCGGCGCAGTCAGGGCGATAGAGGCTTGTCGGGACGACCGACCCACCATGCATTCAGGGCGTCGCCCATTTTTTTGACAACCTCGCTGCGGCTCGCGGCGAGGTTTTGCTCTTCGTGCGGATCGACGGCCAGGTCATAAAGTTCGACTTTGTCTTTTGGTCGATTTTGTGAATCCGGTACAATCAGCTTCCAATTACCGTCGATCATCCATCGCCAGCGCAAGCTGGCGGCCGGATTGTTGGGTTCTATGGAAGCGTGAGTGAAGCACTCTCCGAAGATCGTCTTCCGGGCAGCAGTCGCCACCCGATCAAGTAAGTCCACTCCGGACATCTGTGGGGTGGGGCGAAGCTGCGCCGCCGCAAGCAACGTGGGTGCGATGTCGAGCGACGATGTCAGAGCTTGCGAGCGCTCTGGTTTCACGTGGCCAGTCCAACGGATCATGATGGGAGTGCGGAGGCCGCCATCGTACTGCGACTGCTTTGATTTCGGCGCGTAGCTGCCGGTTTTGGGATCAGTGATCCAGCCATTATCCGCGACAAACATGACGATCGTGTTGTCGGTCAATTTCTGTTCATCGAGGTGCTTGAGTAAGTCTCCCACCGTTTCATCGAACCACTCAACCATCCCCCAGTACTTAGCCACTTGCAGCGATGGGGCCACACGCGCGTACTTATCCAATATCCGTTGCGGTGGATTGTGGGGGTCGTGCGGCATCATCGGCGCGTACCAGACAAAAAACGGTTTTCTGTCGCGCTGCGCCGCGGCGATAAAGTCGTAGACCGGCTGCATTGTTTTTCGGCCGATGTCGAGTCCCACGTCGCCGTGGCGTTCTCCTTTAGTCATTCCCTGGGTAAATCCGCCACGGCTGTAATCCCCCTGCCACCATTTGCCGGTCTGCAGGCTGACATAACCGGCTTGTGACAATAGGCGCGGCAACGTAGGCGCAGCTTCCAGGTGGCGGTTCATGATTTCGCGGCCGTCGCGAAATGCGGCCGATTGTCGAAAGTCAGCTGGTTTCATTTCCTTAGGAGCGGCTGGATCGTTACTCGTAATCTTATGTTGATGCGGGTAGAGGCCGGTAATGATCGAGGCCAGGCTCGGACAGCACAAACTCGACGGAACGTAACCGCGGGTGAATGTCAGACTCTCGTTCGCAAGGCGGTCGAGATTGGGAGTTTGGATATGCGGATGACCCATAAACGAGAAATCGGTCCATGCTTGATCATCTGAAATGATCAGAACAATATTGGGTGGCGACGTCGCGGGAGAGTTTTCATTCGATGGAGCCGCTGCCGACGGAGGCGACAAGAGCCAAGCAAGTACAGAAACAAGAGCGCCCAGTGCGTATGTTCTTTTCATTTCATTTCCGCATAGCCAGTTTAGACTATGTGCCCAATGGCGTAGCATTGTAGCGTACGCGCGACACGTGCCAAAATTGGACGGGCCTGTTGAAAAACACAGTTTTCGCCGGCCGCTAGCTTTATGAAACCCGGGAATGACGCGAATCGTCAGCCTGTAAATTGGACTTTTTCAACAGGCCCGGACCAATTTGACACGGGCAGCTATTCTCAGGAACCCATACCTTTAATGGCACATCCGTAGCGCTCCATAAACTCATCTCCGCGCTTGGTCTGGCACTCAGAGGTCGATCCAGCCGCCGAAACGCGCCGGCAAACGAACGATATTCAGCGTCTCGACACTTCGACGCTGCCGCTGTGGCTGATTTGACAGGCACACGCCGTTTTCTCAAACTCGCGGGCAAATCAGTTTGGCGTCTTGATGGCGACGAGTCATGAGATGTGCTACGCTTTTTCCATGCATCGAGAGCTCTGCGGCGAAAGCGACGTCAAGTCACGCATTGTCAGTAGCGAGATGTTCTGATGCCGGTCTTTGCAATCGAGTAGCCGATGGGCACCGCGTTTCGGAACCCACATATTCGCCCCGACTGCCCCCGACTGGATTCGTGGTGCCTTTACAATGAGTCCGAAAGGTGAAGCATCTCACTTCATTGGCGTTTCTCGCCGCACTTGCACTTCAGACGCGCGCTGACGATCAACGCGAGAACAACTCGCTGGCCATCGACCCATCGCGCGCGAGTTCGAAAGCCGTAAGCGCACCGACGGTTGAACGCGATGATCCTGCAATGGCCGTCGTAGAGCTCGACATTCATCCCAAATTGGCGGCCAACCTGTTCGCGTCCGAGCCGATGATGACCAATCCCGCCTCGATCGATGTCGATGACATGGGTCGAGTCTGGGTCTGCGAAGCAATTAACTATCGTGCTTTCAGGAACGCCGATGTGATGGAAGATCACCAGGAGGGCGACCGAATCATCGTTTTGGAGGATTCTGACCGCGACGCCAAGGCGGACAAGAAAACCGTGTTCTACCAGGGGCACGACGTCGACTCGGCCCACGGAGTTATGGTCATGCCAGCTCGCCGCGGTAAAGGCACCAAAGCGATCGTCTCGGCGTTGGACAGCGTCTTCTTCCTCATCGACGACGACGGAGACCTCAAGGCGGATCGCAAGGAATTGCTGTTCACCGGTATCGGCGGCGTCCAGCACGATCACGGCATTCATGCTTTCCACTTTGGTCCCGATGGCAAGCTCTACTTCAACTTCGGCAACGCGGGAAAGCAGATCAAGGATCAAAAGGGCGTGCCGATCATCGACAAGATGGGACACGAAGTCAACGATTCGCGCAATCCCTACCAGGAGGGCATGGCCTTTCGGTGCAACCTCGACGGCAGCGAATTCGAGACACTCGCCTGGAACTTTCGAAATAATTGGGAGATTTGCGTCGATTCCTTCGGCACGATATGGCAGTCGGACAACGATGATGACGGCAACCAAGGTTGTCGTATCAATTATGTGATGGAGTATGGCAATTACGGCTACAAGGACGAATTGACCGGCGCCGCATGGACCGAACCGCGGACCAACTGGGAGAAAGAGATTCCTCAGCGCCACTGGCATCTTAACGATCCGGGCGTCATTCCCAATCTGCTGCAAACAGGCGCGGTGCGCCCACCGGCATTTGCGTCTATGAAGGCGAATTGCTTTCCAAGCATTTCCGGGGAGCCATCCTTCACACGGATGCAGGGCGAAACGTATGCCGCGCGTACATGGCGAAGGCGAACGGCGCCGGTTACACCGCAACAACTGCAAACATTGTTGACGGAGAGCGCAATAAGTGGTTCCGCCCGAGTGACGCGTGCGTGGCGCCGGACGGCTCGTTGTTCGTCGCCGACTGGAACGATCCGGGCGTTGGTGGTCACCGCATGGAGGATATCCGTCGTGGTCGCATTTTTCGCGTCACACCACGGGGCAAGATTGAGAAGAATTACAAGGCGCCCGCGGTCGACGTCACGACTCCCGCAGGCGCCGTCGCTGCACTTAAGTCACCGAATATGGCGACCCGTTATCTCGCTTGGACCGCGCTCCATCGCTTGGGAGAAAAGGCAGAGTCCGCCCTCAACGGCATGTGGAACTCTGACAATCCGGTCTTCCGAGCCCGCGCGATGTGGGCCTTAGGGAAACTCGGACTGTCTGAAAGAGAAGACCGCAGCCGTCGTCCGCAACGCACTTCAGGAGAAGAATCCCGACCTGCGTGTCGCCGGTCTGCGTTTGGCACGGCAGTTGTCCCCTCAACTGTATCTCGCACATTTGCAAGACGCCGCGGTGATAAAAGGATCCCTCGCCTGCGGTTCGGCGTGAATTGCTGATTGGTATGCACGAAGTCAAACCGAAGTCGACGCCCCAGGCAGTCGTGACGAAGTCATTTCAAATGCCTGGGCTCAGCTAGCCCAGTATTACGACGGCAACGATCGATGGTACCTGGAAGCTCTTGGAATCGCGGCTGACGGCCGCTGGGACGCCTGTTTGTCGGCGCTGCGTCGTGACCTTGGAGAGGAATGGAAATCAAACAAAGCGGGGCGCGATATCTTGTGGAGATCGCGCGGCTCAAACACCAGCGAACAAATTGCAGCTGTAATCAGGAACCCTTCGACTCCTGCTGAAGAAACGCCACGATTTTTTCGCGCCCTGGACTTCCAACCAGAAGAGTTCAAGCAACAGGTACTGCCTTCGCTGGCATTCGGTGATTACCCCAACTTGCCCCGCGAGCGGGTATCCCTGATACGCTTTGAATCAATTAGCCGGCTGCGCGGTTTGGACGTGTCGCAGGACGCCCGCCACCGGGCCGTGCTGGAAGACGTGCTCGACCAGTGTGCTGAAAGTGAACAATTCGTTCGGATCGTCGACAAATTCAACCTCACAAATCACTACGTCGATTTACTAACCCTTGCACAATCAAAACCAGAATCACAATTGGCAGTCGAGGCTCTTCGTGTACTCTTCGACAAGGGGCAATCCGAAGTGTTGGGCGCAGCCCTTTCGAATGATGTCCCGGACGTGGTGGAAAGAACGCTGACCGCCATGGCGACAGCCGGCGACCCGCGCGGAAATGATATGTTACTGGCACTCTTGTCCGATGCCGCTCGGTCTCTTGCTGTCAGGCGGTTGGCTGTGAAGGCGCTGGGAGCATCAACTTCCGGATCAGAGCGGCTCCTCGATATGGCACAACGTCACGATTATCCGTCCGAATTGCAGGAAGCTTTTGCCGCGACTCTGAATTCCTCAGGGATCGGGCCCGGTGCGGGACGCTGCAGCCACGCTTTTTCCTCCGCCGCCGACACGAGATAGCACGCCGCTGCCGCCGCTGCGTGCATTAATTGAAATGAAAGGGGACGGCGAGCGGGGCAAAGTCGCGTTCAACACGATCGGCACATGTGCCAAGTGTCATCTGGTCGACGGCGTGGGGAAGGACATCGGGCCGGACCTTTCCGTCATCGGCGACAAACTCGCCAGACAGGCAATGTTTGAATCGATTCTGTACCCCTCGGCCGCCATCAGCCACAACTTTGAAACATCTCGGGTCACAACTGACGACGGTTTGACCCGCAGCGGAATCTTGGTCAGCGAATCTGACACGGAAGCCAAATTGAAGGATGAAAATGGAATCATTCACACGATTCCGGTCAACGCGATCGAAGAGAAGAGCAAAACCGACGCTTCCCTGATGCCGTCCGACATCCAAAAACTGCTTTCCGCCCAGGAGCTCGTCGATGTTGTGGAATATCTATCGACTCTGAAAGCAAAGAAGTAAGGCACGGCAAGATTGCATCTCACCGCTTCAAGCGTTTATCGATTAACGTCGTTCCAGTAGATTTTCACGTTCTTAGTCTGCCGGCCTGCGGCAACAATGTCGCTGTCTCCGTCGCCATCGAGATCTGCAGCCGCGAGGTCTTCGACGGCCACGCCGCCGGGGTCGACCAACGAGCGCTGCCACCCGACGGAACCATTCTTCAGCTGTGGGTCGTAGATCCGCACGCCTGAGCGATGAGGGCCGGAATCGTCTCGTACGCCGACGATCAGCTCCTCCTCGGGGTCGTCGTCCAAGTTCGCGCACCACACAGCGTGTCCCCAGGCGAGTTGCTCGTCGATGACCGTTCGATTCCAGTTCGCGGTTTCATCGTTAGGATTCGGCGTGTACACAACGACCTGAAATCCGTGCCATGGCTCAATCGTGGCCAGGTAATCATAGCCGCCGCTGCGAAGCTTGCCCGGTTTGACTTCGCTCGAACCGCGATTGGGCGACGTCTCCTGATTGCCGATGCCGAGGTGCCGGCGACTCCAGCCGCCGCTGGCAGCTCGTTCCAGCACGCTCACACCCTCGAAGCTCGCCACCAGCAAATCGAGTCGCCGGTCCTGATTCAAATCGACCGGCCACAGGTTATGTGAAACGTGGAGCTGGTCGTCGATGATTTCAGCCTTCCAGGCACTTGCGTCGGTTGGCTCTTTGGGAATCTTGTACAACAACACGCGCACGCCGTTTTGGTTGAACTCCGGTGGCCGCACGCCACGCCCATGCAATGGCAAGACGATCAGTTCCGCGCGGCCATCGCCATCAAAGTCGCCCCAGCGCATGCGGTGAACGGTGGGCTCCGTGCCGATCGCATGAACGGTCCACTGGTCGTCGATCGTTGGCCCGCGACTCAGCCATTGGATGGTGCCACTCGCGACCGTATCCGCCGGTCGCCAATCCGCGCCGAGGGCAAAATCGATCTGCCCGTCACCGTCGAGATCATAGGGAGCGATGCAAACATTGTCGGGCTTCGTCTGGTTCTCAATAATTGTTCGTCGCCGCCAAGCAGGATTCTCGTACCAGACAACGCGCGTCTGATCGACGACGACGATGTCAAGCTTGCCGTCGCCGTTGACGTCGACGAGCGAGACGGCGTAGCCGACGCCGAGTTCTCGTTCAATCTCCTGGCTGCGAAACTGCCGAATTTCGGCGTCGACTTCCGAGGCAAGGCTCAGCGGAAACAGCCGTCCCGCCTCATCGGCGGCAACCTGCACCGATTTTAGCGTGGCGCCGCGGCCCCGAGGCCCACGACATGACACCAGAACTGCTCAATCAGTTCGCCGCCATCGTGGGCGAGAAGAACACCATTCGTGATGCGGCCGGCATGGCGGGCTACATGACGGAATGGCGCGACATCTGGGTAGGAAAATCTCCCCTTGTGATGCGGCCCGGCGGCACGGAAGAGGTTTCGCGCATCTTGAAACTTGCCAGCGAAACGGGAACGGCCATCGTTCCGCAATCCGGCAATACGGGGCTGGTGGGCGGGCAAATCCCCTTTGAAGGCGGCGATGAATTGTTGCTGTCGCTTGACCGCATGACGAAGATCATGGATGTGGATGTGGCCGATAACACCATGACGGTTCAGGCGGGCGCCACGCTAAAATCGGTGCAGGTTGCCGCCGATGAGGCGGGACGGCTGTTTCCGCTGAGCCTTGCCTCGGAAGGCTCATGCCGGATTGGCGGCAATCTTTCCACCAATGCGGGCGGGCTTAACGTGCTGGCCTATGGCAATGCGCGCGACTTGTGTCTTGGGCTTGAGGTTGTTTTGCCGGACGGTCGAATCTGGAATGGCCTGCGGCGCTTGCGCAAGGACAACACGGGCTATGATCTCAAGAACCTGTTTATCGGCGCGGAGGGAACTCTTGGCATTATCACCGCCGCGGTCCTGAAGCTTTTTCCGAAGCCGCGCACCCACGAAACCGCATTCATTGCGGTTAATTCGCCGCAAGCGGCGGTCGATCTCCTGTCGCTGGCGAAGGAGATGAGCGGCAACCGGGTGGTGGCATTTGAATTGCTGCCGCGGATTGCCATGGATTTCACTGTGAAACATATGGGCATCACAAACCCTTTAGCCGAATTTTCTCCGTGGTATGCGATGAGCGAACTGGCTGATGCGGCCGCCGGCAGTTTTGAGGTTATCCTGGAAGAGGCCATGACGCGGGGGCTGGTGACTGATGCCACGGTGGCGCAATCGGAAACCCAGCGGCAGGCACTGTGGGCCATCCGGGAACTGATGCCGGAATCTCAGAAATTCGAGGGCGGTTCGATCAAGCATGATGTTTCCGTGCCGGTCTCAAGAATACCGCAATTCATTGTCGAGGCGACGCGGGCGGTGAAGGCTTACATGCCGGAGGCGAGGGTCATGTCCTTCGGCCACATGGGCGACGGCAATTTGCATTTCAATGTTTCGCAGCCCCCTGGCATGAAGAAGGCAAAGTATCTTGAGCGGTGGAATGAAATGAACGCGGTGGTTTTCGATGTCGTGATAAAATTTGGTGGCTCGATCAGCGCCGAGCATGGCATTGGACGCCTGAAAAAACATCACATGCCGGAGATCAAGTCGCCGGTTGAACTGCAGATGATGCGCGATCTTAAAAACCTATTCGATCCCACAAACATCATGAACCCCGGCAAGGTCCTGCCGTGATGCTGGCTTTCCGCCAAGCCCACGATACGGATGTGGAAAGCATCGTAAGCCTCTGGAAGGCTTGCGGGTTGACCCGCCCCTGGAATGATCCGTACAAAGACATTCAATTCGCGCGGGCGGGCGAGACGTCAACGGTGCTGGTTGGATTTTTTGAAGAGCGCATTGCCGCTTCGGTGATGGCTGGCCATGACGGACATAGAGGTGTTCTCTACTACCTCGCGGTTGCTCCGGCATTTCAGAAGCGCGGATTCGGCAAGGCAGCCGTTACCGCCGCCGAGGCTTGGTTGCGGGAGCGCGGCGTGTGGAAGATCAATCTCATGGTGCGCAGCGACAATGAAAAAGCCGGCCGCTTCTATGAGCGCCTGGGTTACGAGGTCAATCCGGTGACCAGTTTCGGCAAACGCCTTGACGGCCCCTGAGGGGGTGTCAGGGGGTCTGCCTTGATTCGGGCATTATCTTGCTGTGGAAATGGACTCCGTTAAGGTTAATAATTTACTAACATCCGAGCGGTCGCTGGATTGTTAACGATGTTTATTAGATATTAAGCATTGTTAACAATCGGGATTTCGGCGGGTTTCGAGCGAAGACAAGTGGACGGCAATAACTGACCTCGGGGAGAGCGACGTGAATCCACTACCAAGCAAGAATGAACGGGACGCCTTTGATAAAGCATTTACCGCCAGAATGACTGGCGAAACCGAGAAAAAATCGGATGAATTGCGCCTTCCGGACAGGCAGGCGCAGCCAGTGCCCTTTTTCAATATTGCGGGCCAGTTTGGCGCTAAACTGGTGCAATACGCTAAACCGGGAGTGAGCAAAAAGGTGCTGGCGGCGATGGCGGATGATACGGATCCGGCCGTGGCGATGGCGAACATCCGAAAGCTTCTGGTTGGCCCCACACACAAATTGCACGATGCGATGTTTGAGGAGGTTGTCACCATCCTCGAAGAATCCGACCGCGAGGTTCAGCAGGCGCTGCGGGCCCTCGAAAGGAAATGGGCCACACTTTCCCATACCACCGACGAGCTTGTTGCCAAATCGCTGGACAGCAAGGACCAAAACCGCGAGCACGCTTGAATTTGTGCAGCAGGAACTGCAAAAATCCGCAGCCTCACACCAGGAAATGCTGTCCGAAATGTTTCTGGTGATCGATGGAAAAATCGACGAACTGACAAAGCAGGTCGACCAGAAGGTTGAGGCCCTTGCGCAAGAGATCGAATCCGACATGCGTGAAGCTGCTGCAGGCCAGGAGCGAAAACTGCAGGAGCTTGAAGCAAGGTTCATGGCCAGCAGGAAGGCGGATATGGAGAATCTTGAAGCCCGTTTGGCGCACCTCGAACAGAAATCGAGCAGCAGTACGGATGATTTGAATGAGGTTTTTGCCGGCGGCCTTACGAGCATCGCCGATCGGCTGAAGGCCTTGCGCGACAATCAAGCGAACTGACCGCTCGCTACAGAAGGTCCAGCTGGGCCTTTGGCTTGGGCGGCGGTTGAGCCGCGATTCTAGTATTCCGGCACCCTCATCATCACCTGCCGATGAACAAAAGTTTTATGGAGTGTTGCAGATATTATTGAATTGTGATTTCCGCAGGCTTTCCCGCGGTCGCTGCAGACGCATCCTTCCCATGGACTTGTCCTCAATTCAATGCTTGCTTAGCTACGTCGCGTTGGGGCTGAAGGGGAAGCGTTGAAGGAAGAACATTAGGAGTTGATCATGAGTGTCCGTAAATTGTTGCTTTTCTTTTTCGCCTGCGCCCTATTAGTGCCGGTGAGCAGTGCCGGACAAGCCGCCAAGTCTGCCGCTGATAAAAGGCTATACGAAAAGGCTCGCAAAGCTTGCAGCGGACCACAGTATCCCAGTGGTGCCCGTCCCTTTATCAATTACGCGGGCGGCTGGTTTCGATGTGTTGGGCCCAGATCGCGTGAGAGGTAGGGCTGACGATACGGCAGTGGTTCGCGCTGGGGCCGACGGGGACGAAATAGCCTAATGATCTCTTCGCGATTATCGCGAATATCGGAGTTACACATGACGAAGCCCGCGCGGGGCATACGTTGTCAGAAATCGCTGACGGACGGCGGAAACCATATGTGGAAAAATGTCCTTATTTAGATTGGTTATTAAAGACAGTCACGAACCTCAGTGAACACCGGCAAACGCATGTATCGCGGTTGTTTCTTCCGCCGATTTCCTGAAACTATAGAGGCCACACATGGAGCCAGCTTAACCCGATGACTGCCTCTCAACAATTCCCCAGGCTTGGGGCTTCAGCCTGCGTCTGGAAAGATGGAAAAGTGCTGCTCGTTCAACGGGCCAAGCCGCCGTTGGGCCTGTGGAGCCTGCCCGGGCGGCCATGTTGAATTCGGCGAAACGGCGCTGGCGGCTGCCCAGCGCGAGCTGCTGGAAGAATCAGGAGTTACGGCTGATCTCACGGCGTTTGTCGGGCTTTACGAAGTCATACGGGAAAATCCCCCTTCCATTACGCCATTGCCTGTTATGGCGGGTTCTGGACGGCAGGTGAGGCGAATGCCGCAAGTGATGCGCTGGATGCGCGGTGGGTGGCCCCCTCGGAGCTCGATTCTCTTGATTTTGCTCCCAATGTCCCCGATGCCATCGCCCGCGCCCAGGACCTGCTGGGGCTTTGATTCAAAATTCACTGTTCATATTAACCCTTTTTTAAGGAACGAGTCGCGGAACGCAGCACCTTTGCTAAGGTGAATTAACGAATGCGGGGCTGGTGGAAAAGCGCTGTAGGCGGGGACTAATGCCTCAATTGAAAAGACTGTTATGTTGAAATTTCGGACAAAACCGGTACCCGCGACTTATCCGGCGGAAGCCAAGCATTTGGCGCTGCGCTACATTCTCGATGCCTGGGAAGAGGCGGTTTATGAGGGGCTTGATCCGGACTGCATCGCCACGGCGGCGATCTTCGCGGCGCTGTCGGATATGGTTGCCACCTATGGCGAGGAACCGGTGGCGGTGATGTGCGCTAAACTGCCGGACCGCATCCGGGGCGGCGAATTCTCCATCGCCCAGACCAAGCAGTAATCAGTCGAAAACCTTCCACAGCAACAGGAAGCCAAAGGCGGCCACCAGAATTCCTGACCAGCGATTGATGCGGTCCAGGGTCGAAGCGCTGAGTCGCGTTTTCAGCCTGCCAATGAAGAAACTCAAGATCAGCCACCACAGCGCGCCACCCAAGGCAATGCCGAAGACGAACGATGGCCGGCCGGATAGGGCGTGGCGCTCAAGAGCCAGCACGCTGCTCAATGAACTGAAGATGGCGAGATAGCCGAGGACAAGGCCCGGATTGGTCACGGAGAGTGAAAAGGTGAGGCCGAACCTGGCCGCATGGGGAGTGGCCGCAAGATCACTGGCGGCAAAATGGGTTCGCGCCGTGCGGATGCCCAAAACGATCAACAGAAGGCCGCCGGCCACTTGCAAAAATTTTGCGTAATCCAAAACGAGATGGAATATCGATTGAATGCCGTAGGCCGCAATTCCGGCAATCAACACGTCGGCAAGCACGGCGCCGAGCCCTGCAAGAAAAGCTACCTTGAGGTCGTGGCACAGCGCGGTGCGGATAACGATGAGATTGACCGGTCCCAGAGGCGCCGCCATGGCAACGCCGATGCCCAAGCCAGCGATGATCAATGAAAAATCCATGATCTAACGAATATCCACAACAACGCGGCCGCGCACCTGGCCTGCAACAATGTCAGCGGCCACGCGCGGCACATCTTCCAGCTTCACATGGGTGGTGAGAGCGGCAAGGGCCTTGAGATCAAGGTCGCGGGCGATGCGGTTCCAGGCCTGCTGGCGGCGCGGCAGCGGCGTGGTGACGGAATTAATGCCGATCAATTTCACGCCGCGCAAAATGAAGGGCGCAACGGAAGTCGGCAGGTCCATGCCCTGGGCCAGGCCGCAGGCGGCAACGGTGCCGTCATTGTTGATTTGCGAGATGACATTGGCGAGCGTGGTGGAACCCACCGAATCAATGGCGCCGGCCCAGCGCATTTTTGCCAGCGGCTTTACCGGGCCATTGAATTCATTGCGGTCGATGATTGTCGAAGCGCCAAGTTTTTTCAGGAATTCGGATTCTTGCGGGCGGCCAGTTGAAGCGGCCACCTTGAAGCCGAGTTTCGCCAGAAGGGCGATTGAAACGGTGCCGACGCCGCCGGCGGCACCCGTCACCAGGATTTCACCATCGCCGGGTTTTACCCCCTGCTCTTCCAGGGCCATGACGCAGAGCATGGCCGTGTAGCCGGCAACGCCCACGGCCATGGCATCGGCGGGGCTCCAGCCTTTTGGCACGGCCACCAGCCAATCACCGGAGACGCGGGCCATTTCAGCAAAACCGCCGTGGTGCTGTTCGCCAACACCCCAGCCATTGAGAATGACCTGATCGCCGGGCTTCCAGTTCTTGTGGGAGGATTTCGTCACGGTTCCGGCGAAATCAACGCCGGGGATGAGCGGGTATTTGCGGATGATGGGGGCCTTGCCGGTAATCGCCAGGCCATCCTTGTAATTCACCGAGGAATGGCTGACGGCCACCGTCACGTCACCTTCCATAAGATCGGCTTCGGTCAGCTCAACGAACTGAACCTGCTGGCCTTGATCGGTTTTGGAAATCTGGATGGCGCGGAATCTGATCGGTCATGGCGCGTCCTTTAGCGCAGGCAAGGCTTCCAGAAACTTAACGGGACGCCCCCCGGCTTTACCTAAAATTTGATCTTCCCACATGACTTTTTGGCCGCGCACGAAGGTTCCTTGCGGCCAGCCTGTGACTTCGTAGCCGTCATAGGGCGTCCAGCCGCATTTGCTTTCTATCCATTTGTTGTCGATCACGCGCTTTTTCTTGAGGTCAACAATGGTGAGGTCGGCGTCGTAACCTTCGGCGATGCGGCCCTTTTGCGCGATGCCGAAAATGCGGGCGGGACCATGGGAGGTGAGATCAACGAAGCGTTCGATGGAGAGACGGCCCTTGTTCACATGATCAAGCATGACGGGAACGAGGGTTTGCACGCCGGGCATGCCGGATGGCGAAGCGGGATAGGGTTTTGATTTTTCTTCCAGCGTGTGCGGCGCGTGGTCGGAGCCCAGGATATCCACCACGCCGGATTGCAGGGCCTGCCAGATGGCGCGCTGATGGTCTTTCGAGCGCACGGGCGGGTTCATTTGCAGCAGGGTTCCGAGCCTGGCGTAATCATCGGACGACAGGGTCAGGTGATGGGGCGTTACCTCGACGGTGGCCACATCCTTGTTGGCAGCGAGAAGAGGCATTTCATCGGCGGTTGAAACATGGAGCACGTGAATGCGCTTGCCGGTCTGCCTTGCAATGCGGATGAGGCGCTCGGTGCAAAGCCTTGCGGCTTCGGCATCGCGCCAGACGGGATGGCTGGCGGGATTGCCGGCGATTTGTTCGCCCAAGCGCTGGCGCAGGCGATATTCATCCTCGCTGTGGAAGGCGGCGCGGCGGTTGGTTTGCGCCAGAATGCGGCCAACCCCTTCATCGTCCTCGACCAGCAATTCACCGGTTGATGAGCCCATGAAAACCTTGATGCCGGCGCAGCCCGGCAGCTTTTCAAAATCGGCGAGCTGGTTCACATTCTCCCGGGTGCCGCCCATGTAAAAGGCGAAATCGCAATACATGCGGTTTGTGGCGCGACGGACCTTGTCGGCAAGGGCCGCTGCGGTGACAGTCAGCGGCTTGGTATTGGGCATTTCAAAAACGCTGGTGACACCGCCCATGACCGCGGCGCGGCCGCCCGATTCCAGGTCTTCCTTGTGTTCAAGGCCGGGCTCGCGCAGATGCACCTGGCTGTCGATGACGCCGGGCAGGATATGAAGGCCCTTGCAATCCAAAGTCTCGGCGGCGGCGAATTCGCTGAGCTCGCCTACTCCCACAATGCGGCCCTCCAGAATGGCCAGATCGCGGAGGCCAATGCCGTCATGATTGACGAGGGTTCCCCCCTTTAAGATGAGATCAGCCCTGCGTTTCATCCAGGTTCCTTGATTGTGGCACAAAGCGACCGTAAATGGTGCTGATGGCGAATTCTAGCTTTTTAATGCAGGTGCGGCGCGACCGGGCGGTTCTCAGCCTTGTTGGGGCTGAAACCGAGAACTTCCTGCATAACCTGGTGACGGCTGATATTCTGGGGCTGGCCGAGGGGCAAGCGCGTTATGCCGCCCTGCTCATGCCGCAGGGGAAAATCCTGTTTGATTTCTTTGTGGTGAAAACGGCTGAAGGCTATCTGCTGGATTGCGCCGCTTCGCAGCTTGAAGAGCTTACGAAACGCCTGATGTTTTACCGGCTGCGGGCGAAGATTGCGATTAGCGAGCGCAAGGATTTGGAAGTGGGGGTTTCGCCGGAGCGGCCCCTGGGGATTATGGCTTATGTTGACCCACGCATACCTCTCATGGGCTGGCGGATGATTGCCGAAAAGAGCAAGCTGCCAACGGGCACTGGTTATGACGCTGCCCGCATTGCTTTGGGACTTGCCGACAGCGATGGCGACATTGGTTCCGGTGAACTCTTTCCCCATGAAGCGAATTTCGACCAAATAGGTGCGGTGAGTTTTACCAAGGGCTGTTATATCGGCCAGGAAGTTGTCTCGCGGATGGAACACCGCGCCACGGCGCGCAGCCGCATTCTTCCGGTGACGTTTGATGGGGCTGCATTACCTCGTGGTGCGGCAATCAAAAGCGCTGACAAGGTTATTGGTTCGATTTTGTCTTCGGCCGGAAACGCAGCGCTTGCACTTATCCGTCTGGACCGTTTAGGCGAGGCAACACAGCCACTGCTGACAGATGCTGTCAGGATTCGTGTGCATAAACCGGCATGGATAAAATATGACGTGCCATCAAAGGATTATGCCTAGTGCCTGCAGTTGTACATGAAGACGGAATTTGCCGCTGCAGATGGTGCGGCACGGATCCGGTTTATGTTGCCTACCACGACACGGAATGGGGCGTGCCGGAATATGATTCACGTGCGCTGTTTGAAAAACTGCAGCTTGATGGCTTTCAGGCGGGGCTCTCATGGATCACAATTCTGCGCAAGCGCGAGGCTTTCCGCAAAGCCTTCGATGACTTCAATCCGGAAAAAATGGCGCGCTACAGGCCGGCAAAACTTGAGCGCCTGATGAATGACGCGGGCATCGTGCGCAACCGGCTGAAAATCGAGGCGAGTGTCAGCAACGCCAAGGCCTATCTGGCCATTCCGGATTTTTCCGCCTACCTGTGGGACTTCATGGATGGCCGGCCCTTGCAAAACAAGTTGCGCCGCATGAAGGATATGCCGGCCATGACGCCCCTTGCCGAGAAAATTTCAAAGGACATGAAAAAACGCGGCTTCCGTTTTGTCGGCCCCACCATCGTTTATGCCTTCATGCAGGCCTGCGGCCTGGTGAATGACCACATGATTGACTGCCACCGCCATGAGGCGGTGAAGAAACTGGCGCGCTGACATGGCACCGGAACTGCGCGCCTGGCAACGGATGCTTTCGGGACGCAGGCTCGACCTGCTGGACCCCTCGCCGCTTGATATCGAGATTGAAGACATTGCCCATGGGCTGGCGCGCGTGGCCCGCTGGAATGGCCAGACCAAGGGCGACCATGCCTTCTCCGTGGCGCAGCATTGCATCCTGGTCGAGGGCATCGCCTCACACGTCAACCGGCAAATGGACAAGCCTTCGCGGCTGATGGCGCTGCTCCATGATGCGCCGGAATATGTGGTGGGCGACATGATCTCGCCGTTCAAGGCGGCCCTTGGGCTGGATTACAAGGCCTTTGAAAAGCGCCTGCTTTCCGCCATTCACGTGCGTTTCAGCCTGCCGCCCAAAACGCCTTCGGCATGCGAAACGGAAGTCAAGACGGCGGACAGAATGGCGGCCTATCTGGAAGCCACGCAGCTTGCGGGCTTTTCGGTGCCCGAGGCGGAAAAGTTCTTTGGCCGGCCAAAGGGGCTGAATGGCGAGGGATCGCGGAAATTCCTTCAACTGAAGCCCTTGCCGCCCAATGACGCGGCGGCGCATGTATCTCAAGAAGTTCAAATTACTGGTGCAGCCATGATTATCGTTTGCGGCCTCAATGCGGTGCAGGACCTGGTGGATACCCATTCGGTTGGCCGGGTTGTGAGCCTTCTCGGGCCCGAGACGCCGCACCGCACTTTCAAGAACATTGCGGCGGCGCAGCACCTGAAGCTGACCTTTCACGACGTGGTGGAAATGATGGACGGCTTTTCGGCGCCCCGGGCAACGGATGCGGAAAAGCTTATCGAATTCATTGAAGACTGGGACCGGGCCAATCCCATGCTCATCCATTGCTGGGCGGGCATCAGCCGTTCAACCGCTTCGGCCTATACGGCACTTTGCATGCTGCGTCCCACGGCCGATGAAGAGGAACTGGCCTATGAACTACGCGCCGCCTCGCCTTCGGCCACGCCCAACCGCCTGATCGTTTCCTACGCGGATGCGCTGCTCGGCCGCAATGGCCGCATGTCGCAGGGCCATCGAGAAGATCGGCCGCGGCGAGAGCGCCTATGAAGGCACGCCGTTCATTCTGCGGCCCTAGAACTGCACATGAACATTAAACAATGGGCACGTGACATCAAAAGGGATGTTGTGGCGCTTTACATCGCGGGCCGGGACCCCAGAACGCCGTGGCACGCCAAGGCTGTTGCTTTCGCAGTTGCAGCATATGCGCTCAGTCCCATTGACCTGATTCCGGATTTCATTCCGATCCTGGGATATCTCGACGACCTGGTCATTGTTCCGCTTGGCATCCTGCTGGCAGTGTATTTAATTCCCGCCGACTTGATGGCGGAGTTTCGCCACACTGCGTCTGAACGCGGCCGGATGCCGGCGCATTGGCTGGGAGCAGCCTTCATAGTGGGGGTCTGGAGTGTGGGGCTGCTGGCGATCGGTTGGTGGGCCTATTATCGTTTTTGGCAGGCATAAATCCCCAATTTTGCGCGGTGGCCTCGCTTCGCCTCAAATCAACGACGCCCTAATGCCATGCGGCTAAGCACACGCTGTGCGAAAGCGGTACAGGCGAGCAAAGGTACGATCATGAAAATTATGGCAGCCGAGAGCTGAGGCCATTCGTCTCCATCACCGCCGACTTGTGCTTCCTTGATCGACATTTGACCCATAATCCAAGCTGGCAGTGTCGAGACTTTGTCACTGGTCAGATAAGCCGCGAAGAGATACTCGTTCCAGCAGAGGATAAATATCACCAGTCCGACAGCGGCGGTGCTGGCGGCCACCATCGGCAAGAAGATCGTCAGGAAAATCCGGAAATGCGATGCGCCGTCAAGCTGAGCCGCTTCCTCCTGCGACGTTGCCATGTTTCCGAAAACAGGCAGCAACAGCCACACGGCAACAGGAAGGTTTGCTGCCGTGTAGGTGAAAATGAGAGCGAAATGCGTATCTAAAGCTCCCGTGTATAGGGCCATCACGTAGATTGGCAGAACAACGGCCACAGGCGGCAAAATGCGGGTGGCCAGGATGGCAAACAGGATGCTGTCATTGCTCAATCCCGGTATCCATCGCAGCGCATATCGAAATCGCGTCAATCCGTAAACAGCCATTCCGCCAAATAAAACCGTTAGAAGTGTGGACGTGATCGAGACCACAGCCGAATTGAAAAACCGCAATAACAGATGATCATTGGCGTACTCCAGAACAGATACCCATGCGTCGAGAGAAGGCGTGAAGTCGACAAATGGAAGATAATATGGGCCGCGCATTATCTCGGGATCGTCCTTCAGCGAAGTCACCACGATCCAGTACAGGGGAAACAGGCAGACAAGGGACCAAAATACCAGCAGGGCATAGGTCAGAATTTTGACCAAGAGCGACCGCGTTTGCTGCGGTCGACGAGCGAAGGCACTGGCGGGGAGCTGGGCCATGTTCTGCAAAACCTATCACCACACCATGGCCATGCAAAACCGGCCCGCGAGGCGAAGGAGATCTATTTGCCGTGGGCGTAGGCCCAGTAGAGTTCGCGGGCTTTTGCGGCGATGGGGCCGGGCTGCAGGGTGCGCTGTTCGATGGTGGTGACCGGCATGACCTTGCTGTAATTTCCGGTTGAGAAAACCTCATCGGCATCGAGCAGGTCCTTCCAGTCCAGGCTGCATTCATGCACCTTGACGCCCGCGCCCTTCAGCAGGGAAATAATCCGCTGGCGGGTGATGCCATTGAGGAAGCAGCCATTGGGAACCGGCGTATAGGCTTCGCCATTTTTGGCGCACCAGATATTGGCGGTGGTGAGTTCGGCCACATGGCCCAAGGGATCAAGCATCACGGCATTGTCAAAGCCCCGGGCCTTTGCCTCACGGATGGCGCGGGCGGAATTGGGATAGTGGCAGGCCGCCTTGGCATCGGTAGGTGCATATTCATTGGACGGCCGGCGGAAGGACGACAGGGTTATGGAAAAGGACGACGTGGGCTTGGGCAGCGGTGAATCATAAACCGAGACCGAAAATTTCGTGGATTCAGGATTGACGTCGACGAAGCCTTCGGTCGCCCAATACATGGGGCGCAAATAGAGCTCGGCGTTCTTGGGGAATTTTGCGATGCCTTCGCGGATGATGGCTTCAATTTCCTTGGCGTTCTTCAGGATCTTCAAGTCAAAACTTTTGGCCGAACGCACCAGGCGCTGGCAGTGAAGATCGAGATCGGGGGCCACGCCTTCAAAGGCGCGGGAGCCATCGAACACGCAGGATCCCAGCCACGGCGCATGGTCCATGGCGCCCATGATGGATGGGTTGCCCTTATGCCAGGCGTCTTCAAAATAGGTCCAGGCGGTGCCGCTGCTTTCGTTCCAGGCCATGATAAGTCCTCTTTCCCCCATTCGACTCTACCACAAACAATAAAGGCGCCACTGGGGCGCCTCGCAAGATCAAAACCGGAAATTGCTATAACGAATCTGAATAGAAGATATGACGGCCGATCTTCACGATGCGCTTCATGCTGCCAGCCCATTTCGGACGCACATAATCCGCATGATAATTGGTGGCGGTGCTCATGATCTTGGTGCCCTTGCTGTCGCTCATGGCCTTTTGGGCAATTCGCTTTGCATTGGCCCAGGCAGCGGGCTGGCGCACATCATCGGGAGGCCATCACAGGCAAAGGAGAACTGGCAGGAATTGCGCCGGTTGGAACCCTGATAGACCACGCCGCAAATTGATTTTGGATAAGCCGGGTCCTTGGTGCGATTGAGGATCACGCGGGCCACGGCAAGCTGGCCAAGTTCCGATTCGGAACGGGCTTCGAAATAAATGGCACGAGCCATGCAATTTTCTTCGGCAAGACGAATGCGGCGCTGGGCCACAACAGCCTGCTTCTCAGTGCGCTTCAGCTTGAAAGATTTTTCAATTTTGGACGGCGACGGGGCCAGCGCCAGGCGCTTTACAGCAGGAACCGAAATATCAGCCTTGCCGGACAGGTCAACGGAAGCCGGGGTAATGAACACTTGCGCCGCCGGCATTGACGAAATCGCCCTTGCCAAGGCTCACCACGGTTTGCTTGCGCAACACGTTCAGATTCACGATATCAAAATTCTCGCCCTCAGGCAGAAGCGAACCCTTGGCGATGATGTTGGTTACCGGCGAGACGATATTCAACTCCTGTTCGTCAGCTGAAACATTATGGGCATTGGCATTCTGGCCCATATAGTTGCCGGCAAAAGCGAAGGCCGCAATCAGCATTACGCCACCAAAAACAAACGGCGCATATTCCTGAACAATCCCACCGCCCTCATCCACCTTCAGGATAAACGGGGAAATCGGCCATAGGCCTATGAGTTGGGCGTTTTTCCTGCAAATCCCCTAGTCCTGATTAAGGCACTAGTCCGCAATATTGTTTCACTGACGGAAACATATACCTATCGCGTTTAGCATAGGTTAACCATGCCAGCAAACCAAAACTGACCGGTTTATCAGGTTTTTATCGGACAATTCAGACGAGGGTTAACCCCGTCAGGCCAGCAGAAAATTATTTAACTATTTCTGATACTTGCCTGGGCCGCAGCAAGCCTTGCAATGGCGATTCGGAAGGGTGAACAGGAAACATAATCTAACCTGATTTCCTCGCAGAAACTTATCGAGGCCGGATCGCCCGCATGTTCGCCGCAAATACCGAGCTTGAGATCGGGCCTGGCCTTCCTTCCGCGCGTCGTGGCGATTCGCAGGAGTTCGCCAACGCCATCAATATCAATGGAGATGAAAGGATCAGATTTCAAAAGTCCTTTGGCGGTATATTCGCCAATGAAGCGGGCGCTGTCGTCGCGGCTGATGCCGAGGGTTGTCTGCGTGAGATCATTGGTGCCGAAGGAAAAGAATTCCGCTGATTCGGCAATCTCGCCGGCGCGCAGGGTGGCGCGGGGCAATTCAATCATGGTGCCCACGAGATAAGGCAGCTCGAGACCACATTCACTTTGGACCGCTTCGGCCACCGCATCAATGCGGGCGCGGACATAATCAAATTCCAGTTTGCCAACGACGAGGGGAATCATGATTTCCGGAATGGGCGCCTTGCCATATTTCTGCGCCACATCGGCGGTTGCTTCAAAAATGGCGCGGGCCTGCATCTCGGCGATTTCCGGATAGGATACGGCAAGGCGCACGCCACGATGGCCGAGCATGGGGTTGAACTCCTGCAACTCGCCGACACGGGTGCGCAGATATTCCGGCGCAATTGAAAGTTCGTGGGCGAGTTCGAGAATTTCATGCTCGGATTTCGGCAGGAATTCATGGAGCGGCGGATCAAGCAGGCGGATGGTGACCGGCAGGCCCGCCATGATTTCAAACAGCTCGATGAAATCCTGGCGCTGCATGGGGAGAATTTCATCAAGCGCTTCGCGGCGGGCTTCCACGGTTTCGGCGAGAATCATCTTGCGCATGGGGCCGATGCGCTCGGCACTGAAGAACATGTGTTCGGTGCGGCAGAGACCTATGCCTTCGGCGCCAAAATATCGGGCGGAGCGGGCTTCGTTGGGCGTTTCGGCATTGGCGCGGACTTTCATGCGGCGCGAGGCATCGGCCCATTCCAGAATGGTGGCGAAGTCGCCGGAGAGCACGGGCTTCTGGGTGGCGATGCGGCCCCTGAAGACGCGGCCGGTGGAGCCATCAATAGTGATGGTCTCGCCTTTTTTCACAACGACGCCAAGGGCCGTCATGGTTCCGGCGTCGTAATCAATGCGAAGGCCGCTGGCCCCTACCACACAGGTTTTGCCCATGCCACGAGCGATTACCGCCGCGTGGGAGAGAAGGCCGCCGCGCGCGGTCAGCACGCCTTCGGCGGCATGCATGCCCTGAATATCTTCGGGGCTGGTTTCACTGCGCACGAGGATGCACGGCCGGTTACGGGATTTCAGTTGCTGGGCTTCGGCTGCATCAAACACCACCTGCCCCGATACGGCACCGGGCGATGCGGCAAGGCCGGCTGACGAATATCTCGTGGGTTTCCGTTGGATCAAGGGTGGGATGGAGGAACTGGTCAAGCATCAGGGGATCAACGCGCAGGACCGCTTCCTTCTTGGTGAGCAGGCCTTCGCCCACCATATCCACCAGGGTTTTGAGTTCAACCCGGGCGCTGATCTTGGCGGGCTTGGTTTGCAGCAGCCAGAGCTTGCCGTTCTCGACGGTGAAGGTGACTTCCTGAATGGATTTGCAGCGGCGCTCAATCTTGTTCAGCGCGGACTTGAGCTGGGCCGCCTGCTTTGGAAATTTTTCCACGAAGGCCGGGGCAATGTTTGGATCCTTGGCGCCGGTTGAAAAATTGCGCGAGGTCGCCACGCCAAGAATATTTCCGCCATGGACCATGGCCTGGACGATGAGGGCGGCGGATTTTTTGCGGCGGTTGGCGGCTTTCACCACGCCCTGCAATTGCTCGAGCATATCCTGCGGGAAGACTGCACCGGACTGCTTCTCGATGAATGACTTGTAGTGCGAAATCAGGTCGGGGCCTTTGTGTGCTGCAAAAATGATCCTCGAAATCGGCATGGCGCAGGGAGAGAACATTCACGGCATAATTCTGAATGAACTGGCGATACAAGTCGTAGGCCAGGGGACGGTCGTTCAACCGCGCGGCCAGAGCTTCAACCGTTTCATCGTTCAAGCCGACATTCAAAATGGCTTCCATGTAGCCGCTCACATGGCCATTCACGCTGGGACGCACGGCGAGGAGCAATGGCTTGGTCTTCACCCCAAGTTTTTTCAGCGCGGCGGCAAGGCTTGCGGCAGTCAGACCGGCGGCGTTGGAGATGACGAAGCCCTGGGGAACGGCGAGGCCAAGGGCGAGCATATCGCTCAGGCCGGCCGCCTTCATGCCAAGCGATTGCGGGGTCTTTCCCAACTCGACTATCGTTTTCATCGCCATATTGCAGTGCAGCAAACACGCTGCACGGCGGGAGGTCAAGTGGTCAGATTTTAGGCAGGCTGCAGTTTTGGCGTCCGGCGCCCCATAAGCAGCCAGAAGGCAATGGCCATGTTAAGCACGTTCCAGGCGATTCCGTGGAGGAAAGCGGCCTGGTAAGAGCCGGTGCGGTCAAAGATTTCGCCGGAGAGCCAACCGCCCAGCGCCATCCCCAATACCGTTGCCGTAAGCACGAGGCTGATGCGAACGCCGGCTTCGCGGGCCGGGAAATGATCGCGCACGATCAGGGCATAGCTCGGTACAATGCCGCCCTGGGCCAGGCCAAAAAAGGCGGAGACGACGTAGAGCGAAGCCAGGCCATCGAAGGGAATGTAAAACAGAAGTGCCAGGCATTGCAGGAATGAGCCGATGATCAGGGTTCTCGACACCGCCGATGCGGTCGGCAATGAAACCGAAGGCAAGACGGCTCACCACGCCGAAGCCCAGCATGAGGGAGAGCATTTCAGCACCGCGGGCCGGGCCGTAACCCAAGTCGCCGCAATAGGCGATGATATGAACCTGGGGCATGGACATGGCCACGCAGCAGGCAAGGCCTGCAAGGATGAGCAGGCCTTGCAGGACGGGCGTTCCATCGGGGGCCTTGCCGACCACCGCGCGCGGCGATGGAGGGGCTGGGCCGCTCATCCAGCGAGGCCCGGCGGCGCAGGAAAAGCGACAGCGGCAGCATGAGCGATACGGTGAGGATGCCAAGGGCAATGTAGGCATAGCGCCAGCCATAGGTCTGAATGCCCCAGGTGAGGACGGGCGGCCAGATGGTGCCGGCGATGTAGTTTCCGGAGGCGGCGACGGCAACGGCGATGCCGCGGCGCTTTTGAAACCACAGCGATACATCGGCGACGAGGGGGCCGAAAATCGTGGCGCAGCCCAGGCCGATGAGAACCGCCTGGGCCACAACATACATCCAGTAGGTGGGGGCAAGGGCTGAGGCAATGAAACCCAACCCCAGCATGATGGAACCGATGAACATCGGCACCATGATGCCGAAGCGGTCGGCAAGCCTTCCCATCAGCACGCCGCCAAGGGCAAAGCCGATCATGCTCATGGTATAGGGGAAAGACGCGCCGGAACGGTCAACACCGAATTCAACCTGGATAAATGGCAAGACGACGATGCCGGCCCAGATGCCGATGCCGCCGATGGTGGCGAGCGCCAGGGATACGGCAAGGCGGAACCAGGAATAGCGGCTGTCTTGAATGGTGGAAGCGGCTGACATGGCGCCTTATGTCACCGGCGGCGTTGATTGGGCAAGATGGGACGGTGCATGGCTGGCATCAGCAATTTCGACACGCTGAAATTATAGGAATTTAACCCTTGACACCGTACGGTCGTTCGGCTATTAACGGCTATTCTCCAGAAATGTAAATCATCCCGTGAGCGCAAAGCCCCTTTGAAACGGGGCATCGCTGAAATCCAATGGGCATTGGGCCATGGTACCACACGGATGGAAATAGTTTTGGAGGATGCGGTCGGCCCGGCCCTTCGCGTGGCTCAGGGCGTTCGCAACTCAAATCGTGCCACTGGCACGATTTGCCGAGCCTGCGGCTCGTCGTTGCTCACCCTTCGATCTTGGAAAAATCCGCCACCGCCAAGGTCGCCGCACGGATGCGGTTGAGAAGTTTCAGGCGGTTTTCGCGGAAGGAGGGATCGTCGGCGTTCACCGTCACCTTGTCGAAGAAGGCATCGACGGGGCCGCGCAGTTTGGCGATGGCCGTCATGGCGGCGCCGAAATCTTCCGCCTCGACGGCTTTGCGGGCGTTGGCTTCGGCGGCGGACACGGCGCGGTGCAGGTCGCGCTCCTCGCCCTGAATGAGAAGCTGCGGATTGGGCAGGCCGTTGAAAGAGCGGTTGTCCTTCTTCTCTTCAATCTTGAGAATGTTGGAGGCGCGCTTGACGCCGGCGAGAAGATTCTTGCCGTCATCGCTGTCGAGGAATTTTGAAAGGGCTTCGACGCGGCGGACGATCATCAGCAGATCATCCTGCCCGCCGAGCGAGAACACGGCATCGATGAGGTCATGACGTGCGCCCTGGTCCTTGAGATAGACTTTGAGGCGGTCGGCGAAGAAGGCGAGGAGGTCTTCCCCACCCTTGTTCATGCGGAGGCGAAGCGACTTGTCGAGAATGATGCGAATGACACCGAGTGCCGCACGGCGAAGCGCATAGGGATCCTTTGAACCGGTTGGCTTTTCGTCAATCGCCCAGAAGCCGACGAGCGTGTCGAGCTTGTCGGCGAGTGCCACGGCCTGACCGACTTTGGAAACGGGAATTGAATCGCTTGGTCCCTGCGGCTTGTAGTGGTCGCGGATGGCTTCGGCGACTTCCTTGTCCTGGCCTTGATCGAGCGCGTAGTAGTGGCCCATCAATCCTTGCAGTTCGGGGAATTCGCCGACCATGCCGGTGACGAGATCGGCCTTGGCCAAACGTGCTGCGAGTTTTGATTTCTCGACATCGGCCTTGATCGTCTTGGCGATTTCTCCGGCCAGCGCTTCGATGCGTTTGACGCGTTCGCCCTGGCTGCCGAGTTTGGCGTGGAAGGTGATGCTGTCCAGTTTCGGCAAGAGGTCTTCGAGCTTGGTCTTGCGGTCCTGATCCCAGAAGAATTTTGCGTCGCTCAACCTTGCGGCGATGACCTTGTTGTTGCCGGCGACGATCATCTTGCCGCCGTCGGTGGCCACCATGTTTGAGACAAGCAGATAGCGATTGGCGAGCTTGCCGGTCTTGTCGCGGAGCGCGAAGCATTTCTGGTTGTTCTTGATGGTGGTGACGATGACTTCCGGCGGCACGCTCAAGAAATTCTTGTCGAACTCGCCCATCAGCACCACGGGCCATTCGACGAGGCCCGCCACTTCCTTCAGCAGGCCTTCATCCTCGATCATTTCGAGGCCTTGGGCGAAAGCGAGATTCTTTGCTTCGGCGCGGATGGTTTCGGCGCGCACACTCGGCATCGACGATGACGTTGGCCTTGTGGAGCTTCTGGGCATAATCCTCGAAGCGGCGGACTTCGATTTTTTTGCTGCTGAGGAAGCGGTGGCCCAGCGTGGTGTTGCCCGAAGGAATGCCTTCGATCTCGAAAGGCACGACTTCGCCATCGAAGGTGCAGACGATGGAAAGCAAGCTGGCGCACCCAGCGCAATTGGCCGGAGCCCCAGCGCATGGATTTTGGCCAGGGAAATTTTCGTATGACATCGGGCAGCAGTTCGGCCACCACATCGGTTGTGGCGCGGCCCGGTTTCTTGATTGTGGCGATGTAGAACTTGCCCTTCTTGTCGTCCTGAACCGTGAGCTCATCGAGTTTCAATCCGGTGGATTTCAGGAAGCCATCGATGGCGGGCTTTGGCGCATCGGTGCGGGGGCCTTTGCGTTCCTCGCGCATGTCGGCGGCCTTGGGGTTCAGGCCTTCGACGGAGAGCACGAGGCGGCGCGGCGTGGCGTGGGCCTGCGCGCCTTCATAGGTGAGGCCCGCATCGACGAGGCCGTTGGTGATCAGGCTGCGCAAATCTTCCGCCGCCCTGGCCTGCATGCGGGCGGGAATTTCCTCGGAGAAAAGTTCGATCAGGAGTTCAGGCATCAGACCCTTCCTCCCGCCGTCTTGCTCCAGGCTTCGCAGCAGCCCTTGGCGAGATCGCGCACGCGCAGGATATAGGCCTGGCGTTCGGTGACGGAGATCACGCCGCGGGCATCGAGCAGATTGAACATGTGCGAGGCCTTGATGCACTGGTCGTAGGCGGGAAGCGCCAAGCTCGTGCTTCTCGTCCTTCAGGCCCACATCAAGCAGCGCCTTGCATTCCTTCTCGGCATCCTCGAAATGTTTCTGCAGGATGGCGGTGTCGGCGTGCTCGAAATTATAGCGCGAATATTCCTGTTCGGCCTGCAGGAAGACATCGCCATAGGAAATTTTCTTCGGGCCTTCGAGGCCGTTGAAATTCAGATCGTAAACATTGTCGACGCCCTGGACATACATGGCGAGGCGTTCGAGGCCGTAGGTCAATTCGCCGGAGACGGGAAAGCAATCCAAGCCGCCCACCTGCTGGAAATAAGTGAACTGCGAGACTTCCATGCCGTCGCACCAGACTTCCCAGCCGAGGCCCCAGGCGCCGAGCGTGGGGCTTTCCCAGTCATCTTCGACAAAGCGGATGTCATGGAGCTTGGGATCAATGCCGATGGCGGCAAGCGAGCCGAGGTATTGCTCCTGCAAATCCGGAGGCGATGGCTTGATGATGACCTGGTACTGATAATAGTGCTGCAGGCGGTTGGGATTTTCGCCGTAGCGGCCATCTTTCGGGCGGCGCGAGGGCTGCACGTAAGCGGCGGCCCAGGGCTTTGGCCCGACGGAGCGCAGGGTGGTGGCGGGATGAAAGGTGCCGGCGCCTACTTCCATGTCATAGGGCTGCAAAATCACGCAGCCCTTGGCCGCCCAATACTGGTGCAGGGTGAGAATCAGGTCCTGAAATGATGTGCGCGGATTCAATGGCATTTGCGGGCGCAAACTAGGGATGCGGCCCCATGAGGTCAAGCGACATTATGTCGGTTTCGTGTTTCGAAGGACCAGTTGGATGTCCATATCCATCCTGCTGGAGAGGGCTTCTCCGTCGCCGCAAGCAGGCTGGATTGGAGGAGGTGATCGAAAGACTTAAAGCCCAGGCTCGATCAAAGCCGTTGCGGTGGAAGCATCTGGTGGCTTTGAAGCCATTGTCATTGCTAGTCTTGCTGCGATTGGATTGCCGGTGATCCGAGTTAATCCTAACTCACTTGCGTGCCTTCGCCTATGCCCTTGCCAAACGCGCCAAGACCGACCCTATCGATGCAGCTGTCATCGCGCGCTTTGCCGAAGCGACCAAACCCGAGATCTGGTCTCTCGCCAAGTGAAGAAACGCTGGCTTTGGCTGATCTCATGGCAAGGCGTCGGCAGTTCGTGCAGATGATTACCGCCGAACGTCTGCGAGCTATGCGCGTCTCAACAAATGCCAGATTGCAGAAAAGCATCTCCCGCCTGCTCAAAGCCCTGCAGCGGCAACTCGATCTTCTCCCCTTCGCAGGAGAAGACTTTAGAGCTTGCGATAAACGTGGGCCTGCGTGGTGAATCCTGATTCGGTGGGCGAATAGGGCATGGGGTGATAGACCGGAGTTGTTTCGACTGGAGCCACCAGTGCCTTCCGGCAAAGCTCCTCAAACTTTCTGGCAAAGCCCGATTCCTGCCAGACGACGGTTCCGACGGTGAAGATGAGATGGCCGCCACGCCTGGTAATCCGCGTGAGTTCATCCCAGGCATGGGCGGGGCCATGGCCCGTGGTGAAGACGCCGGTTGAGACAATGGCCGCCATGCTGCCATCGGCGAAATCCAGCGGCTCGCCCAACACGCGGTTGCGGAGATCGGTGTAAATCTTGCGGGCTTCGGCGCGGGCCAGCATGCCATCGGACATATCAACGCCGATGAGGTTGCTGTAGCCCAGGATGGCGAGGATCTTGCCGACCGTTCCGGTGCCAACGCCCGCATCGAAAATTGCATCGGATTTATTTGGAACATAGCGGCCGACGAGGCCAGCGATCACTGCGGGATGGACGTAGCCGATGCCCTGCATGTCGGCGTCATAAGAATCAGCCCAGCCGTCATAGAGAGCGATGAGATCGTTTTGAGTCTTGGCGTGGTAGACGGCTTCAAGCCAGGCGTCGCTGGAATGGCCCGACATCACTCAACGGGATAATAGATGCCCGTGGATGGATCCTGACGGAGCTTGGTGACAGTATTGGGCTGGCGCGGCTTCACCCTGACCTTGGCGGCTTCCAGTTCATTCATAAGACGGCGCGCAGTGAGAATGGTCAAAACACCTGCAATGATAACAGTCACTACCTTGGCAAACAGCATCGTCATCTCCGTGTTACTCCCGCTCCAACCTTATAAACCGAACTTCGACCATAATGCACGTGCCTCAATTGCCGCAAGGGCAGAATCAGGAACGTCGGCAAACGTGCCAAAACCGAGGCGGCTGAGACCCCAACCGCGGGAAGGCGCAATATTTTTCAGAACCATCTTGTCACCGAACTTCTCTTTCAACACCTCATGCAGGTGGCCGATGCCATCAATGAGGCCACGGTCCAGCGCCTGGCGGCCGGACCAGAAGGCGCCGGAAAACATTTCCGTTTCATCGCCTTTGAGTTTTCCGGCCCGGCGCTCGCGCACCAGGGCCTTGAAGGCACCATGGACATCAGCCTGGATGGCCAAAAGACGGTCAATGTCTTCCTGCTTCTGGGGCTGGAAGGGATCAAGAATGGCCTTGTTTTCGCCCGCCGTATGGACACGGCGTTCAATGCCCAGCTTGCCGATGGCCTCGACGAAACCGAAGCCTGCCGAAACCACGCCAATGGAGCCCACAATGGAGCTTTCATCGGCATAGATTTCATCGCCGGCGCAGGCCAGCCAATAGCCGCCGGAGGCGGCCACATCCTCGCAGAACACATAGACCGGAATTTTGTATTCAGCGGCCAAAGCCCGGATGCGGCTGTAGATGAGAGCGGATTGCACGGGGGAGCCGCCGGGGGAATTGACCGAGAGAGCCACGGCCGCAACATTTTTACTAAAAGCCCGCTCAAGCTGCGGATCGAGGTCCTTTGCGGTCAAGGGCGGCCGGAGCGGCGAGCCAACGCCAATGGCCCCGTGAAGCCGCACCAGGTTAACCACCGGGGACGATTTACGGAAGCGCGGGGGAATTAAGCGGGACAGGAAAGAAGCTTTGGCCATGGCCCAAGAGATAGGAACAAAGCCCAGCAGTTACAAGCTTTGGCTAGCGCAGGCGCCAGGTCGAACCGTCGCGCAGGACAGCTTCGGCATCAGGGGTGAACTGGGAATTTTCCGTGTGGAGAATGAGACCCGGCAAAAGTTGCATGGGGGCCCTTGACCCCTTTATCCCCTGCACGACAACGCGCGAGGCTGCGGTTCCCTCACGGGCATAAAGCGGCGCGATGCGGATATCGCCAAAGCGGCCATCCATGGCGCCGAGAATTTTTCCCAGTGTTTCAGCGCGGTGGACGATTGTCACGGTGCCGCGCAAGGCCACCATGGTGTGCATCACCTTGACCCAGATTTCCAGATCCTCAGGGCCAAAGGCATGGGCTTGGGCCTTCAGGACATTTGGCGACGGGGTTGATTTCCCTTCGTCAAAATAGGGCGGATTGGCGATGGCGTGGCTGAATGTGCCATGCTGGGGAAGATGCGAAAGGTCCTTGCGAAGCGCATCCTTCACATCGGCATGGATGACGCGCACGCAGTGGCCAAAGCCGTTGCGCTTGGCGTTTTCCTCACAGAGCATCGCATAGCGCGCGGCAATTTCAATTCCGGTGATGTGGATGGCGGGATTTCGCACAATGGCGCAAAGGGCCGCAACACCTGTGCCTATGCCCGCCTCAAATATGGTTTCACCGGCCACGCAGGGAATTGCCGCGGCAAGAAACACGGCATCAATACCAGCGCGGTAGCCCTTTTCGGGCTGAAGCATGCGAAGCCTGCCACCCAGAAATGCGTCCTCAGTCAATGAGTGCGGCACCGCTGACGAAGCCAGGGGCGGAGGCGGTATCTTGGCCGGATTGACCTGGGCACTCATTTGCATAATCGCCAAGTATTATTCATTGATGGTTAGCGAATGGTTACTGAGCAGGATTTGCGCGCGTTTCAGCATGTCTTCGGCAACGACAATGCGGCGCGGTATGGCATTTATTGACCCTTCTACGGCACTTACATACTCATCCAGAAGCAGATGATCTATTCCCTCCCCGTTTAGCACATGCCTTACGAAGGAGAGATAAACAATATCGTTCGAGCGCAACAATTCCACCATTTCACCAGCCATTTTACTGCTTTAGCCTCCCCTGAACTCGCGGCAACCGGTCACGCTTGCCGATCACGGCGCTTTCCCTCTATTCTAACGGAGAAACAGGAGAAGGATGGCAACTTTATGGGTGTGGTCATTCCCTTTGGGGGCAGCGCTGATGCGCCGTTGCCCAGCCTTGATGCACTTGTCGGCCTGGTTGCCGACGACATGGACCGGGTGAATGACGGCATTCTGGCGCGGGCGCAGAGCCATGTGGAGCTCATTCCGGAAATTGCCGGCCACCTGATCAATTCCGGCGGCAAGCGCATTCGCCCCATGCTGACGCTGGCCGCGGCCCGGATGTGCGGCTATTCCGGCGAACATCACATCAAGCTCGCAACCGCGGTCGAGTTCATGCACACGGCAACGCTGCTGCACGACGATGTTGTCGATGAAAGCGATTTGCGCCGCGGCAAACAGGCGGCACGCGTCATCTGGGGCAACCAGGCCAGCGTGCTGGTGGGCGATTACCTGCTGGGCCAAGCCTTCAAGATGATGGTGGAAACGGGCTCGCTGGATTGCCTGCGCATTTTGTCGAATGCCGCGGCGGTTATTGCCGAAGGGGAAGTCTTGCAGCTTTCCATTTCGCAGGATACCTCCACGACGGAGGACGCCTATCTGCAGGTCGTGGGCGCAAAAACCGCGGCGTTGTTTTCGGCGGCAGCGGAAGTTGGCGGCGTCATCGCCGGCCGCCCGAGGGACGAGCAGGCGGCACTTGAATCCTACGGCCGCAACCTTGGCATTGTTTTCCAGCTTGTCGATGATGCGCTGGATTACTCCGGCAAGCAGGCCTCGCTTGGCAAAAGCGTCGGCGATGATTTCCGCGAACGGAAAATCACCCTGCCGGTGGTGCTTTCATTCCGGCGCGGCTCCAAGGAGGAAAGAAAATTCTGGCAGCGCACGCTGGAGGACGGCAACCAGACGGACGATGATCTGGTTTATGCGCAAAAACTCATGGTGCGGCACAGGGCCATCGATGACACCATCGAAAGGGCCAATCACTACGGCGACATTGCCCGGGATGCCCTTGCCATATTTCCCGGACAGCGCGTGGAAGTCAGCCCTGCTTGAGGCGGTGGATTTCTGCATCATCCGGGCGTTTTAAAGCAGCGTCGTTGCAACAACCCACCAGCCGGGATGTTTTTCCGCAATGGAAGCCGCGGCAATTTGCGCGGTCTCGAGGCTTTCAAACAATCCAAAACAGGTGGCGCCGGAGCCTGACATGCGCGAACAGACGATTTCCGGCTGGAAATTCAGGCTGCCAATCACATCGGCGATTTCCGGCACAAGCGTTACCGCCGATGCCGTGAGGTCATTGCGCCAACTCTGGATATCGTGGATGTTGCCAATCCCTGCCCCAAAGGATTGGCCGCATTGCAAGTTCAGGGATTCAAACACCTTGGAGGTTGGCGCTGGAATCCGTGGATTGACCAGCACGATGCCGCCCGGAAGATCGATTGCATTTGGCTCAATAATTTCCCCGATGCCACGCATGCGGCTGGATTTTTGAACCAGACATACGGGCACATCGGCGCCGAGCTGAAGTGCCAGTTCACTCAAATCCTCCGGCGGTATTGAAAGGCTGAAATACCGGATCAAGCCACGCAGTGCCGCCGCGGCATCGGCAGAGCCCCCGCCAATGCCCGAAGCGACGGGAAGATTTTTCTCAAGCTGAAATTTTACCGGCGCGATGGGAGCGCCCTGCTGCCTTGAAAAATCATCCAGCAGGCGCCAGACGGATGTGACACTATTCGTGCCATCGCGGGGCAGAACGCCGGCAAATGGCCCGGTAACGTTCAGGGAAACAACATCCGCGGAGGCAATCGTCAAGACATCCGCGACATCGGCGAATGCCACAATGGAATCAAGCTCGTGATAACCGTCCTGCCGCCGCCCCATGATGTGCAAGGCGAGGTTCACCTTGGCGTGGGCCCGCTCAACCACGAGCATGGATCAGCCGTTTGTCTGGCCGGTCTTGTTCTCGGCAGGCTTGGTGACCGGCTCATCAGGCAGGCCGTTCAACAATTTTTCCTCGATGCGCTTCAAGTCATCGGGCCCGGGACCATTGTCCTTGGCATGCTGCCATTGAAACCTTGCTTCCAGGGTGCGGCCGACGCGCCAATAGGCATCGCCCAGGTGCTCACCGATAATCGGATCCGCCGGATTCAGGTCTACGGCGCGCTCAATCTGGGTTGTCGCTTCCTCGAAGTCGCCAAGCTGGAAATAGGCCCAGCCCAAACTGTCAACGATATAGCCGTCATTGGGTTTCAGCTCGACGGCCTTCTTCACCATGCCCAAGGCTTCATTGAGATTTATCTTCTTCTCAATCATCGAGTAGCCGAGATAATTCAATACCAAGGGTTCTTCGGGCGACAGCGCCAAGGCCTGGCGAAAATCGGCCTCGGCCTTGTCCCACAGCTTCTGGCGTTCGTAGGTGATGCCACGATAATAAAGTATGCGCCATTGCTCCTTCTCCATCTTTGGGAGAAGCGCCAAGGCCGTGGAATAGGTTTCGGAAGCGGGTTTAAACTCTTCATTGCTGCGATAGACATTGCCCAAGGTCACCAGCGCGTCATAGTTCTTTGGATCACGCGCGATAATTTCCTTGAGTTTCTGCTGGGCCTCCTTGGTGCGCTCCAGCCTCTGCAGGTTTATCGCGATCTCGGTGTCGGCATTGATGCGAAGGGCCGAGCCCGGCGGGGTTTGCTCATAGGCGCTGATGGCATTCTGGTATTGCCTGGTGTCCACGTAAATATCGCCGAGCAGGGTCAGCACTACGGGCCTGTCGCCGTTGAACGAAAGGGAAAGCTGCGCATAAAGCAAGGCCACGTCGATGCTCTGCTCGTCAGTCATGGCCGCGGCAAGCGAGAACAGGGCTTCGCCGGCGCCGGCTCCCGGCGTTGCAATAAACGGCAGCGGCGGCTTGGTGTCTTGGGCGCGTTTCAGGGCGAGCTCAACCAATATGTTGTCTTCGCCGCCTTCAATGAATGCCTGGTAGATCTTGATTGCCTCGTCGCGGCGGTTGTGGCGTTCGAGGAAGTTTCCGTAGGCCTGGACCACACGCAATGACGTGCCTGCCTGCTCATAGGCTTTCTTGTAGGACGCCTCGGCGCGAACCGCCGAGGACAGATAGTCGGCAATCAGGGCGCTGTGGTAGGACTTGAAGTTGGCGAATGAATCATTGCCATCGAGCTTGTCAAGCGTTGCAAGCGCATCGTTCAGACTGCCTTCGCCGGCAAAAGCCCAGGCCGACAAAAGCGCCGAGGTCAGTTCGCCAACGGGCGTATAGGAGGCCTCGGTGAAATTCTTGCGGGCGTCGCCATAGTGGCGGACGCGAAAATCCCGGAGGCCCAGAACAATGCGGGCCATGCGGTGCTGGCTGTTGAACGACAGCACCTTGGTGGCCAGCTCTTCCGCATCGGGCAAATTGCCCGAAGACACTTCGAGCAAAAACAGCTTTTCGATGAGAACCGGATTGTCAGGATCCTCAATCAGGGCCTTGGTGAGATAATCGGCGGCGATCTCGTTGTCGCGCTCCTTGCCGGCCGTCCGCCCGGCGAGGTAATTGCCTGACAGGCTGGTTACCTCATCAATTGAAAACTCGGCGCGCGCCGGGACCGCGGCGACAAGCATCATGAAGGCAGCAGCGCTGGCGAGGGGTAGGAAAATTTTGACCATTGGCATCCGTCTCAAGAAAAAGCGGCCACTTCCGCCGCCAAGTGATTCATCGCCATAAAATGGGGTTTTTTCGGGATTACCGCAATAGCAAAACGGCGGGCCATGGCCCGCCGCGTGTTTGACGCTAAATCCGCCTATTTGCTGACATAAATCGACTTGTTGAGCACGTCCTGGCCGATGTGGTTGAAGAAGGCGCTAAGATCGGCGCTGGAGGTGGCATGCTGATAATTGTCCGCGTCCGTGGCGCAAGCCGTTAATTTGGCCTTTGTCGCGGCGGACACGCCGGAACCGAACGAGGTAACATATAGTTCGATGCCCTCGGCCTTCGCTTTAGTGCAGGCGGCAGTCATGGCGTCGTCGAGGGACGGCATAATGCTTGAGTTCGACGTCGTTCCGAAGCGGTTCAGGGCAAGAGGCTCCTTGCCACGGCCATAGGCCGTATAAGTCGTTCCATTCAGGGTATCGACGCCGGCGCTGATGTCATTGTCACCGTCAGTCATGACCACCATGATTTTCAGCCAACGCGGATGGTGATAGGTGGATATCGTGTCAGCCGGAAACGAGGCCGAGCCTTCAACCTTCGTGAAGGGCTCGGTTGGCGAGAGAACGCGCCAGCCCCAGGCCACGCCTTCGGCAATCAGAGTGTTACCTGCAGCAGCCATGGCCGTAATACCGGCTTCAACGTTTGCCCGCTTGTAGGTCAGTGGCACAATAGAGGACTTGGCGCAGCCTTTCCATGGACCATCCGTGGCAGACGTAAGGGATTCGGTCCCAATGACCCGGTTGAGGTACTTGGCCTGATTTTTTTGCCGATAGATCAGTAGTTCGGGGTCGGTAAATTTAGCTGCATCAGCTGCCGAAATACCGGTCGTTTCCTGGGGATTGGTCGTGGTTTCAGGAATATATGTCCCGGACCAGTTCTTTCCCCGCCAGGCGGAGGGATAAGCAGTGGTATTCCTGATCGAAGGGGTATCAGGGGCGAAATAGGCCGGGAACAGGGTCGCTGGCGCAGCGCTTGTTGGCGCCACGTCATTCACATTGTAGTCGGTTCCCGCCGCTGCGGTACCCCGCATGCGTGCCTCGACACAGCCATTCCATGTGTGAAAGGTGGTACTTGTTTTTTTCAACTTGGCCCAGGTCGTATAGTTGTTCCAGGTCGCATCGTTGAAATGGACTTTCGATAGCGGATTTAAACCAGTTGTATCTATCCAGCCCATGCTAAAATCATAGGCATTCGGGTTGAGCCTGACACCGGTTGCAAAGGGCACAAGGGCAACACGGAGATATTCACTTTCCGGCACTTGAGCCAAGGTACCTCCGTAAACCGTATTGAGCAATTCCCTGGCGGCGTTCTTGGCGCCAGTAATCTTGTCGTCGGTTGCCATGGACCCGGTGGTATCCATGACCAAAGTGAGTTCAATGGGCCGCATGGCCTTCATGATCTGGGATTGGGCGACCAGATTGATTTCGTCGATTCCCGTCAGGCTCATGATCGTGGTCGGGAAATCGTGGGCGGCCGTCAGTTCGATGTATTGACCGGTGATGTCGATATGCACATCCATTACCGGATTGCTGCCAAACTGAGGCGTATAATTCTCTTCCATATATTTCTTGGCGTAGGCTTCAAGCTCGGCAATTCGCTCGGCGGCCTGACTTTCGCTCAGGCCCGTGAGGCTGGCGCGGTCATCGGCGGCCACGGCCAAGGCGGCGGAATCCACCGCAGCGTCAAAAGCCACCTGCTCGCGATTGATGCGGACCGTATCAATGGCGGCACCTGCAGCAATCATCATGGGAATGGCTGCGGCCGCAGTAATTTGGGTCACTGATATTGCCCATACTGTTCTTGCGAAACGCTTTCAGTTTCCGGTTTGTCGAAACTGTGAAAGCATCGATAAAATTGCGCATTGCGGCCTCTCCCTGAGGAATTGATATGGGAGAGATTTATTCCATGCCGGTGAAAGACATGTTTCGGGGAAATGTTGCATTTTAGACACTTTGTAGAATTTCAAAAGAAACTCATCCAAGGCTAATTCCTGCTTAACAGGCCCACGCAAAACGGGCCCAGCCTGTTACATGTTGGGATAGTTTGGCCCTTCGCCGCCTTGCGGCACGACCCAGTTAATGTTCTGCGAGGGATCCTTGATGTCGCAGGTTTTGCAATGGACGCAGTTCTGGTGGTTGATCTGGAAGCGCGCGGCTTGCCGCCCTCCCCGATCACCTCATAAACGCCAGCCGGGCAATAGCGCTGGGCGGGCTCGGCCCAGCTCGGCAGATTGACGGCAATCGGAATGCCGGAGTCCTTGAGTTTCAGATGCGCCGGCTCGTCCTCCTCGTGATTGGTGGCCGAGAAGGCGACATTGGTCAGCCGGTCGAAGGAAATCACGCCGTCGGGCTTGGGATAGTTGATCGGTCTTGCATCTCGGCGGCGGGCTTCAGCGTCGCATAGTCGGGCTTGCCGTGCTTCCAGGTGCCGAAGCCGAAGCCGAACAGCTGGTTCAGCCACATGTCAAGGCCCCCGAGAGTCAACGCCGCCGACGAGCCCGAGTTTCGACCACATCGGCTTCACATTGCGCACCCGCCTCAGATCCTCATAGACCCAGGAATTTTCATAGGCCTTCTGATAGTCGGCGAGCTCATCGCCGGCGCGGCCCGCATGCAAGCGCCGCGAAGGCGGCTTCGGCGGCCAGCATGCCGGTCTTCATGGCGTTGTGCGAGCCCTTGATGCGCGGCACATTGACGAAGCCGGCCGAACAGCCGATCAGCACGCCGCCCGGGAAATAGAGCTTCGGCACCGACTGCAAGCCGCCTTCGGTGATGGCGCGCGCGCCATAGGCGATGCGCCGGCCGCCGCGCAGCACCGGCTCGATCAGCGGATGATGCTTGAAGCGCTGGAACTCCATGTAGGGGTAGAGATAAGGGTTCTCGTAATTGAGATGGACGACGAAGCCGATCGACACGAGATTGTTGTCGAGGTGGTACATGAAGCGAGCCGCCGCCGGTCTTGAGGCCGAGCGGCCAGCCCATGGTGTGGGTGACCTGGCCCGGCTTGTGGACCTCCGGGCTTCACCTCCCACAGTTCCTTCATGCCGAGGCCGAATTTCTGCGGCTCCCGGCCCTCCGAGAGATTGAATTTGGCGATGATCTCCTTGGCGAGCGAGCCGCGCACGCCCTCGGCAATGAACACATATTTGCCGATGAAGTTCCATGCCCGGCTGGTAGTCGGGCTTGTGGCTGCCGTCCTTGGCGATGCCGAAGACGCCGGCGACGACGCCCTTGCACCGATCCATCCTCGCGGTAGAGAACTTCCGAACAGGCAAAGCCGGGATAGATCTCGACGCCAAGCGCTTCGGCCTGCTGGCCAGCCAGCGGCAGAGATTGCCGAGCGACACCGGCATAATTGCCGTGATTGTTCATAGCGGCGGCATCAGCACATTGGGCAGGCGCACCGCACCCGTGGGGCCAAGCACATAGAAGCGGTCCTCGGTCACCGGCGTGTCGAGGGGCGCGCCCTTTTCCTTCCAGTCGGGAATGAGTTCGTTGAGGGCGATCGGATCCATCACCGCGCCGGACAGGATATGAGCGCCGACTTCCGAGCCCTTTTCGAGAACGCAGACCGAGATATCGCGGCGACAAGCTGCTTCAGGCGGATGGCGGCGGCGAGACCCGCAGGGCCCGCGCCAACGATCACGACGTCATATTCCATGTTTCGCGCTGAACTTGTTCCACAGACAATTCTCCTCAAAGGGCATGCGTTTCCGGATTGCGCCTGTTATAGTGGCTTGACCCGGCAGACAAGATAACCAATTCGGACATGCAAACAAAGCAAAACGACATGAGCCCCGGCGACGCCCAGGCAGCACTTGCCTGGCTCATCGAAATGGGCGCCGACGAGATTGTGGGCGAGGCCCCGGTCAACCGCTTTGCGGTGGCGGTTGCCCCGCCAGTGGTTGCGGCACCCGTCGCCGAGGCTGCACCGGCCCAGTGCCGCCCCTTCATCGGCAGACGCCTGCAACACGCTGGGCGAACTTCAGGCGGCCCTGCTTGCGGCTTGAAGATTTTCCGCTGAAAAAGACCGCCAGCAATTTGTGCTTTGCCGATGGCAATCCGCAGGCCCAGGTCATGATCATTGGCGATGTGCCGGGGCGCGATGAAGACATCGAGGGCAAGGTTTTTGCCGGGCAAAATCTTCTGCTGCTGGAAAAGATGCTGGGGGCAATCGGGTTGTCAGTTCACGTCCACCAGTTCATTCAATTTCATTCCGTGGCGGCCGCCGGGAAACCGCACGCCGACCGAGGCAGAAATCCAGCTGTGCCAGCCCTACATCATGCGCGCCATTGAACTTTGCCGGCCAAAATTCATTCTCTGCCTTGGCGGCCATCCGGCCCAGCGCCTGTCAGGCAAGAGCGACGGGCTTCTTTCGCTTCGCGGTAAATGGTTTGACCTCGCAATCGGGACGAGGAAAATTCCGGTGCTGCCAAGTTTTCATCCGAGTTACCTGCTCAAGCAACCGGGACAGAAGCGCTTGGCCTGGCGCGATCTTCTCGCTGTTCAAGGAAGCCCTTGATGCCCATTAGTTCCGCGGATCTTTTGATTTTCCTGACGGCGGCGCTGAGCCTCAATCTCACGCCCGGCAATGACATGATGTATGTGCTGGGGCAATCCTTGAAGGGCGGGCCACGGACCGGAATTTCGGCAAGTCTTGGCATTGCAGGCGGTTCGCTCATCCATCTCGGATTTGTGGCGCTCGGGGTTGCCGTCATCCTGGCGCAGAATCCGCTTCTGTTCGATCTCATCCGCTACGCGGGTGCCGCCTATCTTGTCTGGATTGCCTACACCACGCTCACTTCGCCGATTTCGGCACTCGCGCAAGACAGTACGGAGCGCAGCACATTTGCGGCTTTCCGCGACGGGGTTCTGGTCAACCTGTTCAATCCCAAAATCATTGTCTTCATGTTTGCCTTTCTGCCGCCGTTCATCCGGCCGGAAAATGGCTCGCCGCTTTTGCAACTTTTTATTTTGGGAATGATTTTCAATGTGGGCGGAACGATCATCAATTGCGTGGTGGCATTGTTTGCGGGAAAAATTGGCGCGGCCCTTTCCACCAGCCTGAAATTCCGCCGCTGGTTTTCACGCATCTCGGCTGGACTTTTTCTGCTGCTGGCGGCGCGCCTTGTATTCGAGAGAAAATAAATGGAAGAGCCCCGTGAATTCCTCCCCCTCAGCATCGCAATCCTGACAGTGTCAGACACGCGGACCTTAGCCGACGACAAATCGGGGCAGACCTTGCAGGAAAGAATTGCGGCGGCAGGCCACAGCGTTGCCGACCGGCAGATAACCCGGGATGATATCGTCAAGATCCGCCGCATTGTGAAAGCGTGGGTGAAGCGCAGCGACATTGATGTCATCATATCAACGGGCGGCACGGGCCTTACGGGGCGCGACGTGACCATCGAGGCGATGCGTCCCGCTGTTTGAAAAAGAAATCGAAGGCTTCGGCACGCTGTTTCACATGATCTCGTTTCCCAAGATCGGAACCTCGACGGTGCAATCGCGCGCCACGGCGGGCGTTGCGAAGGGCAAATATATTTTCTGCCTGCCGGGCTCGCCCGGGGCCTGCAGGGATGCCTGGGATGAAATCCTGAAATACCAGCTGGATTACCGCCATCCGCCCTGCAACTTCGTGGAAATCATGCCGCGCCTGGAAGAACACCAGAAGCGCCGGAAGGGCTAAGCCAGTTTCTGCTTCGGCATGAGAAAGCCATTGACGATGGCAAGGCCAAGCAACAGGACCGCCGCCCCCAGCAATTGCGCGCCGGACATTCTCTCTCCCAAAACGATAACCGCGGTGAGAAGGCCAATCGGCGTCATCAGCAACACGAAGGGCGCTGCCTCATCCATGCGGCAGCGGCGGAGCAGTGAAAACCACGCGATATAGGCGAGGTAAAAACCAACGAAGCCTACAAAGGCGAGGGTTGCCCATTCGATTGACCCTGCCGAGGTTATGGACTGCCATTGGCCCGTTTCGAAAAGGGCGGTGGCCAGAATGAGCTGCGGAATGCCCATGAGCGCATTGGCCTTGAGCAGCATGATGCCGCTGTCCTGGCTCAGTTTGCGAGCGAGCACCTGTCCAAGCGCCCAGAAGAAACCGCCCATGATTATAAGCGTGACGGGCAGCAAGGCGGGACGCTGCTCCGGCAGGCCAATGACAATGGCAACCCCCAAAAGCGCAATGGCAGTTCCCAGAATTTTACGCAGGTTCAATTCTTCGCCGGCAATGAGCCAGCCGAGAAAAACCGCTATGGGGACTTGCGTCTGCAGCACCAAATTGGCGGTTGTCGCCTCGACGCCGCGCAGGCCCCAAAACACGAAGGCGCCCTGAATGGTGACGGAAAAGGCGGAAATCAGCAGGAGGGAACGCCACGGAGTTTTTATTCTTCCGCGCACAGTGAGCAGCATGATCACGGCAATGGCGGAATAAACCAGGAGCATCATGAACAAGGGCGGGAAATGGGTGACGGCGGGCTTGGCCATGGCCAGCCCGGTTCCCCAGCAAAAAGGAGGGGCAAGGGCGAGCAAAAGGGTTTTGGGGTTCATCAATCAGCCATGGAGATATTTTCCTGTTTCCACAAGTTTGTTCTTGTTATGTTCTCGCTTTTACGCTACATATCAGCCATGCCCACGTTGATTGATAACAGGCCCTCCGTTTCCTTCGATCCCACCGCTATGGGGACCGGGAAACTCACGGCATTGCCGCAGCAGATGCGCGGCCGGGGGGCGCGCAACAATGAAAAAGGCCGCTACGAGAAGAACGGAATTTCCTTCTTTGATGATGGCTGGGAGACGCTGGCGGATTTGCCGCCGCTCAAAACCACAATTTTTGAAGAGCAGCCCAAAACCATTATTGCGCGCAACCAGTCGCCGGATATTTCCTTTGACCGCTCGATCAATCCTTACCGGGGCTGCGAGCATGGCTGCGTTTATTGCTATGCGCGGCCCACCCACGCCTATATGGGGCTTTCGCCGGGACTGGATTTCGAGAGCAAACTTTTCATAAAGCCGAACGCGGCGGCGCTTCTCCGGGAGGAATTAACCGCGCCCAATTACAGCCCACGCACCATTGCGCTGGGCTCCAATACGGACCCCTACCAGCCGATTGAGCGCACCTACCGGATTACACGGCAAATCCTTGAGGTGCTGTCGGAATTCAATCATCCGGTGGGCATTGTCACCAAGTCTGCGCTGGTTTTGCGCGACCTGGATATTCTCACGTCCATGGCGGAGCGCGGACTGGTGAAGGTGGCGATTTCGGTCACGACGCTTGATGGAAAGTTGGCGCGCGCGATGGAGCCTCGGGCCTCGACCCCTGCGAAACGGCTCGAGGCTCTTCGTGTGCTTTCGGCGGCGGGCGTTCCAACCGTGGTGATGATCGGGCCGGTTATTCCGGCGGTGAACGACATGGAGATTGAGGCCATCCTGAAGGCCGCCGCGGTGGCCGGCGTCAAAGAGGCTGGCTATACGATGCTGCGGCTTCCCCTCGAAGTGAAAGACATTTTCAAGGAATGGCTGATGACGGAAATGCCGGACCGGGCCTCCAAGGTCATGGCGCTGGTGAAATCAGTGCGGAACGGCAAGGAAAATGACGCCACGTTCGGCCGGCGCATGTCCGGCACCGGGCCTTATGCCTGGACCATCGGGCGGCGCTTTCAATTGGCGGCCGAACGTCTCGGGATCAATGCGAAGCGGACGACGCTTGCCACTGACTTGTTTCAAAGGCCGCCGCAGGCCGGCGAGCAGTTGACGCTGATTTAAAGTTGTGGCCCACTTGGGCCAATGACGCAGGACGATTCCCTTGAACCTGATTTCAGTTTTGAACTTGCGGCGCGAGCCCAGGGGTTTTCATGGGTATGCGGCATCGACGAAGCGGGGCGCGGACCATTGGCGGGGCCAGTGGTTGCCGCCGCCGTCGTCCTTGATCCCGAGAATATTCCGCGGGGCCTGAATGATTCCAAGAAACTCGACGCGGAAATACGGGAAGCGCTTTATGCCGAGCTTATGAAGTCGGCAAAAATTGGCATCGGCATCGGCGATCATATCCGCATCGACCGCGACAATATTCTTGCCGCCACCTTATGGGCCATGGCGGAAGCGGTTCAGAATCTCAACGAAGCGCCGCACTACGCGCTGGTTGATGGAAACCGCGCGCCCAAACTTTACTGCGAGGTTCAAACCATTGTTGCCGGCGATGCCCGCTGCCTTTCCATTGCTGCCGCTTCGATCATCGCCAAAGTGACACGCGACCGGATCATGGTGGCGCTCCATGACGAATTTCCAGGCTACGGCTTTGCAAGCCACAAGGGCTATGGCACGCCATTCCATCATGCGGCATTGAATGAACTCGGCCCCTGCATTCAGCACCGCAGAAGCTTTGCACCGGTTGCCCTGCTGCTGGCGCGTTAACCACATTTCCTGAATTCGATTCACGCGGACTCCACAAAGATTCATGATGACCTCTCAGCATCAGTTTGTTGCGTTGGGTACAGAGTTCATCGATGGGTTTCGAAACAAAGCCGGATATCAGGCCGCTCCACAACCGCGTGTTGGTGGGCGATTGCCTTGCCGAGTTGAAGAAGATCCCAACGGGCTCGATTGACCTCGTTTTCGCGGACCCGCCGTATAATCTGCAACTCGCAGGCGACCTGACGCGGCCCGACCAAAGCAAGGTCGATGCGGTTGACGACCACTGGGACAAGTTTGCGAGCTTTGCCGCCTATGATGAGTTCACAAGAGCCTGGCTTGCGGAATGCCGCCGCGCCTTGAAGCCCAATGGCGCCCTTTGGGTGATCGGCTCCTATCACAATATTTTCCGCGTCGGCTCCATCCTGCAGGACCTGGGCTACTGGATTCTCAATGATGTGATCTGGCGAAAAACCAATCCGATGCCGAATTTTCGCGGCCGGCGCTTCACCAATGCGCATGAAACGATGATCTGGGCCGGCAAGAGCTCCACCTCAAAATATACTTTCCATTATGAAGCGATGAAAATTTTCAACGACGATTCGCAAATGCGCTCGGACTGGACGCTGGCGCTGTGCACCGGCGGCGAGCGCCTGAAGAATGCCGACGGCGACAAGCTTCATCCCACGCAAAAACCCGAGGCGCTTTTACACCGCGTCATGCTTTCGTCCACCAATCCAGGAGATGTCGTGCTTGATCCATTTTTTGGCACCGGAACCACCGGTGCTGTTGCCAAACAACTGGGCCGGGTTTTCATCGGCATTGAGCGCGAAGAAAATTATGCCCGCTCGGCACTGGAGCGCATCGCGGCCACGGATGAGCTGTCGCTGGAGGCGCTGAAGACAACAACCGCCAAGCGGGCGGAGCCGCGCATTCCCTTTGGTTCGCTTCTCGAGCGCGGGTTGGTGAAGGCGGGCGATACATTGCATGACCCAACGGCACGCGTGGCCGCCCGGGTGCGCGCCGACGGCTCCATTGCCTGCAAGGATAACAGTGGCTCCATTCACAAGATCGGGGCCTATGTGCAGGGAGCGGAAGCCTGCAATGGCTGGACTTTCTGGCATGTGCGCCGGGGCGCAAACCTAATTCCCATCGATGTGCTGCGCCAACAGGTAAGAGCTGAGCTGGGTTCGGCGGCGTGAGCGAAGGCTTTACGCGGGCCGCCACACGATCGGATGCGGCACGGATCGCCGCCATTTACAATCAGGGAATAGAAGACCGCGTCGCGACGTTCGAAACCGAACCACGCGAATGCAGAGCAAATCCTGAAATGGTTCGACGCGAGCTATCCGGTTTTTGTGGCCGGTGAAAATCAAAGCATTCAAGCCTATGCCGCAGCGTTCCCCTACCGGTCCCGGCCCTGCTATGACGGCGTCCGCGAATTCTCGGTTTACGTGGCGCGCGAAGGCCGGGGCCGGGATTTGGCAAGGCGGCACTTGGCGCTCTGATTGACGATGCAAAGGCACGGGGCTGGTGGAAGCTGCTGTCGCGGATTTTTCCGGAAAACCAAGCGAGCCGCAAGCTTTGCGCCGCGCTTGGTTTCAGGGAAGTCGGCATTTACGAAAAGCATGCCCGTCTCGACGGCAAATGGCGCGATACGGTGATCGTCGAAAAGCTGCTGAGCTGACCTCTCGGGAAATGAGGTTGCGCGGCAAGCGCAGTCGTTCTAGGTGTCTCGCCTTCTGAGGGGAGACCATGTCCATGAAAGCCCGCCAACCCACTTCATTCCTATTCGATCTCGACGGTACGCTGGTCGACAGCGTCTATGACCATGTCCTGGCGTGGAGCGCCGCCCTGCAGGAAGAAGGCATTGAGGTTTCGATCTGGCGCATTCACCGGCGCATCGGCATGTCGGGCGGATTGTTTACCCGCGCGCTTGGCCCGGGAAACTGGCCTTGAATTCGACGACGCCACGCTGACACGGCTGCGGGCGCTTCATGCCAAGCATTATAGTGCTCACTCGGCCAATACTCGGCCCCTGCCCGGCGCCCGCGAACTTCTGAAATACCTGACCGACATGAAAATTCCCTGGGCCATCGCCACGTCGGGCCGGATGCTGACGGCCGGCCCGGTGCTGAAAATTCTCGGAGTCGATCCGGACAAGGTGCCGGTGGTTACGCGCGATCTGGTTGCCTATGCCAAGCCCGATCCTGATCTGTTTCTGGCGGCGGCTGAAAAACTCGGCATCGAGATCGACACGGCCTGCGTGGTGGGCGACAGCATCTGGGATATGCTGGCGGCACAGCGGGCCCGCGCCCTTGGCATCGGTTTTCTCTCGGGCGGTTATGGCACCGACGAACTTCAACGATCCGGCGCCTACCGGGTGTTTGAAGATCCGGCCGACATGCTGGCCCACATCGACGAAGTGGGTGGCAGGCGCTAGCCAATCGTCACAGGATTGCCATAACACCCCGCCTAAACATTCATGCCTGCGGAGGACGTCACGATGTACAAGCTCTACAACGTCAAGGCCTGGGGTTCCATGAGCGTGCATTTCCTGCTGGAGGAAATGGCTGTTCCCTACACCAATATCTGGATGACGCCGGAACAGGTGGCGGCACCTGAATACCGCGCCTTGAATCCCTTGGGCTATATTCCAGCCCTTGGCCTTGATGACGGCAGCACCCTGTTTGAATCGGCGGCTATCGTCTCGTTTCTGGTGACGGCGCATCCCGACAAGGGCATGGCGCCGCAGCCGGGATCAAACGAATACGGCGAGTTCCTCTCCTGGCTGCATTTCATGAGCACCAATCTCTATGTGGCGTACAACATGGGAGACAGTGACAATTTCTATTCGCGCAATTCGACGGAAGAAGCTTTCCTTCTGGGAAAGTCGATTGAGAAAAGCAACCAGCTCTGGGCGATCCTGGCCAAGCGCCTCGAGACGGAAGGGCCATGGCTGATGGGAGAAAACTTTTCAGCGCTCGACATTTATGCTTTCATGCTGTGCTGCTGGAACAGGCCAAAGGAATCAGCTCTCCTTGCGGAATTCCCGGCCATCGCAAAGCTTGCAAATGCCGTGAGGGCGCGGCCGAAACTCAAGGCGGCGCTGGAAGCCCATGGCGTCATGGAGCCACGGAGTTAGACTGCATTTCGAAGACGGGGCCGATCTTCCAGCGCTGTATTGATAACTTTGCGCATGAGAGATGGCAGAGCTTCATGGACAAGCTCGTCCTTGTGCACCCAGCGATAGTTCCCATCCTCCGGCAGTGACGTCTCTGTCGTTGCGGTTTTCCACACGCTTAGCTGCAAATGGAAATGGGTGAAGGTGTGTTCCACGGGAGCGCTCACTTTGCTCCATTCAGCTCTAACAGGCCCCGCAACGTTGCGCGGCAGTTTTGCTTCCCAGGCAGTTGAGGGAATTTCCATCATGCCGCCAAGCAAGCCCTTCTGCGGCCTCTGGCGCAAGAGAATGTGGCCATCATCGCGTTCAACCCAAAAGGCAATGCCGCGGCGCGTGGGGATTTTTGCCTTGGGCGCCTTGCGCGGCAGGCTTTCGGCGATGCCACGGCTGCGACCTTCGCAATCATCAGTCCACGGACATATTTCACAATTGGCGGTGCGCGGCGTGCAGATGGTGGCGCCGAGATCCATCAGGGCTTGGGCGAAATCGCCGGCGCGCTTCTTGGGCACCAGCGCCTGCGCTTTTAGTTTGATCAAGGGCTTTGCGGCAGGCAGTGGCGTTTCGATTGCATAGAGCCGCGCCATCACGCGCTCGACATTGCCATCAACGGCGGCGTGGGGCCGGTCAAAGGCAATGGCTGATATGGCTGCCGCGGTATAGGGGCCAATGCCGGGAAGGGTGCGCAGCGCCTCCTCCGTATCGGGAAATTTTCCATTCCATTCATCGACAATCTTGTTGGCGCAGGCATGGAGGTTGCGGGCGCGGGCATAATAACCAAGCCCTGCCCAGGCGCGCAGCACATCTTCCTGGCTGGCTTTCGCCAGATCGGAAACCTTGGGCCAGAGTAACAGAAATTTAATGTAGTAGTCGCGGACGGCAGCAACTGTTGTCTGCTGCAGCATGATTTCGGAAAGCCAGACATGATAAGGATCGGGCAATACGCCTGATTTGGCGCGCCATGGGAGATCGCGGGCGTGGCCGTCATACCAAGCCAACAGCTTTCCCGCCAAATCTTCGTGAAGCCCTTGTTCCGCCATGGTCTTCGATCAACACTCGCATCACGTTAAAACAGTATTATATAGACGCAACATGGAACGGCTCGACAAGCATTTTGAGAAGCTCACCAAGGCAAGTTTTGCCCGTTATGGCTTTGCCTATGGCGAGCTTATGGCGCGCTGGCCGGAGATAGTGGGCGAAACACTTTCCCAACAGTGCGAACCGGAGCGAATCAAATGGCCCCGGGGCTCTGGCGAAATGGCGCAAAAGCTGGGCGGCACGCTGGTCATCCGGGCCCAACCCGGCCGCAGTCTCGACTTGCAATACCAGAGCCATCAGATCATCGAGCGCATCAACCGGTTCTACGGCTATGGGGCGGTCACCTCGGTGAAAGTCATGCAGGGCCACGTAACCAACGCCAAAGTCCTGAAAAACAAGGAGAATCCATTAGATCCAGAAACTGAGAAGGAGCTGGACACGCAGCTTGAATCGATCGCCGACGAAAGGCTCAAACAGGCCCTGCATCGGCTCGGCGCGGGAGCCCTGGCAAACCGGCCGAGTTCTCCACACGACAAATAATATTGGTTCCAACCCCCAACATCTAGTAGGTAGATTCCATGATTAAGCTCAATAAACGTGATGTCATTTTCGGTTCGGTGGCGCTGGCGGGCCTGGCCCTTGGTGCCGCATCGTCATTTGCCCAGGACCTAACTGGCCTGAATGACCCGCCGGCCTTTGGCGAAATGACCCTCGGCCCTGACACGGCCAAGGTGACGGTAATTGAATATGCCTCGGCTACCTGCCCGCATTGCGCGGATTTTTACAACGAGACATTCATTACGCTGAAAAAAGAATACATCGACACGGGCAAGATCCGTTTCGTGTTCCGCGAGTTTCCGCATCAGGACGCGGCCCTTGCGGCCTTCATGCTGGCGCGTTGCGCGCCCAAGGAAAAATATTTTCCGCTGATTGACGTATTCTTCGCCACCCAGCCGGAGTGGACGAAGGATCCGCTGGCGGGGCTCAACAAGATTGCGCAGCAGGCAGGCTTCACCAAGGAAAGTTTTGACGCCTGCATGAAGAATGAAACGGTGGCCAAGGAAATTCTGGCGGTGCGCACAAAGGCCGAAGGCTTTGGCGTGACCGGCATTCCGACATTCTTTGTGAATGGCGAAAGATATGAAGGCGAAACCACGATTGAAGCCTTCCGTGCGAAGATTGATCCGCTTCTCAGTTGAGGAGCGGCCAGGACTGGGGCTTGAGGCAATATGAAGTTTACGCGGCTGCGGCTTTCGGGGTTCAAATCATTTGTTGAGCCCACCGACCTTTTGATTGAACCGGGCCTGACGGGCGTGGTCGGCCCCAATGGCTGCGGCAAATCCAACCTGCTTGAGGCGCTGCGCTGGGTGATGGGCGAGAGCTCATACAAATCCATGCGGGCCTCCGGCATGGATGACGTAATCTTCTCGGGCACGACGCAACGGCCATCGCGCAACATGGCGGAAGTCATGGTGACGATGTCGAACGACGACCGCTCGGCACCACCCCAGCACAATGACAGTGAAGTGATTGAAATCTCGCGGCGCATTGAGCGCGAGGCGGGCTCGGCCTACCGCATCAACGGCAAGGATGTGCGGGCCCGCGATGTGCAGCTGCTGTTTGCCGATGTTTCAACCGGAGCACGCTCGCCGGCGCTGGTGCGCCAGGGGCAGATTGCCGAGATCATCAATGCCAAGCCGCAGGCGCGACGCTTGATCCTTGAAGAAGCGGCAGGCATTACCGGCCTGCATACGCGCCGCCATGAGGCGGAACTGAAATTGAAGGCGGCCGAAGTCAACCTCACGCGCCTTGAGGATGTGACTTCGCAGCTTGAAAGCCAGCTCAACAGCCTGAAACGGCAGGCGCGGCAGGCGCAAAAATACAAGGTGATTTCCGCTGAAATCAGGAAGCTGGAAGCGGCGGGCCTTTACGTGGCGTGGAAAGAGGCGGTGGAAAGTGCTGCACGCGATGCGGCAGCGCTTGATGAGTTAACCCGCGTGCTGGCCGAGAACACGCGGGCGGCCTCGGAAAAATTGCGAGCGCGGGATGAATTGGGCGAAAAGCTGCCGGGCTTGCGCGAGCAGGAAACCATCCGCGCCGCGGTGCTGCAACGCATGGCGGCTGAACGCAACAGCCTTGATGAGGAAGAGCGCCGGGTTGAAGGTCGGCGCAAGGAACTGGATCAGCGGCTGGTGCAAGCCGTTGCCGATCTTATGCGCGAGCATGAATCGCTTCGCGACACGGATGGCGTGATTGCCCGCCTCACTGAGGAAGATACGGCGCTCAAGGCCTCGCAGAACAATGATGGAGACTTGCGCGCCGAAGCGGCGTTGACTTTGCAACGTGTTGCCAGTGCCTTGGCCACGGCGCAGGACGTGGCCGACCAGGCGGGGGCGCGGCTTTCCGAACTTACGGCGCGGCGCGGCGCCATTACCCGCTCCATCGACGAACAACGGCAACGCATTGCCAGGCTTGAGCGGGATGCGAGTGAAACCGGCGCCAAGCGCCAGGCCCTGCTCGACCAGATGGGCGGCACCGGCGACGGACCGACATTGGCCGCTGCGGTTGAAGCTGCGGTTTCGGTTCTGGCTTCAAACGAAACGGCGGCCAACCATGCGGAAGTGGCCCTCCGGGTCGCCCGCCAGGTTGAGGCCGATACCCGTCAGGGCCATGACGAGGCGCGGCGCAAGGCCGAGCGTCTGCAGACGGAAGTCCGTACACTGACGAATTTGCTGAAGGCCGCCGACAACAACCTGTGGCCGGCGCTGGTGGACCAGCTCAAGGTGGAGCGGGGCTATGAGGCGGCGCTGGGCGCGGCGCTTGGCGATGATATCGATGCGTCATCCGATGAAGGAGCGCCCACCCATTGGCGCGGGCTTCCGCCTTTGGAAGATGGCATTTCATTGCCGGGCGAGGCCCAACCCCTTTCCAACTTCGTGCAGGCGCCACAAGCACTTGCGCGAAGGCTTTCACACATTGGTGTAGTTTCGAAATCCCTTGGCCAGGCCCTTCAGGCGCAATTGCGCTCGGGCCAAAGGCTGGTGTCGCGGGAAGGCGACGTCTGGCGCTGGGATGGCTTTACCTCGGCGGCAGACGCGCCAAGTGCGGCGGCAAAACGCCTGGCCGAGCGCAACCGTCTTTCGCTTCTTGAAGTTGAAATGCGCGATGCGGCGGCAGTTGCGGCTGAAGCTGCCCAAAAATTTGAGGCGGCGCGGCAATCGGTCGAAGCAGGAGCCCGGACCGAGCGCGAGAAACGCGAAGCCCTGCGGGCGGCAACATCATCGGTTGAGGTTTCACGACAGGCGCTGGCCAAGCATGAGCGGCAAATTGCCGAGCGCCTGGCGCAAACCAGCGCACTGGACGAAGGCATCCGCCGCATCACGCAATCGCTTGACGAAGTGCGCGGCAGCTTTGAAGCGGCGCAGGCCGAATTCCGGGCCATTCCGGTGCTGGAAGGGTTGGCGCAAGAGGTCGCCGCCCTGCGCGACAATGTCAATCGCGAACGGGCGGCTTATGCCGAGGCGCGCGCCAAGCATGACGGGCTGGAGCGTGAGGCCAAGGCCCGGGCCGAACGGATCAATGCGATAGAGGCCGAAGCCAGGCAATGGGGTGAGCGTGCCAAACGCGCCTCGGAACAGATCGAGCATCTGACAGCGCGGGCGCAGGAAACCCGCGAGGCCATTGCCGAACTGGCAGGCATGCCGCAAATGCTGGCGGACAAGCGCCGCACGCTGATGAACCTGCTGCAGGAGGCGGAAACTGAGCGCAAGGCCGCGGCTGATGCCCTGGCTGTGGGCGAGAATGCGGTTCGCGCGGCGGACCAGATTTTGCGCGAGGCCCAGGAATTGGCCTCCACATCGCGCGAAGATCATGCGCGCTTCGAAGCCCGACTTGAAGCCTCGAAGACAGCGTCATGAGGAAAGCGAGCGCCGCATTGCGGAGACCCTGCAATGCGCGCCTTCCGAAATTGTTGCCAACGCGGGCCTCGACCTCGACAAGATCGAGGACACGGAACACATTGAGCGCAGGCTTTCCAGCCTTCGCGAAGATCGCGAGCGTTTGGGCGGAGTGAATTTGCGCGCTGAAGAAGAGGCCGAACAGGTCGCAACCCAGCTTGCAACGCTCATCCGGGAGCGCGATGATCTGGTGCAGGCCATCAACAAGCTGCGCGGCGGCATATCCAGCCTGAACCGCGAAGGCCGCCAGCGCCTGCTAGACGCCTTTGGCACGGTGAATGAAAAATTTGGCGAGCTGTTCACCACTTTGTTTGGCGGCGGCAAGGCGGAACTGCAATTGATCGAGTCCGATGATCCGCTGGAAGCCGGCCTTGAAATCATGGCCAATCCGCCGGGCAAAAAACCGACAGTGCTTTCCTTGCTGTCGGGCGGCGAGCAAACCTTGACGGCGCTCGCCCTGATTTTCGCCGTGTTCCTCACCAACCCCTCGCCCATCTGCGTGCTCGACGAAGTTGACGCGCCGCTGGACGACCACAATGTGGAGCGCTTCTGCAACCTGCTTGACGCCATGCTGGAACGCACGGAAACGCGCTTCCTCATCATTACCCATCACGAACTGACCATGTCGCGCATGCACCGGCTGTTTGGCGTGACCATGATGGAACGCGGCGTGTCGCAACTCGTGTCGGTGAACCTTGAGGAAGCCGAAGCGATGGCGGAGGCCAGCTAGAAATTTTCGCGTCCTGGAAAATCTGGAACCTTCGCCATGAACATCGTCTTCGATATCGGAAATGTCCTGCTGCGCTGGGATCCGCGTTTTCTTTTCACTCAGTATTTTGATGATGAGGAAAAAATGGAATGGTTCCTCGCCCATGTCTGCAACGATGCGTGGAACCTGGAGCAGGACCGGGGACGAAGCTTTGCTGAAGCCGTGAAGCTGGCATCGCGGCTCCACCCCGAGCCATGCCGAAGCGATTGCCGCCTATGACACGCGCTGGCATGAAACCCTGCCCCACGCCATTGATGGAACGGTGGCGATTTTCAAGGAACTGGTGGAGCGCGATGCGCCGGTTTATGCGATCACCAACTGGAATGGAGAGAAGTTCCGCGAGGCGAAACAGCGCTTTCCCTTTCTCTATGAGTTCAGGGATATCGTGGTTTCAGGTGATGAGAAACTGATTAAGCCTGATCCCGCGATTTACCAGTTGCTGCTGGGGCGCAATGGGCTTGAGGCGACCGACTGCCTGTTCATCGATGACAGTTTGAAAAATGTCAGGGGCGCCGAAGCGATCGGCATGAAGGCGCATCATTTCACCTCGCCAGAAGACTTACGAAAAATACTGGTCGAGCTTGGTCTGCTTTAGAATTCCGTCACAACAGTCACGCCTGAAGCTTCAAACCTGTCCATGTTCATGAGGGCATCGATCGACTGTTCGAGGCTTATGGTTTTGCCGATGAGCTTTTCCGGTGACAGTTTCCCTGATTGGATCATGGCCAGCAAATCGCCGTAGCGGTAGGCCTGCATGCCGTGGCTGCCGAGAATTTCAAGCTCGTGGGCGATGACCTTGCCCATGGGGATTGGCGGCATGCTGTGTTCGGCCAGCATGAGACCCACCTGAATGTGCCTGCCGCGCTTTCGCAAATTGCTGATCGAATTGAAGCAAGTGGTGGTATGGCCGAGGGCATCGACGGAGACATGGGCGCCGCCCTTGGTGATTTCCATGACGGCTTCCACAACATTGGCCACTTTGCCGGCATTCACTGTGACGGTCGCGCCCAGTGACTTTGCCAGTTCGAAGTTTCTGCTCGGCGATATCTATGGCAACAACCTGGGCGCCAAGCGCATTGGCAATCATGATGGCAGAAAGGCCCACGCCGCCGCAACCATGAACCGCGACCCATTGCCCGGCGGACACCCTACCCTGATCGACGATGGCGCGGAACGAGGTGACAAAGCGGCAGCCGAGGCTGGCAGCGGTCGCAAATTTGATGGTCTCCGGCAATTCAACCAGATTAATATCGGCATAGTGAATGGAAACATATTCGGCGAATGATCCCCAATGGGTGAAGCCGGGCTGGAACTGGTTATCGCAGACCTGGTGATTGCCGGAGTGGCACTGGGGGCAGGCGCCACAGCCGCTGACGAAGGGCACGGTGACACGGTCGCCCTTTTTCCAATTGCACACGTCCCTGCCAACGGCCTCGACAATTCCCGCCAATTCGTGGCCGGGCACATGGGGAAGCCTGATGTCGGCATCATGACCCACCCAGCCGTGCCAATCGCTGCGGCATACGCCCGTGGCCATGACCCTAACAACAACCCCGTGCGGCTCCGGAATAGGATCGGGAACCTTCACAATTTTTGGGGCGATCGAGAAGGCTTCGTAAAGCACGGCTTTCATTGTGAACTTCCTTTGCAAAAATTGATCGCCGCAGAATCGAAGGCATTTCCAAAACCTGACGGACTTTTCGACGCATCGCTTTCGAGGTCTGTAAAACCAAAGCATTACAAGAGTTTAGATATACTATCCATTTCTTGACACATTTGCACCTCGTAACTATGGTGCGCTCGATTTTAAGGGGTGGAAATCGCTGGTTTTTCGCTGGAAATTTTGAGTGGGATCATGACGGACTCGGACCGGCTCAAAGATCTCGGCAAGAAGCTCGACAAATCCCTTGAAGAGCGGCGCGGCGCATCCGGTCCTGACAGTCAGGAAGGGTCTGCCGCAGGTCTCGCATTGCGGGCGGTCAGCGAACTCCTCGTGGGACTTCTTGTGTGCATGGGCCTGGGCTGGGGCGCCGACAAATATCTCGGCACCACGCCCTGGATCATGCTGGCGCTCATGCCCGTTGGGCTTGCCGCGGGTGTCGTCAATGTGATGCGGCTGTCGCGCAGCAAGCAGGCGGAAGACTTACTCGGCGGCAAGGGTGAAATGCCCCCATCCGTCAAAGACGATGATGATGAGGATTGAACGTGGCAACAGCTGCTCCTGAACATGGCGAAAAGATTATCGATCCAATCCATCAGTTCGTTATCGAACGGCTGGTCCCTATCCATGTAGGCGGCATCGATATTTCCTTCACCAATTCGGCCCTGTGGGCCTGCATTGCAGTAATTTGCGCATCATTGCTTTTCATTCTGGCGCCACGCAATTTGATTCCCACCCGTTTGCAGTCGGTGGCCGAAAGCATTTATGAACTTGTGCATGGCATTACCCATGACGTGCTGCATGAAAATGCGCGGACCTATTTTCCGTTTGTGCTCACGCTGTTTGTATTCATCCTCTTCGCAAATGTTTTGGGCCTCATTCCCTATTCCTTCACGGTTACAAGCCACTACGTGATCACGCTGGCACTGGCGCTGGTTGTGTTCATCGGGGCCACGATCATCGGCTTCATCCGCAACGGCGTTGGCTATCTCAAGCTCTTCGTGCCCTCGGGCGTTCCGGTATTTCTTTTGCCGCTGGTGGTGGTGATCGAAATCGTATCCTATTTCATCCGTCCCATGAGCCTTTCCATCCGGTTGTTCGCCAACATGATGGCGGGCCACATGATGCTGAAGGTTATGGCGGGATTCGTTGTCATGCTTGGCGTGACGGCGGGCTGGCTGCCGCTGGCGGCCATGGTTGGCCTCATGGGCCTTGAACTTCTCGTGGCCGCCCTTCAGGCCTATGTCTTCGCACTTTTGACCTGCATGTATCTCAGCGATGCCATGCATGTTGACCACTAACTAAACCCATCCATTCCACAGGAGAAAAAAATGGACGTTGAAGCAGCAAAGATGATCGGTGCAGGTATTGCGGCAGTTGCCCTCGGTGGCGCTGGCGTTGGTATCGGCACAATTTTCGGCAACTACCTGGCAGGCGCCTTGCGCAATCCAGCCGCCGCCGCCGGCCAGCGCGGCACCCTGTTCCTTGGCTTTGCCTTCGCCGAAGCCACGGGCCTCATCGGCTTTGCCGTTGCCATGCTCATTCTGTTCGGCTGATACCAGTCATTGACCTCTGACCGGCGCTGCATGGTGTGGCGCCGTTCAATAGCTTTCATAAGGCCTGCCCATGCCGCAGCTTGATTTGTCTACCTGGCCGCCACAGCTTTTCTGGCTCGCCGTTACCTTCCTGGCGCTCTATTTCGTCATCTCGCGCGTGGCCATTCCGCGCACGGGCGGGGTGATTGCGCTTCGCAAGTCGACCATTGACGGCGATCTTGCGAAAGCCAGAACTTTCAAGGACGAAACCGAAAATGCAGTGCGCTCCTATGAGGCCGCACTGGCTGATGCCAAGGCAAAGGCCCAGGCCATTGGGCTCGAAAACCGCAACAAGCTCAATGTTGAAATTGAAGCGGAGCGGGCCAAGCTTGATGCCGCTTTGGGAGCCAAGATTGCAACGGCTGAGAAGAAAGTTGCCGCCTCGCGCGACAAGGCGCTGGAGGATATTTCCGCCATGGCGGCCGACATTGCCAGCGACATTGTCGAGCAGCTGACGGGCAGCAAGACCACCAAAGCCGCGGCGACCGCGGCCGTTTCCAAGACCCTGGGCAAATAGGAGCAAGCCATGTTGCATCAAGCCGAGACCTGGGTTGCCGTTGCCTTCCTGCTTTTTGTAGGGCTTGGCATTTATCTCAAGGTGCCGGCCATGCTTGCCAAGATGCTGGACGAGCGGGCCGACAAGATCAGCAAGGAACTGGCAGAAGCCAGGAAGCTGCGCGAGGAAGCCCAGGCGCTTTTGGCCGAGTACCAGAAGAAGCGCGCCGAGGCCGAAAAGGACGCAGCCAATATCGTGGCCCAGGCCAAGGTCGAAGCCGAATCCTATGGGGTTGAAACCCGCAAGAAGCTGGCTGAAACCATCGAGCGCCGCACCAAGCAGGCGGCCCAGAAAATCGCCCAGGCGGAAGCTGCCGCCATCAAGGAAGTCCGCACCACGGCAACCGAGGCCGCCATTGCCGCCGCCTCCAAGCTGGTCGGCGAGGCGGTTCAGGGCGCCAAGGGCGGAAAGCTGATTGACGAGTCAATCGCTGCGGTGAAGAGCCGGCTGAATTAAACAATCTTACAGGACGAATAAAGACTCCGGCCTTTGCGCCGGAGTTTTTGTTTACTCCGCCGCTTCCATGTAGTTCGCCATGGGCGGGCAGGTGCAGACGAGGTTGCGGTCGCCATAGACGTTGTCGACGCGCGCCACGGGCGGCCAGTATTTGTCATTGGCGTAGCCTTTGAGCGGGAAGAAGGCCTTTTCCTTGGAATAGGGATGCTTCCAGTCGCCAAGCAGGAGCCTATGCGTGTGGGGGGCGTTTTTCAGCACGTTGTCGAGCTTGTCGGCCCTGCCCTCCTCCACTTCGGCGATCTCCTTGCGGATCTCGATCATGGCATCACAGAAACGGTCAAGCTCGCGCTTGCATTCGGACTCAGTGGGCTCGATCATCAGAGTATCGACCACGGGGAAAGACATGGTGGGGGCGTGGAAGCCATAGTCCACCAGGCGTTTGGCCACATCCTCCACGCCAAGGCCGGTGCGTTCCTTCAGCCAGCGCAGATCAATGATGCATTCATGGGCGACGAAGCCGCCTGGCCCCGTGTAGAGCACCGGGAAATGGGGATTGAGGCGCTTGGCCATGTAGTTGGCGTTCAGGATGGCGACGATGGTGGCCTTGCGCAGGCCCTCGCCGCCCATCATGGCGATATAGGTCCAGGAGATCGGCAGGATCGAGGCGGAACCCCAGGGGGCGGCCGAGACGGCACCCTGCGACTGGTCACGGCCTGCGGCGGGATTTACGCCATCAACCACGCTATGGCCCGGCAGGAAGGGCGCCAGATGGGCTTTTACACCAATGGGGCCCATGCCCGGCCCGCCGCCGCCATGGGGGATGCAGAAGGTCTTGTGCAGATTCATGTGGCAGACGTCGGCGCCGAGTTCGGCCGGGCGCACCACGCCCACCTGAGCATTGAGGTTGGCGCCATCCAGATAAACTTGACCGCCATGGGCATGAATGATTGCGCAGATGTCCCTTGACGGCGGTTTCGAAGACGCCGTGGGTGGAGGGATAGGTGATCATGAGAGCGGCGAGATTGTTCTTGTGTTCTTCCGCCTTGGCCTTGAGATCGGCCACATCAACATTGCCCTGCTCATCGCAGGCGACAACCACGACCTTGAATCCTGCCATCACCGATGACGCCGGATTCGTGCCATGGGCCGAGATTGGGATGAGGCAAATGTCGCGATGACTTTGTCCACGCGAAGCATGATAGCCACGGATTGCCAGCAGGCCCGCATACTCGCCTTGACTGCCGGCGTTGGGCTGCAGCGAGACGGCATCGAAGCCGGTGATTTCCGCCAGCATGAATTCCAATTCTTCGAACAATTGCTGGTAGCCTTGCGTTTGTTCCAGCGGCGCAAAGGGATGAAGCAGCGAGAAATTCCGCCAGGTCACGGGAATCATTTCGGAAGTCGCGTTGAGTTTCATGGTGCAGGAACCCAGTGCAATCATTGCTTGATCCAATGCTACATCTTTTGCCTGCAAGTGCCGGAGATACCTCAACATTTCGGTTTCGGAATGATACATCTCAAAGACCGGATGGGTGAGATAACTTGAGGTGCGTTGCAATGATTTTGGAATGGTTTCCTTTATGCCCTTGTCGACCGCTTCAATATCAAATTGTTCGAGCGCATCGGTTTTGAAGACGGTGAGCAGGCGCGTCAATTCTTCGCGGCGCGTCGACTGGTCGAAGCTGATGCCTAGGTGATCGGCATCGACATAGCGCAGGTTGATGCGCTTTTCTTTGGCACGGGCAAACAACGCGTAGGCGCGGCCAGGCGCGTGAACAGTCACAGTATCGAAGAAGGATTTTGTGGTGACTTCATAACCAAACGACGTAACTGCGCTTGCAAAAATTTCGGCAAAACGGTGGGTGCGCGCGGCGGTTTTGCGGATGCCTTCGGGGCCGTTGTAAACTGCAAACATGGAAGCCATGATGGAAAGCAAGACCTGCGCGGTGCAGATGTTGCTGGTGGCTTTTTCGCGCCTGATATGCTGCTCGCGGGTTTGCATGGCCATGCGGAGCGCCCGGTGGCCCTCTGCGTCAATGGAAACACCTATGATGCGGCCCGGCATGGCACGCTTGAACTCGTCGCGTGTGGCAAAGAAGGCCGCATGGGGACCGCCATAGCCCATGGGAACACCGAAGCGCTGGGAAGAACCCACGGCAATGTCCGCGCCCAATTCACCGGGCGGGCGTGAGCAACGCCAGTGCCAACAGATCGGTTGCCATGATGGCAAGAGCACCGGCGCCGTGGAGCTTGTCGATGATGCGCGCGGTAATCGCGCACTTCGCCGGATGAGCCGGGGTAAGACAAAAGAGCCGCAAATACAGCTTCCGGTTTCAAATCCTTGGCGGGATCGCCGATTACGATGTCATAGCCAAAGGCCCGTGCCCGGGTCTGAATGACGCCGATGGTTTGCGGATGGGTATCGCGGTCAACGAAGAAGGTATTGGCTGAAGTTTTGACGAGGCGCTTGGCCATGGCCATGGCTTCGGCGGCGGCGGTCGCTTCATCAAGGAGGGAGGCGTTGGCCAATTCCAGGCCCGTGAGGTCGACAATAACCTGCTGGAAATTCAGAAGCGCTTCGAGTCGGCCCTGGCTCACTTCGGCCTGATAGGGCGTGTAGGCCGTGTACCAGCCGGGGTTTTCCAGCACATTGCGCAGTATGACTTTTGGCGTGACCGTGCCGTAATAACCCATGCCGATCATGGAGGTGAACACCTCATTGCGGTCCGCCATGTTGCGCAGATAAGATAGTGTCGTGCGTTCAGCCCTGGCCTTTGGCAATTCAAGCGGCCGCGCCATGCGGATTTCCTTCGGCACCACTTTGGCAATGAAAGTCCTCAAGGGACTTCGCGCCCACTTCACGCAGCATGTCGGCGGTTTCGGTATCACTAGGGCCGATATGGCGGCGGATGAAATTGGCACCGGGTTCGAGATCGGCAAGGCTGGCACGGGACATCAATGAGCTCCTTAGAGACTTGCAACAAATTTGTCGTAGGCGGCCTTGTCCATCAGCTCGTTGAGCTCGGCTGGATTGGAGATTTTCACTTTCATGAACCAGCCATCGCCTTCGGCACCGCGATTGACGAGGGCCGGATCGCCTTCGAGTTCCTTGTTGACGGCAACAACTTCGCCGGTGACGGGGGCATAGACTTCGCTGGCGGCTTTCACGCTTTCAACGACGGCGGCATCGCCACCCTTGGTAACCTTCTTGCCGACGGCCGGCAATTCGACAAAAACCACATCGCCCAATTGCTCCTGGGCGTGATTGGTGATGCCGATGGTGGCGATATCACCGGCAACGCTTACCCACTCATGGTCTTTCGAAAACTTGACGGACATATGTGATCTCCTCAGCGTTTATAATTATGGGGGACGAATGGCAGGCTTACGATTTGGGCGGGCATGGGCTTGTCGCGAACGATGAGCTGAATCGCAGTGCCTGCCGTTGCGAATGCTGTTTCGACATAGCCCATGGCGACGGGGCCATTGGCGGTGGGGCCGAAGCCGCCGGACGTGATGACGCCGATCTGGCGGCCGCCTGCGTCGGTGACGACAGTTCCTTCACGGGCAGGCGCGCGGCCTTCGGGCTTGATGCCGACGCGTTTGCGCTTCGCTCCTGATGCGATTTCTTTCTGCACGCGATGCAGCGCCGATGAAGCCGCCTTCGGTTCGGCGGCGTTTCTGGATTGACCAGAGAAGATCGGCTTCAACGGGGCTGGTGGTTTCATCAATGTCGTGGCCGTAAAGGCAAAGGCCCGCTTCAAGGCGCAATGAGTCGCGCGCGCCGAGGCCAATGGGTTTTACGTCCGGATTGGCCAGCAGAAGTTGCCAGAGCCGCAGCTGCATCCTTGTCAAAGATTGAAATTTCAAAGCCGTCCTCACCGGTATAGCCGGAGCGCGAGACATGGGCCTGAATGCCATCAATGGAAACCGCCGCGTAATACATGAAGGGAATATCGCGCACGGCGGGAGCGAGTTTCGCAAGCGCTGCTTCAGCCTTTGGTCCCTGCAGGGCGATGAGCGACATGTCGGCTCCGCGCTGGAGCTTCACATTGGCCGGAAGATTTTTTTCGATATGGGCAAAATCCTCTTCCTTGCGCGAGGCATTGCAGACGAGATAGAGCCAGCCCTCGTAACCGGCATAGGCCGAGCGGGTGATCATGAGATCATCGAGAATGCCGCCTTCGGGATTGAGGAATTGCGAATAGCGGATTTGATGGGGCTTGAGGCTGGCGATATCGGCGGGAACCAGTTTTTCCATGGCGGCGGCGGTTGTCGCGTGGTCCGGGCCCACAAGAAAGGCCTGCCCCATGTGGGAGACGTCAAAGAGGCCTGCGTTGGTTCTGGTCCAGTTATGCTCGGTGAGAATGCCGGTGGGATATTGCACGGGCATTTCATAGCCGGCAAAGGGCACAAGCTTGGCGCCAAGAGCGGCATGCTCGCCGTAAAGGACTGTGCGCTTGAGGGCAGTTTCGTTCATTGGAACTCCTGACAATTGACGACAGGCCCAACGCAGAGTATGCGCATGGCCTGCCCCCTCTGTCAGAGAACCTGAGAGTTTTCGTCCAAACCGTCACTCCGACACGGCCAGACTTGCTCCTACGGTGAGGGGTGAAATACCCCTGCTCTCCAGAGTTCCAAAACGCGGCGGTCCTTTTGCCTGAGAGTTTCCGGGGCGGTTGCTCCTTCGGCGCCGGGGTTGCCCCCGATCTCTCCCGCTTGGCGTTTTACGCGAACTGGGCGGAAGGTAGAGGGCCGGGGGGTAAAAGGCAAGGGTCGCACAGCTTTCTTGACAACGCCGCTCCGCCCCTCGCATGTAAGCCCCATGTCGAAGCCAAAGCTCACAATTCTGCTGGCCGCGCCGCGCGGATTTTGCGCCGGCGTGGTGCGGGCCATTGATATTGTGGAGCGGGCCCTGGCGCTTTACGGGGCGCCGGTTTATGTGCGCCATGAGATCGTGCACAACAAGTTCGTGGTCGACGATCTCAAGTCCAAGGGCGCCATATTTGTCGACGAGCTGGATGAGATTCCGGCGGGCGACAGGCCGGTGATCTTCTCGGCCCATGGCGTTCCCAAGGCGGTGCCGGCGGCCGCCAGCGCGCGCAAGCTCTTCCAGATTGATGCCACCTGCCCGCTGGTGACCAAGGTCCACATGGAAGCCCAGCGCCACTACGCAGAAGGTTTGGAAATCATCCTGATTGGCCACAAGTATCATCCAGAAGTGATCGGCACCATGGGGCAACTGCCGGCGGGCGCCATCAGCCTCATCGAGACGGTTGCCGATGCGGAAACGCTTCACGTGAAGGATCCGGCGAAGCTTGCCTATGTGACCCAGACCACCCTTTCGGTCGACGATACGCGCGACATCGTCGTTGCCCTGCAGCGGCGCTTCCCGGCGATGCGCGGGCCGTTGCGCGAAGACATCTGCTATGCCACCACGAACCGGCAGGAAGCGGTGAAATCCATTGCCGGCAGGATTGATCTTCTGCTTGTGGTCGGCGCGCCCAATTCCTCCAATTCAAAACGCCTGGTGGAAGTGGGCGAAAACAATGGCTGCGCGCGGGCCCTGCTGGTGCAGCGTGCTTCGGATCTCGATTGGACTCAGCTTGCAGGACCTTCGCACAATCGGAATTACCGCTGGCGCTTCCGCGCCGGAAGATTCTGGTGAATGAAATCATTGACGCGTTTCGCAGCGCATTACGATGTGACGGTGGAAAACGTGGTGCTGCGGGAAGAAAATGTGTCCTTCAAACTGCCGCGCGAGCTGCGCGCCGTCGCTGCCGCCTCATGACAGCAAACAAGGTCATCGTCCATACGGACGGCGCCTGTTCGGGAAATCCCGGACCCGGCGGCTGGGGCGCCATTCTCGCTTATAACGGCACACGCAAGGAGCTTTCGGGCGGCGAGGCGGAGACCACCAACAACCGCATGGAACTCATGGGCGCCATCGTAGCGCTCGAATCCCTCAAGCGGCCCTGCAAGGTGGAGATGCATGTGGACTCGGCCTATGTGAAGGACGGCATCACCAAATGGATTCACGGCTGGAAGCGCAATGGCTGGAAAACCGCTGATAAAAAACCGGTGAAGAATATGGAGCTTTGGCAAAGGCTGGACAAGGCGATTCTGCACCCACGACATTTCGTGGCATTGGGTGAAGGGCCACGCGGGCCACGATCGAAAATGAGCGGGCCGATGAACTGGCCCGCGCAGGCATGGCGCCCTTCAAGCCTTGATTACAACTGCTCCAGAATCGTATCGGCACCCGACACGTTGACGCCGGGCTTGTCCTCGACATTGAGCTGGCGGACCACGCCATTGTCGACGATCATGGAATAGCGCCGCGAGCGTTCGCCCATGCCTGAATCGGGATAAAACTTGTTCATGCCCACGGCCTTGGTGAATTTTCCATTGTCATCGGCCAGCATGGTGATCTTTCCTTCGGCGCCCGTATGCTTGGCCCAGGCGTTCACCACATGGATGTCGTTCATCGTCACGCAAACCACGGAATCAACGCCCTTGGCCTTGATGGCATCGACATTGGCGAGGAAGCCCGGCAGATGATTTCGGCTGCAAGTCGGGGTGAAGGCTCCCGGCAGGGCAAAGAGCACCACCTTGCGGCCGGCGAAAATCACATCGGTTGAAACCTTCTGCTGACCATCGCCGGTCATCGTCAAAAACTCCACCTGGGGCAGATGGTCTCCAATTGCAATGGTCATGGAAATTTCCTGAATGAGGTGAACGCGGAAGCTGATTTAGGTGATGACGAGCACTTGTTCAATGCCGGAATCGCCGGTTGAAAGCGTGAGCTTCAGGGGAACCCCATGAAGCTTCGCGGTATCGCCCAGATTCCCAATCGGAAGCCAGGCTTCTCCCGTGGCGTTGTCAAATTGCGGCTTTCCGAAATAGGCGGAGGTTTCGGATTCCACGAAAATGTCCTGGGCCCGCCCATTCAGGCTCACCACAAGCATGGGTCTGTCTTGCCGCGTTTCAAGGCGAACCGCCGTCACGAAAGGAACGCCACCAATTTGGGCGGGGCGCGGCACGCGCTTTTGCCAATCGTTCAACTCCGGATTTGCGGCTGAGGCATTGAGCAATATCTCGGATTTCGCGGTGGCGGGGATGCAAACCTCCTCGCAAACCGCAAAAAATATCCCGAGTCGCAGGCGCACCGCTTCCTCCGGTGCTTTGGGCATTACGGATATGGGAAACACGACCCGATCATGATAGCCAATTGTTTCGCCCCCGGCATCGTTGAAGCGGCGGGGGACTGGAAAGCCAACCTCGATTGCCGCGCTGTTTTCCGAGCCGGACCAATCAAATTGCGGGGGAATTCCCAGAATCTCCCGGCATGCGCCAATAGGTTTTCCAGCCCGGTTCCAGTTCAACGAGAATGCCGGCCTGCCAGACCCCCTTGTCCTGTCCGCCTGAAATCAGGGAGACCTTAAAGGGTTGTGGAGCGCCGCTCCGTGCGCCAGTTGCCAATAATGGCAGCGCAGCAAAAGCAAATAGGGCCTGTCTTCGGTTCATTCTCTTCATTATGGCCCCGGACCCATCAATTCCCAATCAATTTCCCGTCACAATGCTATGCTTTTCTAAAGCTCCAATTCCAGATAAATTGTGCCCATGACTGCTTCGCAATTATCTTGAAGGCCAAATCCTCATCGCCATGCCGGGCATTGGCGACCCGCGATTTGACCGCTCGCTCATTTTCATGTGCGCGCACAGCAAAAGCGGCGCCATGGGAATCATCGTCAACAAGACCGCGCCCATGATGTTTTTTTCCGACCTTGTCGATCAGCTTAAAATCGTGCCGTCTGGTGAAATTCGCGATCTCGCTCCGCCGGTCCTGAACCTGCCGGTACTCTTTGGCGGGCCGGTCGAGCAATTCCGCGGGTTTGTCCTGCACAGCACGGATTATCTTTCCAATAATACCAGCCTGCCCATCAACGATACCGTTGCGCTCACAGCCACGGTCGAAATCCTTCAGGCCATTGCCAAAGGCAACGGCCCCGTAAAAGTCATGCTGGCATTGGGGTATTCGGGCTGGGTTGCGGGCCAGCTTGAAAATGAAATCCAGCACAATGGCTGGCTGCATTGCGAGCCAGATGATGATCTGATCTTTGGAGCGGACAATGACGGAAAATATGAGCGCGCCCTAAAAAAAATCGGCGTCGATCCACTGATGCTCTCGTCTGAATCAGGCCACGCCTGAGGCTTCCGGGCTTTCTTTTTTGGTTGCCAGCCTCCGCTTTGCGGCTGATTTCTTCTTCGGCTTTTTTGCCGGCTTGCTCTCGTTCACAGGAAAGCTTGGCAATTCTTCGGGCCGGGGCCTGACGAGGCGCGGCGCCATGGGAGACGACCCGGGTGGCGGGGACATTCCGCCAGGTTTCTGCGCCTGGATCGCCATGGCGACGGCCTTTATCGCCTGCCACTCGGGACTTTGGGGCGGTGCAGCATTCTCATGGAGCTGCTCGGCATTCTCAATGGCCTCAACGGTCAATTCCGTTTCTACAGGAACCGGCACGGGCTCATGGATGGCGCGTTCCCACAGGTTCGACATGGCTGTCCGGCCATGGCCCTTCGCATAGGGCATCGATGTCAACGACTCACCTACCTGCTTGGCGGTCATGGGCGGGCCAATGAAAAATCCCTGGCCATAGTCACACTCGAGATCAACGAGCCGGTCAACCTGGGCCTGGTCTTCGATGCCTTCGGCGACAATCGTCAAGCCGAGGTCATGGGCCAGCGAAACAATTGATTGCAGGATGATGGCAGCTTTTTCATCCTCGGCTTCGGGTGAAACAAAGGAACGATCCACTTTCAATGTATCAAAGGGCAAATGGCGCAGACTGGAAAGCGATGAATAGCCGGTGCCGAAGTCATCACACGCGAGGCCCACGCCCAATTGCCTGACCAGTTCAAGCAGGCTGGCGGACTTCTCCGGGTACTGCATCACGGCGGATTCGGTCACCTCGATTTTCAGGGTTTGGCGGTATACGGTTTCACGGGTTACGGCGGCGCGGATGTCGCCCACCAGGTCCGTGTCCAGCAGCTGGCTCGCCGAGACATTCACCGCCATGAATACCGGCTCGGACGGCCGGAAGGCGCGCTGCCAGATTCCAAGCTGCCGTGTCGCTTCGTTCAGGACAAAGCGGCCAATATCCTTGATCATGCCGGTCTGCTCGGCAAGACCCAGAAAACTCTCCGGCGCCAAAAGTCCGAGGGTGGGATGACGCCAGCGCATCAAGGCTTCAAATCCCGCCAGGTCCATGTCGCTCAATCTGGCGATCGGCTGGTAGTGGACCTCTATTTCGTTGCGCTCCAGAGCCCGGCGCAATTCCGCTTCAAGGGCCACGAGTTCACCACGGTTATCGCGCATCGAGGAACGGAAGAACTCCACCGTCTCCTTGCCGCGGCGCTTGGCTTCATAGAGGGCAATGGCCGCATCCTTCATGAGCTGTTCGGCGGTTGAACCTCCCTCCCGGAGGCTGGCGGCGCCGAGGCAGGCAGTCATGAAGATTTCCTGCTGGTTTACATTCACCGGCTTGGCAATCGCCAGACGCATGCTGTCGGTGAAGCGCTTGATATCGCGCCTTTGGCCCGAGTCTGAAAAGAGGATGGCAAACTGGTCGCCGGGCAAGCGCGCCACCGTATCTTCCGGTCCGAGGAGTTGCTCAATGCGGCGTCCAAGAACCGTCAACAGGCTGTCGCCTGCATCGTGGCCGAGGCCGTCGTTCACTGTCTTGAAGCGGTCGATGTCGACAAGGATAACGTGAAGATTATCGGAATTGGGCTTGGCGATTTCGCGTTTCAGCCGGTCCATGAAGAGGGCGCGGTTTGGAAGGCCGGTAACCCGGTCATAAACCGCATCGCTGAGAAGGCGTTCCTCGGTTCGTTTTGCGTTAGTAATGTCAGACAGGGTTCCGATGCTGCGCACCATGCGGTTGTCGGAACCCGCCATGGCGCGGGCCCGCAGTTCAAACCAGCGGTATGTGCCGTCGCCGCGGCGCAGGCGCAGTTCCTGGCTGATAAGCCCCCGGCCCCGGCGTTCGGCATTTTCCAATGGTCGCCAGATAGGAGACACGGTCGGCCGGGTGCATGATATCAAGCAAGGATTCCGCCGTTGCTTCGGTCAGCGTTCCGGGCTGATGGCCCAAGGCCTGTTCCAGTTCCTCGCTCACAAACAGGCTTTGATCGTCCGGTTGCCAATCCCAGACATATTGCTGGGCGCCAGCGAGCGCCAGGCCACGGCGGCCTGCCTCCTGGAATAGTCGCCTCGAGAGAAGGCCGGTACTGGCCGCACTTTGGGCGAAGCGAAACGTCAGGAAAATGAGAACGACGATGAGGCCGAGAAGCAGGGCCGATGAAATGTAGGCGCTGCCGCCTTTTGAAAACGCCGCCATCGCAGCCATGAATGTCCAGATTATGACCGTGGACCACAGGAGCAAGGCTGATTCTGCCGGCCGGAGCTGACGCAGGCGAAACAGAATGATGAAACCGATGATTGCGATAATGGCAAAGGCAATGCGGGCAATTGCGGATACAAGCAGCGGATCGACAAAAGCGTATACCGGGAGCGCTGTTCCAACCAGTGCCAGCCCCACAAAAATATTCCGCAGGACTGGAACGGTTCGCCGGAGATCGGCCAACGCGGTCAAGCACAGCAGGAGACCCACGGACATCAGGGATTCAATAACGGCGCGCGCTTCGGCGGGGGAAATCTCAAGTCCCAGGAACAATTTTCTTGCCTGGGCAAAATAACCGGCCTCGATGGCCACAAAGGCCACGGAAGCCAGCGCAAATATGCCGCCAGACAGAAATGAGGCGCGGGCGCGGGTGGTGTAGAGCAGCAGCATGCTCAGCGTCAGCAAGACGGCAACACCCAGAATTGCACCGCGAAAGAAGGCAATGGAGCGCGACAGCGAATCGAAGGCATCGCGTTCCCAGAGCATGGCACTGGGAGGCTCGGCGGTCATTTCCAGCCCAAGGCTCAGTGTGGCCGAGGGTTCCAGCACAACACTATAAGCATCCTGTCCCAGGGCCGAAATCTTGGCGGGGGCAACGGTTCCCGTGTGGGCAATGCTGGCAATGACGCTTCCCGGGATGAGCGGATAGATTAACCTTGAGCCTGCGAATTTCTGGTGATCGATGACCACGATAAGGTTTTTCTGTGCCTTGCTCGTATTCACCAAGGTTAAAATCATCCATTGGTAAGACGGCACTGAACGGGATGACTTCAGCGCGATGACGCCGACTTTTCCCGTGGCATCGCGGGGCAGCTCCACCAGGACTTCAGGTTTTTCGGTCGCCAGCCGCTGCAAATAGGGTGCAAGATTTATGCTGGAGCCCATGGCGCCAACATCGAGACGGGTTTCGGCAAATGCAGGATTTGCAAAATTGAAAAGTATCAGAAGCAGAAACGAAGCAAAGCGCAATAACATCCGTCCGTCCTAGCGCGCTTCCCTGCGAAGCGAGCTCACTTCGCCGAAAAGGAATCGCGCAAATTCTATATGCTGGAGCATGTCCTTGTCGATGAAGTCGTGCAACTTCATCGTGGCATGCTCCGGTTGTGCCGGCATCAACTGGTGGGTACTACGTAACGTGCTGCGACCCTACTGGCAAGAACTGCCGCTAGCGGCCTTCCGACAGCCGCGCAAACAGCAGGTGATCCTGCCATTTTCCCGCTATATTCAGGTATTTCCTGGCCATGCCCTCTTCGGAAAATCCGCAGCGGCGGAGCAAGGCAATGGACGCCTGATTTGAGGGCAGGCAGGCAGCCTCGACGCGGTGCAGACTCAGGCCGTTAAAGGCGTGTCCGACAAGTGCGTTCAGGGCATGGCCCATATAGCCCTGGCGAGCGTGGGGTTTGCCGATCCAATAGCCTACGGAACACATTTGGGCCGCACCACGACGCACATTTGAGGCGGTGATGGCTCCCAGGAGATGGTCCTCCTCGCGGTGGAAAATAAAAAAGGCGTAGGCTGCATCGTTTTTCGCCTGCATTTGATAGTGCTTGATGCGCGAGCGAAAACTGAACTTGCTGAATTCATAGGTTGGCGACAGGGGTTCCCAGGGAGCCAGGAAATTCTTGCTCTCCTGGCGCAGGCGCACCCAGTTCTCAAAATCAGAAAGCACCGGCGGCCGCAAAACCACCGGGCCATGATGCAGCTGTGGCATCGGTTCACTTGCAAAGGGTGATTTCAAAAAAACCATTTGGCCTTCACGTCAATGTTTGGAAAAATAGCCTGAAATTTTTTTGTGGGCCGAAAGATGGGACAACTGGCCAACCGCGCTGACGGCGGGAACCTTGTTCTGAAACAGCCGGGCTGCAAGATCACGGACCTGGTCAGGCGTCACGGCCTCGATTTTTTCCACCAGCGTCGAAATTGCCGGAACCAAGCCAAAGGCCAGGAACTGCCGGGCGATCTGGTCGGCCCGCGAAGAGGCGCTTTCCAGATTCATGACGAGGCTGGTCTTCAACTGGGCCTTGGCGCGGGCCACTTCCGCATCGGTCACGGCATTGGTAACCGACATCATCACGCTAGAGGTGACATTGAGAAGTTCTTTGGTATGTTCCGGCGAACTTGCGGCATAGACGCTGATCTGACCCGCATCCTCATAGGCCGAGCCAAAAGCGAAGACGCTGTAACAGAGCCCGCGCTTTTCGCGGACCTCCTGAAACAGCCTGGATGACATTCCGCCGCCGAGAATACTTGAGAGGACCTGAAGCTGATAAATCTCAGGATCACGGTAACTTGGCGCCGCAAATGAAAGCACTACATGAGTTTGGTCCAGCGGCTTTTGCGCCTTCTGCTCGGTTCCGGAAAAACTGGGCGGTTCACGCTGGGGTTGCTGGCCGCGCTCTATGTTGCCAAAAAGTTTTTTTGCAGCCTCGGCAAATTTTTCATGGTCGATATTGCCGGCGGCAGCCACGACAATGCGCGAGGCCCAATAATTCCGGTCACGCCAGGCCAGCATCTTTTCGCGGTCGACGTCGGCGATCAGCTCCGAGGTTCCAAGGATTGAGCGGCCCAGCGGATGGTCACCGTAGCTGGCGCTTTGGGCGAGATCAAAAACCAGGTCATCGGGCTGGTCATTGGCGGCGGCAATTTCCTGCAGGATAACGTCGCGCTCGCGTTCCAGCTCTTCATCGTCGAGGGCGGATTCAGTGAAGATGTCCGCCAGGATATCGAGCGCCAAGGCCCAGTCATCCTTGAGCACGCGGGCATAATAGGTGGTGGTTTCCATGCCGGTCGAGGCGTTGATTTCACCGCCTGCCGATTCAATTTCCTCGGCAATATCCTTGGCGGTGCGGCGCTTGGTGCCCTTGAAGGCCATGTGTTCGAGGAAATGGGCGATGCCGTTTTCTTCCGGCCTTTCGTCCCTGGCGCCTGCCTTTACCCAAATTCCCAGGGCAACGGTTTCGATGTGGGGCATGGCATGGGTCAACACGTTCAACCCATTTGGCAGGCAGGTAATCTCAACACCCATAACTCAATCCCATTTCAGGCCTTATGAAGGTCCAGGACGAAATCCCTGACTGCCGTGGCGCTGTTTGGCAATATTGTGAAGCGTTCCTTGGCATTGAGCAAGTGGGATAGTCTTTGGGGTAAATGGGGCCTTACACCGCTGGCTTTCTCAACCGAATTGGGGAATTTGGCGGGGTGCGCGGTAGCCAGGGTGACCATGGGGCTATTGCCGGCTTTGGCTGCGCAAGGCGGCGGCAAAACCCGCGGCGCTATGGGGATCCAGAAGTTCGCCGGTTGATTTCAGGGTCTGGGCAATGGTTTTGGCGGTTCCGGCTTCATTTACGGCGAAGGAGTCAAATTCCTCGCGGATGGCCGCCAGTTCCTTTTGGCCGATGGTAAAGGCGCCGGATTGGGACAGGCCGGACATTAGGCCCCGGATGGCAGCGGCATCGCGCCCGTAAGCCTGATACAGCAGGCGCTCAAAATTGCTCGAAACCTGGATATCCATGGACGGGCTTGAGCTTGGCGTCACGCCCTGCATTTCATAGCGGCCGGATTTCAGGGTGCGATCGAGAATATCGTTGACATTCGTGGCGATGACCAGACGGTCAATGGGAACGCCCATGCGCTTGGCCGTGTAGCCTGCAAAAATATCGCCAAAGTTGCCGGTGGGAACGCAGAAGCTTACCTTGCGGTCAGGGGCGCCCAGGGCCACGGCGGATGACACGTAGTAAACAATCTGGGCCATGATGCGGGCCCAGTTGATGGAATTCACTCCCGCAAGACCCACACGGTCGCGGAAAGCCATGATCGTTGAACAGGGCTTTGAGAATGGCCTGGCAATCATCGAAATTGCCTTCAATGGCGATGTTGTGAATGGCGGGACTGTCCACTGTGGTCATCTGCCGGCGCTGGACATCGCTCACCCGGCCATGGGGATGAAGAATGATGGTCGTGGCATTCCGGCTGTTCTTGAAGGCGTCGATGGCCGCACCTCCGGTATCTCCCGAGGTGGCGCCCACAATGGTTGCGTGACTTTTGCGCTTCTTGAGCGACCAGTCCATCAGGCGCGCCAGCAACTGCATGGCCACATCCTTGAAGGCCAAAGTTGGTCCATGGAAAAGTTCGAGAAGCCATTGATTAGCATCGAGTTGTTTCAGGGGAACGACTGCGGGGTGATCGAAGGTGGCGTAGGCCTCGGCAATCATCTGCTTCAGTTCGACCTCGGGAATTGCGCTGCCGGTGAATTTCGAAACTACATGGAAGGCCACGTCCTGATAGGATCGCCCGCGAAGGCCACGCAATTCCTCGGCAGAAATTTGCGGCCACGTCTTTGGAACATAGAGACCACCATCACGGGCAAGGCCGGTGAGCAGAACATCTTCAAAGCCAAGCTCCGGGGCCCCGCCCCTGGTGGATACATATTGCACTGAGGAACCTTTCAAACGGGATTGCAAACTAGAGCAAATCCCGCAAAAGTTGAAGACTTTTGCGATAAGGATTTGCTCCAACATATTGAGTTGGCGCGATTCCTTTTCGGCAAAATGAAATTGTTTTGCCGGGAAACGCGCCCAGAGAACCGGTGGCTTCAAGCATGGCTTATTTTCCGCTGCTTCCGGATGAAAAGGCCGGCGATCACTAGAAGTGTAAACGCGAGGGCAAACCACGTCACCGCGTATTGCAGATGATTGTTACGGAGTTGCGCTTCTGGGCTTGTGGTTCGCGGGAAGCGGTTCGGATCGTTGCCGGGAAGCTCCTGCAGGATAAAAGGGGCGACTTGCATGTCTGGAGCAATGACCACGGACGACAGCATCGCCGGGACATCCCACCAGTACCAGAGATTTCCATCGGCATCATTGTCGGGGTCAAAAAACCCGCGCTCATAGCCATGGGCGCGCACCACGGCGTTCAATTCCACGGGTACCGGGTTTTCCGGTCGTTTGGCAGCATCCTTCAAGTCAGCGGGAACAACGCCGCGATCAACCAAGGCTACGATGCCGTCGTCGCTCTTGAAGGGCGTTATGATCTGCCAGCCGGGGCTTCCCTCAAAAGAGACAAGCTTGTGCCGTTCGGACCCGTGATCGAATACGCCTCGCGCTTTAATCGCGACAAATTCAATATCGGCGGCCTTGGCCCGGCGCTCAAGGGCTTCACTGAGTGTAAGCGGCGCGGCCTTGGCACGTTCGGTAATTTCAGCGAGTTGCGCTTGCTTTTCACCAAGGCGAAAGAGCTGCCAGGCGCCAAGGACGATGAGCACAGCAATGCCAATGCCGGCCCACATCACGATTGGCCAGATGCGCGGTTTCATGTGCGGCCTTCACGGGCTTTGGTTTTCCACTGCTGGCAGAGGAAAACGCCCTTTACCGGCCGCAAGAGAATAAGCGGCATGACAATGAGAATGGGAATGGCCAGCAGAATATGCACCCAGAAGGGCGGCGCATAGACAATCTCAATGCCCAGGATTGAGCCCACACCCACAACGCAAACAAAGAGCATGACGAACCATGCGGCCCCGTCGCCAGCGTCGGCGAAAGAATAGGATAACCCGCAGCTCTGGCAGGAATTGGCAACGCTCAGATAGCCATCAAACAATTTTCCCCGCCCGCAACGGGGGCATTTTCCAGCAAGACCCGTGGTGAGCGGAGAAAGGTCGGGATAATAATTGTCATCCATCCTGGAGGTGCAGTTACTCGTGCATGATCTCTACGCCGGACGAGGCCCAGACATAGATGCAGGCAAAGAGGAACAGCCAGACCACGTCCACGAAATGCCAGTACCAGGCGGCGGCTTCGAAGCCAAAATGCTGCTGCGGCGTGAAGTGGCCCTTCAGGGCGCGGAACAGGCAGACGAGCAGGAAGATGGTTCCGATAAGCACATGGAAACCATGAAAGCCCGTCGCCATAAAGAAGGTCGAGCCATAGATGTTGCCGCCATTGTCGCGGCTGAAGGCAAATGCCGCATGGGCATATTCATAAGCCTGAACGCAGGTAAAAAGTGCCCCTAAGAGTACGGTCGCAATGAGGCCCCATTTCAAGCCCTGGCGGTCATTGTTCAGGAGCGCGTGATGGGCCCAGGTGACGGTGGTGCCAGAGGTGAGAAGGATCAGCGTGTTGACCAGCGGCAAATGCCAGGGATCAAAAATGGCCGTGCCCTTGGGCGGCCAGACACCTTCCGTCACCGCCACGCGCGAGGCCTGAATGGCTTCATCGGCAAACAGGCTGGCATCAAAGAAGGCCCAGAACCATGCCACGAAGAACATGACTTCCGAGGCAATGAACATGATCATGCCGTAGCGGAGATGCAGGCTGACAACCGGTGTGTGATCGCCCGCATGGGCTTCATTGATTACATCGCGCCACCACATGAACATGGTGTAAAGCACGAGGGCAAAGCCCAGGGCCATGACGGCCCAATGGCCGCCGTGCATCCACCTGACAGCGCCAACAGCCAGTACAAAGGCTGCAAATCGCGCCGATAAACGGCCAGGGGCTTGGATTGACCAGATGATAGTCGTGATGTTTTGCGTGGGCGTCAGCCATGTCCCCTACTCCTCAATTCGTATTTTGCATCGGCGGATGTTCAACCGCGGAAACTGCGTCAGGTTTATCTACTGGAAAAAACGTGTAGGACAGCGTGATTTCGCTGATAGACTTTGAATCCGGATCGTCCAGAATTGCCGGATCGACAAAGAAATCCACGGGCAAATCGGCTGTCTCGCCGGGCTTCAATGTCTGTTCGGTGAAGCAGAAGCACTGGATCTTGTTGAAATAGGCGCCTGCCTCGGCGGGCGTTACATTGAAAATGGCGCTGCCCGTCAATACTCTGTCGGCGATGTTGGTGGCGCTGTAATGGGCCATGTTCTGCTCGCCGATCTTGACCTTCATGACGGATTGCACGGGATGAAAATTCCAGCCGAGTCTGCCTGCCGTGTTGGCATCAAAGCGTATGGTGATGAACTTTCCGGTTGAGGTTTCGGGCGCCACATCAGCGCGCTGCGTGGTTCCGCCAAAGCCGGTAGCGTTGCAGAACATGCTGTAGAGCGGCACTGACGCATAGGCGAGCCCTACCATGCCGATGACGACGCTTCCGGCGATGGCCGCCACACGGCGATTTTTGCGCGCATTGGGGATGACCGGAGAACGCCTCACGTCAGCCTCCCGACATCGCCGAGAAATTGCTGCCAATCCGCACAATTGTCGTGGCGAAGAATAAAACCACGAGCACGGCAAGAATAAGCGCCAAGATGATGGAACGCTTCCTGCGGCGCGCCATGTCCGCCGGGCTGAAAGGAGCGTTCTTCACTGCAGCACCGATGGAAAACTTGGCAAGCCCAAGACATGCTCAAGCGGGATAAGAGCGAAGACGAGGAAAAGCCAAAGAATCGAGAAACCAAAAAGCTTCTTGCAGGCGCGACTGGCGGCAGCACCTTCGCGGATACGATAGACAGTGATGGCGTAATAAAGAAACATGGCTGAGAGGAGCAAAACGCCCAAGACATAGAGAAGGCCGCTCACTCCCAATAGTGCGGGGAAAAATGTCAGGGGTAAAAGGATCAGCGTGTAAAGCAGGATCTGCTTACGGGTTTCATCGGGCCCGGCAACATTTGGCAGCATGGGAACGCCTGCGGCCGCGTAATCATTTTCGGTGAACAGCGCCAGTGCCCAGAAATGCGGGGGTGTCCACATGAAGATAATCAGGAAAAGTGAAATTGAGCCCAGATCGATTGTGCCCGTCACCGCGGCCCAGCCGATCATCGGAGGAAGTGCGCCTGCGGCACCACCGATCACAATGTTTTGCGGCGTCCAGCGTTTCAGCCACATGGTGTAAATCACGACATAAAAGAAAATCGTGAAAGCCAGCAAGACACCTGCAACCATATTGACCATGAGGCCCAAGGCAATAACCGAACCAACTGCAAGGCTTGCACCAAATCCCAAGGCTTCACCGGGGAGTATCGCGCCGCGCGGCACGGGGCGCGATCTGGTGCGCTTCATCTTGGCGTCGATATCGGCATCGTACCACATGTTAAGGGCACCGGAGGCGCCAGCGCCTACGGCAATGGCAAGGAGTGCCACAAGAGCCAGCAGGGGATGGAGCGTTCCGGGTGCCGCCACGATACCGACGAAGGCGGTGAAAATAACCAGCGACATGACACGCGGCTTCAGCAACGCAAAATAATCGCCAGCCGTTCCCTGCCCGCCGAGGGCAGAGTCGCTGTCAATATTCAGCTGCATGTCGCTCATCGGATTACTTGATGACGGGAAGCGTGTTGAACTGATGGAACGGCGGCGGAGAAGACAGGGTCCATTCCAGGGTTGTTGCACCTTCACCCCAAGGATTGTCAGCCGCCTGCTGCTTCCTGGCATAGGCCGAGAATACACCGTAGAGGAATATCAGTGCGCCGACGGCAGAGATGTATGAGCCATAGGACGAAACCTGGTTCCAGCCCGCAAATACATCGGGATAATCGATGTAACGGCGCGGCATGCCGGCAAGGCCGAGGAAATGCTGCGGAAAAAACAACAGGTTCACGCCGATAAAGGTGACCCAGAAATGCACCTTGCCAATGGTCTCGTTGTACATATAGCCGGTGAATTTCGGGAACCAGTAGTACCAGGCACCGAAGATTGCAAACACCGCACCCAATGACAACACGTAGTGGAAGTGGGCAACCACGTAGTAGGTATCATGCAAGGAGCGGTCAACGCCCGCATTGGAGAGTACGACGCCCGTGACACCGCCAATGGTAAACAGGAAGATGAAGCCGAGGGCCCAAAGCATCGGCGTCTTGAATTCAATTGAACCGCCCCACATGGTGGCAATCCAGGAGAAAATCTTGACGCCCGTCGGCACCGCAATGATCATGGTTGCCGCAACGAAATAGGCCTGTGTATCGGCATCCATGCCCACAGTGTACATGTGGTGGGCCCAGACGACGAAGCCTACGAGGCCGATGGCAACCATCGCATAGGCCATGCCGAGATAGCCGAAAATGGGCTTCTTCGAGAAGGTCGAAACGATCTGCGAGACAATGCCGAAGCCGGGGAGGATGAGAATGTAAACTTCCGGATGGCCGAAGAACCAGAAGAGGTGCTGGAACAGGATGGGATCACCACCCTTTGAGGCCACGAAGAAGGAGCGTGCCGAAGTTGCGATCCGTCAGCAGCATGGTGATGGCGCCGGCCAGAACCGGCAGCGACAACAGGAGCAGGAACACGGTGATAAGGATGGACCAGACGAAGAGCGGCATCTTGTGCATGCGTCATGCCGGGGGCACGCATGTTGAAAATGGTGGTGATGAAGTTGATGGCGCCCAGGATCGACGATGCGCCGGCGAGATGGACGGAAAGAATTGCATAATCCATGGCGGGGCCAGGCTGGCCCGTGGTGGAAAGCGGCGGATAAAGCGTCCAGCCACCACCTACGCCAAAGGCGCCCGCCGGGCCTTCAGCAAACATGGAGATCAACAACAGGCCGAGAGCCGGAGGCAGCAGCCAGAAAGAAACATTGTTCATGCGCGGGAACGCCATGTCGGGCGCGCCGATCATCAACGGCACGAACCAGTTGCCAAAACCGCCAATCATCGCGGGCATGACCATGAAGAAGATCATGAGCAGGCCGTGGCCGGTGACAAACACGTTATACATGTGCTTGCCTTGATCGAGCGCTGCATCGGCAGTCGTGCCATAAGCCATTTGGGCCAGGCCCGAAAAAATCTGGATGCCGGGCTCGGCCAGTTCAATGCGCATCATGACCGAGAGGAAGCCGCCAATGAGCCCTGAAATAATGGCAAACCAAAGATACATCGTGCCGATGTCCTTATGGTTGGTCGAATAGACATAACGCCTCCAGCCCGAAGGCAGGGCATGGTCATCGTGAGCGGCGGTTGCGTAGGACATGAGTTAATAGCCTCTCAATGAGTTCAGTTTTGCGCCAGCTGGCCCTTGGCCTTAAGCATGGCAAACAGATAATCTCTGGCCTCTTCGGCACTGGCTGTCTTGATTTTTTCAGCCCAGGCAGCGAAATCTGCTTCCGATACGACGTGCACTTCGATGGGCATGAAGGCATGGTCCTTGCCACACAGCTCGGAGCACTGGCCGTAGTATACACCTTCCCGCGTGGCCTTGAACCAGTCTTCATTCAGGCGGCCTGGAATAGCGTCAATCTTCATGCCGAAGGAGGGAATGGTCCAGGCATGGATGATGCCCTCGGGATCCGATGTTATGATCATTTTCACTATCTTGTTGACTGGCACGACAACAGGCACGTCGGTTGCCAGCAGGTAAGGCACATTGTCCCTGGCTGCGTCTTCCTTGGATTTCAGAAAGGAAGTGAAGCTGACCTTCGCCGAGCCGTCGTCATTCATTCCGAGATCGGGATACTCATAAGTCCAGTTCCAGCTTGGATTGCCGATGACCTTCACGGTCATGTCAGCCACAGGAATGTCACGCTGCAAATAGAGCAGACGAAGTGAAGGAACGGCGATGGCGACCAGAATCAACATGGGAATGACTGTCCACGCCACTTCAATGAAGGTGTTGTGTGTGGTCCGGGACGGCACGGGATTTGCCTTGGCGTTGAAGCGCATGAAAATGTAAAGCATCAGGCCAAGCACAAAGAGTGTAATTACGGTAATGATGACCAACAGGAAGTTGTGCAGCCATCCGATAAATTCAGCAACAGGGGTTACACCGTCCTGCAGGCCTAGTTGCCATGGCTCAGGTTGGCCGGCAGCGGCCCAGGCCGTGACTGATGCGAAAAGGACAAATATCCCCGCCATCGTTCCCGCCAGCCTGTTTGCGATTTTCATCGATACCCCTCTCATTTTCGTCATTTTCACGCCTGGTTTTGGCCAGCATCCGCCGCGTCATTGCCAGACCCCAAGTATACCTCCAATGACCGGCTGAATGTGAACCACATTCGCAACCCACCCGCAACTAAAGCGGGCGCGGCATAACGTCATTGTAATCAAGCGCTTCGCTCATTCGCCTGCATTGGCTTGGCCCAGTTCGAAATTCCGCCTTATTTATCCCTGAAATGCAGCAACGAGCTTTTTATCCGATAGGCCAAATCGGTGTTGTTTTACAGCCAACTCGGCGCTATTAGCCGCACTTTGCAAACGAAAGGTACCATCCCCGTGAGAATCACCACTTCCCTTTGCGCACTTGCTGTCGCTGGCCTGTTGGGCCTATTCCATCCGATTTCAGCGTTTGCACAGGAAGAGCAACTCTCCCCACCTGGAACAGCTTTTGGCCCCCGGGTAAAAGCGGGAAAATCAGCGAAACCCGCCGCAGCAGCGCCTCCAGCGGCTGAAACTGTCGCAACGCATGGCGCCTGGCAAATCCAATGCAGCGCTCCGGCGGCGTCAGGAGCGCAGGCCGGCAAGAAGTCCTGCGGCATGGTGCAGCTTGCCCGCAGCGAAAAGAATGCAAAAATTGTTCTCTCCCTCATTTTGCAGAAAAGCAAACAGGGCGAAAAAGACGTAACGACGATGCGCATGCTGGTTCCCATTGGGGTATTTTTGCCCACGGGCGTTGCCTTGGAGATTGATGGTGCAGCTGTTGGCCGCGCGCCCTTCGTGCGCTGCCGGCCGCAAATCTGCGAAGCCTTCGCCGAAATATCGCCGGAGTCCCTGGGCAAAATGCAAAAGGGCACGGCCGCCAATTTTATTATTTATGAGGCGCCCGGACTTGGCATTCCAATGAAAGTTTCGCTGGAGGGATTCTCAGCCGCATTGGAGAATCTGAATACCCTGTAATTTGGCTGGCGGCCCGGGTAGCTGGTGCTTATCTAGATATAACACTTTTGGATAGGGATACTCCCGTTGGCACTATCACTTTTTGATAACAGCGACACTAGCCAGGCACAGGCCACCGACCTCGTAGCACAAGCCCTGCAGGGCGCCGATGATGGCGAGCTGTTTGTTGAAAAACGTGAAACGCAGGGATTTTCCTTCGACGACGGAAAACTGAAGGCCGCCAGTTTTGACGAATCCCAGGGCTTCGGACTGCGCTCAGTAACGGGCGAAACCGCAGCCTATGCCCACTCAACCGAGATTTCCGCGGCGGCCCTTAAGCGTGCCGCAGCCCTGTGCAAATCAATGGCGAGGACGGCTGGCCAACCCGCCGCTTCGCCGGAACGCACCAACCAAAAGCTCTATTCGGCGCATAATCCGGTTGAGGCCATCGGCTTTGCGGAGAAAATCAGCCTTTTGCAAAAGGTCGACGCCTTTGCCCGCGCCCTGGGCCCGGAAGTTGCCCAGGTATCCGTTTCACTGGCCAGCGATTGGCAATCCATTGAAATCATCCGTGGCGATGGCAGCATTTACCGCGATGTCCGGCCGCTGGTGCGCTTTGGCGTGTCCATTGTGTCGGCCCGCGACGGCATTCAGGGCCAGGGCAGCCATGGGTTGGGCGGGCGGGGTGATCCGACATCCTATTTAACCGAGGAGCTTTGGCAAGGGGCGGCGCGCGAGGCCTATCGCCAAAGCCTGGTGTCACTGGATGCCAAACCGGCGCCGGCCGGCGAAACAGATGTTCTCCTGGGGCCGGGCTGGCCCGGCATTCTGCTGCATGAGGCCATCGGCCATGGGCTGGAAGGCGATTTCAACCGCAAGGGCACGTCGGCCTTTGCCGGGCTCATGGGCACTCGCATTGCCGCCAAGGGCATTACCGTGGTTGATGACGGAACAATTCCGGACCGCCGCGGCTCACTGAGCATTGATGATGAGGGCACGCCCTCCAATTGCACGACGCTGATTGAAGACGGGGTGCTTGTGGGCTTCATGCAGGACCGCCTCAATGCCAGGCTCATGGGGGTCAAGCCCACGGGCAATGGCCGTCGCCAATCCTATGCCCATGCGCCCATGCCGCGCATGACGAACACTTACATGCTTTCGGGCGACAAGCATCCCGATGAGATATTGAAATCCATCAAGAAGGGCCTGTTTGCCAAATCCTTTGGCGGCGGCCAGGTCGATATCACCTCGGGCAAGTTCGTGTTTTCCTGCACGGAGGCCTATCTGATCGAGGATGGAAAAATCACAGCCCCGGTCAAGGGAGCAACACTCATTGGTTCGGGTGCTGATGCCCTTACCCGCATTTCCATGGTGGGCAATGACATGGCGCTTGATCCGGGCATTGGAACCTGCGGCAAGCAGGGCCAGGGTGTTCCGGTGGGCGTCGGCCAGCCCACCTTGCGCATTGACCGATTGACAGTTGGCGGAACGGCGGCTTGAGAGATGCCGCCACGCCTCGTCATTTTCGATATGGATGACGTGCTGTGCCATTACGATCTCGGACGCAGGCTTCGCGCCCTTTCACAAATATCAGGCAAGACCCCGCGCGACATCAGGGCCGCCATCTGGGATTCAGGTTTTGAGGACGATGCCGATTCAGGCGGCTATCCGGATGCGGATGTCTACCTGGCCGAATTCAGTTACCGCATCGGCCATCCTATCACGCGCCAGCACTGGATTGCGGCGCGGCGCGAATCGATGATCCCTTCCAGCGATGTCCTGGCGCTGGCAAAATCCATGGGTGAAGTTTCGCGGCTGGCGATTTACACCAACAATGGCCCTATCGTTAAGTCCTCACTCGACGAGCTTTTCCCGGAGGCCGCAGCCATTTTCAAGGAGCGCTACTGTTCCTATGAATTTGGCACCAAGAAACCCGATCCCGACAGTTTTACAAATTGCTTGGACAGATAGATATTTCTCCGGCTGACGCCTGGTTCATCGACGACAAGCGATCTAATGTACAAGGGGCCCGGCTCGCGGGCCTGAAAGCCCATCATTTCCGCTCCTATGAGGGTCTGGCGAAAGACGTTAAAAGCATGGGCTTTTCAATACCTGGAATCGCCCCATGACACTGATGTCCATTCTCGCAGCATCCGACAATGGAAACTATTTCGACGGGGTCGCGCGAGTTTGCAACATGAGTGCCGACGAGGCGAAAGCCGTTCTTGAGCGGTTGTGCCCTGCTATTGCCGCGCGGCTCAAAGCAAAAGCCTTGAATGATAACAATGCGTTTGAGGCCTTGCTTGATCTTCTGGATGAAGGCGGACGATCTCGATGGACTGACGAATTCCGAGGCCATCGAAGACGGGAAGGCCGTGCTGGAGGACCTGTACGGTTCGCCCGCCGCGGCTCTGGCTGAAATGAAAAGGCTCGCTCCCGGATTGAGCGATGCGCAATACGAAAATATTTCAGCCATCTCAGCCACAAGTGTCCTGGCCGTGCTGGCGAAGTCCTATGCAACTCCAGCAACACTTGCCAGCAGCGCGGGCGAAGCGCAGCAAGGTGGTGGAATTCTTGCAACAATAATCGCGGCTATCATCAAGGGTTTGTTGCAGGGCGCACGAAGCCAGCTCGCCCCGCGGCGGCGCAGGCGGCGAAGTTATTCCAGCTATTTCGGTACGCGGCGGCGCAAGACCACGCGCCGGAGACGGCGCGCCACGACGCCGACGCTGGAAGATATTTTCGGGCAAATTCTTGGAACACGGAAATAACAAGAGGCCCTCATCCGGCCTTCGGCCACCTTCTCCCATGCAAGAGCACGGGAGAAGGCGATAATCCCAATCAGTTTTGCCTTCTCCCGTCCGCAGGATGGGAGAAGGTGGCCGAAGGCCGGATGAGGGCTCTACAGCTTCCGCAGGAAAACGCTGCGCACCGCGTGGTCTGCACCTTTGCGCAGCACGAGATCGGCGCGGGGGCGGGTGGGCAGGACATTCTCGCGCAGGTTCACGAGATTGATGGTTTCCCAAATCCGCGTTGCCGTTTCGCGGGCCTGGACGTCGGAATATGAGGCGTAACGGTGGAAATAGGATTTGGGATCCTTGAATGCGCCGTCGCGGAGCGAGAAGAAACGGTCAATGTACCAGTCGCTGAGATCGGCAATTTCCGCGTCGATATAGATTGAAAAATCAAAGAAGTCCGAGACGTTGGGAATGCCGCGCCCGTCCTTTGGCGGGCGGCCGGTCTGCAGGACATTGATGCCCTCGACAATCAGGATGTCGGGCTGGTCAATCGTCAGGGTTTCGCCGGGCAGGACATCATAGGTGAGATGCGAATAAAGCGGAGCCCTGACGTTTGGCGTGCCCGCCTTGATGTCCGACATGAAGTGCAGGAGCGACGGCAGGTCAAAGCTTTCCGGAAAGCCCTTTCGGCCCATCAAGCCTTCGCGTTCCAGCACGGCATTAGGCAGGAGAAAACCATCGGTGGTGACAAGGTCAACCTTCGGATGATGAGGCCAGCGCGACAGGAGCCTGCGCAAAATGCGCGCCGTGGTGCTCTTGCCAACGGCCACGCTGCCGGCAATGCCGATGACATAGGGCACCTTGCGGTCCTCGCTGTGCAGGAAGCTGTTGGTGGCGCGGAAAAGTTTCTGCGTCGCCGCCACATAGAGATTGAGCAGGCGCGACAAGCGGCAAGTAGATCGTCTCGACTTCCTGGAGGTCGATCTTGTCGTTGAGGCCGCGCAATTCATCGAGATCAAGTTGCGTGAGAGTCATGGGCGTGTCGGCGCGGAGCATTGACCATTCATCACGGTCAAAGCGGCGGAAGGGGGAGACTGCCCTGGCAAGCGTTTCCATCAGGTGGTTTTTCCCCGCCCGGCTTTTTCGGCAAGCCCGCTGGTGCCCTTGCGGCGTTCCAGTTCCTGCATCACTTCGCTCAGCTGAACATTTGATGCCGCAAGCAAGACGAGGAGATGATACAGCACATCGGCGGCTTCGGCCGCGACATGGGCCTTGTCCTGCGTCATGCTGGCGAGGGCCAGTTCAACCGCTTCCTCGCCAAATTTCTTGGCGCATTTTTCCATGCCCTGCGACAGGAGCTTGGCCGTATAGGATTGGTCGGGGCTTTCGCCACGGCGCTTGGCAATTGCGTCGGCGAGGTCGGCCAAAGTTTGCAGATCATGACTCATTATATGTCCCCTGCCCTACACCAGGCGCATGGGAATGCCATGCTCTGCCATATGGGATTTTGCCTGTGCGATTGTATAGGTTCCAAAATGAAATATCGATGCGGCCAGAACCGCCGTGGCGTGGCCGTCGCGGATGCCTTCGACGAGATGATCCAGCGTGCCGACGCCGCCCGAGGCAATCACCGGCACGGTCACCGCATCGGCGATGGCGCGGGTGAGCGCCAGGTTGAAGCCCTTGCCCGTTCCATCACGGTCCATGGAGGTGAGGAGAATTTCGCCCGCGCCCAGCTCGACGACTTCCTTCGCAAAGCTTACGGCCTCGATGCCGGTTGGATTGCGCCCGCCATGGGTGAAAATCTCAAAGCGGCCGGGCGTTGTTTCCTTGGCATCGATGGCCACAACGATGCATTGGCTGCCGAATTTCTGCGCCGCTTCCTTGACAAACTGGCGGTTGCTCACGGCGGCGGAATTGATGGACACCTTATCGGCGCCGGCCAGCAGGAGCTGGCGAATATCCTCTGTGGTTCGAACGCCGCCACCCACGGTGAGCGGCATGAAGCACTGGGCGGCGGTGCGCCGCACCACATCCAGCATGGTGCCGCGATTTTCGTGGGTGGCGGTGATATCGAGGAAACACAATTCATCGGCGCCCGCCGCGTCATAGGCCTTGGCCGCTTCGACCGGATCGCCGGCATCGCGCAGGTCGACGAAGTTTACGCCCTTCACCACGCGGCCATCCTTCACATCGAGGCAGGGAATGATGCGGGCTTTCAGCATTATGCGGCCTCGCGAATTAGTTTCAGCGCTGCCTTGGAATCAAGCCTGCCATCATAAATGGCGCGGCCCGAGATGGCGCCTTCGAGAATGGCGCAATCGGGCTCCAACAGGCGCTCAACATCCTTGATGGAGGCGAGGCCGCCGGAGGCGATGACCGGGATGTTCACGCTGTTTGCGAGTTCAAGAGTCTTTTCGAAGTTGATGCCCTTGAGAATGCCGTCGCGGTCAATGTCGGTGAAGACAATTGCGGTAACGCCTACATCTTCAAATCTTTTACCAAGCTCGATGGCGGTGAGCGATGAACTTTCGCCCCAGCCTTCAACGGCGACATGGCCGGCCTTCGCATCAATGCCAACAACAATTTCTCCCGGAAATTCCTTGCAGGCCTCGCGCACGATGTCCGGATTTCGAAGCGCTATGGTTCCAAGAATGACGCGGGTAACCCCACGTGAAAGCCAATGCTCGATCGTGGCCAGGTCACGAATGCCGCCGCCGAGCTGCACCGGAATGGAGATGGCCTGCAGGATTTCTTCCACGGCCTTGCCATTGACGGGGCGGCCTTCAAAGGCGCCGTTGAGGTCAACGAGATGCAGCCATTCAAAGCCCTGGTCTTCAAAGCTCTTGGCCTGGGCTGCAGGATTGTCGTTGAAAATGGTGGCCTGCTCCATGTCGCCCAGCTTCAGGCGCACGCATTGGCCGTTCTTCAAATCAATGGCGGGAAAGAGGATCATGGTTTCCACCGCAGGAAATTTGCAATCAGCGCCAGGCCGAGGGCCTGGCTTTTTTCCGGATGGAATTGCGTGCCCGCCAAGTTGTCGTAACCGACCATGGCGGTAATCGGCCCGGCATAATCGGTTGTTGCCACCACATCTTCAGGCAGGGTTGCCTCGAGCTGGTAGGAGTGGACGAAATAGGCGTGAAGGCCGTTTTCTCCCAGCGCTATGCCGTCCAGCAAGGCGTGCGGGTTTTTTACGTCGAGTGTATTCCAGCCCATGTGGGGAATTTTCAAATTTCCGTTGGCGGGTGTTATCAGCTTTACATCACCGGCAATCCAGCCCAGCCCCGGTGTTATGTCATGCTCAAGGCCGCGGGTGGCCATGAGCTGCATGCCCACGCAAATTCCCAGGAAAGGTTTGCCGCGCGCAATGACTTGCTCCTGCAACGTGTCGCGCATGCCGGGAACGGCCATGAGGCCTTCATAACAATCCTTGAAGGCGCCGACACCGGGCAGGACAATACGTTCGGCCTTGCGCACAACGTTGGGGTCAGCGGTCACGGTGATTTGCCCGCTGGCGCCCGCCGCGCGCTCAAAAGCTTTCAGGGCGGAGTGCAGGTTGCCGGAGCCATAATCGATAATCGCCACCTTCATGGCATTCAGCTTTTGGAGCCGAAGAGGCCGAGCACATCGTGGTTGACCGGCATTGGCGATGCGCAGTGCCGGAGCATCAACCCCATCGGCATAAAAGCGCAGTTCGGCTTCTTCCAGGCTGCCGCCATTGCTCAGGGCAATTTCCGAAAGCCCGCGCCGTTTGAGCGACCAGCCCAGCAAATCATTGCCATGCAGGCCCATGAAAATGTTCACACCGAGCGACAGCAGGAATTGCGGCACGGCCGGCAAGGCCGAGGCAATGAACATCACCGACAAAATAAGAGCTGCGACAATCCACATGCGATTCCACAGGGCCCAGACCCAGGTAAAACAAAAGCGCCCCAGGAAAATTTGTCGGGCAAAAAAATCGCCTCAGCGGCCGTCCTGTCATTCGGTTTTGCGTATATGGAATAAGTCGTCATCAGCCTTTGAGCGAACCCTTGGTGGATGGAATGCGATCCTTCTGGCGCGGATCAATTTCGATGGCGCCGCGCAGCACGCGGGCCAGAGCCTTGAAGCAGGATTCCGCGATGTGATGGCAATTGTCGCCGTAAAGCGTTTGCACATGCAGTGTCACCCCGGCGTTCATGGCGAAAGCCTGGAACCATTCACGCACCAGTTCCGTGTCGAACTCGCCGATCTTGGGACGGGAGAATTCCACCTTCCAGATCAGATAGGGGCGGCCGGAGACATCGATGGCGGCGCGGGTGAGCGCCTCATCCATGGGCAGAAAACAATCGGCATAGCGCCTGATGCCCTTGCGGTCGCCCAGCGCTTTCGCAAAGGCCTGCCCCAGGGCGATGCCTGTGTCTTCCGTGGTGTGGTGAAAATCAATGTGGGTGTCGCCCTTTGCCCGGAGCTTGATGTCGATCAGGGAATGGCGCGCCAGCAGCTCCAGCATGTGATCGAGAAAGCCCACGCCAGACTTCACGTCATAGGCGCCCGTGCCATCCAAATTAATCGAGACGGCAATCTGGGTTTCCGTCGTTTTGCGGTCTAAACTGGCTTTGCGCATGGGAGGGTCCACTTTCGGACTGGCCTCTTAGCAGATGCAGCAATATATGACTATATGGACCTGCCGGAATCGTTAAGTTTCTCAAAATAATGGCTTTTCTTTCATTGGGCGGATGCCTACATGGGAAGGTCAAACACAGGAAAAGGCAATGGGCGAGATCCAACAGTGGCACGGCACGACCATCGTTACCGTGCGCAAGAACGGCAAGGTGGTGATCGCCGGGGATGGCCAGGTGAGCATTGGGCAAACCATCATCAAGGGGAATGCGAAGAAAGTGCGTCCTCTTGGCGCCGGCCTGGTCATTGCCGGATTTGCCGGCGCAACGGCCGATGCCATGACGCTTTTTGAGAGGCTTGAAGGAAAGCTGGAGCAATATCCGGCGCAACTCACGCGGGCCTGCGTGGAAATGGCAAAGGACTGGCGCACGGACCGTTATCTGCGCCGGCTTGAAGCCATGATGATTGTGGCCGATGTGAATGTCACCCTTGTGCTCACCGGCACGGGCGATGTTCTGGAGCCGGAACGTGGGGTCACGGCCATCGGCTCCGGCGGAAATTTCGCGCTTGCCGCGGCGCGGGCGCTGATCGACACGGACATGGATGCTGAGGCAATCGCGCGCAAAGCCATGGCGATTGCGGCGGAGATTTGCGTTTACACCAATAACAATGTCACGGTTGAAAGCCTGTGATGACCAACACCAGCGATTTCACCTTTGGCCGGGCCGAGCTTGAAGCCGCCGTTGCCAAGGGCGTGCTCGACCGAAGCGCTGCCGATAATCTCACTGAATTTCTCATCCAGAACCGCAATGCGGCGGCGAGCGATCCGGATGAAGAGCGGCTGCGCCTGATCACGGGCTTCAACGACATCTTTGTCACCATCGGCATCGCGCTGTTCCTCGGCGCGCTGAATTATCTTTTGAGCACCTACGGCACGCTGGTAAGCGGCGCAGGCGTTGCCATTGCCGCGTGGGGTCTTGCCGAAGTTTTCACAAAGAGAAAACGCATGGCGCTGCCAAGCATTGTCCTGCTCATTGTATTCGTGGTGTCCAGCGCCGGAGTGAGCCACACGCTCTTCGCTCCAGACCTCAAGTTTATTTTCGTTCTTTGACTACGGCAACTTGCCTGGCCTGCCCTATGGCCTGGCGGCAGTTGCCGCCTCCGTGCTCCATTGGTTGCGGTTCCGTGTTCCCATCACCATTGCGGCTTTCGCCGCGGGACTTGCTGTGACTTCGGTCGCGATGGTCGAAAAATTCAAAAGCGGTTTTGTGTTCGAACATCCTTCGTTGGTGTTCATTCCAATTGGGCTCGCCATATTCGCTGTTGCCATGAAGTTTGATATGTCTGACCGTAACCGCATAACGCAGCGCACCGACATTGCCTTCTGGCTGCATCTGCTGGCAGCACCCCTTATCGTGCATTCAGTTGTTAATCCGCTCCTGGCTGAAAGTGCGTTGAGCACAGGTGCCGCAATTTCCATTTTGTCGCTCTTCGCGGTGTTGAGCTTTGTTGCCCTGGCCATTGATCGGCGTGCTTTGCTGGTCTCGTCGCTCCTCTATCTGGGCTACGCCAGTTCGCAAATTCTCACCTGGTCTGGTGTTGCGTCAGAAAACCTGGGGCTCTCGATCCTGATCGTTGGCGGAACCGTGCTAACGCTTTCCGTCGCCTGGCAGCCCATGCGCCGCATCGTTCTCCAAGTCCTTCCGTCAACCATTCGCGATCTCGTGCCGCCAGCGGCAAAGCCCACCCAAGGATAATCATGACTGACTTTTCACCCCGTGAAATTGTTTCCGAGCTTGACCGTTATATCGTTGGGCAGGATGATGCCAAGCGGGCGGTTGCCGTTGCGCTGCGCAACCGCTGGCGGCGCAAGCAACTGACCGGCATCATGCGCGAAGAAGTGTTCCCTAAGAATATTCTTATGATCGGGCCCACGGGTGTTGGCAAAACCGAAATTGCACGGCGGCTTGCCAAGCTTGCCAATGCGCCTTTCCTGAAAGTCGAAGCCACGAAGTTCACCGAGGTGGGCTATGTGGGCCGCGATGTGGACCAGATCATTCGTGACCTGGTGGAATCGGGCATTGGCATGGTGAGGGTGACGCGGCGCAAGGATGTTGAGGCGCAGGCCCATCTCAATGCGGAGGCACGGGTGCTCGACGCACTTGTCGGCGCCAACGCTTCGGAAACCACACGCGAAAGTTTCCGCAAGAAACTGCGCAACAATTCGCTCGATGACAAGGAAATTGAAATCCAGGTTGCCGATACGGGCGGCGCTGCCTTTGACATTCCGGGAATGCCGGGATCTTCGGCCAGCGTGATCAATATTTCCGACATCATGGGCAAGGCCTTTGGCGGCCGCACCAAGACGCGGCGCATGACGGTGAAAACGAGCTATGAAGCTTTTGATCGCCGAGGAAAGCGACAAGCTTCTGGATCAGGAACAGATCAACCAGGAAGCCATTGATCTGTCGAAAACAACGGCATCGTCTTTCTTGATGAGATCGACAAGATCTGCGCGCGGTCCGAACGCCAGGGAGCCGACGTGAGCCGCGAAGGCGTGCAGCGCGACCTGCTGCCGCTCATCGAAGGCACCACGGTTTCAACCAAATATGGCCCGGTGAAAACCGATCATGTGCTGTTCATTGCCTCGGGTGCGTTTCACATCGCCAAGCCTTCCGATTTATTGCCGGAATTACAGGGCCGTTTGCCCATTCGGGTTGAACTTAAAGCCTTGGGACGCGAAGATTTCCGCCGGATACTCACCGAACCCGAATGCAGTTTGATCAAGCAATACAAGGCGCTGCTGGGAACTGAGGGAATTGACCTTAACTTTACCGAGGAAAGTATTGTGGCCATTGCAAATATTGCCGCCGAGATCAACGCCTCCATTGAAAACATCGGGGCGCGGCGCTTGCATACGGTGATGGAGCGGGTGCTGGATGAACTGAGCTATTCAGCCACAGACCGCTCCGGCGAGGCTGTAACGATTGATGAGCCCTATGTGCAAAAGCACGTGGGCGACCTGGCGAAGAATGCTGATCTTTCGAAATTTATTTTGTGAGGTTATGCCATCCGGGTGGCGATGTAGCCTTTCTGTTTGTGCAGGAAATTTCGCAGCAGGTCCTTGAAATTTGGAACGACCGCATTTGCAACTGACGGGCGCGCCGCCAGGGCCTTTCGCCATGCTTGCACCTTCGGCAAGCCGTCAAATACGCCGAGATCGAGAATCCTGTCGAAGACATCGAAATACCTGAACACCGGCGCAAAGACGGCGTCGACTATGGAGAATTTTTCGCCGGCGAAATAAGGCCCGGCATTCAGTGCCTTCTCCAGCTTTGTGAATTTTTCTTTCAGCAGTTTCGCCTTTGCGTGAAACGCTTTTTCGTCGGGTGTTGTTTCAAGAGTCCAGATGTCTGCCAATATGGCAGAACCGAATTCCATCCAGGCCCGGTGGCGCGCCTTGCTCAGGGGAGCTGGTGGATGCAGCGGCTTTGGCTGGGTCTCCTCCAGGTATTCGACGATCACGCTGCTTTCAAAAAGCACCTCATCGCCAACCTTGAGCAGGGGAACCTTGCCGGTGGGCGAAATCGCCTTGAACCATTCGGGCTTGTTGGCGAGATCGACATTGATGCGCTCGAACGGCACTTCCTTTTCGGCCAGGACGATGGCCGCCCTCTGCACATAGGGGCAAAGTTCAAATGATACGAGGGTCAGAGGCGTCATCTTACTCGCCCCACACATAGTAGAGTGCGCCATCATCGACGCGGGTGGAAATCGCCATGAGCTTACTGCCTTTCGGGCTTGGCCCCTCCAGCCGCTCGCCAGTCGACATATCGAAGCTGGCATTGTGCCAGGCGCAGACAAGCTTTCCCTCCTTGCATTCCAGCGGCCCACCGAAATGCAGGCAGACATTTGCCACGGCTTTTGGCTTCCCGCCGTTGAGATAGACATGCAGTTCGCGCCCGAAAAATGGAACGATTTTTGATCCCGAGGGCGGGATATCTTTCAGTTTGATCAATTCGTGCTTCACAACCAAATACTCCTGTTAATAAATGCAATTGCATGTATATATATGCAATTACATTTATTTGTCAAGCTTGATGTAATTGCATGAATCGCTATGATGCTGCCGATGACCGCGAAACCTTCCGACATGACAATTACGGCCTGGGCGCGCCTGCTCAAGGCGCAGGCAAAGGCATTGGATGCGGTGGAAGCCGACCTGAAGGCAAAGGGCCATCCGCCCCTTACATGGTATGACGTCCTGCTTGAATTGAAGCGGGAGGAAAACGGCACGTTGCGGCCGCTTGAACTTGAAAGACGATTGCTATTGAAGCAGCATAATGTTTCGCGCCTTATCGACCGGATGGAACAAAAAAACCTGCTGAAACGCCTGCCCTTTGCTCAGGATGGCCGCGGGCAACTGGTGGCGATCACAGACCAGGGCCAGGAGTTGCTGCGGCGGATGTGGCCCACATACCGGGCCTCCATACAGGAACATATGGGTTCGAAGCTGAGCGATTCAGACATGACCAAGCTCGCCAGCCTGTTGCAGCATTTGTTGTGAAGTTTATAACTTTCCCTCGCCCCGATAAATCGGGGAGAGGGTTGGGGCCCATCCGGCGTAGCGCAGCGAAGACGCATGGGAGGGTCACGGGCCGTTTCAAACTCCGAACTATCATCACGCCCTCTCTCTCCATGGTCGGGCTTGACCCGACCACCCAGACTTTCAACATCAATAATGCTGAATAACTGGTTGGTCGGGTCATGCCCGGAACGCCTTGGTATAGTCGCTAATGGCAGGCTCGTATAAAGTTCCATGCGGGTGATTTTACCATCACCGCTGAGGGACTTTGCAGATTGAACACGCAATTGGCGAGAAAGGCTGTGGCGATCACGAGCGCTGCAATAACCATATAGCCGCTCTCGTTTAGAAATGGAAAAAAATACTGGTTTTACTGATGTCTGCTATTGGACGTGAAGCAGACAAATTTACTTCGAGTCTCATTAGGCCGCTTTTGACCCACAACGGTCATATCGATGCCGGTGGCAACTGGTTTTCAGTCTACTCAGTCTTAATAAGAGCCTTTAGTTGGGCTATGTCTTCAGCGGGCCACGCGGCAGCGTCTTCTCCATGAGCAACCTTGGCATGGAGTTCTATGATCTTCCATAACTCATCCTTTGTCTCCACGTGAAAATGCGCTGGGCAGGCCTCCATTCCTGGAAATTCCTTGCAGGCATATGAGTAGGTCGTTGCCATTGTCTTCTCCCAGTAGGTTTGAACGATTTAGTCAGTCGTCGCTGAGGGTCTCGTGTCGTTTCAAATTATCATCGAGCCACACCCGGGGGAGTATATTCTCAAGAAGGCGCAATTCTATGGTGTCTCGACTGTATTACCCGCATCCCTTCCATGCCGGATAGCCGACCACGTCGGCGGCCAGTATCGCCGCGAGGCGACGTTCCATGCTTGGTCCCCTAGGTTGGGAGAGTAGCAGAATACCGCATCAATATCCATGGACCGCAAATAGGCTCGAATGTCGCCTTCTGGCCCAATTGAGACCTCATCGCGAGATTGCAGTTTGCCCGCTCATCATTGCAAAGCTGACATTCAATCGGTGATGTCGGCTATTTGAGAAAACATGCCTGTAGGCAAATGCACAACAGACATAACATGAGGACTACCTGACTTCTCATTTTGACCCTTTGCAGACATTCCGCGTTATAAACTCGCGGCTTAGGATTCAATACGATCACTGACACAGAGCCCCCTGAAGGTACTCAAGTCACATGGCTGAAAAACGCGCCCAACGCCGCCTTGCCGCGATCATGGCTGCAGATGTCGTTGGCTACTCGCGCCTGATGGAGCACGACGAGACTGGCACATTGACAGCTCTCAAGGCACGGCGGCGGGATGTACTGGTGCCAGTGGTTGCCCAGCACAATGGCCGGGTCGTTAATTTTATGGGCGATGGTGTGCTCGTGGAATTTGGCAGTGCGGTCGATGCGGTGCAGTGCGCAGTCGAACTGCAGAAGGGCTTTGCCGGGGCCAATGAGGGTGTGCCGGAAACCAATCGCATCGTCCTGCGCATCGGCATCAATCTCGGTGATGTAATCGTCGAAGGCAGTGATCTCTATGGCGACGGCGTCAACGTGGCAGCGCGACTGGAGGGGCTGGCCGAGCCAGGAGGCATCTACGCCTCTGCAAGCGTGCAGGAACAGGTCAGCGGAAAGCTGTCACTGGCGTTCGACGATCTTGGCGAGCACTCCCTCAAGAACATTGCCAAGCCCGTACGCGTATTCGCAGTGCATGGTGGAACAGCACATTATGTTGCTGCGCCCATTGCACAGCCGGGAATGGTAAATCCGTCGATTGCGGTGTTGCCATTCACCAACATGAGTGGTGACGCCGAGCAGGACTATTTATCCGACGGCATCACCGAAGACGTCATCACCGAATTGAGCCGCTTCAGAAACTTGTTAGTGATTGCACGCAATTCGTCCTTCGCATTCAAGGGACAATCGCTCGATCTTCGGGAAGTGGGCCGGAAGCTCGGCGCCAGTTACGTCGTCGAAGGCAGTGTGCGGAGGGCCGGTAAACGGATAAGGATCACCGCGCAATTGATCGACGCAAGATCGGGTGCACATATTTGGGCGGATCGCTATGACCGCGATCTTGTCGATGTTTTCGAGGTTCAGGACGAGCTCGTCCGCACTATAGTTTCAACGATAGGGGGAAGGATCGAGGTGGCGGCTAAGGCGCAAGCCACTCGGTTGTCTGATCAGGGCTTGCGGGCCTATGATCTCTATCTGCGGGCGGTCGCGGCGGAGGACAAAAATACGCGGGAGGCCTATCGGAATGCTGGTGACCTCTTGCAGCGGTCGATCGCCCAGGATGCGGGCTTCGCGCCGGCGCATCATCATCTATCGCTAGTGACCTTAATCGAGTGGATGGCGTTCTGGGTAGAGGATCGCGATAAGGCCTTTGCCGATGCTCTCTCGGCTGCCCGTGCTGCCCTAGCCCTCGATGACAGCAATAGCAGTCTGCATGCGCATTTTGGCATGCTGCTCATGTATAGTAGTGACTATGATGAATCGGCCCTGCATTTCGCCAAGGCGTTCGAACTCAACCCTAATGACGCGAAGGCCAAGGCTCTGCATGGTTTATTCTTGACGGCGATCGGACAACCCCACGAAGCTATCGGCTCATTCGACTTGGCGGCGCGTCTCAATCCGCTGCATCCCGATTGGTCGAATTGGCTCAAAGGCATCGCCTATTTCACGGCGCGCCGCTACACCGACGCGATATTAACCTTCAAGGCGATCAACAAGCCGATGAACGAAGTGCGTGGCTGGCTTGCCGCGAGTTACGCCTTCGCCGGCAATCATGAACAGGCCGTAGTGATGCTGGAAGCATTCCTGCGCATTGCACGGGCTGAGATGCCAGCGTTTCCAGAGCCAAAAATTGCCGCGTGGGCTCCCTTTTGGCACGGTGCCATTCCCTACAAGAATGACACTGATCGCGAGCATCTGTTTGCTGGCCTGCGCAAAGCCGGCATGCTGGATTAACATCCACGGGCCGAGTTCAAGCCATATGTTGACTCTCGAAGTTCGGGAAGACTATGTTTTTTGACTTCAAACTGGAGTCCCGCATGACGACATTTCCGGTTCAGGGCGGATGCCATTGCAACGCGGTCCGCTATACGCTCTTGGCTCCGGCGCTCAGCGTGCAACACTGCCACTGCTCGCGATGCCGAAAGTCGTCGGGACAGTTGTCAAAATCGGGCGCTGTAATTCAGCGTGCCGATTTAATAATCGAGCCGACCGACAATCTCACGAGCTATTACTCCTCGTCGAGTTTCTGCAGCCAATTTTGCAAGACCTGTGGTTGTTTTTTATTCGCCTATGAGGAGAGTGAGCCGATCTACATGTATCTCGCACCCGCTACACTCGATGGCGGCGTCCACCCCGGGCATCCCAACGACAAGGAGTCGCATATCTATGTCGGATCGAGGGCAGAATGGGACCGGCTGGGGGAGGGCATTGCCCGGTACGAGACCGACAGCCCGGACGAGATCGTCACTGAATTTCAGCGCAAAAAAGAGGCGAGTTACGGCGAATAGGGTCCGTGTATCGGAGCAGCCGGTCCGGAGATTTTCCGGGCGTGCGCTAGTCGGGCGGCATTCGATTGTGCATCGACTGTCGCTTGTTGGCCCTGAGCTGACACACTAGCTTTTGCAGATAGCGTCAGCTTTTGACCCTAAGCAGACCTGCCCGGCATTAGATACAACCAAGAGAAATGTTTTGACACTTCAAGTTACCCCGGACTTCGTGAGGCAAGAGACCAGGGTTGAAATTCTATAGAACAACCACGAGTAAGGCTTCTTCCCAGCGGGAACAGTCGTCTCCATCGCCAAGTCATGCAGAGGACTTCCCAATTTGGTGATTGGGTTTGAAGGTGGAATTCAACAAGTCATCGAGCATTCGGTCGAACCACCCGTTCATTAGGGACAAATGCCCTTCGTCGTCGAACAGTCGGTGACGCGCTCCTGGGATATGGTCGGCAAGCCAGTGGCCATGAGTGAAAGGAACAAAACGATCTTGTGCGCCATGCCAGACGACGACGGAACGTGCGTCAGCCACGGGGAAGCCCCAATCGCCAGTCTCTGCAAACTCGTCGTCGCGGATTCCTGCTATTCCGTGCGCCAGCCCAACTCGGAATGTCTCTGCAAACCATTCGGCGAATTCGCCCGTTACCTGAGCCTTGTCAACCTCGGAAAGGAGGCCGCCGAGTGCTTTGGCAAGATCGGCGGGTCGCATAGCGGCGATGGCGTCGGCCGACGCATCGAGGAAAGGCACCAGTGCGCCCTCTCCTTGAAGAGCAATTCCGTACTCCGCCACGTTCTCGTCGGCCATGCCATCAAACCAGTCTATTCCATCTGCTGGATAAGGCGCGAAGCTGCCAATCGTAACCGTTGCCAAGCACCGATCTGGCAGCACTGCGGCGCAAGCGAGTGCATGCGGCCCACCGCCTGACCAGCCGATCGTCCGGAACGTCGTGGCCCCTAAAGCATCGATGACGGCTGCCGCATCCGAAGCCGCATCGACTATTTTCCGCCCAGGATGAGCCGTGGACATCCCGTACCCCGGCCGAGAGTACATAACCGTTCGCAAGCCCCTTGCGGCCGCCGACTCCACCATCGGCCTGAAGGGCAACCCGGCGCCTGGCGTTCCATGATGAAAGAGGAGAACTTCACCATCTTCGGGCCCTGCTGTCCGAACCTCAATTATCCGACCATCCTTCAAGTCGACAAAATTTGGAGTTTCCACGGCACACCCCTACGCTCTGCGTTATGCTTGAAGGCTCAGTTCCGGCCACAAGCTACTCCGAGCGTCTATGAAGATTACCACGTGCATGTCCGCATTCGCAGTACAATCTCATACAAGCCAATCATCTGGTGTGCGCCAATGAAGGATGAACTGACTCCGTCACCGTGCAACGAAAGATGTCTTTGCAGTTTGTCTGCAATCATGGGGAAAACCGACATGTCAAGGCCGGTGATCGACTAATGCAATTTGACCCAATCCCAAAGTGCTTTTCGAAACTCCTTTAGGTGCCCCGCTGGATTTGTCGCAGTGCATCCGGCACCTACCGTTCAACATTGAGCCGTTGCAGTATTGGTTGTTGACTTGGCACAAATGGAAAAAAGGAGCATCATTTGCTCGACTGGCAAATGGATAGAAATAGTTTCGGGCCAGTCTGCAATAGGGAGGACTTCATCATGCATGCAGTAGTAAGAATGTTTTCTGGAAAGGGTGCGAAAGAGCTGTTTGATTTGCTGGAGAAGCGCAAGGCAGACGTGGAAAGCGTCATTCGTCCTGTTAAAGGGTTTGTCAGCTACACGCTTGCCCGTAGCGGTGATGGTGGATTTTCTGTGACAGTCTGCCAAGACAAGACTGGTACTGACGAAAGCGTTCAAAAGGCGAAGGAGTGGGTAGCGAAGAACGCTGGGAACACGGGTGTGGGCGCACCCAAGGTGTCAGATGGCGCCGTCATTGTTCATATGAAATAGCGCTCGCCGAAGAGACCAACGCTCAGGCGGAGCATCAGAAACCTGTCCTTGGACATGTTCCAATCTCCGCGGAGTCGAGTTGATTTGGTCGGGAAGGAACTGCTTGGCCTTTGCCTTGGCGTGCCGCCGGTTCAGTGGACGTTGAGTTAAGATGTCTTGATGGAACTAAAGACTGCAAATGCGAAGAAGTGTATTCAGCCGCGAGGTCCGCTGTTGGCCCGAAGCCGGCATTATGACTGAACTGTGAAATGTCCGCTCTTGATGGCAGAGCGGACGTTCAATAAGCGATGCGCTTTTTTAGAAAATTGGTCTGCATTCGGAAGCACAGCAGACATAGCGTGAGGATTGACTAACTTCTCAGTTTGACCCAGAGCAGACGTTCTACGGGGAGAAGTATCGTCGTGCGCCCGCGCCCCGTCCGCTTTTGTGATCTTGCGCCTTGGACACACCAAACCATCAAGCTGATAGAGTTCAGACCTAAGGTTTCGGGGCGACGAACGGATTTGTCTCGCCTGCTTTGTTATTGGTCTGATAACAGCGTTCCAAACGAGCAAATGCGTCGGCACTCCTTTTGAGTGAAACGGTAATCGTTTTCCCAACTGCGCGAATCTCTAGAGAATGTGCTTGCTTCAAAGCGTCATTAAAGAGTTGGTCCGTCAGTGCTACAGCACGGCGTCACTTGTAGCAGTAACATCCGCTTTCCAGGCAGCTGAACCGGCGACAAATTCCACTGGATAGGTCTTATCTTTGTCCAATTCCCACCGGGGAGAGGTCATCACAAGCGACAATCCATCATGTTCACGCGTGAACCGTGCTTCGATCCCGTCCTTGGTGGTGCGGCTCATAACGCATCGGTCTAACTTTTGGTCTTCAGTGAAACTTGCTTCGATTTGCCAAGGGCCAACGGAAATTTTTGCGTCCTTAGTGGATTTCTGAGATTCCGCCACTCCGCATATGACAAGCATCCAAAATGCCGCCAGTACATATTTCATGACAACCTCCTAAGAAGGTCCGGCCTTTCGCTGGCCTCAATGGGGCCACCGGCATAACTCCTAGCGCCACAACCTGCGCTGGTGCTCAATCGTAAGGGCTGTTACACCGGTGGCGACGGCCGTCATATCCCATAAACAAATTGGTTCTGGGATTGTAACTCCTATAGCGGTTCAGGCACCATTGCACATGTCCGCCGCCGCCGCCGTAGTAACCGTCATCGTAACCATAGCCGCCACCGTAACCACCCAGTCCATATCCAAGACCAAACGCCAGAGCATAGTATGGCCAGTCGTTATTGTAATGATGGCGATGCCTGCGATAGTACCCACCGTTATGATAATTGTTATATTTGTACCGGCGATATGAATGGCGATTGCCGCCATAGAAGTTGTTGTAACCGCGGCGGTGTTTGCGCCAATAGAAGTCGGATTCCACTTCAGTCAAAAGATTGGAATTATCAGGCTTGAGGCCGGAATTGCCACTTGACCCAACTTGAGCAGGCAGAAATGCCGCGGCCGGAACCGCCATTTCAGGCGTGGCCACTGCCATCGTAAGTAGCACTACAGTGAGTGCCTTGAATTGTTTGCTGAGCATTTTAGAACCTCCAGAAACATGATACTCATTAGGAGTAACGCTAGGAAAGAGAACCAACTTAATCGCAAAAAGTTCCAGATGCTCAGAGGCTTTTCGGAAAGTTTTACCGTTCCAGAAAGAGCCTAGGTTCCACGCGGGCTAGGCCGACACCGTGCGACTGGAATGCAAGGTGGAACGGGACAGCAAAGCTGCCCCATTCACACGCTTGTTTACTTTTTCATAGCATCGGAAGCTGCCTTCATCTGCGTCATGCACAACTGCGCATGTGCCCGAATGTCTGCTTTTGGCCGATAGTGTTGATTTAGTCGTATTTGGACGAAGCTTTTGTGTCTGCTTTTGACAGAAGCAGACGTTACGTTCCGGCTGTTAGGCCGATTTAGGCTGATGTTTTTGATTCATGTCCTGCTTAGTTTCTCCGGTTTTCTTATGCTGGTTGAGGTGGTGATGGCAGTCTTGGTCTGAGCTTGGCAAGCTTTCTGAGGTTCTGGGCCGTTGCTGCAAGGAGGAACTCATCTCGTGCGCCACAGGGCCCGCGCAGTCGAAGTCGTCCCAGTTTGAGGATGCGCTTGAGATGGGCGAACAGCATCTCCACCTTCTTGCGTTCGCGCCGTGATTGCGCGAAGGCAGGTGTTTCATAAAGAGATCGGGCCACATCGCGGGCATCTTCGTTGATGTCTCTGGGTATCTTGCGCTGCGGCGTGTTCGGGCAGCATTGCGGCTTCAGGGGGCATGGGCCGCAATCATATGTGCTCGCGAGATAGCGGTAAGTGTTATCTGACAGGACGCGCCCGCTCGTCTTCAAGGTTTTCCCTTGCGGGCACACATAGACATTACGCTTTTGATCAAAGGTGAAGTTAGCGCGTGAGAAGGTACCATCGTCTCGCGTTGATTTGTCAAAGACCGGGATATGTGGTGCGATGCCTTTTTCCTTCACCAGCCAGGCCAGCATGGGTGCCGCACCATAGGCCGTATCGCCTGCCAGTCGCTTCGGCTTAAGAGCAAAACGTTCTTCTGTCCGCTCAATCATGGTGCGGGCAGCACCCACTTCTGCCTGCCGGATTGCACGTGACGCTTCAACGTCGACGATGATGGCATTCGCGGTATCGATCAGATAATTGGTGGCATAGGCAAAGAAAGCTGGTCCCCTCAACGCCCCTGTCCACTGGGCTGCCGGATCAGATGGCGAGATGAACTTCGGCGTTACCTCACTGGCGGCTCCAAAGGCTGCATCATCCAGTGTCGCCAGATACTCTTTGACCGACTTCGCGGCATGACCTCGAATGTAATCCACACGCCACTCATCACCCGGCACCGAACGTCGTTTGTTGGCATCGGCTTGAATGAGGCTGGCATCAACTGCGAAGCCATCGCCACCGACCAAGCCTTCCGCCAAACAGCGTTGCACGACAGTCTCGAAGAGATGACGCAGAATGTTGCTCTGGCGGAAGCGGCCATTGCGGTTCAGCGAGAAGGTTGAATGATCCGGCACTTTGCCATCGAGCCCCAACCGGCAGAACCAGCGATAAGCCAGATTGAGATGAACTTCCTCACACAGCCGACGCTCGGAACGAATGCCGGAGCAATAGCCGATCACAAGCATTCTGATCATCAAGGCAGGATCAACCGAAGGACGGCCTATCGTGCAGTAAAACGGCTTTAGCTCCCGCCGAATATCATCCAGATCAAGAAAGTCATCTATCCGCCGCAACATATGATCGCCGGGCACATGATCCTCAAGGCAAAAATCGTAGAAAAGTTGCTCCGGCGCTGCCTGCATCCCCATCATCGGTTCATCCTCCTCTCAAATCACAAGAGAAACGGAATCACTCCATCGAGGCATCTTCATGGCTGACTAAATCAACACTATCGGCCCAAAACTGACGAAATTCACCCAAGTGGCTCGCTCCGTTATTGACCCTGAGCAGACATCGAAAATCCGCATGTACTAATCGCTTTCCGACGATGAGCACATGAAGTTTAGCCGACCTCTGGCCGCTGGTGCGGCACCGGCACTAACGGCAAAAAGCCTAAAACCAGCGTCCCCGACTGTAAAAGCCGCCACCAAAGACAATGATCAGCACGATGATAATGATGAGCAGTGTCGTCGTGTCCATGCTGTGCTCCCTTAGTGAAAGGGTTCAACTGATTCCCGATGCGACGTCCTGCTTGCCTCGAAGGCTTTGACCTATCTTCTTTTGCCCATGCGATTTAAAAGTTCAGCAATGTCTTTGGCACGAATTTCATCCAGCTTTTCATGAAGTGCCATGATTTCTATTTCGGCCTTGAGGTTCACTTCATAATCATGGGCAGCTGCCAGCCGGTCTTTGATTGCTTGCCGGTTTTGCGACATCATGATGACAGGGGCTTGGATTGAAGCAAGCATAGACATGAAGAGATTGAGTAAAATATAAGGATAGGGATCAAAGGCATTGGCCAGCATGGCGGCATTGAGACTAACCCAGGCCAGGATAAACACGGCAAAAGCAATGAGAAATGTCCAAGAACCACCCAAACTTGCAACCTGGTCAGCCAAACGATCACCGAATTTCAGGACTCGGTCATGATCTTGATTAACGTTGCGTGAGACGGCCAGACGCTTTGCAACACGCTCAATTACTCGCTGTTCATACGCAGTCATTTCCTCAAATCCCATATCAAGAGCACGTTGCGCGAGTAATTTTGCAGCTTCGTTAGTTGGCGCTTTCATGATGATCCCCTGCCATTGCAAATAATAATGGCATCATAGGCCAACTGCACCGAATTTCAGGTCAAAATTTTCGACATTCGTCTGCATTTCGAAAACGAGTCTCGGCGGTCGGATGTCTGATATTGGCCCAGAGCAGACAGACAGCCCCGTAGGAAACTACCGCATTTCGCCCGAACCAGAAGTCAGGGCACATAGACTCTTGACTATGGTTCCATTAGCATCATCACCGCTGGGTCATTTGAAAGCACCGACAATCCATGACGGACACCCGCGTGCAACGCCGTCTAACTACTGTTCTGGTAGCGGATATTGTTGGCTACAGCCGTTTGATTGGAGCGGATGAAGCGGAGACGCTTGCGTCAGTCAAAGATAGGTGGACGAGAATCCTCGACCCACTTGTGCTCGAACATCAGGGCCGAATTGTCAAATTTACGGGCGATGGGGCCCTTGTAGAGTTTCCCAGTGCCGTCAATGCCGTTCAATGTGCTCTCGTGCTTCAGAAAAGCATGGGTGAGGCTAACAAGTGTGAACATAAACTCCGGCAGATCGTCCTGCGCATTGGCATCAACATCGGTGATGTTGTGTTTGACGGTTCCGACATATTCGGAGATGGGGTGAATATTGCTGCCCGGCTTGAACCTCTCGCAAGGCCTGGCGAATTGTGCATTGCAGCGAATGTCTATGATGCTGTGCGCGGAAAACTCGTTCTCTTCGCCGAGGATTTGGGAGAAGTTGAGCTCAAAAATATTGCGCCTGCGGTCCGAGCCTATCGGATAGCTTTAGACGGGGTGCCAGGCCACTCCACTACCACTCAAGCGCAGCAGGAAAGCACGCTGTCGATCGCTGTGCTCCCTTTCGACAATATGAGCGGCATACCTGAGCACGATTACATCGGCGAGGGCATTGCTGAAAACATTCTGACCGATCTCTCGCGTTTCCGCGATCTCACCGTCATCGCCCGAAACTCCAGCTTCGCCTACAAAGGCAAGGCCACGCGCATTCAGGATATTCGCCGAGACCTTGGCGTTAACTACGTCATAGAGGGGAGTGTCCAGAAGGCCGGCGACCGCATCAGGGTGACCGCTCAGTTGATTGAAGGGGCAACCGGCAAGCACCTCTGGGCCGAGCGATATGATCGCCGCGCGGACGATCTCTTTGCTGTCATGGACGAAATCACCGAGCTGATTGTCGGAACACTTGGCACTACTTACGGCGGGCGGCTGCGTAAGGCTGCGAGCGAAGCCGCCATTGGAGCGGGTCCAACAAGTTTTCGGGCGTTCGATCATTTCGTTCAGGGGATGCAGGAATTGAACAAATTCACTAAGCAATCTATCGCCTCATCAATCAAGCACTTCGAACAGGCAATCGCCATCAACCCCCGTTATGCCAAGGCCCATGCAAAAGTCGCTTGGGCGCATCTGATGAATCTGTTTTTCGGCTGGAGCATTGACGAAGCCGTCTCATTGAGGATGGCGCGAGACGCCGCGGATGCGGCGGTTTGGGCTGACGACGCCGAGGCCTGGGCTCATTGGGCAGTGGCTGGATGTTCCATGTCCGCTCGCCAACATGATCGTGCATTAATGGGCATGCGCAGGGCTCTGGAACTCAATCCCAATGACGCAGACATTCTTACCGACATGGGCAGCTTTAGCTCATACGCAGGAAAACCCGAGGAGGGTCTGGTTTATGCGCTGAAGGGCATGAAAATCAATCCACACTATCCCGAATACTACGCGGACCAACTCGGACAGATCTATTTTGATGCTCATCAGTATGAGAACGCCATCCGCACGTTCGAGGCGATTCGGATACTTCGAACACCCTCGATGCTCGTTTACTCGGCCGCCAGTCACGCTGCACTGGGACACAACGAAGTTGCGCATGCCCTTTCCGCGAAGCTCCTGGCAAGCGAGCCGCAGTCAACTGCAACATATTGGGCGAACCAAATCCCATACAGTGAAGATAGAGATCGCGAGCATATGGCCGGTAATCTTCGTTTGGCAGGGCTGCCGGAATGACTGCTATTCGCGCACATATCACTGTCTTGTAATCGCGTAAAATCGAGAAGAGGAGGAATTACGTGATGTTCACTGTCTCAGATCTCGCTGCCGATGCACTCGGTCCTTTTTTGGCTGACGATTTCCGGCGCACCTTTGGAAATTCGGAAATCCCGTTGGCCGAACGCATTGAAACGGCTGCGCGTTTGGCCATGGAATGTATCGGGATTACTGACGCCCCTTACCATAATGTCGAGCATACCATGATGGTGACACTCTGTGCGCGTGATATCATGCGAGGCCGCTATCTCCTGAAGCCTACAACGCCTGCCGACTGGGTGCATGTTCTGATCGCTAGTCTCTATCATGATATTGGTTATGTTCGAGGAATCCTTAATGATGATCGACCACCCTTTTATGTCTCAACAATGGAAGGTACTACGGTGGAGTTGCCAAAGGGAGCCTCGGATGTATGGCTTACTCCATACCATGTTGACCGGAGCAAGATATTCGTCCTGGAACGAATGAAGGAAAGTACCGCGGTGGATGCTCAGCGTATCGCAGAGGCCATTGAGTTTACCCGCTTTCCGTCGCAGACCGACCACCCACTATGTGAAGAAGGCATTTTGGTGCGGGCGGCTGACCTGATCGGCCAGCTTGGTGATCCCTCTTACCTGCGCAAGGCCTTTGCATTGTTTTGCGAGTTCCGCGAGATCGGACTTGACCAGAAGCTCGGTTATACTTCGGCGGCAGACGTGGTTGAGCGCTATCCTGATTTCTTCTGGAAGTCGATCTCACCTCACCTTGGGCTGGCGATGCGCTACCTCAGCGTGACAGTTGACGGACGCAGTTGGATAGCGCGGTTAGACAGCAACGTTTTTGCAGCTGAAAGAGGCCGCACCACGTTAAATGCCGATCAAGCAGCCTCTTGATTCTAGCTAGCTTTCCTTCGGGTTTATTTTGGTAAGTGTCCGCACTTGGCCCATTTGAGAAGTCGGGGCTGAATAGTACGATGTCCGCTCACCGCAAGGCAAGCAGACATTTAGCAGGCCCAAACTAATTTCGAGTCTAGCTGTCTAAAGACAGCTGGCGACCGAATTTCCGTGAAAATATTCTTAAAATCGATTGGGTGTAGTCATTGATGTGCAAATTTGGGCTTATCACTATACCCCCCCCCGCGAATGCGGGGAGAGGGAGCAGGTTCTTCAAAGGCCCAACTCCCACGTCTCTCCAACAAGGTCCTTGCCAAAGCTATGGTGCGGTTCCTGCTTCATGAGTGCGTAGCCTTCATTCACATAGAGCTTGCGCGCTGCGGTCAGGGTGCTTTGGGTCCACAGCACGATGCGCTTGTATCCCGCAGCCCGCGCAAATGTCCGTGCATTCCGAAACCAGTTTCTTGCCGAGGCCGAGGCCACGGGCCTGGGGTTCCACATAGAGCAGCCGGAGCCTTGCCGTTTCCGTGTCTTCCTTCATCAGATAAACGCTGCCCAAAATGGCGCCGTGACTCTCGGCGATCCAGGCGCGCTCGTTCACGGCATCGTTGCGCCCGACAAATTCGCTGAGGATTTTTGCAACGAGCGCCTCATAGCTTTTATCCCAGCCATATTCCTGTTCGTAGATCAGTCCCTGCCTGCTGGCGATCAAACCCAAATCGCCAACCCTATCACGCCGCAGAACATAATTTGGCTTGGCGGTGTTTTTTGCCAGAACGCCCTGAATAGTTTCCATTGCTCCCAGCAAGGCGTTTACTGCGCCGGGCGACAGGTTGGCGATCATGCCGGCCGCGGCCTCTGATGAGCGCCGGTCAAGCTGGGCAAATGTCGTGCGTCCCTTTTCCGTGAGCGAGAGATGAGGAGCGGCGCTTGTCGGCCGCATCCGTCTTGCGCGAGATCAGGCGCTTCCGCTGAAAGGCACGCAGCATGCGGCTGAGATAGCCACGGTCGAGATTCAGTTTTTCACCGATCTCCGTGGCGGCAATTTCCGGGGTTTGCCCCAACTCATAAAGAATGCGCGCTTCGGCCAGCGAAAATCCGGATTGCAGCAGGTTTCCGTCCAGCACGCCGATTTCCCGCGTGTAGAAGCGGTTGAATTGGCGGATGGCATGGGAGGCATCTGGCATGGACCTGAAATCTAATCAATTAGTTGACTTTGTCAACTAATTGGAGTTTCAGCGCCTAGTAGTTCGTAGGAAAAAAATGAATATATCCCCTTGACAATCTATTCCTATCGGGTTCATATGTTCCTGTATTGTTCTCATGCCGGATAGGAGATCACTTGGACTGGGACTTGGCCATCAAACGCAACAGCGAAGCGCTCAAGGGCATCATTGCGGACCTTTTCGCCATGCTGGAGCTGGCAGGTGCGGCCACGGTGGCAAGGCTTCCGCGTTCGGTCCACAGCGCCGTGCTGCGGGTGCTCCGTCCCGGCTGAATCCGCCGTGCGGCGCCTGATCGTCATTGCAGCCCGCGGCCTTGTGGTGAAGCTTGCTCCTTCGCGTCCGGTCTCGCGTCCCAAGCCGGCAAAGCCCACGGCCAAGGGCGTCGGGAGCAGCAGGCCTCCCTCTTTCCAGCTCTTTGATCCGCGGAAACGTATCAAGCCTGTACGGGCCATGAAATCCACCCGGCTTGTCCCGCGCATCGGTTTCCTCTCCCCACCCGATCCCACGGTTGCAGCCATATTTGCAGCGCGGGCAGCGCGCGCTTCCTCCCCCGCCGCCGCTCCTGCGCCGCCCTCCGATGGCCTGGCCAGCGCCCAAGGTCTTACCCGCAGACTCCAGGCCCTCAAGTCAGCACTTGAGGATCTGCCGCGCCAGGCCAAACGTCTCGCCCGCTGGCGGCAGAGGCGGGAAGCCGCGCCTAGACCTCAAGTTCCTGTCGCCGCTCCGGCACGGGCCGTCCGCCGGGTTACCGCAGGAAGCCCATTCACGAAGTCGATGAAGTGCTCATCGAATGCGATGACCTCGCCTGGGAAGCGATGAAGCCCGACACGAGCTGAAATGATCCACTCCTTCGCTTCTACCATTCCGGAAACGGCATAACCGTTTTCACTCAAGGGCGAAGCTATGCCCAACGCTCATTGACAAGTGAATCTGTGATTGAAGAGGCCCTCACCCTACGCGAGCTGCATCTTCCAACCTCATCCTGAGGTGCGCGCTGCGCCGGGCTCCTCAGGGTGAGGGTTTGGAGAGAGCGTCGTCGGTATGTCAGGGCGGATGAAGCCTACTTAATGCCGTTTGGCAGTTCTTCCGGCCTCGGCATGGAGATGATGTTGTAGCCGGAATCGACGTAGTGGATTTCGCCGGTTACGCCGCCGGACAGGGGCGAGAGCAGATAAAGGCCGGCGCCACCCACCTCTTCAAGTGTAATCGTGCGGCGCAGCGGCGCGTGGCTGCTCTGGTAGTTGAACATGGCGCGGGCATCGCCGATGCCGGCCCCGGCCAGGGTGCGCATGGGGCCTGCGGAAATCGCATTCACCCGAATGCCTTGCGGGCCGTAGTCGGCAGCCAAGTATCTCACTGAAGCTTCAAGGGCGGCTTTCGCCACCCCCATCACGTTGTAGTTCGGCATGACGCGCACGGAGCCGCCATAGGTGAGCGTCACCATGGAGCCGCCATCGGGCATCAAAGCCGCAGCACGCTTGGCAATCTCGGTAAAGGAGAAGCAGGAAATCACCATGGTGCGGGTGAAATTATCGCGTGACGTATCGGCGTATTTTCCCTTCAATTCATTCTTGTCGGAAAAGGCGATGGCGTGAACCAGAAAATCGATCTTGCCCCAGGATTTCTTCAATTCGGCGAAAACATTATCGACTGTCGCAATGTCCTCGACATCGCAGGGCAGAAGGATCGTGGAGCCGACAGAATCGGCCAGCGGCTTCACGCGCTTGCCGAAAGCTTCGCCCTGATAGGTGAAAGCCAGTTCCGCACCATGCTTGTCGCAGTTCACTTGCTATGCCCCAGGCAATGGAATGATCATTGGCGACGCCCATCACCAGGCCGCGCCTGCCCTTCATCAATCCATCAATCATCTGGTCAACCGTTATAGCGTTGGAATATGAGTGAAGCCGTTGGTGCCGCCAAAGCCGAAGCTGTTGGACATCACCACGTCGATCTTTGCGTTATCCTTGCGGGTTCTCTGGATGGGGATATCGGCGAATTCCGGATCGAGCTCGTCGATATTGGCGCTTTCGCAGATGAAGTTGTTCTTCATCATGAGGATGGAATAGATCGCTTCCTGCACGCCGGTGGCGCCCAGCGAATGGCCGGTCAGGGATTTGGTCGCGGAAATGGCCGGGATGTCTTTTCCGAAAACATCGCGCAACGCTTCAATTTCCTTCTTGTCGCCAATGGGCGTCGAGGTGGCATGGGGGTTGATGTAGTCGATCTTGTTTTTCACGGTGGACATGGCCAGCTTCATGCAGCGCGCCGCACCTTCGCCTGATGGGGCCACCATGTCATAGCCATCAGACGTGGCGCCATAGCCCACGAGTTCGGCATAGATTTTTGCACCGCGAGCCTTGGCGCGTTCAAGTTCCTCAAGCACCACAACGCCCGCTCCGCCAGCGATCACGAAGCCATCGCGGTTCTTGTCATAGGCGCGCGAGGCCTTTTCCGGCGTGGCGTTGTAGCCCGATGACATGGCGCCCATGGCATCAAACAAAACCGAAAGGGTCCAATCCAGTTCTTCGCCGCCGCCGGCAAACATCACGTCCTGCTTGCCCCATTGGATCATCTCGGCCGCATTGCCGATGCAATGGGCCGATGTGGCGCAGGCCGATGAGATGGAATAATTTATGCCGCGAATGCCAAAGGGCGTTGCCAGGGTGGCGGAATTGGTGCTGGCCATGACGGCGGGCACGGCAAAGGGGCCAACGCGCTTTGGTCCTTTTTCGCGAGTGGTGTCGGCTGCGGCAACCAGAATTCGGGTTGATATGCCGCCGGAGCCCATGATGAGCCCGGTGCGTTCATTCTTCACGTCTTTTTCTTCAAGGCCTGCATCGGCAATCGCCTGCTGCATGGAAATATAATTCCAGGCGGCGCCATCGCCCATGAAGCGCCGGGCCCTCCGGTCAATCTGGTCGAGATCGCAATTGGGCGCGCCATGCACCTGGCAGCGGAAACCAAGGCGCACATAATCATCGGCCTTCACGATGCCGGATTTTGCTTCCCTGAGGGAGGCCAGAACTTCCTGGGAGTTGTTCCCAATGCTTGATACGATACCTATTCCGGTGACGACGACACGCCGCATCGCGGGGTCTCCTATGGTTATGCCGGTTGAAACAAGCCGACCTTGAGATCGGTTGCTGTGTAAATAGTCTCGCCATCGGCTTTCAACAAGCCATCGGCGACGGCCAATTTCAATTTGCGCAGTATAAGGCGTTTCACGTCAACCACATAAGTCACCTTCTTGACCACGGGTGTGACCATGTTGGTGAGCTTGACTTCGCCCACGCCAAGGGCGCGCCCCCTTCCGGGCTCGCCCAGCCAGCCAAGAAAGAAACCGGTCAGTTGCCAGAGCGCATCAAGACCAAGGCAACCGGGCATCACCGGATCGCCCTGAAAATGACAGGCGAAAAACCACAGGTCCGGCTTGATGTCGAACTCGGCCACGATCTGGCCCTTGCCATGGGCGCCGCCATCGGCGGAGACATGGGTAATGCGGTCAAACATCAGCATGGGCGGCAAGGGAAGCTGGGCGTTGCCGGGGCCAAACAGCTCGGCTCGCCCACAGGCCAACAGCTCATCATAAAGGAAACTCGATTTCCGCTCAGTCATTCCGGCCCCATCTGCTACGTCTAATATCGGCTAAAAGCCTCGAAATCATTCAATTGCGGATGATATTGCACAAACCACCCCTAAAAGACTATACTGAATTCAAGATGTACTCAGCGATGTTGACAATGAACGCACCGGGCATGATTGCCGAGAAATTGCGCGCCGCGGGCTTAAGGCCCACGCGGCAACGCCTGGCCTTGGCAAAAATCCTGTTCGGCAACGGCGACCGGCATGTGTCGGCGGAGGATTTGCACCGGGAAGCCTGTGCCGCAAAGGTGCTGGTTTCGGTTGCCACGGTCTACAACACACTCAACCAGTTTACCGCGGCGGGCCTGCTGCGCGAAGTGGCGATTGAAGGCGACCGCAGTTTTTTCGATACCAACACCTCCAACCATTTTCATTTCTATCATGAAAAGGAAGGCCGGCTGTTTGATATCGGCACCGAGAACCTCGAGATCAAAGGCCTGCCCTCGGCACCCGAAGGCACGGAAATTGACCGTATCGACGTTATTGTCCGCCTGAAGAAACGCGAAAACTAATTGACCGTTTCACCGGGGTAGACGCCCCAGAGCATGTCCTGCTCGACAAAGCCATCATAACCGCCTGCTGAAATCTCGCACCATTTCCCGCTGCAGTTTGAAACCTCGCCCATCGCTCCTGCGGCAAGCTGGGCGTAAACGGAGCTTGCCTTGTTGGGAGCGGAATGAAGCTGGGTCAATTGCTGGCCGCGCCAGGGGGCCACAACGGCGGTGCGTTTTCCGGCCAGCATGCTTTGCAGGATCCAGCCTTCTTCGCCTTCGCTGTCACGGATGCGGCGCCAGTTTTCAAATTCCGCGACGATCTCCACCGGCAGGCCCTTGCGCTGGAAAACCCAGGCCACGGGATGATCACTTGAGGGACCGCGGCGGACATTGACCTTTTCCGCCTTGAGCGACACAAAGCGCGGCACGGGAAGGCCCGATGGGCCAGTGCTGGTATTTTCCGGCGATATTGAAGCGGTTGTGGTTGCATCCGATGCCGCCTTGGCCTCCGAATCAAATTTGGGCCCAAAAAGCGACCAGACAACTCCCCCCGCAACAGCGATGCAGGCGAAGCCCAACAGGGCGGATCCAATCCGCCTTTTTCCCGAACTACTCTTCGCCATGTTTTGCGGCGTTCCCCTATTGTGGCGGCAGGCCTGATGAGTCTACATCATACCCATGAAACTGCAACATTTGACCCATATCACGATTGGCCACCCTGGGTTAATTTTATGTCAATATTTCAACACTGGAGCGCGTTCCCATGAGTAAGCACAAGCCGGTCGTTGTCGTGACACGGAAGCTGCCCCAGGTGGTTGAAACGCGGATGATGGAACTTTTCCAGACCAAGCTCAATGCAACGGATCAGGCCATGGGCAAGGCCGAGCTCATTGAGGCGGTCAAGACTGCTGATGTATTGGTGCCGACGGTGACGGACCGCATCGACAAGGCCATTCTGATGCAGGCGGGCGAGCAGTTGAAGCTCATTGCCAATTTTGGCACCGGGGTTGACAATATCGACGTGGAAACGGCGGTGGCGCGCGGCATTACGGTAACCAATACGCCGGGCGTTCTCACCGAAGATACGGCCGACATGACCATGGCGCTGATCATGGCGGTATCGCGCCGCCTGATTGAGGGCTCCAAGGTCATTGGCAGTGACAATACCTGGCAGGGCTGGTCGCCCACCTGGATGCTCGGCAGCCGCCTGTGGGGAAAGCGCATCGGCATCATCGGCATGGGGCGCATCGGTACGGCGCTGGCACGGCGCGCCAAGGCCTTCGGCCTGCAAATCCATTATCACAACCGCAAACCGGTTCAGGCCAAAGTCGAAGGAGAGCTGGAGGCCACCTATTGGGACAGCCTCGACCAGATGCTGGCGCGGATGGACATCATCTCGGTCAACTGCCCGCACACGCCGGCAACCTATCACCTGCTCTCGGCACGGCGGCTGAAACTGATGAAAAAAGACGCCATCATCGTCAACACGGCGCGTGGCGAAGTGATTGATGAGAATGCGCTGGCCCGCATGCTTGAGGCAAATGAGCTCGGCGGGGTTGGGCTTGACGTGTTCGAGCATGAACCCGCCGTCAATCCGCGGCTGCTCAGATCCAGCAAAGCTGTGCTTCTGCCCCACATGGGTTCTGCCACCCTGGAAGGGCGCATCGACATGGGTGAAAAAGTCATCATCAACATCAAAACCTGGGTGGATGGCCACAAACCTCCGGACCGGGTCCTGCCGTCCATGCTTTAAGCAAAAGAAAAGTTATGTTGCGGTGCAACATAAACAGGGCTATGAGTCTGCCGCAATTGCGGATAAATCACTTGGCGTTAATTATTCTGGGGACGCGACGTGCAGACTACGAAACAGGAATTAGCCTATGCCTTCAGGCATGTCCTTGCCAAAACTGCAGGCGGCAACCGTTGAAGGACTAAGCCGTCGAAATTATCAAAAAACTGGCTTTCTCCGTGGGCAAGGATGCCACCTCGGCGCGCGGCCATGACTGGCTGAAAGCCGCCATCCTCGTGGTGCGCGACCGGGTCATTGAACAGTGGATGGCTTCCATCCGTGAAACCTATCAAAACCAAAACAAGCGGGTTTATTACCTCTCGATGGAATTCCTCATCGGACGCCTGCTCCGCGATGCGGCGTCCAATCTCGGATTGTTTGACAATCTTCAGGCCGCCCTGGAGCACCTCGGCGTCGAGGCCGATCTGGTTGAGGCTTTGGAACCGGATGCAGCACTTGGCAATGGCGGTCTGGGCCGCCTTGCGGCCTGCTTCATGGAAAGCATGGCAAGCCTTGGCATTCCGGCGTTTGGTTACGGCATTCGCTATCGCCACGGACTGTTCCGCCAGAAAATCATCGACGGGGTGCAGATCGAACTGCCGGAGGACTGGCTGGTTCATGGCAACCCGTGGGAATTTGAACGGCGAGAGCGCGAATATGAAGTGGGCTTTGGCGGAACGGTTGAAGCCTCGGCCCAGCTCAATGGCGTGGCGCACTACAAATGGAAGCCGTCGGAAAAAATCCTGGCCGTTGCCTTTGATACGCCCATCTGCGGCTGGAAGGGAAAACGCGTCAACACATTGCGGCTGTGGAATGCGCGCGCCTGTGGATCCCATCAAGCTCGAACAATTCAATCAGGGCGACCATATTGGGGCTCAGGTCGATACCACACAGGCCGAAAGCATTACGCGGGTTCTTGTATCCTTCGGACGCCACCCCGGCTGGCCAGGAACTGCGCCTGCGCCAGGAATATTTCTTCACCTCGGCATCGCTGCAGGATCTTCTCCGGCGCCATGTCAGCCAATATGGCAGCGTGCTGAACCTTGCCGAAAAGGCCGCCATTCAGCTGAATGACACGCATCCGGCAATCGCCATTGCCGAGCTCATGCGCTTGCTGGTTGATGAGCATCATCTTGCCTGGGACAAAGCCTGGGAAATTACGCGCGCCACCACGGCTTACACCAACCACACGCTGCTGCCGGAGGCCCTTGAAAGCTGGCCGGTGCATTTGATCGAACGCCTGCTGCCGCGCCACATGCAAATTGTTTATGCCATCAATGCGGGCATCATTGCCGATGCGCACAAGAAAGGGATGGTGGATTTCGGCTTCCTGGGAGCCATTTCACTGATCGACGAACATAATGGCCGGCGGCTGCGCATGGGGCAACTGGCCTTTGTGGGCACCCACAGCATCAATGGCGTTTCGGCGCTGCATTCCGGCCTGATGAAGGAAACCGTGTTCAAGGATTTGAACACGCTTTATCCCGGCCGCATCAACAACAAGACAAATGGCATTACGCCGCGGCGCTGGCTGCAACAGATAAACCCCGGCCTCACCCAGTCTGGTGCGCGAGGCCATTGGGCCCAAGTTCCTCGACAATGCCGAAGAACTCATAACCCTGGACCGCTTTGCCAACGACGTGGGCTTTCTGGAAAAATATTCCGAGATCAAGCGGGCAAACAAGCAGAAACTTTCACAGCTTATTTTGCAGCGCACCGGCATTCCGACAGACCCTTCGGCGCTGTTTGATGTTCAGATCAAGCGCATTCACGAATACAAGCGGCAATTGCTGGCCATTCTTGAAACCATCGCGCTTTATAATTCCATCCGGGCACATCCGGGACAGGTCACGGTTCCGCGGGTGAAGATATTTGCCGGCAAGGCGGCGGCAAGCTACTGGGAAGCCAAAATGATCATAAGGCTCATCAATGACGTGGGCACGGTGATCAATGCCGATCCTTCCGTGCGCGGATTGCTGAAGGTGGTCTTTATCCCGAATTACAACGTGACTCTGGCGGAAACTATTGTGCCCGCCGCCGACATCTCCGAGCAAATATCAACGGCGGGGATGGAGGCTTCCGGAACGGGCAACATGAAACTGGCGATCAATGGCGCCCTCACCGTCGGCACGCTTGACGGGGCGAACGTGGAAATTTCCGAGCATGCGGGCCGGGACAATGTCTTCATCTTTGGATTGACCGCGGCCGAGGTGGCAGAGGCACGCAAGGCGGGCCATGTGCCACGTGACATTATCGATCATTCGCCGCATTTGAAGCAGGTTATTCAATCGATCCGCACCGGGATATTTTCGCCTTCCGAACCCAACCGCTATCATGGGCTTGTGGCGGGCCTTTTGGACCATGATTATTTCATGGTTACCGCCGACTTTGCCGCCTATTCGGAAGCCCTTGGCAAGGCGGATGCGGTGTGGCGCGACAGTTCGCGGGCCTGGACCAAAAAGGCGGTGCATAATACGGCCCGGCTTGGCTGGTTTTCCGCCGACCGGACAATCCGCGATTATGCCCGGGATATATGGGCCATTCCGGTCACGTGATTGGCCATTGCCCCTTTTCAATCGGCATTCCATAGTGCGAGGAACGAGTGTGAGTGCCCGATGGCCGCAGGTGTGTTAAGCAAGGCTGAAGTTGACGCTCTTGTCGTTGGCCAACACCATGACCCCTTCGCCGTACTTGGCCTCCATAAAATTGGGCGGGGCTTTGTGGCCCGGGCCTTTGTCAGCGGGGCTGACACGCTGGCCGCCCACACCTTGGCCGGGGACAAGATCGGCGACCTCGCAAAAACCCATGAAGCCGGTTTCTTTGAAGGTTCGGTCAAGCTGAAGGACCGCCAGCCCCTGCGCTTTGAAGCTGCCAATGCGGGCGGCAACTGGCATGTCATCGATCCCTATTCTTTTGGACCGGTGCTGGGACCGCTTGACGATTACTATGTGGCGCAAGGCACCCATTTGCGGCTCTATGACAAGATGGGCGCCCATGTCATTTCCCACGAAGGCGTCACGGGCGTGCATTTTGCCGTGTGGGCGCCCAACGCGCAGCGCGTTTCGGTGATCGGCGATTTCAATGACTGGGATGGCCGCCGGCATGTGATGCGCAAGCGGATGGGCACGGGGGTTTGGGAGATATTCCTTCCCGGCCTTGATGAAGATGTAAAATACAAGTTCGAGATCATTGGCGCTGATGGAATCCGCTTGCCCCTCAAGGCTGATCCTTATGCCTTTGCGGCGGAGCTTCGCCCGCAAACTGCTTCTCTTGTTGCAAGCATCAACCATTTTGAGTGGACGGATGGCGACTATCTCAAGGCGCGGGCCTCACGCGATGCGCGCCGTTCGCCCATGTCCATCTACGAAGTGCATCTCGGATCCTGGCGTAAAAAAGATGGCAATATATTTTTGAGCTATGATGAACTGGCAAGCGATCTTGTCAATTATGTGCGCGACCTGGGGTTCACCCACATCGAGTTGCTGCCGATCTCCGAACATCCCTATGACCCATCATGGGGTTATCAGCCGACCGGGCTCTATGCGCCGACCTCGCGCTTTGGCGATCCGGAAGGGTTTGCACGGTTTGTGAATGCGGCCCATGCGTCCGGCATCGGCATTATCCTTGATTGGGTTCCGGCGCATTTCCCGACGGATGAATTTGGTCTCGCGTATTTTGATGGCACCGCCCTCTATGAGCATGCGGACCCGCGCAAGGGCTTTCATCCGGATTGGAATACGGCCATCTATAATTTCGGCCGCACGGAGGTGCAGAGCTTCCTGATCAACAATGCCCTGTTCTGGCTGGAGAAGTATCACATCGATGGCCTGCGCGTCGATGCGGTGGCCTCGATGCTTTATCTCGACTACTCGCGCAAGAGCGGCGAGTGGATTCCCAATGAGCATGGCGGCAATGAAAATCTTGAAGCCATTGCGTTCCTCAAGCGCATGAATGAGGTGTGCTATGGAACGCATCCCGGCATCATCACTATTGCCGAAGAATCCACGGCGTTTCCCGGCGTCTCGCAGCCCTCCTACAGCGGCGGCCTGGGCTTCGGTTTCAAATGGAACATGGGCTTCATGCATGACACGCTGCAATACATGTCGCGTGATCCCATTCACCGCCGCCATCACCACAATGACCTGACCTTTGGGTTGCTCTACGCCTTCACGGAAAACTTCGTGCTGCCGCTGTCTCATGACGAGGTGGTGCATGGCAAGGGTTCGCTTTTGAGCAAGATGGGCGGCGATACCTGGGCCAAGTTTGCCGGGCTTCGCGCCTATTATGCTTTCATGTGGGCCTATCCCGGCAAGAAGCTTTTGTTCATGGGCCAGGAATTTGCGCCGTGGGACGAATGGAGCGAAGCCAAGAGCCTTGACTGGCATTTGCTTGGCTTTGAGCCGCACAAGGGTGTTCAAACGCTTATTGCCGACCTCAATGCGCTTTATAAATCCAGCCCAGCCATGCATGGGCGCGACTGCGAGGGCGAAGGCTTTCAATGGCTGATTGCCGATGACTATACGAATTCGGTATTCGCCTGGGTCCGCTGGGCAGGCGAGGCTGCCCCCATTGTTTCCATTTCAAACCTGACGCCGGTTCCGCGTGTTGGCTATGGCGTGCCCATGCCGCGGGCCGGGCGGTGGATTGAAAAGATCAATTCCGATGCCCTGGCCTATGGCGGCACGGGCCTGGGCAATGGCGGCAGTGTTGCGGCCATCGCAAAGGAAACGGCGGGGCAGCCTGCCGAGGCCATACTAACCTTACCGCCAATGGCGACCTTGATTTTGGAATTTTCAGCGACATAATAAAAATTATTGGGAGGAAGAATTGGCAGAACCCCGCAGGACCGCACCACTCGCCCGTGACGCCATGGCCTATGTTCTGGCGGGGGGCCGCGGCAGCCGTTTGATGGAACTCACGGACCGGCGGGCCAAGCCCGCGGTGTTCTTCGGCGGCAAATCCCGCATCATTGATTTTGCCCTGTCCAACGCGCTGAACTCCGGCATCCGGCGCTTTGGCGTGGCCACGCAATACAAGGCCCACAGCCTCATCCGGCATATGCAGAGGGGCTGGAACTTCCTGCGGCCGGAACGCAACGAGAGTTTCGACATTCTGCCAGCGAGCCAGCGCGTATCCGAAGAGCAGTGGTATAACGGGACGGCGGATGCGGTGCACCAGAACGCCGATATCATTGAAAGCTACGGTCCCGCAATACATGGTCGTTCTGGCGGGTGATCACATCTACAAGATGGATTACGAGCAGATGCTGCAACAGCATGTGGACCAGGGCGCCGATGTGACGGTTGGCTGCCTTGAGGTGCCGCGCATGGAGGCAACCGGCTTTGGCGTGATGCAGGTTGATGACAAGGACAGGATTATTGCCTTTGTCGAAAAACCCAAGGACCCGCCGGGAATTCCGGGCAATCCCGGATAATGCGCTGGCCTCCATGGGCATTTATGTTTTCAACACGGAATTCCTGCTTGATCTTTTGCGGGAAGATGCCGCCAACAAAAAATCCTCCCATGATTTCGGCAAGGACATCATTCCCCATATCGTGAAGAGCGGAAAGGCCGTGGCGCACCGCTTCACGCAATCCTGCGTGCGCTCGACCAAGGAAGCGTCCGCCTATTGGCGCGATGTGGGAACGGTTGATGCCTATTGGGAAGCGAACCTTGATCTTTGCGACATCCTGCCCGCGCTCGACCTCTATGACAATAACTGGCCGATCTGGACCTATGGCGAAGTGACGCCGCCGGCAAAATTCGTGCATGACGAGGATGGCAGGCGCGGCATGGCCGTATCCTCACTGGTTTCGGGCGGCTGCATTGTTTCGGGCGCCTCGCTGCGGCGCACACTTCTATTCACCGGCGTCCGGGTCAATTCCTACACAACCATGTCGAAGAGGCGGTCGTCATGCCCTATGTGGAAGATCGGCCGGAATGCATGCTGAAGAAAGTTGTGATCGACCGCGGCGTTGTCATTCCTGACGGGTTGATTGTGGGTGAGGATCCGGTCGCCGATGCCAAGCGATTCAGGCGCACCGAAAACGGCGTCTGCCTCATCACCAAACCGATGATTGCAAAACTGCCGGCATGAAAATCCTCAGCGTCGCATCGGAAGTGTTCCCGCTGGTCAAGACCGGCGGACTGGCTGATGTCGTAGGCGCCCTTCCGGCGGCGCTGGCCAAGCAGGGCGTGAAGGTCATTACGCTGATGCCGGGCTATCCGGCAGCCATCAAGGCGCTGGAAAACTACGAGATCGTCTATACCTCGGACACTCTCTTTGGCGGGGCGGCGCGGCTGCTGTGGGGCAAGGCGAAGGGACTCGATCTTTTTGTGCTTGATGCGCCGCATCTCTATGACCGGCCGGGCAATCCATATCTCGGACCCGACGGCAAGGATTGGCCCGACAATTCACGGCGCTTTGCGGCCCTCGCAACGATTGCCGCGGAAATCGGGCGGGGCCTGGTGGCGGACTTTGTGCCTGACATCATTCACTGCCACGACTGGCAGGCGGGGCTTGTTCCGGCCTACGTGCGTTATGGCGGCGGGCCCAAAACCATCATGACGGTTCATAACCTGGCCTTTCAGGGCCACTTTCCGGCCTCGATCTTTGGCACGCTTGGCCTTCCACCTGCAGCCTTCGGCATTGACGGAGTGGAATATTTTGGCGGTGTCGGCTTTTTAAAAGCGGGGCTGCAATGTTCCGATGCCATCACCACCGTGAGCCCCACCTATGCGCGTGAAATCATGACAGTTGAGGACGGCATGGGGCTTGACGGCTTGCTGCGGGCGCGGAGCCATGTGGTGCATGGCATCGTCAACGGGATTGATACGGACATCTGGAATCCCGCCGATGACGCGAATATCGTGCAGAGCTATACGGCAAAGGACCTGGCAAAGCGCGAAGCAAACAAGCGGGCCATCGAGAAACGCTTCGGCCTGGAGAGCGGCGACGGGCTGCTCTATTGCATCGTCAGCCGGCTCACGCTGCAGAAGGGCATGGACCTTGTGGCGAACGCCCTGCCAACACTCATTGAACTTGGCGGCAGGCTTGCCATTCTGGGGTCAGGTGATGCGGCGCTGGAAGGATCGCTCAAGGCGGCGATGATCAGCTATCCCGGCCGCGTTGGCATCGCCACCATTTATGACGAACCGCTTTCGCACCTGCTGCAGGCGGGTTCGGACGCCATTCTCATTCCCTCGCGCTTTGAACCCTGCGGCCTCACGCAGCTTTATGGATTGCGTTATGGCTGCGTGCCCGTCGTGGCGCGGGTCGGCGGATTGGCGGATACGGTTGTTGATGCCAATGATGCGGCGCTATCGGCCAGTGCCGCCACGGGGATTCAGTTTTCACCGGTAACACAGGAAGCCCTGGAGCATGCCTTGCAACGCGCCACAGCTCTTTACGCCGACAAGGCCGCATGGGCCGCGCTGCAGCAGACCGGCATGAAGGCCGATGTTTCGTGGACGCGCAGTGCGGCGCGCTATGCCGAGGTCTATCGCTCACTCCTGAAGGCCGCCTGAGATGATAAAAACCATTCCCACCACACCATTCGAAGGGCAGAAGCCCGGCACATCGGGCCTGCGCAAAAAGGTGACGGTGTTCCAGCAGACCCATTATGCGGAGAATTTCATTCAATCCATTTTTGACGGGCTTGAAGGGCTTCGATGGCAAGACGCTGGTGATCGGCGGCGATGGCCGGTACTTCAACCGCGAAGTCATCCAGACCGCCATTCGCATGGCAGCGGCCAATGGCTTTGGCCGGGTGCTGACGGCCAGGGGCGGACTTCTGTCCACGCCCGCCGCCTCGCATCTCATTCGCAAGTCGGGGGCATTTGGCGGCATCATTCTTTCGGCCAGCCACAACCCGGGCGGGCCGGACGGGGATTTCGGCATCAAGTATAATGCCGGCAATGGCGGCCCTGCCCCGGAAAAAATGACCGACCAGTTTTTTGCCAATACGAAAAAAATCTCAAGCTACAAAATTTCTGACGCCGCTGATTGCAATCTCGATAAACTGGGCGTGAGCAAGATCGAAGGCATGGCGGTTGAAGTCATCGACCCGGTTTCCGATTACCAGAAGCTTATGGAAACCCTGTTTGATTTTGACGCCATCAGGGCATTGTTTAAATCCGGTTTCCGCATCCGGTTCGATGCGATGCATGCCATTACCGGCCCCTATGGCCATGCCATTCTTGAGGATGCGCTTGGGGCGCCGAAGGGCTCGGTCGTGAACGGCACGCCGCTTCCCGATTTCGGCGGGCACCATCCGGACCCCAATCTGGTTCACGCAAAAGAGCTTTATGATTTGATGATGTCGGCCAATGGCCCCGATTTCGGAGCAGCTTCCGATGGCGATGGCGACCGCAATCTTATCATCGGCAAGCAGCAATTCGTGACACCATCGGACTCATTGGCGCTGCTTGCGGCCAATGCCCATCTGGTACCGGGTTATTCAAAAGGTCTCGCCGGAGTTGCCCGCTCCATGCCCACCAGCTGCGCCGTGGACAGGGTTGCGGCGAAACTTGGCATCAAGTGTTTTGAAACGCCGACGGGGTGGAAATTTTTTGGCAATCTTCTCGATGCCGGAATGATCACGATGTGCGGCGAGGAAAGTGCGGGAACCGGCTCAGACCATGTGCGCGAGAAGGACGGCCTCTGGGCTGTCCTGCTGTGGCTCAATATTCTGGCCAAGCGCCGGCAAAGCGTTGCGGATATCGTCAGGGAACACTGGGCAGAGTATGGCCGTAACTATTATTCGCGCCATGACTATGAAGAAGTGGATGCGGATGCAGCCAATAAGCTGATGAAATTCCTGCGCGACAAGCTGCCAAACCTGAAAGGTGAAAAGGCAGGTACGCTGGCGGTGGCAACGGCCGATGATTTTTCCTATCATGACATCGTCGATGGCTCCGATACAGCCAACCAGGGAATCCGTATTGTCTTCGATGACGGTTCACGGGTGATCTACCGGCTTTCCGGCACGGGCACGGCCGGGGCCACGCTTCGGGTTTACATCGAGAAATACGAGGCCAAAATCCTCGGCCTTGAAACGCAGGCAGCACTTTCTGGCCTCATTGGCTTCGCACGGGGCCTTGCCGGCATCGCGGAGCGCACGGGCCGCACGGAACCGACTGTGATCACCTAATATGCCCCTTTCAAATTCCGGATCGCCGTTTCCCCTTGGCGTCACCCCCGTTGAGGGCGGTGTCAATGTTGCCGTTGTTTCAAGACATGGAACGCGGATATTTTTCTGCTGGTTTGAAGCGGAGCGGGAAACACGATTTGAATTGGCGTCGCGCCAGGGCGACGTGCATTATGGGTTCATACCCGGCGTAAGGATTGGCCAGCTTTATGGGTTGCGAGCCGATGGCCCCTATGACGCCAACCATCTCTTTGATGTTTCCAAGCTGTTGATCGATCCCTATGCGACGGCGCTTGACCGGAGCTTTACCTGGCATCCGGACTTGGCCGTCAGAGGGTGCCGAAACCTCGCACATCGTGCCGAAATGCATTGTCTCAGCAGCGCAACCGCTTGCGCAGCATTTGCCCCACGGGACGCCCCGCTTCATTTATGAGGTGGCGGTGAAGGCCTTCACCAAACTTCACCCGCAGATTCCCGAGAATATTCGCGGCACTGTTGCAGCACTGGCGCATCCCGCATGCATTGAGCATTTTCTCAGGCTTGGCGTTGATACGATTGAACTGATGCCGCTCATGGCCTGGGCGGATGAAAGACATCTCGTGCGGCAAGGCCTTTCGAACGCCTGGGGCTATAACCCCATCAGCTTTTTTGCCCCGGACCCACGGCTTGCGCCCGGCGGATTGACGGAGATACGCGAAACCGTTGCGGCGCTGCATGAGGCGGGACTGTCGCGTTATCCTCGATGCCGTGTTCAACCACACAGGCGAAAGCGACCTGGGCGGGCCAACCGTTTCGCTTCGCGGCCTTGATAACGCGCTCTATTACCGGCATGCGAATGGCGTGCTGGTGAATGACACGGGTTGCGGCAATACGCTTGATACAAATGGCGCTCCCGTCATGGACCTCATTCTGGCAGCCATGCGCCATTGGGTGAGTGCGACCGGAATTGACGGATTTCGCTATGATCTGGCGACAGTGATGGGCCGCGGACCCCACGGCTTTGACGGCAAGGCTCCCCTGCTTCAGGCCATTCAGCAGGACCCATTGCTGGGCCCGCTCATTCACATCGCCGAGCCCTGGGACGTTGGCCCCGGCGGCTATCAGCTGGGAAACTTTCCAAGCGCCTGGCATGAATGGAATGACCGCTACCGGGATGACGTCCGGCATTTCTGGCGGGGCGATGCGGGGGCAACTGCCAATTTTGCGACGCGCCTTGCAGGCTCATCGGATATTTTTGCACGGCCAGACCGCAGGCCTTCAAGCAGCATAAATTACGTGGCGGCGCATGACGGCTTCACGCTTCGTGATTTCGTCAGCCATGACCACAAGGACAATTTTGCCAATGGCGAGGGCAACCGTGACGGAAACTCACGGGAGCCCTGCTGGATTGCGAAAAATCCCGAGCGGGATGTGAAGGCCTTGCTGGCAAGCCTTTTTCTTTCGCGCGGCACAGTCATGCTGACGGCGGGCGACGAGTTTGGCCGCAGCCAGCGCGGCAACAACAACGCCTACGCGCAGGACAATGAAACGACGTGGCTGGATTGGAGAAAAGCCGACCGCGATCTCATCCTCTATGTGGCAGACCTCGCAAAGTTCCGAATCAAGCATGCCTCCTATTTTGCCGACCGCTTTCTAACGGGGCAAATTTCCGACGGCCAAACCCAGCCTGATATTCAATGGCTTTCGGCAAGCGGAGAGGCTCTGGACTGGGCCAATCCTTCGCTTGACGTTTTTGGCTTGGTTCTGAGCGGCCCGGAAGGCGGGGCGCGCCTGCTCATCTGGTTTAACCGGAGTCACGCCAGCGTGAGCGTGACGCCGCCCAGCGCCCAACCAGAATTTCATTGGGCGCACGATAATCTGGTGTGTGAAGGACGTTCGGTTACCACACTGCTTGAAGTTCCCGATGGGCGGAAAAAATCATCCCAGCCGGATGATGGCCTCATCAATGACCTCGCTTCGGCGGCGGGCATTCAAGGCGAATGGTGGGAAGTCAGCGGGGCCTATCACAGCGTTGGGATTGAAACAAAGCGCGCCTTGCTTGCGGCCATGGCCCTGCCAATCGCAACGCAAGGAGAAGTGCGTGACTCACTGAAAGAGCTTGCGGCTGTGCAGAACAGGAATGTCGCGGTGACACCCGGGCGCTGCTATCAGCCGGAATTCGTGAAGCAGGGAAAACGCCTCTATGGCCTGACATCCCATCTCTATGCGCTTCGTCATGAAGGCGACTGCGGTATTGGCGATCTGGAAACACTTGCGCGGTTTTGTGAAGCCTCGGCCAGGCTTGGCGGCTCGCTCGCGGGCATCAATCCCCTGCACCACATGTTTACTGCTGACCGCAGCCGCGTGAGCCCTTACCAACCCTCTGACCGCCGTTTCATTGATCCCATCTATATTGATCTCAATGACGTGCAAAAGAAGTTTGGCCCTTCGGCAAAACAAAAGAAATATGAAGACGAGCTTTCGCGGCTGCGCGAGGCAAGCCATGTGGATTACGACGCCGTCTGGCGCATCAAGGATGAGGTACTGTTTTCGATTTTTGAAAAATTCGGGACGAGCAAGGACTTTGAAGCTTTCATGGCGGATGGCGGAAGCGCACTGGCAGACCATGCGCGCTTTGAAGCACGACTGGATCCGCGGCGTTACAAATATGCCCAATGGCTGCAGTGGATTGCCGATAGGCAGCTTGCCGCTGCCGCAACGCGCGCGGAGACGGCGGGACTGGAGCTTGGCATTTACCGCGACCTTGCCCTGGGGTGCGCCTATGAAGGCGGCGAGGTTTGGGCGCGGCCGGATCTCTTTGCCACGGGTGTTTCAATGGGCGCGCCGCCGGACCCGTTTGCGCTAGAAGGTCAGGTATGGAATCTGCCGCCGTTCAGCCCGCTCGCGCTCGCAAAGGCAGATTATGAACCTTTCGCCGAGATACTGCGGGCCAACATGCGGCATGCAAAGGTGTTGCGCATTGATCACATCTTGGGCCTATCCCGCCAGTTCTGGGTGCCGCGCGGCGCGTCGGGCGCCGATGGAGCCTATGTCGGGATGCCGCTGGATAGGCTTCTCGCCGTTTCGGCCACCGAAAGTGTCCGGGCAAAATGCCTGGCGATTGGCGAGGATTTGGGGACTGTTCCCGATGGGCTGCGCGACCGTCTTTCACAGGCCAACATCCTGTCCTACCGGGTTCTGTGGTTCGAGCAGGATGAGGCGCGCTTTCATCCGCCAGAGAGCTATCCGCGAAGTGCGGCAGTGTGTCTATCCTCCCACGATCTGGCGCCCTTCAAGGGCTGGCGCGCGAGCGCCAATCACGGGGATATTGCAAAGCTGGAAAGAGAAATTGCTGACGCGGGCGTCAACACTGGCGATCTTCTCGCCGACGCGCATGCCTTCGTTGCCAAGACCCCCTGCGCGGTCATGCTGGTGCAGGCTGATGATCTTGCGGAAGAGACAGAACCCCTCAATGTGCCTGGCACCGATACGGGACGGGCAAACTGGAGAAGGCGGCTTTCGGTAACGGTTGAGGCGCTTCCAGACCTCACGACTTCAAAGGCTGTAATAGCCGCCATTCAAAACACGGGACGCGGCAAAAATGAATAAATCCTACAAGGTCGAAATTCTGGCGGAGGAGGTCATCGCAAAGTTCTGGTCCACCCTAAGCAAAGTGACGATGAAATACACCCGCCGGGATGGCCGGTCAGAAATTCTGGTCCGCGAAGTCAACGACCATGGCCATGCCGCCGCGGTTCTGGCCCTGGACCCTAAGCGAAAAACCGTTCTGCTGGTGAAGCAAATGCGCATTGCCGCCCATCTGGCGGGATATGCCGATGCCCTGATTGAGGCCTGTGCCGGCCTGCTCGATGGCGATGATGCGAGAACCTGCGCAACCCGGGAAGCCGAGGAGGAGCTTGGCATTCACGTGCGTGATTTGCGCGAGGTGGCCGACGTGTTCATGAGTCCCGGAGCGCTGACCGAGCGGGTGAGCCTGTTCATCGGCACTTATTCTCCCGAAGACAGGGCCACGATTGGCGGCGGCGTTGCAACGGAAGGTGAAGACATCGAGGTCATCGAACTCCCGCTAAAGACGGCCTATGGGATGATCGCGTCCGGAGAGATCGTGGATGCAAAGACCATCATCCTGCTGCAGCACGCCTTGCTGGCAGTTAGGCCAGCCACATCGCGCAAGGCGCCGGGGCCCGGGAATGGCGCCCTTGGGACACTTGCCGGCGATGATCATGCCCAGCACTTCGTCCTTGGTGACATTCTTGACGCTCGCTGTGCCAACGACACGGCCATTCTTCATCACACTCAACTGATCGGCAAGGTCAAACACGTCGTGAATGTCATGGCTGATGAGGAAAATGCCAATGCCATCGGCTTTCAACTGCTTGATGAGTTCGCCAACCTGGGCGGTTTCCTGCGGGCCAAGAGCAGCTGTAGGCTCGTCCATGATCAGGATGCGGGCATTGAAGTGGATGGCGCGTGCGATGGCAACCGATTGCCGCTGGCCGCCGGACAGCTTGCTCACTGGCTCCTTGAAGCGGCGGAAATTGGGATTGAGACGCCCCATCACTTTGCGGGCTTCCGATTCCATGGCGACGTCATCGAGCGTGCCGAATGCGGTACGGAGCTCGCGGCCCAAATAGAGATTTGCGGCAGCGTCGACATTATCGGCGAGTGCCAGGGTCTGGTAGATCGTCTCAATGCCGAGCGCTTTGGCATCGCGCGGATTGTTGATTGCCACCTCGTCGCCATTGATATGGATTTGCCCGTGATCGCGCTTATAGGCGCCAGACAGAATCTTGATCAGCGTGGATTTTCCCGCGCCATTGTGGCCGAGCACGCCCACGACTTCCCCGGGATAAAGGGTAATATCGGCATGATCGACAGCCTTGATGCCGCCGAAAGCGATGGAGATGTCACGCATTTCCACCAGAGGAGTTCCACGATTGATGGAAGTTACCTTTGCAGGTGTACTCGCATTTTTTGCCATTGCGGCCTCCCTCTACTTCACGCGCCTGCGATAGACCTGGTCGATGAACACGGCGATGACAAGCACCGATCCCACCACCATGTCCTTGTAGGCCGATTTAAAATTCAACAGTGTCATGCCTGACTGCAGCGACTGCATGACCAGGGCCCCGAGCATGGCGCCATAGATGGTGCCGAGGCCACCAGCCAGCGACGTGCCACCAATAACTGCGGCGGCAATGACATAGAGCTCGTCGAACTGGCCCAACGCATTGGTGGCCGAGTCAAGGCGCGCCGACGAGATCGAGGCCGAAACTGCGGCAAGTCCACCCATCAGCGCGAAGATCATGACCGTCAGCTTCTTGGTGTTGATACCGGCCAGTTCGGCTGCTTCCGGATTGCCGCCTGTAGCATAGACATAGCGGCCAAAGCGGGTGCGGGTGGCCAGAAATGTCATGAGCGCGCCGATGCCAATGGCGATCAAAACCGGCACCGCGTAGCCGTGTGAAATGAATAATCCCTCGGGCGGAACAGTAATGGCCTTCTCAACCACGTAGCGGTCAACCACGCCTTTGGGCCAGGGATAGGAGTTGACCAGCGAAGTTGCGCCAAGAGCGACAAGGCAGCCCACCCCTGCGAGCGTCGTTTCCGCCCAGACGGGACGGAGCGGAAACTTGAAGCGCTGGCGCTGGCGGCGTTCATTGAGGATGCCGGCGACTACAAGGGCGCAGGCGATGAAACCCAAAGTCCAACTCGCTGTGGCCCCGATGGAACCGGGGGTGGTTCCGGCAAAGCCGCCGCCAATCAGCTTGAAATTCTTGTCCATGGGAGCCACGGTTTCACCGCGGATCACGGCCCAGGCGGCGCCGCGCCAAACAATCAAACCACCCAGGGTAACGATGAAGGATGGAATACCGGCATAGGCAATCAGCGTGCCATGGAACGCGCCGATCGCGGCGCCTACAGAAATGCCGATTATCAGGGTGATGATCCAAATCATGGGATGGCCAACAGGAAAGCCCAAGGCAGGCATCCAGAACACCTGCGCCGTGCCGATGATGACCGCGACAAATCCCAGAATTGAACCAACCGAAAGATCAATCTGGCGCATGACGATGACCAGCACCATGCCAGTTGTCATCACGGCGATGGAAGAGGTTTGCACCAACAGGATCCACAGGTTGCGGGGCGTGAGAAACGTGCCGCCGAAGAGGCCTTCGCCGGGCCGGAGGATGCCGCTGTAAATGTCAAAGCCGACCCAGATCACCAACAGGGCGACGATCATGCCGATCATGCGGGTGTCGATTTCCGTGGCGCGGAAAAACCGTGCAATGGCGCTTTCCTCGCTCAGGGCCGGGCCTTGAGATTGTGCTACATTTGCAGACATTTTTTGCCTCCCCACCCCGTTCGACTGCTTGCCGCAGTGCTTCATCTAAAAAAACCGCGCCACCCTTGCGGAGTGACGCGGCCATTGTGTTTCAGATCGTCAGGTCTGGCAAGTGGTTAACCGCATGCCGGAACCGAGCCAGCAGGAACGCCGGCGCAGACCTTTTCCTTGGTAACCCAACCACCGTCGATAACTTCGTTCAACTTATCCTTGGTGATCGCGTTGGGCGGGATCAGAACGGCATTGACTTCAACGCCCTTCTGGCCACCGCTGAACTTGCCAACACCGGGAAGTTCGGTGAGGGCTTTGCCATCGGCAATCATGTTGGCGAATTCGGCTGCCGACTTGCCCAGAACGCGCGAGTCTTTCCAGACCGAGACGAGCTGTGTACCGAGAGCAACGCGGTTCAGAGCGGCATGGTCGCCGTCCTGTCCGGTTACAGGCACGGTGCCAGCAAGGCCCTGGGCTTCAAGGGCGGCTACAACACCGCCAGCCATGCCGTCGTTCTCGGAGACTACGGCATCAACCTTGTTGCTTACTGAGGACAGGCACTGCTCCATGTTTTTCTGGGCGCCATCGGGCTTCCAGCCGTCGGTGAAGGTTTCGCAGACATTCTTGATCTTGCCGGCATCAATGTTGGGTTTCAGCACTTCCATGATGCCTTCGAACAGGAACGTGGCGTTGGGATCGCCCTTGTCACCCTTGATGAAAGCGAAGTCGCCTTCGGCCTTGCCTTTTTCGAGCATCGTCTGGGCCATCAAACGGCCCACGCCGACGTTGTCAAAGGTTACGTAGAGAGCATCCGGATGTTCGACGAGCACGTCATAGGAAATCATTTTCACGCCTGCGTCAGCGGCGGCCTGGAAAGCCGGAAGAATGGCGTCCGAGTCGTAGGCGACAACGAGAATGACATCGACCTTCTGGCTGATCAGGCCTTCGATATCGGTAAGCTGCTTGGCAGCCGAGAGCTGGGCATCGGTCGAGATGTACTTGTTGCCAGCGGCTTCAACAACTGCCTTGATGGCAGCTTCATCAACTTTCCAGCGTTCTTCCTGGAACGTCTTCCACGATACCGCAATGGTTTTTCCAGCAGCCATGGCTGACATGGAAGACATGCCGAGCAACAAGGCTCCGGCCATCAATGTTAAGATGTTGCGCTTCATTCCTTAAGTCTCCTCCTCATCACCAGGCCACCCGCGGGACGCTCCCATTATTTTCCAGTTATCCTGGAACTCGCAAAGGCTGGTCGATGGACGATTATTGATTTATTTTAGCGTCCAAAAAAATGTTGCATCAAGTCGCATTGTGAGTCAAGCTTAGAAAATAAATACGACAATTCAGCAGCAAATGCTGGAGAAAACAGTGGGAGCACGATGCTCAAGAAAGCTAACAGCGATCTTGTAAGGCGGCAGAATCGAGGGCTTTTTCTTGAAACCCTGCGCCAGCATGGGCCGCTGGCACGAATTACGTTGGGCCACAAAACGGGATTGTCGCCCGCCTCAATTACCTCCATCAGCGGACAACTCATTGACGAGGGACTGGTTTACTCCATTGGCGAGGATGACGTTGTTTCAACGCAGATCAAACGCGGGCGGCCGCAAACGCGATTGGCGCTTAACCCGAAGGCCACCAATGTGCTGGCCGTTTCAATTTCGGTCGATAGCGTCGAGCTTGTCTTCGCTGATTTCAGCGGGGCCACGCATGAGCCTCTCAAGCTGCGGATGGATACCTACGACATTCCAAAAGAGGAATTTGGGTCACGCGTTGCCCACGAGATCAAGGCCAATGCCAAAAAGCTTGGGATTGCATTGAACTCAATCACGCGCATCGGCATTGCGGTGCAGGGCGTTGCCGACACGATTACCGGAGAGATCCCCTGGAGCCCGGCCTTCCGGGCCCGCGACATTCCCGTGGTGAAGCCACTCGAACGGATTTTGGGCATTCCCTGCAGCATCGGCAACAATGCCAACATGATCGCCGAAGCCCTGATTGCCGCGGACCGTAAAAAATACAGCGGCAATACCGCGGTGGTTTTCCTGGGCCACGGTGTTGGACTGGGTCTCATTCTCAATGGTGTTGTCTATGACGGTGCCAATGGCCGTGCGGCGGAGTTCGGCCACATGAATCATCTTCCCGATGGTCCGCTGTGCCGGTGCGGGCGGCATGGCTGCCTCGAAGCCTTCAGTGCCGACTACGGCATCATGCGCATGGCCAATGACAGCCAAGGAAATGACTTCGATGTGCATGCGGCGATCCGCGATGAGGACATGCGGGAACTGGAATTGGCGGCGGAAGCCGGCGACGCGGTTGCCATCAATGCCTTTAACCGGGCCGGCGAGGTGTTGGGGTTTGGCATTGCCCGGCTGATTGCGCTGATCAATCCGCAGCGCGTTGTGCTGGCGGGGCCCGGCACACGTGCCTATGGCCTGATGAAGGATAGCATGTGGGAGGCGCTGCGGCGCGGACTGGTGCATGATTTGCGGAAATATCGTCGAGTTCGAAGTTGTGCCCTATGGCAAGGACATGATCACAACCGGGACGCTGGTTGAAACCCTGCGCCACCTTGACCGCGATGTGTTTGCAACAGGCCAGAGGGGCGCAGTAATGGAATTTGCCGGGAGAAAAATTGCATGAGGAAGCTTCTGTATTCTGCTGTGCTTGCTTTGATATGGTGCGCCGCGCTGACAGTGGGAGCGAACGCCACGCAACCCCAGGACGTTTTGCAAAGATGGTATAGCTTGACCTTGGAATTGGTGCGCCACACCCCAACCTATTCGCCGCCGGTGGCCAGCCGTTCGTTTGCCTATCTCGGGGTTACGGCTTTTGAAGCGGTGGCGACCGGTTCAGGCGAACTGCAAAGCCTGGCGGGTCAATTGAACGGATTGAAGCCCGTGCCGCAGCGCGAAGCGGGCAAGACCTATGACGAAGCTTTGGTGCTTCATGCTGCCATGGAGCAATACGTAATTCAATCAAGGCGACAGGGAGACCTACGTATTGCTTACCGCGACGTCATCCCCTTCGCCCGCCGCGTCGTCGAGGAGTTCCCCGACCGGGTCCTCTGGGACCCACTGGCCGCACCCCAACCTCACCGACCACATGCCCGACGACGGGCTGCTGGTCGACGGCATCCCACAGATCGCCACGACGCCGGAGCTGCAGCGACAGCTGCTCGTCGACAACCCCATGCGCCTGTACTGGCCGGACGCCACCTGACCATCGACGACGAGGAGTCACCATGTCCCTGGACAAGACCTACAAGAAGGTTCCCGGCACGACGATCTTCGATGCGGAGCAGTCGGCGCAAGGGCTACCACCTCAACCAGTTCTGCATGTCCCTCATGAACCCCGCGAACCGGGAGCGCTACCTCGCGGACGAGCGGGCCTACCTCGACGCGTGGCCGCTCACCGACGCCCCACAAGCAGGCCCTGCTCGACCGGGACCTCAACGCCGCGCATCGCGGAGGGCGGCAACATCTACTTCCTTGCGAAGTGGGGTGCCACCCTCGGCCTGTCGTTCCAGCAGATGGCTGGCTCGATGACCGGGATGACCGAGGCCGAGTACCGCGACATGATGCTCCACGGCGGTCGCTCGATCGAGGGCAACCGGATCGCCGACCAGGTCCGCGAGGCCCCACTACGTGGCCGAGGACGGGTCGACCCCGGGGGTGCACGCGACGATCACCGGTGCCGGCTTCACCTCGCACGTGCCCGCGCTCGGCGCGGCGCTGGACCAGGACAAGACCGACGATCCGTACTGGAGTCCGGTGTTCGACGGCTACGAGCCGATCCAAGCAGTGGATCCGCAGCGCGCAACATGCCCGACGTGGTCATCCTGGTCTACAACGACCACGCCAGCGCGTTCGACATGAACATCATCCCGACGTTCGCGATCGGCTGCGCGCGAGGCTTCAAGCCGGCCGACGAGGGCTGGGGCCCGCGCCCGGTGCCCGACGTGATCGGCCACCCGGATCTCGCCTGGCACATCGCCCAGAGCCTGATCCTCGACGACTTCGACATGACCATCATGAACCAGATGGACGTCGACCACGGCTGCACCGTGCCGCTGAGCATGATCTTCGGCGAGCCCGAGGCAGTGGCCGTGCAAGGTCATCCCGTTCCCGGTCAACGTCGTGCACTATCCGCCGCCGTCGGGCCGGCGCTGCTTCAACCTCGGCGATTCGATCCGCGCGCGCGGTCGAGAGCTTCCCCGAGGACTCAACGTGCAGGTCTGGGGCACCGGCGGCATGAGCCACCAGCTCCAGGGCCCGCGCGCGGGCCTGATCAACAAGGACTTCGACAACCATTCATCGACAAGCTGATCAAGGACCCCGAGGAGCTGAGCGAGATGCCGCACATCCAGTACCTGCGCGAAGCGGGCTCGGAAGGCATCGAGCTGGTCATGTGGCTGATCGTGCGGGGCGCGCTGGGGGACAAGTCGAGGCAGCGGCGAGCGTCGAGGTCAACACCGCTTCTACCACGTGCCCGGCGCTCGAACACGCGCTGTCGGGCACACCTGATCCTCGACGAACCAGCCGCAACGCGCTCCGGCTGCCGGGGAAGTGAGTGACATGCACGGCACTGTAGGAGCCGCATGCGCATCGCCCTCGCCGGCGCCGGCGCCTTCGGCGAAAAGCACCTCGACGGCCTGCAGAACATCGACGGGGTCGAGATCGTCTCGTCATCTCGCGCCGCGCCGAGCAGGCGGCCGAAGTTCGCCGCCAAGTACGGCGCGCGCGCCTTCGGGCACCGAGCTCGACGAAGCGCTCGCGCGCGACGACGTCGACGCGGTGATCCTGGCACGCCGACGCAGATGCACGCCGAGCAGGCGATCGCCTGCATGACGCGGGCAAGCACGTGCAGGTCGAGATCCCGCTGTCGGATTCGCTGGGCGATGCCGAGGCGGTGCTGCGGAAGCAGCAGGAGACCGGGCTCACCTGCATGGTCGGGCACACCCGGCGGTTCAATCCGAGCCACCAGTACGTGCACAACCGGATCGTCGCCGGCGAGCTGGCGATCCAGCAGATGGACGTGCAGACCTACTTCTTCCGCCGCAAGAACATGAACGCCAAGGGCGGGCGCGCGTCGTGGACCGACCACCTGCTGTGGCACCACGCGGCGCACACGATCGACCTGTTCGCCTACCAGGCCGGGCAAGATCGTCACCGCCAACGCGATCCAGGGGCCGAAGCACCCCGAGCTCGGCATCGCGATGGACATGTCGATCCAGCTCAAGAGCGAAAGCCGGCGCGATCTGCACCCTGTCGCTGTCGTTCAACAACGACGGCCCGCTCGGCACCTTCTTCCGCTACATCGGCGACACCGCGACCTACATCGCCCGCTACGACGACCTCGTCACGGGCAAGGAAGAGCCGATCGACCTCAGCCAGCGTCGACGTCTCGAACAACGGCATCGAACTGCAGGACCGCGAATTCGTCGCGGCCATCCGCGAAGCCCGCGAGCCGAACGCGTCCATCGCGCAGGTCATGCCCTGCTATCGCACCCTCGCGGCGCTCGAGGAGCAGCTCGCCGGTCAAGGATCCCCGTGACGGGGAAACCGCGGAGCTGACCCGCCGCCTGGGTCCCTTCGAGGTCGCCCCCGTGGGCCTCGGCTGCATGAACCTCAGCCATGTGTACGGCACCGCCCCCTCCGCCACCGAGTCCGAACGCCTGCTCCTCACCGCCCTCGACGATGGCGTGACCCTCTTCGACACCGCAGCCTTCTACGGCTTCGGCGCCAACGAGGAGATCGTGGGCCGAGTCCTGCGGCCGCACCGCGATCGCATCGTCCTGGCCAGCAAGTGCGGGATGACGGGCGTCGACGGGCGCCGGGTCATCGACGGTCGTCCCGAGACGCTGCTTCGCACCGCCGACGAGGCGCTGGTGCGGCTCGGCACCGACGTCATCGACCTCTACTACCTGCACCGTCTCGACCGCGAGGTCCCCGTCGAGGAGAGCGTCGGCGCCCTCGCCGGGCTCGTCAAGGCCGGCAAGGTCCGCGCCATCGGGCTGTCCGAGGTCTCCGCAGCGACGCTGCGCCGCGCACACGCCGTCCACCCGGTCGCCGCCCTCCAGAACGAGTACAGCCTCTGGTCACGAAACCCCGAGCTCGGCACCCTCGAGGCGTGCCGCGAGCTCGGGGTCACCCTCGTCGCCTTCAGCCCGCTGGCCCGTGGCTTCCTCACCTCGTCCCCGCCCGACCCGGGTGCGCTCACGACCGGTGACATCCGCCTGTCGATGCCCCGGTTCGGACCCGACAGCTACCCCGCGAACCTCGCCCTTCGTGGCCGGTTGGAAGCCCTCGCCCAGGCTGCTGGCTGCACCCTCGCCCAGCTCGCGCTCGCCTGGGTGCTCTCGCGGGGCGAGCACGTCGTGCCCATCCCGGGCACGCGGTCGGTGACACACCTTCGCGAGAACCTCGCGGTCCTCCAGCAGAACATCCACGCGGACGTCCTCGAGGCAGCCGGGCGCATCCTCGACGCCAGTACCGTGCACGGTGCGCGCTACGCACCAGCGACCCTGACCGAGATCGACACCGAGACCTTCGCGGCCGAGGAGTAGATCCTGAACTGACGGCCCGGAAACCAGACGATGACCCGCGTCGGCCGCCCGACCGCCATCGTCGCGTCTGCTCCAATCCCGGGTGGACCGTTGCCGATGAGGCGTACTGTCGGGACGTCCCCCACCGTCGGTGGCGCGGGCCGACGAAGCAGGTGTCGCATGACTGGCGCATCACCCACTCAGGGATCGCTGGACCCCTCATCTCCCGGGCCCGCAACGGCGTCATCAGATCGGCAGCGGCTCACCGCGTTTCGCAACACCATGAACGCGGCGCACCAGGGCGTCATGACGGCGCGCCGGGCTCCAGCGGACCAAGGGCAGCTACGCGCCGCCCGAGTCGCACATCTGCTGGCGATGACGCAGTACGAGCTGGCTCTGACCAACTGCAGCCTGCCGATCCCCCCGCGGCTGCGTCGAGACGCACAGCTGCTTCGGCGGCTGCTCGCGTGAGTCACCCACCGAAGGAACCCTGAGGACCTGGGCTTCAGCCCGTTGTCGGACACCGAGGTGACGTGCGAGACGTGCGCCCGCATCACACCGCTGGACGAGATGCCGCCCTACGCTGCGAGCATGGTGCAGGGAGGCCTCCGGGCCCGGGTGGTCACGGCATCCGTGCTGGTCATGGGTCTGCCGGTGGTGGGGCTGCTACTCAGCGGGTGCGGTGCCGACGTGGAGCGGCAACAGGCCGTCGCGGTGGCGGACGCCTTCACGGTCGATGTGTCCGGCGACCCTCAGGCCGCGTGCGCACTGTTGGCCCCCCGCACGGAGCAGTCCCTGGAGAAGGACGGCGAGGCGTGCGCCCGGGCGCTGACGCGGGAGGACCTGCCGGCTCCGGGGGAACGTACTGCCGTGAATGTCGCCGGCCACTCGGCGCAGGTGCGCTACGCCGAGGACACCGTGTTCCTGTCCCTGTTCGACGACGGGTGGCGGGTGACCGCGGCCGGATGCGCTCGCACGTCGCCCGACCCGGCGGTGCCCTACG
>CAWELV010000011.1:0-37125 GCA_963810045.1 uncultured Alphaproteobacteria bacterium | reverse complement strand
TCGATGAACGATGCCGCGCCAGAAACGAAGAGAGATCGACGCTACAGTCGCTTCGCGACCTTATCGTCGCGACCGGAAACGGCGGCCGTGTGCCTCTCGACCAGGTTGCAACCATTTCCTACGAGATGGAAGAGCCGTTGATCTGGCGGAGGAAGCGCCTGCCCACGCTGACAGTGCAGGCCGACGTGGCGCAGGGCCTTGAGGCGGCAACGATCATTGAGCGTCTCGAGAAGCCCATTGAGGAATTCAAGGCAGCACTTCCCGCTGGCTATTCCGTGACGCTTGGCGGCACTGCGGAAGACAGCGAAAAGTCCCTGGCCAGTATCGCCGCCGGCGTGCCGCTCATGCTGGCATCTGATGGCTACCATTCCTCATGGTCCAGCTGAAGAGCTTCCAGCGGCTGGCGCATCGCGCTCCTCACCGCGCCCCTCGCTCATCATCGGCGTTTGACAGCCGCCTTCCTCTGGCATCGGGTGCGCCCATGGGCTTCGTGGCGATCCTCGGCATCATCTCGCTCATCGGCATGGTGATCCGCAACTCCGTCATCCTGATCGTCCAGATCGATGACCAGAACATCGATGCGGGCGAGGCGCCGTGGCAGCGCGGTCATCAGCGCCACCGACCCACCGCCTGCGGCCCGATCCTGCTCACCGCCGCAGCCGCCATCCTCGGCATGATTCCCTATCGCCTCCGAGCGGTGTTCTGGGGTCCGATGGCCTACGCCGTCATGGGCGGCCTGGCGGTTGCAACCGCCGCTCACACTGGTCTTTCCTGCCAGCACTCTATGTCGCCTGGTTCCGGATCAAGCCGCCTGTCGAGGCGGAACCCAGAGAACCACTGCCCGCGGGACTGCTGCTGGCGGCCGAATGAATTCATCTAAACATTTGAAAACGGAGATTTGAAATGACCAAAACTATCCAAACTTCATGCGCCATTGCCGGCGGAGGCCCTGCGGGCCTCATGCTCGGCCTGCATGCTCGCGCAGGGCCGGCGTCCCCGTGGTCGTGCTCGAGAAGCACGCCGATTTCCTGCGCGACTTCCGCGGCGACACCATCCATCCCTCGACGCATGCAGACCATGGCCGAGCTCGGCTGGCTCGACGAGCTCCTGGCAGCTGCCCGCACCGTGCCGGCCGCCCGCATGGTCGCGCAGTTTCGGGACCGGCATCGCCGCCAGCTCGCCGGTCTTCCACCAGCTCCCGGATGCGAAGGCGCCGCTTCATCGCCATGATGCCGCAGTGGGATTTTCTCAATTTCATAGCCGCCAAGGCAAAAGCCTTCCCGAACTTTGAGCTGCTGATGGAGACCGAGGCTCAGGATCTCATCTCCGACAATGGCCGTGTGGTTGGCTTAAAAGGCTTGCAGCACGGTGTTCCGTTGGAGATTCGCGCTGACGTTACCATTGCCGCTGACGGTCGTGGATCAGTTCTGCGGGCAAAGGCCGGGCTTGAAGTTGAAAGCCATGGGGCCCCATTGACGTCTTATGGTTCCGGCTGCCGCGCCGCGCGGAGGACAGCAACCAGGCCCAGGCCCAGTTCCGCCCCGGCAAGATCGTCATCGCCCTGAACCGTGGTGACTACTGGCAGTGTGCTTTCGTCATTCCCAAGGGTGGCAATGATGCCATCCGCGCACAGGGCCTCGACCATTTCCGTGCATCGATCAGCGAGGTGCTGCCGATCAGCATCAAACAGACAGAAACTCTTACGACTGGGAACAGGTGAAACTGCTGTCAGTTCAGGTGAACCGGCTCAAGCAGTGGTGGCAACCAGGCTTCCTCTGCATCGGCGATGCAGCCCATGCCATGTCGCCCGTGGCAGGCGTTGGCGTTAATCTCGCCATTCAGGACGCTGTCTGCACCGCCAACACATTGGCCGCCGCTCTTAAGGCGGAGGGGTGCCGGACAGGCTCTGGCCGAGGTTCAGCAACGCCGAGAATGGCCCACGCGGATGACGCAACGCCTGCAGCTTGCCGTGCCGAGCCATCTCGCCAAGGCCCTCGCGAGCAAGGATACCTTTCGGCCCCCTTTTGTCCTGCGCATGATAGCGAAGACACCCGTCCTCAGGCGGCTGCCAGCGCGTCTGGCCTTCGGCGTGAGACCTGAGCATGTCAGCGACGAACTGCGCCCGCCCATCGCGGCATAATATGTTACACTACTCCATCGGAACGCCGAGGGCCAAGAACACGCCCTCGGCGAAATGCTCATTGTCGGAGGCATGCTCAAAGGCAACGCCGTTGCCGCTCGCAAAGTCGAGGGATGAAAACTGCGGATCAACCTCAGCAATCTGCCCGATGTGGTGGCGCGCCATATCGAGATTTCCCATCTGCGCATAGCACGCTGCAAGCCAGGTCAGCATCCAGGGCGGCAGAGGCGGAGTGAGCTCTATCATCTCAGCCGCCTTAGCGTACTCTCCTAGAAGATAGAGGGCAAAGGACCGGTCGTGCTCATACCATTGCGGATGAATGGGATTGAGCTTCACTGCCCGGTCCATCCATTGCATGGCCTCGATTGGCTTGCCTCGAAGGGTTAGAAGATAGCCCATCTGCTCGAGAGATTCCGCGTCATAGGGGTTCAGATCAATGGCGCGACGCATGTGGTATTCGCAGAACATGCTCCTGGCGGTACATTTGGATGAAGGAGAGCACGCGATGCACCACCGGCTGGTCGGGTGACAGGCCGGCGGCCCTTGTAGCAGTCTAAATCTCATGCAGCTTCACGCGCTGCGCCCGGCCGAAGCCAGCTTTCATCACTCGCGTATAGGCGAGCTGGGCCAGGGCAAGCCCGCTGCCCAGGGTTTTTGGCCACGGCCGCTTCCAGGAGCCTTTCACTGTCGTCGAAGCTCTCGCTGTTGTTGCCGCGCGCAACCGCCACGCCGCGCAAGAGTAGGTCATTGGCCGCGAGGTCCTCGACCGGTTTGCTGTAAGTACGCCTGACGCTTGCGTCCTCGAGGCGGAAGGCGAGGCTGGCAATAATCTGCTCGGCAATCTCGTTCTGAATGTCTAAGACCGTGTCGGCATTGGTTTCGTAGCTGCTGCCCCAGAGCTGGCTCAGCTTATGGGCATCGACGAGGTTGACGGTAACGCGGAAGCCCTTGGCGGATGGCCGCGCGGTTCCTTCCACAAAGAAGTTTGCGCCGAAAGCTGTGTGGGCTGACGTCCATGACGCACGGTCCGCCGAGTGGAACATGAAGCTCGACTGTCTCGCCGTCACCGACACAGTTCCGAAGCGCGCCAAGCCGTTGATAATGTCTTCCACAAAACCGTCAATGACCGGTGTCAGTGCGGTATTGCCTGTTTCATTGGCAAAGCGCAGGACGGCGACTCCAGCTACTGCTTCGCCGCGAGTTTTCCGGCGCATTGCCCACCAGAATGTAGCCGCGTCGCGAGACATTGCGCAGGACCGACTGGTCATTATCGCCGATAGCCTTGCGGATCTCCCGGATGGCCTGGATCAGCAAATCCTCGGTGACGAATACACCAGGCCAGGCGGCGTCAAACATCTCCTGTTTTGAGACAACGCGTCCCAGGTGAGTTGCAAGCAGCGTAAGCAGAGCGGTGGCCTTCGGGCGCAGGTAGTGCTGCTTGCCGCCACGGACCAGCACACCCTTTTCGATGTCAAAGGCCGAGTCCCGAAACGGACAGCGGCCGACGTTGCTCTGCTTTGCATCCTGTTGTGTTCCCTGCTACCTACAACAAGCGGGCTCCGCACGATGCAATGAAATATCCGCGCTGGCAAGCGCGGCGCGTGCGGTACAACTTGGCTGCTGTTAAAGGACCGTTCCCATTTTTTAGCTCCACCAGCCAACAGACTTGCCAGCTTCTACTATGACGTACCGAACGTACCACCTATGGAGGCGGCGGCCGCATGGTAGATCTCTTGTAACGGGCGGCGTCACTTCTTTCTTCAGGAATTGTGCAAACATTTCCGCATAGGCGGGAACCCAGCGCGACAGCGGCGGCCGGTTTTCAACAATATCCCCGGCGGCCCAGAGAATACGCTTTTCATCCAGAGCGCGGCTTGCCTCATTGTCGGGGGGCATAGAAGGTAGAAGTCTCCGGCGTCAATGCGCTGAAGGCAAAGTCCATTGTCTGGTCGCGGACCAGGCGCTGGTTGAATCGTTGCAATCGCCCTTCGCCGGCAGTTTGTAAAGACAAACCCTGGTATGAGAAGATGGGCTTTGATTTTGCAGTTCGGCGTATTTCTGAGCTCATGGGCGAGGGCCTCGGTAAACACCTTCACCCCGGCCTTTGAAACATTATAAGCCGGATCGCCCGGTGGGGTGGTTATTCCCTGTTTTGATCCGGTGTTGATCACCAGCCCTGGGCGGCCCCGTTCAATCATCTCAGGCAGGAAAACCTGGCTGCCATTGATGACGCCCCAGAGGTTCACATCGAGAATATGCCTCCAGTTTTCAGCCGGTTCAAACATGGTGCTTCCAGGCTGGATACCGGCGTTGTTCATCAGGATGTCGGTGCCGCCAAATCTTTCACCCACCAGGGTCTTCAGTTTTTGCAATTGGTCAATGCTGCTGACATCTGTTTCCTGCGTCATGATGCTGGACGCCCCATCGGGGGGCAAGGCGCCGAAAGGCGTGAGGCAGCGTGGGAAAGCCGGTCAACGCCCCTGTCAGCGATGCATACCTTGAGGCCCGACGGGCAAAACGGCTTGCCGCCGCAAACCCGATGCCCGCGGCTCCGCCTGTTATGACCGCTACGGAGTTATTGTTGAAATCTGCAATTTGCATAATTTTGATTTACCTATGGCTGAATGCTCCACTAGCCCATAAAGCCCATCGCAAGCAAAATTTTTGTGAGGTGAATTCCGGCCATGGAACCAATTTCTTGGCCGGGTGTTCTGGTACAGGTTGTCTGTTCCCCCGCATTCGACTTACAACCCCTGCAAGGCTATGGTCCTAGCGTCCCGCACCCCCGCACACCTAGGACCATAGCAATTGCAGCGGACAAAGAATCGACAAAGGTATGGCAAGGCCATGAACGTGCTAACTGACAAACGAGAGATTGAAATAAAGGCAAAAAGCAAAGGGATGTTTCTCAGCCCGTGGGTAAATAATGATCCAACCATTCCGGAAAAGGCAATCTATTGGCTTGTGGATGAGATGACGGATTTGCCGGTCATTGTTGATCCGTGGCGCTTGAACAGATTGATGAGATGCTCAAAAGGCCTGCCAGATAAAGACCCAGGCGAGGCGCGGGCCGATCCAGTGTATGGTGATGGAACTGAGGCTTGAATTCGGCCGGTTCTTGTCGGGGAACTGCGCCTTAGAAAGCATAACGCAGCTAGACAATGCCCCTGATGTCCGCCGCGACTTCGGAGAGATCGTCATTGAGTTGGTGGTCGCGCCCCTCAAGCTTGCGCACATGCGCCTGTGGAATGGCCTGTTTGTAGAGATCGACATGCGCGTAAGGGGCAGTGTCGTCTTCGCTGCCGTGATAGAGATAGATCGGCATTTTTGGCGGCAATCGCGCGCCGAGGTCCGCCTTTCGGCCTAATTTCTTCGCTCGGCCATCCGCCGGGGCCGACGAAGGGCGCGGCGATCAGAATCATACCGCCAGGCTTTTGGTTGGGCGGCGCCTCGGCGAGCGCGTTGATCAGAATCGTTCCGCCCATCGAGTGGCCTACCAGTATCGCGCCATCGTCGAGCTTGGCGATCTCTTCCGCCAGCGCGGTCTTCCACGCCGTATAGCTTGGATCCGCTTCGTTCGGCATGCGTGGGTAGCGCATGTCGTAGCCCGGTCCCAGGTCTCGCGTGAGGTTCGCGACGAGCTTGCTGTCCCATTCGTCATGGGCCCCGGCGCCCCCGCCTTGAATGAAAAGGATTTGCTTCCTCATGACTTGGCCGTTCCACGATGAGCGCAAAGAGAAAAGTGAAGGCCTGCCGTTAATACAACGGCTACCGGTCGACAATCAACTGCCTGGGTGGTCCGCTTCCCAAAGCTTGGCGTAGGAAGGCTGGATCAAGCTGTGGTATGTCTATTTGCTTCGCGGAGTTTTCATCATGGATCAGGATAAATTGATCGGCGGCTGGATCTTTTGGGAAGGCTGCTGCTGGCCGCTCTCTTTTTGATCGATGGCTGGATAGCTGTGAACAATTATGCTGCTACGGCGGAATATCTCGCACAGTTTGGCGTGCCGTCCCTATTGCTGGTTCCGGCCCTGATACTTCAGGTGGGCGGCGGTTTGCTCATTGCTGTCGGATGGAACACCCGTCTGGCGGCCCTTGCACTGTCTCTCTTTTGTATTTCAACTGCGGTCATATTTCACAATCAGTTCGGGGACTCGAATGAGGCAATCCATTTCTGGAAGGATTTGGCAATCGCCGGCGGCTTTCTCGTGCTTGCCGCCCGTGGCGCAGGACCTTTTTCTCTCAATTCATATTTGAGAAAAGCAGCGGTGTGAATCCGAGGCAATGAACCGATTGCGGCGGCAATTCCTTACAGATTATTGATGTTTTGCACGTTGGGACAATTGTAATGGTCACCGTCAGCGCGTGCGGCACGTCCCCTGTTTCAATCTGCGGTGGTTGACAGACGATCACTTGAGCCGTTTCGGGGTCCGCCGCCTTTGGCAGCATCCCGGGTGGATAAGTTACCTCTATTCGACTCATACTAACTAACCTATATAGGGAATGTTTCAGGGACGGGACGAGGTACGCATGGCCGCCGAGCAGTACTTTATCGTACTTCACAACAATGAATGGAAGATTAGCTTCAAGGACAAGCACTATGGCCCCTATGCCACCCAGGCTGAGGCAATTGAGGCCGCGTTAGATGCAGCCTATGCCATGGGCGAAATTGGGATTGACGCCCAGGTCCTTGTTGAGGAAGCAAACCACCAGCTCAGAACCGAGTGGACCTATGGCCAGAGCTTTAACGCCTTCAGGTGATGAGCGGCGGGAATGGATTCCCAGGCGGCAATCTCATGCGCTGCCGATGAATATGCCGGTGAGGAACACCAGGAATCCGCCAACCGCAATCTGGAACGCCGCCTTGAGGAACGGCGTGTCCATGTATTTGTAGCGGATCCATGAAATGGCCCAGAGCTCGATGAACACGATGACGATGGCCAGGCCCGTGGCGGTTTTGAAATCGGGGATGAGATAGGGCAGCGTATGGCCAATTCCACCGACGGCAGTCATGATGCCGGCAGCCAGGCCCCGGATCGTCGGGTGCCCGCGGCCCGTGAGCTTTCCATCGTCAGACAGGCCTTCGGCAAAGCCCATGGAAATGCCCGCCCCCACCGAGGCCGCCGCTCCCACCAGGAAAGTTGCCCAGGTGTTTCCCGTGGCGAAGGCCGCCGCAAACAATGGCGCGAGCGTGGAAACCGAGCCATCCATGAGCCCCACAAGGCCCGGCTGGATAACCTGCAACAGGAAGAGGCGGCGCTTGGTTTCGGCCTCGTCGAGCTTCACGTCTGCCGTCACGTGCTTGTCGCCAAGCCGCGCCGCAAGCGATTCATGGACCTTTTCGGCTTCCGCCAATTGGGCCAGAAGCTTTGCAACCTGCGGATCCTTGCTGTGCGCCGCCGCCTGTTTGTAAAAGCGGTAGTTTTCCAGCTCGATGACTTCGGCGCGCTTGCGCATCGCATCAATGTTGAGCTTGCCGATCATCCAGGCGGGCTTGTGTTTCACAAATCCAAGGATGTCGCTGCGCCGGATCAGCGGAATGAAATCGCCAAACTTCTTCTGGTAGAGATCAGTCAGCCAGCGCCGGTGTTCGTGTTCCTCCTCCGACATTTCCATGAAAACCTTGGCGGAAGCCGGATAGGACTCCATCAAGGCATTGGCAAAACCCGAATAGGCGCGGGCATCATCATCCTCGCTGGAAATGGCCAGCGCGATGATTTCCTGTTCGGTCAGATCGGAGAAACTTTTCAATGGAACCTCTGAAATTTAATTAGAATAATTCTAATCTATAGTCCAGCCCGAAACATCTCCTTAACCCTCGGCTTGATATGTTTGCCCTTTTAACGGGAAGCTGCCGCATGAGCGAAGTACTGATCCTGCCGCTGCAGAATCGTCTTTACGAAACTGCAACGTGCATCATTCATGGCATTCGCGCCAATGCGGTGCTTTACATATTTGCGGCATTTGTCTTCCTAGCCGCGGTTGCGGAATCCATCTGGATTGGCCTTCCCTTCGACATCAAGATGGTGACGGCATTTACCGCTCCCGTGTTGTCGCTTCTCTGCGGCATAATTTTATTTGGCATCGTTGCTGAGCTCGTGCGTCTCTACTGGACCGGTTATTCCGGCAGCGCGCTTGGCGGCCTGTGGCTGAAAATAAGTGACGATTACTTGGCGCCCCAGCGCGTCTCCAATGCCATTCACGCGTTCCTCTTCATGTCCCTCTACATGTTGGGCTTCGCATTTATTAAGAAGGCCATTCCGCTGGCCGTTCCCTTCTCCTGGGATATAACCTTCATGCAGTGGGACCAGGTGCTGCATTTTGGCCGGCATCCCTATGAATTGCTGGCCCCCCTGCTGAACGTGCCCTGGGTCACGTTCCTGATTAATGTCAATTACAACATCTGGTTCTTCGTGATGTTCACCTGCTGGTTTTGGCAGGGCTTCGGCCCCAGGGATACGGCACTGCGCATGCGCTTCCTGTTGGGCTTCACCCTCACCTGGTTCATGGGCACCAGCGTATTGGGAACGATTTTTTCCTCCGTGGGTCCCGGCCTTTATGGCAGGCTTCTGCCGGGCGTTGTTGATCCCTTCGCGCCACTCATGGGCTGGCTCAACGAGGTGGCGCAAATTCACACGATTTTTGTAATCCCGACCATGAATGAGCTGTGGAAGGATTACGAATCCGGAACCGGCCTGATCAATGGCATTTCGGCCATGCCGTCAATGCATGTGGGAACTTCCGTATTGTTCGCAATCCTTGGCTTCTCCGCCGGCAAGAAATGGCTGGGCTATCTGATGTCGGCCTTTGCCTTCCTCATCTTCATCGGCTCCATTCACCTGGGCTGGCACTATGCCATCGATGGCTATGCCGGTGCCGCCATTGCTGTTGTCTGCTGGTGGGTTTCAGGAAAAATTGTCGATTGGGACAGGCGCAAGCGGGGGGTGGCCGAAACAGTAAGCTTGCTGTTGCCCTATGCGTGATCGCTGGATTCAAGGCGCATCATCCGTCAAATATCGCGGAGACGGCTGAACCGCCGTTGCTGACCCAAAACGAACGTCTTGTGAATTGTACTCATGGCACCAATGTCCGCAAGATCAGAGTGATAGATCCGGTTGACCTTCTTCCGAGATTGCGTAATCATATTGCGGCTTATCGTGGCCGAAGTCGCTGCCAAGAAGCAGATGCAGTCCGAGAGGTGAAGGAGAGCCAGTCTTCGCGACTTTCGCGCGCGCTTTGCACCTCCTCAAGCGAAGTTTTCGTCGTGTCCATCCATGTCGTGGTCCGAAAACCTGCGCGCTCCAGCTTGTCGCGAGTCTCCTCGGCGGTAATCAAGAAGCTGATGTTCGGTTCACGTGCCCACGAGAGCGGATAGAACGGAGGGCCACCGCTTCCCGCAACAACATCCTGAATTGCCAATTGGCCGTCCGGCTTCAGCACACGGAACATTTCCGCATACAGCGCAGGGCGGTTAGCTACGTTCATCGAAACATTCTGGCACCAGACGATGTCGAATATTTGGTCCGCAAAGGGCATGTTGAGCGCATCCCCTTGACGATAGTCCACCAGCGCGCTCAACCCGGTGAGATGCGCCAGCATATCGGCGACACGGACGAACCCGGAGGTAAGATCGAGGCCACTGACGCGGCAACCGTACTGCTTTGCCAGAAACCGAGAGGGTCCACCAATACCGCAGCCCACATCGACAACTCGCTCGGACCCTCTCAGATGCAAGAGCTCAGCGAGCCTGATGGTCGCGCCACGCTGGCCCGTATGAAACTCGTCCACGGCCGCGAGATCATCCGGCGTCAAGCGCTCGACATCTTTGCCGGCCTGTTTGAGTGCGGCCAATATCGTTGCGCCAAGATCGGGACGGTCATAATTACGCTCGATAGCCTGATGCGCCTCAGCCATGACACGCTCCTATGGTCGATGCAGAGCCAGCTTTCGACTTCGGACAAAAATGTCGCATGAACGTGCTCAGCAAGCAATTCAAGATCAAGCACTTCTCGAAGTCAAGATCAAGCACTTCTCGAAGGAAGATTAGTGAACGCCTGTTCTTTCCATCGGAACGTCCGGAGCTCTAGGTCCGCTGTTGGCCCATCCGGTTTAAGTCTGAAAGCGGACTTCATCGGGCCAACCCAATCTGCACGTCTATGGGTTCGTGGTCTAATTCTCGTCCATCTTCAGTGCCGCAATGAAGGCTTCCTGCGGAATTTCGACCTTGCCGAACTGCCGCATCTTCTTCTTGCCTTCCTTCTGCTTGTCCAGAAGCTTGCGCTTGCGGCTGATGTCGCCACCGTAGCATTTCGCCGTCACGTCCTTGCGCATGGCTGACAGGGTTTCGCGCGCCACGATCTTGCCGCCGATTGTGGCCTGGATCGGAATCTGGAACATGTGGCGGGGAATCAGCTCTTTCAGCTTCTCGCACATCACCCGGCCGCGCTGCTCGGCCCTGGCCCGATGCACCACCATGGCCAGCGCATCGACCGCCTCGCCGTTCACCAGGATGCCCATGCGCACCAGGTCGCCCTTTTCATAGCCCACCATCTTGTAATCGAAGCTGGCATAGCCGCGGCTCACCGATTTCAGCCGGTCATAGAAATCAAACACCACTTCGTTGAGCGGCAAATCATAGATCACCATGGCGCGCGAGCCCGCATAGGTCAGCTGCTTCTGCCGCCCGCGCCGGTCTTCGCACAGCTTGAGTATGGAGCCCAGATATTCATCGGGCACCAGGATGGTGGCCTCGATCCACGGCTCTTCGATGGACTCAACCAGCGTGGCGTCCGGCATATCAACCGGATTGTGCAGCGACTTCTGCGTGCCGTCACGCATGTTGATCTTGTAGATGACGCTGGGCGCCGTGGTGATGATGTCGACGTTGAATTCGCGCTCGATGCGTTCGCGGGTGATTTCAAGATGCAGGAGTCCTAGAAACCCGCAGCGGAAACCGAAGCCCAGGGCGGCAGACGTTTCCATGTCGTAGGAGAAGCTGGCGTCATTGAGGCGAAGCCTACCCATCGCCTCGCGCAGGTCTTCGAACTTCGCCGCATCGACGGGGAAGAAGCCGGCAAACACCACGGCCTGCGCTTCCTTGAAGTCGGGCAGGGGTTCGGCCGTCGGCCGCTTTTCATCGGTGACCGTATCGCCCACGCGCGTATCGGCCACTTCCTTGATCGCCGCCGTGAAAAACCCGATCTCGCCGGGGCCGAGGCTTGCCACCATTTCCTTTTTCGGGCGCGAGACACCCACACGGTCAATGAGATAGGAGCCGCCGGTGCCCATCATCTTGACGCGCATGCCCTTCTTGAGTTCGCCGTCAATGATGCGCAGCAGAACCACAACGCCGAGATAGGAATCATACCAGCTGTCAACCAGCAGGGCCTTCAACGGCTTGCTGCGGTCGCCCTTGGGCGGCGGCAGGCGGTGCACGATGGCTTCAAGCACATCCGGAACACCAAGCCCGGATTTGGCCGAAATCAGCACCGCTTCCGAGGCATCAATGCCGATCACGTCCTCGATCTGCTGGCGAATGCGCTCCGGCTCGGCGGCGGGCAAATCCACCTTGTTGAGCACCGGCACGATTTCATGGTTGTTGTTGATGGCCTGATAGACATTGGCCAGGGTCTGCGCTTCCACGCCCTGGCTGGCATCGACAACCAGCAGCGAGCCTTCACAGGCCGCCAGTGAACGCGAAACTTCATAGGCAAAGTCCACATGCCCCGGCGTGTCGATCAGGTTCAGCACATATTTTTCGCCATTCCTGGCGGTGTAGTCCAGGCGAACCGTGTTGGCCTTGATGGTGATGCCGCGCTCCCGCTCCAGGTCCATCGAGTCGAGAATTTGGTCCACCATGTCGCGGTCGCTCACCGCCCCGCAAAGCTGGATAAGCCGGTCCGCCAGCGTCGATTTGCCGTGGTCGATATGGGCGATAATGGAAAAATTGCGGATATGGGCGGTGTCGGTCATTGCGCGCGGTGTTTGGCATTGGCATGGCCAATGGTCAAGCGTTGCAATCAGCGCAGTTTCCGGGGTTTTACCGGTGGTGCGGACAGCGGGTCTTCCGGCCACGAATGCTTCGGGTATCGGCCGCGCAATTCGGCTCGCACGTCGGGATAACCATTGGTCCAGAACGTCTCCAGAGACTTGGTGACGGCCAAGGGCCTGCCCGCCGGCGACAGCAATTCAATGCGGAGCTGGGCTCGGCCCTTGGCAATTGTCGGCGTTTTGGCCAAGCCGAACATCTCCTGCAAGCGCACCCGGATGACCGGGTCGCCCTCGGTCTCATAATCTATTGCGACATGGGCGCCCGATGGCACTTCGATGCGGCGCGGAGCCAACCCATCCATTTGCTTTTGCAAGTCATAGGGAACCAGATCTTTCAGGATGGCCAGCATGTCCAGCCGCTCAAGATGGCTCTTGCGCGAAATGCCAGCGAGATAAGGCTTCAGCCATTCGCTAATGTTTTGCATGAGGGTCTCATCGCTGAGATCGGGCCAAGCCTCTTCAGGAAACAGGCGTTTCAGAAATTGCACCTGAGCGCGAAAGCTGTTTGCTCCGTCAGTCCAGGGCAAAGCCTTGAGACCCATTTCAGCAATGCCCTTGAGCATCGCATCGGCCATGGCTTCGGGATCAGCCGTTGCAAGCGGACGCTCCTCAAGAATGAGAGCGCCGAGTTTACGAACCCGCGCAGCTACGACAGTTTGCGAACGCGTATCCCAGCCGACATTTTCCACAACCTCAATCTGGCCGTCAAAATGCGTTTCGATATCTTGCAGAGTGAGCGGCGCCGCCAGGAAAATCTTTTGGTCTCCACTTGCGCCATCGGTTGTGGCAACCGCAAGCCATTCCTGCTTGGCAAGGGCCTCATGCTCGGGAAGGATTGCACCGCCACCGCCGGATAACCGGTAACGCCGGTCGCCCCCGCGCCGTTGCGCAATGCGGTCGGGCCAAGCCATGGCAACCAGCACCCCTTCGCTGATCGACGTTGTATCAGTTTTGATGCTGAGGATTTGCTTGATCTGTTTTGCCGAGGCCTGAATGCGCGAGCGCGCCGAACCGCGCGTCGCCAAAAGCCGCGAGGCGATATCGCAGCCCGCGTCGCGGCCCAATCCATCGCGCTCCGAAACAAAAGCCGCCAAGTCCGCTGCCGCTTCCCCGGAACCCAAGGCCTGTCCCTTGACCACCATATGGGCAAGCCGCGGATGCAACGGCACCTTGACCATGGCCTTGCCCATGGCCGTGATCCGTCCATCCCTATCCAAAGCCTCCAAACGCTTGAGCAAGTCTTGCGCCTGCGCAAAGGCGGCAGCAGGCGGTGGATCGAGCCAGGACAGGGAGGAGGGCGTCACTCACGCCCCAGGCGGCGAGCTCAAGCACCAGCGGCGTCAAATCACTCACCAGAATTTCCGGCTGGTCATGGGCCGCAAGGGCCCGCGTTTCAGCCTCCGGCCACAGCCTGTAGCAAACCCCCGGACCCAGGCGCCCGGCGCGGCCCCGGCGCTGATCCGCCGACGCAAGGCTCACGCGCACCGTTTCCAAGCTTGTCATGCCGCTGGCGGGATCAAAGCGCGGGGACTCGCTTGAAGCCCGTGTCAATCACCGTGCCAATGCCTTCAATGGTGAGGCTTGTTTCGGCAATGGTCGTGGCCAGCACGATTTTCCGTGATCCCTCCGGCGCCGGATTGAGCGCCGCATCCTGCTCGGCAAAGCCCATCGCCCCATAAAGCGGCCGCACGAAAACCGTGGAAGGAAGATTTGCCGCATTCAGCATTTCTTCCGTGCGGCGAATTTCAGCTTCACCGGGCAGGAAGACAAGAATGCTTTGCTTCGTTTCAAGAAGCGCTTGCTGCGTGGCCTTGCAGGCATCAGCGGAAAGCGTCTGCCGAGTCGTCTTGCCGAGATAGCGCGTTTCCACCGGAAACATGCGGCCCGTTGCCTGGATGACGGGAGCGCCTTGCAAATGTTCGGAAAGCTTCGCCGCATCAAGCGTGGCCGACATGATGAGAAGCCGCAAATCCTCCCGCAGGCCCTGGCGCATATCCAGGGTAAGGGCGAGCCCCAAATCGCCATCAAGGCTGCGTTCATGGAACTCGTCAAAAATGATGAGCCCCGTATCCTTCAACTCCGGATCATGCTGCAGGCGCCGCGTGAGAATGCCTTCGGTGACAACTTCAATGCGGGTTTTCGCCGAAACCTTGCGGTCAAGCCTGACCGTGTAACCCACCGTTGCGCCAATCTCTTCGCCAAGTGTTTCCGCCATGCGCTTGGCCGCGGCCCGCGCCGCAAGCCGGCGCGGTTCCAGCATGACGATTTTTTTGTCCCCAAGCCACGAACTCCCCAGAAGCTTCAAGGGCACCCGCGTGGTTTTGCCGGCACCGGGCTCGGCCACCAGAATTGCGGCAGAGCCAAGCGTCAAGGCTTCGCTCAAGCGCGGGATGACACCATCAACGGGAAATTCCATGGTGGCTTGATAGCAGCCTTAATTCTGCATTCATGGAGCCAGGGCGGGTTGGCGCCGGCGCGCGAGACCGTAACCGCCGCAGCCCGCGCCGCATAAGTCACCGCATTTCGCAGCGAAGTCTCGTCAAGATAGGAGACGGCGGCCTTGTTGAGCTTTCCCGCCTTCTGCAGGACGCAAGAAAACCTGCGGTGAAGGTGTCTCCGGCCCCCACCGTGTCCACCACTTTGACGCTGACGGAAGGTTGCTTGAATGACAGGCCCTTGGTGAAAACCTCAACGCCGTTTTCACCCCTGGTGATGACCACGACCTTGGCGCCCGCATTGAGCCATTTTCGCGCGGCCACCGCCAGATCGGTCCGGCCCGTAATCCAGGTGATATCCTCATCGGATATTTTCAGGATGTCGCACATGGCAATGAGACGGTTGATCCGCTCCAGATATTCGCGGCGGTCCTTGATGAAGTTGGCACGGACATTGGGATCAAGGCAGATCACGCGGCTTTCGGCCTCGCGTGCCATCAGGGCTTCAAGGGTTGAAGCGCCGGGTTCGGGAATGAGGCTGAAGGAGCCAAAATGCAAGGCGTTGACGTCAGCGGCAAGTTTTGGAAGGTCTTTCGTCGTCAGCATCCGGCCGGCGGAATTTTCATCGAAGAAGGAATAGCGCGCCTGGCCATTGTCCAGTTTTACAAAGGCAAGGGTTGAGGGCCTGTCCCAGATCTTGGCGTATTTCAAATCCACATTGCTGGCTTTCAAGCGCAGCGACCAGGCTCTCGCCGAAAAAGTCCGTGGACAATCCGCTGAAGAATCCGGTGATGATCCCCAGCCTTCCCAGGGCAATGGCCGTATTGAAAATCGAACCGCCATTGAAGGGTTGATAGACGGCCGCACCCTCTTTGGATATGCGCGGCAGCATGTCGATCAGCGCCTCGCCGCAACAAACGATCATATGTTCTCTCCTTTAGGGTGCCCCGGCTATCCTTTGCCAGAGTCGGCAAAAAAATCAATAAATCAGTGGAATTGAATTATTGCAAAAACAGGCGTTCGGCGTGTAGATCGCCACTTCTGATTGGCGTACCTCAAAACCGGAATCTTAACAGAATATGACCCCGCGAACTATTCCTGTCGAAGTCTTCGATCTCATCGTCTTTGGCGCCACCGGCGACCTGGCCCAGCGCAAGCTGCTGCCTGCCCTTTTCCACCGGGATGTGCAGGGCCAAATTCCGCTTGCGGCCCGCATTATTGGCTCTTCGCGCCGCGCCATGACCCGTGAAGCGTTTCGCGCCTTTGCCTTGGCCGCGATTGAAACCCATGTGGCTGAAGACGAGCGCAAGCCCGACATGTGCAAGCGGTTTCTGGACCGTCTGGACTATGTCTCCGCGGAAGCAAGCCAGGAATCCGGCTGGAAGGACCTCGAAAAAGCCCTGAAACCCAACGAGGACCGCATTCGTGTATTTTACCTGGCCGTGGGGCCTGATCTTTTCGGCCCAATTTGCGAGCGGCTCGGCAGCCACAATCTGGTGACGCCGAAATCCCGTGTCGTGGTTGAAAAGCCTCTCGGCAAAGATGGCGCTTCGGCCAAGGCCCTGAATGAGCAGATCGGCCGTATTTTCCCCGAGCCGTCGATCTACCGCATCGATCATTACCTCGGCAAGGAAACCGTGCAGAACCTCATGGCGCTGCGCTTTGCCAACGCCCTGTTTGAACCCGTCTGGAATGCCGCCCACATTGATAATGTGCAGATCACCGTGGCCGAAACCCTGGGTGTTGAAGGCCGCGCCGGTTATTATGATACGGCAGGCGCACTCCGCGACATGGTGCAAAACCACATGCTGCAACTCCTCTGCCTTGTTGCCATGGAACCGCCGACGTCGATTGAAGCTGATTCCGTGCGCGATGAAAAATTGAAGGTGTTGCAATCCCTCAAGCCGCTCACCGATGGAAGCCTGGCCAGCCAAATCGTGCGCGGGCAATATCGCGCCGGCGCCTCCGCCAGTGGTGCTGTCCCCGGCTATCTCGAAGAGCTGGGCTCGGACACCTCCAAAACCGAAACCTATGTGGCGCTGAAGGCCGAGATCGGAAGCTGGCGCTGGAATGGCGTTCCCTTCTATCTGCGTTCCGGCAAGCGGCTTCCCTCGCGCCTTTCGGAAATCGTGGTTGAGTTCAAACCCGTGCCCTATTCGGTTTTCGGATCAAGCGCCGGCAACATTGCCTCCAACAGTCTGGTTATTCGCCTGCAGCCCGATGAGGGCGTGAAGCTCATGCTGATGATCAAGGATCCCGGCCCCGGCGGCATGCGCCTGCGCCAAGTGCCCCTCGACATGAGCTTTGCCGATGCCTTCGGTGTCCGAAATCCTGATGCCTATGAGCGCCTGCTCATGGATGTGGTGCGCGGCAATCAAACCCTGTTCATGCGCCGTGATGAAGTGACCGCCGCGTGGAAATGGATCGATCCCATTCTGGATTATTGGAAGGAATCTCCCGAACTGCCCAAGCCCTATACGGCTGGCACCTGGGGGCCGACGGCCGCCGTCGCCCTGATCGAACGTGACGGGCGCACCTGGCATGAGGGCGAAGTTGCATGATCGCGAAAGAGCGGTTGTTTGAAAGCCGGGGCAGCCTGTCATCAGCCCTTGCAACCGATGTCGCCAATGCCTTGCAGCACCATGTGAGAGCCAAGGGCAGTGCCTGCCTTGCGGTTTCGGGCGGATCGACGCCGAAGCTTTTCTTTGAAACCCTGTCGCGCTTCGATGTTCCCTGGAGCAGGATAACGGTTACCCTGGTTGATGAACGGCAGGTGCCGGAAACAAATCCGCGTTCCAATGCCAGGCTCGTGCGCGAAAACCTTCTGCAAAACAGCGCCGCGGGCGCAGAGTTTGTTCCGCTCTTTGAAAATCCCGAGGCGGAAAATGTCGCCACCCTTGATGTCGTTGTCCTCGGCATGGGAAGCGACGGTCACACCGCATCGTTTTTCCCCGGTGGCGATAATTTAGGCGAAGCGCTCAACCCAAAAACCGGGAAGCGCATCGTGAAGATGTCAGCGCCTGCCGCCGATGAGCCCCGGCTGACCTTCACCCTTCCCGCTCTTCTCGACGCAAGCCTTCTCTGCCTTCACATCGAAGGACAGGAAAAGCGCGATGTGCTAAACCAGGCCCTTGCGGAAGGGCCGGTTGAGGCCATGCCGATCCGGGCGGTTCTGCGGTCAAAAAAGCCTCTGACACTTTATTGGTGTCCCTGACGGAGTTAAGCCCATGTCTGTCCACGCCAATCGTCTCTGCGGTCACAGAGAAAATCATTGAGCGCAGCAAGCCAACGCGCAGCCGCTATCTCAGCCGCATTGCGGCGGCTGCCAGTTCGCAACCCAAGCGCAAGGCGCTGGGCTGCGCCAACATCGCCCATGGCTTTGCCGCCTGCGGCCCCCATGACAAGAATGAATTGCGCAGTGGCACCGGCCCAAACCTCGGCATTGTCACGTCCTATAATGACATGCTTTCGGCCCACCAGCCCTTTGAGTATTACCCGCAAATCATCCGCGATGCGGCCCGCGAGGCGGGCGGCACGGCCCAGGTTGCAGGCGGTGTTCCCGCCATGTGCGATGGTGTCACCCAGGGCGAAACCGGCATGGAACTCTCGCTGTTTTCACGTGATGTGATTGCCCTTTCAACCGCCGTGGCGCTGTCCCACCAGATGTTTGATGCGGCGGTCTATCTCGGTGTCTGCGACAAGATCGTGCCGGGCCTTATCATCGGCGCTTTGTCATTCGGTCATTTGCCCGCCGTGTTCATTCCCGCCGGCCCCATGACATCCGGCCTTCCCAACGATGACAAGGCCAAAGTCCGCCAGCTCTATGCCGAAGGCAAGGTTGACCGCGCCGCATTGCTGGAGGCGGAAGCCCAATCCTATCATGGCCCCGGCACCTGCACCTTCTACGGCACCGCCAATTCCAACCAGATGCTGATGGAAATCATGGGGCTTCATCTGCCCGGATCAACATTCGTAAATCCCGGCACAACGCTCCGCGATGAAATCACCAAGGCCTCGGCGCAGCAGGCGTTATCGATCACGGCACTGGGCAACAACTACACGCCCATTGGCCGCATCTATGACGAAAAGGCCGTGGTGAACGGCGTTGTAGGATTGCTGGCAACCGGCGGCTCCACCAATCACACGCTGCATCTCATCGCCATGGCCGCCGCCGCTGGCATTATGTTGACATGGAAGGACCTTGCGGAACTTTCGCAGGTCGTGCCGCTGATGACCCGCATCTATCCCAACGGCAAGGCCGATGTGAACCATTTCAACGCCGCGGGCGGCATGGGATTTCTCATCCGCGAACTGTTGCACCGGGGCGTGCTCCATGAAGATGTCACCACCATCATGGGCACGGGACTGAATGGCTATCTGGTTGAACCCAAGCTCAGCCGCGATGGCGCGTTGGAGTGGAAAGACGCCACCGTCGGTTTCCCATGACGACAAGGTTTTGCGCGGCTGTGAAAATCCATTCCAGGCCACCGGCGGACTCAATGTGCTCGAAGGCCCGCTCGGACACGCCGTGATCAAGACCTCGTCAATTCCTGATGACCGCCATTTCATTGAAGCGCCCGCCCGCGTCTTTCATTCCCAGGAAGAACTGCACGCCGCTTTCAAGACCGGCGAACTTCACCGCGACGTGGTTGCCGTGGTGCGCTTTCAGGGCCCAAAGGCCAATGGCATGCCGGAGCTCCACCGCATGACGCCGCCGCTCAGCGTGTTGCAGGACAAGGGTTTCCGCGTGGGGCTGGTCACCGATGGCCGCATGTCCGGCGCATCCGGCAAGGTGCCGGCCGCCATCCATGTGACACCCGAGGCCGCCGATGGCGGCGCCATCGCCAAGATCAGGGATGGCGACATCATCCGCATTGATGCGGACAATGGCCGCCTTGAAATCCTGGTGGATGCCAAGGAATTTGCGGCGCGCATTCCCGCCACCGCCGATCTTTCCCGGAATGAGGAAGGCACGGGCCGCGAGCTGTTCAAGGCCTTCCGAAACCTTGCCGGCCGCGCCGACCAGGGCGCATCAATTTTCGAGGTTGCTTGATATGACAGGGATTTGCAGGCAGGCATGGAAGCCATTCTCAAGGCCGCACCGGTCGTGCCGGTCATGGTGATCGAACGTGTGGCCGACGCGGTGCCGCTGGCCCGCGCACTGGTCAAGGGCGGGCTGCCCGTTCTTGAAATCACCCTGCGCACCAAGTGCGGCCATTGAATGCATCCGCGCCATCATCGCCGAGGTGAAAGGTGCCATTGTCGGTGTCGGCACGGTGATCACGCCCGCACAGATGCTGAATGGAAAGAGCTCTGGCTGCGCCTTTGCCGTTTCGCCTGGTCGCTCACCAAAGCTGCTGCTTGATGCCGCAAAGGATATCAATAATGCCGCTTGCTTCCCGGCCGCGTCATCGCCTCGGAATGCATGAGCCTTATGGAACAGCGGCTACAGCTTTCAGAAATTCTTCCCCGCCGAAGCGGCAGGCGGCGTTCCCTATTTCGCCTCTCTCGCCTCACCCCTGCCACAAATCCGTTTCTGCCCGACAGGCGGAATCACCCTGGAATCCGCGCCGAAATACTTGAAGCTGCCCAATGTCATCACAGTCGGCGGCTCCTGGATGGTGCCGAAGAAATTGATCGAGGCGGGCGATTGGGCGGGAATTAGAAGCCCTGGCCCGCGAGGCTTCCAATCTGAAGCGCTAGTTATTTCTTCATGTTTCCCATCGCATCGACATAGCGTTCGATGGCCAAGCGCCGTTGTGGAAAATCCCTGGCGGTAGAGCAGCAGCCCGCTCATCGCCGCCGTCATGACCATGCAGGCGTAGGGGCCGACAAAGAGGAAGAACGCCGCAAGCGCGAAGTAATAGCCGCGAATGCCGTTGTTCAGGCTTTTCACCGCTTCGGTCATCACCGTCGCTGTTTCCACAACCATGATTTTTGACTGGGGATCATCGCCCGGCGCCTCGCTCAATCCGCCGATCATCGCCAGCGTATAGGCCAGCTTCCGCAGCGCATAGGTGAAGGAGAAAAAGCAAATCGCCATGATCACGGTGAGCGCCACGAAATAAATGGTGAAAAGTTCAAGGCTGATGATGGGAACAAATTTTATCTCCATCACCGCCGCATAAAGCCGGCTGATGTTGGCGAGCGTTCCCAACAGGCCCGCCAGCACCAGCAGCGTGGCCGATCCAAAGAAGGCCATGGAATTGGAAATATGCCCCATCATCAGGGCATCGAAGGCGCGGTGGTCGCGGTGCGTTTGCAGCAGCATGCGCATCCAGCGCATCCGCACCACATGCAATTGCGCGTTCAGGGTGCCGCGCCCAAGGGCGCTCAGGATCGGGCCGTAAAGCCCCCACATGGCGAAAATCAGGGCAATTGCAAGGATGCGCGGCAGATCAAGGTCAGTTGGCAACATGATGTTTGCTCCTTAGGCGGCCTTGTGCATTTCCTTGATTTCGGTGGCCTTGATGTCGGGCGCCCGTTCCAGCGTGTAGTTCAGGCTGAAGGCCGATTGTGCCATCAACACGGGCGAACCATCAAGGTCATTGGCAATGGAAAAGCGGTTGGCCGCGATGAAATCATCAAGCTTCTTGGGATCATCACTGGCAATCCAGCGCATCACCTCATGCCGCGTCGTTTCAAACTCGACCGGAACGCCATATTCATTTGCCAGGCGGTCAGCCAGCACATCGAGCTGCAAGCGCCCCCACCACGCCCACAACGGCGGCAGAGCCATCCACCGGGATAAAGAGCTGCACCACGCCTTCCTCGGCAAGTTCTTCCAGGGCGCTGCGCAGTTTCTTGGCTTTCATCGGATCGCCGAGCTTCACCCGGCGCAGGATTTCCGGCGCGAAACTTGGCACGCCCGTGAAAACAATGTCCTCGCCTTCCGTCAGCGTATCGCCAATGCGCAGCACGCCGTGATTGGGAATGCCCACGACGTCGCCGGCAAAGGCTTCCTCGGCCAGGGAGCGGTCCTGGGCAAAGAAGAATTGCGGGGCGTTGAGGGCAAGGGTTTTTCCGGTGCGGACAATCTTGACCCGCATGCCGCGCGTCAGCTTGCCGGAAGCAAGCCGCATGAAGGCGATGCGGTCCCGGTGGTTGGGATCCATGTTGGCCTGTATCTTGAACACAATGCCGGACATTTTCGTCTTCGCTCGCGTGGACCACCCGCTGCCGCGCCTGCTGGTCGCGCGGCGGCGGCGCATGGGCGATGAGCGTATCGAGAAGATCGCGCACCCCGAAGTTTCGCAACGCCGAGCCAAAAAGCACCGGCGACAAGTGGCCTTCCAGAAACGAGGCCCGGTCAAAACTGTGGCAGAGGTCGCGCACCAGTTCCATCTCATCGCGCCATGTCGCCAGTTGCGGCGGCGTCAGCAGGGTGGTGAACAGGGGGTCATCGGGACCGGAAACCTTCTGTCCGGCGGGATCCTCGTCAAGCCTGCGGACCCGTGGCGTATTGAGGTCATAGGTGCCGACAAACGCCCGGCCCAGGCCGATGGGCCACACCATGGGGGCAACCGTCAGCGCCAGGCCCTTTTCAATCTCGTCCAGAAGATCAAGCGGCTCGCGGGTTTCCCGGTCCATCTTGTTGATGAAGGTGATGATCGGAATATCGCGCAGGCGGCAGATTTCAAAAAGCTTGCGGGTGCGCGCTTCAATGCCCTTGGCCCCGTCGATCACCATGACCGCCGCGTCAACCGCCGTGAGCGTGCGGTAGGTGTCTTCGGAAAAGTCCTCGTGGCCCGGCGTATCCAGCAGGTTGAACACGCAGTTGTTGTATTCAAAGGTCATCACCGACGTGACAACCGAAATGCCGCGCGCCCGCTCGATCGACATCCAGTCCGAACGCGTCCGCCGCCTGTCGCCCTTGGCCCGCACCTGTCCGGCAAGCTGAATGGCGCCGCCGAAAAGCAGGAGCTTTTCCGTGAGCGTGGTTTTGCCGGCGTCCGGATGGGAAATGATGGCAAAGGTGCGCCGGCGCGAAACCTCGGAAGCTATTTGATCGGTCACGGAATTTCCAACTGGTTCAAGTAAAGCCGCTTCCTAGCTGAAGTTATGGTGATTTAGCCAGATCACCGCCGCTCTTGCCCTCCAGCGCTGGCCGTGGCAGTGGAGGGCTGAGGAACACAATGACGGAATTTGCACTTGTCGGCGACATCGGGGGCACCAACTCCCGTTTTGGTTTGGTTAATCCGGGCTCCATGGCGATCCAGCATATGGAGGCCCTGCGCAACGATAATTTTCCTTCGCTTGAAGGGGCAATTCAGCAATATTTGCGCAACCGGGAAGTAACTTCCCTCTCATCTGCCGCCATTGCCGTTGCCGCCCCGGTTGACCGTGAACACATTTCCCTGACCAATTACGATTGGTCATTTACCAGTGAAAGCCTGCGGCTGGCCGCCAAGGCAAGGCAGCTCGGCTGTTGAATGACTATGAGGCCCTGGCCCTTTCCCTCCCGCATCTCCAGGGCGATGACCTGGTCCAGATAGGCGGGCAGGAGTCACCCGTCCCCAAGCTCAAAATCGTCATGGGCCCCGGCACCGGCCTTGGCATGGCAGCCCTGGCACCCCTGCCGCACGGCGGCTGGATGGCGCTGCCCGGTGAACTTGGCCAGGTGACCCTGCCAACCGTAACGCGCGAGGAATTCGATCTGCGCGAACGCATGAAAAAACCCGGCAGCATGTTTATCGCCGAAGATGCCGTCAGCGGCAGCGGCCTTTATTTGCTGTACAAGACACTTTCTCCACAGGGAAAATTACCAGTCCCGAAGCCGTCATTCAGGCAGCCCTGCGGGGCAGGATGCGGCGGCGGCAAAAACTCTGGACCATTTCATCTCGTGGCTGGCGCGCATTTCCGGCGATGCGGCCATGGCATTGCAGGCCCGCGGCGGCGTCTATCTCGCGGGTGGCATTGCGCCGTCAATAATTGATAAACTGAAGAGCGGACCCTTCCGCGCCGATATTCGAGGACAAGGGTAAACTGTCGGATATCATGCGTCCCATTCCCGTTTATGTCATTGTAGACAGGTTTCCAGCTTTCAAGGGATGCGCCGCTTCCCTTGCCCAAAGAGGTTCCCATGCAGACCAGTGAAAACGAAGTGCTTCTTGTTGTCGACATACAGTATGATTTTTGCGCCGGCGGAAAGCTGGCCGTGCCCGATGCCGATGAAGTCGTTCCCCTCATCAATGATTTTGCAAAAAATTTCAAACACGTCGTGCTGACCCAGGACTGGCATCCCGCCGGACATTCCTCCTTTGCATCGTCGCACCCCGGCAAGGAAATTTTCTCCGAATTTGACATGCCCTATGGTCCGCAAACCCTTTGGCCGGATCACTGCATTCAGGGAAGCCACGGTTCGGCATTCCACAAGCTTCTGGATATCCCGCAGACCGAGCTCATTGTGCGGAAAGGCTTCCGCCATGAAGTCGATTCCTATTCGGCATTCTTTGAAAATGACCATGTGACGCCGACCGGCCTTGGCGGCTATTTGAGAGAGCGGGGCTTTACCCGGATATTTTGCGTTGGCCTGGCCTTTGACTATTGCGTGCGCTATTCGGCCGAAGACGCAAAAAACCTGGGCTTTGATACCGTGGTGATTGAGGAAGCCTGCAAGGCCATTGATCTCAACGGTTCGGCCGATGCCACGCGCAACCTGTTCCGCGAACGGGGCATTGAACTGATATGAGTCATGTTACAGCCTCTTAACCCGCAAGTGTATAAGCCGTCTTGATTGCCGTATAGAAATCAGCCGCGAAGCGGCCCTGTTCGCGCGCCCCATAGCTTGATCCTTTGCGCCCGCCGAATGGCACATGATAGTCCACGCCCGCCGTCGGCAGGTTGACCATCACCATGCCCGCCGCTGATTTTTTGCGGAAGTCCGTGGCATGTTTCAGCGATGTCGTGAAAATGCCGGAGGAAAGGCCGAAGGGCGTGTCATTGGCAACCGCAAGGGCCTCGTCATAGCTCCCGACCTTGATGACGGAAGCCACCGGGCCAAAAACTTCTTCCCGGTTGATCCGCATCTCGTTTTTTGTGTTTGTGAACAGGGCAGGTGACAGATAGTGCCCCTTGGTGTCACGGTTCAGGCGCTCGCCGCCCCAGGCCAACTCGCCGCCTTCATCCCTTGCGATGCCAATGTATTTCTCGTCCTGCGCCATTTGATTTCCATCAACCACGGGGCCAACCTGTGTCCCGTCCTTCAGCGCATTGTCAACTTTCAGTGCCTTCATGGCTGCTACCATCTTGTCAACAAAGGCATCATGGATTTTGCTTTGAACGACGAGCCGCGAGGAGGCCGTGCAGCGTTGGCCGGTCTGATAGAAAGCGCCATCAATGGATGCGGCAACCGCCGCATCGATATTGGCGTCATCCAGAACCACCAGCGGATTCTTGCCGCCCATTTCCAGCTGATACTTGGCGCCGCGCCCTGAACAGGCCAGGGCAACCTTGGCTCCCGTCTCGACGGAACCGGTAAATGATATGGCGTTAACGCCGCGGGAATCGAGCATGGTTTGCCCCACGACTGAGCCACGCCCCATGACCAGGTTCAGCACGCCTTTGGGCAATCCGGCCCGCGACAGGATTTCAACCAGGGCCCAGGCCGTGCCGGGCACGAGGTCGGCAGGTTTGAATACGACGGTATTTCCAAAGGCCAATGCCGGGGCCATTTTCCACGCCGGAATGGCAATGGGGAAATTCCATGGGCAGATGAGGCCCACCACGCCAAGCGGCTCGCGGGTGATGGCAACATCCACGCCAGCCCGCACCGAGGCCACCGAAACACCCTCAATGCGAAGCGCCTCCTGGGCAAAAAATTTGAAAATCTGGGCGGCGCGCATGGTCTCGGCAATGCCGTTGGCGAGCGGCTTTCCTTCTTCGCGTGACAGCAGCCGGCCAATTTCATCCTTGCGGGCCAGAAGTTCGATCCCCGCCGTTTCCAGAATATCGGCCCGTTGTTGCGGGGTTGTTGCAGCCCAAGCCGGCGCTGCCGCCTGAGCCGCAGCGATGGCAGCTTCCGCTTGCCCCTTGTCCGCCTGCGCATACTCGCCAACGATGTCGGACACATCGGAAGGATTGATGTTTTCCTTGGCGTCCTTGCCCGCGACCCATTCGCCATTGATGAAATTCTTGTGTAACGCCATGATGCAATCTGCTCCCGTTTGAAGGGGCCGAAACTAGCATGGGTTAGGGTGGAGGCAAGCATGAGAATTGGTTTCATAGGTGCTGGCCTTATGGGGCATGGCATGGCGCTCAATTTGCTGAAAGGCGGCCATGAGGTTCATGTCATTGCCCATCGCAACCGGGCGCCCATCGAAGACTTGCTTGCCAAGGGCGCCAGCGAAGCCGGCAGCTTGGACAAAATCGCTCAGAACTGTGACTGCATTGTCCTATGCCTTTCCTCATCAAAAATTGTCGAGCAAACAATTGCTGCGTTGAGGCCTGATTTGCGCGGCGGACAAATCATCATTGATGCAAGCACCTCGGAACCTGACTCTACCCGCCGCCTGGCCGGCGAACTGGCGGCCCTGGGAATTGCCTATGCCGATGCGCCCATGACAGGCGGGCCCGAACAGGCGGCGGCTGCTGAGCTTGGCGTGCTCTGTGGCGCAAGCCCTGAAATATTTTCAAGCATTCTGCCTGTGCTGTCCTGCTTTGCCACCACCATCCGTCACATGGGGCCCGTGGGGTCCGGCCACGCCGCCAAGCTCATTTCCAATTTTCTTGTCACCGGCATGATAGCCCTTGTGACGCAGGCCTTCGGCGCCGCGCGGAAAGCCGATATCGACTGGCGCAACCTTTATGATGTCATGCTGAATGGCTCGGGCAATTCCGGCGTGCTGCGCAAGATGGTGGCGCCGGCTTTGGACGGGAATTTTGAAGGCTACCGGTTCTCCCTGGCCAATGCCGCCAAGGACATTGGTTATTTCAAGTCCCTCGCATCCGGTCTTGGTCTGGCAACTTCATTGGCCGACGCCGTGGAAGACGTATTCTCAACTGCGGTAGCCAAAGGACAAGGCCAAATGAACGTTAGCTGTTTGCTCGACCTATGACAGCCGCAGGGCTATCGCGCCCAGGACCACGAGAATTCCCCCGGTCACGCGGGCCCAGCCCATGTGTTCCTTGAGGAATCTTGCCGACATGACGATGACAAAAAGGATGCTGGTTTCGCGCAGGGCCGCAACCGCTGCAATTGGCGCCTGTGTCATGGCCCAGATGACAATCCAGTAGGAAGTTGCGGAAAGCAGGGCGCCCACAACGCCGCTTTTCCAGAAGGGCGCCACCTTCGTCAGAATGCCGGGTCCCCGCATGTAGAGTCCTGTCATTAGAAGAAAAACAGCATCAAGAATGAAGACAACGGCGGTATAGCCGGAAGCCGCTCCCGATGCGCGCCCGCCTAGGCCATCAACAACCGTATAGGCGGCGATGAAGCAGGATGTGCCAAGCGCAAAGAACAACGACACTTTGTCAAGTTTGAGGGACTTTGACCTGCCGACGGCAACCAGCCATATGCCGGACACCAGCACGCCAATGGCCATGGCGGTCATGGCGTTGATTTGCTCGCTGGCGACCAGCCATGTGGCCAGAAGCGTTATCAGGGGGGCAGTGCCGCGGGCAATGGGATAAACCATGCTGAGGTCGCCATCACGGTAGCTGCGGGCCAGAAAAATGTTATAGCCCGTATGCAGAATGCCGGAGGCCAGGGCATAGGGGAGGCTTTCGCGGGAAGGCCAGGCAAAAAAGAAGAGCATGGCCAAGCCCATGACACCCATCAGGGTTTGGATGAGAAACAGCGACAGAAAGCGGTCCAGCTTGAGTTTGACCAGCAGGTTCCAGCTGGCGTGCATCAGGGCGGCAGCCAGCACGGCAAGAAAAACAGTAAGTTCCAATTATTTGACTCCGGGAATTCAGCCCTCATACCGTGAGATTGGCGTCTATGCCAGAGCGTCCCCGAAACATAAAATCCGTATTGTTGCGGAGGGCCGGCAATCAAAAAGGGAGCTCGTAATAAGCTCCCTTTGGCAGGCCAACCGGCGCAGATGGGTTACGAGCAGACGGCTCCGCCCACAACCGTGTTGTAGCAGGTCAGCTTCAGCGTGCTGCGCGGCCGTTGTGTAATGCTCTCACCTATGAAAAATGACGATGCATTCACGATGCTATGTCCAAGAAAGTTCGCGGCATAGATTTCGTAAGTCGTGCAAACCCGAGCGACCACAAGATCGTTTCCTGCGACCATGAGAGGGTCCATGGCGGAGGTTGGAGGTGCCGCGCCGCATGGGCTGGCCAGCCCATTGTCTACTTTCCATATTTGTGAAATCGTCGCACCGGATTTGCGAAAGCCAAATACCTCGACGCGAACATCAGCCGCTGGCATGGGAGCCATAACCATATCGGAGGCATCGAAATAGCTCTGGATATCGGCTTTGAGCACCGACGTTTTATTTTGGGCCACCAGATCCGCAACCACGCTGGCGGCGTAGGTCACTTTTCTGTTCACCGAAACGAGGGCGGTAATGTCAAAGAGCCCAAAATAGATCAAGAGCATGAAGGGAACGATGAGCACGAACTCAATCGCGGCAATTCCCTTGGTTTCGCCAATAAAATCTCTGAACTTGCTTATCATTGTTTTTTCAACCCCTATGAACACGACGTGCCGGCGGGAAATGGCTCATTCTGGAAAATGGCGAGACCATATAACCGGCGTTTCTTGTTGCCATCAAAGTTTCCCAAAAACGTCATGAACGGCATGGTGAATTTCCAATCATAAGTCGCAAGGACAGCCGCTGCTTGCTCAGGGCCGCCACAATCGTAAGAGGTCGGGTTAGGCGATCCGTCAGGTTTGGCGCCGACATTCAGATAGCTGGGCATGACTGTCGCCAGCGCTGAAAAATCATTTGCGGGCCTCACATAGACAGTGAGATCGCTTTCACAATCAAAGACAATGCCGCTAATTTCGCAGATTTTTGTCTTGAATTCCGCGGCGCTCATGCTGGCGTTTTGCGCCTGTCCTGTCCTGATCTGCCGGGCAGCCTCCTGGACACCGGCCTGGACGGAATATTCGGTAAACAGCATGATCCCCGTTTCGCAAACGCAGCCCATGATCATGAAAAACGGGAAAGCGACCAGCGCAAACTCCACCGCCGCGGCTCCATTTTCAGACTTGATCATGCTACGCATGAACTTCGGACGAAACTTGTTTAGAAAAGCCCGCATAGCAATCTCCCGTAGTGAACGGACCATGGATAGAGAGAGCCATATCCGCTTTCATGCGACGGATTCTTATCAATAAGCTGTTTCCGCCAACTGAAAGAATTCATTCAAATTTTAACGAGTTTGGCCTGGTCGAGGCGGTCTAAACGGAAAGAGCCCTGCATTTGCAAGGCTCTGGTTCGGCGTTAAGCATGCTTACCCTACTGGGCAGCGGGCGCTGCTTCCGAATCGGCGCTTGTTTTGCCCGTTGCCGCACCTGATTTCTTGCCGTCCATTTTTGATATATCGTTGAACCAGTCAGGCAAGTCGCCTGATTGCAAATTTGCCTCGCAGTTGGGCGCGCACACATATGAATAGCGCGCACCAGCCTTAAAGAGCGCCAGATTGTTTTCGCCGCCGAGTTGCACGGTAATATCGAGCGAGGAAAGTTGATTGCCGTTTTCATCAAGAATGATCAGGTTTGTCGAGCCGAAGGCGCGGCCATGGACGAATATTTTGTCTCCATGAACCGTTGCATCTGCAATGCTTGGGTTGCCAATGACAACCGCGCCAGGAGTTCCCGATATGCTGATCAACTGGGTCTGGTCGGTCTTTATAATCAGCTCTTGGGCAGCAAGGGATGCAGAGGTATGAAGGAATGCCAGCGCCAGGGCACTTGAAGTTACGCGCAATAGTTTCAGCATGTCACGAGTTTCCTTAAGGACTGTCCATCGGTTGCCTTGCAATGGCTTTCCAATGTGCACGCGAATGGTGAATCTTCTGTTACGAAATCGGCAAGCGCGAAATTTGTTGGTGCGTCCGGTAAAGTAGTTGCCTGCTTGAGCAATAATGGGGCCGGCCTCTGAATATGGAATATGAGGTTCGCCTAATATAACATCTGCAACTTCTGAATATCGATCTCAGTTAAGCTATACTATATCTCACTAAATTCCGATTTTTATAAAGTATATAAAAGGCCATAAAGATAAATACTGTAAAATAACAATTGATTTACCAATAAATAGTCATATATGTAAAATATTACTGAATAATACATTCAATTGATAACCAAAAGCGCTCGAAGACACCATAATTATTCACCAGATTTAGAAGATTTACTTGGCATTAACAGGTGGCGTTTAAGGTCGACCGTATGGTTCACGGATACGGCGCATGAAGCACCGTTATATGAGGAGCCAGGTGCTGTAGAGTAATCTTGGAGATTTAAATGAAGAAGTTCATCAACGACGAATCCGGCGCGACAGCTATTGAGTACGGCCTCATTGCTGCTGCCATGGGCTTGATGCTCGTGGCTGTGATGCCAACCATTGCTGACGCTGTTTCGGAAGTGTTCGGCAAGCTCTCGACCGGCCTGTCCAGCATGTAATATTACTGGGCCGCAAAAAGCGGCTCTATAATATTATTGGAAATTGGAACCATCGGGCTTCTCCCGATGGTTCTTTTTTTGCGCAACCATTTGGCAAGGTTAACTCTGTCTTTACGCCAGGCATGTGATGATTGCACGCGCGCATGTTTCCAATTGCGCCGGAACATCCTGGGAATTCATGATACACTTTCTTTCGATCTCGATTTTGCCAATTCTCATGATCATTGCGGGCGCGGGCGATGCCCTGTCGCTACGCATTCCCAATTGGTTGACGCTCGCAATTTTTGCCGCGTTTTTTCCCTTGGCCTGGGCTACGGGCATGCCGCTTGCGGCCTTTGGCCTCCATGTGCTGACCGCAGTTATTCTTCTTGTTGTCGGCTTCGCACTTTTTTCCGCGGGGCTGTTTGGTGGCGGTGACGCCAAACTGATGGCCGCAGCGGGAATTTGGTTTGGCAGCTCACAGGCTCTTCCGTTTTTGGCTTTTACCGTCATGGCCGGAGGCGTCTTGGCGCTTTGTGTCGCCTTGTGGTCCGTCATTTCCATAAACTGGAGTATTCACGATGTTTCCTGGGCTAAAAAATTATCCGGCCTGAAACCAAATGTTCCTTACGGCTACGCCATCGCAATAGGAGCCATTCTGGCGTTTCCGCAAAGCTGGTGGATGGTGGCTTCTGGTTAACGGAGCAACACCAATCTGCCGGTCATTAACTTAAATTTGACCATTCCGTCCGAAAGTCTGAATTCCAATTGGCGCCAAGTGCGCGAGGTAAGGGTACGAAATGAGTAAAATGCGCATCGTCATATTCGGTCTGGCCTTCGGTTCAGCCATCATGGCAGGCCTTCTGGCCAAGGGTTTCATTGGTCAGAAGCCCGACAAGGAAATTGTTGAGATCAACAAGGTCAAAACCGTTGATGTTCTGACCGCCTCGAAAGACATCAACATGGGCGAGCGCTTTGTTGATGGCTCAATCGCCTGGAAGCCATGGCCGGTGGAAAATGTTACCGATCCGATGATTACGCGGGATGAAAAGCCCGACGCCAGGGAAGCATATCTGTCCGCACGGGCCAGAATCACCATTTTCGAAGGTGAAACTATTCTTGAAAAGAAGCTGGTTCTGCCCGGCCAATCGGGCTTCATGAGCGCCATCCTGCCAAAAGGCATGCGGGCGATTTCAGTTGCTGTCTCCGAACATTCCGGCGCTGGCGGTTTCATTCTTCCCAACGACCGCGTTGACGTCATTCTCACCAAGAAGCTGGATAATCCGCAGGGCTCGGACAAAGTCGTCAACAGTGAAATAGTCCTTTCCAACGTGCGTGTCCTCGCCATCAATCAGACCTATAAGCAGGACAAGGACAGTGACACGGTTACCGTCGCGGAAGGCAAAACAGCCACTCTCGAACTTGATCCGCGTCAGTCCGAAATTATCGCCATGATTGAGTCGGTCGGCGAACTTTCTCTGGCTTTGCGTTCGATTGCCGAAAATGACGGCAAGAACATGGAGAAGGAAGGCCCGAAGCTTTCCGACAAATACTCGGGCAAGAAAAAAACCGGCGGTGGTGACACACTTTTCGTGCGTTACGGCGTTGAAACCTATTCGTCTACTCGTTGAGGCATCAGGTCATGTTGTTTAAAAATCAAAAATCGCCGGCGCACAGGTCCAATCGCATGGCCCTCAAGCTCGCGGCGCTCCTGTTCACTTCGCTGGTCATGATGCCGGTTACCGGCGTGCTGCTGCAGAAAACAGCCGCAGCCAGCGATCTGGAGAGCATTGAGAGCGTGGCCGAAAGCGACGGTCATTTCCTTCGCATTGGATTGAATAAATCCATTGTCATCCGCCTTCCGGCCAAGGCTCACGATGTGATTGTGGGTAATCCGGAAATTGTCGATGCGGTTGTTCGTTCCAAAAATACTGCCTATCTGTTTGCCCGTAGCGTTGGGCAAACCAATATTTTCTTCTTTGACGAGAGTGGCCAGCAAATTCTGAATCTTGATCTTGAAGTTACTGTTGATGTAACGGCCCTTCGAAATCTTCTGCAGAGAAGCATCCCAGGCACTAAAATAACCGCTGACTCGGTGAACAACAGCATTGTGCTGGGCGGCACCGCACCCAATGCGGCTGAAGCCAAACTGGCGGAAGACCTTGCGCGGAAGTTTATTACGCGCGTCGTTGCAAATGTTCCCTCGGACTCTGGCGATAGCTCGGGGATCATAAACACCATCAAAATCACGGGCGAAGACCAGGTAATGCTGAAAGTCCGCATAGTCGAAGTGCAGCGGAGCGTTCTGAAGCAGTTTGGCGTGGATCTTCAGGCGCTGTTTTCCGTTGGAAAGTTTGCGTTCAATCTCGCCAGCCTCACTCAGGTCGGCGGCGCCATAGACGCCATCACCCCCGACACTGGCTACAAGGGTGTCTATAATGATGGTTCAACCACCATAGCCGGCGTGATACGTGCCATGGAACAGGATGGCGTCTTGAAGACGCTCGCCGAGCCCAATCTGACTGCAGTTTCCGGCCAGTCGGCCAAGTTCCATGCCGGCGGCGAGATTCCGTACCGGACCTGCGATAATTCCACGGTTATAACGAATTGCACTATAACATTCAGGGATTTTGGCGTTTCGCTTGGCTTTACGCCCGTTGTCCTCTCCGAGGGCCGCATCAACCTCAAGATATCGACTGAAGTTAGCGAAATTGCCGCCCTTACAGTTGGTGGCTTTCCGACCTTGGATACGCGGAGCGCCGAAACGGTGATTGAACTTCCAAGCGGTGGTTCAATGATGCTTGCTGGCCTGATCAAGGATACCACGCGTCAGTTGGTGGATGGCACACCTGGCCTGAAGAAGCTCCCAGTGCTGGGCGCGCTCTTTCGCAGCCGTGACTACACCAGCAACCAAACCGAACTCGTGGTGATTGTAACGCCATATCTCGTCGGCTCGGTTGCCGAAGAGCAGCTTGCAACACCGGCAGATCGCCTGAACACGCCAACGGACCGGCAGACAATCCTGCTCGGCCGATTGAACAAGGTTTATGGCACGGCCGGACAACATCCGGATGGTGTTTATCACGGCAACGTCGGTTTCATTGTAGAATAAGTGTAAGCGGAGACTATCATGTACAAGTATTTTCCCGTGTCGGCCGCTTCAAGGACGAGTTTGGCCTTGTTCATCGTCATGGCATCAGGGCTTGCGGCTTGCAGCAATGGCGAATTGGCGCTTGATGACCAGTATGTGCCGGCGGCCCACTATGAACGATATCCGATTGAGGTCACGCGCGGGCCGGTGCGAATGGAAATTTCTTCAAAGCATGGATCGCTGCACGCGTCCCAGATCAATGCAATTTCGGGATTTTCGCGCTCCGCCAAAAATTCCGGCTCGTCCAGGATCACGATTCTTCGTCCCTCGGCCGGTGGTGCATCTGGCAACGTTGCGCGGCAAACCTATCAGTTGCTCGTGCAAAGCGGCATTTCGCCTGGCATGATCTCGCAAAAAACCTATCCCGGCCCGTCCAAGGCGCCGGTGCAGCTGACATACATCCGCAGCGTTGCCGTCACCAAGGAATGCGGTGATTGGTCCACTGATCTGGCCACGACGTCAAATAACGAGGTTCACCAGAATTTTGGCTGTGCGATGCAAAACAACATTGCAGCTATGGTTGTGAATCCCGATGATTTTGTTGCGCCTCGCCCCACCACGCCAATTCTCGCCGCGACGCGGACGCCGGGAGTTCTATCCATAATGCCGCCGACTGGCACCGAGGCGCCGCAAGTTCAAGTTCCATTGTAACAACCACGCCGTAATGGTTTGAAATTTCTTAATTCTATATCCGAATGCGACGCCTTAAAAGTTTGAGAACAGGTCAAAAAAATGATCAACGCAACTGCCCAAAGTAATGCAACGCCACAGGATGGCGAATTTCCGGTCGCATTAGTGCCGCGCATAAACATTCACACCTTTTGCGACAATCAGCAAACCGCCGAGACGCTGCAAGCCGCTGCAATGGACCGGCGCATGTCCAAGGCCCATGTCACAATTCAGCTCGGCGGCATCCTGGCGGCTGTCCAAGTCTACCAGACGCAACCCACGCCAAATGTCCTGGTCGTGGAATCGCATAGCTCAAGGGACGGGATCCTGGCGGAGCTTGGGCAGCTTGCCCAGGTTTGCCAGCCGACAACCAAGGTTATTGTGGTTGGTCACCTGAATGACGTCATTCTTTACCGGGAATTGGTGCGGCAAGGCGTCAGTGAATATCTCGTGGCCCCTTTGGGCCAGATGCAGATCATCGAAACCATCGCCGCGCTCTATCAGGATCCGAAATCCGAACCGCTGGGCCGTATCGTGGCCTTTGTGGGCGCAAAGGGCGGTGTGGGTTCAAGCACCATCGCGCACAATATTGCCTGGGCCCTGTCAAAAAATCATGGGCTCGAAACGGTCATCACTGATCTCGATCTGGCCTTTGGCACGGCCGGATTGAATTTCAACCAGGACTCCACCGGCGGCATTCTTGATGCGCTTGGCCAGCCTGACCGTGTGGATGCCACGTTGCTGGACCGCATGCTTACAAAATTGGGTGACAAGCTCAGTCTTCTGAGCGGCCCGGGTGGCGTCGACAGGGACACCACCATTGAAGCTGGCGCCATCGAGACAATTCTGAGTGTGGTGCGCCATAGCGTCCCATGTGTTGTGGTCGATGTTCCAAATATGTGGGCCCCGTGGATCAAGCACACCTTGCTCAATGCCGACGAAGTGGTGATCACCTCAACGCCTGAACTCGCAAGCCTGAGAAATACCAAGAACCTGATTGACCTTCTCAAGGCATCGCGCCCGAATGACAAGCCGCCGCGCCTGATCTTGAACCAGGTTGGCGTGCCGAAGCGCCCGGAAATTCCTGCCGCTGATTTTGCCAAGGCCGTTGGTATTGCGCCGTCCTTTATCATTCCCCACGATCCGCAAACCTTTGGAACGGCCCAAAGCAACGGCCAGATGGTATTTGAAGTCGCACCAAAATCCAAAACGGCGGAATTGCTGACATCGTTTGCGCAGGTTATTGCCGGCAACGAAATATCCGGGAAAGCCGCCAAGCCTGGACGGACATCCCTGTTTAGAAATTCCCGTTGCTGAGGAAGAAATAATGTTTGGCAAAAGAAGTGATGTAGGCGCCCAGCAAACACCCGTATTGCCGGTTCCGCAAACCGTTGCACCGAACAGCGATGCCTTTGCCGGAGGAGCCGCGGGCCCCGGCCATATTCCCGATCTGGGTATTCCGGCGGCCGACGCGCAGTTCAGCGGGCAGGCGGCGCGCCCTGGGTCAAAAAGCATACCGCCGGCAGCTCCCAAGGCGCCAAAATCCGAATCCAGTTTGACAGCAAGAAAATCCGAAACTTACTACGATATCAAGAGCACGATATTCAACGCGTTGATTGATGCGATTGATCTTACCCAGCTTGGCCAGCTTGACCGCGACGCTGCGCGCGACGAAATTCGCGACATTGTAAACGAAATTATCACGCTTAAAGACGTGGTTATGTCCATTGCCGAGCAGGAAGAGCTGCTTGAGGACATTTGCAACGACGTCTTGGGTTATGGTCCGCTGGAGCCGCTTCTGGCCCGCGACATATCGGATATCATGGTGAATGGCGCAACCTGACCTTCATCGAAGTCGCCGGGAAGATGCAGCAAACCGGTGTGAGCTTCCGCGACAACCGCCAGTTGCTGAACATCTGCCAGCGCATCGTAAGCCAGATTGGCCGGCGCGTTGACGAAGCAAGCCCCATCTGCGACGCCCGTTTGCCTGACGGCTCGCGTGTCAACGTCATTGTGGGGCCACTGGCAATCGACGGGCCCGCCCTTACAATTCGTAAGTTCAAGAGGGACCGCCTGAAGCTTACTGACCTGGTGAAGTTCAATCAATTACGCCGGAAGGCGCAACGATCCTGGACATTATCGGCCGGGTCCGCTGCAACGTGCTGATCTCGGGCGGTACAGGTTCGGGAAAAACCACGCTGCTGAACTGCCTGACCGGCTATATCGACCACGATGAGCGCATCATCACCTGCGAAGACGCAGCCGAACTTCAACTGCAGCAGCCCCATGTCGTGCGCCTCGAAACGCGCCCGCCGAACCTTGAGGGGAAGGCTCGATCACCATGCGTGACTCGTGAAGAACTGCTTGCGTATGCGTCCGGAAAGAATCATCGTCGGCGAAGTCCGCGGCCCGGAGCTCTTGATCTCTTGCAGGCCATGAACACCGGTCATGACGGCTCCATGGGAACGCTCCACGCCAATAGCCCTCGCGAAGCCCTGTCGCGGCTTGAGTTCATGATTACCATGGGCGGTTTCTCGCTTCCGTCAAAGACAATCAAGGAAATGGTTTGCGGCTCCATTGATGTTATCGTTCAGGCAGCCCGCCTGCGTGATGGTTCGCGCCGCATAACCCACATTACTGAAGTTGTCGGCATGGAAGGCGACGTCATTATTACCCAGGATCTCTTTGTTTACGAAATCGTGGGTGAGGACGCTAATGGCAAGATCATCGGCCGGCACAGGTCTACAGGTATTGCAAGGCCGCATTTCTGGGACCGTGCCCGGTATTATAGCGAAGAGAGACGCTTGGCCGACGCGCTGGAAAAAGCCGAAGCGCGCAACGACCAGGACTAGGTAGTTTGTAGGGTTGCGCTGCGTCGTGTGTTGCGCAAGAATTTAAAGGATAAATGCCGTTATGTTTTTTGGCCAGGAACTTTCACAAATTGCATTTGTGTTTATGGTCGCCGTTGCCGTTGGCGGCTTGGCATTCGCGATATTTTTTCCTCTCTTTGCGAATGCGGCGGCGTCTAAGGGATTTAAGCTGTCACTTCGTCGTTGAAAGTGCCCGCCAAGCAAACCCTGCGCTCGCGCCTGATGGAAGATCCGAAAGATGTACGGCGAAA
>CAWELV010000010.1:0-14020 GCA_963810045.1 uncultured Alphaproteobacteria bacterium | reverse complement strand
AAGTTTGACTTAACACTTCACCCAATTCACCATGCATGCCTGATGGAGAAACCCTCAACCAGGCACAGGAGTGTTTTGGATGCCGCGGCAGTATGACAAGGGCGGCAGGGCCACAGCCGGGTCGTTTCGGCGGCCGCCTGAGGGAGCCGCCCCGCCGGGTGCGAGATCCCTCAGGGAAAGGGTTGGCGCCCTTAAAAACCTGCGCCCCTTCATGGCGATGGTGTGGCGGGCGAGCCCGGGCCTCACCGCGGCATCGCTGGTGCTGCGCCTCATCCGGGCGCTGCTTCCGGTGGCAACACTCTTCGTGGGCAAGCTGATCATCGATGATGTGGTGGTGCTGGTGCAGACGCCGGGCAAGCCCGAAACGCTCCGGGCGTGGTGGGAGAGCGGGCTGCTGAATTGGCTGGGCCTGCTTCTTCTCGCTGAATTCGCGCTGGCGGTCGCGGCCGATATTTTGGGCCGTGTCGTCTCGCTCATCGACAGCCTGCTTTCGGAACGGGTGACCAATTCCTCCAGCATCCGCCTGATGGAGCACGCGGCAACGCTGGACCTGGAAGATTTTGAAAACGCCGAGTTCCAGGACCAGCTCGAGCGCGCCCGCCGCCAGACCAGCGGGCGGATGACGCTGATGGGGCAAATGCTGAGCCAGGCGCAGGACCTGGTGACGGTGGCAAGCTTTGCCGCAGGCCTCGTCATCTATGCGCCATGGCTTATAGCGCTCCTGCTTCTCGCCCTGGTGCCGGCCTTCCTCGGCGAAGCGCATTTCAACGCGCAGAGCTATTCGCTGGATTTCGGGCGCACGCCGGAGCGGCGCGAAATGGACTATGTGCAGGCAAACCGCGGCCAGCAATGAGACCGCCAAGGAAGTGAAGATCTTCGATCTCCACGGCTTCCTGATCGAGCGCTATGTGAAGCTTGCCACCGCCTTCTATGCGGCCAATCGCAGGCTGGCGCTGCAGGCGCGCCGGCTGGGGCGGGCTGTTCACCGCCATCGGCACCGTGGGCTATTACACGGCTTACGCCTATATCGCCTGGCGCACGCTGGCCGGCGAATTCTCGGTGGGCGATCTCACTTTTCTGGCGGGCTCGTTCCGGCGCCTGCGCACGCTTCTCGAAGGGCTGCTCGCCAGCTTCTCCTCCACGGCGGGCCAGGCGCTTTATCTCGATGACCTGTTCTCCTTCTTCGAGGTGGAGCCGGAAATCATGTCGCCGGAAAATCCCCTGCCCTTCCCGAAGCCCATCGCCCAGGGCTTCGTCTTCGAAGATGTGGGCTTCAGGTATCCCGGGGCCGAGCGCTGGGCGGTGCGGGGCCTCAGCTTCACGCTGAAGGCGGGCGAAGTGGTGGCCCTTGTCGGCGAAAATGGCGCGGGGAAGACAACGCTGGTGAAGCTTCTGGCCCGGCTTTACGATCCGGATGAGGGGCGCATTCTCCTGGATGGCCATGACTTGCGGGATTATGATCTCGATGCGCTTGCGCGGGAACATGGGCGTGATCTTCCAGGATTTCGTGCGCTACAATCTCAGTGCCGCGGATAATATTGCGGTGGGAATGATTGAGGAGCGGGATGATCGGCCCCGCATCATGCGCGCGGCGGAGCGCAGCCAGGCCGATGAGGTGATAGCGCGGCTTCCCGGCGGCTATGACCAGATGATCGGCAAGCGCTTCAAGAAGGGTGTGGAGCTTTCCGGCGGCGAGTGGCAGAAAATGGCCATCGCGCGCGCCTATATGCGCGAGGCCCAGGTGCTCATCCTCGATGAGCCCACGGCAGCGCTCGATGCGCGCGCCGAATTCGAAGTGTTCAAGCGCTTCAAGGAACTGAGCGCAGGGAAAACCGCGGTGCTGATCTCGCACCGCTTTTCCAGTGTGCGCATGGCGGACCGCATTCTGGTGCTCGCGGGTGGAAAGGTGGAGGCCGCCGGCACCCATGAGGAACTGATCGCGCAGCCCGGCCGCTATTCCGAACTCTTCGAGCTGCAGGCGGCGGGGTATCGGTAGCCGAAGAAGCTGTGGCAATTTCAGATACCTACAGTCGCAGACCCTCTCCCGTGCCTCTTGGCCATGCATAAACTTCGGTTGTGCAGGGTGAGACACGGCCTGGCCATGCTTGCGTAGATGAGCTCAGCGGGTCTCAGTCTGGTAGTTTACCGAGCCGCCCCGGCACTCGGCCGGGGTGAACAGCTCGGTCGCAAGAGGAGATTCGCCATGAAAATCAAATCGCTGTTGGCAATCGGCTTGATTGGACTCGCCGGGTTGGCATCCGTTGCCTCGGCAGAGGAGGCCCACAAAATCATCGCTCCGAGTGATGTCAAGTGGGGGCCGGCCCCCGAGCACTCCCACCCGGAGCAGAAGCGGCGCTTTTGTTCGGCGATCCGGGCAAGGAAGGCTTGTTTGCCCTCCGGCTCAAATTCCCGGCCGGGTATGCGGTCCCGCCGCATACCCATCCTGTCAATGAGGTGGTCACAGTAGTATCAGGGACTGGCAAGCTGGGGATGGGCGAAGCCGCCGATCCAGAACGCTACCACGGTATTGCCGGCAGGCAGCTTCTTCGCTCTTCCGCCGGGCATGGCGCATTTCGTTTACTTCGACGAGGAGACAGTCATTCAAATCAACACCAATGGCCCGTGGGGCCTTGTCTATGTCAATCCGAAGGACGACCCTCGGACGACGCAATAGCCGACGACCGTCTTTGGAGAAAACAGCCCAACGGGCGGATGAGGTAATAGGCCGGCTTCCCGGCGGCTATGACCAGATGATCGGCAAGCGCTTCAAGAAGGGTGTGGAGCTTTCCGGCGGCGAGTGGCAAAAAAATGGCCATCGCCCGGGCCTATATGCGCGAGGCCCAGGTGCTCATCCTCGATGAGCCCACGGCAGCACTCGATGCGCGCACCGAATTCGAAGTGTTCAAGCGCTTCAAGGAACTGAGCCGCGGGGAAAAGCTCAGGATGCTCATCTCGCACCGCTTTTCCAGTGTCCGCATGGCGGATCGCATTCTGGTGCTGGCAGATGGGCGGGTGGAGGCCAGCCAGCACCCATGAAGAACTCATGGCGCGACCGCGGCCGCTATGCCGAACTTTTCGAGTTGCAGGCGGCAATCGATAGTGGTTCGAAGTATCGTCATCCCCGCGCAAACGTGCATTTACCTGGTCGGGATGGATTTCCGCTTTCGCGGGTGGGCGCCCATTAATTCGTCATCCCACGAAATCGGGACCCAGTACTCCCATTTATACTGCGGAAAGCCTGGGTCCCGGCGTACGCCGGGATGACGGAATTAAGAGTTTCGTCGGGATGACGAAAGTTGCTCAGTCTGCCGCAGCAAAATGCGCCATCTGGTCGGCGTGTGCCTTCACGAAGGACGGGCGGGCCGTGGCGCGCGCGACATAGTCACGGCAGGCGGGATAGTCCGCCAGCCCGTCGAACCGATCGACAAGGCGCAGCACATCCGCCATGAGGATGTCGGCGACGGAGAAGGTCCCGGCCAGCCATTCGCGTCCCGCCAACACCGGCTCCATGTGCTGGAGCCGGGCTTCGAGGAACCCGTCAAAAAGCTTCCATGCCGGCGTTTCCCCGGTGTCACCGGAGAACTTGAAGATGGACCAGGGCAGGCTCGCCATCTCGACGGAATTGAGCGCCGCGAACAGCCATTCCATGACCTCGCTGCGACCGCGCGGATCGGCAGGCATCAGCGCGTCACTACGCTCGCCCAGATGAAGCAGGATCGCGCCGCTCTCGAAGATCGAGATGTCTCCATCGGTCAGCCACGGCACTTGGCCGAAGGGCTGGTGCGCGAAATGCTCGGCCTTCCGATCGCGAAATGGCATGCTCTCGACGCGATAGGGCAACCCGGCCTCTTCCAGCGCCCAACGCACGCGTATGTCACGCACATAGCCGCGCGGCATCTCGGGAACCCAATCGAAGGTGGTGAGAATCAGGTCGGCCATTCGGCATCTCCAAGGAAAACTGGCAGCTTATCGAGGAAGCCTCTCCAGCCTTCCTCGTGGCTTTTGCGCGCCGCTTCGTCGGGAAGCTGTTCGTGGATCAGCGTCAGTTCGGTGCCGCCGTCAAACGGCTCGAGCAGAAACGTGACCAGCGACTCCCGTTCCGGCATTCCGCGCCATTCCCAGGTGAAAACCAGTTTCTTCTCGGGAACCACTTCCTGATAAACCCCGGTGGGATTGTGCTCCTCGCCGTTCAGCAAGCGGAATACGATGCTGAAGCGGCCTCCCGGCCGCACGTCCGCCTCGGCGCTGAGCGTCGGCCCTGCATCAGGACCCCACCACTGCATCATGAGTTTGGGCTGTGTGATTGCTGCGTAAACCTTGGCAGGCGGGGCCTTGATTCTGCGCACGAGGGTAACGCTCGGGAGGCTCTTGGTCATGGCTCGCCATCCTCTTCGACGAGTGCAACAAGCCGATCGATGCTGACCGTCCACAAGCTTTCATAGCGGTTGAGCCACTCCATCGCCTCGCGCATCGGCCCGACCGAAAGGTTAACCGACACGGTGCGGCCGGTTTTCGTCCGGGTGATCAATCCCGCATCAGACAGGACATCGAGATGCTTCATCATTCCAGGAAGCTTTAGCGAAAGCGGCCGGGCGAGTTCGCTCACCGAAAGCCCGGGCTCCTCCTTCAGCCGTAGCAGAAGGTTCCGCCGGGTAGGATCGGCGAGCGCTGCGAACGTGCGACCCATGCCTGATTCTTGATACTTCACCATATAGCGAAGTATCGCTCATGTCGCTGGCGGAGTGAACCATTGGGCATCTCCGCTGTGTCGGGTTTTCCGGGGGCGGGGTATCGATAACTGAAGAGGCCCTCATCCCCGCGAGAAAGTAAATTCATTGAAAATCAATTAGTTGCAAAGCGCTCTTGATCCGCTGCGTTAGCTTCGCTTCCCCGTGCTGGCCTCATCCCATTAATTCGTCATCCACGCGAAACTTCAGTTTCGCGGAGCCGGACGCCGGGACCCAGGCTTTCAACAATCTCCCTTGCCTGAAGTCTGGGTCCCGACTTTCGTCGGGATGACGGAAATATGAAATTTTCCCGATCGGGAATATTTTTACCTTTTGATCGATTTCTGGTATTATTTTTACCGTTCGGGAAATTTCTATAGACATTCTTAAGAAATGCGTGTTAATTTCCCGCTCGGTAAATAACATGAAAAAGCGAACCCTTACACCGGCCGGCATCGGCGCCATCATTCGAACCGCCCGCAAAGCGCAAGACCTGCGGCAGGATGAGCTTGCAGGAGCAGCTGCCGTTGGCCTGCGTTTCATCGTTGATCTTGAAGCGGGCAAACCAACCGCGCAAATCGGCAAAATGCTTCAGGTCCTGGAAGCTCTGGGTTGCGCGCTTGAGATCACGCCGCCGCCCGAACAGAAAACCACGTCCAAACCATGACACGCGCCCTTGATATCTGGTGGGACGGACAAATTGCCGGCCAGCTGACACAGGATCAGCATGGCGAACTCGGCTTTACGTATTCGGCTGAATGGCTGATCAGCGAAAGCGCTCCCGCATTGTCTGCTTCGTTGCCCAAGCGCGAGAGCCCCTATTCCCGCCGCGAATGCCGGCCCTTCTTTGGCGGCCTTTTGCCTGAGGAAGGCCAGCGGAATGCGGCGGCACAGGCACTGGGCGTTTCGCCCCAAAATGATTTCGCCCTGCTCGATCGCCTTGGCGGCGATGTTGCCGGAGCACTTCAACTCCTGCCGCCTGGTGAAATGCCAAAGACTCCTCCTCACATCAGCGGCCAGCGCCGCTTGACGAAGCGAGGCCTGCTCCGTGTGCTCGATGCGCTGCCCGTGCGCCCGCTTCTTGCAGGCGAAGCGGGTTTGCGGCTTTCCCTTGCCGGCGCGCAAGCAAAGGTGCCGGTGGTTCTGGTGGAAGGCGCGGTGGCGCTCCCTTCGCCCTTCCAGCCCACCACCCATATTCTCAAACCGCCGATCGCGCGTTTTGCGGCAACAACTGAAAACGAAGCCTTCGTCATGCGGCTCGCCGGCGCCATCGGCCTAGATGTGGCAAGCGTTGAACCCCGCCTCGTGCGCGACCGGAAGTTTCTGCTGGTCCAGCGCTATGACCGGACTGCCGGCATCGACGGCAGCGTGCACCGCATCCACCAGGAAGATTTCTGCCAGGCGCTTGGCGTGCCGCCGGAAACAAAATATGCCAGCGAGGGCGGGCCAACCTTCAAGGATTGCTTCGCGCTTCTTCGCCGGGTGGCTGCAAGGCCTGCCATCGATGTGCTGAAACTGCTTGACGCCGCGATCTTCAATCTGATCGCCGGAAATGCCGATGCCCATGGAAAGAACTTCTCCATCCTCTACGATGATGGGGGTGCGCGTCTTGCACCGCTCTATGATCTGCTTGCAACTGTGGCTTACCCCGACCTTTCGCCCAAGCTGGCGATGAAGATCGGCAGGTCAGCAACCCTTAGCGAGATGGATGCGAAGGGATGGGCGGCATTCGCAGCTGATGCAGGCCTCGGCTTGCCGCTGATCCGCAGGCGCGTCGCCGAGATCAGCGACAGGGTGAAGATGGCAACACAGGATGTTGCCCATGCTCTCGACCGTCCCGGACTTGATGAAACGGCACTAGCGCAATTTGCCGAACTCATTCGTGATCGCGCCGCCCGTTGCGCTTTAACGGTTCGGAGCGCAGGGACCTGAGAGAACCGACAGATCTTTTTACTTACGTCCTCCCGGCGAAACTCCCCCACTTTCGTCATCCCGGCGTACGCCGGGACCCAGGCTTTCCGAATGTTTACTGGTTGCAAGTCTGGGTCCCGACTTTCGTCGGGATGACGGAATTAATAAGTTTCGCCGGGACCCAGGCTTTCAACCCGTGAAAGTGCCCAAAGTATGGGCCGGACCACCTGGAGCGCAGGGACAACCTCAAAATATAAATTTTCAGCAGAGAGGAACTCAATCGTCGCTTTGGGCATTGTATGGGCTAGGCAGCTTGGAGCCCGCCCTTCCCCGCCATCTTCTCCAAGCTGTAACGCATGGCCCTGGCGCTTAGCTCCCCCTCAGCGCCGGGGCTTTTAATTGGGAACAAACTTGGTGCGCCTTCGTTGTACGTTACAGAAAGGAGGCGACACATGAAGTTTAGCACTCCTCAGGATTATCGAGCGCACGCCGCCGAAGCGAGACCGGGCGTCACCGACCACAGCGACCTCTATGTTTTGCTCTTTGGACTTAGCGGTGTGATTATCGCTTTCACGATGGTTTTGATGGACTTCGCAAACTAGAAGGGCGGGAATGGATGGCCATCCACCCCCGCACGGCGGCTTTGACCCCGCCCCCTCAGCGCCGGGGTTTCCTATTTAACTGCGAGCAGAAAAGCCGAGCGCATCCACCCACTTTATCGGCCCTCGAAACTAATAGATAACAGTCTTGCTTTGGAGCAAGATATCGGCGGAATTTGACAAGGGTGTTATGGACAGAATTACGGACGGCCGCACGCTGGCGCAGGCCATGGTCGATACGGTTCGCGAGTTTTTACTGGTGCTTGACGACAACCTGAGCGTCATTACGGCCAGCCGGTCGTTCTATGCAACCTTTCGAACCACGCCTGAGGAAACGGTCGGCCGGATGGTTTATGATCTGGGCTCAGGGGAATGGAACAACCCGGCCCTGCGCCTGCTGCTTGACCGCATCATTCCCGAACGCGGCGTGATGGACAATTTCGAGGTTGAGCAGCAATTCCCAACTATCGGACGGCGCATCATGCTGCTCAACGCCCGCAAGATTTATTATGCCGGTGACGCAAATACAACGCTGCTTCTGGCAATTGAAGACATAACAGACCGCCGCAATGCGGAACGCTTGCTCACCATCCTCAGCGATCAGAAAGACATCCTGCTTGCAGAAATGGGGCACCGTGTTGGAAACAGCCTTCAGATCGTTGCCAGCATCCTGAAGTTAAAGGCGAGGTCAGTGCAATCGAAGGAAACAAGAGAGCACCTGGAGGATGCCTATAGTCGCGTTTTGTCGGTCGCCACACTGCAAAACCTCCTGAAGGCTTCGGGCAAGGGTGAACATGTCGATGTCAGTACTTATTTGGTAACGCTATGCCGTTCCCTATCTGAATTGATGATTGGAGAAAAAACTTCGATTTCACTGGAGGCGCTGGCAGATAAGGGAGATGTCCCCTCCGAACAGGCGGTTAGCCTGGGGCTCATCGTTACCGAACTTGTCATCAATGCGCTAAAACACGCTTTCCCGCCCGGGGTGGAGAAAGGCCAGGTTGTCGTGAGGTATGAAGTAGCTGGCAAAGGCTGGACACTATCGGTTTCGGACAACGGCGTCGGCATTAAACCAAAATCTGGCCAAATGCGGAAAGGGCTCGGTGTAACGCTTGTGACGGCACTGTCCCAACAGTTGGAAGCGAAGGTGGAGACCAAAAGCGACTCCAAAGGAACAATTGTTTCAATCATCAAGGACCTGCCTCAACAACCCCCGGAATAGAGCTTGTATAAGCGGTCGGTCGCGCCCATATACCATATTCCAATCCAACCCGTGTTTCATAGACAATCCTTTTCGGACCGGACATTTCCGGTTTCGTAGGGCGCGCGCCCATCATTCACGCACGTCGCCATCCCCGGACCATCAGGTCCTGGGCAAACTCTTTGGCCGGTGGTGTCGGCTCTCCCTTCACTGAGATCATGACATGAGAACCAGCCGTAAAATCGTCACGTTCCACAAGCCCTTTCTTCTCAAAGGTGTAGGTGACAGCCAGCCACCCGGAGACTACGCCGTCGTGACCCGCGAAGAAGAAATTCAAGGCTTGCTCCACACCGGGTGGCAGCGAGTTGAAACCTCTTTGCGCCTGCCTTCGCTGGATTTCAAACACACTGCAGGAGCAATTCATCAGCATCAGCCCCACGGACCTTGCTGCGGCGCTAGCCACTGACGCGAAAGTCAGTCCATCGGCAATCAACACCTAAGGAGATAAGACATTGTCAGTCACGTATCTAGGACCATTCGCCGCCGCTCTGCTTTCGGGAGCTGCAATTTTCTACCTGTTTCAGATGTTAAAGAAATCTGACCAGCTAACGGCCCAGAAACTCAAAAGCAGTGACAAAGCCAAGTAGATGCCTGCGCGATCTGCAATGCCCAATGCTTCATCGGTGCAAGACTGGAAATTTCCCGTTCAGAACAATCGCAGCCGCTTTGTTGACGGAGGAGTTGCGTTTTTCGAGGCTCAATCAAGAAGTCGGGCCAACTCGTTGGGGTTTCAGGTTCTTGGTGTCACACATGTAAGGCTTAAGCGATCTCCGCCGAATTCATGGACCATTATTGGCACTGTTGTCTTGGAAACTTCCAACGTTTGAAAATCCAGACTCCAAAGCTAAGAGGGACAGGACCGGCGAACTTCCCCTAGTCCCGTCATCCCGGCGAACGCATTTCTTACTTCCGTCATCCCGGCGAACGCCGGGACCCAGCTTTCAACCCGCACACTCATTTCCGTCATCCCGGCGAACGCCGGGACCCAGGCTTTCAACCCGCACACATGCGGAAAGTCCTTATAAATTTTTTGTCATCCCGGCGAACGCCGGGACCCAGACTTGCAACCCGCACACTCATTTCCGTCATCCCGGCGAACGCCGGGACCCAGACTTGCAATCAGTACATATGCGGAAAGTCTGGGCCCCGACTTTCGTCGGGATGACGGGTAATTGTTTGGGATTATGAACTTACAATAAATTCTACTCGCAGGTGTCAGCGAATAAATCGCGCCAATCCGGATTTGTTTTTTCAATCAACTCCAGTTTCCAGGTGCGCTTCCATTCCTTCAACTGTTTTTCGCGCTCGATCGCGGCCGGCATTGAATCAAGATACTGGAACCATACCAGGTTTTTCACGTCATATTTCTTGGTGAACCCGGGAAAGCTGCCATCGCGGTGCTGCGCAATGCGGCTGCAAAGATCGCTGGTCACTCCGATGTAAAGTGTTCCATTCCTTTTGCTGGCAAGAATATAAACAGTTGGTTGTATTTCTCTGCGCATCACGAGGGCTCTCCCTACTTTCAGTCATCCCGGCGTACGCCGGGGCCCCGACTTTCAACTAGCACACATGCGGAAGTCTGGGCCCCGACTTTCGTCGGGGTGACGAGGTTTATAATATTTCAGTCATCCCGGCGAACGCCGGGACCCAGGCTTCAACTCGCACCTTCAATCGTCCGGCGTTTCCGGCTCGCCCTTGAACTGAAGGCCCGCCAGGTTTCCTTTCATCCACCGGACTGCAGCGGTGTAGAGCTTTTTTTGTGGCGGAACATAAAGATTGAATTCCCCCGACAAGTCCGTTGAGCTCTTCAACTGGATGCCGGCGCCGCCAACGCTCATATCTCTGATCAACACATCAACGAATCCGCGTTCATCCGGGTAAATAACCTTGGCATCCGTCGATACCTTTTTACGCGGATGCGACCGCTCGTCCGGGGGAAGAGAGAACCTGCTCATGATCACGAAGAATTAGCCGTCAGGTCCTTTTGATGGCCTAATAAATTAGCTCAAAATTTAAGTAATCTCTGGACGTTAGTTGAAACGCACCATGGCTTCAGCGATACGGCTTTCTATGCTCCCCGAATCCGGCTGGATTTCTTCAAGCGTGAGGCCCTCCGCCGCCGCTTGAGCTATGCAGCGCGTGGCCAGGACAGAAGCGGTTAACGGGTCATCGGGTGGGTCCCCCGCCGTCACGTTTTTCTCAATCCACTTTTCGAGGAAATCCGCGCCGCGCGCTTTCATTTATCCGCTCCCATACCAGGTGACCTTGTCGCACTGTTTTAATGCCCAGGATTGCCATCCGCTCCCGCACACCTCAATTCAAAACGAGAACTGAGACACCATCTAGATACAAGAAGGTGGCCGACAGGCCGGATGAGGGCACCTCACTTCCGTCATCCCGTCGATCCTTATGCTGTAGTCATCTTGCGAATCCGGAAAAGTCTTGCGCCTCGTGAGGCTTTTGCCGGTGAAACGGGCGGGATCGACTTCGTTTCTGGCGCGCAAATCAACCATAGAACGAAATCAGAACAGATCCCTGTAAGAGTCAAGGTTTCCTGTGCAATCCAGGGGAACTATCCACCGCTTACCGTTCTTTCTGTCCCGGTCACCGACGATGACGGTTCGCAAACTGCCGCGTCGGTGATTATGGTTATCAGTATTGATTGCCCCTTTGCTGGTGACCGGGCCCTGCCACTTCTCAGCGGCGGGGCTTTTTGTTGCTGCAATCCATCGCTTGCCGCCTTGTCTCGCTTACCGGCTACCTGGATATGGTTGCAAGTTATTGGAACAAAATGGTTCCTTGCGTGTTTCGTTACTATGGACATCGGGAAAACCGCTCTCGTAAGAGCTTTTGAGCTCGCCCGTTCAGGCAAGTGCCTGAACATTTCGGAACTCCTTTTGCGTCTCACGGCAGAAAGATACGATGCATCCCAGATTCAGGGCCCTTCACTTCGAAAGCAGCTTGCGGAGCTGATTGAAGGTGCTAAGCGACCGCTTTAGCGTTTTGCAAAATAGCGGTTCCTGTGACCATCCATTTGCCGCCGGGTATGCTGTGCAGGTCGCTGTTCTTGCTATTGAGAAGACGGCATCCAAGCGTTTCTGCCATTTGGGCTGCACGCTCTGCAAAGTAAGTCGCGCCGTTCTTTTCGAACTGATGCCCGTCAACCACGTAAAATTGCCAAACCTCTTCGCTGCTCATGTGTGACCACCTTTCAATTGGGCGAATCACTTTTGACGGTATGGCGCAATTGTGACTTAGAAAAGACGGGGAAGAGGAGGAACTGGCCCCGCTGCTGAAAGGTGGCGGGGTTTTTGTGTTGAGCTGCCGAGGCTTTAGGCTTTGGGATTAGCTTTGAGCAATTGTTTTTTTCTCAAGAGCTGCTCTTAGCGACCTCTGCATTTTCCGGGACGTCCGCGAGGTGTCAAAATTGCAGGCATGGTCCAACAGTTGATCTTGAGCGTATGGAGGCAACAAATTCCATCCACTCACAAGCGCTATTCCTAGACTTCTTAAGTGCTCTTCGGTTTCTTGGGGAGCTTTCGGGTCTTGGGCCATAGCCGTCTCCTTTAGTTGCTGAAAAGAGGGCCAGTATTTTAACCGTAATTAAATTCCCGAAAACATATTGTCCGATATCGCACCTTTCAGGTATCAAGCTGCGATGCCATTGCCGCATGCTCAATAAAAATCATGGCGCGTGGGAGAAAGGAGGCCGACCGATAGCGCGCCTTTCCTAACTTCTATATCCAGCAATGTCGTATTTCATCACCGCAATAAGTGTTTTCTCATCTCCAGTCAGCTTGCTGGCCTCCAGGAGGTTGAGCGCAAGTTCGTCGCGATCCTCTTCTGAAATAACATTTTCCTCTTCGCAGACGGACTCAAATATGCGTTTAAGCTTGGCTAGCCGATCGGGGGAGAAACAACTCGCATCTGGACGTGTCGCCACACTCTCTGGGGTGAGAAACTTGCTCATTTGCCGCACTCCAATTGACCACGACAAATCTGTGGACGGAGCGCTAACTGGGAACCCGCACTTTCCTTGTCAACAGCACGCCAGGTTAAACCTTCGTAATCTCAAATTGCGGCCAGCTTGGGCTAGGCACAAATATTCGCTCTGAGGCAGTGCCAATTCGTACTAACATCTGAGTCGCACGGGCAAAATGGGGAGCCGCTATCATGTCTGCTGGAACCATCCTTCTTATCATTCTTATTATTTTACTGCTCGGCGGCTTCAGCGGCCGCTTCGGCGGACGTGGCTATGGCTACGGCAACAGAGGCCTGGGCGGCATCGGCCTCGTCCTGGTCGTCCTTCTCATCCTCGTGTTGCTCGACAAGATATGAGCTGAAGGCCAACCTCTTATTTTCGTCATCCCGGCGAACCCTTTTACCTCTGACATCCCGGCGTACGCCGGGACCTAGGCTTTCAATAATCTCGCGTGCCTGAAGTCTGGGTCCCGACTTTCGTCGGGATGACGGAAAGTTGGAGAGCGTGCGCCGGAATGACGGCGGACAGGGCGAATGCTGTTCACTTAAGACTGGTTTTGCTGGATGGAAAATCGCGCCAGTATTGGCCGGTGCCTTTGCGGATAACCACGTCCTCAGCCAGGATTTCGAAGGGCGTGTGGGAGGCTTGCGCCCGCAGTTTGGCGAACTGGGCCGTGAAGTCCGTGGCCTTGAGCAGGTCGAACAAATCCTCGAACTGATCGATCACGAAATAGGTCGCCTGGAAATCGTCGATGTAATAGCCGGTGCGCAAGACGCGGTCGAGATCGAAGGCCAAGTGGTGGGCGGAAGGATCTTCCGCCACATATTTCGCCTCGCCGAAGGATGAGACGATGCCCGCGCCGTAAATCTTGATGCCGGAGGCTTTGCGGATCAGCCCGAATTCGATGGTGTACCAGTTGAGGCGCGCCAGGAACTTCACCCCCTTGTTCTCGACAGCCTCGAGTCCGATCCGGCCATATTCATTCATGTAGTCGGCGTAAGCCGGATTGGTCAGCAGTGGCACGTGGCCGAAGACATCGTGGAAAATGTCGGGCTCCTCCAGATAATCGAGCTGCGCCGGCTGCGGATGAAGGTTCCGGCCGGAAATTGACGGTGGCCAGCATCTGGAAAAACGGCCGCGACGGGATGAGCCCGGGAACGGCTGCCACCTCCCAGCCGGTTTTGCGCCGCAGCCTGGCGTTCATCGCCTCGAAATTCGGAACCCCTTCGGGGCCGATGCCGAGGGCTTCAAGGCCGTCCAAATATTCCTGGCAAACATGGCCCTTCAGCGTCCGCTGCTGGCGTTCAAACAGCACGCGCCAGGTGGCGTGATCCTCGGCCGTATAGCGCTCCCAGCCCTGGTCGATGATGCAGTCTTCAACGGTTTGAGCGGTTAAGAGGGCGTGTCCAGACATCGCTTTCACTCCGGGGGCCGCCAAAGAAACCCGAACCGGCTGCGATTTGTTCCATGGGGCCTCTCACCATAACATAGGGCCCCTCACCCTCCCATTGCTTCGCAATGGGAGGGTGAGGGGCAGCCG
>CAWELV010000009.1:0-15729 GCA_963810045.1 uncultured Alphaproteobacteria bacterium | reverse complement strand
CTCACTTCCAACTCCGCAACCCAATCAGAAAAAGCTCGGCCTCGTTATCGATCTCGATACCTGCGTGGGCTGCCAGGCCTGTGTCACCTCATGCAAGGAGTGGAACACCCAGGGCTATTCGGCCCCGCTCAACGACAGCGACTCCTATGGCTCTGATCCCTCCGGCGTCTGGCTGAACCGTGTCCACGGCTATGAGGTGAAGGAAGAGGGCAGGGATGACACCCGCGTGGTGCATTTCCCGCGCTCTTGCCTGCATTGTGAAACTCCGGCCTGTGTCACAGTTTGCCCCACGGGCGCCTCCTACAAGCGCGCCGAAGATGGCATCGTGTTAGTGAACCCCGACACCTGCATCGGCTGCAAACTGTGTTCGTGGGCCTGCCCCTATGGCGCGCGCGAATATGATTACAGCCACGGCACCATGAAAAAATGCACGCTCTGCGTCGACCGCATTTACAACACCAATCTTGAACCCGAAGACCGTGCGCCGGCTTGCGTGAAAGCTTGCCCAACGGGTGCGCGCCACTTTGGCGATCTAGGCGATCCGGGTTCGGATGTTTCGCAACTGGTTAAAGCCCGCGAAGGTTTCGATCTTCTGCCTGAGATGGATTACAAGCCCGTGAACAAATATCTCCCGCCGCGCAAACGCCGGGATGCCGTGACGTCGGCCGCCATCGCCTTGCCCAAGGGCGATGGCTCCGCCATGGACCGCCTCTTCTCATGGGCCGACCGGTTCCTGAGCGGCAAACCCGCCGGCACCATTGCCTCGCTTGAAGATTTTTCCGACAAGCTCGAAGGCTGATGACGAACGGCAATGAAAACGGCGACTCATAAATTGCTCCCAAGGGATCTGCACTCTCCCCAACTCGTCATTCCGGCGAATGCCGGAATCCCGTTCATTCACAATTATGTTCCAACAGATTCTGGCTTTCGCCGGAATGACGCATGGGGTGAGGAGTGAATCCCGCCTATTCGGTCATCCTGTTCACGACAGCGTCCGGCGCAGGCTATGGCCTGCTCGCCTTGTTGGGTTTGGTTGGGTTCAATCATGGACCTGTTTCCAGTCTGGTCTTTGGAGTGGTCGCCATCGTAGTTGCCCTCGGCCTGATTACTATTGGCCTGCTGTCCTCGACTTTCCATTTGGGCCATCCGGAACGCGCCTGGCGGGCCTTCTCGCAATGGCGCAGCTCATGGCTCTCGCGCGAAGGCGTGGCCTCTGTTGTGACATATGTTCCCGCAGTGTTATTCGGGGCCGTGTGGCTGGAAATCATTCATGCACCCGCAGCGATTGGCCCCCTTGGCCTGATCACAGTGGTCATGTGCGCCATCACGGTTTTCTGTACGGCAAAGATCTATTCGACCCTGAAAACCATCCGCGCCTGGAATCATCCGCTCACCGTGCCTGTCTATCTCGCCTTCTCTCTCGCCTCCGGTGGCGCCTTGCTGACTGCCGTTGCAACCATCTTTGGTCGCTTCCAGATATTCCAGGTCATCATCACAATTGCCGCCTTGCTTGTACTGATCGCTCTAAAATTTTTTTATTGGCGCGGCATCGACAGCGCCGAACGGACTCATACGATGGCGGCAGCCACCGGGCTGGGCGCGGGCGTGCGCCAATGGGAAGTGCCGCATACATCGGAAAATTACATCATGAAGGAAATGGGCTTTGCCGTGGCGAGGAAGCACGCGGTGAAGCTGCGCAATGCCGTATTCCTTCTTTTGTTCCTCACCCTGTTGGCGCTAGCCGCCTGCTTTTTCGCCCCGTGGTTTTCATTGCTCGCGGCGCTCTCAATTCTATTCGCTGCGATTCTCGAGCGCTGGCTGTTCTTCGCCGAAGCCCAGCATGTGGTATCCCTGTTCTATGGCGCGGAGAAAGCCTGACATGCTGGCGCAAGGCGTAAGATGGTTTGATGATTGGTTTGCGATTGAAAACATTGCTCCCGGAGTTCATGCCATTGGTGAGCCGCGCTTTCATCAGATCAACTGGAACTACCTGATCGAAGGGCAGCACACCGCACTGCTCTTTGATACCGGTCCCGGCGTGCGCGACATCTCGGAAGTGGTGCGAACGCTGACAAAACTTCCGGTCATCGCTTTGCCCTCGCATCTGCACTTTGATCATACGGGCAATCTGCATCGCTTTCAGAATATCGCCTTGGCTGACCTGCCTGTTCTGAGGGCCTGCATGCGCGACGGCCTGCTTCATGCCACCGACGATCTCTTCCGCGGCTTCCTTGAAGGCATGGTGTGGAAACCCGTGAAAATTTCGAAGTGGTTGCCCATCGGCATGGTGATTGATCTCGGTGGCCGTCAACTGGAAGTGCTCCATACGCCCGGCCATTCACCTGATTCAATTTCGCTTTTTGACAGGGATGCAAACATTCTGTTTGCGGCTGATTTTGTTTATCCCGGGCCCCCTCTACGCGCAAGTGCCGGGTGCCAACCTCGCGGACTATCTCGCAACAACCGAGGTCCTGTTGCCGCAGATAAATAGCCAAACAAAAATTTTCTGCGCGCACGGCGCGCCAGACGACAAGGGGAAGCATCGGGCCCCCATGATGGGCAGTCAGGATATTTTGGATCTTCAAAAGACTCTGACAGAGCTCAAGGATTCCGGCAAAACCCCAAGGGAAACCACGATAAATTCCAGAATGACGCTTCTGGCCAACAAGGCAGCCTATGCCTCCTGGCAGGCTGGCTAAGCCACATTTTCCCTGTTCGCTACAGCGCGTTAACCGAATATTAACCATGTCAGGGCCTAATCGCCGCTGTTGGGGTGCGTTGCGTGAGGGTTTTCAATTTGTCAGTTGCTGTTCAATCACGGATTTCATTTCGTTTAATGGGCCGGTCCTATCTGGCCTTTGTCCTGGCCCCCGAGCTGCCCTTTGTGGATTGGCTCGTTGAGCTGGACCGCAGGGTGGAGAACTCGCTGAGCTTCTTCGCCAACCGGCCGCTGGTGCTCGACCTCACCGGTGTTGCCCCCACCAGGGCTGAGACCTCCGAGATCATCGCCTTCATCGAAGAGCGCCATTTGCGGCTCATCGCTGTTGATGGTGTTCCCGTGGATTGGCTGCCTGAAAGGCTGGCGCCGCTCCCGGGTAAGGTCCAGGCGGCAGGCATGTTCCAACCACCTGAGGCAGAAAAACCAACCCGGTCAGCACCTCCGCCGGTCACGTGGGAATCTGAGCCTTCGACAGGTTCACCCTGTGCGGCCCTGCTGGTCAACGAACCGGTCCGCTCCGGCCAGTCGATCATCTATCCCCATGGCGATGTCATTGTCGTTGGTTCGGTCGCCTCTGGCGCCGAAATTATCGCCGGCGGTTCCATCCATGTTTACGGCAGCCTGCGCGGCCGCGCCTTTGCCGGCACCAACGGCAACACCAATGCGCGCATCTTTTGCAGCAAGTTTGATGCCGAGATGATGGTGATCGACGGCCTCTACAAGACGGCGGATGATTTTGATCTCGCCCTGCGCGGCACCTCGGTGCAGGCACGGCTGGACCGGAACGTCATGAACATCGAACAAATGAGCTGAAAAATGTCAGGAGTAATGTGTATGGCTAAAGTCCTCGTCGTAACGTCCGGTAAGGGAGGTGTCGGCAAAACCACTTCAACAGCGGCATTGGGTGCGGCTCTCGCGCTGAATGGCCAGAAGGTGGTTGTCGTCGATTTCGACGTTGGCCTGCGCAATCTCGATCTTGTCATGGGGGCCGAACGCCGCGTGGTCTATGACCTCATCAACGTGGCCCAGGGCAATGCCAAATTGAGCCAGGCCCTGATCCGCGACAAGCGCCTTGAAAACCTGGCGCTGCTGCCCGCCTCGCAAACCCGCGACAAGGATGCGCTCAGCGAAAAGGGCCTGGCCCGCATCATCAAGGAACTGCGCACCCTGTTCGATTGGGTGATCTGCGACAGCCCGGCCGGCATTGAGCGCGGTGCCATGATGGCCATGCGCCATGCGGATGCGGCGATCATCATCACCAATCCGGAAGTTTCCTCGGTGCGCGATTCCGATCGCATCATCGGGCTGCTCGATGCCAAGACCGAAAAGGCAGTGAAGGGCGAGCGCGTCGAAAAACATCTGCTTATCACTCGCTATGACCAGGCCCGCGCCGCGCGGGGTGAAATGCTGAAGAAAGATGACGTGCTCGATATCCTCTCGGTGCCGCTGCTCGGCATCATTCCGGAAAGCGAACAGGTCTTGCGCGCCTCGAACCTTGGCCAGCCCGTGACCCTGGCCAATCCGCTCTCGGCCCCGGCCCGCGCCTATAACGACGCGGCGCGCCGGCTGATGGGTGACAATCTTGCGATCAATGTTCCGCTTGAACGCTTCAATCTGCTGGGCCGGATCTTCGGCGGGAGGGCGGCATGAATTTTTTCGGCCTGTTCAAGCGTAGCGATCCGCTGCCGGCAACCGCGCCCGTGGCCCGCGAGCGCCTGCAGGTGCTTCTCGCCCATGAGCGCGGTACGCCGCGCAACTCAAACAAGATGAGCGCGCTCAAGGAAGATATCATCGATGCCATTGCCCGCCACATGCTGGTGAAGCCGGAGGCGATAAAGGTGAAAATCCACCGTCGCGCCGAGGTCTCAATCCTGCGGATTGCCGTCGATATTCCCGCCTGATATGGGGGAAATGGGCTTTGCAAAGCCCTCTGAAATCATATAAAGACTTCTTTATATCCATTTCCTGAGGCTCCCATGACCCGACCGACTTTCACCGAAGCGCTCAATTCCCGCCCGTGGCTTCTGGCCGACGGCGCCACCGGCACCAATTACTTCCAGATGGGCCTGGTGTCGGGTGATGCGCCGGAGATGTGGAATTTCGAGCATCCGGAACGGGTGCGCCAGCTCCACCGCCAATTCATTGCGGCGGGCGCCGATATCATTCTCACCAATACCTTTGGCGGAAACCGCCACCGCCTGAAGCTGCATAACGAGCAGGACCGGGTGCGCGAGATCAACATGGCCGCCGCTGCCCATGCCCGGGCCGAAGCAGATAGCGCTGGCCGCCCCGTTTATGTCGGCGGTTCCATCGGCCCCACCGGCGAAATCTTCATGCCCGTTGGCACCATGCCCCATGAGGAAGGTGTCTCCGCTTTTGAGGAACAGGCCATGGCCCTGAAAGAGGGCGGCGTTGACGTGCTCTGGATTGAAACCATGTCCTCCGAGGAAGAATTGCGCGCCGCCGTCGAAGGAGCCGCCAAAGCGGGCCTGCCCATCGTCACAACCATGAGCTTTGACACCAACGGCCGCACCATGATGGGCATCACGCCCAAGGCATTCGGCGCATTGACCGCCTCTCTCGGAACGCAGCCCGTGGCAATCGGCGCGAACTGCGGCGTCGGCGCATCGGAACTGGTGGCAACCGTGCTTGGCATCAGCGAAGCACGCCCCGATGCGGCCATCGTGGCCAAGGGCAATTGCGGAATCCCGCAATACAAAGAAGGCCACATCCACTACACCGGAACCCCGGAACTGATGGCCGACTACGCCCGCATTGCGTTGGACTCCGGCGCCAGGATCATCGGCGGCTGCTGCGGCACATCACCGGAGCATCTGGCGGCCATGCGGAAATCCCTCGAAAGCTACACCAAGGGCGCGCGCCCCTCGATTGAACTCGTGGAACAGCGCCTCGGCCCCGTCTCAGTCCTTGCCAAAGGCATCGACACCGCCGCCGAAGGTGCGGCCAAGCGCGAACGCCGCCGGGGAAATTAAAATTCCCAAGCTCGTCATTCCGGCGCATGCCGGAATCTCCGTGACGTTAATGGGACCAGCCTCCTATAACCATCCAGGCGGCTGTGCTAGTTTACAGGCATGTTCAATCCGCAATTCATGCGAGGCGAGACGTGGGGCTTCGACGGACAGCCCGTCGAACACATGGAGACTCACGCCGCCCATGTGTTTCTTGTTGGTGATCGCGCCTTCAAGATGAAGAAACCAGTGAAACTGCCTTATCTCGATTTTTCCACCATCGAGAAACGGAGGGCAGTGCTTGAGCAAGAACTGCAAATCAACCGTGCTTTTGCCCCTTCGATCTATCTGCGCACGGACGAAATCCTCGGTGAACCGGTCCTGGTTATGAATCGTTTTGAGCAAGAGGACCTTTTTTCATCGCAAACCGGCGGCATTACCGATGCAACGGCAATAGAGCTCGCCCGCATGGTTGCGGATTCCCATGTTATAGCGCCGCGGCGTGAAACGCCGGGCAGCGAAATCATGAAGGGGCTGGGCGCGCAACTCTCGAAAGCATTTGCCGACTCGCCCGATATCTTTCCGGTAGACGAGGCCCGCGAATTCCAGGCTGTTTATCAACAACATTTGACAAGGTTAGGTCCGCTCCTCGATCAGCGAAGCGCCCAAGGCCTCGTGCGCCGCTGCCATGGCGACATGCATTGCGGCAACATCGTTTTGCTCGAAGGCAAGCCCGTACTTTTTGACGCCATCGAATTCAGCGAGAAAATTGCAACAGTCGATGTGCTCTACGATCTCGCTTTTCTGCTGATGGATCTCGGGCGCCGGGGCGAGCAACGGGTGGCAAACCTCGTCTTTAACCGCTATTTGCATTTGCGCCGCGTCGAGGAAGACCTGTCGGGCCTTGCGGCATTGCCGCTGTTCCTGGCTACCAGAGCGGGGGTTCGGGCACTCGTTACCGCCGATCTCGCCCATGAGTTGAAGGCGGATGCATCTGCCAAACAGCGGAAAGAGGCGCTTGAATATTTCCGTGCGAGCCTGGCGTGGCTGAAGCCGCTCCAGCCCAGGCTTATCTGCGTCGGCGGGCTGTCGGGAAGCGGCAAGTCAACGCTTGCGGCACGGCTGGCCCATGACATCGGCTTGGCACCGGGCGCTCTTCATGTCCGCAGCGATGTCGAGCGAAAGGTTCTCGCCGGGGTGGATGAAACTGTGCATCTGCCGCCTGAATCCTATTCACCTGCTGCTTCAGAGGCAACCTATCGGGCAATTTTCCAGCGCGCCAAGGCAGCTTTGAAGGCGGGCCATTCCGTAATTCTCGATGCGGTATTTGCCCGCGAAGAGGAGCGCGAGGCGGCGGAGAGAACTGGCTGAAGGCACCAATGCGCGTTTTACCGGCCTGTGGCTTACGGCAGCACCTGCCATTCTCAAATCGCGCGTCACAGGGCGCAGAGGTGATGCCTCGGATGCGGATGCGGCCGTTGTCGAAAAGCAGCTCGGCTATCAGCCAGGTGAAATCCGCTGGAAGAAGGTGGATGTCTCGGGAAGCGTCGCCGCATCCGAAACCATCGTCAGGCAAATTCTGCTGTTGTGACCGGCCTGCCCAGCATGAAGCAGTCGCAGACGAGTTGCAGCGGGGTTGCGTCCGTGTCGGATTTTCCGCTGCGCAAGAGCTCCGCAAAGCGCGCGTAGATCATTTCATATTCTTCCAGCGGCGCTTGCATGATCAGCTTGCCGTCGACCTCGAGAATGCTTCCGCCCTTCTTGAGATCAAGCGCCATGCCATCGGTGGTGGCGATCTCGATTTCCCAGGTCTGCGCGCCCTGCTGCCGCCAATCGAAGTCGGCAGAAAGCTCAGCCTTGGCGCCGTCACCCCGCTTGAAACGGATTTGTGCGGCAATCGGCGTGGCCTTGTTGGCGGGCACCTCGATTGTGGCCTGCTCCACGAAAATCGGCTCGGGCAAAATCTTGGTGACAATGGAAAGGGCATTGATGCCGGGGTCGAACACGCCGAAGCCGCCGGGCTCCCAGATCCACTCCTGGCCGGGATGCCAGCGCTTCACATCCTCGCGCCAGGTGATCTTCATTTTTGAAACGCGCTTTCCCGCCAGCCGTCGCTTGGCTTCATCGACAGCCTGGTTATAGCGCGAATGCCAGGCGGCATAGAGCACGCGGGTTTTGGCCTTGGCATAGTCGATCATGGCGAACATTTCGCCGAGCGTGGGCGTTGGCGGTTTTTCGATCAGCACGTGATAGCCCGCATCAAGGGCCTGCCGCGCCATGGCAAGGCGCACCGATGGCGGCGTGCACAAAGCCACCGCATCAATTGCCATGCCGCTTGAAATAAGATCGCCAAGCGATTCAAAACACGGAACATTGTCCAGATTGGCGTGGCGGCTGACACCCGCAACCAGTTTGAAATCCGCATTTTTGGCGATGCAGGGCAGGTGCTGGTCCGTTGCGATCTTGCCAAGCCCGACGACGGCGATTTTGAAAACCATATGCTGGGTCCTAGTTCTTGATGATGCGGGTTAGGCTGGAGAGGAAACTGTCAACTTCCGCAGCCGTATTGTAGTGCGCCAGCCCCACGCGCAAAACGCCGCCCTTGTCCAGCAGTCCCATGCGGCCCACCGGCTCGATGGCGTAGTTGTGGCCGGACCAGACAAACATGTTCTCCGCCGCAAAGCCCTTGGCGAGAGCGTCGGGATGGTGAGCCCTCAAGCGTGAAGGAAACCGTGGGCACCCGGCGGTGCAGGGCGTTGGCCGAAGTGAGCCCGCGAATGGTCAGGCCTTTCACTGCGCGCAAACCATCAATCAGCTGCAAGGTGAGTTTGTGTTCGTAAGCCACAAGCCTGTCCCAGGCGCTGGAAATGCGTTTCGCCCGCGTCTCGCCCCGGCCGAATTGCTCGAGATATTCGATGGCGCCCAGGCAGCCCGCCATGCCCTCATGGCTCAGGGTGCCAGTTTCAAATTTGTGGGGCAGGTCATCGCCGGCAGGCCGCACCTTGTAGCTGAACGTTTCCTTGAGCAATTCTTCGCGCGCCCACAGCACGCCCATGTGCGGCCCGAACCACTTGTAGGAAGACGACACCAGCACATCCACCCCCAGATCCTGCACATCAATGGCGTAGTGTGGCGCAAACTGCACCGCATCCACATAGACCAGCGCGCCCGCAGCCTTGGCCTCCCTGGCAAAGGCCTTCACGTCATTGACCGTTCCGGTGCAATTGGAAGCAAGGCCCAAAGCCACAAGCCGTGTCTTGTCGGAAAGCACCTTGCGCAGCGCATCCTCCGGGAATTCGTAGGTCTCCGGATCGAAATCCATCCAGCGCACCACAAGGCCCAGGTCTTCGGCCAGCAGCAGCCACGGCGCAATGTTGGCATCATGGTCCATGCGCGACAGGACGATCTCATCGCCGCGCTTGAATTTGCGGCCAAGGCAGCGCGACATATGAAGCGTGAGCGTTGTCATGTTCTGCCCGAAGACGATTTCGGAAGCGCTCCGGGCATTGTAGAAATCAGCGCACGCCTGATGAGCCAGATTCACCAGTTCATCCGCCTGCTTCGTCGTGCTGAAATATCCGCCAAGATTGGCGTTTTTTGTGGCAAGTGTTTCAACCGTGCGGTCAATGACCTGCTGCGGAACCTGGGTTCCCGCCGGATTGTCAAAGTAAACCCGCGCCTGTCCCCCATCCTTCAAGGCCAAGGCAGGAAATTGCATGCGAACGCGTGCGATGTCGAGGGAAGGGGCCACGTCAAAACTTTCCGGGAAAAACGCTGTTGGGGGCGCTACCAATAGCTGCCATTTCCGCTTGCTTCAACCGTCGCTTTCCGGCATGTGAATGTCGCGTGATGACAGCGTAAGGCAAGGCATTCCCTCTATCCTGTTTGATATTTACACCTTCGGAGTCCCCCATGAGCGATGCAGGCGAGCTTGATCTGAACACCCTCAGTGATGAGGATCTGGTTCTGCAGGTCCATGACGACCTCTATGATGGCCTCAAGGAAGAGGTTGAGTCCGCCGTGCACATTCTGCTGGGCCGCGGCTGGGCGCCTTACAAGGTTCTGACCGAAGCCCTCGTTGAAGGCATGCGCATCGTCGGCATCGATTTCCGCGATGGCATTCTGTTCGTGCCGGAAGTGCTCCTGGCCGCCAACTCCATGAAGGCCGGCATGTTCATCCTCCGCCCGCTGCTCATCGCCACCGGCGCGCCGCGCCTCGGCAAGATGGTGATCGGCACCGTGAAGGGCGACATCCACGACATCGGCAAGAACCTCGTCGGCATGATGATGGAAGGCGCTGGCTTTGAGGTTATCGACCTCGGCATCAATAATTCCGTCGAGAAGTATCTGGGCGCCATCGAAGAGCACGGCCCGGACATTCTCGGCATGTCGGCGCTGCTCACCACCACCATGCCCTATATGAAGGTGGTGATCGACACGATGAAGGAAAAAGGCATGCGCGACGATTACGTCGTGCTCGTGGGCGGCGCTCCGCTTAACGAGGAATTTGCCAAGGCCATTGGCGCCGATGCCTATTGCCGCGATGCGGCAGTCGCCGTCGAAACCGCCAAGGGCTTCATGGCCCGCAAGCACAATCAATTGGCCAAGGGTTAAGTGGGTTCTCCTCTCCCAAATGATTGAGGGGGATATAGCTGGCGAAGGGCACCGGTCGGACAAATGAATTAGTCCTCCAGCGATTGCCGTGGCCAAGGCGGTCAGCTGGAGCTACACCCGGGTTCACTTGCTAGAGGGACACTAGCTCCGGTGGCGCAGCGCATCGACCAGTAGAGCGAAGGCCGCGGACGATTGACGGCGACTCGGATAGAAAAGGTGGTAACCCGAATATGGCAGGCACCAGTCCGCAAGCACGCGCTTGAGACGGCGTTTGTCAATATGCGTCTGCACCATGCCTTCGGGCACGTAGGCCAGGCCGTGTCCCAAGAGTGCGGCGTTCAGAAGTTGCGACGTGGCGTTGAAGGTCAACTGGCCATCGACCCGAACCTTTAGTTCTCGACTGCCTTTCTCGAATTCCCAGGCGTATACGTTCCCGTGCGTCGGCAGGCGCAAGTTTATGCAATTGTGCGCGATCAGCTCCTGCGGCTTCTTCGGTTCAGGCCGGGTCCTGAAGTAGGATGGCGCGCCCACCACTGCCATCCGCACATCCGGACTTATGCGGACGGCGATCATATCCTTCGCCACCTGCTCACCGCTTCGCACGCCCGCGTCAAAGCGCTCCGTGACGATGTCGGTGAGGCCGTAGTCGATGATGATCTCGATTTTGATGTCGGGATACTCGCGGAGAAGCTTTGCAAGTTTCGGCATGAGGATCGCTTGGGTGGAATATTCCGTCGCCGTAATCCGAATGGTGCCGGCAGGCTTTTCCCTAAGCTCGCTCACTGCAGCGAGCTCGGCCTCGATCTCCTCAAAGCGCGGGGCCACGGAGCGCACCAGATGTTCGCCCGCTTCGGTCAGTGAAACGCTGCGCGTCGTGCGCATCAGAAGCCGAACGCCAATGCGCGTTTCGAGTTGACGGACCGTCTGGCTCAACGCTGATTGCGAGACGCCTAGCTTCGCTGCCGCTTTCGTGAAACTTCGCTCGTGCCCAACGGCGATAAGGGCCCGGAGATCTTCCAAATTTCCGCGCTGCATTTATCAGTCCTACTTATAAGCTCTTGCGGATTATAGCATCTAGTCGTGACGGCACCACGGTATAAATTATTGTTCAGTGGCGCAGTGCTTACTCACAGGAGAAGAGCGGTGCCGGAACTTTCAAGCTGACGAGGCCCCGATGATGACTAAATATGATGTGACACGACGAGAGCTGCTGGCAGGTACAGCGGTGACGGGCGCTGCTCTTGTGGGAGGGCAACTCATCCCTGGTGTCACGTCACCGGCGGTGGCGCAAAGTTCTGAAGCGGCACTCGCGCCACTTGAAGTTACGCTGCGCGTCAACGGAACGGGGCATCAGTTGTCGCTCGATCCGCGCACCACGCTGCTTGATGCACTGCGCGAGCATCTGAATTTTACGGGCTCGAAGAAGGGTTGCGGCCTCGGCCAGTGCGGCGCGTGCACGGTTCTGATGGACGGCAAGCGCGTGAAATCGTGTCTTTCGCTCGCTGCCCTTGTGGAAGGAAGCGAGATCACGACTATCGAGGGCCTGGCGGGAGGTGAGCAACTCCACCCGCTACAAGCCGCCTTCATTGAGCGAGACGCGTTCCAGTGCGGCTACTGCACGTCTGGACAGATCATGTCCGGCGTCGCCTGCATTGCAGAGGGCCATGCCGGCTCGCCGGAGGAGATCCGCGACTGGATGAGCGGCAACCTGTGCCGCTGCGGAGCCTACGACCACATTGTGGTGGCGATCCAGGACGCGGCTCGCGCCAGTCCAGTGCAGGGAGGATAAGCCATGCATCCCTTTGCTCTCGAACGCCCGAAAGACCTAACCGCCGCTCTCGCCTTGCGCGCCCAGGCGGGTCGCAACGACGCTTCCTTCGAATACATCGCTGGCGGCACCGATATGGTGCAGCTTTTGCAGGAATATGTGCGCCGGCCTGAGCGTTTGGTCAGCCTCGCGGGCCTACTCGACAATCAAATCGAAGTTGGACCACAGGGCCTCCGGCTCGGCGCTGCCGCCACGATGGCGGAAGTGGCCGCTCATCCCGCGGTCGTCGAGCAGTTTCCCCTCATCTCCGAGGCGCTGCTGAATTCGGCAAGCCCTCAGGTACGTAACCAGGCGACCATGGGTGGCAATCTCCTGCAGCGCACACGCTGCCCCTATTTTCGCGATGTTGGCTATGCTGCCTGCAACAAGCGCGCACCCGGTTCCGGCTGCGCCGCAATAGGCGGTGAGAATCGCTGGCACGCCGTGCTCGGCACGAGCGACAACTGTATTGCGACCAACCCATCGGACCTTGCGGTGGCACTGGTCGCGCTAGACGCAGCCGTCGAGGTGCTCGGGGCAGGTGGCAACCGATCCGTGTCGCTCGCCGACTTCCACCATCTGCCCGATGCCACTCCGCACATCGAAACAGTGCTCGAACCGGGCGAGTTGATCGCCGCCATCACAGTGCCGGCCAATAAGGCGGCGCGACACTCCCATTACCTCAAGGTGCGGGACCGGGCCTCCTTCGAGTTCGCGGTCGTCTCGGCCGCCGTGGCGTTGGAGATGGATGGCGCTCGCATCCAGCAAGCGCGCGTCGCCCTCGGCGGGGTCGGAACCAGGCCTTGGCGCGTGCCCCGCGTCGAGGCAGCCCTGGCCGGAGCCAGCCTCGAGCCGGAAGCGCTCCGACAGGCGGCGGCACTCGCCACGGAGGGTGCGCAGGGGCGCGGGCACAACGACTTCAAGATCGAACTCATGCAGCGCGCCATCGTGCGTGCTGTCGAAACCGCAGGAGCTCGCGCATGACTATCGCTTTCATTGGACAGCCCGTCAGCCGCGTCGATGGTCGGCGGAAGGTCACTGGCGCCGCCACTTACGCCGCCGAGTTCGAGGCGCCGGATCTGGCTCACGGCGCTGTCGTGCGGAGCACTGTGGCGAATGGCCAAATTGCTTCGATTGACAGTTCGGCTTCGCAACAGGTGCCTGGCGTTATAGCCGTTTTGACACACCTCAACGCGCCGAAGCTCGCCTACCGCGCGCACAAAGGGGCCCCCGACCCAGCCACCGGTGAGCGTCTGCACGTGCTTCAGGACGATCGGGTGAACCATCAAGGCCAGCCGATCGCACTTGTGATCGCCGATGGGCTCGAACAGGCGATCCACGCGGCGATGCTGGTGCGTGTCACCTACGCGCCCGAAACCGCGATTACCGACATTGCCCGCGCCGAGCCGGTTCCGCTGACACAGCCAGCGGAGACGCGGCGCGGCGACCCCGAAGGAGCGCTTGCAGCCGCCGAGGCCAAGATCGACCAGACTTATGTGATCCCGCGCGAAAACCACAATCCGATCGAGTTGCATGCCACCATTGCCGCCTGGGATGGCGATCGATTGACGCTTTGGGACAAGACGCAGTGGGTGCACAACACGGCGGATGAGATTGCTGCCGTGTTTGGTATTCCGGCAGAGAACGTTCGTGTCGTCTCGCCCTTTGTCGGCGGCGCCTTCGGCTCGTCGCTTCGCACCTGGCCCCATGTGACGCTGGCGGCGCTCGGCGCCCAGGTCGCTGGGCGGCCAGTCAAGCTTATGTTGTCTCGGCGCGACATGTACTACAGCGTCGGCTTCCGGCCTCATACCGTCCAGCGCGTCGCCCTCGGCGCATCGAGAGATGGCCGCCTTGGCGCTATTATGCACGACGGATACCAGGAGACTTCTACCTACGAGGAATTCACGGAGGGGCTCCTCAACGCAACCCGGTTCCTGCATTCCTGCCCGAACGTCTACACGCGCCATCGCCTCGCTCCCATGAGCGTGCACACGCCGACCTATATGCGGGCCCCTGGCGAATCGAGCGGAATTTTCGCGCTAGAATCCGCCGTAGACGAGCTCGCCGCAGCGCTCAACATCGATCCCGTGGAGTTGCGGCTGCGCAACGAGCCCGAGCAGGACGAGTTCAAGAATCTGCCGTTTTCAAGTCGCTCGACAAAGGAATGCTACCGGGCTGCTGCCGAGCGCTTCGGCTGGAGCCGCCGCAGCCCCGAGCCTCGCTCGATGCGCGATGGACGGTGGCTGATCGGTTGGGGCATGGCGAGCGCAACTTACCCAATGAACTATGCACCAGCTTCCGCCATGGCCCGTTTGTTGCCGGACGGCACCGCCGAGGTGATGAGCGCGGCGAGTGATATGGGGCCGGGCACTTGGACGTCCATGACCCAAGTTGCCGCAGAAACTCTTGGTCTCCCGATCGAGCGGGTGAAGTTTTCTCTGGGCGACACCCGGCTGCCGAGGGCGCCTGTGCACGGCGGCTCACTGACCATGGCGAGCGTCGGCAGCGCCGTGCAGGCCGCCTGCCGCAAGGTACGCGAGGAGGCGCTCGCCCTCGGTGGCGCCAATGATCTTTCAGAAGCCATGCGTCGCCACGGTAAACCTATCGAGGCCTTGGTGGACATAACACCCGGCGATGAGTCGCAACGCTTCTCGATGCACGCCTTCGGAGCTGTATTCGTGGAAGTTGCCGTCGACCCGGATCTCGGAGAAACGCGCGTACGTCGCATCGTCGGCGCCTACGGGGCCGGCCGCGTCGTCAACCCGAAGTTGGCGCGCAGTCAGTGCATCGGCGGCATGATCGGCGGCATCGGCATGGCGCTCATGGAGCATTCCGTGGTGGACAGCCGAAACGGGCGGGTCTCCAACGCTAACTTTGCCGAGTATGCGGTGCCTGTACACGCCGACGCCCCGCCGGTGATGGACGTGATCTTCGTAGAGGAGCACGACCCGCACGTAAATCCGCTCGGCGTGAAGGGCGTCGGCGAAATCGCCATGGTGGGCGTCGCGCCGGCAATTGCGAACGCCATCTTCCACGCCACGGGAAAGCGCATCCGAGAATTGCCGATCACGCCAGACAAACTGCTGTGAGAGAGTGATGCGCAGTCGATCGAGTATTGTGACATGAAATCTCAGCACACCTCCCTGAGCCGTCGAGTGGCCCTTGCAGGAATCGTCGCGAGCGCGCTGATGACGCAACTTGCAATCGGGCAGACGGCGCAGGATGCAGTGCCTGGTCAGGACGAACCCAGCATGAAAATACGCATCGAATTCAATGGGGCGAGCATGACCGCTACGCTCTACGATAACCCGTCGGCGCGCGATTTCGCTTCCATGCTGCCGCTCGATCTCACGATCGACAATTACTCGACGAATGAGAAAATCGCCTACCTGCCCCGCAAGCTGACCGAAGACGGCAGCGGCCCCTTTGACAACGAGCGGCCGGGGGACCTCGCCTACTTCGTGCCGTGGGGAAACCTGGCTTTCTTCTATGAAGACTATCGCTACTCCAGCGGACTGATCCGCCTTGGCCGGATCGACGGCGACATCGCCCCGCTGCTGGTGCGCGGGAAATTCGACCTTCGCATCGAGCTTCTCCCGTAGTGGCACCCCTCACCTTTG
>CAWELV010000008.1:0-320178 GCA_963810045.1 uncultured Alphaproteobacteria bacterium | reverse complement strand
CCGGAACGGCGAGTTTCATGTAGATTGGAAAATGATCTGACCCCGCCCCATTACCAATGCCCTGGCTTTCCAATTGGCGAATGCCGGGGGTCACAAAGATGTGGTCAATCGCTATTTGTGGCATGCCAGTGCGGGCTGGCCAAGTTGGCAGGTTGGTCAGGCGCAGGAAATTTCCCTGGCTGGCAAAGGTCTGTATCACGCGTGAATAGGGCGTGGCATTGAAGTCGCCCATGATAATGCGGTGACCCGTGATCGCGCCCAATTCAGTAGCTAATGCTCTCATCTGCTCAAGCTGCGCGCGGGAGTGAGGAAAGCGGGTGGTATGCACGCCATAGATCGAAAGACCTCCAAATTCAGGGCCGAGAGACACCCGGATATAGGGAGGACCCTTCCAAAGCATCCGGTCGCCGATTTTTGTCAGGGGATATTTCGAGAGAATTCCAAAGTTGCAATGGGTCGGGTCTGAGCATTTGGCCTGATAAGGATATTGTGAACGCAGTTGGTCAAAAAGTCCCAGCTTGTTGGGGCCGAGTTCAACGAGAACCATGACATCAGCATCCAGTCTTTTGATCTCGGCTTTGACTTCCTCGACTTTGTCATTTTTGAGCCATGTATTGTAGCTTGCGATGCGGATTTCGCGTTCGCCTTCCTTGACAGTGCTGAGTACTGAAGGTTTCGAGCTGACGTAATAGGGCCACATGCTGTAGCCGGCCACCAACACAACGAGCAGTACAGAGGCGGTCAACACCTTTCCATGGGGCGCGAACAACCCAATGGCGAATGCCAGTATCAAGAACATGAACTGCGGCGTGAATTGAGAAAATATGTCAAAGCCTACCCAAAGGTGGCCAAGACGCGCCGCAGCCAGGCCCGCAATACCGATGCTCAGGCCCAGTATGCAGCCGAGATAGCCTTTGGGGCGTCTACGTTTTCTTTTGGCGGCAGCTTCAGCTTCAAGCGCATCTTTGCGCACGAACGTCTTTTTCTTTATTTCGTCCACAAGGAATGCCTTCGTTCGGAATCAGAGAAGTCTGCTCTCCATCGGCAGAATCTGTTCCGGTGTACCAAAACCAGGCATAGCTTCAATACGTTTTTTCCATGCGCACGATATTGGGATAAGGCGTGAGATCGATCATGGCCTCAGGCGCATAGCGCACGATGGCAAAAATGCCGATGTCGGCGATGGTTGGCTTTCTTGCCAACAATCCATTCGGACTTCGCCAATTCGTGTTCCATGACCGCCAGCGCCGCCTTGGCTTCGGTGTCATACATGGTGCGGACTTCATCGCCGAACTGGCGAAAGCCGCGATTGCGGGCCCGCAAACGCAACAATGGCACGGAAAGCTTGTCCCACTCCCAGAAAAGCCATTCGCGCACCCGGATTTTTTCAACCGGAGTCTTGCCATCAAACTTATGGAGGGACTCGACAGGTGCTCCAGGATCGCCGCGGACTGGACCAGGAAGAGCTGGCCATCGCGGAGAGCCGGCACCTGGCCATAGCGGTTTTTCACCAGATAGTCGGGCTGCTTGTGCTGGCCTTCACGGAGATTGATGTGAATATAGGAAAAGGGATGGCGGCACAGGGACAGCATGAGTCCCACCGTATAGGACGGACCGGAGGTCATGGTGCCATGGAGGGTAAAGCGCTGCTTGTCGCCGCTGGCGGTTGCCACTTTAACAGACTTCTTAGGCTTTGATTTTACTGGCTTTTTTTTGGCAACAGCCTTTTTAGCCGCTTTCTTGGCTGATTTAGCCATCGGAATATCCTCGCTTGTCCCACTTGCATAACAAATCTGCACACGGACTATAGCGGAAAATATTCGGAAACGGAAATACTATCTAAGAGGCTGAATTTACTTAGTTAATTCCAAGTTTTTGGCGGAGCAAATCGTTAACGGTCTGGGGATTTGCCTTGCCGCCGGTCGATTTCATGACCTGGCCCACAAACCAGCCCAGCATGGAGGGTTTGGCCAAAACAGCGGCAATTTTGTCGGGATTCTGGGCAATTATCTCGTTCACGGCCTTTTCAATGGCACCGCTATCGGTCACCTGTTTCAGGCCACGGCTTTCGACAATTTCAGACGGCGAGCCACCCTCGGTCCAGATGATCTCGAAAACATCTTTGGCGATTTTTCCGGATATCGTTCCAGATGTTATGAGATCCATGATCTCGCCGAGCTGGCGGGCCGAAACCGGAGTGGTTTCAATGGTTTTGCCCTCCTTGTTCAAGCGGCCAAAGAGCTCGTTGATCACCCAGTTTGCGGCGATCTTGCCGTCCCTGCCCTTGGCCGTTGCTTCAAAGAAGTCCGACGAGGCCCGCTCGGCGCTAAGCACGCTAGCATCATAGGCTGACAGGCCATAGGCGCTCACGAAGCGGTTGCGCTTTTCATCGGGCAATTCCGGCAAGCTCTTCTTGATCGCCGCCACCCAATCATCGGTGAATTCGAGGGGCAGCAAATCGGGATCGGGGAAATAGCGATAGTCGTGGGCCTCTTCCTTGGAGCGCATGGAGCGGGTTTCGCCTTTCTTGGGGTCGTAAAGCCGGGTTTCCTGATGAATCTTGCCGCCATCCTCCAGAATGCCAATCTGGCGGCGGGCTTCGAATTCAATGGCCTGGCCCATGAAGCGGACCGAATTCACATTCTTGATTTCGCAGCGCGTGCCAAATTTGTCGCCGGGCTTGCGCACGGACACATTGACATCGGCGCGGAGCGAGCCCTGCTCCATGTTGCCATCACAGGTGCCGAGGTAACGCATGATCTGGCGCAGCTTCGTGACATAGGCGCGCGCCTCGTCGGAGGAGCGCATATCGGGCTTCGAGACAATCTCCATCAGCGCGCAGCCGGAGCGGTTGAGATCAACGAAGCTCATGCTGGGATGCTGGTCGTGAATGGATTTGCCGGCGTCCTGTTCCAAATGCAGCCGTTCAATTCCCACATCAACTGTCTTGCCGTCATCAAGATCAATGGTAACGACGCCTTCGCCAACGATGGGCTGCTTGTACTGGGAAATCTGGTAGCCCTGCGGCAGATCGGGATAGAAATAGTTCTTCCGGTCGAAGATCGAATAATTGTTGATCTTGGCTTTTAGGCCAAGGCCGGTGCGCACGGCCTGCTCCACGCAGAATTCGTTAATGACCGGCAACATGCCGGGCATGGCCGCATCAACTAGCGAGACGTGGTCATTGGGTTCGCCGCCAAATTCGGCCGATGAACCGGAAAAGAGCTTGGATTTTGAGGTGACCTGGGCATGGACTTCAAGGCCAATGATGATTTCCCAATCACCGGTTGCCCCCTTGATCCAGTCCTTTGATGCCGCCACGCGCTTTTCCGAATTCATAAATTTCACCCGTTATTTTCGCGGCCTTGGTACTGGTTTGGAGGCTCCGGTTCAAGCCCCGGGATTGTCCATTTCACGGCCGATGGCGCGGAACAGCCAGACCGCACCCAGAAGCATCAAACCCACGATTCCCACAAAACCATAGTCCTGCGTTGTCAGACCGGTTCCAACCTTCTGCCACAGCGCCAGAATCAGAAAGCCGAGAAGCAATATCGCCGCTCCAAGGCTGGCATAGCGGATGGCCTTCAGGAGCAGGCGTTGCAGGGGAGACATGTCGCGCATTTGCTTTCTCTTGCCTGTCTTGGCATGTAGATTGGCATTTTAACCCGACAGGACGTGGAAATGTCAAAAAAGAAGCCTGATCTCAATTCATTGATGCCCGAAACCAGACTTATTGTGGCGGGCCGGGAATATGCGGAACACGGGATCGTCAATCCTGCAGTTTACCACGCCTCCACCATCACCTTCCCAACGGTCAAAGCGCTTCATGAACGCGACCAGCCCTATACCTATGGACGGCAGAGGCACGCCCACATCGCGGGCGGTTGAAACGGCCATTGCGGCGCTGGAAGGCGGCCATGACTGCAAGATTTCATCCTCAGGGCTTGCGGCCGTCACGACTACTCTGCTGGCCTTCCTTAAAACGGGCGACCATGTGCTCATGACCGGATACGGCCTATCATCCGGTGCGCCAACTCTGCGATTCCGTGCTGAAGGGATTGGGAATTGAGACGACCTACTATGATCCACTGATCGGGCGCGGCATCGCCGGCCTGATCCGCGCCAATACCAAAGTTGTTTATTGCGAAAGCCCAGGGTCGCAGACCATGGAGGTGCAGGACATTCCGACGATCGCCGAAGTTGCACATGCTGCGAACTGTATTGTGATTTTGGATAACACGTGGTCGGGCGGATTTTTTTTCAACGCTTTTGCGCATGGATGCGATGTTTCTGTTCAGGCGGCCACCAAATATATCGTGGGGCATTCAGACGCGATGCTGGGATCCACGGTTTGCAATGAAAAAACCTGGGGACAATTCAAACAAACATATGAGACGATGGGGCAATTCGCCGGTCCCGATGACATGTATCTGGCGCTGCGGGGACTGCGCACCATGAGCGTGCGGCTTGAGCGGCACATGCGCAACGCCATGGCAGTGGCGGAGTGGCTGCGCGGGCGAAACGAGGTTGAAAGTGTCTTGTACCCTGCCCTGAGCAACGCTTCAGGCCACGAGATCTGGAAGCGCGATTTTACCGGCGCTTCAGGGTTGTTTTCGGTCGTACTGAAGCCAGCCCCCGACCAATCTGTCGCCGCCATGCTTGACGGATTGAATTTGTTCGGCATGGGTTTCAGCTGGGGCGGATTCGAGAGCCTCGCTGTTCCTTTCAAACCGGTGAGGACTGCCACCACATGGACAGCGCAAGGCCCATGCCTGCGCTTCCATATCGGCCTTGAAAACCCTGAAGATCTGATTGATGATTTAAAACAAGGGTTTGACCGCCTCAAAAAATCTTCTTGAACTGACGGATATAATTCCTATCTATGATCTCTAAAGGAGATTGGGATGCAGTCATTTTTTCGCTTTTTCATATTGATTTCAGGGCTTCTGGCGCTCACCGTCACAAGCTTCGCGCAAGCCTCCGATGATCCGGAACTGATCTTCAAAAAGACCACCGTGTGGCGTTTGCTGTCGCCCGATGCGAAGCTTGCGACCTATGTCATTGATGATCCCCAGGTTGAGGGAGTCGCCTGCTATTTCACAGTGCCCGAAATTGGCGGATGGTCCGGCTGGGCCGGATTTGCGGAAGAACGTTCGGAAACATCACTGGCCTGCCGCCAGGTGGGGCCGGTGACGCTTAAAGCCAAGTTCGCCCAGGGCGAAGAAATCTACCGCCAGCGCCGCTCACTATTCTTCAAGAAAATGCAAATCGTGCGCGGCTGCGATGCCAAGCGAAATGTTCTGGTGTACCTGGCTTACACAGACAAGATCATTGAGGGCAGCCCGCAGAACTCAACCTCCACGGTTCCGATCATGCCATGGGGGACGCTGCCGGCGCCGAAATGCGGGGATTTTGTTACGCCGTAAAGGTCCAGTTTCTCAGTGGTAGGTGTGAGAGAGAGTGCTTTTCAATGGTTCGGATACGGGCATTGGCCATCGCATTCCAAGCTTGTCGGCAAACGCCAGCCAGGTTTCGCCCAGGGACATCCAGCGCAATTTGGTGTCATGATCGAGTGCGAGTTGCGCATGAAGAAAGCAGCGTTCGGCCTGGGCGCGAAATGCCGCGAAGGTATGACTGTTGATTTTGGGTACGTCCGCCACGTCTCGAAACTTCTCAGAAAATTGAAGGCCGCCGGCAGGAAATCCGCACCTGCTGCTTCTGAGACGTTGCCCAATTGAAATTATGATTTCAATTCATGGACGAGGTTATGCACCGCTTTATTGCTCATGCCATGAGCAAAGGGGGCGGCTCAGCGCTTGGCCTCGGCCAAGTCTTTTTCCTCTCTATTGAGATATTCCCTGGTAACTGGCTCGATATTTTCCAGCAGCCATTCCGCCATTTCTTCTTCCTCCGCTAAAATCTCCTCGCAAACCTTGACGGTCTTTGCGTCGCCAAACTCCCCAGCCGCCGCAATTAGAATTTCATAGGAGGCAATTTCCATATGCTCGAACGTGTAACTGGCGAGCGAACCCTTGATGACTTCGTCACCAACAAAAAGTCCGGAGAAACCCTGGCCCACCGCAAGGAACTTCGCAGCGGCGTCCTTTAACAAAGATGTATCCCCGTCGAGCCGCTCAATACAGCCCTGAATACGCAGCGCCTGGTCACGGGTCTGGCGCTCATGGTCTTCGATCTTCTGTTTCAGCTGGGGATACGACTTAATGCGACCTGCCAATCCCGACAGCATTTGTTCAGATTGCTTTTCCATCGCGTGGGCATCACGAAGCCACTGCAGTAAACGTTCTTTGGTGTGGGCCATCGAAATTCTCCTTTTGCCATACGTCATAAAACCGAAGCGTGGGAAGAAAGTTCCACAAAACTGCCGGCGTTATTCCCCATTTGTCCCTTCTCTTGGCCGGTCGACGAGCAAAGCGGGCCCACAGTTCAGGTTGGGCTAACCCTCGCGCTTCAGCTTCTCGCGACGCGCCAGCTCGGCTGCGGAGGGTTCGTTCGCGCCGCCAACGGTGGCCGTCTTTACCTCGCCATCGCGCATGTAGGTCGCGGCGATGAGGCCGTTCGGCGAGACGGCGCTATGCGTCAGTTTGAACGCGCGCGGCTGACTGTCGTCGCCGAACAGGCGCTTGCCCTTGCCCAACACCAAGGGAAACGTGAACGTGCGAATCTCGTCGACGAGGCCCGCGGCGAGCAAAGCATGCACAAGCTCGGTGCTGCCTTGCGTGACGAGAGCCGGGCCGTCTTCCTGTTTCAGTTTTGCGACATCCCTGGCGGCGTCGCGCAGCGCCACCGAGCCTTTCCAGGTCAGGTCCACGCCTTTGCGCGTCGCCACGTACTTGGTGATGCGGTTGAACGTCCTGGCGATGTCGTCATACGGCCCGCCTTCGGCATAGGGCCAGTGTGCCGCGAAGATATCGTAAGTGCGCCGCCCGAGCAGCAGGTCGAACGGCTCGCCGAACAACTTGCCGATTTCCTCGCCGAACACCGGATCGTCCGCCAGCGGGGCGACCCAGCCGCCGAACTTGAAGCCGCCTGTCGGGTCTTCTTCCGGCCCGCCGGGGGCCTGCATCACACCATCCATCGAAACGAACGCGCCGACGATCACTTTTCTCATGGGTCTCTCCTGTTCCGCCCACACGCTGCGTAGATTGACGTTATTAGATGCCTAACACTGAGCACGTTCCAGTGCTCTGGCACGTCGCCCATCCACTCGACGGCTGATGATTTATATCTCGCGTAGCAGTGCAAGCTCATGCGACCAATCCTGCGATCACGACCTTGATGCGATCGGTCACGAGCTTAACGGGATTTGTGGCAAAAATGGTGCATGATGTCAGAACTATCGCAGGCCTATCGTACCCATACGGCGTACTTCTCCTGCATTGACTACTCTTTGAAAAAATTGGCGACCTCGGCTGGATTCGAACCAGCGACCTAGTGCTTAGAAGGCACTTGCTCTAGTCCAACTGAGCTACGAGGTCGTACGTTAGACACTTAGTGGGTCCAGTTGTCGGAACGGCCCCATTTGAAGTTATCAGAATAGGACTTCTTATGCATACGCACGGGAGGTTCGGGCGCCACGATATAGGCCAGGCCATTTTTCGTCGCGTAGGCAATCGCCAGTTCCTTGGTTTCAAAGCTGAGCTTCAATTGCTGGCGTGTATCGCCGGAAGAGGTCCAGCCCATCAGAGGATCGGTGGTTCGCGGCGCGTCGGATTCAAATTCGAGCAGCCAGCTCTCTGAATTGCCCTTGCCCGACTGCATGGCGCTGCGGGAAGGCTTGTAGATGCGTGCAACCATGTCCGTCCTGCCCTCATCACATCCAAATTCCTGAATGGTCGGGGCGGCGGGATTCGAACTCGCGACCCCCTGCGCCCAAGGCAGGTGCGCTACCAGACTGCGCTACGCCCCGACATTTCAGACTTTTGTACTCTGAAGCGCTGCTTATAGAGAAAACCTTGGCGAGAGCAAGCTAGTCCTCAACAGTCCTGAAAATACGGTGATAAACCCGGTCATTCGGCCGCAAACCCAGTCTTTTGACGGTGCCTGCAGCCAATTCCAGAACGCCCCGGACGGGCTCCTGGACACTGATCGTATCAAGCGACTGGGGCACCGTATCCTGGGCAATGGCGGCGATGGTGCCGTCTTCGCGAATAAACAGCATGTCGAGAGAAATGTTGGTGTTTTTCATCCACATGGCCACGGGGCGCGGCTTTTGATAGTCAAAGAGCATGGCTTTGTCTTCAGGGAGGAAATGCCTGAACATCAGGCCGCGGGTGCGCAGTTCCTCCGTGTCAGCGATCTCGGCCGTAAACAGGGTGGCAGAATTGGCGCTCGCGACAGTGATCGGCTCGAGCTTTGAAATCTGGGCGTTTTCGGGAAAGGCCGCCGACGACCCGGCCAACCATAGAAAGCAGGCCAAGAAAATCAAGATGACCTGTTTCATCGGCTCTCCTCATACGCAACAGATAGGGAGAATTTAGCCTAGTTCGTATGGGGCGGTCCACCCTCAAGACTCAGGCGGATTTCGGCGGCCATATTGCCCTTTGGACCCTCGCCGAATTTCACATAAACCCACTGGTCCGGCACAAGTTCGGCAATCGCCGTCTTGCGCAGGGTTTCCATGTGGACAAACACATCAGGCTTGCCTTCACCTTCGGATACAAAACCAAAGCCGCGGGCCCGGTTGAACCATTTTACCTTTGCCCGGACCCAGCCGGTAGACGCCACCACCGTATTGTGGGTGCGGGACTTGCGCTCAACGGGATGAATGGCGGTCGAAAGATCAACCGAGAGAACGCGCAGGCATTGATAGCCCTTCTGGCGGGCAACGACTTCACAGGTCACGCGCGCGCCTTCGAGTGGCGCTTCAAAACCATCACGTTTCAGGCAGCTCAAATGCAACAGAATGTCCGGCATGCCGTTATTGGGAATGATAAAGCCATAGCCGCGGCCCACGTCGAACCACTTTACCAGGCCATCGATCTGGATAATCTGTACGTTGGGCTCTGCGCCTTGTTCGAGCCCAACTACTGCATCAGTAGTAGAGGTGACACTCACCGCCATGTTTCACCCACCCCATCTTCACGTGACAGCCTTGCCTCTGCGTGCCACAGGACCAAGTTTTGATCACATCTTAAAGATTTGTACAGTGCGATTAACGCAAAGCACGATGGAAATCTCCGACTGTGGCATTGCTGCATCTGCTGATAACGTCGACTGCGGCGAAAAAATTCGGTATGACGTTGAGATATCGCGAGAATTTCGATTTTTCTCACTTTGCGCTCGCTCCCGCGAATCGAATCGGGTTTTGATTCTGCTTGCCGGGCTCGAAACTTCAGATTTTTATTGCCAGACGGAAAAATTGGTAAAACTGGCGCCGCCTTGTAAGTGATTCGTTGCGGACTTTTGCCCACGGCAACGCTAAACATGCCGGCTCAGGCTCACTCCAACCCATGAGGTTTCCATGAAATATCTGCATACCATGATCCGAGTCGCCAACCTGGACGAATCCCTGGATTTTTTCATCAACAAGCTTGGATTTGTGGAACAACGCAGGCACGTCAATGAAAAGGGAAGATATACGCTGGTGTTTGTTGCAGCGCCGGAGAGTCCTGATGCGCCGGTCGAGCTCACCTATAACTGGGATCCGGAAGTTTATACGGGTGGCCGGAACTTTGGCCACCTGGCAATCGAGGTCGACAATGTTTACGACTATTGCGCCAAGCTGATGGCGCAAGGAGTGACCATCAACCGTCCGCCGCGCGAAGGCCGCATGGCCTTCATCAAGACGCCCGACGGCATTTCAATTGAAATCCTGCAGAAGGGCGAAGGCTATCTGCCCGTGGCCGAACCCTGGAAGAGCATGCCAAATGTCGGAAGCTGGTAAGTCAGACGGAAGGTTTCCAAATTCCGGTGACCGCAAAGGCCTCGTCCATGCCGGGCCATGGCGGCATGGTGACGCCTACGGCCTCAAGCGGTTCATCGCCATCACAGCGGAACTGGAAATGGCAGCCGACGGGAATTGAAATCGAAACGCCGGGGTGGACATCAATCGTCTCCTCGGCGTTTTTTGTCTTGCGCCACAGGCGTCCCTGCCCGCTGGTAAAGAACCAGACCTCTTCAACGGTGTGGTGGGCAACGGCGGCGGAAACTTTTCCCGGCGGCAATTCAAAATGCGCCATCGAGCCGCGCTGGGTTGCGGCCAGCAGGCGAACTTCTGAACCATCGGGAGCGATCGCATCGGGTTTCTCAGCCAGATGGCGAGTGATGAAATCATGTGTCAAGAGAGGTCTCCGGGATGGAGAAAATGGCGCGCCCTACGGGAGGTGGCAATAATGCAAATAAACAAAACAAAATCAATCGGATAAGAATTGTCTAGGTAGCACTGATGTAGCAGCGGAACGACGCAACCGCAAGGCTGTTAGTATCGATTTATTCTAGGATACTCGATCCTGAGGGTCACGCTTGAAAATTACCTTTGAAGGACAGTGGAATGCGTTTGCATCATCAATGTCGAGAGAAAAATGAGTCGGCAAACCATCAAGTCGCCAACGCCTCTGCCATAGCCTGATTCCCAATACTGTCGGGTTCAGTCAACTTGGCTGATATCGTAGGAAGCAATGAAACCGCATTTGCCGGGCTTTGCACCTGTCACACGATCCGCCGATCCTGACCAGGCCACACTAATTACGCGCGCTTCTTTCACCAGTGGAGAAATCCGCCGCAGCACATAGTTGTGCTTGGCTTCGCTTGGCGCCGTCAAATAGCACAGGCAGACAAACTCGACATTGGTCATGTCGATCTCAGGAAACTTGCCGGGCGTGATCACTTCTTCCGGGAGCATTTGATGGCGCACTCCTCTTGTTTTCATGAGCGCCGAAAATGCCAGTGTTGCCGCGAAATTGAGAGGGCCATGGGCGGAGATGAGGAGCACGGGCACATCTTTTTCGGCAGCACTGTCGCCGTCCACCCATATTTCATCAAGCGTTTCGGAAAATGAATTGGCAATGACTGTCAGGCGCTCGGTGGAAAGCACGCCGCGCATGTGATCATAGTTGGCAAGCATCAGGGCGGGAACCGCAACTTCATCCAGGAAATCGTCGAGCCGGTCTTCCTTGAGAAAGACATCCGCCTGTTCGGCCGCTTCAATGGGATCAGATGCCAGAAGCCGTTGATAGAACACATGATCTGGGGTCAGCACCGCCTCGCTGCCCAGCAAGACATCAAAGAATTTCAAGGATTCGATGTTGCGCCCGATCACCAGCAAGCCAACCGTCAATGGCGTTGCAAGAATCAATCCAATTGGACCCCAAAGCGTGGCCCAGAACGCCGCCGAGGCGACGATGGCAAAAGTCGATAGCCCGGTCATCTTGCCAAAGAACAGAGGCTCCAAGAACCTGACCGACCGTGATCTCGACCAGCAAAATGATCCCGGCCGCCATAAGGGCCAAGGTCCAGCCATCGCCGATTGCTGCCGCGATGATAATGGGAAACACGGCTGACATGAAGACGCCGACATAGGGGACAAAGCGCATGACGGCGGTGAGCACGCCCCATAAAATTGCCCCAGGTATGCCAATGACTGCCAGGGCAACGCCGATGAAAGCTCCGGTCAGGCCGTTGATGAGGAGTTGAGTCGTAAACAGCGAACTCAAACGGTCGCCGGCTTCATCAAGGGCAATGGTTGTCCGGTGGATGTCTCCGGTGCCCGCCAAACGGACAAGCCGGTTCCGCAAGTCCTCCCGATTGAACAGAATGAGCACCACCATGAGGATGACGATGCCGAGTTGCGTCAGGGGATGGATCAGCATGGCCACCGCAGATATGACCTGATCCAGCGGGCCAAAATTTGGCTCGCGAATTTCAACGGGAATTGGCCTGTTCGAAGCATTGTTCGTGAGAGATGATTGCTGCGGCTGCTGAAGTTCCGTCCGCAGGTCCTTGAGCACATTTGCGGCTTTCTCGATAGTATCGCCGCCTGAGGTGGCAAACTTCAGGCTGCGCGCCTTTTCACGCAGGTTGCTCTCGTAGCGCGGCAGGTCGCCAGCGAGATTTGTCAGGCTGGTGGCAAGGACGGCCGTCATGGCAAACAACAGTGCAAATGCGATAAGCACCACGCTGATGATGGCCGCTGATTTCGGAACCCTGAGTTTCTGGAGCGCCCTCACGCAGGGCGCCAAGAGCAATGACAGCAAAATCGCCAGTACAATGGGAATAAGGATTTGCTGGCCATAATATAGGATTGCGCAAACAGCCAGGAACATTACCAGGCCATTCACCAAATCCTGGTTTCCCGCAGTTCGTATGACACTCTCACTAAATACCTTGACAGGTAACGGTCTCATTTGCGTTCTTCCCACCCCCGATAGCAGCCGTTGCTTCACTATCATGGGCATGGCTGTGAAGCATTTAAACGAGCAATTGAGTGATTTGTTCCATTGTCCCTGCGCTGCTGAAGGACCAATCAGCTCGACTGAATGGCCAAGACCCTCATGTAGGTTAGTGCACTGGCCAGATCGGAGCTATGATCGGCCATGCCTAAAACTCCGCCTGAATAATGGAAAGCATCATCTAACGGTCCTCCTTGGCCTCCCACACCAGTGCCAAAAAGCCGAGCAAGCGTTGGAGGATTGGCTAATGTCCTGGCGAACAATAGTGCCGCGCTGTTGGGTACCGAGTTGGGTACCGCGCTTGGGCACCGTCATTTTCAACCATCCGAGTTACCCGCTGGTATAAAATACAGATACCTGATTTTGAAACAATGGCGCGCCCTACGGGAGTCGAACCCGTCTTTACAACGTGAAAGGCTGTCGTCCTAACCGATAGACGAAGGGCGCACTGTGCGGCGCGTCTATAAAGAGGTTATTTCAGTCTGGCAAGCCTTACAAAACATGGGCTATATCCTCGATTTGCAGCGACGGAACGCGCTGTGCGCCCCATTCATCGATGGTTAAACGGCCAGCGAAATGCAGGGGCAATTTACGTTCGGTCAGGAGCGTTTCGCCGAGTTCGGTGGCCATGGCGCGGAAGGCAATGGCCTTGATTCGGGTGCCATCGGCGGACGCCAAGGTGCAACGGATATGATCGCTTCCCGCCGGGTCCGCATAAACCACCTTGTGGGCGGGAAAGGCGAACACGGGGGCGGGATGGGCCGAGCCATAGGGCCCTGCCTGTTCCAGCAACTCAATCAGCTCAAGGGTTGCGCCCGACGCCGTCAGCGCGCCATCGATGAGCAGCGTGTTTTCGGCGACGCTTGAAACGGCGGCGGCAAGCTTTTCTTCCAGAAAGCTTCTGAACTCCACAAGTTTGGTAATTTCAACGGTAATGCCCGCCGCCATCGCGTGGCCGCCGCCCTTCACAATCACGCCGGCTTCGAGAGCGACACGAATAGCACTGCCGATATCGACGCCGGCGATCGAGCGGCCGGAACCGCTGGCGAAACCGGTTTTCGGATTGCTGGAGAGAACAAAGCTCGGCAGTTGATAGCGCTCCTTGAGGCGTGCGGCGGCCAGCCCCACAACGCCGGGATGCCAGCCATCATTGGTCACCACAATAACCGAACTGCGTTGTTCCTGGCCGAGCGCTGCCTCAGCCTGGATGGCGGCTGCATCCACGACGCGCATTTCGATGCCCTGACGCTGGCGGTTAAGCAGCTCCAGTTCCTGGGCCAGTTGATTGGCCCTGCCCTTGTCCCGCGTGGTGAGAAGTTCCAACGCCAAGTCCGCATGGCCAATGCGGCCGGCCGCATTGAGCCTGGGGCCGAGCACAAAGCCCAGGGCATAGACATCAGGGCTGCGCTTGAGGCGGGCAATATCACTCAACATGGCAAGGCCAAGATTTTCGCGGCGCGACATGATCTTCAGGCCCTGGGTGACATAGGCACGGTTCAGGCCCTTCAGCGGCACGACATCACAGACGGTGGCGAGGGCCACAAGTTCCAGCCACTGCAGCATGTTTGGTTCGGGCCGCGCGGCTGAATACCAGCCTTTGGCGCGCAATAGTTTATTCACGGTGGCCACGAGGATCATCACCACGCCGGCGGCACAGAGATAACCGAAACCGGAAATGTCATCCTGCCGGTTGGGATTGATCACGGCGTGGGCCTCGGGGAGAATTTCACCTGCCTGGTGATGGTCAACGATAATGGTTTCCATGCCGAGTTCTGCCGCATGGGCCAAGGGATCGTGGGCCAGGACGCCGCAATCCAAGGTGAGCAGCAGGTCGCAGCCCTGCTCCTTCAAGAGCTTCACCGCATGTTCACTGGGACCATAGCCTTCGGTCAGGCGGTCCGGCACACGGATAATTGCATCCGATCCGACGGCGCGGAGAAACAATTGGAAGATTGCAGCAGAGGAAACGCCGTCGACATCATAGTCGCTGATGATGCCGATGCGGGTTTGAGCGATGATGGCTTCCGCCAGACGCTCCGCGCCCTTCTCCATATCCTTCAGGGCGGAGGGTTGCGGCATGAGGCTTCGGATTGTTGGATTGAGAAAGGCTTCCGCTTCGTCCAGCCCAACGCCGCGCGCCGCCATGACGCGGCCAAGGATTTCCGGCAGTTCGTGGCGCTCGGCAATTGCCTGGGCCAGGCGTTCATCCTGCAGGCGCGGGGTCCAGCGCCTGCCGCTTATTGAACGCTGTACATCAAGAAAATTGCGGTTCGTCACAGCCGCTCAATGCGGATGACGCGCGGCTTTGACGCGACATGGCCATCTTTTTCAATTTGCGAGATCGCGGTGCGAATGGATGTCTCAATCGTATCATGGGTGATGAGAATGAAGGTCGCGGTGGCGCGTTTGGTTTCCTTGTCCTGCCGGCCGCGCTGGACGATGCTTTCGATCGAGATTTTTTCATCGGCCAGAATTTGCGCAATGGAGGCCACGGCACCCGGGCGGTCGATCAGTTCAAGGGCCACGTAGTATCCGCCCTCGTGGGCTTTTTTCGGCGATTGTTTGTAAGGCTTGAGTTTGGCAGCGGGAATGCCGAAGGCCGGGCGCCGGTTGCCGCGGGCGATATCGACGACATCGGACAATACAGCAGAAGCGGTGGGATGGGCGCCGGCACCGCGACCTTCCAGCATGAGATCGCCGACGAAATCCCCCTTCACGACGATGGCGTTGAACACGCCATCGGTGTCCGAAACGGGCGCACCCTTGGGAACAAGAGTGGGATTGACGCGCTGCTCAATGCCCTCGGCATGGGCGATGGCGACACCGAGCAGCTTGATCTTGTAGCCCATGTCGCTGGCATTGCGGATGTCATCCAGGGTGATGGCCTCAATGCCTTCGATCTCGATGGCGTTCAGGTTCACTTCGGTGCCGAAAGCCAGCGAGGTCACCACCGCAAGTTTATGGGCCGTGTCAAAGCCACCGATATCGAAGGTTGGGTCAGCCTCGGCATAACCCAGAGTTCTGCGCCTCCTTCAGAACATCGGCGAAGCCCCGGCCCTCATTGGCCATTTTGGTGAGGATGTAATTGCAGGTGCCGTTCATGATGCCGAAAAGCTTGCTGACGCGGTTGCCGATCAAGCCCTCTCGCAGGGCCTTGATGATGGGAATGCCGCCGGCCACGGAGGCCTCGAAATTAAGGGCAACGCCCTTGGCCTCGGCGGCCCGCGCCAGTGCGGCACCATGATGAGCCAGCAGGGCCTTGTTGGCGGTAATGACGTGCTTGCCGGCGGCAATGGCGGCCTCCACGGCTGATTTTGCCGGGTTGCCCTCGCCGCCGATCAGTTCGACGAAGACATCGATATCCAAAGACCTGGCAAGTGCCACGGGATCGTCGTGCCAAGCGAACCCCGAAAGGTCATGGCCACGGTCCTTTGCCCTGTTGCGGGCGGCAACGGCCGTCACCTTGATCGGCATGCCGGCCCGGTCGGCCAGCAGGGCGCCGTGCTTCTTAACGATATCGAGCACGCCCACGCCCACGTTGCCGAGGCCAGCTATTCCGAGACGCAAAGCGTTAGTCATATTGTCCGCCGGGGCTTTCAGGTTAAGGGTGGTTTGTCTTATGCCTAGGCAGACATGAATTTGCAAGAAAGGCCGTTTATTGTTGGCGTTCCAGGCGCGCGCCACTAAACTGCCGGGACGCGATGGAAAGACAGGATAGATGAGCGATTCCAGCCCCCAGAAGCCGGGCGACTTCAAGCTGACGGACCCTGTCCAACTCGCCCAGAATCTGGCGCGGGTTTTTGAGCAAGCAGCGCACATTGCCCGGCAGATCGCCGAGCGCCCGGAACTGGCAAAGAAGGAGGCGGAAACCCAGGTCACCCCCATTGATCAGGTCACCAAGACGCTTGATGCCGTGGCCCAGGCCTATTTGGCCCAGCCGCAGAAGCTGATGGAAGCCCAGACCCAACTGTGGAACAGCTACAGCCAGCTTTGGCAGAATGCCTGGTCGAAGGCGCTTGGCACGCCCACCGAACCCCTGGCCAGCCCGGCGCGCAATGACAAGCGTTTCAAGGACAAGGACTGGCAGGAAAACACGGTTTTTGATTTTCTCAAGCAGTTCTACCTGATCTCGGCCAACTGGGCGCAGGACTTCGTGAGGAATGCCGAGGGACTGGACGACCACACGCGCCAGAAGGCGAAATTCTATGTGGAACAAATTCTCAATGCGCTTTCGCCTTCCAATTTTCCGGTTTCAAATCCAGAGATCCTGCGTGCCACGCTGGCCAGCAACGGGGCCAACCTCATCGAAGGCCTGAAACATCTCGAACAGGACATGGCATCGCCGGACGGAAGGCTGCGCATCAAACAGAGCGACACAACGGCGTTTGAAATCGGCAAGAACATTGCCATGACGCCGGGCAAGGTCGTGTTCCGCAACGACACCTTCGAACTCATCCAGTATTCCCCGTCGGTCCAGCGCACCTACGAAATCCCCCTGCTCATTGTTCCGCCATGGATCAACAAGTTCTATATTCTTGACCTCAATCCCAAGAAGTCATTCGTGCGCTGGGCAACCGAGCAGGGCCTGACGGTTTTTATGGTTTCATGGGTGAATGCGGATGAAAAGCAGGGGCGCAAAAGTTTCAGCGATTACATGCGTGAAGGTTTTCTGGAAGCGGTGCAGGCCGTGCAGGATGCGACCGGAGCCGAGAAGATCAACACCATTGGCTACTGCATCGGCGGCACCATGGTTGCGGCCGCACTTGGCTACATGGCCGCCAAGAATGACAACCGGGTCAATGCCGCGACATTTTTCACCACCCAGATTGATTTTGAAAAGGCGGGCGACCTGCGTGTCTATGTTGATGACGAGCAGGTGAAGTGGATTGAACAGCGCATGGAGGAGAAGGGCTATCTTGCGGGATCGCGCATGGCCGATGCCTTCAACCTGTTGCGCTCCAACGACCTTATCTGGTCCAACGTGATCAACAACTACATGCTGGGCAAGGAACCCACGCCGTTTGACCTGCTTTATTGGAACGCGGATTCCACCCGGATGCCTGCCGGAGTCCATTCCTTCTATTTGCGCGAGTGCTATCTGGCCAACAAGCTGGCGCAGGGCAAGATGGTTCTGGACAATGTCCGCATCGATCTCAAGAAGGTTAAGGTGCCGGTCTATAATCTGGCGGCGCGGGACGATCACATTGCACCGCTGCCGTCGGTTTTCAACGTTGGCCAGTTCTTAGGCGGCGAAACCAAACTAGTGGTTTCCGGTTCAGGCCATATCGCCGGTGTGGTGAACCCGCCGGAGGCGCGGAAATACAAGTATTGGACCAATGACGCTGCCGCCGAAAACTTGGAAAACTGGCTCAGGACAGCCACGGAACATGAGGGGTCCTGGTGGCCTGATTGGGCGGACTGGATCACGACCAGATCGGGCGCAAAAGTCTCCGCCCCCATTCCCGGCGACGGCAAGCTAGAGGCCCTGGAAGACGCCCCCGGCAGCTATGTCCGTGTAATATCAGAGTAATTTTGATCACGAAAATGTAATCCAGGGGGACTCGCAATTTGCCCAATCATTCCTATTTCTAGATGCAGAAGCGAGCCTGTTTTCCCCTCCCCCGCAATGGCGGGCTTGCTCGGAAGGCCCGGTCTCCCCTGCCCGGGCTTTCCTTTTTCTTCCCTGCAAAGAAAAAGGCCGGAGTTTTCTCCGGCCTTTTTTGTTGGATAAAAGATCTGTCTTAGCGCTTCGAGAACTGGAAGCTGCGGCGGGCCTTGGCCTTGCCGTATTTCTTGCGTTCAACGGCGCGGCTGTCACGGGTGAGGAAGCCGCCCTTTTTGAGGGCCGGACGAAGGTCCGGCTCAAAATGGGTGAGGGCGCGGGAAATGCCATGGCGCACGGCGCCGGCCTGGCCTGACAGACCGCCACCGACAACGGTGCATTCAACGTCCATCTGGGTATTGCGATTAACCGCAATCATCGGCTGCTGAACCAGCATCCGCAGAACCGGGCGGGCGAAGTATGCTTCAATGACCTTGCCATTCACGGTCACCTTGCCGGTGCCGCGCTTGATCCAGACGCGGGCAATGGCGTTCTTGCGACGGCCGGTTGCATAGGCGCGGCCCTTGGCATCAACCTTTGGCTTGGCGGGAGCAACGGGAGCAGTCGCATTTGCGGCAACCGCCATTCCCATGGCAGCGCCCAGGTCCGAGAGTGTCGTTTGTTCTGGCATGACGCTTAGCCTCTCAATACGTTCTTGGGGTTCATGGCTTTAATATCGAGCTTGACCGGGTTCTGGGCTTCATGGGGATGGGCCGAACCGCTGTAAATCCGCAGATTGGTCATTTGCTGGCGCTTGAGGGAAGCACCGGGAAGCATGCGCTTCACAGCCGCTTCGAGAACCCGCTCGGGGAACTTGCCGTCAAGAATCTGGTGCGCCTTGCGCTCCTTGATGCCGCCGGGGAAGCCCGTGTGCCAGTAATAGGTCTTGTCCTTGCGCTTGGCGCCGCTGAAGGCGATCTTTTCGCAGTTGATGACGATGATGTTATCGCCACAGTCCATCGAGGGCGTGAAGGTTGGCTTGTGCTTGCCGCGCAGGCGATTGGCAATGATGGTGGCCAGGCGGCCGACAACCAGTCCTTCTGCGTCGATCAGCACCCAATTTTTCACGATGTCCTTGGCTTTCGCCGAATAGGTGCTCATGTTGTTTCTCTGGGTTGTTGATTTCAAATGAAATGGCACAGGAAGCCTGCAGCCATTTCGGTTGGGCGGTGATTAGGGGAGCGTGCCGTGTGAAGTCAATGATTACCCCATAAAAATATGAATATTTTCGATGTGGTATTATATTACCTATAGAATACTGTTTTCCTCCAAATTATCCGCGAATGCTGCTAATGATATGCACGGGATGTCCTTGGTAACATGAGAAAAGACCTCCGACCGGGGAGAACGATGACGCGTTTTGCAGGGTTTTTAAGCGCTTTCTGGGCTGCACTCGCGCTGACGGGGACATTTCCTGCGTTGGCCGCCGTACAGCCTGAGGCAAACTCCTACGACACTCATTCCTTCGATCGGGGCATGTGGCCGAATCTGGCGGCCAGCGACCCGGCATGGCGAGCAAGCACCCCCTGCCGACGTTGAAGACCTTACGGAGCCAGACCCCACCCAACCGACCGACGGAGAAACACCGCCTGAAGACGAAGTGAGCATCGGTGAAATCCCGATTGTCCAGATGGTTGAACTCACCCCGGAAACCGCTCGAAAAGCAGTCGATGCCTATGTCATTGTGAAGGACAAGTACAAGGATGCAGCGCTTGAGAACTTTGACAGCCTGCAGGATTTTGTCGACCGCGATCCACTCGGCAAGGCCTTTGAGGCCGATATCAAGGCGGCCGGTTTTTCCAATGTGACAGAATGGAATCTTGCCATTACGACGGTAGGTGCTGCTTACTCAAACATAATCGACGATCAATCGACGGACATCAAACAGCAGATCGAAGAAGTAGAAAAGGACACGGAACTGGCACAGGACATGAAGGATCGGATTATCACCTCTCTCAACGCGCTGATCCCCTCGGAGAACAATCACAAAATCGTGCAGGAGATGATCGACAATCCAGCCTATGCTGAGAAATTGAAACTGCTGGAAACTGAAGAAGAATGAGTGAATTAGTTCTGCGCGACTTGAGCGATGGCATATTGCGTTTGACGCTCAATGATCCCGCCACCCGCAACAGCCTTTCCGAAATGATGATCAAGGAGCTGCACTCCGCCATCAGTGGGGCAGAGGCGCGCGTAATCATTCTGTCAGCCAATGGGCCGGCCTTCAGTTCGGGACATAACCTGAAGGAAATTACCGCGCACCGCACTGATGCAGATGAGGGCCGCCGTTTCTTCAAGGATCTGTTCGACAAATGCGCCGACTTGATGCTTGCCATCACCAACAGCCCCTGCCCTGTCATTGCCGAAGTTGATGGACTGGCCAGTGCTGCGGGATGCCAGCTGGTGGCCAGTTGTGATTTGGCGATTGCCACCGACCGGGCGACATTTTGCACGCCGGGCGTCAACATCGGGCTTTTCTGTTCCACTCCCATGGTTGCGCTGTCGCGCACCGTTACCCGCAAGCACGCCATGGAAATGCTGCTTACGGGTGATGTCATCCCTGCTTCCGAAGCTCTCCGCATTGGACTGGTCAACCGCGTCACCTCGCACAATGAACTTAAAGCTGTGACACAGGAGCTTGCTCAAAAGATTGCATCGAAATCGGGCGCGGCGATCAAGGTTGGCAAGCAGGCTTTTGACCGCCAAGCCGATATGCCGGTGGCGGAAGCCTACGCTTACATGGCACAGGTGATGGCTGACAATCTGCTTCTGGCAGACGCCCATGAAGGCATCGGCGCGTTTATCCAGAAAAGAAAACCAGAGTGGGAACAGGGCCTTTGAATCCCCGCATCAATTTTGTGACCCTTGGCGTTGTCGACATGGGTGTAATGCGGGCGTTCTATGAACGGCTGGGATTGGTTGCGTCAAGCGCCAGCAATCCTGACGTAACGTTCTTCGATGCCAATGGAATTGTTGTCGCCCTGTTTGGCTATCATGCTCTGGCCGAGGACGCGGGCGTCAAGGCGGGCCCGGTGCCTGCATTTCGCGGGGTTGGCGTGGCGTGGAATGCACCCAGTGAAGAAGAGGTTGATCGCATTATGGCGCACGCAAAAACTGCGGGCGCCACAATCACCAAGAATGCGCAGAAGGTTTTTTGGGGCGGCTATTCCGGCTATTTCGCCGACCCGGAAGGGCATCTTTGGGAGGTTGCCTTTAATCCCTTCATGCCGATCGATGCACATGGGCACATTCAATTGCCATGAATCATGACAGCTATCCGGCAGATTACATCCGTGGGAATCCTGCACAGCGTCAAGGTGATAGCGCTGGTGGGCGCGTCCAGCAACGTGGTGCGCCCTTCTTATCTGGTGATGCAGTATCTCTTGTCCAAGGGCTATGATGTCATACCGGTCAACCCGGGACTGGCCGGGCAAACACTGCTGGACAAAACGGTTTACGGGACGCTGAAGGATATTCCCCGGGCCATCGACATGGTCGACATCTTCAGAAATTCGAAAGCGGCCGGGCCGATTGTCGATGAAGCTTTGACTTTAATTCCGAAGCCATCGGTCATTTGGATGCAACTATCGGTTCGCAATGATGAAGCTGCAGTGCGGGCGGAAGCGGCTGGGCTGAAAGTTGTCATGAACCGTTGCCCCAAAATGGAGTATGGCAAGCAATCCGGCGAATGGGCCTGGGTTGGCGGCAATTCAGGCATCATTTCCTCACGCAGGCAGCAGCATGCACGAGAGCGGAAAAATGCAGAGCTTGGGGCTTGGCGTGTATACCCACCAAGCGATAGGTTCATCTTCACATAAACACAGGAGAGTAGCATGACTGACCAGCCAGCTGGATTCGATACCCTAGCCATTCACGCCGGCGCGGCACCCGATCCCTCAACGGGTGCCAGGGTCACGCCCATCTACCAAACCACGGCCTATGTTTTCAATGACGTGAAACACGCAGCGGATTTGTTTGCGCTGCGGGCCTTTGGCAACATCTACACCCGCATCATGAATCCGACGCAGGGTGTTCTTGAGGCAAAGATCGCGGCATTGGAAGGCGGTACCGCGGCCCTGGCACTGGCTTCGGGCCATGCGGCGCAGATGGTGGTGTTCCACACGATCATGCAGCCCGGCGATGAATTCGTGGCAGTGCGCCAGCTCTATGGCGGGTCCATCAACCAGTTCAACCATTCCTTCAAGTCCTTCGGCTGGCATGTGGTGTGGGCCGATGCGGAGGACATGAACTCGATCGAGAAGGCCCTGTCGCCCAAGACGAAAGCCATTTTCATTGAATCCATCGCCAATCCGGGCGGACGCATTACGGACATTGCGGCGGTTGCGAAAATTGCCAAGCGCGCCGGCGTTCCGCTCATTGTCGATAACACGCTGGCCACGCCTTATCTGTGCAAGCCGATTGAGCATGGCGCCAACATCGTGGTCCATTCGCTGACAAAATTCATGGGTGGCCACGGCAATTCCATGGGCGGCGCCATTGTGGATGGCGGCAATTTTGACTGGTCAAAGGGTGGACGGTATCCGCTGCTGTCGGAACCCAATGACTCCTATCACGGCATGAAATTCTACGAGACTTTCGGCAGCATGGCCTTTGCGATCACCTGCCGGGTCCTCGGGCTTCGCGATCTGGGTCCGGCCATTTCCCCGCAAAATGCCTTTTACATTCTCACCGGCATGGAAACGTTGGGACTGCGCATGCAGCGCCACTGCGACAATGCGCTCAAAGTGGCGGAGTGGCTTTCGCAGAATCCGAAAGTCGCGTGGGTCATCTATGCCGGCCTGCCAAGCGACGCCCATCACGCGCTTCACAAGAAATACACACCCAAGGGTGCAGGTGCAGTATTCACCTTCGGCCTCAAGGGTGGTTATGAGGCAGGCGTCAAGGTCGTGTCATCGGTGAAACTGCTGTCGCATCTCGCCAATGTCGGCGACACGCGCTCGCTCATCATCCACCCCGCCTCGACAACTCACAGCCAGCTCACGCCCGATCAATTGAAGAAGGCAGGGGCTGGACCGGATGTCGTGCGGCTCTCAATCGGCATTGAAGACGTGGCCGACATCATAGCGGATTTGGATCAGGCGATCGGATGACAAGCCGCGTGTGAAGGTTCCACATGGCGAGGGCCAGCACGATCATGGCTCCGGCCTGGTGGACGAGGGCTGCGCCCAGCGGCACGTGCAGGAGCAATGTCAAAATACCCAAGCTGGCTTGGGTGAACACGGCATAGGCCAGAATCATGGCTGGCAGGGTAAAGCTCCGCCAGGCGTGAATGACAGTTGCGAGCAGCAGGACATAAGCCAGAACGCGGTGGTTGAATTGCACGGTCGTGGCGTTCTCAAACATATTCCTCCAGCCCGGTTCCATTGCCCAAAGGCCGGAGGGAATCCATTGGCCGTCCATCTTTGGCCAGGTGGCATGGCCCTGCCCCGCGTCAAGCCCCGCTACAAAACCGCCGGCGGCAATTTGCAGAAAGGTGAGAACTGCGATGAGAACGGCAAACCAATCATCGGAAGTTGAAGAGTATTGACGTTTCCGGCCCACGCCGAGAGCAATCCAGATTATTGCGGCGAAAATCAATGCGGCGAGTGTGAGGTGGGCGGCGAGACGATATTGGCTGACGTCGACGCGATCGACGAGTCCAGAGGCCACCATGTACCAGCCCAGCGCGCCTTGGGCACCGCCGAGAATAAAAAGTGCAAGGAGCCTCGGCCATAGATTCCGTTCAATCCGGCGCGTGAGCGTGAAATAGATTAGCGGGACGGCGAAGGCCACGCCAATAAACCGGCCCAAGAAGCGATGGGCCCACTCCCACCAATAGATGAATTTGAAGTCAGACAGCGCCATGCCCCGGTTTTGGATCTGGTATTCGGGGATGAGCTGGTATTTTTCGAAGGCGGCCAGCCAATCTGCTTCGTTCAGCGGCGGAATTGCCCCCAAGAGGGGGCGCCATTCGGTGATCGACAAGCCACTGTCAGTCAGGCGGGTGGCACCACCGACAATCACCATGCAGAACACGAGTAACGCCATGGCATAAAGCCATTGGCGGACCTTTGGGGTGGCGGCCTCGGCTGGGATCAGAGTTTGCTCCATCACCGCCAAATACGTGGCCCCAAGCCGAAGATTCAAGCGAACCGGCGTCGCATCCTCAGTCCGCGATGATGTACTGCAACGTATTGAACCTGGAGCGAAATTGGGAGACTTCGGCGGCCAGGCTGGCGGGATTATTGGAAGCCAGCGCATTTGCAATAAATTCTGCGAGTTGGCGGGCATCCTTCTCGTCAACGCCCCATCTTACGATCTCCGGTGTTCCGAACCGTATGCCATTCAAGTCACCCGCTACTGCGGGAATGGGTAGACCAATGCCGGAAACCAGGAGATTTGACATGCGCAGTTTTTTCGATGCGGTTTGTCCGCCGCCAAATTTTTCTGCTTTTAAGGCAAATTGGTGAGAGGCGGTAAATCCTCCAGCGCCGGCAAACACAGGCACTCCACGTTTGTCCAGTTCCAGAGCCAGGGCCTTTGCCAACCGGATCATGGCCTGCGCGTAATCCTGCCCGTGTTTACGCCAATCCAGCATCGTAAGCGCGAGGGCTGCCGACTTTGCCACGTCAAAATTTGCTGTCATTCCGGGATAGGCAATTTGGTCTAGGCGCTGGGCAAGGCTGGCGTCGTTGGTGACAATCAAGCCGCCGGCAGGGCCGCCCAGGCTTTTATAGGTGCTCATGGTCATAAGATGTGCGCCTTCCAGCAGCGGATTGGCCCAGGCTCTGCCCGCAATCATGCCGCAGAGGTGTGCCGCATCAAACATCACCTTGGCACCGACTTCATCGGCAATTGCCCTCACCTCCCTCACGGGATGGGCAAAGAGATTGAGGCTTCCGCCAATCGTTATGAGCTTTGGCTTCAGGGTGTGGGCGAGTTTGCGAAGGCCATCAAGATCAACGGTGAAATTTTCAGCGTCAACGGGTGCTTCATGAATGTCCAGGCCGTAGAGCCCGGCGGCTCCGGCCATCTGATGGGTCACATGGCCACCAATGCTGGCAGGCGGCACAATAATCCTGTCGCCAGGCTTACAGGTGGCCATAAAGGCATAGAGATTTGCCATGGCGCCAGAGGCCACGCGAATTTCCGCATATTTGGCCTGAAAAATTTCCGCACAAAGCTCAGCCGTAATGGCCTCAATCTGCTCAACTGCTTCCAGGCCCATTTCGTATTTGTCGCCGGGATAGCCAAGCGAGGGACGCGAACCCAAACCTTCAGCCAAGAACGCTTCGGCGCGCGGGTTCATAACATTGCCGGCAGGATTGAGATTGAAACACTCACGTTCATAAATTCTGCGATTGAGCGCTGCCAGCCGCGAGACCTCGACCGCAATTTTTTCTGCCGACTGGGTCGAGGCAAATTTGGCAAGGCTCTGCACATAGTTTTCGGAAGACTCCGGAACCCAATTGCGGCGCGACAGTCGAAGGCATGAATTACTCCAATCTGAACTGACCGAAAGAACCAGATTGCGATGGAAGTAGCAATAAGCTAGTGCAAATCCATGAAAATTCGCCAGCGCAAAATTGTGGGATTCGTGGCCACAATTGCATTTCTCGTGGTCTACGCGCTTATTGCCATGGCAATTGGCGGGCAATATGTGGTGGGTTATGGACCTGCAATTGAGCTGCCTGCCTTCATTCTCTTAGGCGTGGGCTGGGTGCCTGTTGCGATGGTTCTCATTCGCTGGATGTCGCGGCCGGATGCGGATGTTTAGGCCACGTTCAGTTGCCTGAAGCCATTCCACAGGGCAAAGGCAGAGCCGGACAGCAGGACATCGACATAGCGAAGCTTCTGGAACTCACCGGCGAGCGACAATCGCGGAAGTGCTGTCAGATGGTCCCGGTGGCCGGAAAAGATCAAGCCTTTCCGTGTCGTGACGGCGGCTTCGTAGCCGGCATTTGCAGCCAGCTTGAAATCACGCGGCGAGGCGGAACTTGCATCGCCATAGGGATAGGCAAAGAACTTTGGTTCCATACCGAGCTCTTTCGTGATCCGGCGCCTGGATTCAACAAATTCAAACCGCGCGTCCGCTTCGCTCAACTGGGCCACGGCATAGTGGTTGACCGTATGGGCGCCAATTGTGCACAGCGGATCTCTTGAGATTTCGCGCAGCTCATTCCAGGTCATTGCTTCGGCGCGGCAGATGGCCCCGAGATCGACGCGGTTTGTTTCACAGAACTCCTTGATCCATACGCGCTGCTGTTTCTGCGGGAGCTGGCGCACGGGCCAGTAGAGCTGCAGCCAGGCTGCCCTTTTTTGCGAATCGCTGACGGTGTCCAGGTGCAATTTTGAAGACCCTATCCCGGCACTCACCCTGGTGTTGCCGGCAATCACCGCTTCCAGGCCGCGCCACCAGAGTTCGCAGGTTCCATCCTGAATGGCGGGGCTGGCAAATATCGTGAAGGGGCACTGGTGCTTCCTGAAAACCGGCCGCGCATGAACGAGATTATCGCGGTAGGCATCATCAAGGGTGAAAACCACAAATGGCTTCTTTTCCGGATTGTTTTCCCGAATGCGCCGCACGGCTTCAGCCATGGACACAAGATCATAGCCGCGCAGCTTCACAAAGCTGATCACGGCATCGAGGAATTCCGGCGTCACCTCAAGCCCGGCGTTTGGGGCAAAACCCATTTGCAGGCCACCGCCGGGACGGACATGATGCAACATAAGAATTGCGCCGAGACCGCCAAAAACAGGCCGGAGCGCCTGGGATGCCCCAGAATAATACAGCAATTCAAGGCTGGTTCTTAATATCGCGGTTGTTGCCATAGCATTGCAAATCACATCAATGGAATTCAGGAGTGCTCCATTGGGATTAAGCACAATTCCTGCCATACGCCCGCGAGACGGGCAGCGGAGCCCAAGAAACATGGCAAACAGGTTAACGGGCGAGATTCCGTTGGATTGAGATCCAATGGTTAACTACCGCCTGATGGTTTTTATGCGGATGCCGCCAAGAGGCTTTCCCTGGATTTCACCGGTTCAAGCCTGATGAACTGCACGTCTGTCAAACCGGATTCCAAGAGCGTCTTTGCGGCTTTTGCCACGTCGCCTTGGCGAAGGCCTGGAGCAAAGAGGAGTGCCGCTTGGCACTTGCCAATCAGCTGAGTTGTCCGGCTTGAGGCCTCGCCGGCATGGATCAAGACGATATCGTAGATGTTGCCCAAGGCGTTTAAGACGGCTTCAGTGCGCTGGTCCATAAGCGACAATGCCGTTTCATTCCGCTCCATTCCGAAACGAAGAAGATGGGCATTGGATTGTGGATCCCGCGCGATGACTTTGGTGAAATCGGTCGTTCCCGCCAGAAGATCGACAAATCCCGGGCCCGGAGGCAGGCCGAACAGCATGTCGACGCTTGAATCATCGGGTGTCAGGTCTACTACAACAACACGGGCCCCTTTTGAAGCAATCGCCCGGGCAATGGCAACGGTCGCCATCGACGAGTCCGCAACGCCTCCGCCCAGACTTGTTATGGCAAGACGGCGGAGCGCCGTCATTCTTTGAAGTTTGAGGGCCCATTCGGCCAGCTGATGGGAGCCGGCGTGCAGCCCATTTCTGATCCTGGCGATCAGCTATCTCTCAAGAGCTCCAGGTTTCCCAAGGAAGACATCGCCGAAGGAAATGTTGCGAAGACTGGAATAGCCCCGTCGACAGACGGGATTTGCTCCGGCAACTGTCTTTGGGGTTGCGCTTCATGAATTGGGATCACAGGGTTTGCGGCAAACGTTATTGGTTCATTCGGTTGGGGCGAGGCGCTCACAACCGGCGCACCCAGCCTGCTCGCCGCCGCCATGATTTCCATCAGGAATGACAGACCAAGGGACAATGCCAGTCCGGCCAGCGTAATCAACATGACCAGCGGGCCAGACTTGGGGAATGATGGAGAGGTAGGAATTGCGGCATGCTGAATAACCCTTGCCATGCCTGGCTGGGTCGACAAGTCCTGTCGCGTACTTGCATCGGCATAGCGCAGAAGGAGATTTTCAAGCAGTGCCTTATCGGCAGCCGATTCGCGTTCAAGCGCCTTCAGTTTGACTGACGCAAGATTGGCCGTCGACTCCCGGCCTTTCATTTCTTCCAACCTGGCACGCAAGGACTTTTCACGCGCTTCGGCAATTCTGGCCTGCTGATCAAGACTATCAACGAGTTTCAGGGCTTCATTGCGAATCTGGCGGTCGATATTTCTGAGATCATTCTGGGCCGCGATCATTTTGGGATGCCCGGGCAGATAGGTCGCTGACAGTTCAGCAACCCGGCGCGCCGACGCCACCTGTTGTTCGCGCAGGCTTTGGACAATAGTGGAATTCAGGACATCCGTTGAGCCAACAACCGTGCCTTTCGTGGCAAGAATGTTCTTAATCGATTTGGCCCGCTCCTCGGCCTCGGTGCGCGCGGCCTCGGCAAGAGTTATCTGGGTATTGAGTTCGGAAAGCTCCTGGGTTCCAAGGGTCGAATTTTCACCTTGCAGCAGGCCGGCCTGGGAGCGGAATTCTTCAATCCTGGCATCGGAGCTTGCAACTTTTTTTCGCAAATCCTCGATTTGGCCCGCGATCCAGTCCCTTGCCCTGGTGGTTGGCTGCGAATTGGCTTCCGTGGTTGAGGCAACATAGATTTTGACAAGCGTGTTGGCCACTTCCGCCGCAGTTTTGGGATTAGAAGCGGAGTATTTTACGGCTACAACGTTCGATTCAGGAATTTGGTAAACCGTGAGCCCATCGGTCAAGCGGTCCAAGGCCCGCTGTTGCGGAGTTTGCAGGCGTGGATCTTCGCCGAAACCGAACGCCAGCAGGAGCTGCTTGATTTTGCCCACGCCCTTTTGCTTCAGGGAATCAAATTCAGGGCGTTCCTGCAGGTTCAAAGTTGAAATGACACGCAGCGCAACGTCCTGTGATTTAAGCACCGATATTTGACTCTTTATAACCCTGTCGTCGACAGGCTCGGGCCGTGGTTCGTCGGGTGATTGGGTGCGATCAAAGGGCGATGCCAAATTCTCTATCAGTATTTGCGCTTCCGTTGAGTAAGAGGGTTTCAGAACCTTGACCAACCCGAGGCCGATGGAAAGCGACAAAAGAGTAAAAACAATGAATGACCCATTTGCGCCGGCCTACGCCGCGCACAACATCAAGCAAGTTAATGGCGGGTGCGAATTGTGGCTGGTAGTTCATGGCGGTGCCCGGCACTCCATCGAGGCTGATAATCAGGCTGTTTTGGGCACTTATGGTAACCAATTCCTTAACGATGTGTCCGGCGCTTTTAAGTCATTACTAACCATAACGGCCCTATGGTCGCGCGGCGTGCAATCAAAGGCCCGCGTTTGGCAATTTGGACGGAACCCCCCGTGCGTAAGCGTATTTGTATTCTCCTGCTGGCATCGTTCGCGCTAACTGGCTGTTCCCAATCATGGGAACAGGAGCGTCTCGCCTCGCCTGCCGGCGGCACCGGGCTGATGGTGGATGGCAACGTTGCCGAGGGCCCAATGGCGGTGTCCAGCATATCCCAGCTTCCATCCCATGATTCGGCAGGCGCTGTTGCTCCCTTTGGCGCACAGGGAACGGCTGCGGCCTACGAATATCTTTCAGGTTATAAGGTCGGCGCTGGGGACCGCCTGACCATTCGCGTGGCGGGTGAAAGCGATATCACGGCAGACTATCTGGTTGATGGTTCCGGCAATATCTCGCTTCCCTACATACAAACGGTTCACATCGCCGGAATGACAACGCCGCAGGTGGAGAAACTGATCACCGCGCAGGCTGCGCAATGGCTATCTGCGCGATCCCAAGGTCTCGGTTCAGGCAACGGCGCTGCGCCCCTTCTTCATCTCTGGGCGAGGTGACGACATCCGGCAGTTTTGCCTACCAGAACGGCATTACGGTGCAAAATGCCATTGCAATCGCCGGGGGATATGGGGCGCGCGCCGATCAGGGAACCGTACTGATCACCCGCAAAAACGTGACCGGCACGGAAACCCACCGCGTTCCGGTGACCACACAAATCTATCCCGGTGACATTATCTATGTGCGTGAGCGCTGGTTCTAACCGGAGCGGCACGACCATGAAAATCCTGCACGTCTTCAGAACTCCGGTCGGCGGATTGTTTCGCCATGTGCGTGATCTGGCACGCGGGCAATCTGAACTGGGCCACGAGATTGGCATTATCTGCGACTCGACGACGGGCGGGCAAGTTGCCTCCGATTTGCTTGATAGCGTTGCGCCATACTGTTCGCTTGGGATTGAGCGCATCGAAATTTCCCGCTTGCCTGGCTTCGGCGATCTTTCGGCTGTAACGGCCACACGAAAGCATGCCCAAAAACTTGGCGTTGACATCATTCATGGCCATGGCGCCAAGGGCGGGCTTTATGGCCGGCTGGCGGCGCGATCTCTCGGAATTCCTTCGGTTTACACGCCGCATGGCGGCAGCCTGCATTACCAATGGCTGGCGTTTCCCGGTTTTGTTTTCCTCGCGTCCGAATGGGCCTTGGCGCGCATCGGCACTGGCATGATTTTCGTTTGCGAATTCGAACGGCAGAGCTTTGCGAAAAAGATTGGTCTTGGCGGCAAGCCAAACACGGTGGTTCACAATGGATTATGGCCGGAAGAGTTCAACGCCGTCAAACCCGACAAGGATGCAGCCGATGTTCTTTATATGGGCGACATGCGCCAAATCAAAGGCGTAGATGTTCTGCTGAAGGCACTTGCCCTTGTCCGGCGCAAACGGGCGATCTACGGCTTGCCTTGTGGGTGATGGCCCCGATATCGCAGAATTTAAAAAACTGGCTGAAAGGCTGGGCATCGGAGACGTCAGTGGCTTTTCCCGGCAGATTGCCAACAGCACAAGCCCTGAAGCGCGGGAGATTGCTGGTTCTGCCGTCCCGGGCCGAGTCGTTCCCGTACGTCGTGCTCGAGGCCGCGGCGGGACGGGTTCCCATGATTGCCAGTGACGTAGGCGGCATTCCCGAAATCCTGCCCGCAAAAAACCTCTGTCCGCCTGATAATCCCGAGGCCCTGGCACGCCACATTGAAATGGCCCTGGCAATTCCATCCTCTATTGCCGAAGATGCAAAAGCATTGTCTGACACCGCCAGAAAATCATTTGACGCGGGAGCTATGGCGCGGAACGTGACCGCCTTTTACCAGCGTCTGGTCACGCACATGGAGAATAAGTCTTGACCTCCGCCACTGGCATGGCACTTCCGCCGATTGGCGTGCGCTTCATGGGAGTTACGCTTGCACAGGTGCAAGCAATGCTTGTTTGGCTGATGTTTGCCTCAAGTTTCTACGTTATTGCCGAGCCTGCGCCTTGCGACCTGTTTTTTGTGCTCGTAGTGGGATGCCTGTTGGCGTCCGGCCTGACATTCAGCGCTGCCTGTGGCGCCGCTGGTGCTGTTTCTGTTGCTCTACAATCTTGGCGGCCTGCTCAGTTTTCTGCAAGTCAGCGGCGATCACCGGTCGATGATGTTTGTCATTGCATCATTTTACATGGCGTTTTCTGCGGTGTTCCTTCCCTTCTATGTTGCCCATGATCCCTTGCGCCGCATGGCCATCATAAGGAACGCGCTTGTGATCGCCGCTGTCGTTGTCTCGCTCCTTGGTGTTCTTGGCTATTTCAATGTGGCAGGGCTGGGCGAATCGTTCTCGCTGTATTGGAGGGCAGTGGGCACGTTCAAGGACCCAAATGTATTTGCAACCTACCTGCTCTTTCCCGGCGTGATGCTGGTGCAGGGATTCCTGCTGGGAACCCAACGCCATAAATCCATTTCAATGATCGCCCTGTTCATCATTCTGGCGGCGCTGTTTTTGGCCTTTTCGCGCGGCGCATGGATAAGCTTTTTGTTTTCCGCTGCCTTGATGGTTGTCCTGACCTTTATCCTTACGCCTGCAGCCGGAACACGAAGCCGAATCATACTGATTACAATTTTCGGTGGCTTCGGACTGGCTGTCTTGCTCACCATGCTGCTTTCCGTTGAAGGCATTCGCGAGCTGTTTCTTGACCGCTTCACTCTCGTCAAAGATTATGACTCCGGGGAGAAGGGACGCTTCGGCAATCAGCTTAACAGCATCCCCCTTTTGCTTGAGCAGCCCCTTGGGTTCGGCCCTCTCTATTTTCATAAAATCTTCGGACAGGACCCGCACAATGTCTACATCAATGCCTTCGCGTCCTACGGATGGCTTGGCGGCATTTCTTATTTCCTGCTGATGATCAGCACGATCATCATTGGATTCAAGACGGTTCTGATGCGAACGCCGTGGCAGAATTGGGCCATCGTGGTGTTCTGCCCTCTCCTCGCCACCATCCTCCAGGGCGTGCAAATCGACACGGATCATTGGCGGCATTTTTATTGGATGCTGGGAATAATGTGGGGACTGTTTGCGGCCTCCTCCGCCTACATGCAAAAGCAGGCTTAAACTATGGCTCCATGAGAAGAGTTGGGGCCTCGAGGCAGTCTTTCACACTTTTGATCAATGCCGCCGCTTGAAACCCGTCGACGATGCGATGATCGAACGACGATGACAAGTTCATCATTTTGCGAATGACGATCGCGCCGCCTGCCACCATGGGGCGCTCAGCAATGCGGTTAACGCCGATCACCGCCACCTCCGGTGGATTGATGATTGGGGTTGCAGCGATGCCGCCCAATGCTCCGAGGCTGGTGACGGTTATCGTCGAGCCAGTTAATTCGTCGCGCGATGCTTTGCCCGATCGGGCGGCTTGGCTCAATCGCGCAATTTCCGCAGCTATTTGCCATAGGTCCATGGTTTCGGCGTTATGGATGACCGGCACCAACAGTCCGCGCTCGGTCTGCGTGGCAATTCCGGCGTGAACCGATGTGAAGCGGCGGATCACGCCTTCCGTATCATCAAAGTGAGCGTTGATGCCGGGATGGTCGGCAATGGCCTTGATCAGAGCTCGAATTAAAAACGGCAAAACAGTGAGATGACCTTTCCTACCCTGCGCGGCGTTGAGTTCAGCTCGTAAAGCCTCGAGCTCCGTCACATCGACCTCTTCGACATAGGCGAAGTGCGGAATCCGGCGTTTGGCATCCTGCATGCGTTCGGCGATGCGCCGCCGGAGGCCGAAAATTTTGATATCTTCAACGCCCTCTTCCTTGGCGCCCATCTACCGGCCTCGCAGCCGGCGGAGTCCCGCCCTGGCGCGCAAGCAGGACCGCATCAAGGTCGCCGTGCTGAATTCTCCCTGTCGGGCCGGTTCCGGCAACTGAGGAAAGATCAATGCCAAGAGCTGCTGCGCGAGCCCGCACAGCGGGCGGAGCCTGTGCCTTTCCTTTCCTTGGTTTGGGCATGGCAGCGGGCAGAGTCGATTTGGTGATAGGAGCAGCCGATGGTGGCGGAGCCGCGGCCTCGCCGCCTTCCACCTCGAACACGACGAATTCGGAACCCACCGAAAGCTTGCTGCCCTCATCGCCATTAAGCGACACGATGCGGCCCGACACCGGCGAGACGATCTCGACTGTCGCCTTATCGGTCATGATGTCAACAAGCGGTTGTTCTTCGCCAATGTTGTCACCAACTCCCGCATGCCATTTCACAATCTCGGCTTCGGCAACACCTTCACCCACATCAGGCAGCTTGAAAACATAACGGCCCATCTTGCCTCACCCTGCCATGATCATTCGGATCGCTTCAGCCACTCTGTGCGGTCCGGGGAAATATTCCCACTCGAACTCCTGGGGGTATGGCGTATCCCAACCGGTGACGCGCAGGATCGGCGCTTCCAGGTGATAGAAGCAGCGCTCTTGCACCAACGCGGAAAGCTCGGCGCCGTAACCGCTGGTACGCGTCGCCTCGTGAACAATGAGGCAGCGCCCGGTCTTTTCGACAGAGCCCGTGATTGCCTCGATGTCGATTGGCATCAGTGTGCGGAGATCCAGGATTTCGGCGTCAACGCCGGTCTCGGCAGCGGCGGCGAGCGCCACATGCACCATGGTGCCATAGGCGAGAATGGTCAGCGCCTCACCCGCCCGCGCCACCGCGGCCTTGCCGAGTGGAATTGAATAATAGTCCCCAGGAACGTCCCCTGCCGGATGCCTGGCCCAGGTTTCGACCGGTTTCTCATAGTGACCGTCAAAGGGTCCGTTGTAGAGCCGCTTCGGCTCGAAGAACAACACCGGGTCGTCATCTTCGATGGCGCTGATCAGGAGCCCCTTGGCATCGTAGGGATTGGACGGGATCACCGTCTTGAGGCCACAGACATGGGTGAATAGGCCTTCCGGACTCTGGCTGTGAGTCTGGCCGCCGAAAATGCCGCCGCCATAGGGCGCCCGCACTGTAATCGGCGCATTGAACTCCCCCGCCGACCGATATCTCAGACGTGCTGCTTCCGAGACAAGTTGATCAAAGGCCGGATAAATGTAGTCAGCGAACTGGCATTCGACCACCGGGCGCAATCCATAAGCCCCCATGCCAATCGCCACGGCAATCTGTCCACTCTCGGCAATCGGCGCATCGAACACGCGCTGCTCGCCATGGCGTTGCTGCAATCCATCAGTGACGCGGAACACGCCGCCGAAGAAGCCGACGTCCTCACCAAAGATCAGCACATTGGCATCACGTGCCAGCATCACATCCAGGGCCGAATTGAGGGCCTGAATCATGTTCATCGCTGTCATCGCTTGCTCTTTCCGGCGCCCGAGCGGAAACGCGCCAATTCCGCCTGCTGTTCGCGCAAGTGCCACGGCATTTCCTTGTAGACGTCTTCAAACATCGTGCTCGGAATCATGATGTGGCCCGCCGCCGTAAACGCCAAGTTTCTGGGCTTTCTTGTTGGCGGCTTCGACGTGTTCTTCCACTTCGGCGATGAGTGCTGCGTGTCGCGCATCATCCCATTCGCCGAGTGCCGTCATGTGGGCCTTGAGACGGTCTATCGGATCACCGAGCGGCCAATGCTGATACTCGTCACCGGGGCGATAACGCGTGGGATCATCGCTCGATGAATGAGCTGCCGCACGATAGGTGAAATGTTCAATGAGTGTGGGACCATTATTGGTGCGCGCGCGCTCAGCGGCCCAGCGCGATACGGCATAGACGGCCAGAAAATCATTGCCGTCCACACGAATGCCGGGAAAGCCAAAGCCCACGGCGCGCGAAGCGAATGTTGTTTCGTCGCCGCCAGCCACGCCCTGGCTTGATGAGATCGCCCATTGGTTGTTGACAAGATTGAGGATCACGGGCGCGTGATAAACTGCAGCGAAGGTCAGCGCCTGATGGAAATCACCTTCCGCGGATGCACCTTCGCCAATCCAGGCGGCGGCAATTTTGGTGTCGCGCTTGTAGGCCGATGCCATGGCCCAGCCTACGGCTTGCGGAAATTGCGTGCCAAGATTTCCCGAGAGCGAAAAGAAGCCCGCATCGCGCACGGAGTAAAGCACAGGCAACTGCCGCCCCTTCAACCGGTCACTGGAATTGGCATAAACTTGGCACATCAGGTCGAATACAGGCCATTCCCGCGCGATCAGAAGGCCCTGCTGACGATATGATGCAAAGCACATGTCATCACGGTTCAACGCCAGCGCTTGTCCTACTGCTACCGCCTCTTCGCCGGTGCTTTTCATATAGAAGGGTGTTTTGCCCTGGCGCTGCGCCTTGAACATGCGGTCGTCAAAGGTTCGCGTCAAAAGCATGGCGCGCAGGGCTTTGCGAAGAATGTCAGCGTCAAGCTTCGGATCCCAAGCGCCAACGGCCAATCCCTTGTCGTTCATGACGCGCACCAGCCCATAGGCTAAATCACGCGTTTCCGAGGCCTTAACATCGGTTTTTGGACGCGCCGCGCTGCCGGGTTTCGGCAAGTTGAGATAACTGAAATCCGGAACATCGCCGGGCCTGAACCGTGATTCGGGGATATGCAGACTAAGTGAGGAGTCGTGCTTCATGGCAAGCGGCTCTCGTTACTGTTGGCCTATGCTACTCCCGATTTGAATTGGGCCGCAATCGGGGTAAGCTCGAAGCGGCGCCGACGTTCACGGAAAGCAATAAATGTATGAATCTGGCCTGATCTACGCAACAAATAGCGATACCGAAATGCTGCAGGAGAGTGTGCGCCGCTTTGCCAGCGAACGTGTGGCTCCTCTTGCCGCTGAAATCGACCGTAGTAACCAGTTTCCCATGCATCTGTGGAAAGAGATGGGAGCCCTCGGCCTCCTTGGCATCACGGCCAGCGAAGACTATGGCGGCGCTGGGCTGGGTTATCTCGCCCATTGCGTGGCGATGGAAGAATTGAGCCGCGCCTCGGCTTCCGTGGGCCTCTCCTATGCGGCCCACTCCAATCTTTGCGTCAATCAGATCAATCGCCATGGCTCGGCGGCACAGAAGCAACGCTTCTTGCCCAAGCTCATTTCAGGCGAACACGTGGGAGCACTCGCCATGTCGGAGTCCGAGGCGGGTTCGGATGTGGTTTCGATGAAACTCCGCGCCGAAAAGCGCAATGACCGCTATATCCTCAATGGCCGCAAAATGTGGATTACCAACGGACCGGACGCGAACACACTCGTCGTTTACGCCAAGACGGATCCGCAGGCGGATGCAAAGGGCATCACCGCCTTTCTGATCGAAGGCACTATGTCGGGATTTTCAAGGTCACTGAAACTCGACAAGCTCGGCATGCGCGGCTCCAACACTTGCGAACTCGTCTTTACGGATTGCGAAGTGCCTTTCGAGAACCGGCTGGGCGCAGATGGTGATGGCGTCCGCATCCTGATGTCAGGCCTTGATTATGAGCGAGTCGTGCTTTCGGCGGGGCCGCTTGGCATCATGGCAGCATGTCTCGACGTGGTCGTTCCCTATGTTCATGAGCGCAAGCAATTCGGCAGAGCCATCGGTGAATTCCAGCTCATGCAAGGCAAGCTTGCCGACATGTATGTTACGCTTAGTGCGGCCCGCGCCTATGTCTATGCCGTTGCTGCGGCCTGCGACCGGGGCGAGACCACGCGCAAGGATGCGGCGGGCTGCATTCTCCATGCGGCGGAACGCGCAACGCAGATGGCGCTGGAGGCCATCCAGGTGCTCGGCGGCAATGGCTACACCAATGATTATCCCGCGGGCCGGCTGCTCCGGGATGCCAAGCTCTACGAGATCGGCGCCGGCACCTCTGAAATCCGCCGTATGCTGATCGGCCGCGAGATTTTCAACGAGACAGCCTAAAAGAGTGTCTTCTCCCAAACTTGTTTGGGAGAAGCTAAAGAACTCAGTCCTCCTTGCGCCAGCTTCCATCCAGCAGCTTGATGATGGCGGAGAAATCCTTTGGTGCGCCGCCGAGATTGACGAAATTCTGGTAGAGGCTTTCGGCCAAAGCTCCCATCGGCACGCTTGCACCCGTTGCCTGCGATGCCGCCATGGCGAGCTTAAGATCCTTCAGCATGAGTGCGGACATGAAGCCGCCGTCATAATTGCGATTGGACGGAGCCGCAGGCACCGGACCCGGCACCGGACAATAACTCGTCATTGACCAGCACTGGCCAGACGCCTTTGAGCTGATGTCGAAGAATACCTGTGGATCGAGGCCCAATTTGATTGCCAGACTGAATGCTTCGGCGGTGGCGATCATCGATGCCCCCAGCAGCATGTTGTTGCAGATTTTCGCGGCTTGGCCGGAGCCGGCAGGACCTGCGTGGATCACCGTTTTGCCCATGGCCGCAAGAATGGGCTGGGCCATGGCAAAGCTCTTGTCCGTGCCCCCCACCATGAAAGTCAGTGTGGCGGCAATCGCTCCAGCAACACCGCCTGATACCGGCGCATCGACCATGGCGAGGCTGCGCCCTGCCGCAAACTCGCCCACGGCACGAGCGGTAGCCACATCAATAGTCGAACAATCGATCAGGATTGCCTCACGCGACGCAGCCGCGAAGGCTTCATTCTCATAGACGTCACGCACCTGTTGTCCGGTTTGCAACATTGTGACAACGGCCTGGGCTCCAGTAACCGCCTCCGTTGCCGAACTCGTGCGTGTCGCCCCGGCCTCAGCTGCCCTGGAAAGGGCTGCGTCTGACACATCAAAGGCCTGCACCGCATGTCCCGCCTTGACCAGATTGGCGGCCATACCGGTTCCCATGTTACCCAATCCGATGAAGCCAATCATTGCCATGGAAACCTCACTTTCCGGTGAACACCGGTTTTCGCTTCTCGACAAAAGCGGCCATGCCCTCTTTGCGATCTTCCAACGCAAAGAGGCTGTGGAACAGCTTTCGCTCGAACATTATCCCTTGGGCGAGTGATGTTTCGAGCGCGGCATTGACCATTTCCTTGTTGGCAAGAACGGCAAGAGGCGCCATCTCAGCGATTTTCAGCGCCGTCGCCAATGCCACTTCAACCAGATTTTCGGTGGGCACTATTCGACTGACAATCCCGGCACGCTCGGCCTCGGCCGCATCCATCGTCCGTCCCGTCAGCACCATGTCCATGGCTTTCGACTTACCGATAAGTCGGGTCAAGCGTTGCGATCCGCCCATGCCGGGCGCCACGCCAAGCGTGATTTCCGGCTGGCCAAATTTCGCATTCTCCGCCGCAATAATGAAGTCGCACATCATCGCCAGTTCACAACCGCCGCCAAGCGCAAAGCCAGCGACCGCTGCGATGATAGGCTTGCGAATGCGCGACAGGAGATCGAACTCGGCGAAATAATTGCTGGCGAGCATGTCCGCTGTGGTTTTCTCCACCATGTCCTTGACATCGGCACCGGCGGCAAAGACCTTGTCGGTCCCAGTGATCACGGCACAGCGCAAGCCTTGGTTTGCCTCAAATCCGCTCAGCGTGCGGAGTAATTCATGAGTGAGCGTTGCGCTAATGGCATTCAGAGCTTGCGGGCGATTGAGCCGGATGAGCAGCACGGTTCCATGGGTTTCAACCAGCAGTGTTTCATATCCAGCCATGATCATTCTCTCCTCAGCGCGGTCCATTCTTCATCCTCGGGCAATGGCGCAAAGATCGCGTCGATCTCATCGTCACTCACGTCTTCGAAACGCGGCGGCATCCATTTTGGTCGCTCGTCCTTGTCGATGACGAAAGCCCGCACCCCCTCGCTGAAATCCGGCTTGCGGGCGAGCCGCGAGGAAACACGATATTCCAGCTGCATGATCTCGGAAAACTGGGTCAGCATTCGGCACTCGGCAAGCGCACGCAGGGCCACTTTGCAGGAGCACGGAGATTTCTTGTGTATCTCCGCCAATTGTTCGCTTGCCCAAGGCGAAGGATCGGCGATTAACAGCGCGAAAATATCTTCGATTCGGTCCGGTGTGAACAGCCTGTCGATGTCCGTATGGAACATATCAATTCGTGCTGGTGGCGGCAAAACCGACGCATCGCTCAGGATAACCTCGAGCTCATCCGGCGCTCTTTGGATGCGGGCCTTCACGCTCGCCAGTTCATCGCGCGGCAGATAATGCGTCGCCAATCCAAGCCTGAGACAATCGGCACCGTCCAGCCTGGCGCCCGTCAGCGCGAGCCATTGACCGATGCGGTCGGGCAGGCGCGACAGGAACCAGCCAGCGCCAACGTCCGGGAAAAATCCAATGCCGGTTTCCGGCATGGCAAATACTGTTGATTCTGTGGCAACGCGGTAGCGGCACGGCATGGCGATGCCCGCCCCTCCGCCCATGACAATTCCGTCCATGAAACACACCGACGGCTTTGCGAGCGTAAAAAGCAAATGATCCAGACGATATTCGGTGCGGAAGAAATCCAGCACTTCGCTGCCGCCCAAGCGGATATTCTCATACAGGGCGCGAAGGTCGCCGCCGGCGCAGAAGCCGCGGCCATCGCTGTGATCAATGATGATGGCGGCAATTTCCGGATCGAACTCCCATGACTGCAAGGCTGCGATGATCGTGCGGCACATATCAAAGTTAAGCGCATTGATGGCCTTGGGGCGGTTCAGGGTGACGTGACCGCAGCCGCCGCCACTGCCGATGATGACTTCCTGGGCCTTCATTGCCGCAGCAGCTCCCGCGCGATGATCACCCGCATGATCTCGTTGGTGCCTTCAAGAATGGAATGCACCCGGAGATCACGGTAGATGCGTTCGATCGGAAAGTCCTTGAGATAGCCGTAGCCGCCATGGAGTTGCAGCGCCCGGTCGGCCACCTGCATGCAGGTATCGGTCACAAAGCGCTTGGCCATGGCCGAAAATTGCGTGGCATCAGGAGTTCCCCCAGTCACCTTATCGGCTGCGAGATAGAGGAGCGCGCGAGCTGCCTGCAAATTCGTTTCCATGTCAGCCAAGGTGAACTGGGTTGCCTGAAACTCGGCTATCGGCTGGTCGAACTGGCGGCGGGTTCGCGTATAGGCTACAGCCTCATCAAGGCAGCGCTGGGCGCCGCCAAGTGAGCACGCCGCGATGTTGATACGCCCGCCATCGAGCCCCTGCATGGCGATGCGGAAGCCCTCACCCTCTTTCCCGACTAAATTTTCCACCGGCACGCGGACATGATCGAAATGGACTTGGGCAGTTGGCTGCGAATGCCAACCGAGTTTCCTCTCCTGCGATCCGAAGGTGACACCTTTCATGCCCTTTTCGATCACCAGACAGGAAATGCCCTTGGGTCCTTCTCCGCCAGTACGGACCATAGCGAGATAGAGTTCGTTTTCGCCAGCACCGGAAATAAAGGCCTTGGAGCCGGTCACGACATAGAAATTCCCCTCTTTCACGGCGCGGGTTTTTAAAGCCGCCGCATCGGAGCCGGAGTCCGGCTCGGTCAGGCAGTAGCTCGCAAGCCGTTCACAGGTCACGATCGACTGTAGATATTTCGCCTTGAGTGCCGAACTGCCAAAGCGGTCGATCATCCAGCCCGCCATGTTATGAATCGAGATGAATGCCGATGTTGAAGGGCAGCCATAGGCCATGGCTTCCATGATCAGTGCTGCTTCCAATCGCCCGAGCCCGGAACCGCCCGCGGCTTCCGAAACGCAGATGGCAGCGAAGCCCAGCTCGGCCGCAGCCTTGACTGTGGCGCGCGGAAAAAAACATTTCTCATCCCACTGGGCCGCGTGCGGTGTAATGGCTTCCGCAGTAAAGCGGCGGGCCGTGTCCTGAATTGCGCGTTGTTCGTCCGTAAGGTCGAATTGCATGAACACACCCTCTTGTCACAGTATCGGCCATTTACGACATATTGGAAAGATGCCTCGACTGCATATGCCCGATGCAATAGTCTTATCGAAGCATTGGCAGAACGCTGGAAAAGTGAAATCAAAGCTTTTCCAACATGGGAGCCCACCATGGAGATCATGATAACGGAACAGGACCCCATCGTCATCACGGCGGCGAAACGCACGCCAATCGGCAGTTTTCAGGGCGCGTTGTCGGGCCTTTCCGCACCACGGCTCGGATCGATCGCGATCAAGGCAGCGCTGGAGCAAAGCGGCCTGTCATCCGTGGACGAAGTCTTCATGGGAAATGTCCTGCCGGCGGGCGTAGGCCAAAATCCGGCGCGGCAGGCGGGTTTTGGTGCCGGTCTGGCGCAGAGTATACCTGCTACCACAGTCTCAAAAGTCTGCGGTTCCGGCATGAAGGCGCTGATCCTCGGCCATGACAGCATTGCTGCCGGCAGCAACGCCCGCGTTGTGGTTGGCGGCATGGAATCGATGAGCAACGCGCCCTATCTCCTGCCCAAGGCGCGCGGCGGCTTGCGCCTGGGCCACGGCGAGGTCAAGGACCACATGTTCACCGACGGTCTGGAAGATGCCTATTCCGGCAAACTCATGGGAACCTACGCCGAGGACACTGCTGAAGCCTATCAGTTCTCGCGCGCCCAACAGGATGCCTATGCGATCTCCTCGCTTGAACGTGCTCGTGCCGCGCTGGATTCTGGCGCATTCAGCAAAGAGCTGGTTGGTATCGATGAGGCGGTGGGCAGGAACCATGCCAGGCTCGACCGCGACGAGCAGCCCGGCAAGGCCGATGTCAGCCGCATCGCGCAATTGCGTCCGGCCTTCCGCGAAGGCGGCACAGTGACGGCGGCAAATTCCTCGTCGATTTCCGATGGTGCCGCAGCTTTGGTTCTCATGCGCGCCTCGGAGGCAGAAAAAATCGGTGTGGCCCCACTTGCCATCATCGCAGGCCACGCCGGCCATGCGCGCGAACCCGCACAGTTCACTACGGCTCCCATTGGTGCAGTCAACATGCTTTTGGAAAAACTTGACTGGCGATCGTCGGATGTCGAACTTTATGAAATCAATGAGGCCTTCGCCGTCGTTGCCATGGCGGCAATACGCGATCTCGGCCTTTCTACCGATATCGTAAACGTCAATGGTGGTGCCTGCGCGCTGGGTCATCCCATCGGCAGCTCAGGTGCGCGCATTGTGGTGACGCTACTTCACGCCATGGCCGCCAGGGGTGCCACCAAAGGTATCGCCACGCTCTGCATCGGTGGTGGCGAAGCCACCGCCGTTGGCCTCGAGTTGATCAAATGAAATTGCTAACCAGTCTGCGTATCAGCAAGCAGGCGTTTTGCCTGCTTAAGATGGGGTGCATCCACCATCTTCCCATCCAGGCTTAGGGCACCAATGCCAGGATTCTTTTCGAACAGCTCAACAATGCGTCTAGCCCATGCGATCTCGGCATCACTTGGCGTGAAGGCTGCATTGATCACTTCAACTTGCGCCGGATGTATGGCCATCATTCCAGAGAATCCATCGCGCCGCCCCCGTGCGGCATAGGCTTTGAGTCCGTCAAGGTCGCGGAAAGTGGGATAAACCGTCTCAATGGCGGGAACACCTGCAGCATGCGCTCCAAACAAAAGCAACGACCGAGCCACTTCATATGGGGGCGTGTAACGCCCGTCCGCTTCCCGCGGGGTTGCGGCCCCAATAGCAGCAGGCAGATCCTCTGCCCCCCAGGTCAAACCACAAAGGCGCGGTGTCACATCACCATAACTGCCGAGCGCGAAAATTGCAGCTGGTGTTTCGGTGGCAATCGGCAGGATGGCTGCATGGCTATCGCCTAAGGCTTTCAAGCGCTGATCGAGATCAATGAGTGAACGGCTGCCTTCTGCCTTGGGCAGCACGATACCATCTGGCTTATGCGAGATAATGGCCGCGAGATCATCGTCAGCCAGGCCACTGCCGAGCGCGTTGATACGGGCGAACAGCGGCATGGAGCGGGGCCCGCGCGAAAGAAATTTGGCGACGCTCGCGCGCGCTTCCTTCTTCCGATCCGGTATAACAGCATCCTCAAGATCGAGAATGAGCGCATCGGCGCCTGCGCTGAGCGCCTTTTCCATCCGTTCTGGCTGGTCGCCGGGCACGAACAGGAGCGAACGTAGCCTCATCCCCCTGACCTCTTCAACATCGCCATGCGCAGGCACTGACAGACGATTTTTTTGTGCTGGTTGATGGCGCGATGCTGGAAGGTGACGATGCCAGCATTTGGCCGGGATTTTGACGCCTTGAGTTCGACCACTTCGGTTTCTACCCGCAAGGTATCACCAATAAATACTGGTTTTGGCATGGTCACCTTGTCATAGCCCAGATTGGCAATCAACGTGCCCAGCGTTGTATCCCCCACCGACAGGCCAACCATCAAAGCAAAGGTGAACGTGCCGTTGACGACAATACGCCCGAATTCCGTGGCGCTTGCATATTCCGCATCGAGGTGCAGGGGCTGGGGATTGTGGGTTAGAGTCGAGATGATGAGATTGTCTGTTTCAGTAACGGTGCGGCGGATATCATGGGTAATGCGGTCGCCTACCTTCCATTGGTCAAAAAAGCGTCCGGCCATCAGCTTTCTCCCTTTTCCACCTGCGCCAGTAAAGCGCCTTCGGATACCTGCGCGTCAACGGTTGCTTTCAGTTCTGTTATGACACCATCATATGGCGCGACAAGTCCCTGTTCCATTTTCATGGCTTCGATGACCACGAGTCTTTGGCCCTTTTTGACCTTGTCTCCCAATGCCACGTCAACCGCAATCACACGGCCCGGCATGGGCGACAGTATCATACCGTCAGAAGTCGCGCCGTCTCCAGATCTGTCGGCGCGTGGCGGCCCGAAGGGCCATGCCTGCCCTTCCACAAAAAGCACTCGCTCGCCATCGGCCATGGTGGCAGATGTGCCGGTCGGCTTTGTTGCCGGGTCAAAGGCTACCACATAAGACACGCCAGCAATCTGAACGCTTACACCAGCATGCAAAGGAGCCGCGATTCGAAACCCAGCGAGCGCTGTCCATGGATCATTGGTATTATTCGAAACCAGCATACGGGCTGCCGTCTGCAGTACCAGGTCATCAGGTTCAGTGCCAGGAATCAGACGCGCAGCTTGGCGCTCAATAAATCCCGTGTCGATACGGCCAGCAATAAAATCAGCATTTCCGGCAGCGCGGGCAAGGAAGGCCGCATTGGTTCGTACTGGCCAGACCTCGATCTGGCCACAGGCCTTGGCAAGCTTTGCAGCCGCTTCGGTCCGGCTTGGGGCATGAACTATCAGCTTGGCGATCATCGGATCGTAATGCGCCGTGATTTCACCACCCTCCTCGACACCGCTATCGACCCGGATGTCGTTTGGCAGGCGCAGGCGATCCAGCCTGCCGATTGAAGGCAGGAATCCGGTTGCCGGATTTTCCGCATAGAGTCTCGCCTCCATCGCCCAGCCGGAGATCGCGAGTTCATCCTGGCGTCTCGGCAGTGGCTCACCGGACGCGACCCGCAATTGCCATTCGACGAGGTCCTGTCCGGTTATCGCTTCGGTCACCGGATGTTCGACCTGAAGTCTGGTGTTCATCTCCATGAACCAGATGCGATCCGCCCGCAGCCCCTCAGATGCATCGGCGATGAATTCAATGGTGCCCGCACCGACATAATCCGACGGCTCTCGCTGCCTTGACTGCAGCAGTACAGATTGCCTGGCGTGTGGCCTCGTCCATACCCGGTGCGGGCGCTTCCTCGATCACCTTCTGATGGCGGCGTTGCAAGGAGCAATCACGTTCAAATAGATGGACTACGTTGCCGTGACTGTCGCCAAAGACCTGAACTTCTATATGGCGGGGGCCGCTGATATATTTCTCGACCAGCACGCGATCATCGCCAAATGATGCTGCGGCTTCGCGGCGGCACGAAACAAGGGCATTGGCAAAGGCTCCCGCCTCCTCCACCTTGCGCATGCCTTTTCCGCCGCCACCGGCAACCGCCTTGATCAGGACCGGATAGCCGATTTTGCTGGCCTCGTTCTGCAGGCGCTCGGCTGACTGGTCATTGCCCATATAGCCGGGTGTTACCGGGAACTCCCGCTTTCTGCATCAGATGCTTTGCCGCATCTTTCAGGCCCATGGCACGGATGGCGGAAGGCGGTGCTCCGACCCAGACGAGTCCCGCCATCTGAACTGCTTCGGCGAATTCTGCATTCTCGGACAGAAAGCCATAGCCAGGATGGATTGCTGCAGCTCTCGTTGTTCTTGCCGCCTCCAATATCCTGGCGCCCGCGAGATAGCTTTCGCGAGCCGGTGCCGGACCGATCATGACGGCTTCATCCGCCTCGCGCACAAATGGCATTTCGGCATCAACATCGGAATGAACGGCAATGGTGCGAATGCCAAGCGCGCGCGCCGTGCGCATGATGCGGCGGGCGATCTCGCCGCGATTGGCGATGAGCACGCTTTCAATCATTGCTACATCCGGAATACGCCAAAGCGCGCTCGATCAGCGATTGGCGCATTCAGTGCCGCGGAAAAAGCGAGTCCCAATACATCGCGCGTCTGGGCGGGATCGATGATGCCATCATCCCATAACCTTGCAGTGGCGTAGTAAGGATTGCCTTCGGCTTCGTAGCGGGACCTGATCTTGTTTTTGTATTCTTCCTCATCGGATTGATCGCTGCGGACCGATGACAGCACAGAGGCTGCTTGCTCGCCGCCCATCACGCTGATCCGGCTGTTTGGCCAGGTGAACAGGAAGCGCGGGCTGTAGGCGCGCCCGCACATGCCGTAATTGCCCGCGCCAAAACTGCCGCCGATCAGCACGGTAATCTTGGGTACGCTCGCGGTTGCCACTGCTGTCACCAGCTTGGCGCCATCCTTGGCGATGCCGCCAGCTTCATATTTGCCGCCAACCATAAAGCCGGAAATGTTTTGCAGAAACAGGAGCGGTACCCGGCGCTGACAGGCGAGCTCGATGAAATGCGCGCCCTTCAAGGCGCTCTCGGAAAAAAGCACGCCATTGTTGGCCAGTATGGCAACCGGAATTCCCCAAATTCGCGCAAAACCACAAACCAGCGTTGTGCCGTAAAGCGACTTGAACTCATGCATCTCCGAACCATCGACAATGCGGCCAATCACTTCGCGCACTTCATAGGGTGTGCGGACGTCCTGGGGGATCAGGCCATAGAGATCCTGCGGATCAAGTTTCGGAGGACTTGGAGTGGTGATTTCGATATCAACCTTCTTCACGCGGTTGAGCCTTGTCACGATCTCGCGGACAATCAGCAAGGCGTGCTCATCATTCTCTGCAACATGGTCAACCACGCCTGAGCGGCGGCCATGGGTTTCGGCACCGCCGAGTTCTTCCGCGGTTATCACTTCGCCCGTGGCCGCCTTCACCAGGGGCGGACCAGCGAGAAAGATCGTGCCTTGATTGCGCACAATCACTGTCTCGTCCGACATTGCCGGAACATAGGCTCCGCCTGCCGTGCAGCTTCCCATCACGCAGGCGATCTGCGGAATGCCCTCGGCAGACATGGTTGCCTGATTGAAAAAAATGCGCCCGAAATGTTCCCGGTCGGCAAAAATCTCGGCCTGGTGCGGCAGGTTTGCCCCGCCACTGTCAACGAGATAGATGCAAGGCAAGCGGTTCTGGAGGGCTATCTCCTGGGCGCGCAAATGCTTCTTCACGGTCATGGGGAAATAAGCCCCGCCTTTGACCGTGGCGTCATTGGCCACGATCATCACCTCGCGCCCCGATACGCGGCCTACTCCGGCGATTATCCCCGCTCCCGGAGCCTCGTCATTGTACATGCCATTTGCCGCGAGCGCGCCTACCTCCAGGAATGGCGAACCCGGATCAAGCAAGCGCATGACGCGGTCACGCGGCAATAATTTGCCCCGTGCTGCATGCCGTTGGCGTGAAGCCTCAGGCCCGCCTCGCCCCGCAACAGCTATTTTTTGGCGAAGTCCTTCGGCCAGCGAGGTGTTGTGCGCCGTGTTCGCTTGAAACGAAGCGCTCGTTGGTGTCGATCAATGTTGAAAGGGTGGTCATTTGATGAATTGAGCCTGCTTTGCGTCAAATTTTTCACCAAGAAAAATCACTTCGCGCGCCATCACAACAGCTTGAATCAAAATAATTATCAATTTGTTTAAGGGGTTAGGTTGGTCGGAGCGGCGGGATTCGAACCCGCGACCCCTATCCCCCCAGAATAGTGCGCTACCGGGCTGCGCTACGCTCCGACTTAGGGGGTAGTTAGCATCCCGCTCCGGAAAGCGAAAGTGCTGATTATTGCCAGCCGTCTAGGATTTTTTCTCGAGCAACACGCCAATTATATCGCCGCGCCTGCCGGTCAGGCGTTGGGTCTGGAGGGCCAGAAGCCCCGCCCATACTGCATCGGCTATCAACACCGCATAGGCAAGTCCCATAACGCCGTGGCCGGGGGTGAACAATGCCGTTGCACCGATTAATGCTGCCATCGCAACCAAACAGGATCCCGCTGTTTTGATCTGGTAGCCTGCAAGGGAAAGCAGGTGCTGGTTCATGCCGCTTGCGGCGCGGAAGGCCTGGCTGATCATGAACAACACGAGGGGCCAATGGCCCGCCTCATACTCGGGACCAAATATTTTCAAGGCCCACGGACCAAGCAGCATTGCGCCTGCGACACAGGCCAAAATGGCGGCGAGGGCAATCAAGTTAATGCGCAAAAGCAGGGCGTGGACTCCCTGTGATGTGCCGCGTGTCATGGCCGCGGTCAAGATCAGGCAAGATGAACTGTTGGGTCGCCTGGGTAATGAAGCCAGCCAAAGCCGCCAGCCTGATTGTGACACCAACGAGGGCCACATCCGCCGTGTTCAGGAAAAAACCGGCGATCAGGGTAACAATGTCGGCAAAGGAGGCAGTCACTATGCCAACAATAACAAGGGCGGCAGCCCGGCTGCGCAAAAAAGGAGCCAAGTTGTGCCGGCCAGACCATTTGAGGCCTGACCTTGCTCCATCCTCACCAATGAGCCAGGCTTGGGCAAGGGCAACAATTGTGTTCATAACAACGAAAGCCCACAGCACGTGAGCAACACTCAATTGAATGCCCATTGCCCACGCGAACAGCAAATAGGCCAGCAAAAGCCCCGGCCGATATAAAAAATCTGGGACATAGGACAAGGCATAGCGCCGAATTGAATTAGCAACTGCGCCGTTGGTTCGGATGAGGGCAGCAGCAGGGGCTGAAAGACAGCCGAACAGCAATGCGATTTTCAGGCCGTCGTTAAGCGGCAACCAGAAGTATGCCACCGCAGCAAGCGCAAACGAAACAAGCGTAATCCACAAGCTATCCTGCAGAAGTGCGGCATGAAAGGCGCGCACCAGATTTTTACGCCCCAACGCGTAATATCGGGGCAAACAGGTTATGGCCAGGATTGGGTAGCCACCTGTGATCATTAAGCTAATGAAGGCTGCGGCACTCATGCCCAGAAATACGATACCCACGTCATGCTGGGTGAGCAGCCGGGCCAGCAGAATCTGGCTTGCCAAGCCAATGACTGCACCGCCAAATCTTACGCCAACGAGATTTAGCGCCAGCAGAATTGTTCGCCAAAGAGACATTGCCTAGGGTGCCTTTTCCAGACCTGAAAGGATTACCAATAAACAAGCGGTCTTTATTTTGTATTGCGAAGAACGGCTCAAATCCGGGACGTAGGATCCAGCAGTTTCCTGGCATCGCCCAGGTCCCGCAGCGCGGCCTTCAGGGCATCCGCCTGCATGTCGGAGAGCTTGTGCACAATAGCTGGGGCTTCGCCCACGCTTCCCCCGTGACGCGCCAGCGGGGCTCTTCCCGGAAGCGGTGCCGAGCCACGAAAACGGGGGGCAATTTGAGTTTGGCCGGGCCTCGGCACGCCGTCCAATTCCATGTCGCGTTTGCGGGCAACAATTTCGCCTCGGCCCACGCCGCAAACGTAAGCAACACCTTCCTCCTTCAGAATGCGTTGCAGCCCGCGGATTGTGTAGCCCTCACTGTAGAGAAGGCTACGAATGCCTTTCAACAGGTCCAGATCGGCGGGACGGTAATAGCGCCTGCCGCCTGCCCGCTTCATGGGCTTTATTTGCGCAAAGCGGGTTTCCCAGAATCTCAGAACATGCTGGGGAACATCGAGCTCTTCTGCCGCTTCGCTTATCGTGCGGAATGCTTCAGGTGATTTTTCCAAGGACTATCTCCAATTCGCCGTAAAGAGATACTCAATCATCACTGCCCGGCTCAAGACCATTTATAACATTCTTCATCACTTGGCTTGGGCGAAAAACCATAACGCGGCGCGGCGTAATGGGCACCTCCTCACCGGTTTTGGGATTGCGCCCGATGCGGCCTTTCTTGTGGCGTACCATGAACGTGCCGAAGGAGGAAAGCTTTACCGACGTTCCTTCAACCAAAGCCGCTGAAACCAAGTCCAGAACAGACTTAACCATTTCGGCCGATTCGGTGCGCGACAAACCAATATCCCGATGCACCGCTTCACTTAAATCCGCACGTGTCAGAGTCTTGCTTGCCATGTTTTTCCCCTTGCAAGAACCACCGTAAGTTATGTCGGCCAAACGGTTGGGTCAATAGAAAATTATGAAAACTCAACGACTTACGACTCGTTCTAAAAGCGGGCCAGAATGGCCCCCCAAGTAAAGCCGCCGCCCATTGCTTCCATAAGCACGAGTTGGCCACGCTTGATGCGGCCATCCTTTACCGCTGCATCAAAAGCCAAAGGAATTGAGGCGGCAGACGTATTGCCATGACGATCCAAGGTCATCACTATCCGGTCTTCGGGAACGCCCAGCTTTTTGGCTGTGCCCTCCAAAATACGGCGATTCGCCTGGTGGGGAACAAACCAATCTATATCCATTGGCTTCAGGCCTGCTTTGGTTATGGCCTCATCCATGACAGCGGCGATATTGATAACGGCGTGCTTGAAGACCTCGCGACCCTCCATTCGCAGGTAACCCACGGTTTTTGTGGTTGAGGGTCCGCCATCCACATAAAGCTTGTCGCAATAGCGGCCATCGGAATGAATATGACTGCCAAGGATGCCGCGGTCTGCATTGGTGCCAACGCCTTTCGCGGCACGCACGACAACAGCCCCTGCGCCATCGCCAAAGAGAACACAGGTGGCGCGGTCATTCCAATCAAGTATGCGCGAAAACGTTTCGGAGCCAATGACAAGAGCGCATTGGGACTGACCGCCCCTGATAAAGTTATCGGCGATCGTCAGGCCATAAACAAAGCCCGAGCACACGGCCTGCACATCGAAGGCAGCACCCCGCGTAACGCCGAGATCGGCTTGCACCTGGGTGGCCGTTGCCGGAAAGGTTTTATCAGGCGTGGACGTTGCCACAATGATGAGATCGATATCAGCAGATGCAAGCTTGGCATGCTCAAGGGCATTGCGCGCGGCCTGCACCGCAAGGCTGCGAGTCGTCTCATCTTCGGCCGCAATATGGCGCGCTTTAATGCCGGTGCGCTCGACAATCCATTCGTCGGTGGTGTCAACAATTTTGCTTATGTCGGCATTGGTCATGATCCGCTTTGGCAGAGCGGAGCCCACACCTTCAATTACCGTTCTCACCATAACACTACTCACTCCGCCACCTGCGCAACCGGCTCCATTATGGCGTTCATTTCGGCAACGTCATCGGCAATTTTCTTGACCAGGCCATTGCGCACCATTTCAATTGCCACGTCAATGGCGGTGGCAAAACCCAGTTCATCGGTGCCGCCATGGCTTTTAACCACAACCCCATTAAGGCCGGCAAATACCCCGCCATTGTGTTTTCTGGGATCCATGCGGTCCCGCAGGGCATTGAAAGCGCCGCGGGCCAAAATTGCCCCGAGTTTGGACGTCCAGGTGCGATTCAAAACAAGCTTGAGAAAGGTTGCCACCTGCTTGGCGGTGCCTTCGGCGGTTTTCAGGGCGATATTACCGGTGAAGCCTTCGGTCACCACGACGTCAACGGTGCCCTTGCCAATATCATCGCCCTCGACAAAGCCCACATATTCCATCGGCAGGCTCATTTCGCGCAGCAGTCTTGCGGCGTCTTTAACCTGTTCCAGCCCCTTTACTTCTTCAACGCCAATGTTCAGCAAGCCAACGGTGGGCCGCGTGAGGCCAAAAAGGCAACGCGCCATGGCTTCGCCCATAATTGCAAATTCAACCAATTGGGAAGCATCAGCGCCAATTGTGGCACCGACATCAAGAACAATGCTTTCACCCCTCAGCGTGGGCCAGATCGCCGCAATGGCTGGCCTGGAGATGCCGGGCAGGGTTTTTAGCACAAAGCGCGACATGGCCATGAGTGCGCCCGTATTGCCGGCTGAAACGGCCGCCTGGGCCTCGCCGGTTCGCACGGCATCTATCGCCTGCCACATGCTGCTTTTGCCACGGCCGCGACGCAGGGCCTGGCTTGGTTTTTCCGTCATGCTGACTGCCACATCGGTGTGGCGAATTTCAGCCTTGGCCTTCAATTTGGGATGCCGCTCCAGCAGGGGCGCAATGATGGCCTGATCTCCGAACAACAGGAATCTAAAGGTTGGGTGGCGGATGGCTGCGAGTTCGGCGCCGGGAATCACAATGTTGGGACCCAAATCGCCGCCCATTGCATCCAGTGCTATTGTCAGTTTGCTTGTCATTATCTCGCGCGATATCAGGTGCCTTGCCGAATTATTCAGCAAAAGTATTGGAAAATCTCATGAGTTGTGAAAATAAAGGCAATCCTTGGGGAAACAACCCTTTATTTTTTCAGTCGAATTTGCTCTCAGGAACGCTTGAGCTTTGACAGGACGGTAAAAGGTGAAACTTTTGCAGGTTCTGGTTGCTCTTCGATTTCGTTAAACACTTCACCAGCCCTACGGGGATAGGGATCCAGCTCAAGAGCCATAGTCTCCGCCAAAATTTCACCCAAATCAACACTGCCATTTTCAATGATATCAACATCATCGTTCTCGGCATCCGGGCGTCCGGCGCGCGGCGACAGGAAATAGCGCTCAACGGCGAATTCAAGATCCGAGGTGAAGATTTCCAGGCTGATGACGGAAACCTGATCAACCCTGGCATTGAGAGTTCCGGTGATTTTCAGGCCGCCACCACGCCAGGGCTCCACCTTTAACAGCCCACCCAAAGAATGAATCCTGGGAAGGTCGAAGCGTTTTGCCAAGGCAGCACATTCCTTTTCGTCAGCGGTGAGGCGTTCGTGACAGCCAAGGGCTGGAACGCGATCAACCTGAAGCGGGCGGGAAAATTCATAAACAATCTGTTTCATGGGAACCTCAATTCGCCAAGTAGAATTTGCTCCACAGGGATTGTACCGAGCTGTTTTACCGCACTTCCAAAATAGTCAGCCATTGCCCTGGTTGATTCTTCTGATGCTCCATCTGGATAGATGTTCCGGCTTATGGCTTCCTCCAGTATTCCGGGCCCGGCCGACAAGGCCCTATCGTATGCGGTCACGCGGCCATAATAGGATTCGGCAATCCTTCGCACTTTTTTGCCCACGGTCACATCGCTTACGCCGAGTTCGCGCAACGAGCGATCCATGTCGGCGAAAAATTCGTCCGTCAGGCGTTGCCGGAGGTCCTCGACGCCTTCACCTTTCAGCCGGTTGAGCACGAGAAAGAGGTGCAGCACAACCATCTCGAAACGGCCGTCAATCGTATCGGCAACGCCCATATTTTCATAAAACCGGACATGCCGCGCGGCAGCCACAATTGCCTCGTAAAGGCGTTTCTCGCGTTTTTCGCGGACCTTGAATAATCGATTTAGTATCATGCACTTGCCGTCAACGCCCGGCTCGGGCAAAAGACCATTGAGTGAAACCCTTGAAGTGACGGATTTAGTTTGTTTTTCATGACCACAAAACACCTTACGCGCGCTCCCATATGGTTGGTTGCGGCCACTTTCGCAACCCTGGTAGCGTCGTGTTCACCCACCATAAACCATCATGGCTATCTCGCTAAACCCGGCGCCTTCGGCCAGATTTCAGAAGGCATGTCAAGAACCGAGGTTGAAGGAATTCTGGGTTCGCCTTCCACCACCGCCAGCATCAATTTTCAGGGCGACAGCAATTATTACATCACCAGCGTGACCGAGAGCCGGTCTTTCCTCAAAGCCAAGGAAAAGAGCCGTGAGGTTATTGCCGTGCGTTTTGACAAGGGCGATCAGGTGACAAGCTTTGCCCAATATGGCCTGGAGGATGGACGCATCATCAACATCAATTCGCGCGAGACGCCCATTGTCGGAAATGAACTGTCAATACTGCAGGACATTTTCAAGGGAATTCTGGGTTCAAAACCGAGTTTCTAGACGGACAGGAGCTCGCTGGCCCCGCACTTCCCCGCGTGTTAAATTACCACTTATGGACGCTATCGACCATCGGACCGCCATTACAAATCTGGACCCTGCTCTGCGCGAGTCTCTTGTTGAGCGGAGCAATGGGCCGGGACTGTTGAGATTCAGCTTTCATCTGGGGGCAATTCTGGTTCTTGGAATCCTGATCGCGCTCGATGTGCCCTTTTGGTTTGCGCTGCTGCCCGTGCAAGGCATCCTGATCGTCTTTCTGTTCACCACGATGCATGAATGCATTCATGAAACGGCATTCAAGAGTTCTTTCCTCAACTCGGCTGTTTCAATCATAAGCAGTTTCCTGATTTTTATTCCGCCGACCTGGTTTCGCTTCTTTCACTTCGCTCACCACCGCCATACGCATGACCCGGTGCGTGACCCCGAACTCAAAACCCCCAAGCCCTCGACAGTTATTGGCTACGTAAAGCATGTGTCCGGGCTTCCCCTGTGGTTCGCAACCTTCCGCACTCTGGTCGACCAATGCGATGGGACGTAACACTGACGATTTTGTGCCACCAAAAGCCAAGTCCCGCGTTGCACTTTGAGGCGCGGGCGATGCTGGCCATTTATGTTCTGCTTGCCGTTGCATCGGTTGTTTGGGAGTCGTCGCTTTTGATTTGGACATGGATCGTCCCCCTCCTCCTCGGACAACCGTTCCTGCGGCTCTTCCTCCTCGCCGAGCACACGGATTGCCCGCATGTCGAAAACATGTTCGAGAACACGCGCACGACTTTCACAACGAAGCTGGTGCGGCTGGTAGCATGGAACATGCCCTTTCATGCCGAGCATCACGCACTTCCAACGGTTCCGTTTCATAAGCTTCCGGAGCTGCATGAAGCAGTGCGGGATCATCTGAAGACGACGGCGGACGGCTACGCGCGGTTTAACGGAGATCTCGTTTCAGGATACTCCAGCAACAAGTCTTGAAAAACACGATCAGCTTACTCCATGCTGTGATGTTTTTTCGTCCCCGGTCGCATATCGGGTGGCTTTAAGCCGTCATTATCTGCACTCTGACCCTAACAATAGTACTTCAAATTAAAGGTGCAGAGATGACCACAGATATGCAAAACACGATCGAGGAACTCCGCTTCGCATTCGGCAAATTTTCGCTCGGCATGGCGCTGGTGGCAGCCACCGACAAAGGTATCGCTGCCATTCTGCTGGGTGATGGCAAGGACGAGCTTCGCCGCGAACTGGTCTATGCCTTCCCACAGGCCCGCCTCGTTGCCGACGAGACAGGGCTTGCGGACAAGGTGGCGAAAATCGTGGCTTTCCTTGATGCGCCTCATCAAGGGCTGGACCTGCCGCTCGATGTTCGCGGCTCGGCGCAGGAGCAGGCCGTGTGGCAAGCCCTGCGCACTGTTCCAGCCGGCCAAACCATCACCTATGGCCAGATCGCCAAATCATTGCCGCTGCCCGCCACCGCCCAGGATGTGGGCGCTGCCTGCGCTGCCAATGTGCTGGCAGTCGCCATTCCCTGCCACCGGGTGGTCAAGGCCGATGGTTCGATTTCGGGCTACCGCTGGGGCGTTCAGCGCAAGCGGAAACTGATCAATCGGGAAGCCGTGGCATGAGCCGCCTTGAAGCAATTGACTGGCCCGCGATTTCTGCTGACCTCGACGCGCAAGGCTGGGCTGTGATTGCCGAAGCTGCTGTCTGCGAAGGAATGCGACGCCGTCGCCAGCCTCTATCAAAAAGACGAAGGCTTTCGCAGCAAGATTGTCATGGCCCGGCACGGCTTCGGGCGCGGCGAATACAAATACTTCGCCTATCCGTTGCCGGCCCTGATCGAGGCATTGCGCACGGCGCTCTATCCCGACCTCGCGCCCATCGCCAACCGTTGGCATGAGGCAATGGGGATGGATGTGCGCTTCCCTGCGGCGCACGCCCAATTCATCAAACGCTGCCATGCCGCCGGGCAGAACCGCCCGACCCCATTGCTGCTGCAATACGGCCGGGATGATTATAACTGCCTGCATCAGGATCTCTATGGCGAGCATGTTTTCCCGCTCCAGGTGGCGATCCTCCTCAGCCAGCCGGGCGAAGATTTCGAGGGTGGCGAGTTCGTGCTCACCGAGCAACGCCCGCGCATGCAGTCACGGGCCGTAGTCGTGCCATTGAAGAAAGGCGACGCAGTGGTGTTTGCGGTCAACAGCCGGCCTGTGCAAGGCACGCGCGGCTTCTACAGGTGCAATCTCCGGCACGGCGTCAGCAAGCTGCGCTCAGGCAACCGCCATACGCTCGGCATCATCTTTCACGACGCTGCCTGATCCTGATGACGCTGCAAAAGCAAAACCCCGCGAAGATTGCTCCTCGCGGGGTTTGATAAGTGCAAACCAACAGATCGTTAGTGCGCCAGAACCGCCAACAGCAGCAAGGCCACGATGTTGGTGATCTTGATCATGGGATTTACAGCCGGGCCTGCGGTGTCCTTGTAGGGGTCGCCTACGGTGTCGCCGGTGACGCTGGCCTTGTGGGCTTCCGAGCCCTTCAGGTGCTTCACGCCCTTGGAGTCCGTAAAGCCGTCCTCGAAGGATTTCTTGGCATTGTCCCAGGCGCCGCCGCCGGCGGTCATGGAGATGGCCACGAAGAGTCCTGTCACGATCACGCCCATGAGCATGGCGCCCAGGGCCGCAAAGCCCGCTTCCTTGCCGGCAATTGCGTAGATCACATAGAAGACCACGATGGGCGAGAACACGGGCAGCATGGAAGGAATGATCATTTCCTTGATGGCCGCCTTGGTGAGCAGGTCCACGGCGCGGGCATAGTCGGGCTTTTCGGTGCCCTTCATGATGCCGGGGCGCTCCTTGAACTGGCGGCGCACTTCAACCACCACCGATTGGGCGGCGCGGCCCACGGCGGTCATTGACATGCCGCCGAAGAGATAGGGCAGCAGGCCGCCGAAGATCAGGCCCACAACCACATAGGGGTTGGAGAGATCGAAGGTGACGTTTACGCCCTCAAAGAAGGTTCCAGGTGAAGCGGTTGCAGCAAAGAACTTCAGATCCTGCGTATAGGCGGCAAAGAGCACGAGTGCGCCCAGGCCTGCCGAGCCAATGGCATAGCCTTTGGTTACGGCCTTGGTGGTGTTGCCCACGGCATCAAGCGCGTCGGTGTTCTTGCGCACTTCCTTGGGCAGGCCCGCCATTTCGGCGATGCCACCGGCATTATCGGTGACGGGGCCAAAGGCATCGAGAGCCACCACCATGCCGGCGAGAGCCAACATTGTTGTCACCGCAACGGCAATGCCGAAGAGGCCCGCGAGGTTGAAGGTGACGATGATGCCGCGATGATGACGAGGGCTGGGAGCGCGGTTGATTCCATCGAGACCGCGAGGCCCTGGATCACGTTGGTGCCGTGGCCGGTGATGGAGGCTTCAGCGATGGAGTTCACCGGGCGCTTTCCCGTGCCGGTGTAGTATTCGGTGATCCAGATGATGAGACCGGTAATAACGAGACCCGTGAGGCCGCAATAGAACAGGCTCATCGGCGTGAAGCCGCCGAGGTCAACGGACATGCCGCCGAACATGTAGGAAATCACCGGGTACAAAGCTGCGAGCGAGAGAACACCCGTTGCGATGATGCCCTTGTAGAGGGCGCCCATGATGTTGTTGGAGGCGCCGAGCTTTACGAAATAGGAGCCGATGATCGAGGTGATGACGCAGGCGCCGCCGATGGCGAGCGGCAGGACCATGCCTGCGAGCTTCATGGCATCCGGCAATACGATGGCTGCAAGAACCATCGTCGCAACCGTCGTCACCACATAGGTTTCGAACAGGTCGGCGGCCATGCCGGCGCAATCGCCGACGTTGTCGCCGACGTTGTCGGCAATCGTTGCGGGGTTGCGCGGATCATCTTCCGGAATGCCGGCCTCAACCTTGCCCACCATGTCGCCGCCAACGTCAGCACCCTTGGTAAAAATGCCGCCGCCAAGACGGGCGAAAATGGAGATTAGCGAAGCACCGAAGGAGAGCGCCACAAGCGCGTCAATCACCGTGCGGCTGGTGGGCTCAAAGCCCAAGCGAGCCCGTGAGGAAACCGAAATAGAGGGTAACACCGAGAAGGCCGAGGCCTGCCACAAGAAGTCCGGTGACCGCGCCGGATTTGAATGCGAGATCCAAGCCGCCCGCAAGCGACTTTGTTGCGGCTTGCGCCACACGCACGTTGGCGCGCACGGAAACGTTCATGCCGATAAAGCCTGCGGCTCCGGACAGCACGGCGCCGATCAGAAATCCCATGGCTGAATAGACACCGAGCAAGACCCAGGCGATGACGAAAATGACGGCACCTACCATGGCAATGGTTTGGTATTGGCGTTTGAGATAGGCGGCAGCACCTTCGCGCACGGCGGCGGAAATTTCCTGCATGCGGGCCGAGCCCGCGTCGGCGGCGAGAAGTCCCCGCGTCGTTACAATGCCGTAAACGATGGACAGTGCGCCCGCGAGCACAATCAGCCAGAGAGTGGAGGTCATGAATTAACCCTTTTGTTTGTGTTGCCCGGTGCAATCCAGACACGCGAATCCTCGCTTGTCCGTCCCCTGCCCCGGAATTGAAGGCTGGGATATGCCCAATTTCCGACCTACTGGCAACCGGATTGTGGCGGGGAGGTTTTAACTTGCAATTTTGGAGAATGCCCGTTCTTACCCGATCCACCGTACGGTGTCAAGGATTAAATTCCTGATGAAGAAACCCGCCAGACATGGCGCGGAATTCCCGGTAAGATAACAGCTGAACGGTATGTTAAGGCGACTTTGCGTTGGACTGCGGCAATCTCCACGACTGCAAAACGATCAGCAACAACGCCAGCAGGGCGATTGGGAAGATGGCAATATTTATGAAGTCCCAGCCGGCGGCCTCCAACAACTTTCCGGAACTGAATGAGGCAAGCGCCACAACCGCCGACATGATGAAATCATTGGCGCCCTGCACCTTGCCGCGCTCAGCCGAGGTGTAGCAACTGGTGAGCATTGTGGTGCCGCCGATGAAGCCGAAATTCCAGCCCAGGCCCAGCAGGATGAGGGCCACGGCGTAGTGTCCGAAGGTGATGCCAGAAAGACCTAGTAATTGCCGATCCGATCAATATTGCCATGCCGATCGCTGCAATTTTAGGAGCGCCATACCTGGCGATCAGTTGCCCCGTGAAAAAGCTCGGCACGAACATGGCCAGCACGTGCCATTGAATGACCCAGGATGCATCTGTCTTGTCATGCCCATGCCCCACCATGGCCACAGGCGCTGCCGTCATCATGAAGTTCATCATGCCGTAGGCTAATGTTCCGCTGGCCATGGCAACGATGAGCTTGGGCTGGCGCAGCAACTCAGCCCAGGACCGGCGCGGGCCATGCACATCCTCGGCCGTCGGTTTCGGCAGTCTGATCAACAGGAGCACGGCCATGGCAATCATCGCTATGACGGCAACGGCCATATAGGAACCAGCAAAGGTATAGGGAGGAAAGAGGTCCGAGGTGGCGCTGGAAATAAGCGTGCCCGCCACGGCTGCCACAACGCCGCCTGTCAGCACCCAGGAAATGGCCATGGGCTTCATCGCTTCGCTTGCACTTTCAACGGCGGCAAAGCGGTAAAACCCGCTGGTTGACTGGAACACACCCTGAAGGGCCGTGGCAAAGCAAAATAGGGCAAAGTCTTTTGTATAAATTGCATAGACCGAAAGGATGGCACCAGCCACGCAGAGTGCCGCGCCAAAGAGGAAAACCGGCAAGCGGCCGAAACGCTGCATGAGCAGCGAGGCTGGAATTGTGGTGAGGGCAGACCCCAGAACAAAGGTCGTGATGGGCGCCGTTGCCAAACCGGCATTTGGCGCCAGCATGAGGCCAACAAGGCTGCCCGTTGCAAAAACCGTGATCACGCAGCAGGAATAAAGAGCCTGGGAAATTGCCAGCAACAGAATGTTGCGTCTGGCGAGGGCAAGGTCGGTCACGCGGCGAACTCGTGGGGGCGGCGGCTGCGCGCCAAGGTATTCAGCACACCGTTGATGAAGCGCGGCTCTTCCTCGCCAAAAAAAGCGCCGGCCACATCCAAATATTCACTGATGGAAACACGGGTTGGCACTTTCTCCATGAACATGATTTCAAAGGCGGCGGCGCGGAGAATTGCGCGCACGGTGGCATCCAACCGGTGCATGGGCCAGGCCTTGTCGAGTATGGCGTTCACGGCAGGATCAATGGTTGCCTGCTCGCGCACAGCGCCATCGACAACTTCCTTGAGGAATTTGTAGTCGGCCTCGCCGCATTGGCCGTCATCAAAATTCTCACCCATCGCACGGGAAGAAAACTGCGCGAGGGTTTCCCCCACATCGGTGCCCGCCAAATCCATTTGATAAAGCGCCTGCACGGCGCCCAAGCGGGCGGCGGCGCGTTCAACAGGTTTGGCCCGCTTGCCGGTCATCGTGTGGTTTTCTTCTTCATGCGCGCGCTTGAAGCGGATCATGGCAAGGGCAGTGTCAGCCGCACCGCCACCCTTGTCGCCTTCCGAAGTTTTTGCCCGCGCCCAGGCCTGTGCCTCGTTCTCGCAGGTCAAAATGCCGTTACCGATGCAAAGACCTTTCAGCGTGAGGTCCATGAGTCCACGGGCGCTTTCACCGGAGACGATTTCATAGTGCGTGGTTTCACCGCGCAGCACGCAGCCCAGCGCCACATAGCCATCGTAACGCTTGGATGCCTCCGCAATCGCGATGGCTCCCGGCATTTCCAAGGCACCAGGCACGGCCAGACGATCCCAGGTCGCGCCGCTGCGCTCAAGCGCGGCAATAGCACCTTTGGCGAGTTCATCGCACATGTCCGCATAGAAGCGTGCTTCAAGAATGAGAAGCCTCGCTTTTATCTTTCCGGATTCCGTGCTTTTCTTCTCGACCTTCATGATTTCCCGAACTCTGCAAGACGCGCCACATAGCGCGCCAGCATATCTATTTCAATGTTAACAGCGTCGCCCACGCGCGCATGGCCCCATGTGGTGACCGCTTGGGTGTGGGGAATCATGTTCACACCGAAGAAATTGCCATCGACATCATTAACGGTGAGCGAGGTTCCATCCAGAGTAACGGAACCCTTTTGCGCAATGAAACGGGCGATGTCGCCTGGCGCCTTGAAACGAAAGCGTTTGGAGTCGCCTTCGGGGGTGATGGAAATAATTTCTCCAAGACCATCGACATGCCCTGAGACGATATGGCCGCCGAGTTCATCACCCATTTTCAAGGAGCGTTCGAGATTGACGCGCGTGCCTGTTTTCCAATTTTTAAGTGTGGTTTTGGAAAGCGTTTCGGCGGAGGCTTCAACCACGAATGTGCCGCGCCCATCCTGCAGGCCACCCATTTCAACAGCAGTGAGGCAGCAACCTGAACACGCTATAGAGGCGCCCACTGCGATGCTTTCGGGCTGGAATGCGGTGGCGATGGTGAAACGGGTATCGCCGCGCTTTTCAACGCGCATTACTTCGCCAATATCAGTGACTATTCCGGTGAACATGGGGCCGTTCATAGACGGTCAAAGTATCGGTTCCAAGCACTTCCTTTTCGGTTTGACGAAACCGGTTAGCGAGATTTTCAAGAGGCATTTCCGCAATTGCATCAATGCCTTGCGAGCCAATGACAGCCGGGCTTTGGAAGAGCTGCACCTCATCGACCAAATCGGCTTCCAGAAGGCTTTGCGAAATATGAGAACCGCCTTCGACCAGCAGGCGATTGATGCCCCTTGACGCAAGCTGCTCCAGCGCATCGGCAAAATCCACCCAGCCGCTAGGCGTTTGCCTGCAGTCTATCACGGTAATGCCGGCACTGACCCCGCCTTTGCGCGTGGAAAGTATCCAGACGGGCACCTGTTCGGCGGTTTTGACGAGTTTTGCCGTGGAGGGAAGGGAAAGGCGCGTATCGGCCACGATGCGTATGGGCGAGCGGGCTTCCATTCCTGGCAAGCGACAGGTGAGCTCGGGGTCATCAATCAAAACAGTGCTGAGACCCACCAAGACGCCGTCGCTTTGCGCCCGCATAAGATGAACCCGGGCCTTGACCTCTGGTCCGGTTATGGTGGTTCGCTGGCGCGGCCCCGCGGCGATCTTACCATCGGCGGAAACTCCAATCTTTAGAGTAACATAGGGACGTTTCTTGCGTATTCGCATGAGGAAGCCTGCCAAGTCAGAGCTGGCGTCTTCTGCTCTCAAGCCAACGTCCACGGCGACGCCAGCGGCTCGTAAAATGGCTATGGCCCTCGCCTGAAACGCGAGAGTCCGGATCTTCAATGGCGGTCACAACACGGGCAATGCCAGCCTTGGCCAAGGCTTCGGCACAGGGGGCCGTGCGGCCGTGGTGGGCACAGGGTTCAAGGGTGACATAGGCTGTAGCACCCCTTGCCTCATCACCGGCCATTTTAAGGGCCTCAGTTTCGGCATGGGGCCGGCCACCGGGCTGGGTCCAGCCGACGCCCAGAACCCTGCCAGCCTTGACGACAACGCAGCCTACGGGTGGGTTTTCAGCGGTGGTGCCGAGCGCCCGGCGTCCCAGGCGCAGGGCATAGTCCATCCAGCGCCCGTCGGCGTTCAAGATCCCTCGCTTTCGCCCTCGTCGCTTGCGAGTTCGCCGATCAGTTCCTCAAAGTCCTTGGCTTCGCGGAAATTCTTGTAAACCGAGGCAAAGCGGACATAGGCCACATCATCGAGGGCCTTGAGGGCTTCCATGATAAGCTTGCCGATGGTTTCCGACTTGATTTCGCTTTCGCCCAGGCTCTCAAGTCGGCGGACGATGCCGGACACCATGCGCTCAATCCGCTCCGGCTCGACCGGGCGCTTGCGCAGCGCTATCTGGACCGAGCGCATGAGCTTGTCGCGGTCAAAGGGAACCCGTCTGCCGGTTTTCTTGATTACCATGAGTTCGCGCAACTGCACGCGCTCGAAGGTGGTAAACCTCCCGGCGCAATCCGGGCAATAACGCCTGCGCCGGATCGCGGCGCCATCTTCGGTGGAGCGCGAATCCTTCACCTGGGTTTCTTCGTTACTGCAGAACGGGCAGCGCATGGCTTCCTTTACGCATAGATGGGGAAGCGTTTGGTGAGGGCCAGGACTTTGCGCTTGACCGCCGCTTCCACCTTAGCATTGCCCGCTTCGCCGTTCTTCGCAAGGCCATCGAGAACCTCGATGATCAAGGCCCCCACGTCCCTGAATTCCGCCACGCCAAAGCCGCGCGTCGTTCCGGCAGGCGTTCCCAGGCGGATGCCGGATGTAATGGTGAAGGGTGCAGGGTCAAAAGGAATGCCGTTCTTGTTGCAAGTGATATAGGCGCGTCCCAGGGCGGCTTCAGAGGCCTTGCCAGTCAATTCCTTCTTGCGGAGGTCCACCAGCATCAGATGCGTATCGGTGCCGCCTGAGACGAGATCACAGCCTCCTGTGACCATTGCATCAGCCAGTGCCTTGGCATTGGCCACGACCTGGGCTGCGTATTTTCTGAAAGCGGGGCGCAGCGCTTCACCAAAGGCCACGGCCTTGGCGGCAATCACATGCTCCAGCGGCCCACCCTGAAGACCGGGGAATACGGAAGAATTGATCTTCTTGCCAATGGCTTCATCGCGCGAAAGGATCAAGCCGCCACGGGGGCCACGCAAGGTCTTGTGGGTAGTGGTGGTCACGACATGGGCGTGTTCAAGCGGATTTGGATGCACGCCGCCGGCCACAAGACCGGCAATATGGGCCATATCCACCATCAAATAAGCGCCGATGCTATCAGCGATTTGGCGGAATCGGGCGAAATCGAGAAACCGCGGATAACCCGAACCGCCGGCGATGATGAGCTTCGGCTTTACGTCCAGTGCCTGGGCGGCGAGCGCATCGAAATCAATCTGGTGATTGTCCTCGCGCACCTTGTAGGCCGCCACCTTGAACCACTTGCCGGACTGGTTCACGGGTGAGCCGTGGGTCAAATGCCCGCCACAGGCCAGATCAAGGCCCATGTAGGTGTCGCCAGGCTGGAGGAGCGCGAAAAACACCGCCTGATTGGCCTGGGCGCCGGAATGGGGCTGGACGTTGGCGAAGGAACAGTCAAACAGCTTGCAGGCGCGTTCAATGGCGAGATTTTCGGAAACGTCTACATACTGGCAGCCGCCGTAATAACGCCGGCCCGGATAGCCTTCGGCGTATTTGTTGGTCATGATCGAGCCTTGCGCCTCCAGCACGGCGCGCGAGACGATGTTCTCAGAGGCGATCAGCTCAATTTCGTTCTGCTGGCGCTGGAGTTCATGAGTAATCGCCTGGGCGATTTTTGGATCGGTTTTGCCGAGCTTGTCCTTGAAGAAGCCGGGAAACAAGGCGGTCTTCTTGGCTTTGGCCTTAACGGCTGGTTTCCTGACGGTTTTCTTGATTGCTTTCTTGGCCATAATTGTCCCCTGCCCTGATTTCGCGTTTCGGCTGCAAAATAGCGAAAGGCGCGTTGGGGTCCAGTAATATATGGCCGCAGCCAAATAAGCGCGGGAGAAGCGGCGTGAAGGATCAGAATTGCGGCAGTCAGGCGGCGCGGCGCAGCATCATTTCCGTCCAGAGCTGGTCGACGGCCGCCACCAGCTTGGAGATTTCGAGCTCGCCGTGGAGAGGTCCGGGAGTGAGGCGCAGGCGCTCGGTGCCTTTTGGAACGGTCGGATAATTGATGGGCTGGACATAGATTGAAAAATCGCTGAGCAACCGGTCGGTCAGGGCCTTGCATTTAACCGGATCGCCTACAATCAGGGGCACGATGTGGCTTTCAGTCTCCGTTACTGGCAGGCCTCGCGCCTTCAAGGACGCCGTCAGCAGTTTCGCATGCCGGCTTTGCAGCTGCCGTTCCAGGCTGCTTGCCTTGAGGTGGCGGATGGCCGCGGTGGCCCCTGCTGCGATTGCCGGTGCAATTGACGTGGTAAAAATGAAGCCAGGGGCAAAGGACCTGATGGCATCGATGATCGTGGCGTTGGCGGCGATGTAACCACCCATCAGGCCAAAGGCCTTGGCGAGCGTGCCTTCAATGATATCAATTTCGCCCAACAGGCCTTCACGCTCGGCGATACCGCCACCCCGGTGGCCATACATGCCAACGGCATGGACTTCGTCGAGATAGGTAAGGGCTCCATGGCGCCTGGCGAGCGCGCAGATTTCAGCGAGCGGGGCAATGTCGCCATCCATGGAATAGACGGATTCAAAAGCTATCAGCTTGGGGCGATCCGCAGCCAGAGTGTTCAGTTTCGCTTCGAGGTCGGCCAAGTCATTGTGACGCCAGATCAGTTTTTCACCACCGCCATGGCGGATGCCCTCAATCATGGAGGCGTGGTTCAACTCATCTGACAACACAATGCAATTGGGCAATGCCCTGACAAGGGAAGACAGGGTAGCTTCATTGGCCATGTAGCCGGAGTTGAACAGCAGGGCCGCGTCCTTGCCATGCAGGTCAGCCAGTTCCTGCTCCAGTTCGACATGATAATGCGTTGTGCCGGAAATGTTGCGTGTGCCTCCAGAGCCGGCACCTACGTCATCGATGGCTGCATGCATGGCAGCGAGAACGGCTGGATGTTGACCCATGCCGAGATAATCGTTGGAACACCACACGGTAACTTCACGCTCTTTGCCCTGCCCGCGGTAAAGCGCGCGGGGAAACCTGCCCTTAATACGACAGATGTCGGCAAATTCGCGGTAACGGCCCTCCGCCCTCAGCCGGTCGATGCCATGCGCCAGAATGCGATCATAGTTTTGCGGTGTCATGAACAAACCATAGCCAATTAACGCCGCCAGGTTACTGCGCGAAAATGCGCAGGGTCAGTTCGTCGCAGAAGCTGTATCTGCCGGTTTTGCCTTGGGTTTCGCGGCTGCCTCTACTTCTACCTTGCAATCCTTTGGCAATTTGCCTTCCTTGTCAGGCTTGCACACGTCGTTGGATTTCTTGGCCGCAGGAGTAGCCGGTTTCACCACTTTTTTCGTGGTTGTCGAAGCAACTTTTGTCGAAGCCTTTGCCGATGTCTTTTTGGCGTCAGCAAGCGTTGCCTTCTTCTTTGACGTTGAAGCGAGCTTTTTCTTTACAATTTTTTTCTTGGCATCTTTGGAGTCATCATCACGGCTGAAGAAGCTTGCAGTTTTCGACTTTTTGAAAACGGATCTTGACGAGCGTTGATCTGCAGCACTTTCATCCTTTCTCGACCGCTTGCCAAACCAGAAAAATCCATCGGCCTCGGCTTCGTCAATCTGCGCAAGCTGGCGGGGAACTGGTTTCAGGACAAAGCGCTCGCCGCTGGCGCTTCTTTCGCCGACAGGCAAAGGCTGGCCGAAAATAAATCCGGTTCCGTCAAGGCCGTAAACATCACCACGGAAAGCCACTACCCCATCCGAAGTAGGCCAGGCGGTGAGATAAGTAACACGCAGTTGTGGTGGCGCTACAAGCTTCACATCCAGCCGCTCAAGCGATTGGGCCAGGTATTCAATTCGGCTGGGATCAATTCCATCCTGCCCGTTCAGGATCCAGTTCAGGAGAACTGCAACCTTTTGAACGCGCACACAGCCCGAACTGTAGAAACGGCCGCTGCTCTCAAAAAGATGCTGCTCAGGGGTGTCATGGAGGTAAATCCCGAAGGGGCTGGAAAAATTAATCTTGGCTGTGGCCATGGCGTTATCGCCGCCGGGTTCCTGCCGGAAATGGTAATTGTCCACAACGGCCCGACGCCAATTGATACGCCTCGGATTAACTTCAGGTCCGCCGACACCGTTAAACACCTTCATATTCATCTTTTGCAAGATGCCGCTCGACAACTTTGGAAGGATGTCACGCTCAACGATAGACGGCGGGGCGTTCCAATAGGGGTTGAAATTGATGTCCGAAAGTGCCGTCATCACGACGGGTGTTGGCCGCGACGGCCGGCCCACGATGGCATTATGACGTGAAAACACCCGGTTGCCATTCACCGTTTCGATCTGCTGGGCAGGAATGTTCACGACAACGTAACGATCCCCAAGATCTTTGGAATATTCGGCAAGGCGGGGAATATTCGCTCTGATCGTGGACAGTCTTTCGGCAGCAGACACATTGAGTGCCTGCAGAGTTGGGCCATCCACTTGGCCATTTGCAGCCAAGCCGTTATTGCGCTGGAAACGCATCAACCCGTCTTGCGTTGCAGTTGTGAAAATATTGGCAAATTCGCCCTCGGCAGCTTCCGGCCGGACGTAACCCTCGATAAACAGGCGCTGGTTGAGCGCCACTACACCCTTGCTGTCTGAGCCCTTTTTGTAAGCACCCCTTGGTACCTTGGGCCAGCCGCCATTGTTTACGATTGCCGCATACTTGCTCTCGGCAGCCTGCATTGCAACCATGCCGCCCAAGGACAACATCGGTTCCACGACCTGAGTTGAGAAAATCTCCGTTTCAGTCACGGCCTTGCCGGAAGGAATAGGGGCTGCATCGTGGCCCGAGGGTGCGTAGCTGCCTAGAAGCCCCTTTCTTTTGAGCTTCTGCTTTTTAATGAATTCGCGCATTTCGTCGGACTGCTCAGCTTTGACAACCGGCGCATTGACCAGAGACAAGCCCAGCATCACGGCGACAGAAACGCCGACGGCCTTTGAAAAAAACAATTTAGCCGCAGAATCCAGTTTTAAAAACATCATTGCCTCTTTGCCACCCCTGCACCGGCCTCTTTCGGACCATTGGCAAGTCTCAATCCTGATTTGCCACGTGTACCAGCCCGGGCGCGACTCGTCAAAAGTTTGCGCTGGATCCGCCGGTGGGCGTTACCCTGCTAAATCAATGAAAAACCTGCCAAACACACCAATGTGAAGCGGTTTTTAAACAAAAAAAGAGCCCTGAGGCTTTTCGGCCACAGGGCTTTTGTTCTGTAATTCCGGTTTACAGGCGATAGAGAATCTGGTCGGTCCAGAAGCGCTCAAGCCGGGTGAGCGCCTTGTTCAAGCGGTCAAATTCATCAATCGAGAGGCCGACAACTTCTTCGACAGCCTGAAGCTGGCGATTGTAGAGCATGTCTATCCGGTCACGAATGGCCTGGCCCTTCGGCGTCAGCTTCACCCGCACCGAGCGCTTGTCGGCACTCGAACGCTCGTGGTTCACATAACCCGATTCAACGAGCTTCTTGAGATTATAAGAAACGTTTGAACCCTGATAATGGCCGCGGGTCTTGAGTTCGCCGGCGGTCAACTCCGAATCGGCAATGTTGAACAGAAGCAGCGCCTGGACGGGATTGACTTCCGGCTCGCCAGAACGCTCGAAATCGTCCTTGATGACGTCGAGCAGGCGGCGGTGCAGCCGCTCAATCAGCGTCAAGGCTTCCATATAGCGATACTTGATTTCTTTCCGCTGCGGTGCAACTTCCACGGCACGGACTCCCCCAGCAACTTGCGTATTCATGTTATCCACCTATCCCTTGTTTGTGAGGCCGGCTTCTTTAGTCCGTTCCTCTGATGCCCCGAGATTACGCCGGCGGATTTAAAGCGACCTGAACAGGTTGGGTAAATTTATCCTTATATTTTCGATAGTTTGCTGCTTCTTCGAAGACAGTTTATGGAGTCTTTTTTTCCTATGTTAATCAAATGCGACCAACTCTGGTTAAAAAAATAGCGCGGGGAATGCCCCCGCGCTGGCTGGCTTATGGTTAACAGTTGTTAGCGGCTGGCGACCTCGGCGAGACCTGCTTTCACCCGCGCCTTCCCCGCCCCATTGCAGCTCTGATAGTTCGAGCGGGCTTCGGCGGATTTCATGATTTTGGAAACCGCCGATTTGCCAAACTCTGAAATCACGGCCCGGTGACCCCTCACGACAGCTTTGTAAAAGGAATTCATTTTGCGCTTTGAAAGAAAGGCGCAGCGCCGTTCCAAATAGTAAGTTTCAATTATCCGGCCATAGACAGAAAGACTGGCCCAATACGCAGGCATTGGAGCAGCCAAGGCTGGTTCTGCCACCATATAATTGTCTTCTTCTGCCGCATTGATTGCGTCGCGGGCAGCCGTCAGTGTTTCCTTCACTTCATGACTGGCCCCGGATCCACATGTTGCGGCCAGGCCCTGGCTTCGTCCCGCTGACAGGGCTGAACGGGTCACATCCACTGTGGTTTTTTCCGCGGCCGCCACTTCTGCCTTTGCAACATAGTTTGAAAGCTCATCCCTTTCGGACACCGTCAGGACATTGCACTTGTTATCCACCACGACAGATTTCGCCAGGAGTTCCAGGGCGCGCTCAAGGCCTACGGTTTCTGCAAGCGCTGGTTTCGACGCAAGCGCTGCAAGCGGCAGGGCAAGAATGGGAAGCGTAATAAGGAATTGCGAGAATTTGAGCATCAGACCACCGGACCAATTGACAGCATTCAACTGCAAATATGGATAACCGAAGCCCGTTAATTCGATTGAAATTTGAATTGAATATTGAGGGTTTGGTTAACGCTTCTTGCGGTCCGTCCAGCGGCGAAATGAACCCTGCGACCACGGTCCTATTCAGTTCGTGGCGCGGACTTGATACAAGACCCCATGGCTCACCCAAAATTACCGCCAACCGGCTTTCCGGCCACCCGCTTGCGGCGCAACCGAAAGGCGGCCTGGTCCCGGGCCCTCATTGCTGAAAACGCCTTGCAGGTCTCTGACCTTATCTGGCCAATGTTTGTAATTGACGGCAACAAAACCACGGATCCCGTTGCTTCAATGCCAGGTGTCGAGCGCTATAGTGTTGACCTGGCGGTGCGGAAGGCTGAGGAAGCAGCCGCACTGGGCATTCCCCTTATCGCCCTATTCCCCAATACCAGTCAGGCTTTAAGGACCGCCGATGCCCGCGAGGCTCTTAACAAAGATAATCTGGTCTGCCGGGCGGTTCGCGCCATCAAGGCAGCGGTCCCGGAAATCGGCGTCATGTGCGACGTGGCGCTCGATCCCTACACCAGCCACGGCCATGACGGGCTGATGGAAAATGGCGAAATCGTCAATGATGCGTCCGTGGAAATCCTTGTGAAGCAAGCCCTGCTGCAAGCTGAGGCCGGCTGCGATATCGTGGCCCCCTCGGACATGATGGATGGCCGCATTGGGGCCATACGGCAGGCCCTGGAGGCCAACGGCCACACCAATGTTCAGATCATGGCCTATAGCGCCAAGTATGCTTCGGGATTTTACGGGCCCTTTCCGCGACGCGGTGGGCTCTTCCGGCACCTTGACCGGTGACAAGCGGAGCTATCAAATGGACCCGGCCAACATGGACGAGGCCTTGCGCGAAGTGGAACTGGATATCAGCGAAGGGGCGGACATGGTCATGATAAAGCCCGGCATGCCCTATCTCGATGTGCTGGCACGGGTGAAACAGACTTTTGGCGTGCCCACCTTTGCCTATCAGGTGTCCGGCGAATATTCGATGCTGATGGCGGCAATCGAACGGGGGTGGCTTGATCCCAAGAAAGTCATTCCGGAAAGCCTGATGGCTTTCAAACGCGCCGGTGCCGACGGCATTCTCACATATTTTGCGCTCGATATGGCAAGGGAGTCTGAAGGCTTAGCGGTTGAGCCGCGCAATCAAGCTCGATGTATCCCAGCGCTTGCCGCCCATTTTCTGCACTTCCGAGTAGAATTGATCGACAAGGGCGGTGACAGGAAGATGGGCGCCATTCCTGCGGGCCGCTTCAAGGCAGATCCCCAGGTCTTTCCGCATCCAGTCCACGGCAAAGCCAAAATCAAACTTTCCGGCAATCATGGTCTTGTGTCGGTTTTCCATTTGCCAGGATCCGGCTGCACCCTTCGAGATCACTTCAATAACATCTTCCATGTTGAGGCCTGCCTTCATGCCAAAATGGATGCATTCGGCGAGGCCTTGAACCAGTCCGGCAATGGCAATTTGATTGCACATCTTTGCGGTTTGCCCTGCCCCAACCGGTCCCAACAGTTTCCGCATCTTTGAGTAGTGTTTGATCAGTGGCTCGGCTTTGGCGTAATTGCCATCTTCGCCGCCGCACATGACGGTGAGTGCGCCATTTTCGGCCCCAGCCTGGCCTCCCGAAACGGGGGCATCGACAAAGCCAATGCCGCGCTTTGCAGCTTCAGCAGAAAGTTCGCGGGCCACGTCGGCAGAGGCGGTGGTATGATCGACGAAAGTGCTGCCTGCCCTCATGGTTTGAAAGGCGCCCTCAGGCCCGAGAGTGACGCTGCGCAAATCATCATCATTGCCGACGCAGGCAAAAACAAAATCGGCAGCCGAAGCGGCGGCAGCCGGCGTGGCGGCCGATTTACCCTTGTGTTTCCGTATCCATTTTTCCGCTTTTTCGGAGGAACGGTTATAGACAGTCATTTCGACATCGGTATTTGCCGCGAGATGGCCAGCCATGGGGAAGCCCATTACGCCAAGACCGATCCAACTTGCCCTAATTGTCATTCCAAGCCTCCGATTTTTCCCCTCTTAGACCGCCGGCATCCCAAATTCCACCAACGATTGAATGTCACTTGCACGAAGCAGGCAAGGGGCATTAACCTTGTGCTTCGAACAAACCGTTAGGGACACCAAGATTGAGCATCGAACGTCGTAATTTTCCGCAATTTTTTATTACGGCACCGGCACCCTGCCCCTACCTCTCCGGGCGGCTTGAGCGGAAGGTTTTTACCCATCTCGTGGGCCAGGACGCCCGCACCTTAAACACGCAGCTTTCACGCGGCGGATTCCGGCGCAGCCAGAATATTGCCTATCGCCCGGCCTGCGATGGCTGCAGCGCCTGTGTCTCGGTGCGCACCCCGGTCAAGCAGTTCACCTGGAGCAAATCGGCGCTTCGCGTGCTTGCCCGCAACAAGGATCTGGTGGGAACCCCGGTGCGGGCGAAGGCCACAAGCGAGCACTACGGCGTGTTCAGGGACTATATTGATTCACGCCATGGCAATGGCGGCATGGCCGAAATGAGCGTGCTCGACTTTGCCGCCATGATCGACGAGACTTTTGTGGACAGCCATCTCGTGGAGTACCGGCTCAAGACTGATGGCGATGAGCCGGGGGAACTTGTCGGCGCGGTCCTCGTCGATATGCTGGATGATGGATTGTCGCTCATCTACAGCTTTTATGAGCCGCGTTTCGAAAAGCGCAGCCTTGGCACCTTCATCATTCTTGACAGTATTTCGCGGGCGCAAAGAATGGGCCTGGACTATTTGTATCTTGGCTATTGGGTCAAAGGCTCCGCCAAGATGGAATATAAGTCGCGGTTCCTTCCCCAGGAAAGACTAACGCCTGACGGGTGGACACTTTTCGTCAGGAAATAGCCATTCACCATATTTCTGTGGTTCAGTTCATCTTTCTTCATTGAAACGCTAATCAGTACAAAGATAATCAATTCGATTCATTGGGAGCCCCGATGTCGCAACTCTGCGTGGAAGATCCTTTAGGCACCGCCAAAGTGTGCGCCGCTCTGGCCGCGGAACTGGAGCAGATGGGCTTTTCAGTCAGTATCGGAGCCGATGCCAGAAAGTTTAACGCGACCAAGATCGCCACCCTCAACAAACCCGTCTCGCCATTTTTTGACCCGGAAGTCTGCAATTTCACGCCGGAGCGATTTTTCTGGATGAGCGTGATGTCCGCAAGCGGTGCAACCGTGGCCCTTCAGGCTTTCAGATATGACTATACCGATACGAGCCTGGCGGATTGGGGGCCCAATCTCACAATTGGCCTGGCCATGCGCCGGCAGGAACTGATGGTGCCAACAAATGCTGCGCCACCGCGAAACAGCATCGCCGAAAGAATCCGCGGGAAGCTGGTCTATCACGGCGAGTTCTGGATTGACCAACACGTGCGCAATCGCAAGTTGGCGGAGAAGTTTTCTCGCCTCGGCCTGATTCTCAGCCTCATCAAGTGGAACCCAGACGCGGTGTGGTCGTTGAGCAGCAGCCGCATGGCAACGCATGGCCACCTCAACCGCATGGGCTACAATTACATCGAGAAAGGTTTTCTGCGCTGGCAGTGGGCAACGGATGGAATTGACCTTACAGAATGGCTCAATATTGCTGAACGCCACGCCCTTGAACAGATGGTCAGTGAAATGATCACGAGCCCGAGCCGTGATCTTGCAGCTAGCGCGCTTCCCGGCGAAATGTAATCATTTCGCCGAAGGAATCGCGCCAAATTAATATGCTGGAGCATGTCCTTGTCGCCAAACCGCTTCACACTTTGGCGGGACATGCTCTAGATCAAGCTGATGTCTATTTTGGCGATTTCGGCCACAACGCTTACGCTCATTGATTTCTCGCTGTTCGGCCTTGGCACGACAATGCGCTGATAGGGAACCCAGCGAACAACATTGTCGGGCATCCGCAATGCCGCCAACACATGATCGTAACGCGGCTTTCCGGAGCGCAAGACATGAGTGTAGGCTTCACTTACAATTTCATCGTATGAATTGCCGCTCTTGCATGCGTATGACACGGGCGACATTCCATAAAGTTTCGCAATCGTCGATTGCGCGCCAATTCGGTCCACGCGAAACTTGCGCGACTGTTCCTCATAAACGCAATCAACGGAATTTTCGGGCGAGATCGTATGGTCATGCCAGATCTTTTGCAGCATGGGCGGTAACGTCTTTGCGTTTGGATCAAATTCTTCAACGAACGTCCGCCTGGTCAGGTGCAATTCGCTCTTGGCGATAATCTGCTCAATCCTGTTGATTGCGTGCTCGGCGGTGAAACAGGTCTCTTCAAACCATCCGGAAAGATAAAAGCGCAGGACGATGGGCTGGCTAGCCAGGGGCAGCCATTCAATCGCGTAGTAGAGAGAACCAAAGCAGGGTGAAAAAACTGACCATTTGATTTCCGTGCCCAGCGGGCCAGTTGTAACCCTTACGGCACCGTCATGATTGAAGCGTTCCGCTTCAACTTCATCGAGGATATGTTCGATGGAGGAATCGGGGAGCTTTCTTCCCCCAGCTATCCAAAATCTCTGGCCGTGCATGACCCTAATCCGCTGGCGCGGCTCCAATAATTCTTACAGTCCTTCCGTGAATTACATCTGCAAACTGTAACTGTTTTCTATCCATATCATGTGGGTGGCCCGGATAATTTTGCGTTAAGATTCATATCGTTATTTAATATCAGTTGAAACGATAGGCCCCATTGGATAGGAAAATCTCCCTTAAAAGGCCAATTCCATTAACCAAAGCGGTTGTTTTTGGGAAATCCCTTGGGTGGCAGGCGGCCCGCCTGGGCGCGTTCGCCCAGCCAATCCTTCAGCTCAGTTACGTAAAGTTCCGGCCTGATGAATCAATCCATGACAGGCCCTCCTTCAACTTAAAGGTTCGTGCATCCGACAAGCCGCCATCCTTGAATTTCTGCATGCGGACACCCTTGCCGCGGGTCATTTCCGGAAGTTCGGAAAGTTTGAATATCAGAAGTTTCCGATTGTTGCCGACGGTTGCAACATGGCTATCGGACTCTTCCACGGGCACGCAGACCTGCGCCTCGGATGGTGCTTTGACATTCAACACCTGCTTGCCTTTGCGGGTGGTGGCGACGCATTCATCCTCAAGGACAACAAAGCCGTCGCCGTCGGTCGATGCCAGGAGGCGCTTTGTCCCGGGGACATGCACGAATAACGCGACGATTGAATCAGTGGAATCGAGATCCGCCATCAGGCGCACGGGCTCCCCATGACCGCGGCCACCCGGGAGTTTCCCGGCTTCCAAAGTGAAGAACTTGCCCGACGACGAGAACAGCATGATCTTGTCGGTGGACTGGGCGTTCAGAATGAATTTTCCCCGGTCGCCATCCTTGTAGGAAAGAGTTGTAGCGTCTTCGATATGGCCCCTCATTGCCCTGATCCAGCTCTTTTCGCTGCAGACAATGGTGACCGGCTCCTTCTCGATCATGGACTGTTCGAGATCGAGATCAATTTCAGGCGCTTCGGCAAAATCGGTCCGCCTTTTTCCAAGCGAGGTTTTCTTGCTGAATTTCTCTTTGACGGCCTTGATTTCCTCGGAGATCTGCTGCCATTGCTGATCGTCCGACTTGAGAAGGGCGTTCAATCCCTTCTGCTCTTTAACCAGGTTGCCGTTCTCGGTGCGGATTTCCATCTCCTCGAGCTTGCGCAAGGCGCGCAAACGCATATTCAAAATGGCCTCAGCCTGATTATCGGTCAGCTTGAAGCGCTTTATCAGCGCTGGCTTAGGCTCATCCTCCTCGCGGATAATCCGGATGACTTCGTCGAGGTTGAGATAGGCGATGAGATAGCCGCCGAGGATTTCAAGACGCCTGGCAATTTCAGCGAGACGGAAATTTGTGCGCCGGACCAATACGGTTTTACGGTGCTGCAGCCATTCGCGCAGCACATCGGCCAGCGACATCACAACCGGAACCTTGCCGCCGGAGAGCACATTCATGTTCAATGGAATGCGCGCTTCGAGTTCGGTATTCCGGAACATCTGCTCCATCATCAGCGTGGGATCGACGGTGCGGCTCTTCGGCTCCAGCACGATGCGGATATCTTCGGCTGATTCATCCCTGATGTCGGCCAGAAGCGGCAGCTTCTTTGCCGTCAGGAGTTCGGCACATTTTTCGATGAGGCGGCTTTTCTGCACGAGGTAGGGAATTTCGGTGATAACGATTTGCCAGCCGCCGCGCCCGAGATCCTCCGTGCTCCAGCGGGCCCTTACCCGGAAGCCACCCCTGCCCGTTTTATACGCTTCGAGAATTGAGGCGCGATCATCAATGACAATGCCGCCGGTCGGGAAATCCGGCCCGACCACAAACTGGGTGAGCTTCTCCACCCCGGCATTGGGAAACTTGATGAGATGAAGTGCGGCATCGCACAGCTCAGCGGCGTTGTGCGGTGGAATGGACGTGGCCATGCCAACGGCGATACCGGTTGCACCATTGGCCAACAGGTTGGGGAACGCTCCGGGCAAAACCACGGGCTCTTCCACCGTGCCGTCATAATTGGGACGGAAATCAACCGTGTCTTCATCGAGGTTTTCGAGCAGCAGCCGCGCCACTTCGGTCATGCGTGCTTCAGTGTAGCGGTAGGCGGCAGCACTATCGCCATCCACATTGCCGAAGTTGCCTTGCCCATCAATCAAGGGATAACGTGAGGAAAAGTCCTGGGCCAGGCGCACCAGCGCATCATAAATCGACTGGTCGCCATGGGGATGGTAGCCACCCATGACATCGCCCACGATTTTGGCTGACTTTTTGAACGCAGCACCAGGGTCCAGACGCAGGAGGCGCATGACGTGGAGAAGGCGGCGGTGGACCGGCTTCAGGCCATCGCGCACGTCGGGCAAGGCGCGGTGCATAATGGTGGAAAGCGCATAGGCGAGGTAACGCTCCTCCAGCGCTTCGCGCAGCTGGATTGGCTCAATCTTGTTGGGGTCCTGGGGTGGCTTGACGGGCTTGCTCATGATTCGTCGCAGTATATCACGCGCGCTGCACGAGCACCTTGCAAACGGGCTTTTTGCCCCAGATTTGCTCAGCGGCGCGGCGCACCGCTATGCGGATGGTTTCCGCCACGACAGCATCATCCTTGCGCCGGGGTCTTGGCATGGACTCAAACGCGTCCTCGGCCGCATCCAGCAGGTCATCGTCCAGACCCGCGGGCAGGCCATCGCCAATTAATTGGATATCATCGGCGAGCTGCAGCCTTTCATCCAGAACAATGGAAACAAAAACCGCGCCAACCGCAGAAAGTTTGCGGCGCTGCCTGGCCGGGCCATCTTCGGCGGGGACGATAAGCTTTCCATCGACATGCAAGCGGCCAAACGGCGCCTCATCGACATTTTCCTGGGAACCCGGGCACAGCCTTATCATATGGCCGTCCAGCGGAACCAGGGCATGGGGAACGCCACAGGCTTTGGCGAATTTCGCATGGGCCCGGAGATGGCGTGGTTCGCCATGCATGGGAATCACGACTTTTGGCTTCAGCCATTCATACATCGTTTTGAGTTCGCCCTGGCGCGGATGACCCGAGGTGTGGACCAAAGCTTCATCAGCGGTGATCACGTCAACGTCGAGCTTGGCCAGATTATTATGAACAAGCGACACATCTTTTTCATTTCCGGGAATTGTGCGCGATGAGAAAATGACAACATCGCCCTTTTCGAGCGCTACATGCGGGTGCTGGTCTTCGCCAATCCGCGAAATGGCGGCGCGGGGCTCGCCCTGGCTTCCAGTGCACAGCAGCATGATCTTGTTCACGGGCAGATAGCCGAAGGATTCTTCTTCAAGAAACTCGCCGGCATCGCGCAAGTAGCCGCAGGCGCGGGCCGCTTCAATGGTGTTGCGCATGGCCCTGCCCGCGAGCACGACTTCGCGGCCGTTGGCCCGGGCGGCGCGCACGGCGGAGGCGACGCGCTCCACATGGGAGGCAAATGTCGTAATGGCCACACGGCCCTTGGCGTGTTTGACAATCTCCGCAATGGTTGCCGCGACATCGCTTTCGGATGGCGAGAACCCTTCGCGCAAGACATTGGTGGAATCGCAGACCAAGGCATCGACGCCTTCATTGCCGATTTCGGCGAGGCGCTTTTCGTCTATTCCTGCGCCAAATGTGGGGGTGCGGTCAATTTTCCAGTCACCCGAATGAAACACGGTTCCATGGATTGTTTTGATCAAAAGCGCACAGGGCTCGGGAATTGAGTGGGTGACATTCACAAATTCCAGATCAAAGGAGCCGACCTTGAATTTTCCGCCCAAAGGAATGATGTGAACCTTGATCACTTCATCAAGCCCATGCTCCTTGAGCTTGTTGTACAGGAGAGCGGCGGCAAACGGCGTGCAGTAGATGGGGCATTTGAGCTGCGGCCAAAGCCATGGCACAGCGCCGATGTGATCCTCGTGACCATGGGTGAGCACCAGGCCCGAAAGTTTTTTCCGGTTTTTTGCGATGAAGGAAACATCAGGGAGAACGACATCAATTCCAGGGTCGGACTCCTCGCCGAATTTTACGCCAAGATCGACCATCAGCCATTCACGATCATCGTTTGACCCCGCGCCATAGCAATAGCAATTCATGCCAATTTCGCCGGTGCCACCCAGAGGCAGCATTACCAAATCTTTGGCGAGTGGATCTTTCTTCTTCGGGTTCATATTTTTCCTGGTCGCATGTCTTCAATATCGGCGAAACGCACTTCCCCGGCGTGAATCCGTTTTTGGGTGCCGTCACCGAGCGTAATCAGCAAGGCACCGTCGGTATCCAAGCCTTCAAAACGCCCTATCGTTCCGTTTATCGAGACTTCCTTACCGACACCGGCGGCTCTTTCCAACCAGGCCTTTCGGATTGCCGGAAAGCCCCTGCCCTCATCCCATATTTCCAGCCAATTCCAAAAGCTTAGCGCAAGCCGGGGCAAAATTGAGTCAGGCGTATGTCCGCGCCCCAATGAGGCGACCGGATATGGCGTTCCTTTTGGCGCATGGGCCAAATTAACGCCACAACCCAGAGCAACCCGGTTTGGATTCGTGCCCACGACTTCAGCCAGAATCCCGCAAAACTTTGCGCCATCCATCAGCACGTCATTGGGCCATTTCAGGAAGAAGTTCTCTCTTGGCAAAAGACTTGAGGCCAATTCATGCACGGCGATTGCCGCCACAAAACTGACTTGGGCCACGGCCGCCACGGACGCCTCAGTCTGGAATAGGAATGTGACGTAAAGATTTCCCGGTTCTGAAACCCAGGTACGCCCCAGCCGTCCGCGGCCAACGGTTTGTTCGTCGGACCAAATCCACAGGGGTCCGCGCTCACCACCTTCCGCCAGGCGGCGGGCTTCGGCATTGGTTGAATCAATGCGTTCAAAATGGACAAGGCGATGACCGGCTGGCAGTTTCAATAGAGCGACTTGGCGGCTGCTTCCGCGAGGTTTACCAGATAATTGGCAAAGCCCACAAACAGCAGAACAAAGGCGCCGCTGGCGTAGGCCACCCACTTCACTTCGCCATCCAAGGCGTCGAATTTCTCCGCGGGTTCATCAAAATAAATGACCTTCACGATAAGCAGGTAATAGTAAGCACCTATGACGCTGGCGACGACGCCGATTATGGCGAGCGCATAGAGGCCTGATTTCACCGCTGCGAGGAAGACAAAGTATTTGGCAAAGAAACCGGCGAGCGGTGGAATGCCGGCAAGCGAGAACATGAGCATCGACAACACAAAGGCAAGCGCCTTGTTGTTGTGGGCAAGGCCCGCGAGATCGGAAATTTCCTCGACATGCTGGCCCTTGCGGCGCATGGCCAGAACACAGGCAAACGCGCCAAGCGTGGAAATGAGATAGATCATCATGTAGACGATCACGCCCTGGGCCCCCTCCTGAGTTCCGGAAGCCAACCCCACGAGGGCAAATCCCATGTGGCCGATCGACGAGTAGGCCAACAAGCGCTTGATATTGCTTTGGCCAATGGCGGCAAAGGCGCCAAGCACCATGGAGGCTATGGATACGAACACGAGAATTTGCTGCCAATCCTGAACCACGGCGGCAAAGGGCGATATCATGACCCGGATGAACAGCGCCATGGCTGCCATCTTGGGCGCGGCGGCAAAAAAGGCGGTGACCGGAGTTGGTGCGCCCTCATAGACATCAGGCGTCCACATGTGGAACGGCACGGCGGAAACCTTGAAGGCAAGGCCGGCGATGATGAACACAAGCCCAAATACCAGGCCAAGGCTCGAACCATTCGCGCTGAGCGCCGCGGCGATTTGCGGGAAGGTCGTTGTGCCGGTGAAGCCGTAGACGAGCGAGGCGCCATAGAGGAGCATGCCTGAGGAAAGCGCTCCAAGCACAAAATATTTGAGGCCCGCTTCGGATGATCTGGCGCTGTCCCTGTCGATTGCGGCGACGACGTAAAGCGAGAGGGACTGCAGTTCGAGGCCGACATAAAGCGAGATGAGATCATTGGCGGAAATCATCATCATCATGCCGGTGCTCGCCAGCATGATCAGGATGGGATATTCAAAGCGCGCCATTTTCACCCGCTTCATGAAATGGGTGGACAGAATGATTGCCACGGCCGAACCGAAGAGCGCCATGACTTTCATCACCCGGGCAAATGTGTCGACCACAAAGGCACCGCCGAAAGCCATAACCTTGCCTTCACCGCCGAAGATGACAAGTGCTGCAACGAGGCCGAGGGAAACCACTGCCCCAAGCGTTACATGATCATTGGCGTCGCCCTTTTTGAATACCCCGTACATCAGCAAGGCCATGGCAAGGCATGCCAGCACGACTTCCGGCAGGCTTGCCACGGCATCATAAGTTTGCAGGAAACTCATCGGCGGGCCTTTATTGCAGCGAAGCGGTTGTGAGCGCCTGGGCCGCAGCCGCAGCGGTTTGAACCGTCTTCATGAGATTTTCAACGGAGGCGCCAAACACATCAAGGAGCGGCGCGGGGTAAACACCAAACAGGATTGTCAGCACGACGAGCGGAGCAAGGGTTGCGAGTTCACGGGGCGTCATATCCGCGATGTGGGCCAGCGAGGATTTCTCCAATTTGCCGAACACCACGCGGCGATAGAGCCAAAGCGCATAGCAGGCCGAGAGAATGACCCCGGTCGTGGCAAAGAAGGCAACCCAGGTGTTGTTCTGGAACGCGCCAAGCAGGACCAGGAACTCGCCGACAAATCCCGAGGTTCCCGGCAGGCCCACGTTCGCCATGGTAAAGAGCATGAAGGTAAAGGCGTAAAGCGGCATGCGGCTGACCAGGCCGCCATAGGCGGCGATTTCGCGGGTGTGCATGCGGTCATAGACTACGCCCACACAAAGGAAGAGCGCGCCGGAGACAAGGCCATGGGACATCATCTGGAACAGGGCGCCGTCAATGCTCTGCCGCGTCATGGCGAAAATGCCGATGGTGACAAAGCCCATGTGGGCCACTGATGAATAGGCGATGAGCTTCTTCATGTCCTCCTGCATCAGGGCTACCAGCGAGGTGTAGATGATGGCGACAACGGAAAGCGTATAAACGAAGGGCTGGAAATACAGGCTCGCATCGGGGAACATCGGCAATGAGAAGCGCAGGAAGCCGTAGCCGCCCATTTTCAGGAGGATGGCGGCAAGGATAACCGAACCAGCGGTTGGCGCTTCGACGTGGGCGTCCGGCAACCAGGTGTGAACCGGCCACATGGGCAATTTTACGGCGAAGGAGGCAAAGAAGGCGAGCCACAGCCAGGTTTGCATTTCAGGCGGAAAGCCCGGGCTGCGCGAGAGAAGTGCTACGATATCGGTGGTGCCGGACTGCCAATACATGGCGATGATGGCGATCAGCATCAGCACGGAGCCCAGCAGGGTATAGAGGAAGAACTTGAAGCTGGCATAGACGCGGCGCGGGCCGCCCCACACGCCGATGATCAGGAACATGGGGATCAGGCCCGCTTCAAAGAAGACGTAGAACAGCACCAGATCAAGGGCGGTGAACACACCGATCATCAGGGTTTCCAGCACGAGGAAAGCGATCATGTATTCGCGCACGCGCTTATCCACATGCCAGCTCGCCAGAATGCAAATCGGCATGAGGAGTGTTGTGAGGAGCACAAACAGCATGGAGATGCCATCCACACCCATTTGATAGGAAGCAATGCCGCCCAGCCATTCATGGCGCTCGACGAGCTGGAAACCGGAATCGTTTGGATTGAAGTTCAGCCACACCAGCAGCGAGACAATGAACGTGACGATTGTGGTCCACAGGGCCGTCCAGCGGATGGTGCGCTTGGCAACGGCATCTTCACCACGGGCAATCAGGATGAAGGCAACGCCGATGAGAGGCGCGAAGGTGACGAAAGAGAGGATAGGCCAACCGGACATCAATGCGTCCCTCCGAAGGTAAACCAGGACACAAGAGCCGCCACGCCAATCAGCATGGCAAAGGCATAGTGATAGACATAGCCGGTTTGCAGCCGCACCACGCCGCGCGTGACATCAATAACGCGGGCGGAAACACCATCCGGCCCCATGCCGTCAATGACAAAGCCATCGCCCTTTTTCCACAGGAAGCGGCCAAGCCTCATGGCGGGACGGGTGAAGATCAGCCAATAGAGTTCGTCGAAGTACCATTTGTTGAGCAGGAATTGGTAAAGCGGCGCATTCAACGCAGCGAGCTTTTTCGGCAGTGACGTATCGCGGATATAGAACAGGAAGGCCAGCAGGAAGCCCAGAACCATGACCACGAAAGGTGCGGCCTTCACCCAGAATGGGACGTCATGGATGTGATGGATGATTTCATTTCCAGAGGCGCGGTAAATGGCAGATCCCCAGAACAGCGCTTCTTCATGGCCGATGAAATAAGGCGCGAATATAACGCCGGCGAGCAAGGCGCCTGCCGCAAGCACATACAATGGCACCAGCATCACGTTCGGGCTTTCGTGCACATGCTCCAAGGTATGCGCATCGGCGCGGGACTTGCCATTGAAGGTCATGAAGGCCAGGCGCCAGGAGTAAAAGGAAGTGCAGAAGGCGGCGATGACCAGCAGAGAAAATGCAAGCAAACTGTGACCAGCGAACGAGCTTTCGATGATGGCATCCTTTGAATAGTAGCCAGCGGTGAACGGGAAACCAGTCAAGGCCAGGTTGCCGATGATCATCAGAATCCAGGTCTTTTTAATGTGGGGCGCAAGGCCACCCATCTTGCGCATATCCTGCTCGCCGGACATGGCGTGGATGACGGAGCCCGACCCCAGGAACAGCAGCGCCTTGAAGAAAGCGTGGGTGAAGAGGTGGAATATGGCGATGCCATAGGCGCCCAGCCCCAGGGCCACGAACATGTAACCCAACTGCGAGCAGGTTGAATAGGCGATGACACGCTTGATGTCGTTTTGCACAAGGCCCACGGTTGCGGCGAAGAAGGCGGTAATGGCGCCAACGATGACCACAACTTCCTTGGCGTGGGGAGCAAGCTCATAGAGTGGCGAAAGTCGGGCCACGAGGAACACGCCCGCCGTCACCATGGTTGCGGCATGGATGAGGGCGGAAACCGGGGTTGGGCCCTCCATGGCGTCAGGCAGCCAGGTGTGGAGCAGGAACTGGGCCGACTTGCCCATGGCTCCCATGAAGAGCAACAGGCAGAGGGTGGTCAGCGTGTCAAATTCCCAACTGAGGAAATGAATGGTCTTTCCCGTCTGCGCTCCGGCAGCGGCAAAGATCGTGTCGAATTCAACGGATTGGAAGACATAGAAACAGCCGAAGATGCCAAGGGCAAAGCCGAAATCACCCACACGGTTCACCACGAAGGCCTTGATGGCGGCCGCATTGGCGCTTTCGCGGGTGTACCAGAAGCCGATGAGCAGATAGGACATGAGCCCCACGCCTTCCCAGCCAAAGAACATCTGCAGGAGATTGTCGGAGGTGACCAGCATCAACATGGCGAAGGTGAAGAGCGAGAGAAAAGCGAAGAAGCGCGGCTGATGCTCGTCGTGGCTCATGTAGCCAAGGGAATAGACGTGCACGAGGCTCGAGATGGTGTTCACCACCACAAGCATGACGACGGTCAGGGTATCAATGCGCAGGGCCCAGTTGGCGGTAAAGGCGCCGGAATTTACCCAGCGCAGGATTTCGACTTTCGCGTCATGTCCTTCATGGAGGAAGCCGAGAAACACAATCCAGGATAAAACAGCGGAAACGCAGAGCAGGCCCGTGGTGAGATACATGGGCCAGGGAGGGCCATCGTAATGGCCGTGGTGGTCATCATGGGGGTGGTCAATATGGGCCGCATGGGCCGTGTGATCGCCATAGACATCCGCATCGCGGCCAAGATTCTGGAATATCTTGGTGCCCGCGAGCCCGGCGATGAGGGCGCCAATAAGGGGGAGAAACACGATAGCCTGATACATTGGTTTTCGCTTCAACCCTTCATGAGATTGATATCTTCCACCGCGATGGAGCCGCGGTTGCGGAAGTAGGTTACGAGAATGGCGAGGCCTATGGCCGCTTCACCGGCGGCAACGGTCAGAACCAGAAGGGCGAATACCTGCCCCACAAGATCATGAAGGGCCGCAGAAAATGCCACGAGATTGATGTTTACTGCCAGCAGCATCAGCTCAATCGACATCATGATGACGATGACGTTCTTGCGGTTCAGGAATATGCCGAAAATGCCAATGGTGAAGAGGATGGCGGCAACGGTGAGATAGTGCGAAAGGCCAATGGTCATGATCAGATCCCCTGCCCCGGCTTGACTTTGACGACTTCCATGGCCGTTGCAGGATTACGCGCCACCTGGACCGAAACGTCCTGGCGCTTGATGCCCTGCTTGTGGCGCAGCGTCAGAACGATGGCGCCAATCATGGCCACGAGAAGCACAAGGCCTGCCGCCTCGAAGAAATAGACATATTTCGTGTAGAGAATCTGGCCCAGGGCTTCGGTATTGGTGACATTGCCTGCCGGAGGCGCACCCGCTGCAGTCAAGGCATCGGACGAAATTGCCCAGGTGCCGACAACGAGCGCCAGTTCCACCAGAACGATGAGCCCGATGGTTCCGCCCACAGGCAGATAGTTCAGCATGCCCTGGCGAAGCTGGACGAAATCGACATCCAGCATCATGACCACAAAGAGGAAGAGCACGGCCACGGCACCGACGTAGACCACGACCAGGATCATGGCCAGGAATTCAGCCCCCAAGAGAATGAACAGGCCAGCCGCATTGAAGAAGCAGAGAATGAGAAAGAGCACGGAATGCACGGGGTTGCGCGAGGATATGACCATCACGGCGGAGGCTATGGCCACGCTGGCGAAGAGATAAAAGAAGAGGGCTGCTACCATGTTACTTCTCCCTCACCGGTACGGCGCATCAAGTGCAAGGTTCTGGGCAATTTCGCGTTCCCAGCGGTCGCCATTGGCCAGCAGCTTTTCCTTGTTGAACAGAAGCTCTTCGCGGGTTTCGGTGGCGTATTCGAAGTTCGGGCCTTCGACAATGGCGTCCACCGGGCAGGCTTCCTGGCAGAAGCCGCAATAGATGCATTTCACCATGTCGATGTCGTAGCGGGTGGTGCGGCGGGTGCCGTCATTGCGGCGGGGGCCTGCTTCGATAGTGATGGCCTGGGCCGGGCAAATGGCTTCGCAAAGCTTGCAGGCAATGCAGCGTTCCTCGCCATTGGGATAGCGGCGGAGTGCATGCTCGCCGCGGAAGCGCGGACTGAGCGGACCCTTTTCATGGGGATAATTCAGGGTTGCCTTGGGGCTCACGAAATATTTCAGCGCCAGCCAGGTGGCTGAAGCAAATTCCTTCAGGAAAAGGGAGCGCGCGGCTTGTTCAAGTTTCATCGGTCATTCACCCAAACATTGCCTCAAAAGTGCCGCCCAACATGAAGCCTACCACAGGCAGCACGATAAGGCTGAAGAACCTTATCCCGTTCATGAATATCGCGGGATCCCTGCCTTGCGAGCCGGTCACCTTGGCTTCCTCATAGCGCTTGCGCATCGGTGGATAAACCATGCGCTGCATGATCATAACGTCGACCAGGCCAATGACGAGAAACACAAATGCACCGAACAAATTGTACATCATGGCAGCCACCCGAAGGCAACCAGGGCACCGGCGGTAATCACCACCCAGGCGAGCGACAGCGGCAGAAACACTTTCCAGCCCAGACGCATCAATTGGTCGTAACGGTAGCGCGGCACGATGGCTTTCACCATGGCGAACATGAAGAAGACGAAACAGAGCTTGGCCATGAACCAGAAGACGCCAGGAATCCAGTTCAGGACCGGCACGTCGATGATCGGCAGCCAGCCGCCAAGAAAGAGAATGGTGGTCATGGCGCACATCAGGGTGATGGCCACGTATTCCCCGAGCATAAACAGCAGGTAAGGCGTGGAGGAATATTCCACCATGAAGCCGGCCACGAGTTCGGACTCCGCTTCCACGAGATCGAAGGGCGGACGGTTGGTTTCGGCCAGGGCGGAAACGAAGAACACAATGAACATCGGGAACAGCGGAATGAAATACCAGTCGAGGAAGGAATTGGGCAGGCCCAGCATGGTGCCAAGGCCGGTCTCCTGGGTTTTGACGATTTCCGTAAGGTTCAGCGAGCCGGCGCAGAGCAGAACGGTGATGATCACGAAACCGATGGAGACTTCGTAAGACACCATTTGGGCGGCGGAGCGGAGCGCCGAAAGGAACGGGTACTTGGAGTTCGAGGCCCAGCCTCCCATGATGATGCCGTAAACGCCAAGGGACGACAGCGCGAAAAGATAGAGGACGCCCACATTGATATCGGCGACGGACCAGCCCTCAGCCACGGGAACCACGGCCCAGGCGGCAAGCGACAGGGCGGCGCTGATGATGGGAGCGAGCACGAAAACGCCCTTGTTGGCGCCATCGGGAATGATCACTTCCTTGAACACGAATTTCAGCAAATCGGCAAAGGACTGCAGAACGCCAAAGGGCCCCACCACATTGGGACCGCGGCGCAGCTGGACTGCGGCCCATACCTTGCGATCCGCATAAATCAGGAACGAAACAACGATGAGCAAGGCTATCAGCAAAGCGACGCTTTGCAGCGCGATCAAACCGACGAGAGCAACCATCTCATTCATGATCTACTCCGCCGCCTGCAATTTGCGGCCGTTTTTCACGGCAGAGCATTCCGCCATGGTGCGCGAGGCCCGGGCGATGGGGTTGGTCATGTAGAAATCCTTGACGGGCGATACAAAGGCCGCCGAAGACGTCTTGCCCTCGCCGCGGCCCAGCTCCGAAAGAGCGGCTGCATCGGCGGGGAAAAGCTGATCGAGTGCGGCCAGTTGCGGAGCGATGGCATACATGGCCTGGCGCAGTTCTTCCAGGCTGTTCCAGCTTTGCGTCACGCCAAGCGCTTCCGACAGTGCACGCAAAATGGCCCAATCTTCGCGTGGCTTCGCCCGGGCGGGAAAGCGGCGCGGGTGGTCATCTGGGCGCGGCCTTCGGTATTCACATAAGTCACCGATTTCTCGGTGTAGGCTGCCGATGGCAAGATCACGTCGGCGCGGTGGGCGCCGGCATCACCATGGGTTCCCATGTAAACCACGAAGGTTGAAGCCAATTCGTTTGCATTGATTTCGTCAGCGCCGCCGAGGAACAACACGTCAAGGTCGCCCTTCTTTGCAGCAGCCAGAATGCCCCTGGTATTCTTGCCGCCCTCGCCCGGAAGCGCGCAAACATCGAGCGCGCCAACGCGGCCCGCGGCAGTGTGGAGAATGTTAAAGCCGTTCCAGTTTTCTTTGACGACACCGATAGCGGCGGCGGCCTTGGCGGCAAGGGCCAGAATGGCCGCGCCATCGGGACGGGCAAGCGCTCCCTGCCCAATGATGAACATGGGCTTCTGGGCTTTCGCTGGTGCGTGTTCGGCCAATGTCGCCAGGCTTTCGGCACCAGCACCCATGTAATGATACTTGTAGGTGAGATCAGCCTTTTCGCCGATCACGCCAATTGTGCAGCCACCCTTCAGGATACGCTTGCGAATGCGAGCATTGAGGACCGGCGCTTCAAGCCTGCGGGTTGGTGCCGATGAGCATGATGGCGTCTGCTTCTTCAATGCCAGCGATGCTGGAGTTAAAGAGATAGCCCGCTCGGCCACCCTGCTCACCCAGCGGCGTACCATCCTGCCGGCAATCAATGTTCTTAATGCCGAGGGATGTTGCCAGTTGCTTCCAGGAGAAGGCTTCCTCGGCGCCAACGAGATCACCAAGGATGACGCCCATGCGTTCCGGCTTCGCCGCTTTCACCCTTTGGGCGATCCTGGCGAAGGCCTCGGACCATGAGGCGGCCCGCAGTTTACCGAACTCGCGGATATAGGGCCGGTCAAGGCGTTGGGTTTTCAGGCCGTCCCAGACAAAGCGGGTCTTGTCGGAAATCCATTCCTCGTTCACGTCCTCATGGGTGCGGGGCAGAATGCGCATGACTTCGCTGCCCCGGGCATCGACCCGGATGTTGGAGCCAACTGCATCCATGGCATCGATCGTATCGGTCTTGCGCAGCTCCCATGGCCTGGCCTTGAACTCATAGGGAGCCGAGGTGAGAGCGCCAACGGGGCAAAGATCGATGACATTGCCCTGCAATTCAGAGGTCATTGCCTTGTCGAGATAGGTGGTGATTTCCATATCCTCGCCACGGCCTGTGGCGCCCAATTCCTCAACGCCTCCCACTTCGGTGGTAAAGCGAACGCAGCGCGTGCACTGGATGCAGCGGGTCATCTCGGTCTTGACCAGGGGGCCGATGTATTTGTCTTCAATGGCGCGCTTGTTTTCGACAAAGCGATTGTAAGACTTGCCATAGGCCATGGCCTGGTCCTGCAAATCGCACTCGCCGCCCTGATCGCAAATCGGGCAATCCAGCGGATGGTTGATGAGCAGGAATTCCATGACGCCTTCGCGGGCTTTTTTGACCTGGGGGGTACGGGTGAAAACTTCCGGCGCCTCGCCATTGGGGCCGGGGCGCAAGTCATTCACCGACATGGCACATGAAGCCTGCGGCTTTGGCGTGCCCTTAACTTCCACAAGACACATGCGGCAGTTGCCGGCAATCGACAGCCGTTCATGGAAACAGAAGCGCGGCACTTCGGCGCCGGCCTGTTCGCAGGCCTGCAGCAAAGTGGTGCCGTTCTCGATATCCAACTCAATGCCGTCTATTTTAATCCTGGGCATCCTGCTTCGCCTCTCAAGCGCAGCGCTGGGCGTGCCAGCGCTCCTTATCAATTACTTCGGCCCAGCCAAAGGCGTGATCGGTCGCGCCATTTTTTTCATAGTGCTCAAGCCGCTCCATCGCTTCCTGCAGGTCGGGCTGGTGGCCTTCTTCCACCCACCAGAACACCATGTGGGGCTTTTCCATCAGGTCAAACCATGCGGCACGTTTTTTGTAGAACTGCACATGAACAGTCTTGAAAACATAATGCTCCAGCGCCTCTGGCGTTTCCCAGACCGAGAGGTTCACGGCGTTATCGTCGCCAATACGGAATTCGGTGGCGTTGTTGTTGTCGCCTTTAAGGCGCCAGACAAACCCGGGCGAGCGCTCGGCCAGGGCATTGACGCGGTCCAGATTGTCCATGAACTCCGCCATGCGGGGATCGGTTGTCGGATATTTGAACTTGCCAATATTGAGTTCCGCGAGATGCATGTTTGCTTCATCTTCCCCACAACAGATAGGCAGCACCTACGCACCAAAATGCTCGAAATCGCCCCGAAACGAAATGCTTTGCTGCGCTCGTCTATTCTCGCGCGCAAACACACTCCGGGCCAGATTCCCAGCCGAATGACGATCTCACAAGCCTCAAAGGCCAATAGAATTCCGCCACCCAGCCACCAAATCCCCTGCCAGCCGATGCCGAAAGGCAGACTGCAATCAAACCTTGCGCAGCAAATACCTGCCCTACTCCGCCGCTACACGGGCCAAGGAGCCCTCATGATCCGGATTGTGGCTATATTGATCGATGCGTTCTTCAATGACGTGACGGAAATGGCGGATGAGGCCCTGCACCGGCCAGGCGGCGGCATCGCCCAGGGCGCAAATTGTATGGCCTTCGATCTGATAGGTCACTTCCAGGAGCATGTCGATTTCGCGCTTTTCGGCGCGGCCATCGGCCATGCGGGTCAGCACACGCCACATCCAGCCGGTGCCTTCGCGGCAGGGCGTGCACTGGCCGCAGGATTCGTGCTTGTAGAATTGCGCAAGCCTGGCGATGGCGCGGATCATATCGGTGGACTTGTCCATGACGATGACGGCGGCCGTGCCGAGGCCGGACTTGAGATTGCGCAGGCTGTCAAAGTCCATGGGTCAATCGATGATCTGGTGGGCAGGCACGCAAGGCACCGATGCACCGCCGGGAATGACGGCGAGAAGATTATCCCAGCCGCCACGAATGCCGCCGCAATGCTTCTCGATCAGTTCGCGGAAGGTAATGCCCATTTCCTCTTCGACATTGCAGGGCTTGTTCACATGGCCGGAAATGCAGAACAGCTTGGTGCCCACATTGTTGGGGCGGCCAATGGAGCTGAACCAGGTGGCGCCACGGCGCAGAATTGTGCCGCACGACGGCAATGGATTCCACGTTGTTGATGGTTGAGGGCGCGCCGTAGAGGCCGACGTTGGCCGGAAATGGCGGCTTCATGCGGGGCTGGCCCTTCTTGCCTTCGAGGCTTTCGAGCAGGGCCGTCTCTTCGCCGCAGATATAAGCACCGGCGCCATGGGCCACGTAGAGATCGAAGTCCCAGCCATGGATATTGTTCTTGCCGATGAGGCGGGCTTCATAAGCCTGGTCGATGGCGGCCTGGAGATGCTCGCGCTCGCGGATGAATTCGCCGCGTATGTAGATGTAGCCGACATTGCAGGCCATGGCCGCACCGGCAATCAGGCAGCCTTCGACCAGGAGATGCGGATCGTGGCGCATGATGTCGCGATCCTTGCAGGTGCCGGGTTCGGACTCGTCGGCATTGACGACGAGATAGTGCGGCCGTTCACCCACCACCTTTGGCATGAAGGACCATTTCAGGCCGGTCGGGAAGCCGGCACCGCCGCGGCCGCGCAGGCCGGAAGCCTTGATCTCATTCACCAGCCAGTCGCGGCCCTTGTCGATGAATGACTTGGTATCGAGCCAGCAGCCGCGTCTCTTGGCGCCCTCAAGGCCCCAGTCATGGAGGCCGTAGAGATTGGTGAAAATGCGGTCCTTGTCAGCGAGCATGGTTCAATCTCACCTTTTCTTCTTCGCCGGAGCAGGTTTCTTGGCAGCTTTCTTTGCCGCCGGCTTTTTGGCAGCGACCTTTTCAACGGGTACCTGTGGCGCAGGAGCGGCCAGCAACCACGGGTTCAGGCGCTGCACTGGAGCGGCGGCGGCTGGCGGTGCAGGCGGCGGTGGCGGCGCTTCGATGCGCTTGAAGGTGCGGTCCTTGCTGTAGAGGGATTTGTCGGTGAGCGAGGTCAAGGCGCCTTCGGGAGCCGAGAGCTGGCGGCCATTCTGCGGCCCGGGCTTCACACTCTTTCCAGCGGCCAAATCATCCAGCAGCTTTTCAAAACTCTCAGGCGTCAAATCCTCGTAGGTATCCTTCCAGATTTGCACCATGGGGGCATTCACGCAGGCGCCCAGGCATTCCGCTTCTTCCCAGGAGAAATTGCCATCGGCGGAAAGATGGTGCGGATCGTGATGTATCTTGCGCTGGCAAACCTTCTTCAAGTCCTCGGCCCACGCAGCATGCAGGGCGTGGTGCCGCAGACCTGAATGTGGGCTTTCCGGCCCACGGGCGAAAGCTGGAACATCGTATAGAACGTGGCCACTTCGTAAACGCGGATGAAGGCCATATCGAGCATCTGGCCCACATATTCCATGGCAGGCTTCGAAAGCCAGCCGGCATTCTGCTCCTGGGCGCGCCAGAGCAAAGCGATCACGGCGGATGCCTGCTTGCCGGCGGGATAATTGCCGATGGTCTTTTTCGCCCAGGCCATATTCTCCGCGCTGAATACGAAGCTTTCCGGCTGAACGGGATCAAGACGGCGAACGCTCATCGATCAACCTCACCGAACACGATATCGAGGGAGCCCAGGACGGCGGAGACGTCGGCCAGCATGTGGCCGCGGCACATGAAATCCATGGCCTGCAAGTGGGCAAAGCCGGGGGCGCGGAGCTTGCAGCGGTAGGGCTTGTTGGAGCCATCGCTGACGAGATAGACGCCGAACTCGCCCTTGGGCGCTTCCACGGCGGCGTAGACTTCGCCTTCGGGCACCTTGTAGCCTTCGGTGTAAAGCTTGAAGTGATGGATGAGCGCTTCCATGGAGCGTTTCATTTCGTCGCGCTTGGGCGGAACGACCTTGCCATCGCTGGACGAGATTGGCCCCTGCCCCGCCGGACTGTTCAGCATGGCAACACACTGCTTCATGATCTTCACGCTCTGGCGCATTTCCTCCACGCGGATGAGGTAGCGGTCGTAATTGTCGCCGTTCTTGCCGATGGGAATGTCGAAATCCATTTCGGCATAGCATTCATAGGGCTGGCTCTTACGCAAATCCCAGGCGGCACCGGAGCCCCGCACCATGACGCCGGAGAAGCCCCAGGCGAAACATTGCTCAAGGGAAACAACGCCGATATCCACATTGCGCTGCTTGAAAATGCGGTTTTCGGTCAGCAGCGTTTCGATATCGTCCAAGCACCTTGGGATGGGTGTCGCAGAAGTGGCCGATATCATCGACGAGTTTCTGCGGCAGATCCTGATGCACGCCGCCGGGACGAATATAGGCGGCATGCATGCGCGAACCGGAAGCGCGCTCGTAAAACACCATGAGCTTCTCGCGCTCTTCGAAGCCCCAGAGCGGCGGCGTCAAGGCGCCCACGTCCATGGCCTGCGTCGTGACATTCAGGAGATGCGACAGCAGGCGGCCGATTTCCGAATAAAGCACCCGGATGAGCTGGGCCCGCCTGGGCACTGAAATACCAAGCAATTTTTCAATCGCCAGGGCAAAGGCATGCTCCTGGTTCATCGGCGCGACATAATCGAGCCGGTCGAAATAGGGTATGGCCTGCAGATAGGTTTTATACTCGATCAGTTTTTCGGTGCCGCGATGAAGCAGGCCGATATGCGGATCGACGCGGGTGACGACTTCGCCGTCAAGTTCAAGCACAAGACGCAAGCACGCCATGCGCCGCCGGATGCTGCGGGCCGAAATTGATCGAGAAATTTCTGACTGTTGCCTCGGTCATTGTTTCGCTTTCTCGTCACCGGGCAGCACGTAAGTCGTTCCTTCCCATGGGCGACAGGTAATCAAAGGAGCGAAACTCCTGCACGAGTTTCACGGGCTCATAGACCACGCGCTTGGCCTCGTCGTCGTAACGCACTTCGACATGGCCGGTGAGCGGGAAATCCTTGCGGAGCGGATGGCCGGAAAATCCATAGTCGGTCAGGATGCGGCGCAGGTCTGGATGGTCTGAGAACAGCACGCCGTAGAGATCGAAGGTCTCGCGCTCATACCAGTTTGCGGCCGGGAACACCGAGATTGCACTGGGAACCTGCGTGTCCTCATCGGCCTGTACCTTCACGCGGACGCGATGGTTCTTGTAAGGTGACAGCAAGTGGTACACCACGTCGAAACGCTTCGCGCGGGCGGGATAATCCGCGCCGCAGATATCGATGAAGCATACGAAACGGCACTCCGGATCATCGCGGAGGAAGGTGAGGACAGTGATGATGTCCGCGGCCTCAGCGGTGATGGTCAATTCACCGAAGGCTATGGAATGGCCCGTTATGGCAGAGCCAAGTTTTGCCGCGATGTGAACGCCCAGAACAGACAGGTTTTCAGCCATAATCAACGCTCGATCGTGCCAACGCGGCGGATTTTTTTCTGCAGCTGCAGAATGCCATAGAGCAATGCTTCGGCGGTAGGCGGGCAACCCGGAACATAAATATCGACGGGCACGATGCGGTCACAGCCGCGCACCACGGAATAGGAATAGTGATAATAGCCGCCGCCATTGGCGCAGGAGCCCATGGAGATCACATAGCGCGGCTCCGGCATCTGGTCATAAACCTTGCGGAGTGCGGGGGCCATTTTGTTGGTCAGCGTGCCAGCCACAATCATCACATCGGATTGGCGGGGCGAAGCGCGCGGCGCAAAGCCAAAACGCTCCACGTCATAACGCGGCATCGAGGTCTGCATCATTTCAACGGCGCAGCAGGCCAGGCCGAAAGTCATCCACATGAGCGAGCCGGTGCGGGCCCAGTTGATGAGGTCATCGGTGGAGGTAACGAGGAAGCCCTTGTCGGCGAGTTCCGCATTGATTTCGGTGAAATATTCGCGCTGTTCGGGGGCGGCCGTCTCGATCAATCCCATTCGAGCGCACCTTTCCGCCATTCATAGACAAAGCCGATGGTGAGGATGGCGAGGAACACCATCATGGACCAGAACCCCAAAACGCCAATTTCCTTCAGGCTCACGGCCCAGGGAAAGAGAAACGCCACTTCGAGGTCGAAGATGATGAAAAGGATGGAGACGAGATAGAAGCGCACATCGAATTTCATGCGGGCGTCGTCGAAGGCATTGAAGCCGCATTCGTAGGCTGAAAGTTTTTCCGGATCGGGGTTGCGCACGGCGATGAGAATGGGGGCAATCATCAGCGCCAGGCCAATTCCGGCAGCGACACCCATGAAGATGACAATCGGCAGGTAATCTTTCAGCAGTTCAGGCATCATACCTCATCTCAAGCCTGCCTCAGGGCGAGCCAGATTCACCCGTTTGGTAGCGCAGCGCGGGCGCTATCGCAAGCGTTACAAAGGCCGCACATCCAGGGGTGTCCGGACGGCCGGAAAACAGCGTCCAGAACAGCAAAAGGGCCGCATTTCTGCAGCCCTTTTTTGATTTATTGAATGGCGCGAGAGACGGGGCTCGAACCCGCGACCTTCGCCGTGACAGGGCGACGCTCTAACCAACTGAGCTACTCCCGCAATTCAACTGCGCGGTGGATAAAGTAGGCTCCTGCCCATGTCAAGTTAGGATCGCGGAATCCAGGTCTGCCTGCTCGGGACGCGAGGCCACCCGCTGAATTGCCCGTGCCGCCGCGGAAACGGATTGCCGCCGCCGATAAGCTGTGGGCGTTTCACCCACCATGCGCTTGAACAGGCGCCGGAAAGACACGGCATCGCTGTAACCGACTTCCGCGGCAATCTGTTCAACAGAGTGGCATTCGGTTTCCAGCAATTGCTTTGCTTCTTCAATTCGGACGCGCTGCACGTATTCCAGGGGGGCGTGACCGGTGGCGATGTGAAAACGACGGCCGAAGGTGCGCCGGGACAGGCCGCTTTGGCGGATCATTTCGACGACCGGGTCGGTATCACAATAATGATCGGCGAGCCATTCCTGGCACAGGTGAATTTGTCTGTCACTGGTTTGAGGCCGCGTGGTGAGGCGCGAATAGGGATTTTGGCCATTATGGTGCCAATCATACATTTGTACTTTGGCAAGGCGCATGGCCTCTTCAGGGCCTGCAAACTTGCCCACGATATAGAGGACCAGATCCATCCATGAGGCCGCTCCGCCGCTTGTTACAATGCGGCCATCGCCCGTGGCCGACACAAGAACCCGGTCAGCGTGAATTCGTGTGCGCGGATATTCCGACCGCAACAGATTCACGAAAGCCCAATGGGTGGTTGCATCCCGGTCATCCAGCAGGCCAGCTTCAGCAAGAACGAATGTGCCGGTGCAGGCCGAAACGATGTGGGAACCCGCCTCGTGGGCCTGCCTCACCCAGTCAATCACGGCCGGATTCTCGCGGCCAAACTGGCGGCCCGACGCAGATCAGCACGGTGGGCACGACAATAATATCGGCGGCAGGCCTCTTCGGCAAACGTGCAATCGGGCACAAGTTTGACACCCGTACCGGTGGTAACCGGGTTGCGCGACAGGCCGACGAGCTCGGCCGCGAAACGCGGCTGCTCTCGTTCACCCATGATGCGGTTCCAAAGCACTCCGGCCGCCCAAAAAGCGTCAAACAATCCCACGGCGACGGAAGGCTCCACTTCCGCGGGAACGGCAATTGCCACTCTGAACTGCTTGGTCATCGCTATTTCTTCCCCAGATCAATTTGGCACCAAGCCGGATCATTTGCCATGGTTCATCTCGGGCAGATGGCCGCTTTGACACTAAATGTGCCGATCCGGCTCTCATAAAGGCTGGCTGACGGCTTAAGCCTGTCCGCGCCTTTTGCCCGTGACCTCAATTTCGATCTTCATGCGCGGATCGGCCAATCCGGCCACAAACATGGTCGCTGCCGGGCGAATTTCGCCGAGAAATTTCTTAAAGGCAGGCCAGCAAGCCGGAAAATCCTCCGCTTTCGGCAAGATGTAATGAACGCGGACAATATCCTCCAAACCAAATCCCGCTTTCTCCATGGCGGCTTTGATGTTCAGAAAGGTCTGGTCTGCCTGGGCCGCCACATCCCCGGAAATCTCCATGGTGGTGTAGTTGAAACCCGTAGTGCCCGAGACGAAAATCCAGTCGCCGTCCACGACGGCGCGCGAATAGGCCATTTCCGTTTCAAATTTCGAGCCCGAGGAAATCAGCTTTCTGGTCATGCGGTTTTCTCCATTGCGAGATGCAGGTTATTCGAAAAGGTCGCCCCACTCCAGCTTGCGAACCCGCTTGTATTCCGCCTTGTCACGTCTCGCAACGCTTTGCCGATGCAGGCCATTGTCCGTGCATAGCTTGAACTTGATTTCGGCTTTGCTGTCGGTCGGCGGGCCGAGAATGCGGGCCCCATGCAACGGGCCGGGGTGGCGCGAGGCGATCAGGTAACTGAATTTTTCGTCCTCAAAGGGAACCGTGGCTTTCTTGGCATGCATATGTTCCCGGCTGCGTGGAAGCCTGACGGAAAAGTGGCACCAGTCAGGAGGCAGAATGGGGCAGGAATTCCTGTGCGTGCAAGGGGCAATGAGGTGTGCGCCTGCGGCTATAAGGGTGGCCCGCACCTGATGGATTCGGGCGAAGCCTTGCGGCGTGCCTGGCTCAATGACGAGAAGGGTATTTTCGCAGGCCTTCCAAAGGGCATCGGCCGTTTCACTTGCCGTAGCAATCGGCATTTCGGCAAGGGCATAGGCAGCAACAACCAAATCGGCTGATGCTTCACCGGGTAGACGGCTGAGGTCGGCATTCAGCGCCCTTGCTTGCTGCAGGGCCACATGTTCACCTTCTGCGGCAAGGCTGCTGGCCAGTTTCAGGAATGGCAAATTATTGTCCAGCAACGTGACGGCGGAAATATCGGGATAGATGGCAGTTGCCGCCCATGCGGCGGTGCCGGGGCCCGAGCCGGCATCAAGCAGGGATTGGGGCAAAAATTGCGGGCGCCTTCTGGCGAGTTCAGCAAGGCAGAATGCTACTGCCGCATAGGTCGCCGGCAGCCGCGCAACAAGATAGGCGCTGAAATCCAATGCACCGTCAGAACTCCTGCCCTGCCGATAGCGCTCCGCCATGCGGGAGGTTTTTTCGACCAATGACCCCGCACCGCTTTCGGCCAGATACCGGTCAATCGCCGCTCTCAAGCCTGGTGGAATGGCGCTCACGAATTCTCGCTGTCTGGCATGGTTAAGATGCGGGATCGCAGGACCCCGTAACTTAGAGCATGTCCCGCCAAAGTGTGAAGCGGTTTGGCGATCGGGACATGCTCCAACATATTGATCAGGTGCTTGTCCTTTTCGGCGGGATGATTCCATCCCGCCGGGACGCGCGCTAGTAAGGTTAAATCTTTACCCATCCGATAGCTACAAGTGGATTTAAACCTTAGGAGGCCTGATATGAAATACGAAAGCATGTGGCCCCGGTTTTGCATCTTTATCGTCGCAAACAGTTCCGAACCTGGTTTTGAACTTTTGTGAACCGGGGCTGTTTCGTGATGAGACAGGCTCCAAGCAAGAAAAAGCGAGATGAAAGAATTCAGCGATCTCCACTTTACGGTTTCCGGTGGTTTTACGCGGCGTTCAGGACATTACAAGCTTACGACAGTCATTGACCCGAAGGAGAATAGCGTGAATCCAAGACACCTCGAACATACCGGTCAATCTTCAGGTGGTGGATTCTCACTTGATTCCGCCGAGGAAAACGCGGGCAAGCCTGTTGATTTTGGCGAGCAGAATGCTCAGCAAAGAAACGTGGCTAAAAATCCCCTTGCCAACCAGCCCCAACGGTTTGAGCCAATCGAGAAACTGCCGATGGGGTCGAGATATACTGAATCGGTGCTCAGCAAGAAAGTCCTGGACGCCCTGTCCGAGGATATCGATCCGGCAAAATCATTGGCAGACATTCGCCGTGTCCTGGTTGGGCCTACGCGCCGCCTCCATGAAGCCCGGATGGAAGAAGTGATTGCGATTCTCGAAGAATCCGATCGCACCGCCAGGCAGGCCCTTGGATCGCTTGAAAAGCGCTACGGCGAACTTGCCCGCAGCTGTGAAAAGCTGTTCGCGGCCTCGGATGATACGCAGCGCAGATTCCATGACCAGTCCATGCTCCTGAATTCAGAGCTCCAGAAAAACCAGGAGGCCCAGCAGCAGATGCTGTCGGAAATGTTCCTTGTGTTCGACAAGCAGCTGGAGAAAATGACTACGGAACTGAACCAGAAAATTGATTCACTTGCCGCGCGGACCAGTCAGGACAATCACATGCTGGCCAGCGATCTCACCCGGCAAATCCATGAATTGGCCGAAGCGACCCGCGCCGACAACGACAAGGTTGCGGCCGTCTTCGAGGCCCGCCTGACGCGTTCGGAAGCCCATGCGGAAAAGGAAAACCGCCGGCACATCGAAGTCTTCGCTGATGGCTTTTCGGACATTGCCGACCGGCTGCTGGCGCTTCGCGGCGTTCAGAACAGCTAGAGCGTGATCAGTTTACATTGGATCCAAAAATAATCGTCATTCCGGCGCACGCCGGAATCTGGTGGCAGTTTTCATCCTGAACGGGATTCCCTAAGTTCACAAACGAAGTGCAACACCAAGTTAAGGTGTTGCCATGGGAACCCGATATCAACAGCTTAGCCTCGAAGATCGCTGCAAGCCTTGACGATATAAGCCGATACAGCGCCGCAGGCCGTGACATATACGGCGCGGGGTTACGCCCGGGACCGCCCGACCATCCCATTGGCAGATTCCGGCCGCGGATCGGTTATCTCCATTGATCTCTATCAAGGCAGGGATTACGATCCAACTTTAGTTTCAACAATTGCCTTGCGGGTTCGCTTGGGGCCACATCATGAGATATTTTCCATTAGTTATTTTTCTCCTGCTAGCCGCCACCGATGCGGAAGCAGCACCTGACTGTGATGCCAATCGCGGGCCAGGTATCGACTGGTCCGGCTGCAGCAAGGAACGGTTGATGCTTGGCGGCGAAAATTTCGAAGGCGCCAATTTTACCGGTGCGTTCCTGAGCGGCACCGGGTTTGGGGGAGCCAATCTCAGTGGCGCGATACTGAATTTCGCCGAGATAAACCGCGTCTCATTCAAGCAAACCAATCTCGCCAACAGTTCGATGGAAAAGGCCAGCGGAAGCAACATCAATTTCGAGGGGGCAAACCTCACAGGCGCTCGTCTGAGCAAGATTGACTTGTCACGCAGCAATTTCCAAGGCGCCAAACTGACCGGCGCGGATCTCTCAAAGGGCGAGTTCAACCGCTGCGAGTTCGGGGACGCCGATCTTAGCGGTGCAAATCTCAAGCTCAGCAGTCTCGCACGGTCGGTCCTGACCGGCGCCAAACTTACTGGTGCCGACTTAACCGACGCCTATCTTTACAAAACAGACATCGCTGGCGCAGACCTCTCGGGTGTCGCGGGATTACTGCAAGAACAACTCGACAGCGCCTGCGGCGACCAGGCGACAAAACTTCCGGCCGGCCTTAAGGCGTCTCCCCGCTGGCCCTGTGAAGAGTAGAGATGGACCTTCTTCATTCAGGAAATTACGCGAGCAACGCTGTAATCGGCGTGGCACGTGATCACGTTAGGTGGGCACCGGTTAATCGTCCGATCATGCCGCACGATTTCAGTGGGAAGGCCAGATAAAGTCACACAATGTCTCACTTGTATGGCCCACCGGTGGCATCCAAGGTCAAAGTCTTTGATTTTAGATGGAATGGTGGGCGATGAGAGACTCGAACTCCCGACATCTTCGGTGTAAACGAAGCGCTCTACCAACTGAGCTAATCGCCCTCTTCCGCAACTCCTTAGCCAGATGATTCAGCCATTGCAAGCGTCATAAGAAACCCCGCGCGATTCTGAGGGCGCACGGGGCTGATAGCTTTGAAAACGCCGTCAGATGTCAGCCGTTAACTGCCTCCTTAAGTAGTTTGCCTGCCTTGAATTTTGCCCGTTTTGAGGGGGGAAGCCTGATGGCCTTTCCGGTTTGCGGATTGCGCGCCTCGCCCGCCTTGCGGCGCGTCACGGTGAAGACACCGAAGCCTATGAGGCGCACATCATCGCCCTGCCGCAGTGCCCTCATGATGTTCTCGATTGTGGCCTCTATGGCCTCGCCAGCCTCGCCCCGCGTAAGCCGCGTATCCTTGGCGACCTTGGCAATCAACTCGTTCTTGTTCATCTTCGCGCTCCCGGGAACAAAGTGGGAAAAAAAGCCTCCAAACCAAATGCCGTGCAAACAGGAAACGACAAATGGCGTGGGATTCGCAAGAGTCCGGCGAAGAAAAATATATTTGAGAGTCAGATCAACGGCTTATGGCGGGACCCAAATAAAAGCAGGCGGAACAAGGATGCTCCGCCTGCGGATTATTTGCAAAAAGTGATTCGGATAGGACGTTAATGCGCCCTGGCGCCCTCGCCCGCTGCTTTCTCAGCCAGAGCCCTGGCGGCGGCAGCGGCCTCTTCGGCCACTTCGTCCCACTCAATGGGCTCAGGCATGCGAACCAGCGCATGTTTCAGGGCATCGTCCATCATGGCGACCGGAATGATCTCCATGCCGTTTTTCACCGAATCCGGAATCTCCGCCAGATCCTTGGTATTTTCTTCAGGGATCATCACTTTCGTGATGCCGCCACGAAGGGCCGCCAGAAGCTTTTCCTTCAGGCCGCCAATGGGCAGCACGCGGCCACGCAGCGTGATTTCACCCGTCATGGCAACGTCCTTGCGCACCGGGATGCCGGTCATGACCGACACGATGGCGGTCACCATGGCAATACCGGCCGAAGGGCCATCCTTGGGAGTTGCCCCTTCCGGAACATGGACGTGGATGTCCTTCTTGTCGAAGACCGGCGGCTTGACGCCAATCGAAGGGGCGCGCGAGCGGACGTAGGAGGAAGCAGCCGAGATCGACTCCTTCATCACGTCTTTCAGGTTGCCCGTCACCGTCATCTTGCCCTTGCCCGGCATCATGAGAGCTTCGATAGTGAGCAACTCGCCGCCTACTTCCGTCCAGGCAAGGCCGGTTACGACGCCTACCTGGTCTTCACGTTCAGCTTCGCCGTGCTTGAATTTCTGCACGCCAAGATACTGGTTCACCACTTCCGGGGTTACCTTGATTTTCTTTTTCTTGGACATCATGAGATCTTTCACCGCCTTGCGGGCAATGGAGTTGATCTCACGCTCAAGGTTACGAACTCCGGCTTCGCGCGTATAACGGCGAATGGCCTCGTAAATCGCGGCGTCAGTGATTTCAAAGTCCTTCTTGTCCAAGGCATGGTTTTCCATCACTTTTGGAACAAGATGGCGTTTGCCGATCTCCATCTTCTCTTCCTCGGTGTAGCCGGCGATCCTGATGATCTCCATGCGGTCGAGCAGAGCCGGCGGAATATTCAGCGTGTTCGATGTGGTGACAAACATCACGTTCGACAGGTCATATTCCACTTCGAGGTAGTGGTCCATGAACGTCGAGTTCTGTTCGGGATCCAGGACCTCGAGCAAGGCCGATGAAGGATCGCCGCGGAAATCCATGCCCATCTTGTCGATTTCATCGAGCAGGAAAAGCGGATTGGATTTCTTGGCCTTTTTCATCGACTGGATGATCTTGCCGGGCATCGAGCCAATGTAAGTGCGGCGGTGGCCGCGGATTTCAGCCTCATCGCGCACGCCGCCAAGCGACATGCGAATGAATTCACGGCCGGTTGCCCTGGCAATGGATTTGCCGAGCGAGGTCTTGCCCACGCCGGGAGGGCCAACGAGACAGAGGATCGGACCTTTCATCTTGTTGGTGCGGCTTTGCACGGCAAGATATTCAACAATCCGTTCCTTCACCTTGTCGAGGCCGAAGTGATCGGCATCGAGAACGCTTTGCGCGAAGGGCAGATCACGCTTGACCTTGCTCTTTACGCCCCATGGCAGGCTCAGCAGCCAATCGAGATAGTTGCGCACGACGGTGGCTTCCGCCGACATCGGGCTCATTTGCCGAAGCTTCTTGATTTCGGCTTCGGCGCGCTCGCGGGCTTCCTTCGAGAATTTGGTGTTCTTGACCTTTTGCTCAAGCTCGCCAACTTCGTCGCGCTCTTCGCCGTCGCCCAGTTCCTTCTGAATGGCCTTCATCTGCTCATTCAAATAATATTCGCGCTGGGTCTTCTCCATCTGGCGCTTGACGCGGCTGCGGATGCGCTTTTCAACCTGCAGCACGGAAATCTCGCCTTCCATCACGGCAAAGGCTTTCTCAAGCCGGGCCTGGACGGATTGCATTTCGAGAATTTCCTGCTTCTCGGTAATCTTGATGGCGAGGTGGGCCGCAATGGTATCGGAAAGCTTGGCAAGATCGGTGATCTGGCCAAGGGTTGCCAGAATTTCCTGCGGCACTTTCTTGTTGAGCTTCACATAGCTTTCGAACTGCGAAATGGCGGTGCGGGCAAGCGCCTCGGTTTCCTGCTCGTTGGCGATCAGGTTGGGCAGCAACTTCACTTCGGCTTCGAAATAGTCGGCATGGTTGGTGAAGCGAACAACCTTGGCGCGCTCGGTGCCTTCGACCAGCACCTTCACGGTGCCATCGGGCAATTTCAACAGCTGCAAGACCTGGGCAAGCGTGCCCACTTCGTAAATGGCGTCAATTGATGGATCATCATCAGCCGGATTTTTCTGCGCGACGAGCAAAATGCGCTTGTCCTCACGCATCACTTCCTCAAGCGCCTTGATGGATTTTTCACGGCCCACAAACAACGGCACGATCATGTGGGGGAAAACCACGATGTCGCGGAGCGGCAGAACCGGAAGAGTTTCTGCACTGCCTGGAATTGCCGGGGTCTTTGAAACTTTATTCGTCATTTTTTTTCCTTTCGCGGGTTTGGCCGCTTATTTCAACCGTCCCCGGGAGGTGGGCTACGATCTACTTGCGCCTTCGGGCCACCACGCATCAACTCGTGTTACACACGAAACAACCCGAACCAATAGGCTAGAAATGGAGGTCCGGCTTCAACTTTTCAATGGCCACAAATTGCCATTTTTTGGCGTCTTATCAGGCAGAAGCAGGCGCCAGCTTCGCGTTGCCCTGCTTTTCACGGTCGGCATAAATCAGCAAGGGCTTGGCATCGCCATCAACGACTTCCTTGGAGATTACCACCTCTTCCACGCCGTTCATGGTGGGAAGATCAAACATGGTTTCCAGCAGGATCAGTTCCATGATGGAGCGCAAGCCCCGGGCCCCGGTTTTGCGGTCAATGGCGCGGCGCGCGATGGAGCGGAGCGCCTCCTCCGGGAAGGTGAGCTTCACGCCTTCCATTTCGAACAAGCGCTGGTATTGCTTGATCAAGGCGTTCTTCGGCACGGTCAGAATTTGAATGAGGGCTGCCTCGTCCAAATCTTCCAGCGTTGCGATCACCGGCAAGCGGCCCACAAATTCAGGAATGAGACCGAAGCGCAACAAATCCTCAGGCTCCAAATCGCGCAGCATGGCGCCGGTGCGGCGGTCATCCACGGATTTCACTTCCGCGCCGAAGCCTATCCCTGAACCCTTGCCGCGCTGGTTGATGATGCGCTCGAGGCCGGCAAAGGCGCCGCCACAGATGAACAGGATGTTGGTGGTGTCAACCTGCAGGAATTCCTGCTGGGGATGCTTGCGGCCGCCCTGCGGGGGCACGGAGGCAACGGTGCCTTCCATGATTTTCAAAAGCGCCTGCTGCACGCCTTCGCCGGATACGTCACGGGTGATCGACGGATTGTCGGACTTGCGTGAAATCTTATCCACTTCGTCGATGTAAACAATGCCGCGCTGGGCCCGCTCAACATTATAGTCAGCAGACTGCAGCAATTTCAGGATGATGTTTTCGACGTCTTCGCCAACATAACCCGCTTCGGTGAGCGTCGTGGCGTCGGCCATGGTAAAGGGCACGTCGAGAATTCGGGCGAGCGTCTGGGCCAAAAGGGTTTTGCCGGAGCCGGTCGGGCCCACCAGCAGAATGTTGGATTTTGCCAATTCCACGTCATTGTTCTTGGCCGCATGGTTCAGGCGCTTGTAGTGGTTGTGGACGGCAACCGCCAAAACCTTCTTCGCATAGACCTGGTCGATGACGTAATCGTCCAGAACTTTACGGATTTCCTGGGGCGACGGCACGCCATCCTTCGATTTGACCAGCGATGACTTGTTCTCTTCCCGGATGATATCCATGCAGAGTTCAACACATTCATCGCAGATGAATACGGTAGGTCCGGCAATAAGCTTGCGGACTTCATGCTGGCTCTTTCCGCAGAAAGAGCAATACAGCGTGTTCTTGTTGTCGCCCGCGCTTGCCTTACTCATGCTTTCTCCTCGAACATTCCGGCTGGCAATACATCAGCAATATACATGCCAAGCCTTTAATGAGATATCACTCAAATGTCACAAACAAGGCGAACTTAGCTCAATTAACGCGACTCAATTCAGCATGCGCCGCCAGAGTTAATCAAAAATTGATGATCCGCCGACCTGATCACCCAATGAAGCCCCATTTGCCATAAAACTCAAGTTAACTATTTGGAATCGCTGGGCTCCGCCCGTTTTTCCAGTATTTTGTCAATAAGCCCGAATTCCTTCGCCGTATCCACCGTCATGAAATTATCGCGTTCGAGGGCCTCCTCGACTGCCTTATAGTCACGCCCGGTATGCTTCACGTAGATCTCGTTGAGGCGCTTTTTGAGGCTTTCAACTTCCTTGGCGTGAATTAGAATATCCGTCACCTGGCCCTGATAGCCGCCGGATGGCTGGTGCACCATGATTCGGGCGTTCGGCAGGGCGAAGCGCATGTCTTTCTCGCCTGCTGCCAGCAGAAGCGAGGCCATGGATGCCGCCTGCCCCATGACCGTGGTTGAGACCTTGGGGCGGATGAACTGCATGGTGTCGTAAATCGAGAGCCCCGATGACACCACGCCGCCCGGCGAATTGATGTACATGGAAATCTCTTTCTTGGGATTGTCGGCTTCCAGGAAGAGGAGCTGCATGCAGATGGAGGTTGCAACATTGTCGTCAATCCCGCCGGTGATAAAAATGATGCGCTCGCGCAACAGGCGCGACGGCAAATCATAGACGCGCTCGCCACGGGCCTCTTGCTGGATGACCGACGGCCAGAAGGAAGACTGGGTCAGATAATCGACGGGATCGCGCATACTTGTCCTTCGGTTTGGGTGAATCAGATGAATTCGCTGCCCTATAGATAGGTGACGCATTGCGCTTCGGGAAGCCCCTTATTTCACGCGGAAAAAGGCGCCCTCATCCGGCCTGTCGGCCACTTTCTCCCATTCTTCGAACGGGAGAAGGCAAAACTTTTTGGGATTGTCGCCTTCTCCCGTGCTGCGCGAAACAGGATAGGGCAAGGCCTCAATCACATCGCCTTCTCCCGTGCCTCTTGGCATGGGAGAAGGTGGCCGAAGGCCGGATGAGGGCACTGCGGTGTTTGCCTCGATCAATGAAGATCAGGGTTGGCCATTCTTCTTGGCCTTCTTTGGCCGCCGGTTTCTTCTTCGGCTTGGCTTCGGCATGGTCGTGATCATGGTTATGATCATGATCGTGGTCATGGTCATGGTCATGGTCATGATCGCCATGCTCGTGATCGTGGCCGGAGTGGTCAACTTCGTCGTCGTCCTGAACCATGGCCTGCAATTCCTCGCGGCTCACCGACTTTTCGGTGACCTTGGCCTTGGAAACGAGGAAATCGACGACCTTCTGCTCAAACACGGGACCGCGCAATTCCATAAGCGCGTTGGGGTTCTTGCGGTAGTGGTCAAAAACCTGCTTTTCCTGGCCAGGGAACTGGCGGGCGCGGGCCATCAGAGACTGCTGCAGCTCCTGATCGTTCACCTGAATGCCTTCCTTTTCGCCCAAGGTGCCGAGCACCAGGCCAAGCCGGACCCGGCGTTCGGCGATGGCGCGGTATTCCTTCTTGGCGGCTTCTTCGGTGGTGCCTTCGTCGGCAAAGCTTTTGCCGCCCTTCTGCATTTCCTGAACAAGGGCGTTCCAGATGCCGTTGAATTCGGCGTCAACCAGGCGCTGGGGCAATTCGAAGCTGTAGAGGCCATCGAGGGCATCGAGAACGTCGCGCTTGAGCTTCATCCCGGTCATGGAGGCATATTCCTGGGACAGGCGCGCGCGGATCATGTCCTTCAGCTTGCCGAGGTCTTCAAAACCCATTTTCTTGGCGAATTCATCGTCAACGGTGCCTTCCTTGGGGGCCTCGACGCCAGCGACCTTCACGGCGAATTCGGCAGGCTTGCCGGCCAGTTCCTTGACGCCGTAGGTGGCGGGAAAAGTCACTTTCACGACCAGTTCGTCACCGGCCTTGGCGCCGATCAACTGGTCCTCAAAGCCCGGAATGAACTGGCCGGAGCCGAGCTCGAGAGGCACATCCTCAGCGGTGCCGCCGTCAAATACCTTGCCGTCGACCTTGCCGACAAAGCCAATGGTGACCTTGTCGCCCTTGGCGGCCTTGCCGGATTTGGGTTCCCAGGCCTTGTACTGGGCGGCGAGGCGGCCGAGGGCTTCATCAACCTGAGCATCGGCAATTTCAACGACGTGGCGGGTGAGTTCGACGCCGGAAACATCCTTCAATTCAAAGGTCGGAATGACTTCAAAGGCCAATGAAAAGGCGAGATCGCTCTTCGCCAGCCATGATGGCGTTCACTTCCTTCTCTTCTTCGGGAAGCTTCACTTCCGGCTGATAGGCGGGCTTCAGATTGCGCTCGGCCAGCACCTGCTTGGACTGGTCATCGATGGTCTTCTGCACCACTTCGGCCATGACCGACTTGCCATAGATGCGCTTCAGATGCGGCACGGGCACCTTGCCGGGACGGAAGCCCTTGATATTGGCGCGGCCGGCCATCTCATGGAGCTTTGAATTCAGCTCCTTGCCGAGCTCGGCGGCGTTTACCACCACCTTGTATTCGCGCTTGAGCCCGGAGCTCAGTGTTTCTGTAACCTGCATTGTCTCGCTCTTGTCTTTCCGATTTGACCTAAAATGCCCTGGCATTTGCGCATTGGTGCGGGCGGAGGGACTTGAACCCCCACGGGTTTCCCCACAGGAACCTAAATCCTGCGTGTCTGCCAATTTCACCACGCCCGCGCGCATGCGCTTCCGTGAATCGGGGCGGTCTATAGCAGAGGGGTTTGGGGGATGCCAGCGAAGAAAAAATATGAATGCAATGGCCGTATTCAAAAAAATTTTGTACTCGGAAAATTGTGAAAATCGCGTTTCATGAGATATAATTTTGGGCCCAGGCTGCTCCCGCAGATATCCGATCGTGCAAGGCCGCGTTGCAAAAATTCCTCATTTATAGCAGGACATGCTGCAGAGAAAATTGTTCTATTTTTGTTCTTGACTCTTATATTCCTATTATGCCATGCATATTCCTGTCCATTCCGGAAGGGGTCTCGGTCATGACGGTGATCATAGATGGGGTGGATGCGGCGCCTGCGGGTGTGGTGAAACGTTCATCATATTCCCGGGAGCCTTGGAATTGCCCTGCGGACACTAGGATCCGCGCGCTGAAAGGCAGTTAGGCAGCCAGAAGGTGTGGCCGACGTGCAGTTCCAGGAAGCAAAAACCGCCGCAAAAGCGTGGACGCGGGCTTCGCGTCACAGCCGGACTAACCGACCGGCATACCTGCGAGAGCTTGCGTCCACGCAACCCTTCGCTTCTTTCTCACCACCCCGGAAACGGCATTACCGTTTTCACCCCGGGCGAAGCTATGCCCAACGCTCATTGACAAGTGAATCAATCCCAAGTCCGTCATTCCGGCGGAAAGCCGGAATCCCATAGACGTTAGAAAGATTCCGGCGTTCGCCGGAATGACGGTTTGAGTGAACTATGCCAGATGCTCGCTATTGGAACAATTCCTTCGCCATCGCGTTAGGTGAACGGGTTACCAGCACAACGTGGCAGCCCAAACCTATGGCCCCTGAGAACAACATCTTCACAGATGCTCCGGGGCCATAGCATTTTCATTGTGATCTATTATGAAACCGGCGAAACGAATTCGAAGGCCCTTGCCGCATTGTCTGCCAAGGTTTGCCAAGATTTGGCGAGCTTTAACCATTCAATCCGGGTGTTTTCATCATCGGTAAATTCGGCGCGCCGCGCACATTCTTCCGCCACCGCACGATATTGGTCCCCTACTGACTGCTCCATTGACTTCCCCTACGCATTACGAACGAAGCATAACTGCCATGAGCGCTAATGGTTCCTGCGCTTTTCCAAAATTCCACCAGAAAAAAGACTGATTTGCCTTTGGTACGGTATCAGACCAAAAGTTTTTTCGCGGTCCGCCAGATGATAAAAAGAAGCCCTCGCAAGAGACGTAAGTCTGAGTAGGTGGGAGGTCCGTCATGCTCAACACTTTAAAAAGCGTGCCTGATGAAGATCCGGCGTATCGCTATTTCAGTCCGGAGGACCTTGCCCTCATGAGACACGCCTATCACACGGCTTGCGCGGAACGGCCGATGGCCGTGCAAACACCAGCGCAGCGACTGACCCTGGCGAAGGCAGTTGTCGTGGTTTTTGATTCAGTTCTTCCCGAAACGGCCGTTGTTGCCGCAGCCTGGCATTTGACGGAGTAAAGCAATTGCACGAGCGCACTTGGCATTTCCGGCTGCACGACAAGAACGTCATCGATTGCGCTTCCTATTTCGGCAAACGGGCAAGCGAGGTGGCGGCGGCGCTCAACTGCGAACTCGTTGCTTCCAAAGTGGTCACAATCGAGGAGCTGCGCGGCGATGTCCGAAAGATCGTGGGCACCGCGCTGCTTGAAAACAACAGGGCGAATATTCTGGAATTTCGAAAAGACGCCAATCGCCTGCGCTAATGATTCCCAACTGCGCGCAGGCGCCGCCGCATGCGTAACTTGCGGCACCGATTGCCAGCTCCCCAGCCGTGCAATCGAAAGTTCCCCGCTGCCCTGCAAGGCGGCGGGGAACTCTTTTAACGGCATGAAATTACCGGCGCCCTTGCGGACGCCGGCTGACCGGAAATTTTTACAAGTTACTTAACGAGCTGGCCGCGGATTTCGCCGTCCGGAAATTTGGCGCTGTGAATATTGATGTACATTTTTCCGGCCTGCAGATCGGCGATCTGGGCGTCAGTCAAGGTGGCTGAACCGCTTTCAATCTTGCCGGCCATGTCCACCGCCGGGCCGGCATTCTCGCCCTCAGCGGCGGGACCATGGAAATGGGCAGCCGTCGCATCGCCAGTCATTCCGCTGAACTGGATCGTCCACTTAACCTCCTTTGTGGCCGTGTCAACGTCGACCGTGGCCGTGCCGGTTGCCGGGCTGTCTGTAGGCGGCACTTCACTTGCTCCCTTTAGGTCAGCCTTGAAGGCCAGCATCTCGGCGGAAACGGGTGCTACCGCCAGAACAGCGGTGAAGGCTGCGGCGAGGGCGAGAGTTGAAATCATCGTTTTCATTGCAATTCTCCTCATGGCTAATTCGTCACACCATTCTTATGGGAAGGCGTTGGAAAAACTTGGGGTGCAACGAATTGGCCAAACGCCAGAGCAGACAGATAGTTCCAGCCGGTTATCTTCTGCCAGTCTTTCGGCCAGCTTTTCTGCCAGTCTTTTTGACCGGGAGTTTTGAGCGCTTTGTATGGGCCAACTTGTCCAGCTCATTCTCCGACATGGATTTATACATGCTTGTCGAAGGTTCCTTCAGGTTGGATTTTGGGACCTCACCACGTTTTGCGGGCATTTTCTTCTCCAATTCAGGCGTACACAATGACGGAGAGCTTCAAAGGTTCCGAGCTTCGATCCAGGCGAATAAAACGGAACCAACGCCCGCTTTCTTCATTAAAACTTAAATGCCAGTAACAGGGAGTTCGGCGATGCATTTGGCGGGTTGGAAATTCACGGTTTGCGAGAGAGGCACCCGTAACAGCGATTGGAACATCCTGGATGTCAGGATCCCCAATTTCAAAGAGGCAAGAGAAGTGGCCTTAAGGCAATACAGGCCGGACAGTTATGTAGTGGACTTCACTCCCCTCTCCGATGAACAGTTCGGTGATTCCGAGATTGCCGGCCTCGTGCGCAAATGGATTCCCCGACAGGGATAAATTTTTTGTTCCGGCACGGGGAACCAAAGCTGGCCCAGCATGTTGTGAAACCGGTTGCCACCCGCATACGGGCAACCCTTAAGCCTATGGTCCTAGAGCTTGCGTCTCCCCAGAACTCCTCTAGGACCATAGCATTTGGCGTGGACCGTCGGCGAGCAGCTGAATTTTTCATTAAATCCCCACAGCTTTAGCGGCGAATAATTGCAGCCCGCCTCGTGAGCTGCGCCGAAGGAACTTCGCTTGAGTTCAGGCAAATGAGCAAGGTGGGAATACTCGGCGTTTTTGCACTTGTTCCAAGGTCGTTAAATAAGGCCCCGCCACTTTTCAGCGACGGAGCCCAGATCACTGGCCACAGGAACCCGTTAAACCAGCGATCATTGCCCAAGCGCGAACGAGGGCAAGAACATCGGTCACTCGGATTGCAAAGTACCGTCAGCGCCGATGACTTGCTTATAATCCTTTCGGCGATAAATTTGTTCCCCACTGCTATCCCATGGCGGCGATTTTTTTGGAACTTTTTTCGTTGCTGCTTCAGGTAAGCAATAAGCGCTTGTATTCCTGCTCTGGCACCCCGTAAGCGCCGCCGGCCATTTCTTCAAGGATCGCGCGGTTGAGAATGATGATCCGGCCTCGCATGGCGCGGATCGCCTTTTTTCCCTCCAGATAGTTGAGGGCATCGGTGATCCCTGCCCGCCTTACCGCCAGCATTACCGAGAGGAATTTATGAGTCATGGGGAACTCATGGGAATCCACCCGGTCCTGGCACATCAGCAGCCAGCGGGCGAGCCGCTGGTGGATGGTGAAATGGCCATTGGACAAGGCCGTCTGGGAAATCTGAACGCTAAAAGTATGCGCAAATCGCAGTAGCATGGCTGAGAGTGTAGGACTCTTGCGAATTGCATTGAGAAGCTTGGCGCGGCTTATGCGCAAGGCGCGGCCCGCCGCCTGTACGACGACCTGAGAGGGCGTGCTGTCAACAAACAGCACGATTGGAATGCCGACAAAGCCTTCCCTTCCGATCAAACCAGTTTCGATCTGCACGCCTTGTGCGTTCTGTGCAATGACCGAACAGATTCCGGAAGTTGGGAAGTAAGCGTAGTCAACCTTTTGATCGACCTCATAGAGCACGTCGCCGATGGCGAGGTCTGCCCATTCGAGTTTTTGCCGCAGCAACTCGAAATCGGGTTTTGCCAAAGAGCCGAGCAACGTATTTTGGACCAAAGATTCTGAATTGTCTGGCATGTCTTCCGTCCGGTTGGGGCGGGAGCTTCATGCCTCTCAGCCGTTTGCGCCCATATCGTGTGCAAACGATATGCCGTTTTAGCACAGTTTTTCATCAAAAGTACGAAATCGCACCCAGCCTTTTTGGAGCCCCGATTTGCGGTATAAAATTGCCCCCAAATTAGACTTGGCGAGGTTCGTCATGCTTGCGACAAACACTCCTTCCTTCATGTTCCCCCAGGAATCCCACAATTACGGCCCAGAGGATTTGGACTCCATGCGTGAGGCTTTCATGCGTGCCTGCGGCGAGAATCCACTTGCCGCCGAGACTGAAGCGCAGCGCTCCATTTTGGCGAAAGCCATGGTGAACATCTATCAGCGCCACCTCAGCCAAACCGAGCTGGTGGCTGCGGCAATCAGCCTGGTGCGATGAGCGGGAAACTGCAGGAGCGCGTCTGGCAATTCAAACTGACAGACGAAAAGGCCGATAACTGCGCCGCCTATTTTGAAAAGCGGGCGGGCGAAATGGCGGCGGCCCTCAATTGCCGTCTTGTCGCCACGAGCAGCGTAAGAGTTGACCCCCTGCCCGCCAATGCCCGGATGGTTTCAGGCACTGCTCTAGTGGAAAATCCAAGGGAAAACGTCGTAGCGCTTCGCAAGGTCAGACACCGCGGTTAAGGCGTTCAAGCCCTCACCTTAAAATATGCAGGGGCTTGGCGGGCAGTTCACGGATTTTGGATTGGTCTCCGCGCCGCCAAGCCATTTCGTTCGCCTCCTGAACGGCTGAATGGACTTCATCGTGAAGGTGCCCGAGCTTCTCGCGGCGGTCGCGTAGCGCCTTGAACACCTTGAGCCAGATCCCATCTTCCATGGTCAGGGGAATTTCTCCCGTAAGCCAGTTCCGGATTTCATCGGGGCTTACAGCCAATTCAGCCGCGAGCGGAACGATCCAGTCATTGCCGTGAAGCGTGATGCCGGCAAGGGTCAGAAATTCAACAGGCTTGGCATTTTGTTCGGTCCGGGCCATGGGTTCGGCGAGATATTCGACCTTGCTTTGCGCGGTATGGGTGTTCATGAGGATCCTCTTTTACTTGCCCGGTTTGGCACTTGCGATCGCCTTGCAATCGTTCAAGCGGGAATTGGTTCCCCTGAAAAAATGTTTTTGGCTGCCGTGACCGTTCTTTCTACGTTCCCAGGCGAAAGGGAAATGGAATATTTTTGTGCGGGACCGACGGATTGGAACCAATTCAGCCGTCTACGGTTTAGAATCGACCGGATGGAGAGTGCTGAGATGCTGAAAATTCTCACCCTTTCGAGTTTGATACTCGGATTTATGGCGCTGGCGCCCATTGTCCAGGCCCGTGCGACGCACTCCAACCCTGACCATTATGTCTACATCCCGCCCCATTACGACATCCGCTGCCAGGAGGCGCGCATCCTTCTTCAAAAGGAGGGCTACCGCGTATCGAAAACAATTCGCTGCGGCGGTAACTATCATCAATTCAGAGCCCAACGCAGCGGCCGCGACATGATCGTGCAGGTCATGACGTACCGTGGAAAGAGAATGATCGATGCCCGTAGCGGCTCAAAAGCTTATCGCTGGAAGATGGCTTCTTACTAACGTGCTTGCCAACAGGTTTTAAACAAGAAAGGAGACGGCATATGGAAAGAAGATTGTTTCTAACAGGTTTACTCGGCGTGGCCGGCACCGCCGGGATTGCCGCCATTTTGCCCCGCCAGGCCCATGCGCTAACTGCGGGACCTTTGGGAAGCCCGGCTCTCCAGCCTGACTCCGTCCTTCCCGATCTCACCGCCCCCCCAGAGGAAATGGATGAGGCAGAGGACCTAAATGAGTTAGGCGAACTGGATGAAGGTGTCGAACTTGCTTACCATCGCCACCGGCACCGCCGCCGGCGGGTGCGCCGCTGGCGCCGCCGCTGCCGCCGCCATTGGTACCATGGCCACTGGCGCCGCCGCTGTCGTCGCTATCCCCACTGGGTCTATATCTGGTTCTGGATCTGACGCGGGACCATTTGCGGCAGTGCATGAAATGGTGACCCCATGAGTGCGCGCGGAGTTGCCTTCCTTAAGGACTGGCTCGCCCGGAATATGGGCGAGCCAGGGCAAGACGGCGACCGGGCAAAGGCCGCACAACTGGCCAAACGACTGATCGCCGACGCGACGGTTAAAGGCATCACCGTCGCGGAGATGAATCTTGAAGGCTACGACATCGAAAAATACATCCTTGAGGCGATGACTGCGCCGATTGAATGAGGTTTGAATTTGCGATGCTGTTGACGCTTCAGGTGCTTACGATTCTGGCTGTTTCCATCGCAATGGCCTTGTCCCTGGCGCACGCCCTGGAATTTCCGGGAAAATTGCGGCTGAGCAAGGAAACCTACCTTAATATGCAGATGATTTATTATCCGGGCTTCACAATCGGCGGCATGGTAGGCGAAGCCGGCGGCCTATTGGCAACTCTCGCATTGCTATGGGCAACTGAAAATGCCGTTGCCTGGCGGCTGATTTTGGCGGCGCTGTTTTGCCTGCTCGTGATGCATTCGGTTTATTGGCTGGTTACCCATCCGGTGAATAATTTCTGGCTCAAAGACACAAATGTCGATCGCGCCTCAAACAGTTTTTTCTCGTTTATTCCCGTCCGACGTGCCACTGGCAAAAAACCGGATTGGAAAGAATTGCGCAATCGCTGGGAATACTCGCATGTCGTACGGGCAGGCCTGGGGCTCGCGGGATTTCTGCTGATCGTCACAGCCGTAGCTCTTGTAAAGCGTTCGCAGCCAAACGCAAATCCACCAAACTCGTGAGATCATTTTCCGTGGGAACAAACTCGTCCAGCAATCGTTGGCGATTTGGGCGCGGCTAAAGACGCGTTCCAACCATACCCAGCATGTTGCGTGGAGTCGTGAGCAATGACGTCCGTACTCGCCTTTGTCGTTCTGTGCCTGCTCCTGGCACTCACTCTCATGCGACGCGGCACTTGTAAATCACGAGCATGGAGCGGTTTTGCAAGCGCCTATACATTCCTGAGCTATCTAATTATTTTCTGTATTGGATTGGAATTGGTGGCGCTAACGCAATAACAGGCGGCTTACTTGAATTTCTTCCACTCCGCCCTGAGCCGGGAAAGTGCCGCAGAGAATCGATAGAGCCCGGTAAATTCAGTCATCCGTTTGCATTTGGGCGATGGGGTTTGATAGGGCCGGGCGAAGGTAATGCCGTGCGACATTGCAAAAATCTTTTTCTTGAGAGGCAGTTTGCCGATTGCTTTCCCATCAACCCTCATCCTGCCGGGGTAGCCACCGCAGGCAGGGCGCGATGGGAGATAGGGAATTGAAAGTCCATCTGCCGTCATCACGGCAATTGCCCGAAAGTCACGCTTTTCAAGCCTGCAGTGTTTGCGCGGTGTTGCGACGCCATAAGCGTCTCCGCCTTCATCAAAGCAAACAATCCGCCAGTTCGGGGCAACTTGACTGACGGTGCCGCCCGCCTCAAGGATGTCCCGGTCAGTGCTTCCGAAGAAATCAGCAAGAGCAAGCGTGGGCGCCGCCGTCAGGACGACGAAAAAAACCAAGAGGCGTCTCATGTGCCTGCCAGTATTTGTCATGTCGCGAGGTTGCCAGAAAGGGCAAATGCGAGCAAGGCCGGTTGATTACCGTTTTGCCCCCAGAATGCCTTGGAGGTCTGCCAGCCGAAATGGCTTGTGGAGGACCCCGAGAAGCCGGAGTCCCAGCTGATTGGCCATAATTTCTGCCCGCGCGAGGCGGTCATCCGAACCGCTCATCAAGACAATGGCGCATTTTGCGCCCTGGTTGGACAGAGTTTTCAAAACCTCAAAGCCATCCATGGCGGGCATCAGGATGTCGATGAACGCAATGTCCGAGGCCGACAATTGGTAAAGAGCCGTTGTGGTTGGATCCGTCGTCGTCATGACTTCGTAACCCAGGCTTCTGATCAATTTCGCCATGAACACGCAGAAGGAGTGGTCATCATCAATGATGAGCACCACCGGAGCATCGGCATGGGCCATCGGAGACTGCCTTTCAACCTGCCTCTCGCCTCAGGCGTAAGATGATGCCATGAGATTGGTTCCCAGCCAAGATTGCCAGCCGGCACGCGGCGAAGAAAAATCCCTAAAAGCTTCTGGCCTGGGCCAAGGTCGAAAAGGTAATGCCCACGGCAATAATCCCTGCCCCAATCCACACGCTTCTGGGATAGATTTCGCCGAAGTAGAGCACGCCGATGACGACACCCACGGCTGCCGCGACATAGCCGATCTGACTCAGGTAGGTTGGACCGCCGATTTGCTGGAGGCGGAAGAACATTAGAAACATGACGGTCGAAACGGCGAGCTGCAGGGCGACAAGGCCGGGGATGCCGGCAAGAGCGGCCAGGTCAAAGGTGCCGGTTTGGACATAGACCGCAAGTGCCAGAAAGGGCACAGCGGCAAGATTGGTATGTGCGGCGAGCTTGCGCGGGCTGGCACCAAATGGCCAAGCCATGGTGCGGTAGACATTTCCCGCGCCTAAAAAAATCGGGATGAGCAGTGCAGCGAGAATCCACAGGGTGGCACTGCTGCTGAAATCCGCGTTGCGCGAAAAAATGATTATCCCGGCGCCGGCCAGCCCCAAGGTAATTCCGAAAATCCCCAACAGGTTTGGCGGACGCACTCGGAGAGCCACGGAGAACAGCGCCGTTACCACCGGCGACAGGGCGAACATGATGGCGGCAAGGCCGCTGCCGATTTTCGGGATCACCGAGTAGGTGAGGAAGTTGGGCACCACATAGGAGAGAAAGCCGGAGATAATTGCGAAATAGAAGGTGGCGGTGCGCGACAGGTTTTTCCGTTCGGTCACAGCGACGATGAACAGCATGGCAAGCCCTGCCCCCAATGAAATCACCGTGGCCCAAAGGGCGGGCGTAACGCCAGCGGCCATGGCCAACTTGCCGATGGGGAAGTTCAGGCCGAGAGTGGCACCTGTGCCGAGGAGAAGGAGAAGCGGACGGTTCATACGATTAAACGGCTCCTGCGGTGCGGCCGGGCACGGCCAAATTCACAGTGGCCTTGATGCCGACCTCGACGGAGAAACTGGCGACACCCTGGAACATGATGGCTTTGAGCATTTCGGCGGATTGCTTCCAAGTCACCAAGCTTTCCTTTGGAACAAAGGCGAGTTGCTGCTTGCGCGTAAGGGCAAACCATTTGCGCAGAGCTTCGGCGATTTTTCCGGCATCACCATTCTCAAAAAAGAAGGCCTTGCCGCCGGAGGTTTCGCGGAAGATTTCAATATCGCGGGCGATGATGGGGCAGCCCAGGGCCGCGGCTTCAACTAGCGGCAGGCCGAAGCCCTCGTCGTGGGAGGCGCAGACCATGGCACCGCTGCGGCTCATTGTTTCGGCCAATTCTGTATCGGACACGTAACCCGGCAGGAACAACTTGCTGCCAAAGGTCGGCAGCGATGAGAAAAAAGTCCGGGTATTGCCCTTGCCTACGTCACCGCCCAACAGGACGAGCCGCATTGGGCAACCGTCGGCCCACAGGATTCGCATGGCATTGACCAGATCATTGAGCCCCTTGTGCTTCATGAAGGTTCCGGCCGCAACCAGAGTATTGCGATCAACCGGGTAAGCCAGGCTCACATCGGTCTTCTTATTGCGCTGCAGAATATCACAGCCAAGGACAAAATAGGCGACCGGCAAGGAACGCACGGGCACCAAGCCGGCCATGGAAGTTTCCCCCACGTAGCAAGCAACATCTCGCGATACATTGCGCGAGACAGTTATCAGGCGATCGGCGAAACGCAGGATCTGGGACCAGCCAATAAAGAAATCCCGGGCAAAACTTTCATCCACCATCTTCGTGTTGGCGATCGGGATGAGATCATGGATCATGAAATTGATGGCGGCACCGGCACGGCGGGCCTGATAGATTGCGGTGAAAAATTTTTCCATGTCGCTGAAGTTCAGTTCGATCAGCAGAAACTGATCGCCCGACCTGAATTGGATGGGGGCACCAATTGCCTTGAGGCCGTATGTCGGTGCCATTAACGCCATGTCGACCAGGGTGTATTCCTGGAACACCTTACCATCGAACGCCGTGAGGGCGACGATGTCGCCAGTGATTTTGGCCATGGACACAAGCTGACGGGCCAGTTCGAGTTCGACCCGCCCGATGCCGGTAAGGTTCCATTGGCGCAGCAGGTTGCTGATATCCAGTATTACGCGGCGCAGGGGATAGGAAAAGGTGTTGCTCCGCGTTTGATCGAGAAGCTCGGGGAATGCAGCTTGTTCATCAACGTGGAATTCCGGCCGAGCCGTTTGATATTTGGCGGCAGTCAATTGGATGCAGTCCATTAATGAGTATTGGCCGGATGCTTCTTCAAAGGCCATGCGCGCCTATCCGCTGCACGAGGTCATCGGCAGTCAATGATTGGGAGCCGCGCATGGCGGCATCGCCATGCAGCCAGACGGCAGCACAAGCGGCTTCGAAGACGGGCATACCCTGGGCGAGCAATCCGGTGACAAGGCCCGCCAGCACATCGCCGGAGCCAGCGGTGGCGAGCGACGGCGGGGCGTTGCTGTTGATTGCGGCGCGACCATCGGGGCTGGCTATGACCGTGTCTGCACCTTTGAGAATGATGACGGCTCCTGATCGATTCGCAGCCGTTATGGCGCGTTCATGTTTCGCTTGCGAAACATCCGCCAGATCGCTGAAAAGGCGGGCGAATTCTCCTTCATGAGGGGTGATGACGATTGGGCGGTCTGGGCGCTCGGCAATCGCGGCAAAGAGTTCGGCTGGCTTCTGCGCAAATGAGGTCAGGGCATCGGCATCGAGAACAGTTGCTGCAGCGCTCGCCAGGATGGCCCGCACATTAGCGCAGGTTTCTGAGCCGATGCCGGCAGCGGGGCCAATGCAGGCGGCGTTGCGGCGCTTGTCGTTGAGGAACATGCCGAGGGCCAGAGCCGTGTCTGTTTGTGCCAGCATGACGGCGGTGGTGTGGGCGGCATGGACCCGGAGCTCATCCTCATGGCCCGCAATGGTGACTAGCCCTGCCCCAATTTTCAAGGCAGCGTGTGCGGCGAGGCGCGATGCGCCGGTATTGAAACTGGGGCCCGAGACAATGATGGCGTGGCCTCGTTTGTATTTGTGGGTGGAGGAATCGAAGTTGGGAAGAATGGGCTTGGTGTTTTCCCAGAGCTGCGGATTGATTTCGGCGAGGACGCCTTCAGCGATGCCAATATCAGCTACGACAACTTTACCGCATAGCATGCGGCCAGGCAGCAGGAGGTGAGCGGGTTTTTTGCGGAAGAAAGTAATGGTGAGGTCGGCTTTAACACTGGCGCCGCGCGGTTTGCCCGTCAGGCCATCAAGGCCGGAGGGAACGTCGATTGCGACGATGGGAACACCAGCTTTGTTTATTTTGTCGGCCAGCACCGTAGGAAAGTCGCGGTTGAGGCCCGCACCATAGAGCGCATCGACGATCAGTTCGGCACCTGTGATGTCGTCGGATAAGGAGACGGTCCAGCCCCAGTCCTTGAGATAACGTGCTGCTGCATTGTCCATCGGCGCCATTGTTGCCGGGGCCGCAGAGAACGACGGTTTTTCTTGCGCCGTAATGCCTTGTGATTTCCTCCGCCACAGCGCGCCCGGCATTTTCGATGAGCTGCGTTTCCGAAATGCCGGAGGCGATGGTCAGAGCATCGGCCCGGTACATCTGGGCCGGAGTTAGAATGGCTGATCGAGGCAATTCACATGTTCCCAAATTTCGTCATGTTCAATCGCCGCCATGGCTTACAACAACGGGTTTGCCTTTTGGCTGATCCAATTCCTTGAGCAATTTGGTGAACCATTTGGCCTCCGTATCAAACACCTTGCCGCCCTTGATGCGGGGGAATTCGATGGTGCGGAGGATATCTTTTCCGGCCTTCGTCATGACCAACGACGCCGCTTTCACCCTTCAGGCCACTTTTCACGGCGTGCTTCACCATGGTTTTGATGAGGGCCAGGTCCTCCCTGTTGGCGGCGGCGGAGCGGGCAAAATAGCCCGACTTCTGCACCAGCACTTTTTCAGCACCGAGCATTTTTGCAAAACGCTTGGCGAACCATTCGCCGGGATTGATCTTGTCAATTTTCACATGGCCGAAGGCATCGCGCTCGGGCTCTTCGCCGCGGGCCTGCATCTCGGCCACGATATCGTTCACGCCTGCGCCTTCCGACAGGAAGATTGTCACGCAATCATAGGTGTCCATGGATTTTGTGAGGCGCGCAGCTTCAGCTTCCAGATCAATAGCGAGTTCCGGCACATAGACCGCGTCAAGCTCCTTGAGATCCACGCCCAAATTAAATTCCGGAATGAATTTATGAGCCTTGAGGCGCTTGCGGTAGACCTCCGCCGTTGCCGCGGTGAGCCAGCCGCAGTTGCGGCCCATGACTTCATGGATGAGCAGCATGCGGGGGCTGGTGCTTTGCTCATTGATGACATTTTCAAAAAAGATGGCGCCCTGCTCGGCGGCGGTGAGCGCGCCAAGGGTTTGTTTTATGGGCACCACGTCATTGTCGATGGTCTTGGGCAGGCCCACCACGGTGAGGTTGTAGTTGTGCTTGGCGAGATAGGCAGCGAGATCGGCCGCCGTGGTGTTGGTGTCGTCACCGCCGATGGTGTGGAGGATGGTGATGCCATCTTTCACCAATTGTTCGGCTGCCACCTGCAACGGGTCCTCGCCCTCCTTCACCAGGCCGCGCTTGACGCAATCCTTCACGTTGGTGAGTTTCACCCGGCTGTTGCCCAGCGGCGAGCCGCCATGGGTAAGCAGCGCAGGGGCCTTGGCGCGGGCCTTGGGTGTGACCCGGATGGATACGCCCTTCAGGAGCCCGGCGTAGCCCGAGCGGTAGCCGATGATTTCGGCCTTGGGGGCGCGCTTGGTGTATTCCATGATCAGGAAGCCTACGGCGGCGGAGAGGCAGGGGGCGAGACCTCCGGCGGTAAGCATGGCAATTTTTTGTTTTGGCATGAGCGACTCCAAGTTCCGCGCCCTTCCTACAAGACAAACAGCAGCAATTCCAGACGCTGCATTTCGGCTATAATGAGGCACGCAACCGAAAGGGAAATGCCATGAACAACACAGACCCACGAAGCGGTTCAGCTTCTCGCCCAGCGCATCCTTGATTTGGGCCATGAGGAAATTCCAAAACCAGAACGGCAAGTTATCGAGCGGGTGGCAAAACGGTTGGCGGTTTCCCGCAATATCAATATCGAGTATGACAAAAGCTACACGTTTGGCGAGCGGCTGGCCGATCGGGTTGCAAGTTTCGGTGGCTCGTGGACGTTCCTGATCCTGTTTTCTGCAGCTATCATCGGCTGGGTGGTTGTGAACTCGGTCATGCTGGCACGCGGTTTCGATCCCTACCCCTACATCCTGCTCAACCTGTTTCTTTCCATGCTGGCGGCCATTCAGGCGCCGATCATCATGATGTCGCAAAACCGCCAGGCGGCCAAAGACCGGTTGTCGGCGGCCCATGATTATGAAGTGAACCTCAAGGCGGAGATCGAAATCATGGCGCTGCATGAAAAGCTGGATGAAATCCGCACCAAGGACATTGCCGAACTTTTAAAGCATGTGGTGAAAGGCAAAAGGGCGTCGCCTAAAAAATGACCACTCTGCCTATATTTTAATCATTGCAATTTTCAAGCTTTTAAAAAAATCGCCTAACTCCTTGAAATTACTGCCCTTGGCTTATGGCATGAGACCTGCAATCGTTAAGGGACATTAAGAAAAGGCTCAAGCATCCATGAAAAAAATCGAAGCAATCATCAAGCCGTTCAAGCTTGATGAGGTGAAGGAAGCGCTGCAGGAAGTTGGCCTTTTGGGGATTACGGTGACCGAGGCCAAGGGCTTTGGGCGCCAGAAGGGCCACACGGAGCTTTACCGCGGAGCCGAATATGTCGTGGATTTTCTGCCCAAGGTCAAAATTGAAATCGTCATTGCCGATGAATTCGTCGACCGCGCCGTAGAGGCCATCCAGACCGCGGCCCGCACGGGCCGCATCGGCGACGGCAAGATTTTCATTTCCACCATCGAACAAGCCATCCGCATCCGCACCGGTGAATCCGGATCGGACGCATTGTAATTCACGCCATAAATCAAAGAGGAAAACATAATGGCCAAAGAGACAAAAGACGTTGCAGCAGCCTTGAAGATGATCAAGGACAAGGAGGTGAAATACGTCGACCTGCGCTTCACCGATCCGCGCGGCAAGATGCAGCATCTCACCATGGATGTTTCGCAGATGGGCGAGGACGCCTGGGCCGAGGGCCTGATGTTTGATGGCTCGTCCATAGCCGGCTGGAAGGCGATCAATGAATCGGACATGGTTCTCATGCCTGATCCCGCCACCGTTCACATGGATCCGTTCTATGCCCAGACCACCATGGCGGTATTCTGCGATATTCTCGAGCCCTCAACCGGCGAAGGCTATTCGCGCGACCCTCGCATGACTGCCAAGAGGGCCGAGGCCTATTTGAAGCAGACGAAAACCGGCGACACGATTTTCGTTGGCCCGGAAGCCGAGTTCTTCATTTTCGATGACGTGCGTTTTTCGTCGATCGCCCTACAACACCGGCTACAAGCTGGACTCAATCGAGCTTCCGACCAACACAGACACGGTTTACGAGACCGGCAACATGGGCCACCGGATGCGCACCAAGGGCGGCTATTTCCCGATGAACCCGATGGATTCGGCCCAGGACATGCGCTCGGAAATGCTCTCGGTCATGGGTGAAATGGGCGTCAGCGTTGAAAAGCATCACCATGAGGTGGCCGCCGCCCAGCACGAGCTTGGCATGAAGTTCGACACGCTCACGATGATGGCCGACCAGATGCAGATCTACAAATACGTGATCCACAATGTGGCGCACGCCTATGGCAAGACGGCCACCTTCATGCCGAAGCCAGTGTTCGGCGACAATGGCTCGGGCATGCATTGCCATTTCTCCATTTGGAAAGAGGGCAAGCCCATGATGGCGGGCAACCAGTATGCTGACTTGTCCGAACTGTGCCTGTTCTTCATCGGCGGGGTGATCAAGCATGCCAAGGCCTGCAACGCCTTCACCAACCCTTCCACCAACTCCTACAAGCGCCTGGTGCCGGGTTATGAAGCGCCGGTGCTTTTGGCCTACTCGTCGCGGAACCGCTCGGCCTCGTGCCGCATCCCGCACACGAGCAATCCCAAGGCCAAGCGCGTGGAGGTTCGCTTCCCCGATCCGGCGGCAAACCCCTATCTCTGCTTCTCGGCCCTGCTGATGGCGGGGCTTGACGGCATTGCCAACAAAATTCATCCCGGCGAGGCCATGGACAAGAACCTTTATGACCTGCCGCCAGCGGAACTGAAGCAGGTGCCGACGGTGTGCGGCAGCTTGCGCGAAGCGCTTGGACGCGCTCGACAAGGACCGCGAGTTCCTCAAGAAGGGCTCGGTGTTCACCGATGACCAGATCGACAGCTACATCGAGCTCAAGATGGAAGAAAACATGCGGACCGAAATGACCCCGCATCCGGTTGAGTTCGACATGTATTACAGCTGCTAGGGTTAGGCAGCTAAAGGCGGGCGTCTCCCCGCCAAACTTAAAGGCCGGAAGAAAACTTCCGGCCTTTTTTTTGCTGCCGTCATTGCGCGAAAGTGGACTTGGTGGCAGAGTTTTGCATTCTCAGCGAGAAGGAGGACCAACTCATGTCGTTTCCCCTGTTGCGGTTCGCCGCGCTTGTCATTTGCCTCGCATTGCCAGCGACGCTGGCGCGTGCTGAAACGCTTCCCTTGCCGCAATCGCTTATCGGCGCGGCTACGGACCAGGGCGAGGCGCTGTTTCTCGATGCGGATGCGCGGGAGGCCTATTTTCCTCTCGCCAGCAATTTCCTGACCCAGCAGAACCAGGCCTTCTGCGGCGTAGCCAGCATGGTGATGGTGTTGAATGCGCTGGAACTGCCGGCTCCTGCGGTGCCAGCCTTCGATCCCTACCGCACTTTCACGCAGGACAACGTGCTTAACGCGCAAACCGAGGCGGTGCTGCCGGTCGAGGTGATCAAGAAACAGGGCATAACGCTAGACCAGCTTGGCGGGTTGCTGGCAGTGCAACCCGTCACAGTTTCGGTGCGGCATGCGGCAGACAGCAATGTTGAGGTTTTCCGCAGCGAGGCTCGCGAGGCTTTGGCGGCACCCGGCCGGTTTGTGATCGTCAATTATCTGCGCAAGGCGATAGGCCAAGAGAAAGGCGGCCATATATCGCCACTGGCAGCCTTCGATGCGGAGTTGGACCGATTCCTCATCCTCGACGTGGCGCGCTACAAATATCCGCCCGTGTGGGTGAAAACCGCCGAACTCTTTGCTGCAATGAATACGAAGGATTCTGACAATGAAAACAAGACGAGGGGCTATGTGGTGGTGGCAAAAAAATAGAAATTCCCGAACTTATGAAAAAGGCCGGAAGAAGACTTCCGGCCTTTTCTGTTTTCGAATTTCAAATCCTACCAGGAACGGCAATCATTGTAGGCGCGCCAATAGACTTTTTCCCATTTCTTGCTGGCATGGGCACCGCCCAAAACGCCGCCGGTTACACCACCAGCGATGATGCCGGTGCGCACCGCGTGTTTTCCGCCAATGACGGCGCCAAGGAGGCCGCCTGCCACGGCGCCGCCAACAGCGCCACCGACAACCTGCTGAGCACCCGTCCGGTGGTCCGCCACATCCTCGGCATAGGCCCTGCAATAGCGCTTGCTGGCCGCGTAGGACTGGGTTGCCAAGGTGCCAGTCGCCATGACGGCGACAAGGGCGGCTGCGAAAATCTTGCTTCGGATCATGGTTTCATATTCCTCTCATGGACTCAGGAGCCCCCTCCTGCGGTGGATGCACTATAGACACTCTTGCGGTGTGGCGAAAGTATGGGATTCCCGGGCTGTTTTGCGGGCTAATTATGGTTACTCCAGCCTTGCGGGAAAACCCGGGGCGCGCAAATCGGTGGCGAGTGCATCTTCCAGAAGCTTAACGATCTGGGTCGACTGGGCGCTGCCGCCAAAGGCCTCCTTGCCCTTGATGAAGGTCTGGTTGGTTAACGTCGCAAGATCAAGCGGCACACCGAATTCGCGGCCGAAGTTCATGGCGAACCCCAAATCCTTCAGGGCGAGGTCCATGGTGAAGGCGATGTCATAGCTGCCATTGAGGATGAGTTGGCCTTCGGTTTCATGGACAAAGCTGGTGCCGCTGCTGGCCTTGATAGCGGCCCAGCTCTGGGCCAGGTCAAGCCCGCCGCGTTTGGCCAGCATCAGGGCTTCGCCATCGGCAACGAGATGAATGAAGGCCAGCATGTTGGTGATGACCTTGATGATAGCGGCTGAGCCCAGCGGCCCCATGTGAAAGAGTTGGCCGCCCATGGCCTGCAGGGCGGGCTTATGCAATTCGAAGAGATCGGTGTCACCACCGGCAAGTACGGTGATCTTGCCTTGGGCGGCGAGGTGCACGCCACCGGTGACCGGAGCCTCCATGGTGCGCACGCCTTTCGCTGCGGCAAGTTTTGCAAGGCGCTGGATTTCATCGCGGCCCAGAGTGGACATTTCGATCCAGGTTGACCCGGGCTTCAGGCCTTCGAGGACTTGGGCGAGAACTTTTTCAGATATGGCGGGGGACGGCAGGCAGGTGATGACGCAATCAACCTTCTCCGCGAGCGCCTTTGGCGTTTCCGCCCACTTGCCACCCGCTTTCAGATGGCGAGCGCCGAGATTCTTGTCGATGTCATTGACCGTCACGTCAAAGCCATTGCGCAGGAGGCTTGCGGCGAGATGGCCGCCGAGATTGCCCAAACCGATGTAGCCGTATTTCATACGTTGACCGGATGGTTGGTCATTTCGAGATGCAGCCGGTCGCCGGTGTAGGGGTGGGCGAGTGCCACCTCCTCATTCAGTTCAATGCCAAGGCCCGGCTCGGTGGGCGGGATCACATAGCCCTGCTCCCAGCGGATAGGTTTCTTCAACAGCTTGGCGTAGAAGCCGCCGAAGGTTTCGATGCTTTCGAGAATGAGGAAATTGGGAAGCGAGGTGGCAAAATGAATGTTGGCGGCGGCTTCGACGGGACCGGCATAGAGATGGGGCGCAATCTGCGCGTAATAGGTTTCGGCCATGCCGGCGATTTTCTTGGCTTCCCAGATGCCGCCGACGCGGCCCAGGGCCATTTGCAGAATGGAGGCGGCGCGGCATTCCAGCACGCGGCCGAATTCATATTTGGTGGTGAGGCGTTCACCGGTTGCGATGGGGATGGAGGTGCCGCGCGCGACCAATGCCATTTCTTCCGGCTTCTCCGGCGGCGTTGGTTCCTCGAACCACAGGGGATCATAGGGCTCGATATGCTTGGCAAAGCGGATGGCGCCGGCGGCGGTGAACTGGCCATGGGTGCCGAACAGGAGATCGGCCTTGGTGCCCACCGCTTCGCGGATGAGTTTGCAGAATTTGGCGCAGAGTTCCATGGATTCCAGCGAGGGCTGGCGCGGATCGAAACTTGAATAGGGTGCGGCGGGATCAAACTTGATGGCGGTGAAGCCAAGCTTCACATAGTGGGCGGCGCGCTCGGCGGAGGCTTCGGCGTTCCAGTAGATGGCGTCGGTCTGGCCCTTGGCGACATCGGGATAGATATAGGTGTAGGAGCGGAGCTTTTCATGGACGCGGCCGCCGAGGAGTTCATAGACGGGCTTGCCGACGGATTTTCCGATGATGTCCCACAGGGCGATTTCGATGCCGGAGAGAACGCCCATCAGGCTCACATCGGGGCGCCCCGTGTAGCCCGAGCCATAGACCTTGCGCCACAGGCTTTCGATGTGGAACGGGTCCATGCCTTCGACATAGCGGCCGAAGGTATCCTCGATCATGGCGGTCATGGCCTTGGGGCCGAAGGTGGCGCAGTAGCATTCGCCGATGCCTGAAATGCCATTGTCGGTTGTGAGTTTGACGAAGGTGAAATAGCGGCCGCCAAAGCCGGGCGGCGGATTGCCGACGATAAAGACCTTCAACTCGGTGATTTTCATGGGGATGCTTCTTTCAACACAATGGCATAAAGCTAAACGATAACAGCTTGCATGAGCAAGCAGGGATGAATTTTTCTAACTGACGGTGAAGGGCTTGGACAGGGTTTTTGATTTTATCATCGTAGGCGCGGGTTCGGCGGGCTGCGTTCTGGCCGAGCGGCTTTCGGCCAATGGCCGGCATAGCGTGCTGGTGCTTGAGGCGGGCGGCTCGGACCGGCGCTTCTTCATTCAAATGCCGCTGGGCTATGGCAAGACGTTTTATGATCCTTCGGTGAACTGGATGTATGCGGCGGAAGCCGACCCGGGCCTCAATGGCCAGCGCGACTACTGGCCGCGCGGCAAGGTGCTGGGCGGCTCGAGCTCGATCAATGCCATGGTCTATATCCGGGGAGCCCGCGAGGATTACGAGAGCTGGGAAGCGGCGGGTAACACGGGCTGGGGCTGGGATGATGTGCTGCGCTGCTACCGCGCCATGGAAGACACGGAAGCGGGCGGCAATGAATTTCGCGGGGCGGGCGGGCCGCTGCATGTCCGCTGCGAGTCCGCGTGACTTTCATCCGCTCTATGTCAAGTTTGTGCTGGCCAGCTGCATGCCGCGGGCTTGCCGCTGAACGAGGATTTCAATGGGGCGGCACAGGAAGGGGTTGGCGCCTATCAACTACACCAAAGGAGGCCAGCGCATGTCGGCGGCGCGGGCGTTCCTGCGGCCTGCGATGAAGCGCCGGAATGTGCGGGTTGTGACCCATGCGCAGGTGACGAAGGTTCTGTTTGAGGGACGGCGCGCCACGGGGGTTGAGTACCTGCATCGCGGGCTTACGAAAACCGCACTGGCGGGACGCGAGGTTATTCTGGCTGGCGGGGCCATCAACTCGGCGCAGCTCCTGCAGCTTTCCGGCATCGGGCCGGCGAAAGTTTTACAAGCGCATGGCATTGAGGTGCGGCTGGAGAATCCGAATGTGGGCGCGCATCTGCAGGACCATGTAGGACTGAACTACACCTACCGGATGAAAGTGCCGACACTGAATGACGAGTTGCGGCCCTGGTGGGGAAAGCTGCGGGTTGGCACTGCGCTATCTGATGTCGCGCGGCGGGCCTCTGAGTTTGAGCGTCAATCAGGGCGGCGGATTTTTCCGCTCCTCGCCCGCGCACACGCGGCCCAACATGCAGCTTTACATGCAGGCCTTCTCGACGCTCATTCCCAAAGTGGGCGAACGCCCCCTGCTCACGCCCGATCCCTTCTCGGGATTTTCCCTGGGCCTTTCCAACTGCCGGCCAAGCAGCCGGGGCTTTATTGAAATCCAGTCGGCTGATCCGCTGCAGCATCCGCGCATTGTGGCCAATGCCTATTCGACCGATGAAGATGTTGCCGAGATGCTGGACGCGGTGAAATTCCTGCGCAAGATTGCGGCGCAGGAACCTTTGGCGGAAGTGATTGCGGAAGAACTGCGCCCTGGTCCCGGCTTGCGTCAGCGATGATGAGTTGATCGCCGATATCCGCCAGCGCAGCGGCACGGTCTATCATCCGTCCTGCACCTGCCGCATGGGGCCGGACGCAGCAAACGTCGGTGGTTGATCCGCACCTGCGCGTGCATGGCGTGCAAAATTTGCGTGTGTGTGATGCTTCCGTATTTCCAAGCCTGATTGCGGGCAATACCAATGCGCCTGCCATGATGGTGGGCTGGCGCGGGGCGGAAATAATCCTGAACGATAATACCTAAGCAAAATTGTTACTTGACAAAGACAGCGGCTGCCTTCTATTTAACCTATTAGTTAAATACAAAATTGACCCGGAAAACATGACAACCGACCACCTCAGCACGACTTTTTCGGCCCTTGCCGATCCGACGCGACGGGCCATTTTGAGCCGCCTTGCACTGGGGGAAACTTCGGTTCTCGAATTGGCCAAGCCTTTCGAGATGAGCCTGCCCGCAGTCTCGAAGCATCTCAAAGTTCTGGAGCATGCCGGGCTCATCACCCGCGGGCGGGAAGCGCAATGGCGGCCTTGCAAATTGAAACCAGAATCGCTCAAGGCCGTTGATGGCTGGCTGGAGCACTATCGCCACTTCTGGGACGAACCGCTGGATCGTCTCGAAGATTATTTGCGCGACATTCAGGCAAAGGGAAAAAAGGAGAAGAAAAATGGCAATGGCAAAAAGTGAAGCCAAACAGGTTGGAGAATTTGAATTCGTCATTTCGCGGGTGTTTGACGCGCCGACGGGACCTGGTGTGGAAAGCCTGGACCGAGCCGGACCGCCTGCTCAAATGGTGGGGGCCGAGGGACTTTGAGATTCTCTCCACCAAGGTCGATCTCCGCGTCGGCGGGATTTTCCTCTATCACCTGAGGTCACCGGAAGGATTGGAAATCTGGGGCAAATTCGTTTATCGGGAAATTTCACCGCCGGAGAAGCTGGTTTACATCAATTCATTTTCCGATCCTGCGGGCGGCACGACGCGGGCACCCTTCTTTGACGGGAAATGGCCGCTCGAAATCCTGAGCACGGTCACACTTGCCGCAGAAGGCAAGAAGACCAAGGTTACGATTAAATGGGTTCCCTATTCCGCAACCGAAATTGAGCGCAAGACCTTTGAAGAGGGCTGCAAGCTCAATGCAACAGGGCTGGAGCGGGACGCTGGAAAATCTTACCGACTACCTGGCAGCGCTGTAAGTGGCGCTCACCTATTGGGTCACAATGCAGCGGCGTTCCTTGCCGGTGTGTGAATTGTAGGTGCCGGTATCGGGATTGAAGGATTTGTATTTCGCAGCGCAGTATTCATTCCACGCCTCGGAGCCCTCCTCCAACGCCGGTTTTGGTTTTACCACGGCGGCGACCGCGGTGGAGGTTTCCGATTCAGCCAGCGGCGCGGCGGCCTGTTTCTGCAGTTTTTTCTTGGGCGCAGCGGAGGGAGCCACGGCCGTGTACTGGTTCATGCAGTCATTGAAGGCATTGCGATAGGATTTTTGCCAGAGGTCAACATCGGTGGTGCGGGTATCGGCGAAATCCTTGGCGAACATTTCACAATAATTCTGGCTGCTGGCTGAAGCTTGCGTGGACACCAAAATGAGCGTGGCAATAGCTAACGCCGATCTGGAAAATATACGCATACTTACAATCCCTACCTGGTTCCCGGCCGGACTATCCAGCCCAATTATGGCAGGTCCGGGGCAGGAAATTCAGGATTTTTGCGAGGTTTTCCAGGCAATTTTGCGCTGCGGCGACGGCGGTCGAGAAGCAGGCCTGGAGCAAATAGCCGCCAGTGGGCGCTTCCCAGTCCAGCATTTCACCCACGGCGTAGCAGTTGGGAAACTTCAGGAACTGGAAGTTTCCGTCAACTTCGCTGCGGGCAACGCCGCCGGCCGAGGAAATGGCCCGGGCTATTCCGGCGGGGCGCAGGATGTTTACGGCCACATCCTTGATGCCTTCCGCGGTGATCGGGGTTTTGGTTTCATGCAGCAGCGAAATGGCCACGGGCGAGAGGCCCACTGTTTTGCGGAGGTAAGTCGAGAGGCTTTCCTTGCCGCGCGACTTTGCCAATTTTTCTGCCAACGCCGCTGTGGTCACATCGGGGCGGAGATCAATCTGCAGGGGCTGGCCCGGCGCTTCGCGCATGAAACGCGACAGGGCGTAGATGGCACCGCCCTCGATGCCTTCCTGCGAAATCATCAATTCGCCGCGCACCTTGTTGTTAGCATAAGTGAGGCTAACATTCTTGACCGGGGTTCCGGCGAAACGGTTACGAAACAGGGGCGTCCAGTTAACCAGGAAGCGGCTGTTGGCGGGCTTGAAGCCATTGACCCGAATACCCGCCGCACGAAGCATAGGCACCCAGGTGGCATCGCTGCCCAAATGAGGCCAGCTTGCCCCGCCCATGGCGAGGATGGTGGGCGTGCCGTCAAAGCCCTGCCAGGGCTCACGGGTTTTTAAGGTCACGCCGAGGCTTTGCAAACGGCGGAGCCAAGCGCGGAGCAGCGGTGAGGCCTTCATCTGTTTTGGAAACACGCGGCCCGACGAGCCCACGAAGGTTTCGATGCCAAGACCGTTGCACCAGTCGATCACCGCTTGCGGCGGGAAAGCGCGGATGGCGGGTTCGAGAAATTCGCGTGGCCTCGCCATAGCGCGTGAGGAAAGTCTCCAGCGGTTCCGAATGGGTGAGATTCAAGCCACCCCTGCCCGCCAGCAGAAACTTGCGGGCGGGCGACGGCATATGGTCAAGGATTGTGACTTCAACATCGGCCCTTGGCCAGAACTTCTGCCGCCATCAGGCCCGATGGGCCTGCGCCGATAATTCTAACTCTGGCTTTCTTCACTTTGGCTCGGTCAGGCTTGCAAACAACACGCGGCGACGCTCAAGGCTTTCTGCTGGCCAGTATTTTTCGCGTTCGTAGTACTCCTCTACGGCCGGTATGCCGCTTGGTAGAACTACCCATGGCTGCTTTGATGCGGTGAATATGTGGATGTCGGGTGGCAATTGATCGGGTTGACTCAGTGTTCCCACGCGTACAAAGCGCACCGCATCGCCAGAGCCTGCGTAATTGCTCCACAGCGCCACTTTGCAGGCAGGGCAACGGGAAATCTTCTGGCCCTTGCCGCTTTTGGAAGGTGTATTCACGATTTCAGGCGTGCCTGCCAGCAATTCAACCCGGTCTGCTTCAATCATCGCGTTCAATGCAAACGAAGCACCGCTTTCGCGCTGGCACCAGCGGCAATGACAGCAATGAACAAACAGCGGTCTGCTCATCATCCGGTAACGAACCACACCGCACGTGCAGTGACCTTCCAGCGGAAACTCCCCTGCCACCAGCATCAGTCAAGCTGCTTCACGGCGCAGCGGCTGACACATGCAGTGAACGCCGCCACCGGCCTGGGTGAACATTGTCATGTCGGGATCATAGACCTTGAAGCCATGGGCGCGCATTTTTGCGTTCAGGTCGGTGGCCGTCAGGGTTGACAGCACACGGTCATTGCCGAGGGGCACAACGTTGCAGCCCAAGGCCATGGTTTCCTTGAAGGAGGCCGGAATGATTTCGATCTTCTTGGATTTCAGCCACTGGATGACGTCATCTTCCGTCGTCTCGAGGCACACGGCGGCGCAATTTTCGTTCAGCATGCAGACCATGAGATCGATATGGACATAGAACTGGTCGATGGGAGCGTATTTGATTTCCCAACCTTCCCTAGTGAACCATTCGGCGGCCTGGCGGGCGGCCACTTCTTCCGAGCGGTGGTCGGTGTAACCCACCAACGCCACCCCTGCCCGGATGGTGTTGAAGTCGCCGCCTTCAAAATTGCCGGCGGAGATCATGTCGTAAACCGGAATGTCATTTTCGAGGTAAAAGCGGAGCGCTGCCGCATATTCGCCGCGGCGGCGCGGGTTGGCCAATTGGCAGATCACCGCGCCATAGGGCGACATGAAGGAACTGTCGCGGGCGTAAACCTGATAAGGATTGTTCATGTCTAGCGGCAGGAAATGGGTGATGACCCCTGCATCATGGTAGGCATCAACCATCTCGCGGTGCTGGCGCATGGCCACCTGCTTGTCGAATTTGTAACCTTTACGCAACGTGTCGCGCACGAGGGAGGACCAATGGGCATTTTCCAGGCCCATCCAGCGGAAACTTTCAGCGGGGCCGAGCAAGACATCCTTCAGCGGGCCGGTTTCCGACTTCAGATACCAGTTTTTCATGAGGGGTGTTCCGCCCCCTTCAACACGGGCGCGGAGGGGAATTTGCTTGGTGGTGGCCATTGGCGGCTCCTTATTGGTGTGCATGGAAAGGCTTATATCTCACGGAAGCCAGGAAACCAGTGAAACAATTCCGCCTGAGAAGACATGCGCGGAGCGGCATCCCTATGCCGCTTTCCACTTGATCGAACATCCCATGGATGCGGTTTGCTCGCGGGGGCCTGCTCCCGTTTCGGCAACCAGCTTCATGGCTTCAAAGAGCTCGCGCTTGGCATTCGGCACAAGGCATGTTTTCGATTCATCAAGCCGGCCCCGATACTGCAATTCCAACTTGCCATTGAAACCGAAAAAGTCCGGGGTGCAGACCGCATCATAGGCACGGGCGACTTCCTGGGTTGCATCATGCAGATAGGGAAAAGTAAAGCCGTGTTGCCGGGCGAAGATTTTCATGTTGTCAAAATTGTCGGCAGGATAGGCCACCGGATCATTCGAGCAGATGGCGACGGTGGCGATGCCAAGGCCCTGAAGCTCGGTGGCATCGCGCACCAGCCGTCCAATTACGGTCTTCACATAGGGGCAATGGTTGCAGATGAAAGCGACGAGCGTGCCGTTGGGGCCGCGAAGGCTCTCCAGCGCATGAACCTTGCCATCAACCCCAGGCAGGCTGAAACGCGGGCGCCTTCCAGCCGAAATCGCAGAGGGGTGGAAGGGCTGCCATGGAGGCTCCTCAATACGGGAGATCAAAATATTCGGCTGATGTCATGGCGTAGATATCAACATCCTCAAAACGCCCGTCGCCTACGGCGTAACCCGCCACGCGTTTTTCGTGGACCATGCCAATGCGGTTTGCGAGTTTGGCCGAGGCGATATTTGCCCGCATGATCTTGCACCACACGCTTTTTGCCTTCAGGCGTTCGAAACTCAGGCCAAGCAGGGCTCCACCAATTTCTGTGCCAAATCCGCAGCTCCACATGGCAGGATGGACACCCCATCCCAGTTCAATGGTGCGGTCGCGCTGCATGATGAGAAAACCATCGCCGATGGCTTCGCCGGATGAGCGCTCCTCGGCGGCGAGATGGAAAACATTGCGGCGGTCATCGCCCTGTCTCGCCACTGAGCGCAGGACAAAGGCTGCAACCTCCGCATCGCTGCGCAGACGCATGGCGGTGTAGCGCTGGTAACGGGGCTGCATCATGAATGCGGAAAAGGCCTTGACGTCATAGGATTCGATTTCGCGCACAATGAGATTTGGCGTGTCAGCGAGCGGAAGTATGGTCAGCGATTTCATGGGCAAACACTATAAGCAATTTTCCGGCCTGTGAAGCCTCCAATTTGCCTAATGCCGGTTCCATTGCACGGTGGGCCAGGCAGCGGCCCGTGGTGTCGCAGTTTGTCCTTGGCAATTGAATTGCTGGCGGTTTCCAGACTAGAATTGCTAATATCCATTGCATGAACAGGGAGATGCCAGCAGCCTCCCGGACATTATGATAAAATCACAGAACACGATCGGAGAGTACCATGGACGCAAAGACTGACAAGGGCGAGGGCAAGTGCCCAGTCGTGCACACGACTGCTGCCAGGGCCAACCGCGACTGGTGGCCGGAATCGCTGGACCTCCAAGTTCTCCACCGGAACTCCACTTTGTCCGATCCGATGGGCGAGGCATTCGACTACGCCAAGGAGTTCCAGAGCCTCGACCTCAATGCCGTGATCAAGGACCTGCATGCCTTGATGACGGACTCGCAGGAATGGTGGCCAGCCGACTTCGGCCACTATGGCGGTCTGTTCATCCGCATGGCGTGGCATAGCGCGGGCACCTATCGCATCACCGACGGCCGCGGCGGTGCCGGCGCCGGCCAGCAGCGCTTCGCGCCTCTCAACTCCTGGCCGGACAACGCTAACCTGGACAAGGCGCGCCGGTTGCTGTGGCCGATCAAACAGAAATACGGCCAGAAAATCTCCTGGGCCGACCTGATGATTCTCACGGGCAACGTGGCGCTTGAGTCGATGGGCTTCAAGACGTTCGGTTTCGGCGGTGGGCGCGCCGACGTATGGGAGCCCGAAGAACTGTACTGGGGTCCCGAAGGAACCTGGCTGGGAGACGAACGCTACAGCGGCGAACGCCAGCTTCAAGAACCGCTCGCCGCCGTGCAGATGGGCCTGATCTACGTGAATCCGGAAGGACCAAACGGCAATCCGGACCCGATCGCCGCGGCGAAGGACATCCGCGAAACGTTCTTTCGAATGGCGATGAATGATGAGGAGACCGTTGCGCTGATCGCCGGTGGCCACAGCTTCGGCAAGACCCACGGTGCGGGCGATCCGTCGCTGATCGGGCCCGACCCGGAAGGCGGCGCCATTGAAGATCAGGGCCTCGGCTGGAAAAGCAAGTATGGCACCGGCTTCGGGGCCGACACCATCACCGGCGGTCCGGAAGTCACCTGGACGCAGACTCCTACGAAGTGGAGCAACCTTTTCTTCAAGAACCTGTTCGAAAACGAGTGGGAGTTGACGAAGAGCCCGGCCGGGGCGAAACAGTGGAAGGCGAAAGGGGCAGAGGCCTCGATTCCCGACGCCCACGACAAATCGAAGAAGCATGTGCCGACCATGCTGACCACGGACCTCTCGCTGCGGTTCGATCCAGCTTACGAAAAGATCTCGCGGCGCTTCTACGAAAATCCGGACCAGTTCGCGGACGCGTTTTCGCGCGCGTGGTTCAAGCTCACGCACCGCGACATGGGCCCGGTCATGCGTTATCTCGGCCCGCTCGTGCCGAAGGAGACGCTGATTTGGCAGGACCCGGTCCCTGGCGGTGGACCATCCGCTGATCGGAGAACAGGATATCGCGGCGCTGAAGACCAAGATCCTTGCGTCTGGCCTGTCAGTGTCACAATTGGTCTCGACCGCCTGGGCGTCGGCGTCCACCTTCCGCCGCTCCGACAAGCGCGGCGGCGCGAACGGCGCGCGCATTCGCCTTGCGCCACAGAAGGACTGGGAAGTCAACCAGCCGGCTCAGCTGGCGAAGGTTCTTCAAAAACTCGAAGCGATCCAGAAAGAGTTCGGCAAAAAGGTTTCACTCGCCGACCTGATCGTTCTCGCTGGCTCCACGGCGGTCGAGAAGGCCGCGAAGGAAGCCGGTGTCGCCGTGAAGGTTCCGTTCACGCCGGGACGCATGGACGCATCGCAGGAGCAGACCGATGTTGAATCCTTCGCACCACTCGAACCGCGTGCCGACGGCTTTCGCAACTATATCAGCGGCAAGCGGCAGTTCATGTTGCCTGAGGAGGCGTTGGTGGACCGGGCGCAATTGCTGACGCTGACTGCTCCAGAAATGACGGTTCTCGTCGGCGGCCTGCGCGTGCTGAACGCCGGACAGCCGGCGCACGGTGTCTTCACCAAGCGGCCCGAGACGCTGACGAACGACTTCTTCGTCAACCTGCTCGACATGAGCACGCAATGGCAGCCGTCCACTGGTTCCGAAGGTGTGTTCGAAGGACGCGACCGGAAGACGGGTGAACTAAAATGGACCGGCACCCGTGTCGACCTCATCTTCGGTTCGCACTCGCAGATGCGGGCCCTGACGGAAGTCTATGCGTGCGCGGACTCGCAGGAGAAGTTTGTGAAAGACTTCGTGGCGTCATGGACCAAGGTGATGAACGCTGGCCGCTTCGATCATGCCTGATCTTCGCGGCACTTCAATCAAAGGTGGAGTCCAAGGCTCCGACGGAGTAGTATTAACCAGAGCGATTCGGGAAATGACGGTAACCTCCCAAGCGTAACAAACTCGAAGGGGCGGGCCTTAAACCCGCCCTTTTTTTGGCGCTTAACCCTCTCATTCAAGTCATTTGACTTTAATTGGAAAAGCCCTATTTTCCGCGTCAATCAGCGCGCCCCCGGATGTGGCGAAACGGCCCCGGGCGCTCACCCCTATTAATCGCCAGAACGGTTTTTCAATACTAGATGAATTTCTCTGAACTCGGACTAAGCCCAAAAGTACTCGAAGCTATCACAGCTGCCGGATATACCACCCCCACGACAATCCAAGCGGAAGCCATTCCCCACGCCTTGCAGCGCAAGGATGTTCTGGGACTGGCGCAAACCGGCTCGGGCAAAACGGCGGCCTTTGTGCTGCCCATGTTAACCCTGCTGGAAAAAGGCCGGGCCAAGGCCCGCATGCCGCGCACCCTGATCCTGGAACCGACACGCGAATTGGCGGCCCAGGTTCATGAGGCCTTCGAGACGCTTGGCAAGCAGCACAAGCTCACGGTAGCACTCCTCATCGGCGGCGTTGCCTTTGAGCCGCAGGCGGCCAAGATCAATCGCGGGGCCGATGTGGTGATTGCCACGCCGGGACGCCTGCTCGATCATATGGAGCGCGGCGGGCTGCTGCTCACCGGCATTGAAATGCTGGTGATCGACGAGGCCGACCGCATGCTCGACATGGGTTTCATTCCGGACATCGAGAAAATCTGCAAGCTCCTGCCCTTCACGCGGCAGACGCTGTTTTTCTCCGCCACCATGCCGCCGGAAATCCACCGGCTCACCACGCAGTTCCTGCACAACCCGGTTCGCATTGAAGCCAGTGCGCCAAGTTCCTCGCCCTCAACCATTGAACAGCGCCTGGTAAAGGTGCCGCATGATGCGGCGCAAAAGCGCGATGCCTTGCGCATCCTGCTTCGCACGCAAACCAATGTGAAGAACGGGATTGTGTTTGCCAACCGCAAGACCACCGTGGCGCTCCTGGAAAAGTCCCTGCGCAAGCATGGTTTCAGTGTTGGCGCGCTGCATGGCGACATGGACCAGTCGGCCCGGCTCAAGATGCTGGCGGCCTTCCGCAATAATGAGGTAACGTACCTCATCGCCTCGGATGTGGCGGCGCGCGGGCTCGATATTCCGGAAGTGAGCCACGTGTTCAATTTTGACGTGCCCATTCACGCCGAAGATTATGTGCACCGGGTTGGCCGCACGGGCCGCGCGGGCCGCGAAGGCCATGCTTTCACCATGGTGACCCGCGAAGAAGCCAAACACCTGCGCGCCATCGAGACCCTGATCAGCAAGGAAATCGAATATTTTGATATCGGCGCGGTGGAAGAAAGCAGCTGAAGCTCCGGAAAAGGAACACCGGGCGCCGCGTGGTGGCAGAAAGCCAAGCCATCACCGGGAAAAGCCCGTGGTTAGTGACCCTGTTGCTGCGAAACCGGCCGCAGGGCCAGTCGCCGAAAAACCGGTGGCGCAGGCGAGGCCCCCACGACAGCCAGAGCAGCGCCAGCCTGAGCAGCGCCGCGCGAGGCCTGAACGGGAACTTGAAGACGCGCCGGAATCGGGCGGCTTCCACAAGGGCAACATGCCGGCTTTCCTGCTGCGGAAGTAAGCACACAACTCAAAACCTCGCCCTGAGGTGCCTGCGTAGCTGGGCCTCGAATGGGCTAGCATCCAAGCCGTGACATGTCCTTCGCGACTCGCATAAATGCGAGCACCTCAGGACGAGGGATGGCAGATTATTTCCTGGGTTTTTTCTTCGCCGCGGCTTTCAGGGCAACGACATAGGCCATGCGGCACCACTTTGCCATTTCATCGGCGTCGTCCATACAGCGCTCAGGGATGCGAAAATACGACCATTTCGATTTTCTTGTCTCTCTTGGAATAGATGAACTGGGAGGCAGGTTCTCCGCCACAAATGCAGCCCTGGTGCTTTCGTCAACTTTGAGATAGAGCACTTCATCATCAACGAGAGCGAACATCAGGCCATCGTGATAACGCCGGCGCCGCCGAACATGGGGCGGATGGTGACGGCGCCGAAGCCCGCCATTTGCTCGATGAGAAATTCCTTGAAGCTGGCGCTAACGCTCAAGCGGTGGCTTCTGCCTGTTTCAACTGAACGCTTTCGCCGCAGCCGCAGGCTGAGGTCTGGTTCGGGTTGTTGAAGGTGAAGCCGGATTTCAGGGCGGAGGTCTGGAAATCCATTTCAGTGCCGAGCAGGAACAGAATGGCCTTGGGATCGATCAGGACCTTCACGCCCTTTTCCTCGATCACTTCGTCAAAAGGCTTCTGCTCGGTGGCCCAATCCATGGTATATTCCATGCCGGCGCAGCCGCCGTTCTTCACGCCGACGCGCAGCCCCACGACGGGCGTATCAGACCTCGCGATGATCGCTTGTACCCGCGCTGCGGCGGCATCGGTGAGCGTCATCACTTTCGGGCGCGGTCTTGGAGTTGCCTGGGCCATGTTCCTACCTTACCACATATTCATCGCAACGCGCGCTTCGTCGGACATGCGGCTATGATCCCACGGCGGATCAAACACCAGATTAGCCTTGGCACTGGCTACACCCGCCACAGTCGAAACGGCGTTTTCCACCCAGCCCGGCATGTCTCCCGCCACGGGACAGCCCGGAGCGGTTAACGTCATGTCGATGGCCACGTTGCGGTCATCATCGATGTCCACCTTATAGATGAGGCCTAACTCATAGATATCAACGGGAATTTCGGGGTCGTAGACGGTTTTGAGGGCCGATACGATATCATCGGTCATGCGGGCCAATTCGTCGGCCGGGATGGCTGAGGGGTTGGGGGCGTTATCGGTGGCAAGGTCTGTCACAGGAATATCCTTTGTGCAGAGATAAGGGCTTCCGCCAATTTATCAACTTCCTCGCGGGTGTTGTACATGGCAAATGAGGCACGGCAGGTGGCGGTGACGCCAAAGCGCTGCAGCAGGGGCTGGGTGCAATGGGTGCCGGCCCGGACGGCGACGCCGGCCCGGTCAATGACGGTTGCCACGTCATGGGCGTGCGCCCCGTTCATGTTGAAGGACAGTATGGCGCCCTTGTTCTTGGCGCGGCCAAAAATGCGGAGCGAATTGATTTCGGAAAGGCGCTGAGTGGCATAGTCCCGGAGTTCCGCTTCATGGGCGGCGATATTGTCGAGGCCAATGCTTGTCATGTAGTCCAGAGCGGCACCGAGGCCGATGGCTTGGACGATTGCCGGGGTTCCGGCCTCAAAGCGGTGCGGCGGATTGTTGTAGGAAATGTCTTCCATTGTGACTTCGTTGATCATCTCGCCGCCGCCCTGATAAGGCGGCATGTGGTTCAAGTGCTCAGCCTTGCCATAGAGAACGCCGATGCCGGTGGGGCCATAGGTCTTGTGGCCGGTGAAGACGTAGAAATCCGCATCGAGGGCCTGGACATCAACGGGCATGTGTACAGCGGCCTGGCTGCCATCCACCAGCACGGGAATGCCGCGGGCATGGGCCAGCTTGATCACTTCCTTGATCGGAACGATGGTGCCGAGCGCATTCGACATCTGGGTGATGGCAACGATCTTGGTGCGCGGGCTCAGAAGTTTTTCGAACTCATCGAGGAGGAAATTGCCATCGTCATCGATGGGGGCCCACTTGATGACGGCACCGCGGCGTTCACGGTGGAAATGCCAGGGCACGATGTTGGAGTGGTGCTCCATGATGGAGAGCACGATCTCATCGCCCTCATTGATCACCAGGCCGCCAAAGCTCTGGGCCACGAGATTGATGGCTTCGGTGGCGTTGCGGGTGAAGATCAACTGATCCTTGGAAGGCGCATTGAGGAAACGCCTGACGCTTTCGCGGGCATCCTCGAAGCTCTGAGTTGCCGCGTTCGAAAGAAAATGCAGACCGCGATGCACATTGGCATATTCTTCGGTGTAGCTCTTCATGATGGCATCGAGCACGGGCTTTGGCTTTTGCGCCGAGGCGGCGTTGTCGAGGTACACCAACGGCTTGCCATAAACCTCGCGCGCAAGAATGGGAAAATCGCGGCGGATTTTTTCGACGTCTAGCATTACAAGCCGTCCTCACCCTGAGGTGCGAACGCAGTGAGCCTCGAAGAGCTTACGGGGGAACTTGTGGCGGACCCTTCGAGGCCCGCTTGCAGCGGGTACCTCAGGGTGGGGGGTGAAGAATTCACGCCGCTCTCCGGTGTTGCGTCAGCCATTTGTTGGAGAATTTAACCAGCGCCTCCTTGATGCCCTCGTGGGCGATCAGGTCGAAAGCCTCGCCGACAAAGGCGGCGATGAGCAATGACTTGGCTTCGGCTTGCGGAATGCCGCGCGACATCAGGTAGAAGAGATGATCGTGGTTCAGATCACCTGACGTTGCGCCGTGGCCGCAGACCACGTCATCGGCAAAGATTTCAAGCTCTGGCTTGGCATCAAATTCGGCAGTTTCAGACAACAGCAAAGCGTGGCTGGATTGCTTGCCATCGGTCTTCTGGGCGTCCCGCTGGACGACTACCTTACCCTGGAAAATTCCTCGCGCATGGTCATCCATCACGCATTTGAAGAGTTCACGGCTGGTGCAATGAGGCACCTGGTGGTCAATCATGAGGCGCGTGTCGGCATGCTGCTTGCCGCCCAGCATGATAGGCGCCGGAAACCTTGGCGTCCGTCCCCTGCCCTTTGAATTCAACGGTGCCGTTCTGACGGTTTGTCTTCGCACCTGAAGTCAAGGTGAAATCATTGAGCACGGTGTTTTTTGACAGGGTGAAATGGGCGTGGCTGAGGTGAATTGCATCGGCGCCTTCAAGCTCCACCTTAATGCGGTCGAGCCTTGCGCCCTCGCCAACCCTGATTTCGGTGACGGAATTGCTGAGATAGGCCCCTTCACCTAGTGGGTTTCGATAAGCGTGGCCGAAGCGCCCTTTTCGATCTCAATCACATTGTGGGTGGCGATGGTGCGGGCGATCCGCATTGGTGGCGATGAAGAGGAGTTCAATTGGCGTATCAGCCGTGCCTGATACTTTCAAACGCGCGCCGTCGGTAGCGAAAGCGGCATTCATGCTGATGACGGGTTCGTCCAGTTTCACACAGGATGCGAGATATTCATTTTTCAGTTGCGAATGTTCGGCTGAAATAATGGCCGTTGACGAACACCATGCGGGCGCCTGCAACTTTGGCAAAAGGTGAAGACTTCAGCAGTCGCCCCACATCCTTTGTCGAAGCGATAACAGTCTGGCGTGGCGGATAGGGCCTGTCGATGAGCTGGCGCAAATCAGTCCAGCGCCAGTCCTCCATCTTGCGATGGGGCAGCGACAGGCCGTAGTTCAGTTCGGCCGCTGTTTTTGGGACAATGACGTTCACGCCGCCTCGCTTCCAAATTCGGCGTAGCCCTTGGCTTCGAGCTCAAGCGCCAAGGACTTGCCGCCGGATTTCACGATGCGGCCCTTGGACAGCACATGGACATGATCCGGCACGATGTAATCGAGCAGGCGCTGATAATGGGTGATGACGATCATGGCGCGATCGGGCGAACGCAGGCTATTCACGCCATCGGCCACCACGCGCATTGCATCGATGTCGAGGCCAGAGTCGGTTTCATCGAGCACGCACAGGGCGGGTTCAAGCACGGCCATCTGCAGAATTTCGGCGCGCTTCTTTTCGCCGCCGGAGAAGCCGACATTCACCGGGCGCTTCAGCATTTCCGGGCCGATGTTCAGTTTCGCGGCGCGTTCCTTCACAAGGCGCATGAAGTCAGGCGTGGTCATTTCCTTTTCGCCGCGCGCCTTGCGTCTGGGAGTTCAGCGCCACCTTCAGGAACTGCATGGTGGCAACACCGGGAATTTCGATGGGGTACTGGAAGGCGAGGAACACGCCTTTGGCGGCGCGCACGTCCGATGGCGTCATGGCGAGCAGGTCTTCGCCCTTGTAGGTGACGGAACCTTCGGTGACCTCATAGCCTTCGCGGCCCGACAGCACATAGGAGAGCGTTGATTTGCCGGAGCCGTTTGGCCCCATGATGGCATGCACTTCGCCGGGTTTGACCGACAGCGTGAGGCCATTGAGGATGACGCGATCCTCATCGGCGAGCTTGACGTGGAGATTTTTGATTTCGAGCATTTTTTCTCTTGTTTCTTATTTTGTCATCCCGGCGAAAGCCGGGACCCAGTTGTCATCATGACAATTGGATAAAATTTCGTTGTACTCGGTCTGGGGCCCGACTTTCGCCGGGATGACAGAAAATAAATCGTCATCCGACTGATCCCTCCAGACTTATCCCGATCAGCTTCTGGGTCTCCGCCATGAATTCCATGGGCAATTGCTGCAGCACGTCGCGGACGAAGCCGTTGACGATGAGGGCGACCGCCTCTTCCTGACTGAGGCCGCGCGACATGCAATAGAACATCTGGTCATCGGAGATTTTCGATGTGGTGGCTTCGTGTTCGAACTGGGCGGTCGAGGTTTTGGCTTCGATGTAGGGCACGGTGTGGGCGCCGCACTTGTCGCCGATCAGCAGCGAGTCACACTGGGTGAAGTTGCGGGCATTCATCGCCTTGCGGTGGGCCGAGACAAGGCCGCGATAGGTGTTGTCGCTGCGGCCTGCGGCGATGCCTTTGGAGATGATGCGGCTTGAGGTGTTCTTGCCCAAGTGGATCATCTTGGTGCCGGAATCGACCTGCTGGCGGCCATTGGAAATGGCGATGGAATAGAATTCGCCGCGGGAATTGTCGCCGCGCAGAATGCAGCTCGGATATTTCCAGGTGATGGCGGAGCCGGTTTCAACCTGGGTCCAGGAAATCTTGGCACCCCTGCCCCGGCAATCGCCGCGCTTGGTGACGAAATTATAGACGCCGCCTTTGCCTTCCGCGTCGCCGGGATACCAGTTCTGCACGGTGGAATATTTGATTTCGGCATCATCAAGGGCGATCAGTTCGACCACGGCGGCATGAAGCTGGCTTTCCTCGCGCATGGGCGCCGTGCAGCCTTCGAGATAGGACACGTAGGAGCCCTTGTCGGCAATGATCAGGGTGCGCTCGAACTGGCCGGTGTTCTTGGCATTCATGCGGAAATAGGTGGAGAGCTCCATGGGGCAGCGCGTGTTGGGCGGCACATAGACGAATGAGCCATCGGAAAACACCGCGGCGTTGAGCGCCGCATAGAAATTGTCGCCTTGCGGAACGACGGAGCCCAGATATTTCTTCACCAGTTCGGGATGCTCGCGGAGCGCTTCGGAGATTGAGCAGAAGATGACGCCCGCCTTGGCGAGTTCATCCTTGAAGGTCGTGACGACGGAGACGCTGTCGAACACGGCATCGATGGCCACGCGGCCGGCGACCACTTCATTGCCGTCATCATCAAGGGTGCTTTTCTCGCCCTGCTTGCGAACGCCGGCGAGAATTTCCTGTTCCTTCAGCGGAATGCCGAGCTTGGCGTAGGTTTCCAGAAGCTTGGGATCAATTTCATCGAGGCTTTTCGGGTTCGCCATGCTTTTGGGCGCGGCGTAGTAGTAGATGTCCTGGAAATCGATCTTGGGAAACGAGACGCGGGCCCAGGCAGGCTCGTCCATCTGCAGCCAGCGGCGATAGGCTTCCAGGCGCCATTCCAGCATCCAGGCGGGTTCGCCCTTTTTGGCGGAGATGAACTTGACGATATCCTCGTTCAGACCCTTCGGCGCGAAGTCCGATTCAATATCGGTGGTGAAGCCGTATTTGTACTTGTCGACTTCGATATCCTTGACGAGTTCAATGGTGTCGAGATCTGCCATGATTCTCTATGCTGCTGCCTTGGCCTTGTGGCGCGCCAGAAGGCGGCGCCAGACGGCGATGAAATGTTCGATGTGTTCAGATGTGGTGTTCCAGCCGAGGCTGACGCGAATGGCGCCCTTTGCAATTCGGGGCCAACGCCCATGGCGGTCAGCACATGGGACTTTGTCACCTTGCCGGAGGAACAGGCCGAGCCCGATGAAACGGCGATGCCTTCAAGGTCGAAATTCATCAGCAGGGTTTCGGCTGACATGCCGGGGTGGGAAAAATAAGTCGTGTTGGAAAGCCGTTGGGGCATCGCCACCAAAGATCACGGCATCTTTCAAGTGCTTCCTCAAGCTGATCCCGCAAGGCTTTGATATTCAATTGATTTTCTTTTGCAACGGCGGCAAATCCAGCGATGCCGACGAGATTTTCTGTGCCCGCCCGGCGGCGAAGTTCCTGGCCGCCGCCGTGGACAAGTGGTTCCAATGGCAGGCCATCACGCACCACCAGGGCACCTATTGCAGTAGGTCCGCCAATTTTATGGGCGGCGATGGTCATCATATCCACGCCGAGAAGACCGAAATTGACAGGCATTTTGCCGAAGGCCTGCACCGCATCCGTATGCACCAGTGCGCCATGGGCCTGGGCAAGGGCATACAATTTCACGAATGCGGCTGAATGACGCCCGTTTCATTGTTGGCGAGCATGACGCTGACCAACGCTTTTGGTCCCTTGAGCAATTCGGCAAGAGCCTTGAGATCAACAACACCGTCTGGCGTTACCGGAATGTAGACTCACGGCTTTTCCGGTGCCTTTGCAGCTTCAATAACCGCAGGATGCTCGATGGCGGAAATCGAGTATACGTTCAACTGGTGCACTCTTGATTGCCACGTTATTGGCTTCCGAGCCGCCGGAGGTGAATATGATCATCGGCGCGATGACACCGAGCTCGCGGGCGATGGTCTCGCGCGAGTCGTCCAGAAGCTTTCGGGCAGCGCGGCCTTCCCGGTGAACGGAAGAGGCGTTGCCATCCACATCCATAGCCGCCCGCATGGCTTCCTTTACGACGGGCCGCAAAGGGCTGGTGGCGTTATGGTCGAGGTAAGTTCTCATTCGGCTCGGCCTCACATAGCGATCCTTGGCCTGCTTGATTGTGGCAGACAGTGCGAGGTTGCGTTTCTCAACGACATCCTCAAGTGTGATGGAGCCCAGGAAATACATCATCTGGCGCCCGAGTGACGACCAGAGATCATGGGCCGAACATTGTTCGCCCCTTACGCAGCCATCCACGGCGTCGCCTGAGCAGCGGGTGAAACGCAACTCCTCATCAACCGCCAGAATAATATCCGCAACCGCGATATCCGCGGCATCGCGCGCCAACTTGTAACCGCCGCCGGGTCCCCTGGCGCTTTCAACCAGATTTTCGCGGCGCAGCTTGCTGAAGAGCTGCTCCAGATATTCCTGGCTGATGTCCTGCCGCTCGGCAATTTCCGACAGGGAAACGGGGTGGCCTGCCGAATGCTGACCGATATCGATCATCGCCATGATGGCATACCGGCCTTTGGTGCTCATTTTCATTTGCTTTTTCCTCTGTCCGATGCACGAAAAGCTTGCTTTTTGCCCCCAGTGCCGTGCTAAAGCCCTAGCAACTGACCGGATCCAGGGAGCATTCGCTTTCTTGAACCATTCTAAAGAACAGATATAGAAAGCCCGACTTCACGAGTCAACTATTAGACGGTGGTTCAGTGGAAGAAATCAAACGGGCGAAAACAGTGAAACGGACCCCAAGGGATGCCTGAAGTCATATTTAACGGCCCGGCTGGCCGCATTGAAGCACGTTATCACCACGCCAAGCCATCGGGCTCACCCATCGCCATCCTTCTCCACCCCCACCCCGCCTTCGGCGGCACCATGAATAACCCCATCGTGCATTCGCTTTACCAGACCTTCGTGAGCCGCGGATTCTCGGTTTTGCGCTTTAATTTCAGGGGTGTAGGCCGCAGCCAGGGGCTTTTTGAGAATGGCGCGGGCGAGCTTTCGGATGCGGCTTCGGCGCTCGATTGGCTGCAATCCTTTAACCGGGAGGCCAAGATCTGCTGGATTGCCGGGGTTTCCTTCGGGGCCTGGATTTCCATGCAGCTTTTGATGCGGCGGCCGGAAATTGGCGGCTTCATCTCCATCGCCCCCTTGGCCAAACATTATGACTTTTCGTTTCTCGCCCCCTGCCCGGCCTCCGGCCTGTTTGTGAATGGCGAGAAGGACGTGGTGGCAAGCCCTGAGTCGGTGCACAGCCTTGTCTCGAAGCTGAAAACGCAAAAAGGCATCGTCATCGAACACAAGGTGGTAGCCGGAGCCAATCACTTCTTCGAAGGCAAGACTGACGAGCTTACCAAGATCTGCTCGACCTATCTGGACAAGCGCCTTTCACGGGAGAGCTAAGACGCCACCGGTCATTGGCTTGCTCACCTTCGTGGTCATCGGGAAGCTGAGCGGCAATTTGTTCAGGCTGCGCACGGCCATGTAGGCCCAGGCTTCCGCTTCCACCGAGTCGCCATTGAAGCCATAGGCCTCAGCAGGCTGCACATTGGGAAGCCTGTTTTGCAGCGCCTTCATGATGACGGGATTATGCCGGCCACCGCCGCAAATGATCCAGGCTTTAGGTGTTTCCGGAAACCAGTTTACGGCCTTGGAAATCGCGCGCGCGATGATTTCAACAAGGGTTGCCGCGCCATCCCGAGCACTCAAGGCGTCCAACTTGATTGCAGCAAAGCTGTTGCGGTCAAGGGATTTGGGCGGCGCTATTTTGAAAAACGGCTGGTTCAAAAACTGTTCAATGATGGAATCGTTGGGCGTTCCCCTTGCCGCAAGCTTGCCATCGACATCGCGGGCAACGCCTGTATGTTTCATGGCCCAGTCATCAAGAGGGGCATTTCCCGGGCCTGTATCAAAGGCAATCATGTCGCCTTGCGGCCCAATCCAGGTGACATTGGAAACGCCGCCGATGTTCACAAAAACCACCGGGCGCTCAGGCACCGACGCCGCCAGGGCGCGGTGATAAACGGGAACGAATGGTGCGCCCTGCCCGCCGGTGGCGACATCCGCCGCGCGTATGTCATAGACAACGGGTACCGCCAATCTTTTGGCCAGTGCGTTGCCGTCGCCCAATTGAACCGTGAGCCGGATTTCCGGACGGTGAATAACGGTCTGGCCATGGAAGCCAATGACATCGACGGTTGCCGGGTTGGCTTTCAGAAAATTTTCTACGGCTTGGACATGCCAATCGGTAAGTGCGGCTTCCGCCTTGGCCAGGCCAAGAGGCCTCTCGTCACGGCGCTCAAGGCCTTTAGCATCGTTCAGGGCAGCCTGCAGCAAGTTGCGCTGAGCCTCCGAATAGGCATAGGTTTGCGATGGACCGCGCTGGACAATGTTTTCCCCATCGGTGCGAATGAGGGCCACATCAATGCCATCCAGCGAGGTGCCGGACATCAGGCCGATTGCGGTTGTGAGTTTTGACACTGGTTTATCCCATGCTATGAGCAGCCCATTATGAGCACATATAAATCCGACTTTCTTAACACCCTTTCGACCCGGGGCTACATCCATCAATGTTCCGATGCCACGGGCCTTGACGCGCTTGCCGCCAAGGGCGATGTCACAGCTTATATCGGTTTTGACTGCACGGCAAAATCCCTGCATGTGGGCTCTCTGGTGCAAATCATGCTGCTGCATTGGGCCCAGGAACTTGGGCAAAAATCCATCGCGCTCATGGGCGGCGGCACGACGCGGGTTGGCGACCCTTCGGGGCGCGATGAAAGCCGCAAATTGCTCACCATCGAGGATATCGAAGAGAACAAGCGCGGCATCCAGCAGGTTTTCGCCAAGTTCCTGCGCTTTGGTTCCGGACCAAAAGACGCATTGATGATCGACAATGCGGAGTGGCTGACGAAACTGAACTATCTCGACATGCTGCGCGACGTCGGCCGGCACTTTTCGGTCAACCGCATGCTGGCCATGGACTCGGTCAAGCTGCGGCTGGAACGCGAACACGAGCTTTCTTTCATCGAGTTCAACTACATGGTTCTGCAGGCCTATGACTATGCGGAACTGGCGCGACGCTATGGCTGCAATCTGCAGATGGGCGGCTCCGACCAATGGGGCAATATCATCAACGGCATTGACCTCGGCCGGCGCATGGGCACGCACCAGCTTTTTGCCCTCACCACGCCGCTCATCACGCTGGCATCGGGCGCGAAGATGGGCAAAACCGCCAGCGGCGCCGTATGGCTCAATGCGGACATGCTGTCGCCCTACGGGTACTGGCAGTTCTGGCGCAACACGGAAGATGCCGATGTGGGGCGCTTCCTCAAGCTTTTCACTATGCTTCCCCTGGCCGAGATCGCAAAACTGGAGGCCCTCGGGGGTTCGGAAATCAACATCGCGAAAAAGACTTTAGCCGACAAGGCAACTGCCATGCTGCACGGACAACAGTCTGCTGAAGAAGCCTCCGAGACGGCGCGTAAAACATTTGAAGAGGGTGAGAGCGCTGCAGGCCTGCCGACCTTTGAGCTTGACCTCGAAAAAGGCGTTGGGGTGCTTCAGGCGGCGGTGCTCGCAGGATTTGCCTCATCAAATGGCGAGGCCCGCCGTTCCATTCAGGGTGGCGCCATTCGCATCAATGACGTTGCGGTCACTGACGAAAAAATGCAGCTCACGCCTAAAACCCTCAATAGCGAAGGCGTGATAAAATTGTCGATGGGGAAAAAGAAACACGCCCTGATCAAGCCAAAGCAAGCCTGATCAATTTGATTCCCTGACCTTCTGCTTCAACTGGCGGACCGGATCCATCGATACTCAAATATCTTGCGCAAAATCCCCGGCGCAATGGCCGACAAGGGATTGTAATGAATTTTTGGATTTGCCATGGAACCGGTAAGCGCAAAGGTCAGGCCAAATATCCCCTGCCCCTTGCCGCCGGTGAGAATTTCGCCAAACAGCGGAATATTTCCAACGGCCGCATTGATGCCATAGGCGGGGATGATGGTTCCGGTGATATCGATTGCGCCATCGGCCTTGCGGATCAAACCTTCGGCAGAGGCTCCCAGTTCAATGCCTTTCAGCAATGAATCGCCAATCCTGATAAATTTCGCATCGGTGGTGAATGGCAAGGTGAGCTTGGTGAAGGAAAGGCCCTCATTGCGCGGGCCGGATTTTTTTGATTTGCCGCGGCTATCAATATCAGCGAGCGCTGCTTCGTTGCGGACATCAAAATCACGCAGCACCAAATTACCTTTCTGAATGGTGGAATTGCCACCGTTTGCCAGAAAGGCGGAGAATTCAAGGCTGCCTCCGGCCACTTTTGAATAGAGGTTTGAGGCGCGCAAGGCCGCACCTCCGTCACTGCTGGTGATCTGCAGCTCCCGACCGCTAACTGTGGGGCGCACGCGAATTGCCAAGGCCCTTTCGGACAGGAATTTCCCCTCGACATCGGCATTGGCGACCAAGCTGTTGCGCACGCCAATGGTGGCGGAAACCTCCGTAAGAACTTCGCCGCGATTGGCAATAACCCTATCAAAGGCCGCATTGACGGTCAGGTTCTGGCGGGACTTGGACTTGCCAGCCGATCCAGAGTCCTTGGCGAATATGGATTTTATGAAGGGGCGGGCATCAAAGGATTTTCCGCTTATCTGGATCGCCTGGCCTTCCTCGGTTGGCACCATTGTCAGGATGAAGTTGTTCTCATCACTGAGCCAAACTTGCGAAAACTTCGCTGATTTCAGCCCGCCATCGGCGTTCAGAAAGACGTCACCTTTCAGGCTCAGGCTTTGCCCCTTGACGACGAGATTTTCAACTTTCCGGCCCGGCCGCATCGCCTGCCAGATAGGTGAAGCTTGCCGTGGTGTTTGCCGTTGGCGGCCTTCGCCAGCTTATCGCATCAATAAACATCTCGGCTTTTGCCAGGTTGGCCTTGACCTTGATGATCGCGTTCTTCTCGCCCACACCGTTGATGTCTGCCTGAACCTTGACCGGACCCCTGCAAATAGTCGCCAAGCTGATGCCGAGTTTCTTGCGCGCTTTGTCGTCCAGCTCCGTGTCAATGGAAGCGTTTGCCCTCGACCCCAGCCCGGCGGGCCGCGGTCCAGGAAATCTTGGAGGGGAAGCCGTTTATTTTGACTGGCCCGCTTGCGGTAATGCCAGTCCGGTCGAATGCGACGAGGAGCGAGCCCTCAGACAAATCCACATTGGGAATGACCTGCTGAATGCTGGCATTAGCCACATTGATTTCAGCGGTGGTCTGGACCTGGTCACGCGGCAAGTCCTTTATCAGGGGCATCGACAAATCTAATTTTGGCTTCCGCCTGCCCGCCGATGTTGGGTGGAACAAAATTCGCATTCCGCAGAAGATTAAGATCCGGCAGCGCTGCAAGCTCCATCAGGTCAGGAGCGCTTGCAGAAAGATTAAGCACAAAAACAGCAGGCACGGCACTCGTCAAAAGCTTTTCGGCCTTGAATGTCGTTTGGCTCACCTGAACCGTTCCGTTCGACGGCAAAATCACTTTGCCGGACTCGATGGTCAATTCAAAACTGTCGCCCTGCAGACGCGCATGCCCGGATGCGGCAAGCAGCGGCGGCAATGACTTGAAATAAGTGGAAGTTACATCGGCCATGGAAAACCGGAAATCGATGGTTTCGTTGGGCAGCACCTTCTGGCGCAAGGCGGCTGCCATGCCATTCACCGGAATATCCACATTGAAGGCGCCTTCGGTGATACGCCCGGTTTGAACATTGTCCGTCACCCATTTCCGGGATTTTGGCACAACGACAGGTGGCCACAGTTTTTTGAGGAAATCGGCCGAGAGATCGCGCACGCGGCCACTCAACTTGATGCCCGCCGACTCGTCACCTCCGGTAATGGTGCCGCGCAAACGAACGCCGGTGTTGCCCGACATCACCACAAGATCTTCGATATCCATGACGGCACCTTCGACGGAGGCCTTGCCGAGGAATTCAATGCGGTCCACGAGAACCGGGTTCTTTACCGTGCCTTGCGCATCGACGCTGACGTTGGTTGCCTTGAGGTCAATCTTGAGATCGGTCAGGCGGCCATCGATGGCCCGCACGGGATCCAGACGCCCGGTCAATTCGGCGCGCGAGCCGCCGACTAGAATAATCGAATCGATAATCTTGAAGCCGCCGGTGGGCGTATCGTAATCAACCCGGAGAGCGCCCTCATCAATCACGATGGGTTGGGCGATATAACCCGGCAGGCCCACAATTCCGGCCGCAGCGGCAAATTCCGCCGAGGCGCTGGTGATGACGCCGACATCGCTGATTTCGACTTCGGCGTGGCCCGAAAGCGGCACATCAACCTTGGCAAACTGGGCCAGGGCAAAGATCTCGTCTGAAACATTCGCCGGCACCAAATCCTCAATGCGGGCGCTGACGGCGAAGGAACGGGCCTCTGTCCGATAGGTGGCCGATACTTCGGTGCGCCAAGGCGTTCCGCCGCTGGCCACGGAGGCTTTGGCAAAGACCACAAAACCATAGGGCATTTTCTTGAAGGTCAAATCCGCCTGCGGCGCAAACCAGTTGGCCTGGTTTGCTTCATCAAAGAGCTGGATCGAGGCACCGGTAATCCGAATATCTTCCAATGATGTGCTACGTGAATCGCCGCCATTCCCGGACAGAATGTCAATCAATGACTTTGCCGTCGCTTCCGGCAAAATCGCCGTCTGCTCTTCGCGGCTGGCCTTTGGGTCAGCTGATTTCGGCCGCTGTACCATCCAGGGTCGCCAACTCGTTTTCGGCTGCGGCGGGCGTGCCAAACCCCAGCACCAGGCCCCCGTCAAGCTGACGCTTGACCAGAATGCGGGTGCCGATGAGCTCGATGCCGCGCGGCACAAGGGAACCGGTGAAAAGTGCCGAACCTTCGAAACTGATGGCGGCCCGCTGCGATTTCGCAATCAGGTTGCCTGATCCATCAAGCAGCACCAGGTCCCTCAGGCGAAAATGGGGAACATTGGTCTTGCTATCCATTTCAAAGACAGCGCCCGCGACGTCAACCGTCATCCCCGAGAGCGACTTGTTGATTTGCCTTTCGATCCGTTCGGTCATGAAATCCAGCGAAACCGGGCCTTGCGACAGGCGCCAAAAAAAGGCTGCCCCGACGATGACCAGAATTGCGGTGATCGAAAGCAATACAAGCACGGTTATTTTAGCCAGCCGATGGCGCAATTCTTAACTGCCCTAATTTATCAACTCTAAAATATCATCAATTCCAAATAGAATCAGCCAATTAGAACCAGCATTATAGGACCATGGCGCAATTCTAGCGCCATTGGCCAGTAAAGATAGGCCAAACAAAGGCAAGATTTGAAGGCTAATAACGCCTGCTAATTCCATCCCGGCACATAGGACTTGCGTTCGACGGCAAAACTGGCATCTTTAGGGCATCGAGGCAAAATCCTAAGCGCGTTAAATCCTAGGCGCGTTAATGGTTGGGACCAGATTGATGGCGAAACGTCATCAGATTAAAAGTGAGTGGCTAATGAAGCGGCGCTCGCCGCTGCGCGGGCTTTTGCAAACGCGCCAGATTTATGTGCGCAGCAACGGCGATGTACAGTTCATCACAGTCTCGCCCATTTCGCAGGTTTCCCTGCTCATCATCTTCCTGATTGGCTTCCTCTGGATGGCCTTTGCCAGCGTAAATATTGTCTTCAAGGACCAGTTGCTGGAACTCAAGCAGCAAAAGCTGTTTGAGGCGCGGCTGGATTATGAAAACCGCCTGTCCGAACTCCGGACCTCAGTCGAGCAGGTCAATGACCGACTGTTGCTGGACCAGAAGAGCTATCTCAAGAAAGTGGATGAGGTCAAAGCCGCCTTTGACAGTTTGGCCGAACAGCAGAAAATAATGGAAGGTTTTTTCCAGGAGGGCTGGTTTCCGCTGAAACAAAATACCGCTCCCGCCACACCGCAAAAACTCCAGGTGGAGGGAGCCGCGGAAGCCACTTTCTCACAGCGCTATGCGGCTGATTTTCGCTCCCGCCTTGAGGTGGTCAAGCCGCTCGATGAAATGAATGGCACATTCGGTGATTTGCACAATCAGCAATTGGCGCTCCTGAAAAAAGCGCATGCATATTCCCAGCGCAAACTTGATACGACGCGTGTGCTGTTGACCAGACTGGGGATCCGGCCAGCCCTGACCCAATGGCTTCGCGAAAGGCTGACGCAGCCAATATGGGCGGTCCTTTTGTCAGCCTGCCCGAGCAAGCGCAGCGCGAAGCCGAAATTTCTGAGGGCATTGAGACCGTTCACGCCACATTGGAACAGGAGAATTAGGTCCGCGAAGCTGTGGCGGATTTGCCACTCGTCAAGCCCATGGCGCAGATCACCGGAATTTCCAGTTCCTTTGGTTACCGCAAAGACCCTTTACGGCTTTCGCTGGCTTTCCATGGCGGCATTGATTTCAAGGGAGTCTATGCCGAACCGGTCCTTGCCACGTCGAACGGCCAGGTCACCTGGGCCGGCCCCCACGGACCCTACGGTAACCTTGTTGAAATCTTTCATGACAACGGCGTCTCAACCCGGTATGGTCACCTCAAGTCCGTTAACGTTTCGCTGGGTCAAAAAATTGGCCGCGGCGATCTGATTGGCTGGATGGGCAGCACGGGGCGAAGTACGGGGCCTCATTTACACTACGAAACGCGTGTAAATGGTCGTGTGATTGATCCTCAAAATTTTTGGCGAACACAAAATGATCTTCAAGCGCTCGAAAACCTCAACTAACGGAACCGAGGCCCCTTCAAATTCGGGGCCGTCAATTGTTGCCCAGGATGTGACCATCGAAGGCAATATCACGGCTGCCGGTGAACTCCATATTGACGGCACGGTGTTTGGCTTGGTGCGGGCGAAATCCTGCGTTGTCGACATGAACGGATTTGTCCAGGGCGAACTGGTGGCGGAGGAGATTTTCATCCGTGGCCGGGTGATGGGACCAATTCGCGGCCTCCACGTTAACCTTTATGCGGGTGCGCAGGTTGAAGGCGATATTCTCAATGAGACTATCTCCATCGAGAATGGCGCCAATATTTACGGCATGATCAGCCGGGCGGAAAATCCCCTGGCCGACGGGCAAGTGCACCAGGGACCACCCCCAGTCGACGATAAGGCGCGGCCTGCTCCCAATCTGGCCATTGGCCAAGTCAATTACTTCGCCGAAAACCCCGACGAGCCCTTCCGGCCCCTCAAGGTCGTGAGACCGGTTTAATTCCGGCGCTAGTCGATGTCTTCAATGACCTCGGAATCCAATCCCTGAACGCGCTTGGCCAGTGAGGCCTGAATAAAATCATCAAGGCCGCCATCGAGCACGGCGGCGGGATTGGTGCTGGTGTAGCCGGTACGCAAATCCTTGATCAACTGATAGGGTTGCAGAACGTAAGAACGGATCTGGTGACCCCAGCCAATATCGGTTTTCTTGGCGTTGACGGCGTCGATCTTCTCCTGCTGCAATTGCAATTCCCGCTCGTAGAGACGGGCCTTCAGCATTTTCCAGGCGGTGGCCCGGTTCTTGTGCTGGGAGCGCTCGGCCTGGCAGGCCACGACAATGCCAGTGGGCAGGTGGGTGATGCGGACGGCGGAGTCGGTTGTGTTGACGTGCTGGCCGCCGGCGCCCGAGGCGCGGTAGGTATCGATCTTGCATTCGCTTTCATTGATCTGGATGTCGATATTGTCATCGATCACCGGATAGGCCCAGACGGAGGCAAATGAAGTGTGGCGCCGGGCATTCGAATCGTAAGGCGAAATGCGCACGAGGCGATGAACGCCGGATTCGGTTTTCAATTTTCCGTAGGCGTTGTGGCCCTTGATTTCGAGGGTGCAGGACTTGATGCCGGCCTCTTCCCCGGCATGTTCATCGAGCACGGAAACTTTGAACTTGTTCTGGTTGGCCCAACGCGTGTACATGCGCATCAGCATGGAGGCCCAGTCCTGGCTTTCCGTGCCGCCGGCACCGGCATTGATTTGCAAATAGCTGTCGTTGCCATCGGCTTCGCCGGAGAGAAGCGTTTCGAGTTCCTGCTCGGCGACTTCAACCTGCAGCTTGGTCAGGGCTTTCTCAGCCTCGCTGACAATGGCGTGATCGCCTTCCAGGTCACCAAGCTCGATCAGACCCATATTATCTTCAATGGTTTGCTCAAGGCGCAAAACGGAAGAAATACGCGCGTCCAAATCCTGGCGCTTGCGCATCACTTCCTGGGCTTTTTGCGGATCGTTCCACAGATTGGGATCTTCCGACTTGGCGTTCAGCTCCGCGAGCTGGCGAATGGCCGAATCCCAGTCAAAGATGCCTCCTTAGCAATCCAATGGACTGCTTCATCTCTTCCACGAGTTTGACGGTTTCGGCGCGCATCGATGGATAACTTTCAGCTTTGTTTGGTGGGGCTCAATAGAGGCCGCCGGTGCCGGTCGTCAACCCGCCTTCTTCCACGGGTTGTTCACTATCGGCGGGCGGCACGAGCTGCTGGCCGGCCCCATAGATGGACTCGGTTGAGACGGCGGCCAAATCCTCACCGATAATTTTGATCGAATCGGCTGGCTCTTCACCGGGCTTGAAGGCTTCGAGAATGACGCCCTCGTCACCAAAGATTGCTCTTTGGCCCGTGTTGGCATCAATCGGAATGAGCTCAATGGCGCGCGGCACGCGGAAGGGCGTGGCCGGCTGCTCACGGAGCGCCAGGCGCATGAAGTCGGCAACAATGGGGGCCGCCAATTCACCGCCGGTGCGCCTCTTGCCCATGGGCTTGGGATTGTCGTAGCCCACGTAAACACCCACGGCGAGATCGGGCGTATAGCCAATGAACCAGGCGTCCTTTTCCTCATTCGAGGTGCCGGTCTTTCCGGCCACGGGCTTGCCTACCATCTGAAGTTTCTTGCCGGTTCCGCGCTGGACAACGCCTTCCATCATGGAGGTTATCTGATAGGCCGTATAGGGACTCATGACCTGTTCACGGACATCCATGAGTTCAGGTTCGGCACTGTTTTCCGAATAGGTTTCCTGCTGGCAAAAGCTGCAGTCCCTTTTGTCATAGCGGAAAATCGTGCGGCCATAGCGGTCCTGCACGCGGTCAATCAGGGTCGCCTGAACCTTCTTGCCACCATTTGCAAATATGCTGTAGGCGGTGGTCATTTTCATCAAGCGTCGTTTCGCCGGCGCCGAGCGCCATGGAAAGCTGCAGGGGCATTTTATCGTAGAGGCCAAGGCGCTGGGCAAGGTCCACGATCTTAGTCATGCCGAGATCATCGGCCAGGCGCACCGTCATCACATTTCGGGATTGTTCAATGCCGCGGCGCAGCGTCGAGGGACCGAAGAATTTGTTCTGGTAGTTCTTGGGCTTCCAGACTTCGCCATTGGGCAGTGTATATTCAACGGCCGCATCAAGCACGACCGACGACGGCGTATAGCCATTATCCAGGGCTGCGGCGTAAGCAATCGGCTTGAAGGAGGAGCCCGGCTGACGCATGGCCTGGACGGCACGGTTGAATTGGCTGTTGCCGTAGGAAAATCCGCCCACCAAAGAAAGGACGCGGCCTGTATGCGGGTCCATGGCGATGAGGGCGCCTTCCACATCGGGCATCTGCACGAGATGCCATTGCCCCGTTTCGCTGCTTGGCGCCACATAAACAACGTCGCCTACCGCCAGCACGTCGGTTGCGTTTTCGATTTTGGGACCGAGTTCGGTGCCATCGACATAAGCCCGGGCCCAACCCAACAGCGCCACGGGAACGATGCCGGTTTCCCGCGCCGCTTCCGGCTTGCCATCGGGCAGAAATTTTGGCTGGAGGCCGATGGTCGCCTGCTGTTCATTCACCTCCGTGACAACCGCCAGACGCCAGGGCGCGACATCGGCGGGGGCTCGCGGCTTGTCAAGCAGAAGGCCCCAGTCACCCTGGACTTCCACTTTCTTGACAGGCCCGCGGAAACCCGCGCTCTGCGGTCAAAGGCGATCAGGCCTCTGGCCAGGGCCTGTCGCGCATAAATCTGAAGTTTTGGATCAAGCGTGGTGCGCACTGAAAGCCCGCCCTTGCCGAGCGTATCCTTGCCATACATCTGGGCCAGTTCACGGCGCACTTCCTCGGCAAAGGATTCAGCGGCAAAAAGCTGGGCGCCAAAGGGGCGCGGGTTGACGACCAGCGGCTTCTTGGTGGCATCGTCAAATTCGGCCTGGGTGATGTAGTCATTGTCCAGCATCTGGAGCAGCACCCAATTGCGCCGCTCAATGGCGCGGTCCTTGTGCCTGAAGGGATGATAATTGTTGGGGCCCTTGGGCAAGGCCGCGAGATAGGCCATCTCGTCGAGAGAAAGCTCGGTCAGCGATTTGCCGAAATAGTTGAGCGAAGCCGCGGCAATGCCATAGGAATTCAGGCCAAGGAAAATTTCGTTCAGATAGAGTTCAAGAATCTGGTCCTTCGAGAAGGCCGCTTCAATACGCTGGACGATAATGGCCTCGCGCAGCTTGCGCTCGATTGTCTGCTCATTGTTCAGGAGAAAATTCTTGGCCACCTGCTGGGTAATGGTGGAGGCGCCGACGATTTGTCCCTTGCCGGTCAGCTTGACCTGGATGTAGCGCAGGCCGGCCGCCGCGATGCCCCGCCAATCTAGGCCGCCGTGGGTGTAGAAGGTTTTGTCTTCGGCAGAGATATAAGCTTGGATCAAGCGCTTTGGCACAGAATTGATGGGCACGAAAAGACGCCGTTCATCAGCATATTCGGCAAGCAATGAACCATCGGCGGCATGGATGCGCGACATCACCGGGGGTTCATAGGAGGCCAGTTGCTTGTAATCCGGCAGGCCCTTGGACACATCCCAAATCACGTAAACCAAGGCCCCAGACAAGCCTAAGAAAATCATGAAGCCGGCTCCGAAGAGCCATCCTAAAAATTTTAACATTGCTGGTTTACTGATCCGATTCCGTCTCTACGTCCCACTGGCGATAGCACAAGCCATATAGGCCTTGCTAGGCTTGGAATATGGCCAAGGATGGGCGGGTCAAAAGCGCTGATTAAATGATGGGTTCGATGCCAAAAGCTTTGCGGAAACCTTCCTGCCCTGCCCTGGTAATGGCGAGAGCCCGGGTGTTGTCCTGGCGTTTCACCCAGTTCAGTTCCAGTGTCCGGTGCAGCAAGGCGGCACCCACTGCACCGGCGAGATGAAAGCGGCGCTCGCTCCAATCGAGGCAAGGCCTGCAGAAGACGCGCTTTGATTGTTTGGCTGCGGCAAAATCAATGCCGAATTTTCTCAAGAAACAATTTGCCGGCATCAGTCACGCTGCCGCCATCGCCATCAAATTCAATCTGTCCCCGGCCAAGCATTGCATCGGTGACGCTCACGGCCAGATGGCCGGCCATATGGTCATAGCACCCGCGGGCCACGCGCATGGCGGCATCGCGCGGGCCGGTGCGAATGGTGCGTCCGGCATGCCTGATGTTCTGGGTGGAGGCGACCTGCTGCAAACCTTCGAGCATGCGGGCGATCTCCGACGAGGCCAGGGAATGGTAATGGTGGCGGCCGTGCTGCTCCATCGTAATGAGGCCGGCGGTGAGCATTTTGGAAAGATGTCCGCTTGCGGTTTGCGGTGCGATCCCGGCGCGCGCCGCCAGCTCCTTTGCCGTCAGGGCCCTTCGGTCCATTAACGCTTCCAGCATATTGGCTCGGGCCGGGTCTCCGACAAGGGCGCCTATTTCTGCTACACTAACGATGTGAACCATGGGCTGTCTCCGGCGTTTTGGTAGCATACGAAGCGCCGGAAATGCTACGCCCGCCACCGTAGCATTCAGACAGGACACGGGCCTAGAAAACACAGACGGAGATATCAAATGCCAGACCAAAAACAGAAAGCAACGGCATTCCGCGACCTGCACGCAAGGTCCGGGACTTTTATCATTCCCAATCCCTGGGATGCGGGCACGGCGAAAATCCTGACAAAGTTGGGGTTTGAAGCCCTGGCCACGACAAGTGCCGGACTGGCATTTGCGCTTGGCCGCAGTGATGGAGCCGCGTCCCGTGAAGAAACCCTGGCGAATGCGAAAGCCATCGTTCAGGCAACCCATCTTCCGGTTTCGGCAGACCTTGAAAACGGCTTTGGACAGGCGCCGGAGAAGGCCGCCGAAACAATTCAGCTCGCGATCGAGGTTGGCCTCGCCGGCGGTTCGATTGAGGATGCGAGCGGCGACAGCGCCAAGCCGATCTATGATTTCAATCTGGCAGTTGAACGCGTTGCAGCGGCAGTGGAAGCGGTGCGCTCGCAAGGCATTCCCTTCATACTGACGGCGCGGGCCGAAAATTTCCTCCATGGGCGGCCTGATCTCGATGACACAATTAAGCGTCTACAAGCCTTCGAAAAAGCTGGGGCCGATGTGCTGTATGCACCAGGCCTATCAAGCCTGAAAGCGATCCGCGATGTTTGTTCAGCTGTCACCCGTCCGGTGAATGTCCTTGCGGGACCGGCCTTTACGCTCAAGCAATTGGAAGATGCGGGGGTGAAGCGGGTGAGTGTGGGCTCCGCCTTGAACCTGGCGGCACTTGCTGCATTCGCAAAGGCCGCCCACGAGATGAAAGACTTCGGCACATTCAATTTTGCCAAGGACGCTTACCCTTTCAACGACATCAACAAACTCATGAAAGAAGAGCCGCGATGACCGTCACCGTCCAAATCCGTTATGTCATCGACCCGTTTCAACGGGACGCGTTCGAGCGCTATGCGCTGGCCTGGAACAGCATTATTCCGCGCTGCGGAGGTGACTTGCTGGGGTATTTCATGCCGCATGAAGGTACCAACAACATCGCCTGGGCGCTGATTTCGTGTGACAGCCTGGCGGCCTATGAGACTTACCGGGCACAGCTCCGCGTGGATGAGGAAGGCCTTGCCAATTTCGCTTTTGCGCAACGCGAGCGTTTCATCCTCTCCGAGGAGCGCACGTTCCTGCGGCCAGTCGCGGCCTAGTTCAATTGGCCGTGGAGGCAACTTCGGTGGCAAAATAATTATCAATAGCGGTGGCAAAGGCCTTGGCGATTTTGGTTTGCCAGACGGTTGAGGTCAGCAATTTTTCGTCGGATTTGCTGGAAAGAAAACCGAGCTCAAGCAGAACCGATGGAACATCTGGCGCCTTCAGGACCATAAAGCCTGCCGAGCGCAAGGGCTTGCCGGTCATGAGGGTCAGGGGCCGCAATTGGGTGACGGCCTTCTTGGAAAAAAACATGGCATGGTTTTTTGACTCGCGCTGAGCGAGGTCAATCAGGATGTCGGTGATTTCCTCGGTTTCTGCCTCAAGGTCCAATCCGCCGATAATGTCGGCAGCGGTTTTCACGCTTGGCCAGGGCTTCCGCTTCGGCGTCCGAGGCTTTGTCGGAAAGCGTGTAGATCGTAACGCCGCGGGCGTCCTTCCCCCTTACCGTGTCGGCGTGAATTGCGAGGAACAGGTCAGCGTCCTTTTCCCGGGCAACGCCCACCCGGTTTTTCAGGCTGATAAAACGATCATCGCTTCGGGTCATCACCACGTTGTATTTGCCGGTGGCTGCCAAGGCCTGGCGCAGAACGTTGGCGAAGGAGAGGACCACGTCTTTTTCTTTCGTGCCGGCGCGGCTTATGGCGCCCGGATCAATGCCGCCATGGCCCGGATCGAGTACGATGGTTTTCTTGCCGCGCTTGTTCGCCAGAATGATTTTTTTTCCCGGTGCTGGCGGCGCAACCGGACCAGCCGACACGGCGGCAATGTCCTTCTGAATTTTCGCCTGCTCGGAATTGTAAGACTTGACAAAGGCCTTTTCGGTGGTTTTCACGATATCAACCACAAGGCGCGCCGGCTGGCCGGGTTGCGGCTCGACCAGAAACGACTTTTCAATCAGAACGGGTCCATGCGTATCGATAACGATACGGGATTTTCCCTCTTCCACCAGGCCGTAGCGGTACTGAGATACCAGTCCTCGCACCTTATGGCCAATGCCAGGCGGCAGGTCGAACCTCACATCCGGCAGGTCGATAACCACCCGGTAGGGATCGGGAAGGACATACACACTATAGTTCACGGTCTTGGAAATATCCGCCACGAAGCGGGTGCGGGTTTCATCGCCACCAACGCGGGTTCCGGTGGCAACTGCATCCCCCGCCGCAAGAGATTCCTGTAAACTATTGAAAAACATGGTAATAATGCACACTACGGGGATTAGCACAAGGCGCAATCGAGACCTCATTATTCGCCACTCCAAAGCGCTGTGCGTTGCAATCATCATCTCCGGACCCAATCGCGGAAAGGTTAGCGGGACCGTGGTTAACCGAAGGTTTCCATGGGCCGATTTGGCCAAACGGACACCAGCGACCTTGCAATTCCGACCTATTCTCCCTAAAGATAAGAAGTCTCTTCGGCAGACTCGATTTAATCGTTTGGGTTGCAAGAGCAAAAATTTCGCGGCTGAGAGGTCCGGAGAACCAGCTGGTTCACCCCTTCATGCCGCGTCTAGGTAAGGTTCCCAAGTCGGGAGCCTGGCAGGCTTCACGGGCAAAGGACATCCGCCCGGGCACGCCAATGAGTTAACCGTTCAAGCCATGGTGGCTTGAGCAAAGATCAATGAGGGCCATGATCCAGGACTTTTCGATTGCGCCTCCAGCCGCTGGAAACACAGCCAGCGCGGAGCCGTTCGCATCGCAAAACGTCGTGACATGGATTAGGCCCATTTCGCGCAGGCTGGCCCGTCGGGCCGTCTGGTTTCTCAAGTCCGGACATGGGACCTTCGAAGCCTCACCGCCAGCTGCCGCAGAGGATACAAGACTATGGGCAGCAAAATGCTTGTCGATGCCACGCATTCCGAAGAAACACGTGTCGTCGTGGTTCGCGGAAACCGCATTGAGGAATTCGACTTTGAAAGCGCTGCCCGCAAGCAGCTAAAAGGCAACATCTACCTGGCCAAGGTGACGCGAGTTGAGCCGTCGCTGCAGGCGGCCTTCGTAGAATACGGCGGCAACCGCCATGGCTTCCTAGCCTTTTCGGAAATCCATCCCGACTATTACCAGATTCCAGTAGCCGACCGTCAGGCCCTGCTGCGCGAGCAGGAGGAAGACGACGCCAATGAACATGAAGAAGACGATGACGACAACAATGGTGAAGCCGAACCATCAGGCGAGGCGCAGGCCCTGCAGGCTTCAGAAGAACCGCACCTCGCATCAGACATTGTAGAAGCAGAAGAGGTAGAAGCAGAAGAGGCCGGAGAACCACCGGTCGAAGAAGCCGCGCCCGACTCTGAGGTACTGGCGCAGGAAGCACCAGCCGTTGGCGAAGTTGGGGTTGGCGTTGAAACCGTGGAAGAAGACGCGGAAAGCCAAAAGGTCGAATCCATTGGGGCGGAAGATGCACTAGAAGAAGTGCCACGGCGCCAGCGTCGCGCGCCGCGCCGCCAGTACAAGATTCAAGAAGTCATCAAGCGCCGCCAGATCATTCTTGTGCAGGTGGTCAAGGAAGAACGCGGCAACAAGGGTGCGGCGCTCACAACCTACCTCTCGCTCGCCGGACGCTACTGCGTTCTCATGCCGAACACAGCGCGTGGCGGCGGCATTTCCCGCAAAATCACAGACGCCGGTGACCGCCGACGCCTTAAGGAAGTTGCCCGTGATGTGGAAGTTCCGCAGGGCATGGGCGTGATTGTCCGTACAGCTGGCGCCCAGCGCACCCGGCCGGAAATCAAGCGCGATTTCGACTATCTCATGCGCCTTTGGGAAAACGTGCGTGACCTTACGCTTCACTCAACGGCCCCTGCCCTTGTCTACGAGGAAGGAAGCCTGATCAAGCGCTCCATCCGCGATCTCTATACCAAGGACGTTGACGAGGTGTTCGTCGAAGGCGACGCGGCCTACCGCGAAGCCAAAGATTTCATGAAGATGCTCATGCCATCACATGCCAAGAATGTGAAACTCTACAAGGACACGCGTCCGCTTTTTTCCAAGCACCAGACAGAGACGCAGCTGGATGCCCTCTATTCGCCGACGGTTACGCTGCCATCCGGCGGCTATATCGTGATGAACCAGACGGAAGCCTTAGTTTCCGTCGACATCAACTCGGGCAAGGCGACGCGCGAACACAACATTGAAGACACGGCGCTCAAAACCAACCTCGAAGCTTGCGATGAAGTCGCCAGGCAGTTGCGCCTGCGCGACCTCGCCGGACTCGTGGTCATCGATTTCATCGACATGGAGGAGAACCGCAACAACCGTGCGGTGGAACGGCGCCTGAAAGATGCGCTCAAGAATGACCGCGCCCGCATCCAGGTGGGACGGATCAGCCATTTCGGCCTGATGGAAATGTCACGGCAAAGATTGCGACCGGGGCTTCTTGAAGGTTCGTCGCGGCCTTGCCCGCATTGCGAGGGACGCGGCATCGTTCGTTCGATTTCCTCGTGCGGACTTTCGGTCTTGCGCGCCATCGAGGAGCACCTGATCAGCCGCAAGGCCGAGCATCTCACGGTGAAATGCACACGCGAAGTTGCTTTTTACGTTCTTAACGAAAAGCGCGACAATCTTCTGGCCATTGAGCAGAACTATGGGATTTCCGTGTTCATTGTGCCAAGCGACGAGGTCAAGGGATCACAGGCGGTTATCGAACGGGCCAGCGAGCGGACCGTTGCGGTTCGCAAGATCCAGATTGTGCCCGTCAAGACGGACACTTACGAAGACGCCGAGGAAGATGAAGCCGAAGTTGGGGCCGAGGAGGAAACCGAAGAGGTTCAAGCCGAGTCTTCATCTGAAACTGAAGGCCCTGAAGAAGGTTCCGACTCGCAACGCGGCAGGCGGCGCAGGCGTGGACGCCGGGGCGGCAGACGCGGCGGGCGCGACCGTGATGATGAGCCGCGGGACAAAATTGCGGTCGAGACCGAGGGCGAAGCCGAATCGCCGCGGCACGCGGTTGAACACGGTGACACGAGTAGCGACGATGTCGCTGCTCCCGCCGAGGCGGAATTGGGTGCGACATCCGATGAACCCACCGAAAAGGAAGCCTCTGAGCGCGGTTCTTCACGCCGGCGCGACCGTTGGGGACGCAACAGAAACGGGCGCAACCGGAATGGACGCAATATCGTCGAAGCCGAAAGCAATGGCCATGCTCATGCGGCAAATCCGGTTGAGACGCGCGAGCCCCAACCGGAGCGTCAGCCAGCACCCATCATCGCCATCCAGGAAACGGTGGCCCAGCCGGTGACGGCGCGAAAGTGGCAACCGCCTGCCGCAACGGTGAAAGCAACGGAAGTGGCAAAACCCAAGGCCGGTTGGTGGAGCAAACGCGGCTGAAGATTAGGGGCCTCAAACTCGCCGTATTTGACGGAGAAACACCCTCTGGCCAATGCGGTGGGTTTTCAGCCCGCATTCTACCTGTTGAGTAAACCATGATTCGCAATTTGACAGCGGTTTTCCTTGCCATCTCGGTCGCCTTCTCGGGCCTGATAGACGATGGCATGGCGGCCACAAAAAAGAAGCCACGGGGACCCTCGCTTCCGCTGATTCGCGATGCTGAAATCGAAGGGCTGTTGCGGCTCTACACGAAGCCCATTTTCAAAGCAGCGGGCCTGAACCCTTCGGCAGTGCGGGTTTACATCATCAACAATGACAAGATTAACGCCTTCGTCGCCGGCGGCCAGCGCCTGTTCATTCATACGGGGCTCCTGACGCGAACCAAAACGCCGAACGAAGTCATCGGTGTTCTGGCCCATGAAACGGGCCACATTGCCGGAGGCCATTTGGCTCGCCTGGGAATTGAGCTTGACCGGGCCAGCGTCCAGTCAATTATCGGGACCTTGGTGGGCGTCGCAGCTATGGTGGGCGGTGCCGCCGCAGGGCAAAAGAGTGCAGCGCAGGCGGGAACGGGAATCATGATCGGATCCCAGGGCATGGCCCAGCGGGGTTTGCTCTCCTACCAGCGCGGCATGGAAGCGTCCGCCGACCAGGCTGCGCTCAAATATCTCAACGCGACAGGGCAATCCTCAAAGGGCATGCTGACGCTTTTCCAGTTGCTCGCCAATGAATCGCTGGCCTCGCTGGAAAACGCCGATCCCTACCTGCTTTCGCATCCCATGCCGCTTGAAAGAATTCGGAGCCTTGAACTGGAAGCCCACAAGTCCCAGTTTTTCGACAGGAACGACGCGCCGCAACTGCTTCTGCGCCATCACTTGATGCAGGCTAAGCTGGCGGGGTTCATCCAGTCGCCGCAATATGTTTTTCAGCGCTATCCTTCTTCAGACAAGAGCCTGCCAGCCCGCTATGCCCGCTCGATTGCAATGTTCCGCAAAGGTGACACCAAAAACGCTATCCCCATCATTGACAGCCTCATAAGGGATGTACCGGAAGACCCATATTTCTGGGAGCTCAAGGGCCAAGCACTGCTCGAGGGTGGCACACCCGCGAAGGCGCTCGCCCCGCTCAGGCAGGCCAACAAATTACTGCCCAACAGCGGGCTCATCCAAATTCTCTATGCACAGGCCCTGATTGCCACAGAAAATGGCGCCAATATCAGACAAGCTTTGAACCTCTTGACCTTGGCCAAGAAAACCGAGCGGGATTCGGTTGATATCTACAAGTATTCAGCACTTGCCTATGGCTATTTGAATGACCTGCCGCATGCCGAATTGGCAACCGCCGAAATGGCCATGATGCAAGGCGATACGGCGTTGGCGGCAGAAAAAGCCAAGCGCGTGATCGGCCAGTTCAAACACGGCTCGCAGGAATGGATCAAGGCCAATGACATCCTGAATTTTGCCAACAAAGACCAGGATTGACCGGGACCAGGCCTTTCAGGCAAATAGTCCGGAAACACAAGGATTTAACATGTACGCTGCCCTCAGGACGTTATTGCTTTCGGTTTTGATGCTGTGGGGCCTTGGCTTCACCGTGCATGCCGCGGAATTCAATGATGGCCAGCGGAAGGAAATGGAATCCATCATCAGGGATTATCTGTTGGCTAATCCTGACCTGCTGAGGGAAATGGGCCAGCTTCTTGAGCAGAAAGAAAAGCTTGCGGAAGACGCGCAACGGAAAGGCGCCCTGGTTTCCAATGCCGACCAGATATTCCGCGATGGGACTGATTTTGTTGTCGGTAATCCCAACGGCAAGGTCACCATGGTCGAGTTTTTCGACTACAACTGCGGCTGGTGCAAGAAGGGCTTTCCCGAAGTCCTGGCCCTGATTGAAGTCAGACAAGGACCTGAGATTTGTCCTGAAGGAGTTCCCGATATTTGGCGGAGATTCCGATTACGCTGCCCAGGCAGCGATTGCGTCCAATAAACAGGGCAAATACTGGGACCTGCATGTGGCCATGTTCAGCCATGAGGGAAAAATTACGAAGGAAGTCGTCGACGAACTTGCGGCGGCACAAGGTATTGACATGGCGCGGCTCAAAAAAGACATGGAGAGCCCAGAGACGGCCGGCATTTTGGAACGCAACCGCAACCTGGCCCAGTCCCTTGCCATCAATGGCACGCCAGCCTTCATCATTGATGACAAGCTGGTTCCCGGCTATCTGCCCAAGGCCGAGCTTGCCAGCGCCATCAATGATGTCCGTGCCAAAGGCGGCTGTTCCCTCTGCTGATGCCGAGTGCTTCCCTGCCCGCAATGGACCGCCTATAACATCCAAACAGCATAGATTCTGATGGCAGGGCGATGAAACCAATCTACATTTTGAACGGACCCAACCTGAACCTGCTGGGCTTGCGCGAGCCAACGGTCTATGGCCAGGAAACCATCGCTGACCTGGAAGCGCGCTGTGCTGGCAAGGCCAAGGCGCTTGGGCAACAGATTGTTTTCAGGCAGACCAACACCGAGGGCGAGTTGATCGGCTGGGTTCATGAGGCTCAAAGCAAGGCCTCGGGAATTATCATCAATGGGGCCGGCTACACGCATACCTCCGTTGCCCTGTACGACGCCTTGAAGGCCGTGAACATCCCCACCGTTGAAGTACACCTGTCCAATGTCTATGCCCGCGAGCCATTTCGCCATCACAGCTATATTTCTCCCGTTGCCCACGGGGTCATTTGCGGCTTTGGTGGACAAAGCTATGAATTGGCCCTCGAAGGCATTGCGCAAATCCTGGATTCAAGCGGAAAGAGGTAAAAGAATGCCCCCGAAAAAAGCGCCACCAACGCGTGGCCAGAACAAGCCTTCCAGCCCGGAATTGGCTCTTATCCGAACCCTGGCAGACATCTTGATCGAAACGGGGCTTTCTGAAATCGAATTGGAACAAAAGGGTTCGCGGGTCCGCGTGTCGCGGAACATGACATCCGTTGCAACGGTACAGCACCAGGCTCCGACCCACCATGCGCCTGCGCCTCTTGCCGCCCCGGCAATTGCCAAGGTCCCCGACACGGATCATGCTGGAACGGTGAAGTCTCCCATGGTGGGAACCATTTACATGGCCTCGGCCCCAGGCAATCCAAATTTCATCGAGATCGGCTCGGAGGTTAAACAGGGCCAGACCCTGTTGATTATTGAAGCCATGAAAACCATGAACCAGATTCCATCGCCTGTCGCGGGCAAGGTCATTCGCATCCATGTTGATAACGGCGATCCGGTTGAGTATGGCGCGGCCCTTGTGACGATTGAGTGAGTGATGTTTGACAAGATTCTCATCGCCAACCGGGGCGAGATTGCGCTTCGGGTGCTGCGGGCCTGCCGCGAGTTGGGCATCCAGACGGTTGCCGTCCATTCCACAGCAGATGCGGATGCCATGCACGTGCGATTAGCAGACGAAAGTGTGTGCATCGGTCCGCCGCCGGCGCGTGACAGTTATCTCAATATTCCAGCGATCGTTTCGGCCTGCGAGATCACTGGAGCCGAAGCGGTGCATCCCGGCTATGGTTTTCTCTCCGAGAACGCAAAATTTGCTGAAATCCTCACGGAACACGGGATAAAATTCATCGGCCCCTCGGCGGAAAACATCCGTACAATGGGCGACAAGATTGAAGCCAAGCGCACCGCCAAGGCGCTCGGCATTCCGGTGGTTCCCGGCTCCGATGGCGGAGTGTCAAATGTGGATGAGGGCAAACGCATTGCCCGCGAGATTGGCTATCCGGTCATCATCAAGGCAACGGCCGGTGGCGGCGGGCGCGGCATGAAGGTTGCCCGCAATGATGCCGAGATGGAAATTGCCCTGAGCACGGCGCAAACCGAGGCCAAGGCGGCATTCGGCAATGAAGAAGTCTACATCGAGAAATACCTGGTGTTGCCGCGGCATATTGAAATCCAGGTGCTGGGTGACGGGCAAGGCAATGCAGTGCATCTGGGCGAGCGTGATTGCTCGCTGCAGCGCCGGCACCAAAAGATCTGGGAAGAAGCCCATTCACCAGCGTTGAATTCGGCACAGCGCGATGAAATCGGGGCACGCGTTGCTAAGGCTATGGCCGATATTTCCTATGAAGGGGTCGGTACGATTGAATTTCTCTTCGAGAATGGCGAGTTCTATTTCATTGAAATGAACACGCGGTTGCAGGTGGAGCACCCCGTGACCGAAATGATCACCGGCCTTGATCTGGTTCAGGAGCAAATCCGCGTGGCCAGCGGCGCAAAATTGCAATATGCCCAGAACGACATTAGCTTTGCGGGCCATGCCATCGAATGCCGCATTAATGCGGAAAATGCCAAGACCTTTGTGCCCTCTCCGGGCCGGGTGGACGCCGTGCATTTTCCCGGCGGGCTCGGGGTTCGGGTTGATTCAGCCCTCTACGCAGGCTACCGCATACCGCCCTATTATGACAGTCTTATCGGCAAGCTCATTGTCTTTGGCAAGACGCGCACCGAATGCATGATGCGCTTGAAGCGGGCCATGGGCGAATTCGTAATCGAAGGAGTTGAAACGACAATTCCCCTGTTCCAGCGTTTGTTGACTGAACCCGATATCATTGACGGGCACTATGACATCCACTGGCTGGAGAATTATCTCGCGCGAGATGCCTAGTGACGACGATAACGCCAAAGATTCTGTTGCAGGCCTATGCCGTCGGGATTTTTCCCATGGCGGAAACAGCCGAGGATAACGCGCTTTACTGGATGGAGCCTGAGGAACGGGGGATCATACCCTTGCGGGGCTTGCGCATTTCCCGTTCGCTGCGGAAACAGGTGCGCCGGAAAAACTTCGAGATACGCATAGATTCGTCTTTTTCCGATGTCATCGACGCCTGCGCCGCCAAAACCAAAACCCGCAAGCTGACGTGGATCAACGCCCGAATCCGTACCCTCTATAACCAGCTCCATAATATGGGGCACTGCCACTCGGTGGAATGTTGGCGGCAAGGCAAGCTGGTTGGCGGGCTTTACGGGGTAAAAATCGGCGCGGCTTTTTTTGGTGAGAGCATGTTTTCGCGCGAGACTGACGCCAGCAAGGTTGCGCTGGTGCATCTGGTTGCAAGGCTCAACGCAGGCGGGTTTCAACTGCTTGATGCCCAGTTCATGAACCCGCACCTCAAGACCCTCGGGGCCGTGGTCATATCGAAGGCTGACTATAAAGAGCTGTTGCCATCGGCCATAGTTGCGCCGGCGGACTTCAAGAGGTTCAAGGAAGACAATGATCCGGTCCGCGTGCTGGAATTGGCAGGCTTGCGCTAATCCAGCGGTTCGCCCTCTTCGATCTGTTCCTGCAGGGTTGAGAGATCGGGAATCTCTTCAACGGCGGGCGCAGGTGCGGCAGGATCGCGGCAGTTGACCAGCCAGACGTCATAGATGGGATGCTCCACAGCATTGAGCCCTGGGCTTTGGGCAAACATCCAGCCGGAGAAAATCCGCTTCAGCGAATCATCGAGCTGCACTTCGTCGACTTCGACAAAGGATGTGGTCTTGGGTTCCTCGGTGGCCGGGCGCGAATAGCAGACGTCAGCTTTCACAATGAGGCCGCCAAATTGCTTGGCTTCGCCGACCTTGGTTTCAAAAGTGGTGGTAACGCCGGTTATTTTGTCGAGGCCGGTAAAGACCGCAATGGGATTGGCGATGCGGTCGGCACCGGCCGCACAGGGCAGCACGACGACTGCAACTGCAGCCAAGACGCCAAGTCGAAACATTCTTACTGCGCCTGCTTCGGCGCTTCGGGGGATTGTGGGGACTTCAGGAGGTTTGGCCCCGGATTTGTCAAACATGGCCTGGCTGATCAGCGACCAGATATCAACGGCCCCTTGGGTGTAATTGATCACGCCGCCCGCGGCAAGTTTGGTTTCAGAGCCGCCAGGCTCAAGCGAAATGAATTTTGATCCCAGCAGACCTTCCGAAGTCACTTTGGCGGAGGTGTCGTCGGTGAGTTGCACAGAGGGATCGATATTCATTGTGATTTGCGCCTGAAAATTCTCCGGATTGAGCGACTGGGCGGTCACCGTGCCGATCTTGATGCCGGCCATGCGGATGTCGCTGCCGACGTTGACGCCTTCGACATTGTCGAATTCGGCGGTGATGAGATAGCCCGCGCTTTTCTGGCCCATGCCTGGCGTATTGTAGGCAAAGGTCAGAAAGGCCCCGGCGATCACGATGACCACGGCCCCGATAAGCGTTTCAACCGTTGAATTGTTCATGGCGCTTGGCCCCTGATTCTAGGCACACATCTAAGGTCTGGAGAATAGCAGAAACAATTGAGAAAATATGGCGCATTGCGATCAGTGATTATTCCGGTCGCCACGCCTGGTATCCGGGATCGGATTTCTTCGGCCGTGCCGCGCCAACGATGCTGCCAGGCGGGCGATAGGCGCCAGCCGAGCCGGTAAGATTGGGTTGGTGCGGCAGTTGCCATTCATGGTCTGGACGATCGGACGCCGAGGGAACCTTATCAACCCGGTGATGCATCCAGCCATGCCAGCCCGGCGGAATGCCTGAAGCTTCCGAATAACCATTGAAGATTACCCAACGGCGTTCAGCAATGGAATCAGGCATTGCGGATTTGGCGCGATAATAGCGATTGCCCGCCTGATCGGTTCCGACGTGCTCGCCCTTGCGCCAGGTGAAAAAGCGGGTGCCCAAGGTCTGGCCGCTCCACCAGGTAAAAAACTGCTTCAGAAAATGCATGCTTGGTCCTGCCAAAGGTATCAAAATTCGGGCGGAATATGGCCCAATGGCGGGCGTTCGTAAAGCTGGCAAATTGCACTCATGGGAGGGTGATCAATCGCACTTGGCCGCTATCGCCGGGGCGTTGTTCGGTCACTGCCCGGGTGTTTGACGGCAACGCCATATCCATCCCAAACCTGGCGACTTGCTCGGCCTTTGCAGCCACCAAGGTTGGAACGACATAGGCCTGCAAGCTCTTGCGCAGGCTTTCCTGGGTGAGACTTACAAGGAAAATTGGAGTTCCGGCATTTGCCGATTTGAGATTGGCATTGGTCTTGTAGGCCCGCATGACAAGGCGGCGGTTGGATTCGCCATTCAGGGCAAGGGTCATCGTCAGTTTGGCCTTGAGGCCCAAGTGCAGTGCGGGACGGGGCGCGACCGTGCCGAGAACCGCATTTGGATCAAGATAGGCGATGCTGTCACGCCAGGTCCACTTCGGCGAATAAATCCAGCCTCGGCTTTCCAGGGTTTTCTGAAGGGCCTCAAGCGAGCCCGCCCACTGCATGATAAATTGTTCTTCCGGCCTGCCGGCAAGGTCGATGCGACGTGCCGGCAACTCCAGCCACGCGGTGGATTCCCACTCGGCTGGCGCCATTGAATAGGATTGTTCGGGGGCGGCGTAAAATTTTTCCGCCTTGTCAAAATTGTTCGAGATGTTCACGGCGCCGGCCCCCACAAAGGCAATGAAGGTCGCGCCGAGCAAGCCCAGCGGCATGATCCGGCGCGGCGGGATGGCTTCGATGGCGACGCCAAAGGCTGCCACCATGACGCCTCCGAACACGACACCGCCCAAGACATCGGACAGCCAGTGGACCCCGAGATAGATCCTTGAGTAGGCAATGGTGATGACGATCAATCCGCAGACTGCATAGACCAGCGACCTGCTCCAGCGGTTCATGGCATGGCTTGCGAGCACCGCCAGGACGCCAAAGGTAATTGCCGCCATGGTGGCGTGGCCCGACGGGAAGCTGAAGGATTCAGCGCCGGTATAAAGTTCCAGCGGCCGCGGCCGATGAATTCCATACTTGAGAAGAACGGCAAACAGTTTTCCCGCGAGGAAGACCGCGGTCGATGCAATAGCCGCACGCCAGGCCTTGCGCCACACCAGCCAGCCCACGATCGTCGCCATCATGGCGGTGAGCACAAAGCCATCGCCCAGCATGGTGAGGGGAACCATCAATTCATCGGCGGGGGCATTCCTGATTTCCCGCATGAGGTTGAAAACAGAAATGTCGGTATTTGGAATGGCGTTGCGGGCCACCATGCCGCTGAGCAGGAGAAGGAAGGCAATCAAACCAAGCAGCAGCGCAGCAATAAAAAATATGATCAGTAGCGAGCGGGGGTTTTCCGGTGAAACGGCGCGTCCGAAACGGTGCATGGACCGGCTGTTGCGGGTTTTGGCCCAAGCGGAAATTCGCTGGAGGATGTGATCAAGATAGGGCGACATGCCGGCGGCAAAAAGCCTGATGATCCACCCGGCCACGGCAAGGATAATCAGCAGCTCAATCAGCACAAGGCCCAAATGGCCACTGAGTTCACCGGCGAAGGCCAAGCCCTGCCCGATCAATAAACCGGGTATGACGTGGGCAGCAGTCCAGACGATGCCCGATGAAATATTGACGGTGGCAAAATAGATCTGGCTCATGCCAAGCATGCCAACGATGCCAGGCACAACCGCCTTTACGCCCGGCACAAAGCGGCCAAGGGCAATGCTCTTACCCCCGTGACTGCGGACAAATTCTTCGCCGCGGACCACCAGTTGCGGAAAGCGGTTCAACGGCCACAGGTTTTTCAAGCGCTCGCCAAAGAAGCGGCCGGCCCAGTAGGAAATCTGGTCTCCGGCCACAGCGCCGATCAATGTGGCTAGGAAAACCGGCCAGAATGGCAGGTGGCCGGACCCTACCAAGACGCCGGCACCAACCAGCACAGCGGTTGAAGGAACGAACAACCCAATGATGAGAAGCGCTTCACCAAAGGCGATCAGGAATACGACAACGATTGCCCAAGCGGGGTTCTGGGCAAAATAATCGAGAAAGGGCTGGATATGGTCCATGTCGTGGGATTGGCGCTCGTCGTCGTCCTGTGGTTGGCGTCAAATGGGGGCAGGACGTGCTTCCTGTCTACAACTATTTGATTACAACTACTTAAACCGCAGGATTCTGTGGGAAAGCGGCACAGAGCTAAAGAGAATCAGATGATATTCCAAGCGGTTTCCTCCTAACATGCCAGGCGATGGAAGATTTAGAGGCGAATAAAACCCAGCCACCTCCTGCAACAGTTTGGCTCTGGTTGGGGTATGGCGCGTTGTGTGTCGGCATGTTCATGGCCATCCTGGATATCCAGGTGGTCGTCACATCGTTGTCGGTCATTGAAGACGCCTTGAAGATTGGCGCAGACCGCATGAGCTGGGTGCAGACCACCTATCTCATTGCCGAAATCATCTCCATTCCCCTTACCGGATTGCTCATCCGCATTTTCACCATTCGCTGGCTCTTTGCTGGCGCTATTTTCGCTTTCACACTGGCTTCCATCGGCTGCGCTTTCAGTTTTGACTTTATCTCGCTCATCGTGTTCCGGGTTCTGCAAGGCTTTGCTGGGGGCGTGCTTATTCCCCTGGTGTTTGCCGCCATCTTTCTACTTTTCGGAAAGGGCCTGAAGCAGACCATCGCGACGACAATCGGCGGGCTGCTCGCAGTGCTTGCGCCAACGCTTGGGCCGCTTACCGGCGGCTGGCTCACGGAAAACTACACTTGGCATTGGCTGTTCCTGATCAATGTGACGCCAGGGATTGTGACCCTAGTGATCGGCATTGCATGCCTGCCGCAGAATCAGACCCGGCTTTCATTGTTCAAGACGCTGGACTGGATTTCCCTTGTCTATGTTGCCGTTAGCCTTGCGTGCCTTTTGATTGGCCTTAAGGAAGCCCCCGACCGGGGCTGGCTTGCGCCGCCGGTTCTTGCTTACTTCGCGATTTTTGCGATTTGCATGTTCCTTGCCATACGCCGGCCGACATCGGCCATTACCTTCTCGCTGCTGCGCGACCGCAACCTGGCCTATGGCTGTATTCTCAGTTTCATTCTCGGCGTTGGCCTGTTTGGATCGGTTTACCTGCTGCCGCTTTTTCTGGCCTTCGTGCGCGGCATGGGCCCGCTCGACATAGGTCTTGTCATTCTCGTGACTGGCATTGCACAGCTCGTGACCGCGCCACTTGCTGTTCAAGTCGACCGCTATGTGGATGCGCGCCTGCTTTCAGCCATCGGCTTCGGGGCCTTTGCAATTGGTCTTCTTATGAGCGGCTTTCAAACGATTGCCACGGACTATGACGAAATGTTCTGGCCGCAGGTCGTGCGCGGCGCCTTCGTTGCCCTTTGCATTCTGCCACCCGTTCGCTTTGCCCTGGGGTTCATTTCGCGCGAGCACATTGCTGATGCCAGCGGTTTGTTCAACCTGTCGCGCAATCTTGGCGGGGCCATTGGCATCGCACTCATTGATACAATCGTGTTTTCGCGCGGGCCTGAACATGCGGACCGAATTTTGGATCTTGTCAAATTGGATCCCGCAAAGGCAGCCTTGGTTCTCGGCATCTCGGTTGATGAACTGCCGGACAGCCAAGACCCGATGGGCCTTCTGGGAATCATGGATGTCATCGAACAGGCCAGCATTACCTTGGCCATCAATGAGGCATGGCTCGTCATGGCGCCCATTACGGCCACGGCGCTGGTCGTTCTGCTGGCCATGGGACCGATTCGAGTGCCCGCTTCGCAGGTGCCAGCCGAGGTCCGCCCGTAAATTAATTTTTGATTGAAAACATGGTTAACGACTTGACGGTTTTGGCCCGCCCCGGTTTTCCACAGAGGGCCCGCCAAATAATCCAACAAGCACTTGAGCTTGCCCCCAGAATCGGATGATCATCCGGTTATCCACAGTGTCCAACAAGCTGTGGACACAACATATAGCGTTAGGGTTTTGTTAACACACTAGCTATTGACGTCCGGTAAGCTGTGTAATAATTTAATCATCAAGGCCGTGGGGACGGAGATGCGACAGTTAAGGTCGCCTCTCTCAAGAGTAAAAAACCAACATCAGAGGCTAACAACCTGAGGAATTTCGATTTCTCAGGCAGGGTTTGTGTCGTCAAACACGGGTGAACAAGGCTCCGTGAACGCATTGTTGTGCGCTCCCGGCAACGAAACGAAAAAACAACGAGGGACTCTATGCACGTCGCGCGCAAATACACCAAAGCCGGCCAGGATGCTTACGCGGAGATCGAATTCCGCCAGGCCACCAGTGAAATCAGGAATCCTGATGGATCGATCGTTTTCCGCCTGGAAAACATCGAGGTCCCCGCGTCATGGAGCCAGGTTGCCACCGATATCCTGGCGCAGAAATATTTCCGCAAGGCGGGTGTTCCGGCCAGGCTGAAGCGCGTTGAAGAGACGAGCATGCCCTCCTGGCTGTGGCGTTCGGTGGCTGATGAGGCAGCTCTGGAAGGCGTGCCGGAGAAGAAACGCATTATCGGCGAGATGAGCTCCAAGCAGGTGTTCAACCGCTTGGCGGGCACCTGGACCTATTGGGGCTGGAAGGGCGGATATTTTAACGCGGAAGAAGATGCCCGGGCTTTTTTTGATGAATTGTGCTTCATGCTGGCGACACAAAAGTGTGCGCCGAACTCGCCCCAGTGGTTCAACACGGGGCTGCATTGGGCCTACGGCATTGATGGCCCGGGCCAAGGCCACTTCTATGTGGACCATGAAACCGGCAAGCTCACGAAATCAAAATCCTCCTATGAACATCCGCAGCCCCATGCCTGCTTCATTCAGGGCGTGGCCGACGACCTCGTCAACGAGGGTGGCATCATGGATCTCTGGGTGCGCGAAGCACGCCTGTTCAAATATGGCTCCGGCACCGGATCAAACTTCTCTCTCCTGCGCGGCGAAAACGAAAAACTGTCGGGCGGCGGCAAGTCTTCCGGCCTGATGAGCTTCCTGAAAATCGGCGACCGTGCGGCGGGCGCCATCAAGTCCGGTGGCACGACGCGTCGTGCCGCCAAGATGGTGGTGGTTGACGTGGACCATCCGGATATCGAGGAATACATCGACTGGAAGGTGAAGGAGGAGCAGAAGGTTGCGGCCCTCGTCACCGGTTCCAAGATCGTCAAGAAGCATTTGGCGTCGATCATGAAGGCCTGCGTCAATTGCCAGGGCCCTGGCGATGACTGCTATGAAATTGAAAAGAACCCGGCCCTCAAGCGCGCCGTGAAAGATGCGCGGCGCAACATGGTGCCCGACAATTACATCAAGCGCGTTATCCAGTTTGCCAAGCAGGGCTATACGGAGCTTGAGTTCGATGCCTATGACACGGATTGGGATGGCGAAGCTTACCGCACCGTTTCGGGCCAGAACTCCAATAACTCAGTTCGCGTCACTGATGAATTCCTGCGCGCCGTTGAAACCAATGGCACGTGGAACCTCAATGCCCGCATGTCCAGCAAGGTGACCAAGACCCTGCAGGCACGCGATCTCTGGGACAAGATTGGCCATGCCGCCTGGGCTTCGGCTGATCCCGGCATCCAGTATCACACGACCATCAATGACTGGCACACCTGCCCGGCCTCCGGCGACATCCGCGCCTCCAACCCCTGCTCGGAATACATGTTCCTCGACGATACGGCGTGCAACCTCGCCTCGCTCAACCTTTTGCAGTTCCGCGATACGGCAACGGCCAAGTTTGACGTCGAGTCTTACGAGCATGCGGTGCGGCTGTGGACCATGGTTCTGGAAATTAGCGTGCTGATGGCGCAGTTCCCCTCCAGGGAAATCGCCAAGCTCTCCTATGAGTACCGCACGCTTGGCCTGGGCTTTGCCAATATCGGCGGGCTGCTGATGACCAACGGCATTGCCTATGACAGCCATGAGGGCCGCGCCATCTGCGGTGCGCTCTCGGCGATCATGACCGGCATTGCCTATGCCACCTCGGCTGAAATGGCGAAGGAGCTCGGCCCCTTCCCCGGCTATGCCAAGAACAAGGACCACATGCTGCGGGTGATGCGCAATCATCGCCGCGCCGCCTATGGCGCAGCCGTGGGTTACGAAGCGGTGCGCATTGCGCCGGTTCCGCTCGATGAAACGGATTGCCCCGATGGCGACCTCATTGCCCACGCCCGCAAGGCCTGGGACCTGGCGGTTGAACTGGGTGAAGCCCATGGCTACCGCAATGCGCAGGCCACCGTGGTGGCCCCGACCGGCACCATCGGCCTGGTGATGGATTGCGATACCACGGGCATCGAGCCTGATTTCGCGCTGGTGAAGTTCAAGAAGCTGGCCGGCGGTGGCTATTTCAAGATCATCAACCAGGCGGTTCCGGAAGCGCTGCGCACTTTGGGCTATGATGCCACGCAGATCGAGAAGATCATCAACTATGCCGTTGGACTGGGCACCCTGCAGGATGCCCCTGCCCTCAACCATGCCCAGCTTCGCGCCAAGGGTTTTGGCGATGAGCAGATTGCAACGATTGAATCCGGCCTTGCATCGGCTTTCGATATCAAGTTCGTGTTCAACAAGTGGACGCTTGGCGAAGAGTTCTGCAAGTCGGTGCTGAAAATCAGCGACGAGCAGCTCGTTGACTACGGCTTTGACCTGCTCTCATTCATCGGCTTCTCAAAGGCCGATATCGACAAGGCCAATATCCATGTCTGCGGGGCCATGACGCTGGAAGGCGCTCCCGGCCTCAAGGACGAGCATCTGCCCGTGTTCGATTGCGCCAATGCCTGCGGCCGCCTGGGCAAGCGTTATCTCTCGGTGGAAAGCCACATCCGCATGATGGCGGCGAGCCAGCCCTTTATCTCGGGGGCCATTTCCAAGACCATCAACATGCCGAACGAGGCGACGGTTGAGGAGTGCAACGCGGCCTACATGCTGTCATGGAAGCTCGGCGTGAAGGCCAATGCGCTGTACCGCGATGGCTCCAAGCTATCGCAGCCGCTCTCCACCCAGCTCATCGCCGATGAGGAGGATGAGGCGGATGACATGGTCGAAGGCCTGATGGCCAAGCCCATGGTTCAGCGCATTGAAACCATCGTTGAGAAGATCGTTGAGATCACCCGGGGCCGCGACAGGCTGCCGGGCCGCCGCAAGGGCTATACGCAGAAGGCCGTTGTTGGGGGCCACAAGGTCTATCTCCGCACTGGCGAATATGATGATGGCAAGCTCGGCGAAATCTTCATCGACATGCACAAGGAAGGTGCGGCGTTGCGGGCGATGATGAACAACTTCGCCATTTCCGTGTCGGTAGGCCTGCAATATGGCGTGCCGCTGGAGGAGTATGTCGATGCCTTCACCTTCACCAAGTTCGAGCCCGCAGGCCAGGTGCAGGGCAACGAGTTCGATCAAGAATGCCACGTCCATCCTGGACTATGTGTTCCGCGAACTCGCCGTTTCCTATCTCGGGCGCAATGATCTGGCCCATGTCGAGGCTTCCGAAATGGGCTTTGATGCGCTGGGCAAGGGCATTGGCAGCGATGAACCCAAGGTTCCGGCCTCGGTTCCGGCGCAGAAGTTCCTGTCATCGGGCTTTGTGCGCAATCAGAACCTGTCAAACGTCGTGGTGATGCCGCAAGGCGCTGACCACTTCGGCGCAGTCGCCCGCCCACGCGCTGCAAATGCGCGCGGCGGAATCGGTGTCGATGGGTTCCCTGGCGCTTGCTGAAGCCACCGTCGCCTATACCTATGAAGAGCCGTTGCCTGCCGCCGACCTGCGCGCCAAGGCACGCCTGCAAGGCTATGAGGGCGACAGCTGCGGCGAATGCGGCAACTTCACCCTGGTGCGCAACGGCACCTGCCTGAAGTGCAACACATGCGGCGGCACGAGTGGGTGTTCGTGAGTTACACGAGATGAAATGTGAAGTGGCCGGGGAAATTCTCCGGCCATTTCTCATTTTGTGTTTGTCCTGAAGCGTTGTCGTCGACTTTTTTTGGCGATCCAGAGTTCATTTTTGTGATTTCAACGGCCTGCGAAGGTGTCTCATTGTGATACGGAATCAGATTTTCGCCGGCGCGATTTCCGTCTCCCATCGTGTTAAATCGGCAACAGATGACATTTTATTAACAATTATTTTTTCGGAGGCCGCAGGCAAGAAAAATCGGTTTGGGAGCGAAATTTTTCGATGCAAGACCAGAAAAATGGCCTGTCTGTCCGTATACGGAGCAGCGGCAATTCAGCCGTATTTACTGAAAAAATCCGCTGAATCAAATTATCTGTCCGTATACGGACGATCAGCGCGCCGCCTCGCGCGTTTACCACTTGTTAGGGACCTGCGGGCGATACACCAGATGTTGACGGCATATTGCCAAATCACACAATCGGGTCCAAAAGAGACGTCAACAACGATTACGAATACGGACGACAGGTATGCGCAATCGTTGTTGTAACACTGCCTGCGTTGTGGGGCACTAACAACTAACTCCTAGGAGAAGATACTATGGCTAAGAAAGCTGCTAAGAAGCCCGCTAAGAAAGCTGCGAAGAAGAAGTCAGCCAAGAAGAAGATCTAATTCTTCTACTAGCATAGACTTTAGGATTGGACCCCGGACGGCACTGCCTCCGGGGTCAATTCTTTTCGGAGGGAATGTGCCCATAAAAAAGGCCGCGAAATTCGCGGCCTTTGGCTTTTGAAGCGCTGCTTACTGATAGACGTAGATGGGCGAGCCGACCTTGACGCGGCCATAGAGGTCAATCACGTCGGCATTCATCATGCGAATGCACCCCGATGAGACCGCCCCGCCGATGGAAGACTCGGCATTCGTGCCATGCACGCGGTAAATCGTGCCGCCGATATACATGGCGCGAGCACCCAGCGGGTTGCCGGGCCCTCCCTTCATGAATGGCGGAATGATGTGGCCCTTTGCAGCTTCCCGCTCAATCATTCTTTGGGGCGGAGTCCATGATGGCCATTCCTGTTTTGCAACGATTCTGGAGTTGCCGCTCCACTGGAAACCCTCGCGGCCCACGCCGATTGAATAGCGCATGGCCTCGCCATCGCCCAACACGTAGTAAAGTGCCCTTTCCGGGGTCTTCACGATCAGGGTGCCGGGCGCATATTTTGTTTCGTTCCAGGCCACCTGCTTCCGCATGGACCGATGGCTCATGCCGCCGGAACCGCTGCGCCGGGACTTGCCAAAAAGGCATTGCATGAAACCGCCGCAATCGCGGCGGGCGGCAGACCGCATCGTTTTCAGCTTCTCGGCCCTGAGCCTTGCCGCCTTCTGCCTGGCCGCCTTGAATTTGGCTACCTCGGCAGCACGGGCCGCCTTCTTCTTTTCTTCTGCGGCCTTCAGTGCCGCCAATTTCTTCTTCTTTTGAATTAAAAGCACTTCGTCCTGGGCATTATTGACCGCGACGTTGGCCTGGGCCGGAGCAATTGCAAAGGTCAGCAACACAAAAAATACTGCCGTAAGTAGTTTGCGTATCATGGTTTTTCCCTCAGACGAATAGCGCGATAAGTATCCCATTTAAAGGTGATTCATCAAGTGGCTTGAGTTCACCTGCTGTTCACTTATGCTTGGGCATAGAGCAATCCCGTTGACAACCTCCTAAGAAGGAAAACCCCCATGAAAAGTTCCCTCCGCGCCGCCCTATTCCTTCTGCTTGCGGCCACGGCCCTGACGGTTCCGTCACAGGCGCAGGATGTTCCACCGGTTGTTGCCGCCATTTTCAAAAGCTGGGAAACCCAACTCCGGGCAACGCCCGCCTATGACAAGATTGAAACCGACAGTTCCGGCAAGGTGACCATCAGCAATGTTGCGGCCACCGTCGGCGTGCAGGATCCCACCACCACCGTAAAACTGAGCATTGGCTCCATTGCCTTGGAAAATGTCGCGGCCGAAGCCGATGGGCTCATTGCGGTTGGGGCAGCCACCTTCTCCGACACAAAAGTGGAATTTGCCAGACCTGACAACAGGAACATTGTCATCGAAATCCCAAAGAGCGGGGCGGAGGACTGGTACATCGCCGTCCCTGGCGCCAATCCCACGCCGCAGCAGTCCTTCCGCGCCACCATGGGCATCGCCAAAAAAATGACTTCGGGTGAAATCAAGATCACGGCGGAAGGCCAGACCTTTACCGCGAAGGGAATTGAATCGGCCTGGACCGGCGATCCGGTCACGGGTGCCGGCAAAACCACCATGAGCCTCAATGATATTGTCATTCCCGAAGCAGCGCATCGCCATGATTGACCCGTCGGGCCAACTGAAAGCCTTGGGCTACAGCGATCTCACACTCAATGCCACCGGGGAAGGCGAGCTCACGGTTGCCGGTGATAATTTTGGCATGTCCGGCACATTTGGCGTTTCGGGCAAGGACATGGCCGGCTTTACCTTCTCCTATGGCGCCAGCGACATTCCAATAGCGGTGATGGCCGAATTGCAGGCGGCGCAAAAGGCGGGCCGGCCGGCGGATTTCAATATGCTCATGCCGCAGCTGATGAATGTGTCGTTGAGCGGCCTCAAATTCCGCTTCGAGGATGCGTCGATCACCAAGAAGGTGCTTCCGATCATTGCCCGGATGCAGGGCATGGACGAAGCTGCCATGGTGGCCAACGCCGGGGCCATGATGCAGCTCAGCCTCATGCAGTTGAAGAACCAGGCCTTCACCGACCAGGTGGTGGCCGCGGTCAACACCTTCCTAAAGGACCCCAAGTCATTTACCGTGTCCTTCAAGCCCGCAGCTCCGGTAAAGGTTCAGCAGCTCATGACGCTTGATCCCAACAATCCGGGTGCCGCTGTTGACGTGCTCGGCGTTTCAGTAACGGCGAATGATTGACATAGACCCCCACACAAAACTCTCATCATGCCCGCGCTTGACGCGGGCAACTTCTTTCTCAAAACGAAGATGGCCGGATCAAGTCCGGCCAAGATGAGAAGGTGGAGGCCCAATCACACTTCCGGCAAATTCAGCCTGATGTGAAGTTCGCGCAGTTGCTTCGGCGTTGCCTCGGAGGGGGCCCCCATCAGCAGGTCTTCGGCCTGCTGGTTCATCGGGAAGAGCACGACTTCGCGGATGTTGGGCTCGTTGCAGAGCAGCATGACGATGCGGTCCACGCCAGGCGCTATGCCGCCGTGGGGCGGTGCGCCATACTGGAAGGCGCGGTACATGCCGCCGAATTTTTCCAGCAGAACCTCCTCCGGATAGCCGGCGATCTCGAAGGCCTTCTTCATCACGTCGGGCCGGTGGTTGCGGATGGCGCCGGATGACAGCTCAACGCCATTGCATACGATGTCATATTGATAGGCGAGAATGTCGAGCGGGTCTTTACTTTCCAGCGCTTCCAATCCGCCTTGCGGCATGGAGAATGGGTTGTGCGAGAAATCCACCTTCTTGTCGTCCTCATTCCATTCATACATGGGGAAATCGACAATCCAGCAGAAATCGAAACGGTCCTTGGCGATCAGGCCGAGTTCATCGCCGGCCTTGGTGCGGGCTTCGCCGGCGAATTTGTAAAACTTCGCCGGAACGCCCGCCACGAAGAAGGCGGCATCGCCCGTGGCAAGACCAAGTTGCGTCTTGATTGCTTCGGTGCGTTCAGGACCGATGTTCTTGGCAATGGGGCCGGCAGCGCCCTCCTCACCATCGCGCCAGAACACATAGCCCAAGCCGGGTTGGCCCTGGGCCTGAGCCCAGGAATTCATCCGGTCGCAAAAGGCGCGTGAACCGCCTTTGGGTGCAGGTATTGCCCAGACTTCGACCTTCGGATCAGCGGCGATCATGCCGGCAAAAACCTTGAAGCCGGAGCCGGCGAAATGTGTCGTCACGTTCTGCATCTTGATCGGGTTGCGCAAGTCCGGCTTGTCGGTGCCATACCAGCGCACGGAATCGCGGAAGGCGATCATCGGGAATTTCGGCGTGACGGGAAGCCCGCCGCCAAATTCCTCGAACACGCCGCGCAGCACGGGCTCCACTGCATCGAACACGTCCTGCTGGGTGACAAAGCTCATCTCGATATCAAGCTGGTAGAATTCGCCGGGGCTGCGGTCGGCGCGTGCGTCTTCATCGCGGAAGCACGGCGCGATCTGGAAATAGCGGTCAAAGCCCGACATCATCAGGAGCTGCTTGAATTGCTGCGGGGCCTGCGGCAGGGCGTAGAATTTTCCGGGATGAACCCGGCTTGGCACGAGGTAATCGCGCGCCCCTTCCGGCGAGGACGCAGTCAGGATCGGCGTCTGGAATTCGAAGAAGCCCTGCTCTTTCATGCGGCGGCGCAAACTGTCAATGATTGCTCCGCGCTTCATGATGTTGCCGTGAATGCGGTCACGGCGAAGATCGAGGAAGCGGTATTTCAGGCGGATGTCTTCGGGATATTCCGTGTCGCCGAACACCGGCAGCGGCAGTTCCTTGGCTTCCGAATGAACCGTGATTTCGGCAGCGGCGATTTCGATAAGCCCGGTGGGAAGCTCGTGGTTTTCCGTGCCCGCCGGACGGGGCTGGACCTTGCCATCAACGCGGATCACCCATTCCGAACGGACCTTTTCAGCCGCCTTGAAGGCCGGCGAGGCCGGATCAATCACGATCTGGGTGAGGCCATAATGATCGCGCAAATCGATGAACAGCAGGCCGCCATGGTCGCGCACCCGGTGGACCCAGCCGGAAAGCCGGATGTCCTGCCCCTTGTGGTCAATTCTAAGCTCGCCACAAGTGTGGCTCCGGTAGGCGTGCATCATGGCAGGCAATGTCCCTCGATTGGCGCGGAAAAGCGCATGGGGCCAATGATTTGTCAAGTTTTAAGGGGAAAACCCTCAGTAAGGAGCCGTCCAGCGCCCGCCCCAGCAGGAAAAGGCGGCGCTTGGCTTTTTTCTGCAGTTTCTTGGTGGTTTTCTTGACGTCATATTCAAGTTCGGCAAAACTATCGTTAAAGCCGCCATCAAAGAAGCCGCCGCGCAAGACCACGGTGGTGTTCTGCATGCCCGCCTCTTGCACGAGGCTGTAGAGCTTGGCGGCATTGTCCGGGGCCAGCCGCACGCAACCATGGGAGGCCCTGCGGCCCAGGCTTTTTACATACATGCTGCCGTGAATGGCGTGACCTTGGCCGGTAAAGAAAATTGAATTCGGCATGGGCGCGTCGTCCCATTCCTTGGAAAAATGGTCCTTCTCCATGCGGAAGGGGCGGTATTTGCCGCTTGGGGTATCATAGCCGCGGGCCCCGGTTGACACGGGCCAGACATACTCCGTCTCGCCGTCCACCCTCACGGTCATTTTCTGCGAGACCTTGTTGATGGTGATCATAAACATGTGGTGGCGAAGGCAGCGCTCGACAGCGCAAACAGACCTATAACAATTGCCATAAGCATCAGACGAATACGCATAACCGGAACTTTCCCCAAAACCAGACTCAAGGCAGGAAGGTAAATCAAAATCGCCGTGCTAGCAAAGCATAAGAATGCCAGGGCCTGTCAAGACTAGGCCCTGGCAGGCAGCATTGCAGCGGCCCCACTTGTCTTTTGTATGGCAATCCATCAAGGATTTGCCCATGAACACACAAATTTTCCATAAGGAATTCAAGGCCCAGCCCTTTTGGTGGGAAGCCCACAGGCCCACCGCCCTGCCCGAAATCGCCCTGCCGCGCGAGGTGAGGGTCGTAATTGTAGGGGCGGGTTATGCGGGATTGTCGGCGGCGCTGGAACTTGCCGCACTTGGCCTGGATTGCCTTGTTCTTGATGCCAATGAGCCGGGCTTTGGCGCTTCGACGCGCAATGGCGGCATGGTTTCGGGAGGCGTTAATGTCGGCAAGCGCTATCTCTCCAAGCCGATGCCGGCGGATGAAGCGGCCCCCTTTATGGCCGATGCGGCCGATGCCTTCACCCTTATTGAAGACCTGATTACCCGGGAAAAAATCGACTGCGGCTGGAGCAAGGCCGGATATTTTCTCGGGCGCCTGGTGCAAGAGCCATTATGATGACATGGCCAAGAAGGTCGAGCATCTCAATGTGGCGGCAAAATCCGATTCCTATCTGGTTCCGCAGGAGCGCCAGCGCGAGGAAATCGGATCCGACTATTATCGCGGCGGCATGGTGGTGGGGCGGGCGGCGCATATTCACCCTGCCCTCTTTTTCAAAGGCTTGCTTGAGCTGTGCCAAAAGCGGGGCGTAAAAATCGCCTCCAAAACGCCGGTCACCAAACTAACGCAAACCGCCACGGGCTGGTCGGTCGAAACACCGCGCGGAACCATCACTGCGAGCGACGTGATCATCGCCACCAATGGCTATACGGGTGACATCACCCCGCAGTTCAAGCGCCGCGTCGTGCCTGTTGGCTCCTACATCATAGCCACGGAAGAACTGCCCCCCGATCTCGCCGCCACGCTCAGCCCCAAGAACCGGTCGATTGCCGATACGCGCCGGGTTCTCACCTATTACCGCATGTCGCCAGACAAGAAGCGGCTGATCTTCGGCGGGCGCGCCAAGTTCGGCCATACGGATCCGGTCGAGACAGCGCCCATTCTTTACCAGTTCATGACCGACCGTTACCCGCAATTGAGAGGTGTGAAGATCACCCATGCCTGGACCGGCAATGTGGCGTTCACGCTGGATGAAATGCCCCACATGGGGAAATTTGATAACCTGCATTATGCGCTGGGCTGCAATGGCTCAGGCATTGCCATGATGACCTATCTTGGCCAGCAAACGGCGCGCAAGGTTGCTGGCAAATCGAACCGCGTCTGCGCCTTTGACCGGCCGGAATTTCCCGACCATCCACTTATACAATGGCTCGACCTGGTTCCTGCCCTTCGTCGGGCGTTATTTCCGGGCGCGTGACTGGATTGACCGGAGATTGGGATAAAAATTATCCTCATGCTGAGGTGCACGGCGCAGCCGTGCCTCGAAGCATCTGTTCCGCGTCCACTTGCCCTTCGAGGCTCTGCTCCGCAGAGCGCCTCAGGGTGAGGTATTAGGAATTACCCGCACTTGGCGTAAGCGGTCCATTTCTTCCCGACATAGATCGGCAGGCCCATGATTTTCCCGCGCTGGCCATCGGGACACGCGAAATAGCTGAGGGCCGAAGTGGCAATGTTCATGGCATCCTGCTGCTGCCTTGGGGCCGAGGCCCGACACTTTCATGTCGAAGGCGCCCTGCCCTTCGATGTAATTGTAATCCAACTGGTAGGTCTTGCCGTTGTAGAAAATCGGTTCGGAACGGGATGTGGTTTGCACTGTCGCAGGGCGTCCGGTTGAAATTTACTTTCGACCCTGTGGTGCAACCAGCCAGCAGCGCAAAACAGCAAATCACCATTGCGATTTTTTTCATGGGGTGCCTTATGCCCGCGAACCCTCGACGCGGCAAGACTTGCATGGCATATCACGCCCCATGAAAAAATTTGACCCTGCCTCGCTCCTTGTCGCCCGCACCACTGCCGCCGACGAGGGCGCCATTATCCGCATGGCGCAGAAATCGCGCGATCTCCGGGCACAAGGCCACGACGTGGTGAGCCTCACGGTGGGCGAGCCCGATTTCGATACGCCAGACAACATTCAGCAGGCGGCCACCCGCGCCATGAAGGCGGGCTACACCCATTACTCGCCGGTGGCCGGCATTCCGGAACTCCGGGCCGCCGTTTCCAAGAAACTCAAGGCGGAAAACAATCTCGACTATGCGCCGGCTGAAATCGTTCTCGCCAATGGGGCCAAGCAGGCTATCGCCAATGCGGTGCTCTCAATCATTGATGTAGGCGATGAAGTCATCATGCTGGCGCCCTTCTGGGTGTCCTACGAAACCACGGTGCGCTTTGCCGGCGGAACGCCGCGTGGTGCTGCATTCCGACATCCGTGAAGGCTACAAGGTTCCGGCCTCGCGCATAGCGGCAGCGGTGACACCGCGCACCAAGCTGCTTATTCTCAACTCGCCGTGCAATCCGAGCGGGGCCGTATGGTCGCCGGCCGAACTCGCAGAAATTGCCGCGATTGTTCTGGCCCATCCGCAGATGATGGTGCTGTCCGACGAAATTTATGAGTACATCATTTTTGAAGGGACGATGAACTCCATTGGCACTTTGCCCGGCATGCGCGAACGCACCATCACGGTCAATGGTTTCTCCAAGAGCTTCGCCATGACGGGCTGGCGGCTGGGTTACACTGCTGCCGTTGAACCCCTCAGCAAGGCGATGACGCGCATTCAGAGCACAATCACTACCGGAGCAAACCAGTTTGTCCAGCGCGCCGCCATCGAAGCGCTGGAGGGGCCAGGGACGCGGTTGAAGCCATGCGCCGGCGCTACAAGAACCGGCGCGACATGGTGATGGCGGCCCTGAAGAAGATCAAAGCTGTGGCCATCTCTCCCATTCCGGCGACATTCTATGCACTGCCTGATGTCTCGGCGGTGCTCGGCAAGAAATCAGGCAACCATGTTTTGGATACGCCGGAAGCATTGTGCGATTGGCTGCTGGAAAGCCACGGCGTGGCCACCGTGCCGGGCACAGCCTTTGGCGCGGCAAAGTCGATCAGGCTGTCCTTTGCCGCCAGTGAAGCGGATTTGGAGAAAGCCCTGGGGCGCATTGCAGCGGCATTGAACGAGCTTTCATAGCACCACCTCTCCTTCTCATCTTGACCGGGTTTAACCCGGTCACCTTCTCCTAGCCAAAAAGAAGATGCCCGCGTGTAGCGCGGGCATCATGAGATTTATGTAACGTGCGTCATCCCGCAGGGTGCTTCATTGCGAGCTTATTCAGCCGCTTCCTGCATCGGCGGCACCGATCTTAGTTTTTGCTTCCGCTTATCCGGCAATGCGAGCACTTCGCCCTCCGGAGCCACATTCTTGCGGCGGTCGCCGGCCACGAAGGAATAGATCGCGGGCGTGATGAAAAGGGTGAACATTGTGCCGATGGTCATGCCGGCGGCAATCACGACGCCGATATCGAAGCGGCTTTTGGCGCCCGCGCCATCGGCGATGAGCAGAGGAACCACGCCAATCACCATGGAGGCCGTGGTCATCAGGATGGGCCGCAAACGCACGGCGGCGGCTTCCTTGATGGCGGTGTTCTTATCGAGGCCTTGGGTTTCCTGCAGCTTGTTGGCGAACTCCACCATCAAGATACCGTGCTTGGCGATAAGGCCAATCAGCGTCACGAGGCCGATCTGGGTATAGATGTTGATGGTACCCGAGCCGATGTTGAACGGCGGATTATTCTGCATCATGCCGTTCACGTTGCCAAGAATCCACAACACGAACAGCGCGCCGAAGACCGTGGCCGGCAAGCCGATCAGGATGATGAAAGGGTCGCGGAAGCTTTCGAACTGGGCCGCCAGCACCAAATAGATCAGCAACAGCGAGAAGGCGAAAGTGATGGCAAGCGTATTGCCTTCCTGCACGAATTGCCGGCTTTCGCCCTTGAAGTCATAGGCCATGCCGTGCGGGAACATCTCGCTGGCTTTCTGTTGCAGGAAGGTCACCGCTTCGCCAACGGTGCGGCCGGGAAACGGCACGCCCTGCAGCGTTGCAGAATTCAGCTGCTGGAAGGTCTTGAGGCTGTTGGGCTGCACCGACTGGCTGACTGATATGAAGGACGACAGCGGGACCATATCGCCATTCGCTGACCGCACGTGGTACTTCAGAATCTGTTCAGTAGTGGCGCGCTCGCTGCGCGGCACCTGTGGAATCACCTGGTAGCTCCGGCCCTGAACCGCAAACCGGTTCACGTTGTTGCCGCCGAGCAATGTTGCGAGCGTGGCGCCAACTTCCTGCATGGTAACACCCAGCTTGTTGGCGCGGTCCTTGTCGATCACAAGTTCAGCTTGCGGTGTCGAGAACCGCAGATCGGCGTTGGTGAAGATGAACAATCCGCTCTTCTTCGCTTCCGCATCGATCGCGTCAAGCGTGCTGGCGAGCTGCGTATAGTCACCTGGATAGGTGATGACGAACTCGACCGGCATTTCACCGGCACCAACGGGAATGGCTGAAGGTGCGGTGGCAAAGGCGTTGACACCAGCAACGCCCATGAATTTGCCCTGCAACTCGCCGAGGACCGAGAGATCCGAGCGCTCGCGTTGGCCCCACGGCTTCATGATCAGGCCCATGAAGGCGCCATGCGGTGTCGGAAATCCATTGATGGCAAACAGGTTCTGCCGCTCCGGCACAGCCATAAACGTATCGGTCAACTGGTCCGTATAAGTTGTCAGATAGTCGAGGTTTGTGTGTTCCGGCGCGTTGATGAAGGCAAACAGCACGCCCTGATCTTCGGCTGGCGCCAGCTCGCGGTTGATGGCGTTGTAGAGAACACCTGACAAAACGACGGTCAAAACCGCAGCCCAGGCAAAAACCGAGCGCTGCCTGATTGTTCCATCAAGGCGGCGGCGGTAAAAGCGCTGGATTGAGCCGAACACGCGCTCAACGAGGAGTCCAAACCAGCCCTCCTTGTCGTGCGACTTCAGCATTTTTGAGGTCATCATCGGCGACAGAGTCAAGGCAATGACACCCGAAACGATAACGGCGCCTGCCAGCGTGAATGCAAATTCGCGGAACAGCGCGCCCGTCAAGCCAGAGGTAAAGCCGATCGGCGCATAGACTGCCGCCAGCGTGATGGTCATGGCAATGACCGGACCAGTTATCTCCCGTGCGCCCTTGATTGCCGCATCGTAGGGCGTCATGCCCTCTTCGATATGCCGGTGAATGTTTTCGACAACCACGATCGCGTCATCGACTACCAGCCCGATGGCGAGCACCAACGCCAGCAAGGTTAGCAAGTTGATCGAGTAGCCGAACGCCACCAGCACCAGCGCCACACCTACAAGCGACAAGGGGATAGTGACTACCGGAATGAAGGTCGAACGCAAATTTCCGAGGAACAGGAAGATGACAACGATGACAATCAGCCCCGCTTCGGCCAGCGTCTTGCCAACTTCCCAGATCGACTCGTTGATGAACTCGGTCGCGTCATAGGCGATGTCAGCATCAAGCCCCTGCGGCAACCCGCGCTGCACTTCCGGCATCGCATCTCGCACGGCGGCGATCACCGTGAGCGGGTTGGCATCGGGCGTTGCAGTAATGCCCATGAACACGGCTTTCACGCCGTCGAATGCGGCAGCAAAATTATTGTTCTCAGGGCCGAGTTCCACCTTGGCAATCTGGCCCAAGCGGATGATCGTGTTGCCGCGTGTCGCCACAACAAGCTGTGCGAATTCCTCGGGCTTCTCGAGCGAAGTCTGCGCGTTGATGTTCTTCTGGGTAAATTCGGCCTTCACCTCGCCTGCTGCGGTGGTGAAGTTATTAGCTGCCAATGCATTGCGCACATCGAGCGGTGTAATGCCAAGCGAGGCCATTTTGTCAGGGTCGAGCCAGACACGCATGGCGAAGGTCGAGCCGCCAAGAATTTCGGCCGATGCCACACCATTGATCGCCTGCAGCCTCGGCCTGACAACGCGGTCAAGGTAGTCGCTGATCTGCGGCGGGGTCATCTGCTCGCTCTTGAAGCTGATGTACATCAGCGCAAAGCCAGCGCCTGTCGTACGTTTCACCACCGGATCGTCGGACGCTTCCGGAAGCACGCCCTTGACCTCGTTCACCTTCGAGAGCACGTCGGCAAGCGCGCGGTCACCATCGGCATCAAGGCGAAGCTTGAGAGTGATGGTCGAAATGTTCTGCCCCGAGCTTGACTTCGATCGTTTCAACACCCTCGGTCGAGGCCACTGCCTGCTGGAGTGGCGTTGTGATGAACCCTTTGATCTGGTCAGCGTTGGCGCCGGGATAGGCTGTGGTGATCTCGATCTTGGTATCGGCGACTTCCGGATACTGGCGGATCGGCAATGTGAACACGGCCTGCAAGCCTGCGAGCAAGATGAGCAGGCTCACCACCGTGGCCAATACCGGCCGTTTCACGAAAATGTCGGTGAAATGCATAACTCGGCCTCACTGTATTGTCGCGCTGTCGGCTGCCCGGAGCGCAACCGAATTGTCGATTCTAACTTTTGCACCTTGGTCGATCTTGTTGTGACCGGCCGTCACCACCCGGTCACCCGGTTTCAGGCCTTGCGCAATCTGCACCCGCCCGTTACGCATGGCGCCCGCCTTCACAAAACGGCGCTCGATTTCGAGCTGCTCATCCTTGTTGTTCGGATCCGGCTTCTTGGCGGGCACAACGACGAACACGTTGTCGCCATAGAGCGAAAAGGTCACAGCCGTTTGCGGCACAGTTATGACATCCTGCGGGGCACCGGCCTCAACCAGCACATTGGCATACATGCCAGGCAACAAACGGCCGTCAGGATTGTCGAGTTTGGCGCGAACCGTAATCATCCGGCTGTCCGACATTCGGGAATCGGTCGTCGTGACGGTGCCTTTGAACTGGGCATCGGGCCACGCGTTGAACCGCGCGGTTACTTTCAATCCGTCGGCGATCCGGCCGTAGTCCTCTTCGGTCACATCGAAATCGGCATAGATCGGATCGACCTTCTGAAGCCACGCCACCTTCTGGCCGGGCGCCACATAGCTGCCGACCGAAATGCTGCGCAGGCCGAGCTTGCCGTCCCACGGCGCGTAGACTGATTTCTGCGCGATCTGCGCTTGCGTGCGCTCGATGCTCGCCAGCAGTTGGTCGCGTGCGGTGCGGAGATTGTCGAGGTCGGCCCGGGCCGCGAAGCCGCGGTCGAAAACTTTCTGCTTGCGATTGAGCTCTTCCTCGGCGTTTTTCAACTGCACCTGCAAGTTCTTGAGATCGGCTTCGTCGGTTGCCGTATCGAGTTGCCCCAGCTTGTCGCCTTTTTTCACGTTTGCACCCGACTCGAACCAGATTTCTGTGACCACGCCGCCAACCTGGGGCGCGATGTCGATGCCTTCCGATGCTGTCAGCGTGCCAATACCCGCGATCTCAGGCTGCCAATTTTCGGATTTCGCCTCCTCGGCGGAAACCGTCTGAACGGGAGGCGGCGCGCTCTGAATGCCTTGGGCAATGAAAGCCGGCAACGCATAGAACGACCACCAGGCGATGCCGCCGGCGAGGCCGCCGAGCAGGACTGTCACGAGAAGAAAATAGAAGCTGCGGCGTATCATAACAACGGTCTCCTAATCATTCGGCGGCCCGAGCAGCCATTTGCTGCAAGAGTTCGGCTTTTTTATACTCCAGACATTTGACAGCAGCTGTCAGCACGGCGTTGCCATAGTCAGCAACGAAGTGCGAACCGTGGGCTTCCTGGCTGCATTCAGCAATACGTCCAAGATCTTCGTTGAGATCATTCAGCTGTTTTTGAATAGCCACCAGCATCATTTCCGGTGACAGATAATCCTGCAGCAGCATTTGAAAAAGAAACTCGGACCTGTATTTGTCCTTGGCAGGCACGACCGAAATGGCTTTTGCCAAGGCATTCCTGCCGGCTTCCGTTATCGCATAGACCTTCTTGTCGGGTTTTCCGGTTTGTTCCTGCTCGCGAACAGTGACAAATCCTTCGCTCGCCAGCTGGGTGAGGGCTGGATATATGGAGCCGAAGCTTGCATCAATGAAATGGCTGAAAAGGCCGTCTTCGACGCCCTTCTTGATCTCGTAACCCGAGGCCTCTTGCAGGGACAGAATTCCAAGGCATAAGGTGCGCACGTTCATATTATGACAATCCGATATATGGCAAATCGATATAGGTCCCGCATATATATCAAATTGATATATCGTCAAGCCTGAATCTATGCGTAAAAGAAAATTTCCCGACTTAATAGAAATATGGGATCCGAGCGCGCGGTTCCAAGTCCTTATTTCATGGTTTTTTGCGCAACATTCTTAGTCCGGGGCCTCATCGGACGTTAACGGGCTACTGGAAGCCCTTGAATTTAAAACGAAATTCAAATTGTAAATGCAGCTTGTAATACATTTTGGAAGCCTTTAATTACCGACTCTGAAACGCAGCCGACGAACGTGCTGCGACTTGGGCAGGCAAAAAATAGGGGGAGCAATGGAGTATTTTCTCCAGCAGCTCATTAACGGCATTACACTCGGTTCAATTTACGGTCTCATCGCCATTGGCTACACGATGGTTTATGGGATCATCGGCATGATCAACTTCGCCCATGGCGACGTGTTCATGGTGGGAGGGTTTGTATCGCTCATTGCCATCGTTGCCTTAGGAATCACCGGTGGCAGCGGGTTTTTCCCCATTATTCTGGCTCTGGTTCTTGTCGTTTTCATCGCCATGATCATTGCTTCTGCCTACAACTGGACCATTGAGCGTGTCGCCTACCGGCCCTTGCGCGGTTCCTTCCGCCTTGCTCCCTTGATCTCGGCGATCGGCATGTCGATCGTACTCCAAGAGTTCGTCCGTATCGCCCAAGACGGCCGGCCGAAGCCCCTCCAGCCCATTGTTACAGGCGGTTACGAAATCATGAGCCGTGCGGTGGCCCAAGGCGAATTTATCGTCAGGCTTTCGAACATGCAGATTTTCATCATCATCATGACCCTCATTCTGATGGCCGTGTTCACTGCCATCATCACTCGCACCCCGCTTGGCCGCGCCCAGCGCTCCTGCGAGCAGGACATGAAGATGGCCTCGCTGCTCGGCGTTGATATCAACAAGACGATCTCCATCACTTTCATCATGGGAGCGATGCTTGCCGCCGTCGCCGGCCTGATGTTCTTTCTCTATTATGGCGTCACCGACTTCTACGTGGGCTTCCTTGCCGGCATCAAAGCGTTTACGGCCGCGGTTCTCGGTGGCATTGGCTCAATTCCAGGCGCCATGATTGGTGGCTTGATCATCGGTTTGATTGAGGTCTTTTGGTCGGCCTATTTTACCATCGAGTACAAGGACGTGGCGGCCTTCGCCATGTTGGCGGCAGTTTTAATCTTCCTTCCGCAGGGCATCCTCGGCAAACCCGAAATCGAAAAGGTCTAACTCATGGCCGCAGCCCCAAAATCCAATGATGCCGTGATCGAGGCCCGGCCACTCAGGATCGCTGCCATCGCCAAAGACGTTCTCTTCACTGCAATCCTTGCCTTCATTGTCCTCGGCCCCATTCTCGGTCTCAAGACATTCTCTATCTCCGGTAGCCTGGCGCTGGAGCAGCGCTGGGGTCTGGTTGCGGTGTTTGCCGCCATCGCTGCCGGAGGCCGTCTCGCATACCACTTGCTGGTGTGGAGGAAGCCGCAGGCCAGACCCTCGAAAGCCGCCGCGGTATCTGCCTTGCCGGTGATGAATTTTGGTAAATACATTGCCCCGGCCCTCCTGGTTTTGGCGATAGTTCTCCCGTTCATTCCCGGCGTCGACCGGCGCATCGTCGATCTGGCTATACTCATACTCACTTACATCATGCTGGGTTGGGGGTTGAACATCGTCGTGGGATTGGCCGGATTGCTCGACCTGGGTTATGTCGCCTTTTATGCCGTCGGCGCCTATGCCTATGCGCTTTTGGCGACGATTTATCTGCCCGCTTGGTTCGGCGACGGTATCGTTCCCTGGGCCTTCTTCATTACCCTGCCCATCGCCGGCATCCTCGCCGCACTGTGGGGCGTGATCCTCGGTTTTCCGGTGTTGCGCCTGCGCGGCGACTACCTCGCCATTGTAACGCTCGCCTTTGGCGAAATCGTCCGTGTCGTCCTTATCAACTGGTCCGACTTCACCGGCGGCCCTGCGGGCATAGGCGCCATTCCGCGTCCATCTTTCTTTGGCCTGCCCTTCATTGAAGGCGAAGGCGGTTTTGCGGCATATTTTGGGTTGGACTTCAAGCCCATCCACCGCATCATCTTTCTCTACTACGTCATTCTGGTGCTCGCGCTCTTCACCAATTTTGTGACCATGCGTCTGCGCCGGCTGCCGGTTGGCCGCGCCTGGGAAGCATTGCGCGAGGACGAGATCGCCTGCCGCTCCCTCGGCATCAATACCACCAGCACCAAGCTCACGGCCTTTGCCATTGGCGCCATGTTCGCGGGGTTTGCCGGCAGCTTTTTCGCTACACGGCAAGGCTTCGTCAGCCCTGAGTCCTTCGTCTTCCTGGAATCGTTCATCGTCCTTGCGATTGTCGTGCTCGGCGGACTCGGCTCGCAGATCGGCGTCGTCATCGCCGCCATCGTCATCATTGGCTCCTTCGAGGTGTTCCGCGAAATGAATTTCCTCAAGGCCGTCATGCCTGCGGGCTTCGATCCCGTACAATACAGAATGCTCGCCGTCGGTGTTGCCCTTGTGCTGATCATGCGCTGGAAGCCGCGCGGCTTCGTAACCAGGCGCGAACCCTCAGTCGCGCTCAAGGAAAAGAAAGCCATACCCACCGATCTCGTTGCTGAGGGGCATGGCTGATGACGCATTGCCGGACAAGACGCTCTTTTACGCGTCGAACACCTTACCATGCGCTTCGGTGGGCTCACTGCCATCGGCGATCTCTCGTTCACCGCCGCCCGCAATGAAATAACGGCGATCATCGGCCCCAACGGCGCCGGCAAGACGACGGTGTTCAATTGTCTCACTGGTTTCTACAAGCCCACTGAAGGCAGTGTTATCCTCACCCATGGAGATGGCAAACAGTTCCTGCTTGAGCGCATGGACGATTTCCGCATTTCGCAGCGGGCCAAGGTGGCACGCACCTTTCAGAACATCCGGCTTTTCGCCGGCATGACGGTTCTGGAAAACCTGATGGTGGCACAGCACAACACCCTGATGCGGGCCTCGGGCTTTACCGTTACCGGCATCTTTAATTCTCCCCACTATGCCCGCGCCAACCGCGAGGCTATTGAGTTCTCCGAGTACTGGCTGGAGAAGGCGGGCCTCGTCGACCGCGCCGACGATCCTGCGGGCGAACTGCCCTATGGCGGCCAGCGCCGCCTCGAGATCGCCCGCGCCATGTGCACGAAGCCCGTGCTGCTTTGCCTTGATGAACCCGCCGCCGGCCTTAACCCGCGCGAGTCCGAAGACTTGAATGGCCTCCTCCTGAATATCCGCAAGGAACAGCAGATCGCCATTCTTCTGATCGAGCATGACATGAGCGTGGTGATGGGAATTTCCGATCACATTGTGGTGCTCGACTATGGCGAGAAGATTTCCGATGGTTCACGCCGGCCGAGGTGAGAAACGATCCCGCCGTCATCCGCGCCTATCTCGGCGTTGAAGACGAGGAGGAAGCCGAGGTTGTGGTCGAACGCGCCGTGGCAGCCGTCGCCAGAAACCGGCAGGCCAGAAGATGGCGGCGAAAAAATCGCTGACCCGGAAGAAGGGAGTCCGCAAATGAGCGAGGCCCTCCTCTCGGTTCGCGGCGTCGAAACCTTCTATGGCAAAATTCAGGCCCTGAGGGGCATCGACCTCGATGTGAAGAAGGGCGAGATCGTCGACCCTCATCGGCTCCAACGGCGCCGGTAAATCGACACTGATGATGACCATTTGCGGCACACCGCGCGCCCGCAACGGAACCATCAACTTCGATGGCCATGACATCACCAACATGCCGACCCACGAGATTGTTCGCCTCGGCATTTCGCAATCGCCGGAGGGGCGCCGCATTTTCCCGCGCATGACCGTGGAGGAAAATCTGCAGATGGGCGCCACTGTCAGCGATCCCAAGTTCTTCGAGGCCGATCTGGCCCGCGCCTTTACGTTGTTTCCCATCCTGGAAAAACGCCGCAACCAGCGAGGCGGCACACTTTCGGGCGGCGAACAGCAGATGCTGGCCATTGCCCGCGCTTTGATGGCAAGGCCCCGACTCCTGCTCCTCGACGAGCCGTCGCTGGGCCTAGCGCCCCTCCTCGTGAAGCAGATCTTCACTGCCATCAGGGATCTGAACGAGAGAGAAGGCATGACCGTCTTCCTGGTCGAGCAGAACGCCTTCCATGCCCTCAAGCTCGCGCACCGCGCCTATGTCATGGTGAACGGCAACATCGCGATGTCGGGCACGGGCAAGGAGCTTCTGGCGCGCCCCGAAATCCGCGCCGCCTATCTCGAAGGGAGCCATTGAGTCGATGTCGCTTTTCGTTGAAGACACGCTGTCGGTGTTTGTTATCATGACGGTGGTGATAGGCGGAGGTGCCGCTTACCTGGCAGGCCGCAACCTGGCCTCCCGATGGCGCCCGTGGTGGATGCCGGCCGTCTACATGATCCTGCTGGGGCTGGCGCTCCGCTTCTTCCACTATGCCTTGTTCAATGGCGACCTCTTGTCGATCCACTACTTCGTTACCGACACGGCGGTCCTTATTGCAGCCGCCTTGCTCGGTTACCGGTTGACGATGGTTAACCAGATGGTCAGCCAGTATCCTTGGGCCTACGAGCGGTCCGGCCCGCTGTCCTGGAGGGCCAAATCCGCCCCATGACTTTGGAAATGGCCGGTTTGGGCCTTCCCAATGGTATCCCTTTGAGGCCTATATTCTCCGCAAGGGGTGAGCAAACCCCGAAAGACCTTAGGGTCATAAATTCCAAGGGAGTTACCATATGAAGAAGTATCTGTTGTCGGGCATTGCCCTCGGCTTTGCTGCTGCGCTTTCGGCCTCCACGGCCCTGGCGGACATTACCATCGCCGTGGCTGGCCCGATCACCGGCCAGTATGCGGCCTTCGGCGAGCAATTGAAGCGCGGTGCCGAAATGGCAGTGGCCGATATCAACGCCGCGGGCGGCGTTAATGGCGAAAAGCTTGTCCTTGAAATCGGTGACGATGCCTGCGATCCGAAGCAGGCCGTGGCCGTTGCCAACCAGATGGTGTCGAAAGGCATCAAGTTCATGGCCGGTCACTTCTGTTCGGGCTCCTCGATTCCGGCCTCTGATATCTATGCCGAGGAAGGCATTATCCAGATCAGCGGCGCTTCCACCAACCCAGAATTCACCGAAAAGGGTTTGTGGAACACCCACCGCGTCTGCGGCCGTGACGACGCTCAAGGCATTGTCGCCGGCAACTTCCTCGCCAAGAACTTCAAGGGCAAGAAGATCGCCATCATCGACGACAAGTCGCCCTATGGCAAAGGCCTTGCCGATGAAACCCGCAAGGCACTCAATGCCGCTGGCGAAAAAGAAACCCTGAATGAGTCGTATACGGCCGGTGAAAAGGACTACACCGCCCTTGTCTCGAAGATGAAGGATGCCGGCATTGAGGCTGTCTATGTCGGTGGCTATCACACAGAAGGCGGCCTCATTCTTCGCCAGATGCGCGAACAGGGCATGTCGGCCCAGATGGTCTCCGGTGACGCATTCAACACCGAAGAGTTCTGGACCATCACCGGTTCCGCTGGTGAAGGCATGATCTTCACTTTCGCTCCAGAGCCCCGCAACAATCCGGCCGCCAAGGAAGTGGTCGAGAAGTTCAAGGCTGCTGGCTACGATCCGGAAGGCTACACGCTCTATGAGTATGCAGCGATCCAGGCATGGGCTCAGGGTGCCGCGGCCACTGGCGGAACCGACGGCAAGAAAATTGCTGAATGGCTCCGCGCCGGTAATCCGATCAAGACCGTTCTCGGCGAGCTCGCGCTCAATGAAAAGGGCGATGTCAAGGATGCCAAATATGTCTGGTACAAGTTCTCCAACGGCAAGTATACGGAAGATCCTTCGCTGCAATAAGCTGCGATACGTTTAATGGAAACCCGCGTGATTTGTTTCACGCGGGTTTTTTATTGCGAAATGCCCAACTTCTGGCGATAGTTGCCTGACCATTCCTTCCCCACAGGAGGGAGGGGAAATTACCTCATGAGGCGGCGTGATTAGAATTGCAAAAATAGCCTTCGGCGGTGCCCTGCTCTGCATCATGAGCGTTGCTGCTTCAGCTGACATTCTCATCGCAACCGTTGGCCCTCTGAAAGGCCAGTATGCGGCCCTTGGCGAGCAGCTGCGCCAAGGTGTGAGCCGCGCAGTGACCGACATCAATGCCGCGGGCGGGGTCAACGGCGAGCAGCTTGTCCTTGAGGTTGCCGATGATAGTTGCGATCCCAAGCAGGCGATGACTGTTGCCAATAACCTGGTGGCCAAGGGTATTAAATTCGTCGCGGGCCACTATTGCTCTGGCTCTTCCATTGCCACGGCAAAAATCTACGAGGACGCTGGCATCATCATGATCAGCCCCTCCTCCACCAGCCCGAAGTTCACCGACGATGGTGGCTGGAATGTGCACCGGGTGTGCGGCCGCGACGATGCGCAGGGCGCCTTTGCGGGCCGCGCCATTGCCAAGGCCTATGTGGGAAAAAGCATTGCCATTCTTGATGACAGTTCGGTTTACGGCCTGGGGCTTGCCACCATGTTCAAGACCGCGCTCAATGGCGCAGGAGTAACTGAGACCGTCCGTGAAAGCTATAAGGCTGGGGCCAATGACTACAATGACCTGGTTCAAAAAATGCTGGCCGCCAATGTCGATCTCATCTACCTCGGCGGCTATGCTTTTGAGGCGGGCACGATCATCCGGCAAATGCGCGATTTCGCCTCCTCAGCCGTCCTTGTGGGCGGTGATGCGCTTCTGGTTGAGCAATTCTGGGCCACATCCGGAACCTCAGGCGAAGGCACGCTTGTGACTTTTGCGCCAGATGCGCAAAAACTGAATTCAGCCAGGTCCGTGATTGAGGCCTTCAAGGCGGCTGACTACAATCCGGAAGGATATGCCTTGCAGGCCTATGCGGCGGTTCAGGCTTTTGCCCAAGCGGCAGCGGCAACCCGCAGCGTCGATGGCCGCACCCTCAGTCAGTGGCTGCGCGCCGGAAACACCCTGAATACGGTTTTGGGGCCGCTTTCGCTTGACGCCAAAGGTGATGTCAAGGAGGCCAAATTTCGCATGGTATAAGTGGTCCGAAGGCACTTATGCTGAGGCCCATCCGTTTCCTGCAACAGTGAGCATGCCATGAAAGCATTTTTTGTCCAGATCAAGTGTGAACTCGGAAAATCCTATGCGGTGGCCACGGCAATCGCCGATGCGGAAATTGCCTCGGAAATCTATTCCACGGCGGGCGCTTACGATCTCATGGTGAAATTTTACCTTGAGGAAAACCAGGATGTGGGCCGCTTCGTTTCGGAAAAACTGCAGACCATTGCCGGGATCAGGGATACCACGACGATTATCACCTTCAGGGCATTTTGATGCAAATATATAGAGGCCGCCCATGATCCCGCGTTATTCACGACCCGAAATGACCACCATCTGGGAGCCGCAAACGCGCTTCCGGATCTGGTTTGAGATTGAGGCCCATGCGGCTGATGCCATGGCGGAGCTTGGGATTGTGCCCAAGGCGGCGGCCAAGAAAATCTGGGCCATGGGCAAGGACGCCATTTTCGATGTAGCGCGCATAGACGCCATCGAGGCGGAAACCAAGCATGACGTGATTGCCTTCCTCACGCATCTTTCGGAAATCGTGGGGCCGGAGGCACGCTTCGTGCACCAGGGCATGACTTCATCGGATGTGCTCGACACCTGTTTCAATATCCAGTTGATGCGGGCGGCTGACATCCTCATTGCCGATATTGATGGCTTGCTTGCCGCGTTGAAGCGCCGGGCGAAGGAGCACAAGAATTCCGTTTGCATCGGGCGCAGCCACGGCATTCATGCGGAGCCCACGACGTTTGGGGTAAAGCTTGCCTATTCCTACGCTGAATTTACGCGCTGCCGGGCGCGGCTCGTCGCGGCGAAAAAGGAAGTTTCCACCTGCGCCATTTCCGGTGCCGTCGGCACCTTCGCCAATATCGATCCGAGCGTTGAAGAATATGTTGCCAAGAAACTAGGCCTTACCCCGGAACCGGTCTCAACCCAGGTGATCCCGCGTGATCGTCATGCCATGTATTTCACTAGCCTCGCGGTGGTGGCGAGTTCCATCGAGCGGCTGGCCACGGAAATCCGCCATCTGCAACGGACCGAAGTTCTCGAGGTCGAGGAATATTTCTCGCCGGGGCAAAAGGGTTCTTCGGCCATGCCGCACAAGCGCAATCCGGTGCTCACAGAAAATCTCACGGGCCTGGCCCGGCTGGTGCGCTCAGCCGCAATCCCTGCGCTTGAGAATGTGGCCCTCTGGCATGAGCGTGATATTTCGCATTCCTCGGTGGAGCGCGGCATTGGGCCGGACGCCACGGTGCATCTGGACTTTGCCCTGAAGCGCCTGGCAGGCGTCATCGACAAGTTGCTGGTCTATCCGGAAAACATGAAGCGCAATCTGGACCGGCTCGGCGGGCTGGTGCATTCCCAGCGCATTTTGCTGGCGCTGACACAGAAGGGCATGAGCCGCGAGGCCTCCTATGCGGCCGTGCAGCGCAACGCCATGCCGGTCTGGCGGGGCGAGGGAAATTTTCTCGATCTCCTCTTGAAGGATAAGGAAGTTTCCGCCCATCTCAAGCCTGCCGAACTCAAAGCCCTGTTCGATCTCGGCTATCACACCAAGCATGTGGATACGATCTTCAAGCGGGTCTTCTCATAATTTGGACCATGAATTCCTTCTAACCTATTGATATTTCATAATTAAAATATATTTCTTCCGAAATTCCCGTCTTGAGGTTGACCTTGCCTCTCAGACTCTGGCGAGTTAACCTTCATGGACCTTATTACCGATACAAAGGCGCTGGCAGCGCTGTGCAAGGCCTTGGCGCATGAGCCTTTTGTGACCGTTGACACGGAATTCATGCGCGAAACGACCTATTGGCCGGATCTCTGCCTCATTCAAATCGCCGGGACGGAGGTCAATGGCCTGATTGATCCGATGGCCGAAGGAATCGACCTCAAGCCTTTCTTTGCCCTGATGAACAACGAAAAGGTGCTGAAAGTTTTTCACGCGGCGCGGCAGGATGTGGAAATCATGGTGCATCTCGCGGGCACCGTGCCGCATCCCATCTTCGACACGCAAATTGCCGCGATGGTCTGCGGCTTCGGCGACCAGGTGAGCTATGAAGCCATCGTGCGCAAGCTGGCCAAGGCGCAGATCGACAAATCGTCGCGCTTTACCGATTGGTCGCGACGTCCCTTGAGCGAGAAGCAGCTGATTTATGCGCTGTCCGATGTCACGCATTTGCGAACAGTTTATGAAAAGCTGAAGCTTGAGCTCGATGTCAATGGCCGCGAGCCCTGGCTGGCCCAGGAAATGGCTATCCTGACGGCGATCGAAACCTACCGGACGGAACCGCAGGATGCCTGGAGGCGCATCAAGGTTCGGCTCAAATCAAAGAAGCAACTCGCGGTTCTCATTGCGGTTGCCGGCTGGCGCGAACTGGAGGCGCAGGAAAAAAATGTGCCGCGGTCACGCATAATCAAGGATGACGCCGTGGCGGAAGTTGCAATGCAGATGCCGCAAAGCAAAGAAACCCTTGGGCAATTGCGGGCGCTCCCTCGGGGCATGGCCACGTCGCGGATTGGCGACGGCCTGATCCGTGTGGTCAAGGAGGGTCTGGCGCGCGATCCCCTCACCCTGCCCCATACCAATTGGGGCCGCGAGGAAAGTTCGGAATCCACGCAAGCCGCGGCTGAGATTTTGAAGCTTGCGCTGAAAGTCGTTTGCGAGCGCGAAGGGCTGGCGCCAAAACTTGTGGCCAACACTTCTGACATTGAAGCTGTAGCCGAAAGCGATGACGCTGATGTGCCACTGATGCATGGCTGGCGGCGCGAAGTGTTTGGCAATTTGGCGCTGGAACTGAAGCGCGGCAAGGCGATGATCGGATTCAGGGATGGGCGCGTGGTAATTGCGCCTGCCGCTCGGTTAATCAATCACAACCTTGGCAATCCGGCCCATTTCCGAGGCGAGGCCAGCGAGACGTTTTTCAACGCGTTCGCCCATCAGGTCCTGCAGTTTCTTGGGCAATGTGAGCTGCAGAGTTTTTCCCTCCGCCATCTTGAGCCCAATGCGCGGCAACATGCCGGGCATGGCGGCCGACAGGATGTAGGCAAGGCGGAAGATGGAGCTCAGCAGATGGGCCCGCATCATCTGGCTGTCATCGAGGAGATGAACGAGGCCGTCTCCCATCTCTTCGCCTTCGTAGCGATAGAAAATGGTGAGCGCCAGGAACACCCGTCCGGGGTGATCGATGCCGACGAAGGCGGCTTGTGAAATCATGCCAAGGGAGCGCTCGGCGCGGTAGTCCGGGTGGGCCCGCCAGCCAATGTCGGCCAGCAGGCAGGCGGCATAGCGCAGCCGCGTTTCAACCTCAGTCTCCTTGAAGCCGGCGCCGCCGAAGATTTGATCGGTCCAATCGCAAAGTTCCAATTCATGTTCGGGCGAGCGGGCATAACGCCGGGCAAAGTCCCAGCACGATGAAAGAAGCGCATCGGCCTGCATTTTGCGGCGCGGCAGCTTCGAATAGAGCAAACCTTCACGCACGCCATAGACCGACGAAATAACGTCAGTTGCCTTGCCCTTGGCCAGCAGGCGATCCAGCACCAGGGCACCATAGGGCAGCGTGTCAGAACGGCTTTTCGAAACCTCGCGTACGTCCCGCAGTGAAGACGAAGACAAGCCAGAGACAAGATCGGCAACGGCGGAAGCCTGCTGCCGCGTCATCGCGTAGTGGTGCAGCACATGGAGCGGATACTTGTTCTGCGCCATATGAAGCCGTGCCAAATTTCGCCAGGTGCCGCCCACCGCATAGAACGAGCGGCCCTTCAGGTTGGCAAGAAGGGTTGCCTTCTCGAGATACTCATCGACGATTTCCTTGGCCCGCTTGATGGAACCACCCGACATGTCGATGAGGCGCAAGGGACCGATCGGCAAGGTAATGCCATCGCGCAATTTTCCGTCCTGCACATCAATGAGTTCAAGGGAGCCGCCACCCAGATCGCCCACCATGCCATCAGCCTCGGGAATGCCGGCGATCACGCCAAGGGCTGCGTAGCGCGCCTCTTCCTTGCCGGAGAGCACGTTGATGCCAACGCCGATGGCCTCTTCAGCACTTTCGATAAAGCTCTGGCCATTTGAAGCTTCGCGCGCGGCAGCGGTTGCCACGGCAAAAACATGTTTCGCGCCAATCTGTTTGGCCAGGGTCCGAAAGCGGCGCAAGGCCGCAAGGGCGCGGGCAATGCCGCTGTCGGCCAGTTTTCCGGTAATGGCCACGCCCTTGCCGAGCCCGCACAGGATCTTTTCGTTAAACACGGGCGTGGGCGAACGGCGCAGGCCATCATAGACGACAAGGCGAACCGAATTGGAGCCGATATCCACAACGGCCACCGGCCGGTAGGTCGGCGGTTCTGTCCTAAAGCCCTTGTGCCAACTCACTTCCGAATCCTGGACTTTCTCTTTGAGGCAAAATTATCGCCCGCCACACTAGCTTTAAGCGAACGGCCGCGTCCAGAGAGCGACGGATTGTTCATGAAATAATCGTGGGCATTGAACGGCGCTTCATTTGGCCCCGGCACCACGCGCTGGGCCGTGCCATCGGCCAGCAGGTTCCAGCTCTGCTGGTTGTCCTTGAAATTCACCACCATGATCTGGTCCTGGATTTGCTCATGCACGGTGGGGTTTTCGATGGGGATGAGCGTTTCCACGCGGCGGTGGAGGTTGCGCGGCATCAGGTCGGCGGAGCCGATGTAAACAAGGGCCTTGGCATGGGGCAGCCCGTGGCCGGCGCCAAAACAAATGATGCGGGAATGTTCGAGAAAACGCCCGATAATGCTTTTCACCCGAATGTTATCCGAAAGGCCCGGCACACCGGGGCGCAGGCAGCAAATGCCGCGCACCACAAAATCGACCTGCACCCCGGCCTGGCTTGCCTTGTAAAGCGCATCGATCATGCCGGGGTCAACCAGCGAATTGAACTTGCCCCAGATGTGAGCGGGCCGGCCCGCCTTGGCATGGGCGATTTCATCGTCGATATGCTTGAGGAGACGCGGCTTCAAATTGATCGGCGAGAGCGAAAGCTTTTCCAGGTCTTCCGGCTGGGCATAACCGGAGATGAAATTGAACAGCCGCGCCGCATCACGGCACAGGGCGGGATCGCTGGTGAAGAACGAAAGGTCCGTATAGATCTTGGCCGTTATCGGATGATAATTGCCGGTGCCGTAGTGAACGTAGCTGCGCATGTTGGTGCCTTCACGGCGCACCACCATGGAAACTTTTGCATGGGTTTTGAGTTCGATGAAGCCGAACACCACCTGCACGCCGGCGCGCTCCAGATCGCGGGCCCACTGGATGTTGGCCTCCTCGTCAAAGCGGGCCTTGAGTTCCACCAGGGCCATGACGGATTTGCCCGCCTCGGCCGCCTTGGCCAGCGCTGCAACGATGGGCGAATTGTTCGAGGTGCGGTAAAGCGTCTGCTTGATTGCCACTACATTGGGATCGCTTGCCGCCTGCAGCACAAATTGCACGACGACATCAAATGACTCGTAAGGATGATGGACGACGAAATCCTTCTGGCGGATGGCGGCAAAGCAATCGCCGCCATGGTCGCGCACGCGCTCGGGAAAGCGCGCCAGATAGGGCGTGAATTTCAGATCAGGCCGTTCATCGAGAATAAGCTGCTTGGTGTCGGCATATCCAACGAGGCCCTCGCAGGTCACCGTGACATCCTCGCTCACATCGAGCTGGTCGGCGATAAAGCCGCGAATGCCAGGCGGGCAATCGGCATCCACTTCCATGCGAATCACCGAACCGCGGCGGCGGCGTTTCAGGGCGCTTTCGAACACGCGCACAAGGTCTTCGGCCTCTTCCTCAATTTCGATATCGCTGTCCCTGATGATGCGGAACAGGCCCTGCCCAAGGACATCGTAGCCAGGGAACAGTTTCGGCAGGAAAACCCGCAGCATGTGTTCCAGCGAAATGAAGCGCGGGCTCGTTCCCGGAAGGCGGATGAAGCGCTCAAGCTGCGGCGGAATGGGCAGCAGGGCATTCATGATGCCGCCATCGCGCCGCCGCTTCAGTTCCAAGGCGATAATGAAGCCGCGATTGAGAATGAAGGGAAAGGGATGGGCGGGATCGATGGCAATGGGGGTGACGATGGGAAGAATATGTTCGAGGAAACGGTTGTCGAGCCATTTGTGCTCGTCCGCCGTGAGATGTTCCTCACTTGACAATGGTGATGCCGTTTTCGGTCAATTCGCTTTTCAGCTGCAGCCAACGCCGGTCCTGTTCGGCCATCAGTTCCTGGGCAAATTTCCGGATTTTTTCAAGCTGCTCTTCCGGGCTCAGGCCATCGGGACTGATTTCCACCATCTGCTCGCGCACCTGGCCCACGAGGCCCGCCACGCGCACCATGAAGAATTCATCGAGATTGTTTCCGGAAATGGAAAGAAAGCGCAGGCGTTCCAGCAAGCGGGTGACTGCGGTTGCGGGCCTCTTCCAGAACCCGCATGTTGAAGCCCAGCCAGGACAGCTCGCGATTGAAAAACCGCTGGGGACTATCCATGCCAATGGTTTCGGCGGCTTCTGGTTGCGGCATGTCGTTCATCGGGAAATCCTCAAATATTCAACGGATAATAGGCCCATATGACGGTTTGGTGAAAGCGCGGAATCCGGAGGGGGTAAATGAAACGCTAGTCCTCATCGCCAAAAAGCCCGGGGGCGGAAAAATCACCCATGACCTTGGCCACAAAGGGGCGGGTTACCTCGGCCCGTTCTTCCAGGGCCCGGCGGTCAATTTCCGCCACAAGCAGGCGGGCCGCGCCAAGGGAACGCGGCATGCGGGCCAGCATGAAACTGATGGTGGATTCCGCCGCGGCAATCTGGCGGTCAAAAAACAGCTTTACCAACACGCCGCGCAACAAGGCATCATCGGGCGGCAGAATTTCCAGAACCGGTATGGCCTTCAGCCTTGAAAGCAGATCGGGCAAGGCAATTTTCCAATGCTCCGGCCGGGTCTGGGCGGTCAGCAAAACGCTGCTGTCCTGTTGCCTGGCCAAATTCAGAAGATGGAAAAGCCCGCGCTCATTGAGAGGCGGGGCCGCATCCTCAATGGCAGCGGCACCGGAAAGCAATAGTTCAGGGGCGGTCTCAACTTTGACATCAGCGGCCTGAACGCGGGCTGCCTTTGAGCGCTGGCGCCAGACTTCCACAAGATGGGACTTGCCGCTTCCCGGCGGGCCTACAATCATGGCGGCATGGGCGGGCCAATCGGGCCAGTGGTCAATCAGGGCTACGGCTGCGGTATTGGACCCGTCACCAGAAAATCATCGCGGCCCAGGGCTTGCCTGTGGGGCAGTTCCAAAACCAGTTGTCGGCCACGACCCTTCATTTCGCGCGGTTACGCACCGAAGGTTTTGGGGGCGGAGGCAATTCGCGGGGAATGCCGCGATACAGCTTGCTTGCCAGATATTGATTGAGGGCAAAGCGCACGAGAACGCCCGCCGCTGCCGCCAAGGGAACGGCCAGCAACAGCCCGACAAAGCCAAACACGTAGCCAAAGGCGAACAGCGCAAACATCAGCCACACGGGATGCAGGCCAATGCTGCTTCCCACCAGCTTGGGCGAGAGGAAATTTCCTTCGATGAATTGGCCCGCAACGAAGATGCCGATGATGATCAGGATGCTGGTAAAATCCGGCCAGAACTGGACCAGTCCCACGCCAATCGCCACAACGCCGCCAACCAGCGCACCGACGTAAGGAATAAAACTCAAGAGACCCGCGCCAAGACCGATAACCAGGCCAAATTTCAATCCGGCAATGCTCAGCGCCAGCGCATAGAACAGGCCGAGCAGAAGGCATACGGTTCCCTGGCCGCGAATAAATCCGGCCATCGCCACATTGATATCGTTGAATATGGCCCTGATCGCTCCGGCGTGATCGCGGGGCAGCCAGCTGTCGACCTTGGCAACCAGCTTGTCCCAGTCGGCCAGAAGATAGAACGCCACGATGGGTGTGACGACCAGGAGCGAGAGAATATTGACGAGGGCCATGCCACCGGACCAGACGGAGGCCAGAAGGGCCGCAGTCCAAACGGCGGCCTTACCCGCGATATCAGAAATGGAGCCTTGAATATCGGTCCCGGATTTCGTGATGGCATCCTTCATCCATTGCGGGGCCACATCATTGAAGCGCGCCAGCAGGGATTGCATCAGGGATGGCAGGTCGCTGGCAAATTTCACGATCTGGTCGCCAAGAATGGGAACGATGAGCAACCCGATCAGGACCAGCATGAGGATGCTGAGCAGAAGAATTACGGCGGTTGCCACAACGCGTGGCAAGCCAAGGCGCTCCAGAGCATCGGCCACGGGATCGAGAAAATAAGCCAGAACGAGGCCCGCGATAAACGGCAGCAAAATCGGGCTGAGCAGCCACAAAATCAAAATGAGCGTCAAGAATGCAACGACCCAGAAGGTAATTTGCTTTTGCAGTGTCATGGGGGAAGCCTTACTCCTGCTTGCCATTGGCCATGTGTAGCAGCCAGTCGCGCATGTATAATGCGCCCGAGCCGAAGGTCAAAATCGCCACAACGGCATAACCGGCAAACAGCACCTGCTCCATGCTGACTTCCAACCCGAGAAGCCCCAGGACCAGGCCGGCGAGAATAATCTGCCCCGCCGTATTCACCTTGCTGGCCATTGATGGGGCCACCACCATGGGCTTGTTGACCACCCAGGCGAGCACGACCGCGCCCACGATCAGGACGTCACGGGTCACCACGAGAAGGACCAGCCAGGCCGGCAGAAACTTCAAGAGACCGAGAGAAATATAGATGGAGACCAGCAGGGCCTTGTCGGCAATGGGATCAAGATAGGCCCCAAGTTCCGAGCGCTGGTTAAATTTTCTGGCAATGAAGCCGTCCACGCCATCGCTAATGCCTGCCGCCACAAAGGCCGCAAAGGCCAGGGAAAATTCCCCGGAGATGATCAGCCACACAGTTACGGGAACCAGCAAAATGCGGCCAATGGTGATGAAGTTTGGCAGGTTTATGGGCATTACAATAGGGACTGAATGACCCAATTCCCCCCAATTTGTGACATCTGCAATCCGGTTCCCTGCATTGACGTTTGCACCATCTGCAAGTCGCCAACATACATCAATCTGATAACCGCGCCATCGCCGCCCAGAGTTGACACATCAACGCCAATTATTCCAGGCGAGGAAAGGATGCGCGAGCGGATGGCGTTCCATTCGGAAGGGCTGGTAAAGGGCACCGCCACGGGAATTGAATGGGAGACGGCATCGGAATCCACCTGTTTGACTCTCGATTTGTCCGACTTGTATTTGTCGATCATGACGGCATGAAAGCGCGAGGCCGCGAGCACTGCCGAGGTCTCCAAGGTTGCCGGATCGGCGGTGTAGATCTTGTCGAAGGTGATTTTGCCGAGTTCGGACTCGGCATTCATCATGGCGCGCACGCCGTTGCCTTCGGCTGGCTCAGCAATGGCCACCAATATGGTTCTGGTGCCATAGCGGCGGCGGAGCGCCTCAAGCTTTATCGGGTCGAGATTGAGCACATCCTGCGCGGTGATGGCGGCTGTATCCTCGAGATCCCCGATGGGGACGATGAGCGGGACCAGCGACTGTTCAGCGTGGAGATTGAGCCAAGCGGTACGCCAGATGTTTTCCTCCCAAAGCTGGGTGCTATCCGCCGTCTTCCAGATGGGCAGCACCAGCATGGGGGATGCCTGTTCAGACACAACAGCCACGCCATAGCTTTCAAACAGCCTCTGGACTTTTTCCGGAATGAACCTGACGGTGAATTTGCCAATGTAGTGGCCGGGCCCGGTGCCCTCCTCCTCGATGGAAAGGGACTTGAGCAGGGGCAGCACGTCCTTGGGTTCCAGCTTGGCGATTTCCGCCGCAAAGGTATCGTTGCCCAGCCGTTGCGCCAGCATGACAATGGCTTTCATCTGGACTTCGAACAGGGCCTTGTTCTTGGCGGTGGCAACATCCTTGTCGGTCACGTCGGCGGCCACGCCCTGGACGGCAAAAATGCTGGTTTCGACTGGCCCTGCCGCATGGGCAACGGACACACCAAGCATGATCATCGTGGCCACGAATACCAGCCACAGTCGTTGATAGATCATGCCGTCAACCGCTCCATTTCCTCTGGTGATTGGTCACCATCATGCTTTATTCACACGCCACTCTGGGCCGGCGCGTTTCCGCTTGGGTGAATCACCCAAGCGAAAGAAACCGCGCCAGTTCAATAACTTGGAGCATGTTGTTATCGGCAAAGTCTTGCAACTTTGCCGCAACATGCTCTAAGAGGCCCCTATAACACGAATAATGAGGCAAACTAGCGGCATGAGCGAAGGCAAACAAGCACAACAAAACGGCGTCACCTATGCGGACGCGGGCGTGGATATAAGTGCGGGAAACGCCCTGGTTGAGGCGATCAAGCCGCTGGCGAAGGCGACGCGGCGCAAAGGCACTGATTCGGCGCTTGGCGGGTTTGGCGGGCTGTTTGACCTCAAGGCCTGCGGCTACAGGGACCCGGTTCTGGTGGCCGCCAATGACGGGGTTGGCACCAAATTGCGGGTGGCCATTGAAACGGGACTGCACCATGGGGTTGGCATTGACCTTGTGGCCATGTCGGTGAACGACCTCATCGTGCAGGGCGCCGAGCCGCTGTTCTTTCTTGATTACTTCGCAACGGGCAAACTTGACGTGGCGCAGGCGCGCGCTGTGATCGCCGGGATCGCCGAGGGCTGCAAACAGGCGGGATGTGCTCTTGTCGGCGGGGAAACCGCCGAGATGCCCGGCATGTATCATGGCAAAGATTATGACCTTGCGGGCTTTGCCGTAGGCGCTGTCGAACGCAAGAGAATTTTACCTGCGAAGAATGTGGGGCCCGGCGATGTGATTTTGGGACTGGCTTCATCAGGCACCCACTCCAATGGCTATTCCCTCATCCGCAAGATCGTTGAATTGAGCGGGCTTGGCTATAATGCCCCTGCCCCCTTTGCCAAGGGCAAGACCCTGGGCGAGGCCCTGCTGGTGCCGACACGCATTTATGTGAAGTCACTTGTTGAAGGTGTTACGGAAAAACAAATCCATCAAGGCACTGGCCCATATCACGGGTGGCGGGTTCCTCGAAAACATTCCCCGAGTCCTGCCCAAGGGATGTGTCGCGGAAATCAATCTGGACGTGGTGCCGTTCTTGCCGGTGTTCGGCTGGCTGCAAGAGATTGGCGGTACGCCGGAACGTGAAATGCTCCGCACCTTCAACTGCGGCATCGGCATGATCGCCGTGGTGAAGGCGAAAGACGCTAAAGCTGTTGCAGCAGCGCTCAAAAAATCCGGCGAGACGGTTGTCACCCTTGGCCATTTGCGCAAGCGCCGGGGCAAAGAAGCCACAGGTTGCAACAACGGGAAGCCTGAAAGTCCGATGAAGCGAAAGCGCGTTGGCATTCTGATTTCGGGCCGCGGATCCAACATGGCGGCCCTTGTGGAAGCGGCGCGTGATCCGGCCTACCCCGCCGAGATCGTGTGCGTGGTTTCCAACAGGCCGGATGCTCCCGGGCTGAAATTCGCGCAGGGCCAGAACATTCCAACGCATGTCATTGATCATAAAAACTATACGACGCGCGAAATTTTTGATGCGGCACTTAACGACTATCTGCAATCGCAGAAGCTGGACCTGATCGCCTGCGCCGGTTTCATGCGTGTCATGACCTCGGTATTGCTGAAGCCTTGGGCCGGAAAAATGATCAATATTCACCCCTCGCTATTGCCGCTCTACAAGGGAACCCACACGCATGAGCGGGCGTTGGCTGACGGGGTGAAGGTTCATGGCTGCTCGGTTCATTATGTGACCGACGAACTGGATAGCGGACCTGTTATTGCGCGAGCGGAGGTTCCGGTGCTGCCGGATGATACGCCTGAGACCTTATCAGCGCGGGTGCTGGTGGAAGAGCACAAACTCTATCCCAAGGCGCTGGCGATTGTGGCAAGCGGAGTCACATAAACACATCCAGCTGCGGCTGGCCGGTTTCCCTGCGCACGTCTTCCTGCCATTTCTTCAGCAACACCTTGCGCCGTTCCGGATATTTGTCCTTCAGCACTTCCATGGCCATCATGCGGTCGGTGCGGAAGGAGCGGAAGGCGGTGCGCAGTTCGCACCAGCCGATGATCAGGCGCTGGGCATCGAAGTAGGAAATGGCAATGGGCCAAATGGTGCGGATGGTTTCATTGCCCTCTTCGCTGCGATAGGAAATCGTGGCCTTCCGGCCATCTCGGATGGCGGCGCGGAACAGGGCCACATCAATGCGGTCAGGCGCGAGATGCATGCGCGGCGGCACCAGAAGCCCGGCATCAAACAGGAAGGGCCTGAGTTTTTCCGGCAGCACGGTGCCGATCTTGGCCACCGTATCAAGCGCGGCACGGGCCAAATCCTTGTCGCCGCGCCTGGCCACCCAGCGCAAGCCCAGCATGACCGCTTCGAGCTCATCGGTGGTGAACATCAAGGGCGGCAGGTCATAGCCCTCGCCCAGCACATAGCCCACGCCTGCTTCGCCACGAATGGGGACCCCTTCGATGGTCAGGGTGGAAATGTCGCGGTAAACCGTGCGGAGCGAGACTTCCAGCTCACGCGCCATGATATCGCCTGTCACCGGCCGGCGGTGGCGGCGCAGGATCTGGATCAACTGCAAAAGGCGGTCGGCTCGGCGCATGACTTTACCTACTGTAACACTGCTGACAACATGCTGTCAGCAGTGTGGCAGTAGAGGGGCCGCAGCAAAGAAATATCATGGGAGTACCAATTCATGGCGAAACTCGATTTCAGCGCCTATCCCAAGCCAGTGGGGGACAGTCTGCTTGCCCTGCGCCAGTTAATATTCGACGTGGCGAAAAAAACGCCGGGGGTAGGCAAACTGGAAGAAGCCCTGCGCTGGGGGCAGCCCAGCTATATCACGCCGGAAACCGGCAGCGGCAGCACCATCCGGATTGACCACATCAAAAATGAACCCACGAAATACGCCATGTATTTCATTTGCACCTCCGGCCTTATCGAAGATTTCAAGGAACTTTACAGGGGCAAGATGAAATTTGAGGGCAACAGGAGCATTGTCTTTGATGTGGCCGATAGGCTACCAGAAGAGGCCCTGCGCCACTGCATTTCCCTGGCGCTCACCTATCACCTGCGCAAGAAACAAAGAGCCTCGAAAAAATGACCAAGCCCCTGCCCATCATCATCGATACGGACCCCGGCCAGGACGATGCCGTTGCCATACTCCTGGCCCTGGCCTCTCCGGAATTCGAGGTTTTGGGCATTACGGCGGTTGCGGGAAACGTACCTCTGGCGCTCACCGAAATCAACGCGCGCAAGATTTGCGAATTGGCGGGCCGGCCCGAGATCAAGGTTTTTGCGGGCGCGGTGCGGCCCCTGTTGCGGCCGCTGGTGACGGCCGAATATGTGCACGGGCAAACGGGGCTTGATGGTCCGGTCTGGCCTGAGCCCAAGATGCCGTTGCAGAAACAACATGCGGTGGATTTCATCATTGAAACCCTGATGGCGCGCGAAGCAGGAACCATCACGCTCTGCGTTCTCGGCCCCATGACAAACATTGCGCTGGCCCTTATCCGTGAGCCAAGGATTGCATCGCGCATCAAGCGCATTGTGGCAATGGGCGGCGGTTTTTTCGAGGGCGGGAATGCAACGCCTGCCGCGGAGTTCAATATTTATGTGGACCCCCACGCGGCGCGCGCTGTGTTTGATGCCGACATTTCGATGACGCTTATCCCGCTGGATTGCACGCACCAGGCCTTGTCCACCGCGGCGCGCATCGAGAGGTTTCGTGGAATCAAGAACAAGCCCGGGCCTGCCATCGCGGCGATGCTCTCATTCTCGGAACGCTTCGATGAACAGAAGTACGGCACTGATGGCGGGCCGCTGCATGACCCCTGCGTGATGGCATGGCTGTTGAAGCCTGAACTGTTTCAAAGCCGCGATGTGAACGTAGAGATCGAATGCGAGTCGGAACTCACCATGGGCATGACGGTGGTGGATTGGTGGCGCGTCACCAACAGGAAGCCAAATGCCACTGTGTGCCGTTCGATTAATGCGCAAGGATTTTTTGACTTGCTCGTCGAACGCATTTCGCGGTTAGCGTGAGGGTTTAGCCGACCAAGACGGCGACTGGTGCTAGGGTTGCGAGGATCAGGAAGACGGCCATCAGCAGAAGCCAGGATGGTGGATTGGGATAGCGGATTTCTATCATGGAGGCCACCGTGGGGCGATTCTGGCTTGTAAGAAAGTGATTCTTTTCAAGCACTTGGACGGACTCGAAAGAGTTAATCATTGGTTAACCACCAGGATAGTGGCTCTCATCCGCAAATGCTTGATGGAAATCTGCTGGTTGGCGGTCGCAACCTGCTTTTGGATAGTCTTTTTCTTGGAATCGACTGCAAAAGACGAGGCCGAGACGACTGCGAGCACAAGTGCTGCGAGGGAGAGGGTAATCAAGGCTTTCATGTCTGTTCCGTCGTGTAAGGCGCTTAACTAGACCTCACACTATCTGCCTTCGCCTGAGTGATAGCTGAACCTGCCGTTCATCCCCGATTCATCAGGCGGGCCTCAGCCAGACGCGGTTATCGTGAAAAAGACCGCCCGCCGCGGGGGCCGCCTGATCGCAGCCCGTGAGGGTATTGATGCCCTGCCCGTCTTCAAAGGCTTCGTTGGGCCAAATGGATTCGGCGATCAGAACCCCGCGCCGCTGCCCATCGTGAGCCTTGGCGTGGAGGGTTACAGTACCGCGGGCACTGCCCACTTTCACCTTGTCACCATCGGTAAGGCCTGCCGCTGCCAAGTCCTGGGGATGGACAAAGAGCGTGGGCCTGCCCTCGCGCTTGAGCGATGATGGCGTTTCATTGAACGTGGAATTGAGAAAGGTCCGGGCCGGACTGGTGGCCAGGCGGAAGGGATATTCCGGGGTTGCCTCTTCAATGGCGCCCCAATGGTCGGGAAATTCCGGCATGTCGTGTACCGGACCCAGCGCGCCGGTTGGCGAGAGGTAGGCCGCTTTCACCCAGTCTGGCTTGAAATGAAACTTGCCATCGGCATGGCCAAAGCGTTTGAGATTATGCGCCGTTTCAAAATCGGGCTGCACATCAAACCAGTTGTCCTCATCGAGCTTTTGCAAATCGGGCCGGCGCGAATGCTGCAGGGTCCAGTCGATGATTTCACGGGGGCTCTTGGTGAAGCCTTCATGCTCGGCGCCCAAACGTTTAGCCAGGTCGCACAGCACTTCGTGGTTGCTGCGGCATTCACCGGGAGCTTCCACCAGCTTGCGGCCAAACATGATGTGCTGGTGACCGCCGCCCTGATAGACATCATCATGCTCCAGAAACATGGTGGCGGGCAAAACGATGTCGGCGTATTTCGCCGTCTCGGTCATGAATTGTTCGTGCACACAGACAAACAGGTCCTCGCGGGCCAGGCCCTGCTTCACCTTGGTTTGGTCAGGCGCCACGGAGGCCGGATTGGTGTTTTGAATCAGCATGGCCTTGACAGGCGGGCCGCCGGCAAGATCGAAAGGGTCGCCCAGAAGCGCTGGTCCGATGCGGCTTTGATCGATGACGCGCAGGCCGCCCTTGGCGGCATCGGTACCTTCGATCATTTTCTTGTTCCACTTGTAGATGCCGCTGTTGGAATGGAGCGCGCCGCCGCCCTCATGTTTCCAGGCGCCGGTAACCACGGGAATGCAGGAGGCGGCATGCATGTTTACCGCGCCATTGCGCGAGCGGGCAAAGCCATAGCCCAGGCGGAAATAAGTGCGTTTGGTTTCGCCAATCAGTTTTGCAAAGGCTTCGATTTCGGCGACAGAAATATCGCAAATGTTCGAAGCCCATTCCGGCGTTTTGGTTTTGAGGTGGGCTTCAAATTCGCGCGGGCAATCGGTGAGTGCCTCAAGGTAAGGCCAGTCGGCATAGCCATCTCGGAACAGCACGTGCATGACAGCGCAGGCCAAAGCGCCATCGGTGCCGGGGCGGATCAGCAGTTTCACATCGGCCTGCTTCATGGTGCCGGTATCATAGATATCGACGCAAGCAATTTTGGCGCCGCGATCCTTGCGGGCCTTCATGGCGTGGGTCATCACGTTCACTTGCGTGTTCACCGGGTTGCCACCCCAGATGACGATGAGGTCCGACTTCTGCATTTCGCGGGGATCGACGCCGGAAATGCTGCCGGCGCCGGCAAAATATCCGGTCCACGACAGAGTAACGCAGAAGGTGGCATACATGCCGGAATAATTCTTAGCGTGGCGCAGGCGCTCAATGCCATCGCGCATCACCAGGCCCATGGTGCCCGCATAGTAATAGGGCCAGACGGATTCGGAACCAAATCGGCTTCGGCTTTGAGGAATGCCGCAGCGGTTTCTTCCATCGCCTCGTCCCAGCTAATGCGCTTGAACTGGCCGGTGCCCTTGGGGCCAATGCGCTTCAGGGGATAGAGCAGGCGATCGGGATGATGGATGCGCTCGGCATAGCGGCCGACTTTTTCGCAGATCACGCCGAGGGTGTAGGAATTGTCCTTGGCGCCGCGCACCCGGCCAATGGTGTGCTCATCCAGCAGTTCCACCTCAAGCGCACAGGCCGAGGGGCAATCATGGGGGCAAACCGAAATTCCGGTCTTGATGTTGGGGCGAATGTTCATGGACGGAAGATATAGCCGAAACTATACTTGCCGTCATGGCTCAAGTTACTGTCGCCCCAAAATCCCACGATCAAGCTTATTCGCTCGCTTGCCGAGAAGAAATTCAGGCAGGAAACCGGCCTGTTTGTGGCCGAGGGCTGGGAGATGCTGGACCGGGCGCGAAAGGCGGGCTGGGTGCCGGAGCATCTGGTGTCGACAGAGCCCATTTCGGCCTGGGGCCAGACGCGGCCCATTCTGGTAACTGAAAAAATCATGGAAGGGCTCAGCGGGCAGAACAACCCGCACAACGTCATTGCCACGTTCGAGCAGCGCTATGTGGGCGAAGTCACGCCAAATGGCGTGTGGGTCGCCCTGGAGGACATGCGCGACCCAGGCAACCTGGGGACGATCATCCGCACCGCCGATGCGGTTGCCGCCTCCGGGGTCATTCTGGTCGGCCAATCCTGCGATCCCTATTCGGGAGATTGCGTGCGGGCCACCACGGGTTCCATTTTTGGCGTTCCGCTGGTGCGCATGGAAACTGCGACCTTCATCGCGTTGTGCAAAACTTGGCATGGCGATGTGGTCGGCACCCATCTCAAGGCGAACTGAAGATTTCAGGCGGACATACAAGTCCCCCGCCCTGCTCGTCATGGGCAGCGAGCGCCGGGGGCTTTCGGAAGAGCTAGCGGCGGCGTGCAAAACCTGGTACGCATTCCCATGCCGGGCGGCGCGGAATCACTCAACGTGGCCACCGCTACGGCCCTGATGCTTTATGAAGCCGTTAAGCCCTGAGTAACGGGGCGGGCGTAATCTTGGCCCATGACTGGCTTTGCCTACATATGCTTTGTTTTTGCAGTCTCGGTAATTGGCGCACTGCTGGGCGGCCTTGGCCATTTCTGGCGGGCCCATGCGACCATGTTTGCGGAAGACCTGGGCCTTGGCGAACCGCTGGATACGCTGACCCGCGACAACTACCAGTTTGAAAAACATGTGGTGGGCGCGGAATGGGACGATGCCGGGTTCTGGGCGCCGGACAGTGTGCGCAATTTTATCTATTATGTGGCCAGCGGCTTTGTCACGCCGCTGCTCCTTGGCATTGGCTTTTGGGGCCAGCGCAACGAAATCGTCGAAGCAATCTGCAGCGGCCTGCCTTCCGTGGTTTGTCCTTAATCACGGGCAATCGCTGTCCCTGACATAGCGGGCTTTCACCCAGCCGTGAGTCACCATTTCAGCATTGTAATGGCTGACCCGACACCAGCGTTGGGCCCATGGGCGGCTCAGGGGCGTGCACGGTGCGTCCAGATGGATAATGCCGTGCTCGCCCGGCACCAATTGATCCACAATGCGCGATGAGGCCGAGGGCCGGCTGCGCATATTCAGTGCATCATCATCGGCAACATTAGTGACGATCAGGCAGCCGGGACCCGATGTTGCATGGGCGGCGGGGGTGAGGGAAACGGCGAAAAACAGAATAGCGATAAGCTTGCGCATGGCAAATCCTCCTGATTTTTCCATCAATGACATCCGCCACCTGAACCTCCCATGAACCGACGAGGTGGTGAATCTCCCTCACCTCCAGCACAAGAAACTCGCTTGCGCGGCGCTTGAGAACATGAGCACTCACGGTTTACACTGTTTTGTTTTCTCGGAGGAATTGAATGAAATCGCATGCGCGGGTGGTGATCGTCGGCGGCGGCGTCATGGGGGTGGGCCTGCTCTATCATCTGGCGCTCGAAGGCTGGAGCGACATCGTGCTCGTCGAAAAGGGCGAGCTGACCTCGGGCTCGACCTGGCATGCGGCGGGCCAATGCCCGCATTTCAACGGCTCGCTCAACATGACCAAGGTGCATGTCTATGGCACCGAGCTCTATCCCAAGCTGGAGGAGCTGACCGGGCAGGCCGTCTCCTGGCATGGCTGCGGCGGCCTGCGCCTGGCCCAACCGACGAGGAGGTGAACTGGCTCAAATATGTCTACGGCATCTCCAAGCTCGCCGGCTATGAGGGCGAGATCATCGGCCCCAACGAGATCAAGCAGTATCATCCCTTCCTCGAAACCTTCGGCGTCAAGGCGGCCTTCCGCACCGTGACCGACGGCCATGTGGCGCCGGCCGATATCACCAATGCGATGGCGGCCGGCGCGCGCAAGCTCGGCGCCGAAATCTATCGCCGCACGCGGGTGACCGATATCAAGCTGCTGCCGTCCGGCGAATGGAAGGTGATCACCGACAAGGGCAACATCATCTGCGAGCATGTGGTGAATTCGGCCGGCTCCTATTGCGATGTGGTCGGCTCCTGGACCGGCCACAATGTGCCGATCGCCAATATGCTGCATCACTACATGATCACCGAGCCGCTGCAGGAGCTCATCGATCTCGACATGGAGCTGCCGGTGGTGCGCGATCCCTATTCGCATGCCTATCTGCGCGAAGAAACCAACGGCATTCTGGTCGGCCCTTACGAGACCGAAACGGCGCATCTGTGCTGGGATGGCCAGCCGCCGGCCTGGGATTTCGAAAGCGAACTGATCGCGCCCGAGCTCGACCGCCTCACGCCGTGGCTCGAGCGCGCCACCGAGCGCCTGCCGCTTTTCGGCAAGGCCGGGCTCAAATCGATCATCTCCGGGGCCATCACCCACACGCCGGACGGCGTCTATCTTTCCGGCCCGGCGCCCGGCCCGAAGAACTACTGGATGCATTGCGGCGCCTCGATCGGCATCTGCCAGGGCGGCGGCGCCGGCAAATATCTGGCGCAATGGATGGTGCATGGCCAGGCCGAGATCAACATGCGCGAATTCGATCCGCGCCGCTTCGGCAATTGGGCGAGCAAGGACTACACGGCGGAAGTCTCGGTCGCCGACTATCACCACATGTATTACTGCTACAAGCCGGCCGAGCAGCATGAGGTCGGCCGCGGCCTGCGCAAATCATCGCTTGCATGAGAAGCTGAAAGCGCGCAGGGGCGCAGTTCGCGCAGATCTTCGGCTGGGAGCGGCCGCGCTGGTACGACACGTCCGGCAAGGGCGAGGCCTATTCCTACAAGCGCTCGAACTGGTGGGAGGCGGTCGAGCGAGGAAGCGCTGGCGGTGCGCGAGCGCGTCGGCCTCATGGACCTTTCGACCTTCGCCAAGTTCGAGGTGACGGGCGCCGATGCCTATGCCTTTCTCGAGCGCATCTGCGCCAACAAGATTCCGACGAAGGACGGCGGCATCATCCTCGGCCATCTCCTGAACGAGAACGGCTTCATCGAATCCGAAATCACCGTCACGCGGCTGGGGCCGGAGCATTTCTATGTGCTTTCGGCCGCCGCCGCCCAGCTCTACGACAAGGACCAGCTGGACTGGCGCAAGCTAGCCAGCGAGACGCGTGACAATCACCGACGTCACCGATGACTTTGGCGTGCTGGTTCTGGCCGGCCCGAAGGCGCGCGACGTTCTGAGCCAATGCACCACGACCGATCTCTCCAATGCCGCCTTCCGCTGGCTTACGGGCAAGGAAGATCGAGGTTGCGGGCGTCAAGGGCGTGCGGCTGCTGCGCGTCAACTATGTCGGCGAGCTGGGCTGGGAACTGCATGTGCCGATGGCCGACATGCCGAAAGTTTTCGACGCTCTGATGAAGGCCGGGAAACCGCTATGGCCTCAAGCTCTTCGGCACCTATGCGATGAATTCGCTTGCGCATGGAGAAGGCCTATCGCGGCTGGGGCTCGGAACTCACCAGCGAAATCGACATGTTCGAAGGCTCGATGGAGCGCTTCATCCGCCTCGACAAGCAGGACTTCATCGGCCGCGCCGCCAGCCTTTCCAAGCATCAGCGCGGGGCCCGCATGAAGCTTGTGTCCCTGGAAGTTGCCAATACGGATTCGGATTGCGTGGGAAATGAGCCGGTTTACAGCGGTGAAAAGATCGTCGGCCTCACCACATCAGGCGGCTATGGCCACGCTGTCAAGAAGTCGTTCGCCTTCGCCTATGTGGACCCAGGTATGACAGCCATAGGTACAGGGTTTGACGTTCTCATGTTTGGTGAGAAACGCCCGGCCAGCATCACATCCGAATCACTCTGGGACCCCACAAATGCCCGCTTAAAGGCTTAAAGCGACGTCAAATTCTTGCTCGGTGGCAGGTCTTCCCAGGAGTTTCCCGCTGCAATAATGCAGGTTTTTCCCTCAGGCGTGGTGACCAAAATGGTCCAGGTTCCTGCCTTTGAGGCGAAAACTTCGACCAGATTGACCTGACCAGCAATGGCGAGCGCTTTGCCCGATTCCTGGTACTTGTCATTGAGCGCCTTGATGAAGTCAGCACGCTTGCCACACATGCCAAGGGCTTGCGCCGGGTTTGAAGCACCCAAAGCAAGGAATGATACACATGCACATACAATACTGAGCTTAAACATAGGTCCTCCAGTCTCGCCGTCCGAGGCGCCGCCGGAGGTATTGCAACCCCCTGAGGTTAGGCGGGTCTCGGAGCGGTTATGCCGATTTGATCGTTCATTAACAGCTCCAACTACACGTACCGAATCATCTTGCGCTCAAGTTGTAAACAAATTGTCAATAACGCGGCGATGGGATAGCTAGCCGCCATGCCACCCTCCCATCCCGCCCAGCCCAACACCCTGTTCGGCATTGCCCTGATGATCGCGGCCATGATTGTGCTGCCATTTCTTGATGTTGTGGCCAAATTCCTGGGCCAGCAGAATGTGCCCATCATGGAAATCGTCTGGGCCAGGCTTTTCTTCGGCATGGTGATGACGGCGCCCCTGGTGTGGAAAATGGACGGGGCCCGCAGCCTCATCCCACGGCGCCCAGGCATTCACACGATTCGCGCCATATTCCTCATTGCGGCAACGGGACTGTTCTTCTGGGCGCTCAAATTCCAGGGGATTGCCGAAACGCTGGCGATATTTTTTGTCCAACCACTGGTCATCACGATGCTGTCGCCGCTGGTGCTGGGAGAAAAGGTTGGGTTGCGCCGCTGGCTTGCGGTTGTGGTTGGGTTCATGGGCACACTGATTATCATTCGCCCCGGATTTCAGAGCCTGAACCCCGGGGTTTTCATGGCGCTGGGAGCCGGCACTTCACTTGCCCTTTACATGCTGCTCACGCGGCGCATTGCGGGCAGCGCAAGCGCCATGACCACCACGTTTCTCACCAGCCTTGCAGGTGCCGTCCTCACTTCGATTGCCGTGGTCTTTGTCTGGCAAGCCCCTACGCCGCAGCAGTGGGGGCTGTTCCTTTTGCTCGCCCTCATCGCCACATCGGGGCACTACCTCATCGTTCGCGCCTATGATCATGCCGAAGCCTCGCTGCTAGCTCCACTGGGCTACACGGAAATGATCATGGCGGTGATTGTGGGCTGGTATTTCTTCGGTGACTTTCCGGACACCTGGACTTTTGTTGGCGTTGGCATCCTGATCGCCTGCGCAATCTACATTTCCTACCGCGAACGGAAGCTCAATATCGCTCCGCTGGAAACGCCGCCGACAATGATCAGTTAGGTTTGACCACCCGCTCAATGCGGCGATCGGGAATGAACCACATCAGCGCAACGGCGAGGAAGAGGCAGCCGGAAATCCAGGGATTGTAAAAAGCAACGGCGATGCCCGCAAGGTAGGCCGCGATGGAGACATTGCCCTTCAAATCCGAGCCTATGGCCTTGGCGATGTCGGAGTCCTTTCCATGCGTTCCAATAATACAGCGGACGAGGATGTGTAGTGCCATGGCCGCGAGCAGCAGATTGGTGCCATAGATAATCACCGGCCAGGTGGCAAAATGATTTTCACCCATCCAGCCGGTGGTGAAGGGAAACAGCGAGAGCCAGAACAAGAGATGCAGGTTTGCCCAAAGCATTGCGCCACTTACATGCTTCGTGGCATGCAGCAAGTGATGATGATTGTTCCAGTAAATTCCCACATAGGCAAAACTCAATACATAACTTAGGAATACCGGACCTAACTCCCAAAGGGCCGAGAGATCGGCGCTGTGGGGATCTTCAGTTCCAGCACCATGATCGTAATGATGATCGCAATTACGCCATCGCTGAAAGCCTCAAGCCGTCCTTTTCCCATAATTCCCCTTATTCACTCAAAAATCCGACCCTGGCATGCGAGCCGTCGCAATAGGGCTTGTTGGCGGAATGGCCACAGCGGCATAAGACTGTCTTGGTTACGCGGTTGATGGTCCGGCCGGTGCCGCTCACGACTTCAAGATTGCCGCTGACCAGAAGCGGGCCATTCAGCTTTGGCTTGATGCTGACCGGGCCATTGCGGGCTTCCAGGGCTTGCGAGTCCTGTTGGGCCGGCTCGCCTGTTGCCGTGAAGCTGGCCGCCGTATGGCTGCCATCACAATAGGGTTTCTTCTTTGACTGGCCGCAACGGCACAGCGTAGCTCGCAAGCCCTGCTCTGCCCCTTCAATGACAAGAGGCGCATTGATGGCAAGCGGGCCGTTTTCGCGCACCCGCAGGGTGTTCACCAGGGGCGGTGCTTCGCCCATGCCGCCGTCCACCCGTTCGTAGCGTAATGGCGCCGGACGGGCAATTGTGGGCAAGCTGCGCCATGGCTTCGGAATTGGCCCTGTCGGGATAAATCCATTCGCCCTTCACATTGGGAACGAAGACATCGGGCCGGTCCAGCACGCAATTGCGTGAATGGATGCAGCGGCTGCCGTTGAAGTGGATGATGAACTCGTGGCCGCGAACTGTTTCTATCGCCATGGAATCAGTCTCCCAAAATCAATGCACGGCGGCTGGCGTCCTGTCCATACGGAGCTTCAAGAGATACCAGACGATAGCCACGCCAAGCGCCTTGCTCAACACTTCAGTGGTAAATGCGGCCGGCGTCAAGTAGCCCGCGAGATACTGGAATGCCAGCGTATCCAGCGGAACCGCCACCAGGCTGGAAATGAGAATACGCGATTGCAGGGGACGCTTGGTGAAAGAATAAATCGCCCAGTCGGCCATTTCAGACAGCACGAAGGCCGTAACGCTTGCCATGGCAATACCGGGATCCACCATGAAATAGGTGATAATGCCCGCAATGAGCGTTGCCAGCAAAACTCTGTGGCCGATTTCGCGCTGGGCATAGTCGCGCAGCACGAAAACGAAGCCCACAACGAGATTGGCCAGGTAAAGATCGCCAAACGGCGTTGACCAGAAGGTGAAGCCTTGCACCAACTGGGCCGGTGCAAACAGCCAATTCACCATTATGATGGAGGCAACATAGGTCCCCACCGAAATCAGGATGCGGGCGGTACTGCTCATCCGACGATCTCAGCGGCCTTGAAGCAAAGCTTGATTTCCTTCTTGGCGTTTTCGGCGCTGTCGGAACCATGCACCGAATTGGCTTCGATGGATTCGGCGAAATCCTTGCGGATTGTGCCAGCATCGGCATTGGCCGGGTTGGTGGCGCCCATGATCTCGCGATACTTGGCAACCGCATTGTTGCCTTCCAGCACCTGGATGACGATCGGGCCGGAGGTCATGAACTTCACCAGATCCTTGTAGAACGGGCGCTTGGCATGAACGGCGTAGAATTTCTTGGCATCGGCCTGCTTCCACTTGGTGCGGCGCTGGGCGATGATGCGGAGGCCTGCCGCCTCGATCTTGGCGTTGATGGCGCCAGTCAGATTGCGCCGTGTTGCATCCGGCTTGATGATCGAGAACGTACGTTCAATGGCCATATTTTTCCCTGTGCATTGAAATGAATTGGGCCGCCTTTTACGGGCGGCCCAAGTAACTTGCAAGAGTGAGCCTGGTTATTCCTCCAGTTCACCCAATACGGCGGTGGCGCGGCTCACGGAAACCCGGCGATTTTCCTGTTCCGCCTCGGCGGTGGGGATCTTCAGGTACCGTTCGCCATAACCCACGGTTTGCAGGTTTTCGGGCGAAATGACGTAGTAGGTCGTGAGTGCCTTCTTGATCGCCGCGGAGCGCTGGCGCGACAGGTTAAGATTGCTGGCATCGGAACCCACCGCATCGGTATGGCCCTCGATCAGGAATACTCTCGCGCGGATGCTTGCTCAGGATGCGCTCCATGATTTCGCCGAGACGATCGAGGTTGCCCACTTCTTCGGGGCGCACGAAGGCTTCATTGAAGCCAAAGTGCACGGTGTCGATTTCGATGCGTGGCAAGGCTTCGCGCAGATCGGGCGAGGCTTCAACTTCCTCCACCGTATAACGGCGATCAATTTTTCGGCGCGGCGGAGCGGCGAGAACTTCCTCCAGTTCCTCGTCGTCAACTTCAGCGGCATAGACGTCGTCCTGCTGCTGGCTCGGATCATATTCCTCGCTCAGCTCGATATCATACTGGTCGTCCTCACTTTGGGAGGCAAGTTCGGCCTGGCGTTGGCGGCGCTCACGCAACATGCGTCGCTGCAAGAGGGCCTGGTCACGTTCCATGACTTCGCGCCAATAGGCCCGGTTCTCATCGTCATAACGCTCGTCGTAGGCGGATTGGCGATAGACCTCCAGGCGGCGGCGCAGCTCGTAATCCTGCAATTCATCGGAAGGCCGGCGGTCATTCAACACAATCTCGAGATTGAAGGTGTAGTCCTTCTTGTCAATTTTTGACGGCTTGGGAGCTGGCTGACTTCCAGCTTCCGGCTGGGTTGGTTTTGGGGGCTCTGCCAAAGCGACGCGATTGCGCAGTATTTCGCGTTCGACTCGCAGCTTCTTGCGAAGCGACTGTTCGGTTTCGCGTGACAGCTCATTGCCCGCCATCAGTTCACGAATGCCATCCAGCCGCTTGCGCAGGTCATCATCGGAAAGCTTGTCGGCCGGTGTTGGATCGTCGAGAAAAACCCTGGCCTTGGCTTCAGCTTCCGGAACTGCCGCGTTACCATCCAACTGCTGGGCCTGCTTGGTGTCGACTGCGGGCGCTGCAGCCGGGGGCGGGGTCTCAGCGACGGGTGGCTGTTCAACAACAGGAGGCTGCTCCACGACAGCGGGCTGTTCCGCTACGGGCGGTTGTTCTGTTGCAGGTGGCTGTTCAGCAGTTTCCGGCTGCACCTGTGGTTCTGGAACCTTCTGGACGGCCGTCTCGCGGGCCAGCATTTCTTCGCGGACCGCTTTCACGATCCCGGTCAATTGGGCCCTGGTTTCGTCCGGCAGTTTCTTGGCCTTGGAAAATTGGCGGGCTGTCTTGAAGCGGTGATTCAGTTCCTTGGTGCTGAGTTCACTGAGCGGCCTTTGATCATTCAGGAGTTTGGCCACATCGGGCGGAAGTTCCGGGGTCGCAGGGGCCGCGGTCTCGGCAGGCTGTTCTGCTGGCGCTTCAACTGGTGGTTGCTCCGCAGTGGCTGGTGCCGCAGGCTGTTCCGCCGCTGGTGGCTGTTCCGCCGCTGGTGCTTCAGGCTGGGCGGCCTGTTGCTCGCGAGCGGCTATTTCACCACGCGCCGCCTGGGCAATGGCCTGAAGCTGATCGCGCGTCTCAGACGGGAGGCCTTTCATTTTCGAGAAATTGCGGGCCTGCTTGGCACGCGCGCCCAACTCCTCAACTGAAAGCTCCGTAAGAGGCCTGGTGTCATTAAGCAGGACCAAGACTTCTTCCGGAACTTGCGGCGCAGATTCTTCAACAGCAGCCGGCGGTTGTTCCTGGGCCGGGACTTCCTCCTGGGAAAAAGCCGGAGCTGAAAACAGGGCCAAAGCCATAAGGCTGGCGGTCAGGGGTAGAAACTTCATATATTTCCTCCGAGGATATGCGACGATTTGCACGCCAAACTGTTGATTCCGCCCGGATTTAGGGGACGTATGCGGCGGAACTATGGGACAATTGCGTACTTTTGCCACAAGTCTGAACGCCAATCGGCGGAAATTGTTCCAGGCAAAGCGGAATTAGAGGCGACCGGCCTCGATGATGCGCTTCAGAAATGCCCGGGTGCGCTCTTCCCTGGGTTCGCCGAAAAGCTCTTCCGGCGGGCCTTCCTCGTGCACCACGCCTTCATAGAGAAAGCACACCTTGGAGGCGACTTCGCGGGCAAAGCCCATTTCATGGGTGGCGAGCAGCATGGTCATGCCCTGGTTGGCGAGATCGCGCACGATGTTCAGAACCTCCGAGACCAGTTCGGGATCAAGTGCGGAGGTAATCTCATCCAGCAGCATGAGCTTCGGCTCCATGGCCAGGGCCCTGACGATCGCCACGCGCTGCTGCTGGCCGCCCGACAGGCGATCGGGATATTCATTCGCCTTGGCTTCAAGGCCGATGCGTTTCAGAAGAACCATGGCGCGCTCATCGGCGGCTGGCTTCCCCATCTTCAGCACCTTGGTGGGGGCGAGCGTTACGTTCTCAAGCACGCTCATGTGCGGAAACAGATTGAAGCTTTGGAAGACAATGCCGACCTGCTGGCGCAGCCTGTTCACATCGACGCCAGGCCCGGAAACGCGATCATTCTCGAGCCGAATTTCGCCGCCCTGGATTTTTTCAAGGCCGTTGATGCAGCGCAGGAGGGTGGACTTGCCGCAGCCCGACGGGCCGATCAGGCAAACGACCTGATGCTCATTCACCTCCAGATTGATGCCGCGCAGCACGCGGATCGATCCAAATTCCTTTTCAACATTTTTCATTTCAAGGAATGCCATGTCAGCCCCCTGCCCTGATGCGGGCATTGTCGCGCTCGATGAGCTTGTCGACGAAGCGCGCCTGCGGAATGGTGATCAGCACAAAGAGGATTGCCACGATTGTCACCGCCGAGAGATTGAAGGCATTGGAGGCGATGATGCGCGACTGGTTGAAGGCGTCGATGACGCCGATCACCTGCACAAGGGCCGTATCCTTCTGCAGTCCGATGAAATCATTGAGCAGTGGCGCCATGATGCGGCGCACCGCCTGCGGCACCACGACATAGCGCATGGTCTGCATGTAGGAGAGGCCGAGGGAGCGCGCGGCGGCAACCTGGCTCCAGTGGATGCTTTCGATGCCGGCGCGATAGACTTCGGCGACATAGGCGCCATAGGTCAGGGTCAGAGCCAGGATGCACTACCAGATCACCGGGATCCGCGTTGCCGTCTTGAATTCGGCCGGGGTCATGCACGGAAAGATCCACGAACAGACCCGATAATTTTCGGCACGATGAGATCGGGAAGACCGGAAATCGGAATGCCGAAGCCGACGAGATACAGCGTGACGACGGCGGGAAGGCCGCGGAAAACATCGCAATAGATGATGGCCAGCGCGCGGATGGGCTGGCCCGCCGGGCCTGGCAGCATGCGCGCCAGGGCCACCACCAAGCCCCAGACCAGCACCAATATCTCGGCAACGACAAAGATGAACAGGTTGTTGACAGAAATGACTTTGTCACCAGCCACCATTTCTCGAGCATCAGGGGCAGAAAGAAAAATGTCTTGCCGACCGCCGCGTCATTGGTGAGCACGAAACAGATGAAGGCCAGAGCCACGAGGCCGAAGCTGCCCCAGCCGAAGGTGAGCCAGGCGGAATCGCGGGCCTCCGACGTAGCAATGCGCGTTACGACGAGATCGTTTTTGGCAAAGGCAGCGCTTGCGACGGTTGATTTTCTTAGCGCCTTGAGGGCCGGAATAAACGTCAGACATGCCAGCAGCACGACAATGCCAAATAACAACTCCCAGGCCAGTCCATAGAAATCGAGGCCCCGCAAGGCAATCGCGCACCAGAGCGGTGGCGCCAAAGGCTGCCACCACGCAGAGGCCGGCAAACCATACGGCAAGAACGCTGATCCGCGCGGCGGCGTTGGGAATTCTGTCAGGAGGTTTCGGCGCGTTCAATGTTTGGCCTGAGTGCTAATAGAAACCCCCGCGACAGTGCGGGGGTTCCAGCGTAAATGTCATTCGAAATAGGGAATTGTCGCCGGATCCTTGCCCCAGACCGCAGCAAGATATTTGTCGGCGAGCTTCGACATCGTGCCGTCATCGATCATCGACTGGATGATCTTGTCGATGGTGGCCGCATTGGCCGAACCCTTTTCGTAAATCGCGCCATAGGTCTCGCCGGTCTTGTACTGGCCAACCACGATGGATTTTCCTTCCGTGCTTTTCTCCTCGGCCAAGGCAATGGAGGTGTCGGTCATTGCCGCATCGATCTGGCCGGCGCGAAGGGCGGTGAACATGTCGCCCTGGTCGGGATAGATCTGCACATTGGTCAGGCCGAGCTTGTCGGTGGCAAATGCGGCACCCGTCGTTGCCTGCTGCACACCGACTTTTGCGTCTTGATGCTTGTTGCATCGACCGGCGCATCGGCGCGGGTGAGCACACCAATATCCGAATTGAAATAGGGGATGGAGAAATCGACCACCTTCTTGCGGTCTTCGGTGATGGAAACCTCCGAGAGGGCGAGGTCGTAACCCGAGGTCTGGCCGGTGACCAGCGGGTCCCAGCCGACATTGACGACTTCCAGCTTGTCGTAGCCGGCGCGCCAGGCGATTTCGGCGGCCATGCAATATTCCATGCCATCCTTGATGGCTTCCGGCGTATCGCCATTCCACCAGATCGGCGCCGGCAGGGAAACCTGGACCGTAAGCTGGCCGGGCTTGGCCGGAGTGGCGATGGGGATCGAGCCCTTTGGCGCCGGACAATTCGCAATTGCCGATCATGTCAGCGGACATGGCCGAGGTCGAGAAAGCCAGCAAAGCGGCAAGCAGCGAGGAAACTACGTTTGGTCTGCGTCATCATTTTCTCCCGGTTTTTTGTCTTGATACGGAACATACACCGAAAATGGGGAAAGACTACAAGGGGGATATTCAGCCCGTCCAGCCGAGGCCACCGGCGACGCAATTCATGGTCATCAGCAGCGGCATGTTCAGCCTCTCGTCGTCCTTTGCCTCACGTGCTCTGGCGGAGCAACTGCACCTGCCAGAGATTGGCCCGGTCAACCATGGGGCGCACCCGTTCAAAACGCCGCCAGAGACCCTGAAAGCGTTCGCAAAGAACTTTCTCTCCGGTGAGCTCAAGAATGGCGCGGCTGGTGCGGCGGTGCTCGTGGCTGATGACGGCGAAAATGCGCTCCGCATCAATGCGGTCCGGCACCAGTTCGGCATATTTCTCGGCGACGCGCATGTCGGCGAGAAACAGGGATTTTTCCACTTCGTCGACGGCGAGCCTAAAACCGCGCGACTTGTTGAACATGTCGCGCAGCAAGACGAGGCCCTGGGGGCCGCGGGCCGAGAGGAAGTCGTCAAGCGCGTAACCCAGCCCATACCAACCGGTGAGCACATGGCGGTTCTGGCTCCAGGCGAAGACCCAGGGAATGGCGCGCAGATCCTCAATGCCCTTGGCGCCGAAACGGCGCGCCGGGCGCGAGCCGATTTTCAGGAGCGCCAATTCCTCAACCGGGCTTGCGGCGTGGAAATACGTGAGCAAGGCCTTGTCCTCGGCCAGCTTGCGATAGGCCTTGAAGGACAGGCTGGCGATTTCCTCAACTGCCTTCTGATGCTCCGGATTGATGCGCAGCTCCGGTTCCTCGCCCGACTTCAGCGTGTGGACCAGAATGCTTGAGGTCAACACTTCCAGATTGTTCAGTGCCGTTCCGCGGTTGGCGAATTTGGAGGAAACGACTTCGCCCTGCTCGGTCACGCGCATGTGGCCGTTGATGGTGCCTGCGGGCTGCGCGGCGATGGCGCGGCCCGGTTGGCGCGCCACCCCGGCTCACCGAACCGCCGCGGCCATGGAAGAAGCTGATCTCCACGTCCGCCTGCTTGCCAATGCGAATAAGCCGCCGCTGGGCTTCAAACAATTCGAAGCTGGCGCAGAAGAAGCCGCCGTCCTTGTTGCTGTCGGAATAGCCCAGCATGATTTCCTGCCGGCCGCCGTTGTCGCTCACGGACTTCTTCACCACGCCGGTGGCCAAGAGTTCCTTCATGATGGCGGGACCGGCGCGCAGGTCGTCAATGGTTTCAAAGAGCGGCACGATTGCGAAGCCTGCAGCTTTCGCTGCTGGTATCATCGCGGAACAGACCGCAGTATTTGGCGAGCAAATAAAGCCCCAGCACATCGGCGGCGGAGCGCGTCATCGAGAGAATAAAAGTGCCGATGGACTGCGGATCGGGCCCATCCAGGGTTTCGCGGATGAGATAGAGGAGATCGAGCAGTTCGCGCGTTTCTTCGGAAACGCCGAAGAAATTTGGCAAGAAACCCAGGGGCTTGTTGAGTTCGTCCACGATCCATGCAGTCCATTCCGGACTGCCATCCTTGGGAACCGTTACCTTCGCAACCGGATTCATCTTGTGCCAGATTTCCTGCAGCACCCGGTTCGTCACCGTAGTGTTCTGACGGATATCGAGGCTTACGGTGCGAAAGCCGAATATTTCCGCTTCCCAGCGCACGGGCCGCACGAGAGTGGCGGCAATGCTCACCGCTTTCACATCAACGAGTGCCCGCTCCGCAGCGGCAAGTTCTGCGATGAACTCGGCAACATTGCCAAAAGGCGTTGCCCCCGGCATTTCCTTCAGGCGAATTCTCAGGGCACTGAAGAGCTGGCGGAAGGGTTCGTGCGGATTGCGCTGCCTGATGCTTTCGCCCTGTCCGCTGGCTTCCAGCTGCAGCGCCAGCCGAGCGGTGAATTCAGCGGAAAAACTCACTTCATTGTCGCTGAGCGAAATGAGCTGGATCAATTCCATCAGGCGCTTGTCCAGCCGTTCAACCGCGGCTTTGCGATTTTCCATCAAGGCGTTGCGCGTGGTGACGACAGTCACAAAGGGATTGCCGTCCCGATCGCCGCCAATCCAGGAGGAAAACTTCAACGGCGGACGCACCCGGCTTCGCAGTTCCGGATAGTGGCGCTGCAGGGCGGATTCCATGAGATCGCAAAGCGAGGCGGTGCGGTCGAACAGGGCCTCGCGGAAAAAATGCAGGCCCCAGGAAATTTCCGATTCAACGGTTGGCTTTTCAATCCGGATTTCGCCGGTCATCCAGAGCAGATCGATTTCATTGCGCAGGAGATCAAGCAGGGCCTTGCGCTCGCGCGGCGTCCAGCGCGGGCTTTCGAGTTCATAGAGCTTCAAATAGATGCGGCGGTGAATTTCGAGCACCGTGACGCGCTTGGCCTCGGTCGGGTGCGCCGTGATGGTGGGCTGAACGTCAATCGTGTCCAGGGCCTTCTGGACATTTTCGGGGGCCACGCCGAAGGCTGCAATCTGGGAAAAGGCATGGGACAGTGAGCCCATCACCACATCAGGCCCGCCCTGCTTTTCATACTGGCGGCGATTGCGGATGGCGGCGTTTTCCTCGGCAATGTTGAGAAGCTGCAGCCAGATGCCGATGGCCTGGAGGGCATGTTCAATGAGATGGGGCGGAATGCCGGCGGCCTCCTCCGGCTCGTCGATGACGCTCAGGACGGAGGGTTCGCGCAGGCGAATGACCTGGCGCAGGAGATCGCGGAGCATGATGGTGATCTCGTCAATATAGGCAGCCTCTTCGGCAGCCACTTGAACCATCTTGTTCATCTCGTCAGTCCTTTTGAGTGGCGCACCTCACGCCGCGCGGCAATTTGTGCAGCGCAACATAGATCCTGTCAATGCGATAATGTGGGTTCCCCAGCCCGCATTCTCCCGCTAGAACGCCGCTCCATGTTACAAATCAACAATCTCACCTTTCGAATCGGCGGAAGGCTCCTGCTTGAGGGGGCCTCGGCCTCCCTGCCGGATGGCCACAAGGTGGGCCTTGTGGGGCGCAACGGCACGGGTAAATCGACGCTTTTGCAGCTTATCCTCGGCGATCTGATCTCCGAGGCAGGTTCGGCCAGCGTGCCGAAAAACGCCCGCATCGGCACGGTGGCGCAGGAAGCCCCGGGCGGCCCGGAAAGCCTGCTCGATACGGTTATGGCCGGCGACAAGGAGCGGGAAGCCCTGCTCGCCGAGGCCGAAACGGCAACCGATCCGCACCGCATTGCGGAAATCCAGATCCGGCTGGCCGATATCGACGCCCATTCGGCCCCGGCCCGGGCCGCCATCATCCTGGCGGGCCTCGGCTTCAGCGAAGAGGCGCAGAATGGCCCCTGCTCGGCGCTTTCGGGCGGCTGGCGCATGCGCGTTGCGCTGGCCGCGGCCCTGTTTGCCGCGCCCGATGTTCTGCTTCTCGACGAGCCGACCAACTATCTCGATCTTGAAGGCACGATCTGGCTCAAGAGCTTCATCCGCAATTATCCGCACACCATTCTGATGGTGAGCCATGACCGCGACCTGCTCAATGAGGCGGTCGATTCCATTCTGCATCTCGACCAGGGCAAGCTCACGATCTACCTGGGCAACTACGACAACTTCGAGCGCCAGCGGCGCGAGCAGCAGGCACTGACCCTGAAACTGAAGAAGAAGCAGGAAGAGCAGCGCGACCACATGCAGGCCTTCGTCGACCGCTTCCGCTACAAGGCTTCCAAGGCGCGGCAGGCGCAGAGCCGCCTCAAGGCGTTGGCAAAGCTTGAGCCCATCGCCGACGTGGTCGAGGACCGCGTGGCCCCTTTCCTGTTTCCAAATCCGGAGAAGCGCCCTGGCGCCGCCGCTGGTGCGCTGGGACAAGGCGTCCGTTGGCTATGGCGATGGCCAGCCGGTTCTGAACAACATCACGCTGCGGCTTGATCCGGATGACCGGATTGCGCTTCTGGGTTCCAACGGCAACGGCAAATCGACTTTTGCCAAGCTGCTCTGCGGCAAGCTGCAGGTATCAGCCGGCGAAATGCGCCATCCGCCGCGCATCACCATGGGCTATTTCGCCCAGCATCAGTTCGATGAATTGTCGGAGGACTTGTCGCCTTACGAATATATTTCGGCGCTGATGCCCGATGCCACGGTTTCACAGCGGCGCGCCAAGATCGGTGCTGCGGGTTTCGGCGCGGCACTGGCCGATTCCAAATGCTCGACCCTTTCGGGCGGCGAGAAGGCGCGCCTGCTGTTCATGCTGGCCACCTTCCATGGCCCGCATATTCTCATCCTCGACGAACCCACCAACCATCTCGATGTCGACAGCCGCGAAGCCCTCATCATGGCGATCAATGATTACGAAGGCGCCGTCATTCTCATCAGCCATGACCGCCACATCATCGAAACCTGCGCCGACCAGTTGTGGCTTGTCAGGGATGGCACGGTGAAGCCCTTTGATGGCGACATGGATGAATATACGGATATCGTGCTGGGCCGTGCGGCTGCCGTGAAGAAAGTGGAAAAGGCTGCGGCTCCTGCCGCAAAGCCGCTCAAAAAACTGATGACTCCGGTCATCAAGAAAAAGATCCAGGAACTTGATCTCAAGATGCTGAAGATCAAGGACAAGATCATCTTGCTTGAGCAGGCGCTGGCCGATCATACGATCTATATCCAGGAACCCAAGAAGGCAGCGGACTTTGCCCGGCTCAAGAGCCGCTTTGAAGTCCGAGCTGGAACGGGAAGAAACCCATTGGCTGGAACTGCATGAAAGCACCTTGAATGCTTAATCTCACCGAGAGCTGGTTCGGCTATCTCGCCCTGGCCATTTTCGTGATCGCCTACGTCCTGGTCATTTTTGAAGAAACAACGCAGCTCCGCAAATCCAAGCCTGTGCTCATGGCTGCGGGTTTGATCTGGGCGCTGATCGGCATGGCCTATGCGGCAGCCGGCATGGGCGAACAGGCGGAAGACCGCCGCGCAGCATGTGATCATGGAATATGGCGAACTGTTCCTGTTTCTGCTGGTCGCCATCACCTATGTGAATACGCTGGAAGAGCGCCGGGTGTTCGATGTGCTGCGGGTGAAGCTGACCTCGCAGGAATCTATCCTACCGCAACCTGTTCTGGCTTACCGGCACGTTGGCATTTTTCCTTTCGGGGGTTCTCGACAATCTGACAACGTCGCTGGTCATGGGCGCGGTGGTTCTGGCGATCGGCAAGAGTTCGACCGAAATTCATCGTCATCTCCTGCATCAGCATTGTGGTGGCGGCCAATGCCGGCGGGGCCTTCTCGCCCTTCGGCGACATCACAACCCTGATGGTTTGGCAGAAGAACAAGCTCACCTTCTTTGAATTCTTCGTGCTCTTCGTTCCATCGCTGATAAACTGGCTGGTGCCTGCCCTCTTCATGCAATTTGCCATTCCCCATGAAACACCTGCGGCGAGCACCGAAACGGTGCGCCCCAAGCCCGGGGCAAATGGCGTGATTGTTTTGTTTGCATTGACCATTGCGACGGCCGTTGCCTTCCGGAACTTCCTGCATCTGCCGCCCGCGCTCGGCATGATGCTGGGCCTGGGCTACCTGCAGGTGTGGTCGTATTTCCTGCAGCGCAAGGGCGCGCGCCTCGGGAACGACGACATGGTGCTGAACTCCTTCAAGCAAATCGAGCGCGTCGAATGGGACACGCTGCTGTTCTTCTTCGGCATCATATTCGCCGTGGGCGGCCTCGGCGTCATGGGCTATCTCGCCATGGCGAGCCAGTTTCTTTATGTGGATCTCGGCGCCACGACCGCAAACATCGCCATCGGCGTTTTGTCAGCCATCGTCGACAATATCCCCCTGATGTTCGCGGTACTCACCATGAACCCGGCCATGAGCGATGGCCAGTGGCTGCTCGTCACCCTCACCGCGGGCGTGGGCGGCAGCCTGCTTTCGATCGGTTCTGCAGCGGGCGTGGCCCTCATGGGTCAGGCACGCGGGCACTACACTTTCTTCAGCCATTTGAAATGGAGCTGGGCCATTGCGCTGGGCTATGTCGCAAGCATCTTCGCGCACATGTTCATCAATTCGGCGCTGTTCTGACATGAATGACCAATCAGCCCTGATACGCTTCATCAATCATGAAGCCACGGCTGGCCTTATCCTCGTCCTCGCCGCCGCTTGCTGCACTCATCGTGACCAACATCGGCTTTGCCGAATTCTATGATCATTTTCTGGAACTCCCGGTCTCGATTCAAATTGGCGGCATCGGGCTGAACAAGACCCTGGTCCACTGGATCAACGACGGCCTCATGGCCATTTTCTTCTTTCTCGTGGGACTGGAAATCAAGCGGGAAGTTCTGCAGGGGAACCTGTCGTCGCGCGAACAGATCACCCTGCCCGCCATGGCAGCGCTTGGCGGCATGCTGCGCCGGCCCTGATCTATGTTTTCTTCAATCTGGGAAATGCCGGAAACCACTGCAGGTTGGGCCATTCCTGCGGCCACCGATATCGCCTTTGCGCTTGGCGCGCTGGCCCTCGTGGGCTCGCGCGTGCCGTTGTCGCTGAAGGTTTTTCTGCTCACCTTGGCAACCCTCGATGACCTCGGCGCCATTGTCATCATCGCGATTTTCTATACGTCTGATCTTTCGCTCATTGGGCTTGGCCTTGCGGGCGTTGCGTTTGCTTCTCTTGATTATTCTCAACCGGCTGCGCATCGACAGAACGGCGCCCTATTTTTCCTGGGCTTTGCCATGTGGGTGTTCGTGTTGAAGTCTGGCGTGCATGCCACGCTTGCCGGCGTCGCGCTGGCCATGACCATTCCGCTGTGCGCAGAGACGGTTCAAACTTCATCCATGCGCTTGAAGAAGGCCTTCATCCTTATGTGAAATTTCTCATCCTGCCGCTGTTTGCCTTTGCCAATGCGGGCATACCGCTGGCCGGACTGTCGATGGAGGCGCTCACATCTTCCGTGCCGCTTGGCATCGCTAGCGGGCCTGGTGTTTGGGAAACCCTTGGGCATTCTCTTGGCAGTATTTGCGTGTGTATCCCTGGGTATTGCAAAACTGCCTGAGCGTGCCAACTGGACACACTTGACGGCGTCGGCTGTCTTGCCGGCATTGGCTTCACCATGAGCCTGTTCATCGGCACACTTGCCTTTGACACGCCCGGGCAAATCGATGCGGTGCGGGTCGGGGTCATTGCGGGATCGATCATTTCCACAGTGTTGGGACTGGCAATACTGTGGGTCGGATCAAATGGATCGAAGGCTTAAGGCCAATCACGTCGCCGGATTTCGACTTATTTTGCCAGCGATGGTTTTCATCCTGCTGCCAGTAGGAAATCTCGTGGCCTTCGGCTTTCAGGCGCTTCCATTCATTGCGTGCCGATGCAACCGCGGTTTCATCGCGCCCATCAAACAGGATAACGGCGCGGTCCAATCCCGATACATCTCCAACGGCGGCGCCCTCGATGAAAAACCGCACGGTTGCCGCGTTGGGATTTTCAGGTTCGGACGTCAGCCAGATCGGCTGCCGTTCCGCCATGCCATCGGCCCTGGTTCCGTGGGTCAGAAAAATATCGGCGTCATTTTTCCACAAGAGTTCGGAAATCTCTTCAACACGCTCTTCACGTCCAACCTGGACCACGCAGCGCCAGCCACGCTCCAGTGCGGTGGCAAGTTGCCTGGGCAACACCTGCTCCCAGGGCTTGTGCTCGAGGTGATAGAACATGATTTCGGTCATGGCCCGTTTCAGCCCAGCCAGCCCTTGATATCAAGCGCGAAAGTTTGCTCTGGCCAGAATTTCGCGCTAGAGTTCACTGGCGATTCTGTGGGGGATGAGCGATGCGGATATTTTTGGGGTTGGCCACTTGGGCCTGTTTTTGACATCGGCACCGGTGAATGCCGCAAGCCTGTGCAATTGTTGCGCCACAGCTGTTGCGGAGAATTGCAGTGCGGTCTGCGCTCCCGCCAAACCAGCACCCGGCCAATGTGTTGCCATGGTGGACTACGCCGGCGAGGCCATGATCGCAGATGGGGACAACCCGCTCTACGGCATTTCGCTTCTGAACCTGGATATTGAGGATGCCATGCGGCCTGAACTGGAAGAGGTTCGGCGGTTGCTTGAAGATTTGCGGCGCGGGGCTGAGAAAGGACCGCAAGATTTCGGCGCGGGATTTCCGGAAGGGCAAAATCGATGAAGCCGCGCGTCAGGGCAAGTACCGAGCGCTATGAGGATGCGATCGTAAATTATTATCTCGGCCTGCGGGCCTACCGGGACCGCCTTGCAGCGGTCCCGAAAAAGTAAGGCGTCAGGTCACGCCAGTGCGGGGTAATCGATGTAGCCCTTGGCGCCACCGCCGAACAGAGTTGTAAAGTCGGGGGCATTGAGTTCCGCGCCATTGCGGAACCGTTCGACAAAGTCCGGATTGGCCAGGGCCCATTTTCCAATTGGCACAACATCGGCCAAGCCAACCTCCACGTCGTCGCCCAACGCTTCGCGGCTGCGCTTGGTCCGCAAGAGCAGAAGCGAGCTGGACCAGCTTTTGCGGATATCCTTCGCCAGCGCTTCGTCACCATCATGGATGAAGTGCAGATAGGCGAGCTTGAGCTTGTCGAGTTCGGCAACAAGGTAGCGATAGAGCTCGGGCCTTCTTTGCCTTCCACCAGGCCGCCAATTGGCATGCCGGGCGAAATCCGGAAGCCCGTCCGCTCCGGCGCCAATCTCCGTCGGCAATGGCAGTTGCCACTTCAATGGCAAAGCGGGCGCGGTTTCCGATCGAACCACCGTATTCATCGGTGCGCAGATTGGCGTTTGGCGCGAAGAACTGCTGGATCAGATAGCCATTCGCGCCATGGATCTCGACACCGTCCGCACCGGCTTCGATGGCGCGCTTGGCCGCATGGCGGAAATCCTGCACGGTCGCCTTAATCTCCTCAGTCGTCAGGGCGCGCGGCGTTGGGGCGTCCTGCATGCCGGTGGGGGTGAACATCTGCTGGCCGGGAGCCACGGCTGAAGGGGCGACCGGCTGCCGGTGGTGGGGGGTGTTGTCCGGGTGGGCCATCCGGCCCGGCATGCATTAACTGGATGAATATCCTGCCGCCCGCCTTGTGAACCGCCGAGGTCACCTTTTTCCAGCCCGCGACATGGGCATCGGTATAGATTCCGGGCGTTGTGGTATAGCCTTGGCCATCGTCGGATGGCTGTGTGCCCTCGGTTATGATCAGGCCTAGCGAAGCCCGCTGCGCGTAATATTCCGCGGCAAGATCGCCGGGTGTGCCATCCGGTTTGGCACGGCTTCTGGTCATCGGAGCCATGGCAAAGCGATGCGGCAGCGTGATATTTCCAAGTTTGATGGGGTCCCAGAGACTGTTCATGACGGTTTCCTTTGTGTGCGGGTTGAAATCCCAGAGTCCAGTTGCTATTTGTTCTCTGGTATCGTAATGTAACCAACGCTACATATGAAACTCTTATCTGTAACACAAGGAGGCACATTTATGGAACCAGGTATCAATACTGATAGCGGCAACTGCCGCGCCGTGGCGGATGTGCTCGCCCGCATCGGGGACAAATGGACGGTTTACATCGTCGGGCTTTTGTCCAACGGCCCCATGCGCTTCAATGAAATCCGCCGGGCCGTCAGCGCCATCTCACAACGCATGCTGTCTTTGACCTTGCGTGGGCTGGAGCGCGATGGCTTGGTTACGCGCACGGTATTTCCCACCATTCCGCCGCGGGTGGACTATGAATTGACCGAGGTTGGCCGCACGCTGATTGGTCCGCTCAAGCAAGTGGGCTCCTGGGCGATTGCCAATCGGGATTATGTGGAAAACGCACGGGCGAAATTTGACGTGGTCAATGCGGGCAGCAAGACGGCCGAGGCATTGGGCAGACGGCGCACGAATGCACTTCCCAAAAATCCAGCGTTTACATCAAGCAGTTCGCCGCCCTTGGCGGAGTGATGGTGCAGGCTGCTGCTGTTTCCATACGGCCATATCAGCCGTCTGATCTTGATGCGGTAATCGCCATATTTGAAAGATCGGTACGCGAAGTAGCGAGCAAGCATTACTCACCCGCGCAAATTGATGCCTGGGCTCATACCGAGCGGAAGGAATGGCGCAAAGCCCGTCTCAGCAGACCAACCTGGATTGCCGAGATGGGCGGCGAGCCTGTTGGCTTCTCCGACCTTGAAGATGATGGACATCTTGACATGATGTTTGTTCATCCGGCATTTCAGGGTCAGGGCATTGCGTCTGCATTGTTGAACACAGTTGAAATTGCCGCGCGTAAACAGTTTCTCGCCATGATCTATACCGAGGCTAGCCTTTCGGCGCGGCCTTTTTTTGAGCGCCGTGGGTTTACTGTCATAACTCAGCAAACCGTTAAGCTCCGCGGCCAGAAACTGACAACCTTCCAGATGAGAAAATCGCTGGCTTAGGTCCAATCAGGGGTCAATCAAACGCCGGAGGAGAAATTACTTCTCGTAATGCTCCGCCACGAGCCGGTTGAGCAAACGTACGCCCCAGCCTGAGGCCCAGCTCTGGTTGATCGGGGACTTGATGGAATCCATCGCCGTTCCCGCAACATCGAGATGGGCCCAGGGAACCTTGTTCACGAAGCGCTGAAGGAATTGCGCGGCGGTAATCGAGCCCGCGTTGCGGCCGCCGATGTTTTTCATGTCCGCCACGTCATGGTCAATCAGCTTGTCATATTCAGCCGTCAAGGGCATGCGCCAGACCTTTTCGCCGGTCGCTATGCCTGCCTCCGACAGGCGCGTGGACAATTCATCATTGTTGGAGAAAAGCCCGGCATGCTCCTTGCCAAGGGCCACTAGAATGGCGCCGGTCAATGTGGCCAGATTCACCATGAATTTCGGCTTGAAGCGGTCCTGGATGTACCAGAGCACATCGGCAAGAACGAGCCTGCCTTCCGCGTCGGTATTGAGCACGGCAATGGTTTGGCCCGACATGGATTTCACTACATCGCCGGGGCGCTGGGCCTTGCCGTCGATGGCGTTTTCGACAATGCCGATGGCGCCGATGGCATTTACTTTGGCCTTACGTTTGGCGAGCGCCAGCATCAAGCCGGTGACGCAGGCTGCACCTCCCATGTCGCCTTTCATGTCTTCCATGCCAGCCGCAGGCTTGATGGAAACGCCGCCCGTATCAAATGTGACGCCCTTGCCGATAAAGGCTACGGGCTTGTCGCCCTTCTTGCCGCCATTCCATTTCATCACCACCAAGCGGGCCTCATGGGGCGAGCCTTGCGCCACGCCCAGCAAAGCGTTCATGCCCAGTTTTTTCATTTGAGCGCCATTCAAGATTTCAACCTGCACGCCGCTCTTGCTCAGCATCTTGGCGCGTGCAGCAAATTCAATGGGGACTAAAATATTGGCGGGTTCGTTGACGAGGTCGCGCGCCAGGTGAACGCCTTCACGAATGGCGCTCAAAGGGTGAAAGGCATTCTTCGCCTTTTCGGCCGCCGAAGACAGAATCGTCAGGCCATCTATCGCACCATTCTTTTCCGGTTTCTTGGATTTGTAACCGTCAAAACTGTAGACACGAAGGCTGGCACCAGACGCGAAAAGGGCGGCAGCGTCCTCCAGTTTCACTTTCGATTTGGCGGGAAGCTCTACGGCGATGCTGGCCATCTTTGCCTTCGCGGTTTGCAAGGCTCCGGCAATGACGCCGCCGAGCAGTTCCATTTCCCTTGCGCCCAAGGACTCAGCGGAACCCAGGCCTGCAACCAAAATGCGGTCAAAGCTTCCGCCCGGCGCCAGGCAATCCAGAACAGAATCACGCTTTCCCTCAAATTTTGAAGCTTTCATGGCTTTGGTCAGTTGACCGTTACAACGCTTGTCGGCGATTGCCCCCAGGGGAAGCAATTTTCCACTCTCATCGGCAAGAACAACAAGGACTCCAGACTTGGGCAGGGCAGCGCTCGAAAAATTGATTTTCATGATTTATTCCATTGATTTGCTTATGCAATTGCTTAGCTGCTTCGGCGGCGCTATTCAACTGCAAGACTTTCCCCGCCCCGCCACAATCATGCCTTTTCGGGGACATGTTGAGCCCATAGATTGCCGGAATTCTTTGCTTCCCGGCGCGTGTGAAACCAGTTAAGAAAGTGTAACGTGTTGTGAGTGATTTGGCTGGGGACGTGGTGATCGCGGCAATTCCAAGAAAAACGGCATTGGGCGTGGGGACTTTAGTTTCCCGTGGCGCGTTGCTGATCTGCGTCAGCGTTGCCGCAATGCTTGTGGCGGCCCCCCTCTCCCAAGCCATCGTCAAAAAAGAATTCGTCAAACCAATATTGAAAAAACCCATTGCTGGAACGCGCGTCGATGTCGTAGCGGACCGCATTACGTTCGAGGGCAAGAGCAAGATTGCCACAGCCACGGGAACGGTGAGAATCACCTATGGACCCTATGTTCTGGTGGCCACCAAGGTTGTCTATGACCAGGATGGCGACAGCTTCAAGGCGAATGGTTCGGTGGAGCTGCGCGAGCCCAACGGCAACATCCTGCAAGCCGAAACCGCTGATTTGTTTAACAAGTTCAAGGAAGGCTTTGCCAAGCACCTGCGCGCTCCTTCTCACCAATGATGTGACGATCACGGCGGAATACGCGACGCGGCAAGAAGGCGGCATCACGATTTATGAGCGTGCGAGCTATACGGCGTGCAAGGATTGCTCTACCGACGGAGGCGCGCCGCTTTGGGAAATTACGACCACGAAAACGGTTCACGATGAAAAGGCAAAAAACCTTTATCATACCAATCCGACGCTCAAGATCGGCGGCGTTCCGGTAGCCTGGTTGCCTTATGCGTCGATGCCGGACCCAACTGTCAAGCGGCGCACGGGGTTCTTGCTGCCAAGCTTCAGTTCGGGCAGCACTTATGGTTTCGGGGTCACGACGCCCTACTTCTGGGAACTCGGTCCTAGCGCTGATCTAACCTTCCGTCCCATGTGGACAACAAAGCAAGGCCCGGTGGCCGATGTGGAATTTCGCCAGCGCCTGAAATCAGGAAGCTATAAGGTTCGTGGCTATGGGGTTTATCAGTTAACTGAAACCGACTATCCAGGCGATAGCAGATGGCGCGGCGCCGTGACGACGGATGGCAATTTCAGGCTGAACGATACATGGGACTGGGGCTGGGACGGGACACTTACCAGCGATAAAACTTTCCTCGACAAGTATGATTTCGATGACCGGGACCTGGCCACCAGCAAGCTCTATCTCACCGGGAATGGACGACCGCAATTATTTTTCGGCGCAAGCCCTTCATTTCAGAACCCTGTCGCTGGAGGAAGATCAGGATGATTTCCCTCTTGTGCTGCCCTACATCAATTCGGAGTACACACTTGGATCAGGCGGTGCTTGGCGGCGAATTGAGCTTTGACGTCAGCGCCTATTCGCTTTCGCGCGATGACCCGGGAACGCCCTACGATACAATCAATCATGGCACGGACCAGACCCGAGCTGTCGCCAACATCAATTGGCAAAAACAAATGACGACAGGCGCCGGGCAGGTCATTACACCTTTTGCAAAAATGCGCAGCGACCTCTACATCACCAACAACCTGCCAGACGGCGTCGGCGGGTTTCAGGACGAAGAGGTTACCGGCCGCATTCTGCCTTCGGCCGGAATTGACTTGCGCTGGCCTTTCATCGCGTCTTATGACTTTGGCCAAAGCATATTGACGCCCGTGTTCCAGGCCATTGCGGCAACCAATGAAACGGACGAAGATAAAATTGGCAATGAAGATGCCATCAGCGTGAATTTTGACAGCAGCAGCCTGTTTCTCCACGACCGCTTCACCGGCTATGACCGTTATGAAGGCGGCACCCGTGCCAATGTCGGCCTGCTCTATTCATTCCTTGCTGACAATGGCGGCTCAGTGCGGATGAGCCTTGGCGAATCCTTTCACATTGCCGGCGAGAACAGTTTTGATTTGGGCTCCGGACTGGAGGGCAGCAAGTCCGACCTGGTCGGTGCTATTCGTGTTCCAGCCCTGGGACAATCTGGGGCTTTCGTATCAGGCGCGGGTAGAAGAAGACCTCTCCAGCATCAACGTCCAGGAGGCATTCGCCAATTTCACCCTCGACAGGTTTTCAACCTCTCTTGGCTATATCTATCTCGATAGCGAGCCAAGTGCGGGCCGCGAAGAAACCATCGAGCAGATTGAGAGCGATGCCAGCTTCAGATTTACCGAGGCGTGGAGCCTGTTTGGCGGCGTAAAGTATGATTTGGCCGAGGATGTGTTTCGGAGCAAATCCATTGGCATCGCCTTTGACTGCGACTGCATGAGCGCAAAATTGACATATTCGGAAACCAACAAGGAGGATGACAGCGACGAAACAGACCGGGCGCTGAAATTTTCTGTGGAGTTGCGGACCATTGGCCAGACTGGCTTTTCCGCCGGCCTCTGAGTGAGAAATTAATGACCAAGACTATCTATTGTTTGGCGGCCCTGTTGTGTGCGTTGTAGTTTGCTGGACGGCAACCAGAATTCCGCCCGTGCCGCTGGTCAAGGCATAGTGGCCACGGTCAACGACATCCCAATAACCAGTTTTGATATTGACCAGCGGCTACGCCTGCAGGAAATCCTTGGCATCAAGCAGGCTGGCAGTGACGCCCGCAAGAAGGCCCTTCACACGATGATGGACGAGGTTATCAAGATTGCTGAAGGCACAAAATATAAAGTCAATGCCACTGACAAGGAAATAGACGCCCAAATGGGGCGCGTTGCCAAGGGGTTGAATACAGACGCGGCAGGGCTCCGCACCAAACTCCAAGCGCAGGGAATTGCGATATCTTCCCTGAAGCAGTATGTGGCCGCGCAAATCGCCTTTGCGAGAATCCTGAGTGGGAAATATAAGGTCAAGATCAAGGTGGAGCCCGCCGAAGTTGACAAGAAATATGCCGAAATAAAGCAAGACCTGGAACAAAGAGTCAGCACCATCATGAACGACCCACGCATGAAGGCGGTGCAAGTCTACAATATTCTTGAAATCGATTTGCCGGTTGAGGCGGCGGATGATTCCATGCTGCGGCAGGCCCGTGCCGTTGAAGCCGTCCAACTCATGAAGAATTTCAAGGGATGCAATACGGCGCGCGCGGCAGCTTCGGGAATCTTCAATGTCAAAATAGGCAAACCGATTGATGCGGTTGTGGCAAAAATTCCCAAGCCGATGAAGCAGGCCCTTGACAAGGTTGGGCCAGGAAAAGCGATAGGACCGGCCCGCGGACCAAAGGGAATTCAGGTCATCGGCTTCTGCAGCAAACGCACCATTCAACCTCGCAAACCAAAATATGAATTGCCCACACGCCAGCAGGTTGAAGCGGCTGTCTCAAATGAGAAATACGACGCTGTCGAAGAAAAATACCTGAAAATCATGCGCAAAACGGCTTTGATCGAATACAAAGACCCGGCCTACGCGCAACCTTGACCATGGGGCCGCCCACACCAAACCCTAATCCGATTGCCCTCACGTGTGGGGAGCCAGCAGGCATTGCGCCAGAGATCACCGCCAAGGCGTGGCTGGCATTGCGCGATGTGAGTGCTGCCACATTTTTTCTGATCGGGGACAGTGACTACTTCAGCAGCCGTGCTGCCTTGGCAGGCGTTCCAATTGCCACAATGAAAATTTCCGCGCCCGATGAAGCGCAAGGGATTTTCACTTCAGCCTTGCCCATCCTGCACCGGCCCCTTGCGGTTCATCCCAAACCCGGCATCATTGATCCGGCAACGGCAAAGAGCGTTATCGCTGCCATCGACGAGGGCGTGGCGCTCATGATGGCCGGCGAAGCCGCGGCCCTTGTCACCAATCCCATACAGAAGGAAGCGCTTTACTCCGCCGGCTTCAGGCACCAGGGCCATACGGACTATCTGGCAGCGCTCGCCGGCAAGACAAGGCCAAAGGTTTCATGAGGTCATGATGCTCGTGGCCCGCGATCTTCGCGCCGTTCCACTGACGGTTCACATTCCCTTCAAGGATGTTCCGGCAGCCCTCAGCACCGGCATTGATCGTCTCCCAGGCCCATGTTGTGGCCAATGACCTGCAGAAGTATTTTGGCATCATGAGGCCGCGGCTTGCGTTCACCGGGCTCAATCCCCATGCGGGCGAAAACGGCACCATGGGCCGGGAAGAACAGACGATCATCATTCCTGCCCTAAACCAGTTGCGCGCCGAAGGATTGACGGTTGCGGGGCCGCTTCCGGCAGACACGGCGTTTCATGAGGAAGCCCGCGCAAATTACGATGCCATTCTCTGCATGTATCATGACCAGGCGCTGATCCCGGTAAAGACCTTGGATTTTCATGGCGGGGTCAATGTTACCCTGGGCCTGCCTTTCATTCGCACCTCGCCGGACCATGGCACGGCCCTTGGCATTGCCGGCACGGGAAAGGCAAACCCGCAAAGCCTCATTGCGGCGCTCAAACTGGCAGGTGAAATGGCAGCCCATGTCCGTCGCTGATGATGGGCTGCCGCCGCTTCGCGACGTCATCGCGCGTTATGATCTGGGCGCAAAGAAAAGCCTGGGCCAGAATTTCCTTTTTGACTTGAATCTCACCGCGCAGGATTGCGCGCAGTGCCGCGCCCCTGGAAGGTTTCACCATAGTTGAAGTTGGCCCCGGCCCCGGCGGGCTGACGCGCGCGCTCCTGATGGAAGGAGCAACACGGGTTCTTGCCATTGAGCGGGATGCGAGAACCCTGCCCGCCCTTGCCGAAATTTCCGCGGCCTACCCCGACAGGCTTTGCGTCATTGCCGATGATGCCCTTGCCATGGATTGGCCCGCGGTTGTTTCAGGCCCGGCAAAAATTGTCGCCAACCTGCCTTACAATGTTGCTACCGCCCTGCTCACGGGCTGGCTGACGCAAAGCGCCTGGCCGCCATGGTTCTCATCCCTCACGCTGATGTTTCAGAAGGAAGTAGCCGAACGCATTGTGGCAAAACCGGGTGGCAAGGACTACGGCAGGCTGTCTGTACTTTGCCAATGGCGCTGCGAGGTAAAGAAACTTTTTGACGTCAATCGCAGCGCCTTCACGCCTGCCCCCAAAGTCACATCCAGCATTGTTCAGCTTGTTCCACGACAATCCTTTGATATTTCCTGTGATGTGAAAGACCTGGAGAAGGTGACGGCAGCGGCTTTCGGGCAGAGACGGAAAATGCTGCGCTCAAGCCTGCGCTGGGCGTTTGAAACTCCGGAAACCATCCTTGCTGAACTTGGCATCAATCCCGAACTGCGGGCCGAGCAATTGCAGGTAAATGATTTTGCACGTTTGGCGAAGGTTCTGGGAGATGGCGTCAATTCCACATAAAATTGTCATCCCCGCATTTGTTGCGGAGACCCATTGTCAACCTGTTCTCGCATCTCGAAATCCGCAAGGGCGATGACAAAAACAAGGGTTACAGCCCCTTGGTCAAGCCACGGACGAATTCGGTCAGCCCCACGCGGCGTCTGCGCCTTAATCTCTCGGCGCTCAGGATAGCCATCACCTGCGCGTGCGAGTCTTCAAGCTCGTCATTCACAATCACATAATCATATTCCGCCCAGTGGCTGATCTCGTTTGAGGCTTCCGCCATGCGCTTGGCAACAACGGTGGAGGAATCCTGGGCGCGGTTGATGAGGCGGTTTTGCAGTTCATCCGAGGAGGGCGGCAGGATGAATATCCGCACCAGGTCTTCCTTCATCACCTGGGCGATCTGCTGGGTGCCCTGCCAATCAATATCAAACAGCACGTCGCGGCCCTTCGCCAGCGCCTCGTCAACGGGTTTGCGCGGAGTGCCGTAATAATTGCCGAAGACCTCGGCCCATTCCAGCAGCTCTTTCCGGTCGCGCATCTGGGCGAAACGCTCCTTGCTGATGAAGTGATAGTCCTTGCCATCGACTTCGCCGGGGCGCGGTGCCCGCGTTGTGACCGACACGGACATGGTAATGTTCCTGTCCGCAGCCAGGAGCTTGCGCGACAGGGTCGTCTTGCCGGCACCCGAGGGCGATGACATGACGAGCAGCAGGCCCCTTCGGGCAATCTCTGTTTTCTGAATAACCTTACTCAATGTTTTGCACCTGTTCGCGCATCTGATCGATGACTGTTTTCAGCTCAAGGCCAATAGCGGTCAAGGTCTTGTCCAGGGCCTTGGAGCACAGCGTGTTGGCTTCGCGGTTAAATTCCTGGGCCAGAAAATCAAATTTTCGGCCGGCAGGTTCGGGCGAGACGATCAGGGCGCGAGCTGCCTCGAGGTGGGCAAAGAGGCGGTCCAGTTCTTCCTGAATGTCGGCTCGGGTGGCAATCAGGATAGCCTCCTGATGCAACCGGTCCTTGTCAAAGCCTGCACCGGTATCAAGCAGCCTTGCAATTTGCTCCTGCAAGCGCAGCCTTATGGCCTCCACCGACCTTGCCGGACAATCGCGGGCGGCGATAACGAGGCTTTCAATCTTTTCGAGTTGGGCCAAAATCACGGTGGCAAGCCTGGCACCTTCCGCACGCCTCGCGACGTCGAGGGCAACGGCTGCCTTTTCCAGCGAGCCTGAGACATCTGCCAAGCGGGCTGCAATCTCGGCCTCGGTTTGCGTGGACTGCACCACATCCAATACGCCGCGAAGGCCCATGAGGTCTACGGCGCTGAGCGGCACCCCGCCAATGCGATCGCGCAATTTTTCGGCAATGGCGAGGACCTGCTCCAGAACGGCTTCGTTCACGACAATTGCTTCTCGCGAAACGCTGCCGCTCAGGGTCAGTGTCACCTGCAGATTTCCGCGTTTGATATGTTGCGCCAGGATGCTGCGGGCGGTCGCCTCAAGGGCCTCAAAGCCCTGAAGGTAGGCGGCAGCGCAGATCAAGCGCCTTGCCGTTCACGCTCTTGATTTCCCACTGCCAATACAGGCCATCCTTTTCGCCCGAGCTTTGTTGCAAACCCCGTCATGCTCGAAAGCGCCATTTAGTCCCCGTTGCCAGAATCAATCTGTGGAAAGTCTAGCGCGCTTCCCTGCATGGTGAAATCACTATGCCGAATAGGAATCGCGCCACGTCAATATATTGGAGCAAATCCTTGTCGGCGAAGTCATGCAACTTCGCCGGAATTTGCTCCGGCAGGTAGCTGGTCTCTACTCCACTTTAGTCCTCGCCAGCGCCCCATTTGGCCCTGTATTATGCGCCATTCCATCATTCAGCAAAGGATAATCCATGAGTAAGCGCATTGTTTTCACGGGCGGTTCAGGCAAGGCCGGGCGCCATGTTGTGCCGTGGCTCAAGGCCAAGGGCTATGACATCCTCAATCTTGATCTCAAGCCGCTGGATTGCCCGGGCGTGAATACGCTGATTACCGATGTGACCGACAGCGGGCAGGTTTTCAACGCGCTGTCCATGCATTTTGATTTCGGGGATATGAGACCGGAAAAGGGCCTGCCAAAATTGATGCGGTGGTCCATTTCGCCGCAATCCCGCGAGTCCTGATCCAGCCCGACAACGTCACCTATTCAGCCAATGTGATCAGCACCTACAATGTCATTGAGGCAGCGGTGAAACTTGGCATTCGCAAAATCATCATCGCCTCTAGTGAGACGACCTATGGCGTGTGTTTTGCCGAAGGCGACAAGGACTATCACCATTTCCCGCTGGAGGAGGATTACGACAGCGATCCCATGGACAGTTATGGGTTGTCCAAGGTGGTCAATGAAAAAACGGCGCGGGCCTTTGCCATGCGTTCGGGCGCCGATATTTACTCGCTGCGTATCGGAAATGTCATCGAGCCCCATGAGTATGACCTATTCCCGGGATTCATGGCCGATCCCATGACGCGCAAGCGCAATGCCTGGAGCTACATTGATGCGCGTGACCTTGGGCAGATCGTCCATCTCTGCCTGGAAAAAGACGGGCTTGGCTATGAGGTTTTCAATGCGGTGAACGATACGATTACGGCTCGAGAAGACACGGAAGAATTTCTAAGCGCTGCTGCCCCAAGACACCACACCGCCGGGCCCTCAAGGGCCAAGAAGCGCCATTGTCAAACCGCAAGATTCGTGAAGTGCTGGGCTTCAAGGAAGACCACAACTGGCGAAAATATGTGAAATAAAGACTGGGCCAGTTACTGCCTGGGCTTTTGCTTTGGAATGGGCACAAGCTGATTGGCAACCATAAGCCAAGTCCCGGGCTGCAATGACGAGACGGCCGACTTTTCTGGCTTTGGAACCGGCTTTACGATGGTTGATGGTGCCGCAACCTCAGCTGCCGCAGCAGGATCTGTTGCCGCAACGTCCACAGGCTTAGGAGGTTCCGATGCGGTTACCGCCGCAACAGCAGCTCGTGGCGTTGGCGGAATCGGCAAGCCATCCTGCACAGGCGCAGTTGAAGCCACCGTTGTTGGGAGTGTTGCCTGGACACTTTCAATCGTCCGCCACTTGGCTACATTGGCGTTGTGCTCTTCCAAGGTCTTGGCAAAGGCATGGCCGCCGGATCCATCGGCAACGAAATAAAGGTATCCTGTATCGGGTGGATTGAGCACCGCTTCGAGCGAGGCCCGGCCGGGGTTTGCGATGGGGCCGGGTGGCAGGCCATTGATCTTGTAGGTGTTATAAGCCGTGTCGGAGTCCAGATCATCCTTGGTCAGGCCCCGCTCAAGCTTTCCCTTGCCTCCCACCAATCCGTAAATAATCGTGGGATCAGATTGCAAACGCATGCCTTGTTTCAGGCGATTGTGAAACACCGAAGCAATCAACGGGCGCTCCTCGGGAATCGCGGTTTCCTTCTCCACAATTGAAGCGAGAGTTACGGCCTCTTCCTTGGTCTTCAACGTGCTGCTGACGGCCCGCGCCTTCCAGGCCTCATCAAGCATTTTAGATTGTGCGGCTTGCATGTCATCAAGCATTTTCTGGCGCGTCAGGCCGCGGCGGAAAACATAGGTCTCCGGCATGATTGCGCCTTCAAGGGGCACGGCCTTCACTTCGCCCGTCAACACATCGTTTTCTACGACACGGGCCACCGCCATTTCGGTCGTCCAGCCTTCGGGTATTGTCACCTTGTAGGTAACCGCGCGTCCGCTGGTGATGATGGCCAAGACCTGATCGATGCTGGCCTTTGCCGGAAACTCATATTCGCCGGCCTTAAGGCGGCCACCAAAAGCGCCATTCACATGGGCCGCCGCCGTAAAAATTCCGGCACTGCTGACAATGCCCGCATCCTGCAATTGTGCGCCAATTTCCGAACGCTTCAGGCCCTGATTCACCTGAAAGACCGTGTTGGCCACCAAGGGACCCTTCGCGGTGAATTGCATGTAGGCAAAAGCAATGGCGCCGCCGGCAATTACAACCGTCACTATGGCAATGGCAAACAGCGAGCGCACCACGCGCTTGAATGCCGACCTTCGAGACCGGCTTAGGATCGGATCGGGTACCCGCAGTGATTGCGCGCGTTGAGGCAAATCCTAAACTCCCAAGGGTCAGCCCGCAAAGCGGCGCATGACGATTGATGCATTCGTACCACCAAAACCAAAAGAATTGGACAGAACTATGTTTACCTCCTTCTTCCGCGGGCGGTTTGGAACGAGATCAATTTTCGTCGCGATAGAAGGATTGTCCAAATTCAGGGTCGGCGGGCAGACATTGTCACGAATTGCGAGAATTGAAAATATGGCTTCCACGGCCCCTGCCGCGCCAAGCAAATGGCCGGTGGATGATTTAGTGGAGGACATGGACAGGCGCTCAACCTTGTCATCCATGATGCGTTCGACGGCGCGCAACTCAATCTCGTCACCCACTGGCGTCGAGGTGCCATGGGCATTGATGTAGTCAATCTCGGTTGGCGCAACGCCGGCCCGCTTCAAGGCCGCCTTCATGCAACGAAAGGCGCCATCACCGTCTTCCGGCGGCGAAGTAATATGGTAAGCATCGCCGGACAGGCCATAGCCCACGATCTCGGCATAAATTTTTGCGCCGCGGGATTTGGCATGATCCAGTTCTTCAAGAATGAGCATGCCGGCGCCCTCGCCCATCACAAAGCCGTCGCGATCCTTGTCGTAGGGGCGCGACGCCTTGGTTGGCGTCTGGTTGAAATTGGTTGAGAGCGCCTTGCAGGCCGCGAAGCCCGCAATCCCCAAACGGTTGATGCAGGATTCTGCGCCGCCAGCAAACATCACGTCGGCATCATCAAGGGCAATGAGACGCGCCGCATCGCCGATGGCGTGGGTGCCCGATGAGCAGGCGGTGACGACCGCGTGGTTCGGACCCTTCAAGCCATGGGCTATGGAAATCTGGCCGGATGCCAGATTGATCAGTGCGCCGGGAATGAAAAACGGGCTGATGCGGCGCGGGCCCTTTTCATGAAGGAGAATGGCAGTTTCCTCGATGCTGGGAAGGCCGCCGATGCCGGAGCCCACCAGCACACCGGTGCGGTATTGCTGGTCCGGAGTCTTGATCTCGTAACCTGAATCGGTGAGCGCCTGCTGGGCCGCGACCATGGCATATTGAATGAAATCATCGTTGCGGCGGCGCTCCTTGCCGTCGAGCCACTGGTCCAGGTTCAGGGTGCCGTTGCTGCCATCGCCGCGCTTGACTTCAAAGGCGATGCGGCAGGGCAGATCACTGGCATCAAACTTGGTGATGGGGCCGGCGCCCGAGACACCAGCCAGCATGCGCGACCAGGTTTCATCTATTCCGGTGGCTAAGGGGCTTACAATCCCCAATCCAGTGACTACGACACGGCGCATTCGTTCTCCCTTAAAAGAAAACGCGGGAGCCAGGGTGTTTTGCATCCCTGCCCCCGCGTGGCGATTGAATATTGCCCCATTCTAGGGGCGAAACCTTAAGCAGCGGCCTTCTCAATAAACTTCACGGCATCGCCAACGGTCTGGATCGTTTCGGCAGCATCGTCGGGAATTTCAATGGCGAACTCTTCTTCAAAAGCCATGACGAGCTCAACCGTGTCGAGGCTGTCGGCACCGAGGTCGTCAATAAAACTTGCCTCGGTCTTTACTTTGTCGCCGTCGACACCGAGGTGCTCGACAACGATCTTCTTTACCCGCTCAGCAACGTCACTCATGTTCAATCGTCCTTGTTTGCTTGGAATTATACTTAGGTTGGACACCCGGTTTTATGGTGGTTCCCCCTTGTGCCTACCCGGTAACTACCACAGAATTCAATTCCGGCAAAAGAGGATTATTTTTGGCCTTGCGGGTTGCCCGGCGGATACATACATCCATCGATCCGCAGCCCTCAATTCAGGAGACCATAAGCCATGCAGCAGCGTAAACTGGCTACATTGGGCGTTTCAGCGGTGGGTTTGGGCTGCATGGGCATGTCGGAGTTCTATGCGGGCCGCGACGATGCGGAATCCATCGCCACCATCCACCGGGCCATAGAACTTGGTGTCAATTTTCTTGATACGGCCGATATGTATGGCGTGGGCGCCAATGAGGAACTCATCGGCAAGGCCATCAAGGGCAAGCGCGACAAGGTTGTTATCGCTACAAAATTTGGCAATATGCGGGGCGTCAACGGCGAGTATTTGGGGATCAATGGAGAGCCGGACTATGTGCGCAAGTGTTGCGACGAAAGCCTGAAGCGGCTCGGCGTTGAATTCATTGACCTCTATTACCAGCACCGGGTCGACCCCCACACGCCAATCGAAGAAACGGTAGGCGCCATGGCCGAACTCGTAAGCCAAGGCAAGGTGCGCCATCTCGGCCTTTCGGAAGCTGCCGCCAAAACTATTCAACGGGCCCACAAAATCCATCCCATCACGGCATTGCAAACCGAATACTCGCTGTGGAGCCGGGATGTTGAAGAAGAAATCCTGCCCGCAATTCGCAAGCTTGGCATTGGTCTGGTTCCTTACAGCCCGTTGGGCCGCGGCTTCCTGACCGGCCGCTTCAAAACAACGGATGATCTCGACGAGCAGGACTATCGCCGCAAGACGCCGCGCTTCCAGGCGGAAAATCTTGAAGCCAATCTCGGCCTGCTCAGCGCCGTTGAAACGCTTGCCGCTGAAAAAGGCGTAAAACCCGGACAAATGGCGCTGGCCTGGGTTCTGGCCCAGGGCAATGACATTGTTCCCATCCCGGGCACGAAACGCCGAACTTATCTTGAGGAAAATGTCGCCGCTGTTGACATCACCTTGAGCAACGCAGAGATCGAAAAACTGTCCAATGCGATCCCGCGCGGCGCGGCCTCAGGAGACCGTTACGTGGCTGCATCAATGAAGGCGCTGAACGGCTAGCTCTCTCCTTGGTCGCACTTGATGCGACCACCCAGTCCTTCGTTCAACAAGTCTGGGTGGTCAGTTCAAGACCGACTATGGAGAGGTTAGATTAAATCATCGCCATGCCGCCATTCACATGGAGCGTTTGGCCGGTCACATAGGCTGCTTCCTCCGAGGCGAGGTATAGGGTTGCAGCGGCGATATCACCGGGTGATCCCAATCTCCCGGCCGGAACTCTGGCGAGAATTGCTTCTTTCTGCTTGTCATTCAAAACATCGGTCATGGCCGTTGCGATAAAACCGGGCGCCACGCAATTCACCGTCACATTGCGCGAAGCCAGTTCCTGCGCCAGGGATTTGCAAAGACCGATCATGCCGGCCTTTGAGGCCGCATAATTGGACTGGCCCGGACTGCCCATCACGCCCACGACGGAGGTGATGTTCACGATGCGGCCCGAACGTTTTTTCATCATCGGGCGCATGGCAGCGCGGCACAGACGGAAGCTGGCAGTCAAATTCACATCAAGAACGGCAGCCCAATCCTCATCCTTCATGCGCATTGCAAGGCCATCCCTGGTAATGCCCGCATTGTTCACGAGGATATCAAGGCCGCCCATGGCAGCCTCGGCCGCGGGGACGAGCTTTTCAACGTCGGCGGCATCGCCGAGATTACAGGGAAGTACGTGAACGCGCGCGCCCAGTGCTGCTTTCAATTCTTCCAACACGGAAGCGCGGGTTCCGGAAATCGCAATCATGGCCCCTGCCCCATGCAGCGCCTTGGCAATGCTGGCACCAATGCCGCCGGTTGCCCCAGTGATCAAAGCGGTTTTTCCTGTGAGGTCAAACATCGACTTATCCTTGTTTCAAAATTGCAGCGGCAGCTGCGATATCATCAGGGGTGCCGAGGGCCAAGCCCTGGGCTTCCGGCGCATTCTTTTTCAGGAGTCCGGTCAATACCTTGCCGGTGCCCACTTCACAAAACTGTTTAACTCCGCTTGTGGCCATGAAGCCCACGCACTCGCGCCAGCGCACGGTGCCGGTGACTTGCTCCACCAAGCGCTTTCGAATTTCGGCGGGATCAGAAACCGGCCCGGCCACAACATTGGCAACCAAAGGAACGGATGGTACATTCATGGGCACGCTCATCAACGCTTCGGCCATTGCGTCGGCGGCGGGTTGCATCAGGGCGCAATGGAAGGGAGCGCTCACCGGAAGAAGTATCGCGCGCTTCGCCCCCTTGGCCTTCGCAAGCTCGCAAGCGCGGTCCACGGCTGCCTTGTGGCCGGAGATCACCACCTGCCCGCTACTGTTGTCATTGGCGGCCTGGCACACCTCACCTTGGGCCGCCTCCTTGGCCACGGCGGCAACGTCGGCAAAATCCAATCCGAGAATGGCCGCCATGGCGCCTATGCCGACCGGCGTTGCAGTCTGCATTGCATTGCCGCGGATGCGCAGGAGCCGCGCCGTATCAGACAGCGTAAACGTTCCGGCTGCAGCCAGCGCCGAATATTCGCCCAGCGAATGGCCACCGACGAATTTCGCAGTGCCGGCAACGGTGATCCCGTGTTCAGCTTTCAATACGGCAACGACCGCCATGCTCACGGCCATCAAGGCGGGCTGGGCATTGGTGGTAAATGTCAATTCCGCTTCCGACCCTTCCCACAGGAGTGCGGAAAGCTTTTGGGAAAGAGCTGCATCGACCTCGTCAAATACGGCACGGGCCGATGGAAACGCATCTGCCAGCGACTTGCCCATGCCGACCGTCTGGCTTCCCTGACCGGGGAACGTAAATGCAATGCTCAATCGAGACTCCTCAAATCACTTCTGGCGCCACGAAACATGGTGCGGTTACGGAGTCAAGCATAAGTACCCCTCATTCTGAGCGGGCATCGCGGGCCTCGAAGCGGCCGTGTCCGCCATCATGGCCCTTCGAGGCCACGCTTTGCATGGCCCCTCAGTGTGAGGTTTGGAGTACTATTTCGGCCGCGCTTCATGCAGATCGGCATCTGGTGGCGTGAGCTTTCCTTCGCGCAAGAGTTTCACCGCATTTACCAGCGCCTGGGCCGCTGTCTTTACATCCGCCTGCACATCCTTGTCTTTATCAAGATCCTTATGGCTTTCAGCGTAGGTTCCGAGATAGCCGATGTAAGCCCCGATATGGGACTTGTGGCCCGATGCAATCAGGCCAATGTCTTCGAGCCAATCCGTCAATATGCGGCGCAGTGTTTCAACGCCTGCTGCATCGCCGTGCACCACGACCGAGAAGGCCCGGCCAGCGAGGTGGCGCGGATAGTCCCAACCTTTCAACTCAATGGCTTTCGCCTTCGCCGGGTCTTTGCCATCGGTTGTGGTGGGGTCAGGATTGCCCCCGTCGGCGCAGACCAGCCGGTCAATCATCGCCTTGAGCCCCGCGGGCGCCTGATACCAGTTCACCGGTGTGACAATCATCACACCATGGGCTGCCGTCCACATGGGATAGATGTCGGCCATCCAGTCGCTCGTCTGGCCCATGGCAAAATTGGGGTAGCAGGAACAGGGCCAATGGCACAGCGGCATGGCCGTTGAAACGCAAGCCTTGCAGGGGTGAATGACGCGGCCATATTGCGAAGTGAGCAGTGAGAGATCGAGGACTTCGGTTTCAAATCCGGAAGCGGCCTGGACGACTTCTTCCGCCAGTTTCAGCAGCCGCCAGGTCTTTGACATTTCACCGGGGCAGCTTTGGTCCGAGCGCATGGAGCCATTGACGATAAGAATGCGGCTCGGCGATTTGGGGTTTTTCTGGCGTACCTCGGCGGCGTCAATCGCCGCTTTGGTCGCTAGCCATTCCACTGGAAGTTCCGCCTCGGGCTTCGCATAACCTTCGCCGGCCACGCGCGTTATCGGATTTTTGCGATAAACGTCATAGCCGTCCCAGGCAGTGTCGATGATGGACTTGATTGCAGCCTCATTCTTGGCAAAGGCGGGATCGAAGAAACGGTTGCGAAAACGGCGCTCAAACTCTGCGCGGGTTAGCTGGACGTCAGGCATGCCTTTGCGGACTTCAATGCGGCTCATGATGATCCTCCCAGTTTCTGGGGATACTCTGCGCCGGGTTGCAGTGGGTTTGCAAATCACCGGGCAACACGAGCAAGTGAGGGAGAAGTGAGGGACGTGTCACCCTCCTAATTAAACCGAGGAGACCGCTTTTGTGTGTGGTGAAATCGTCATCGCGGCGACACCGATGATGACGCACACAAGCCCGGCCAGCATGGCGGAGGTCAGTGTTTCGCCCAGGAACAGGATGGCAATGCCCACGCCGATGGGCACACGGAGATAGGCCTGGGCGGTTGTTCCAACGGAACCAAGTGTCGCGAGAAGCCGGAAGTAGATCACGAAAGCGAGAGCTGTCGAAAATACCGAGAGTCCGATGAGGGCCCAAACTGATTCCGTTGACGGTGCCAGAGTCCATGGCTGGTCAACGACCAGAGATAGTGGAAGCAGAATTGCGGCACCGCAGATGAGCGAACCGGCGGCGGGCATCATGGGATCAAGTCCCTTGAACCCGCGGCCGAAGATGGCGGCGGCGGCATAGCTCAATGGTTGCCACGACTATCGCAAGCTGGGCCCACAGGTCACGGCCAAGTCCGTTGAGAGCCTCCACGCCAACGATCAGGCAGATGCCGACGATGCCAGCTACGACGCCGAACAGTTTGCGCGCCGTCGCCGGTTCGTGATGAGTGAGAAAGACGGTCAGCAGGAAAGTGAATATGGGAGAGGTCGAATTCAGGATGGTCGCCAGCCCCGCATCCACGCTTTGCTCGGCCCAGGCGATCATCGTGAAGGGAATGACGCTGTTGAGGCAGGCTTGAAACATGAAGCTTTCCAGTGTCCCAATCGCTTGGCAGCCTCATGCCGCGCAGGCGCAAAATGGCAAAGAGAATTGCGCCCGCGATCAGGGTTCGCGCGGCGATAAAGGTAATAGGCGGGATTGTCGCAACGCCGATCTTGATGAGGGTGTAGGAAGCGCCCCATAGCGTTGCAAGCGCCAGAAGCAGCGCCAGATCAAGCACAATGGATTTTTTCGCCATGGTTATTGTTTAGGGCTGCCGCAATCACGCCATGCTTCGGCTAAGGCCGAAGTATCAAGCCGCTATTTCTTCAGCCCATTTATTTTCTGGAACACGTCGATCATGCGCGGGATGAAGCGGTCGCCGAAGCCCATGTTTTCGGCCATGACGAAGAGCTGGTGCACGCTTTCCCCCATGAACGACGCCACGGGCAATTGCTCGGTCATGTTGGTGTAATAGCGCATGTCCTTCCGGGCATTCTTGATGGCGAATTTGGCGAGCGCTATCGTCATCGGCTCAGCGGCACCTTGATCAGCCGCCGAACATCACCGACGCGGCACCGCCCGCCATGACGATATCGCGAAACGCTTCCATCTTGACGCCCGCCTTGGCCGCCACCGTGATGGCCTCGGCGGCGATGGCCGCGTGGCCGATCGACAGGAAGTTGTTGAGCAGCTTCAATTGATGGGCGGCACCCACTTCGCCGGCAGTTCACGATGGTATCGGCAAAGCAATCCAGCACGGGCCGGATCTTGGCGAGCACGTCGGCTGGACCTGCCACCATGAGGCCGAGCTTTCCGGCTTCGGCTTCCTTGGGCGTGCGGGTCATCGGCGTATCCACGAAGAATGTGCCCTTGGCCTTGAGGTCGGCGGCGATCTTTATGGTGGAGGCAGGCTCCGCCGTGGAACAATCGGCGATGATGAGGCCATCACGCAATGCAGTGCTCAAGCCCTTCGCGCCATAGATGGCTTCCTCGACTTGCGGCGTTCCGGTGACGCAGAGAATGACCATGTCGGACGCCTTGGCGATTTCGGCGGGCGAGGCACATTCCTTGGCGCCCAGCGAAATCAGGCTTTCCACGGGCGCGCGGTTCTTATGCGCCATCACATTGAGGGCAAAGCCCTTGGCTCAAAATGTTCTTGCCAATGCCATGGCCCATGAGGCCAACGCCGATGAGGCCAACGTTCTTGATTGTCATGGGGTATCCCTTTCCGCGATGAAATAATTCAGGCCATCCTGTTCCAGGATGAAGAGCCTGTCTTCGAGTTTTTTCTTGAAGCCCAGGCGCTCATAAAACCGCGCTCCACCGGCATTGGTCAAGTCCACTTCGAGCTTGACAAATTTGGCGCCGCGCACCTTGCCGCGCCTGTGCTGTTTCGCGGAGCAGCGCCTCGCCGATATTGCGGTTGCGCTCAGAGGCATCGACAAAGAGGTCAACGACATAAACGCCCTTGGCCCCGCGAAAGGTGGAAAAGGTCATCAGCGACAGGCAGGCGCCCAGAAGCTTTCCCGCTTCAGCCGCCACCACGACATTTACAAGGTCGAGACTTTCCAGAAGAACCTTGCCGGTCAGGGCGGGAACGACATTCAGGCTCAGGTCGCGCGCCAGGCCATGCACCATGCCGGCGACGATCTGCGCCTCATTGTCCTGCATGGTGCGAATTTCAAACGTCATGCGCCCAAGGCCCTTTAGCAGCGAGGCGAGATTGAGACCAAGGCTTGGGCTGGGGTAGCCGCCTTCCTGCACAACCAGAGTGGGCAATTCGAATTGCGAGATCATGTTTCCCGATAGTGGCGAATTCCGGCGTGGCGATGGCAAAGCCCTTGAAGGGATCATCCACGGCAATATCGAGGCCCGCCGCCAGCACCAGCACATCGGGCTTGAAGTCACTCACGCGCTGCAACGCCACTTCCAAGCTGGCGCAATAGTCCTTGATCACGGTTCCCCGCTCCATCGGGATATTCAAGTTGAAGCCCTCGCCCTCGCCCCGGCCCGTTTCGCTCTCATAGCCCCAGAAGAAGGGATAAAACCGTTTCGGATGGGCATGGATGGAAACGGTCAGCACATCGGCGCGGTCATAGAATATGGCCTCGGTGCCATTGCCATGATGGACATCGATATCGAGAATGGCGGTGCGTTTTCCGGCCCGCGTGAAAATCTCCGCGGCCAGTGCTGAATTGTTGAAATAGCAGAAACCGGCGGCCACGTCGGAGGCCGCGTGGTGGCCCGGCGGGCGGCACAGGGCGTAGACCAGCCTTTCGCCACCCAGCACAAGGCTTGCGCCATGGGCAGCGCTGGCAGCACTCGCCAGGGCCGCCTGCAGCGTTGTTGGCGTGACCGGGCAAGCCCCATCGCCCAGATGATATCCCGCCTGCCCCACCACGGATTCGGGATAGCTCACGGGGGCCAGGGTTGACCTTCCCATGGCATAGATATTGGGGAGCGGAATGTCGCTGGCATCGGGAATGTGGCTCCAGCGCTCCAGCAGGGTTTCAAGGAAGGTGAGGTAGCGCTGGTCATGGACCAGGGCCACGGTTTCCATGGTTATGGCGGGCGGTGCCACGAGGGCTGAGCCAACCTGCTTCACCCCCTGCAACAGCATGTCGATGCGTTCCGGCTTTTCAGGGATGGGCTGGGGTTTGCCCGACACGATGAATGTGCTGGGCGCATGGAGGCGTTGCGTTTCGTCGAAAACAGTGAGCATGGTTTGCGGCTTATTCCTTGTTTCTGCTAGTACGGCATGAAGCACACCCCGCATTGCAAGATGGATTTCAGTCATGACAGCCCTGCCCGCCAGCATTCATTCCACCGGTTCCCTGCCCAAGGTCATGTGGGCCAAGGGCAGCTATCTGCATGATGTGGACGGCAAGCAATATATCGATGGTTCCGGCGGACCGGCGGTTTACTGCATCGGGCATTCGAACACGGAAGTGAATGAAGCCATCAAATCGCAGCTGGACCGCATTGCCCATGGCTACCGCTACAATTTCACCACCGATGCGCTGGAGGAATTGACCGAGATTATCCGCGGCGTCTGCGGCGGCACGCTGAAGCATGTGGTTTATGTGACGGGCGGTTCGGAGGCGGTTGAGAGCTGCCTGAAGCTGGCGCTGCAATATCATGCGGCGCGGGGCGAGATGAGCCGCCGCCGCTTCATTGCGCGCGAACGCAGCTGGCATGGCAACACGCTTGGGGCCCTGTCGGTTTCCGGCTTCCTTGAGCGGAAGGCGGCCTTCGAAGGTTCGCTTCTGGATGTTTCGCGCCTGTCTCCCGCCAATGCCTACCGCCCCATTGCCGCCGATGTTGGCGAAGCTTGCGCCAAGGAACTTGAAGATGAAATCCTGCGGATGGGACCTGACAAGATCGCGGCGTTTATTTTTGAACCCGTTGTGGGCGCCGCCGGCGGCTGCGTTCCGGCCCCTGCGGGCTATGCCAAGCGGGTGCGCGAGATTTGCGACAAGTATGGCGTGCTGATGATTGCCGATGAAGTCATGTGCGGAGCGGGCCGCTGCGGCACCTGGCGGGCGCTGGAAACGGATGGCGTGGAACCGGACATCATGTCGGTCGCCAAGGGGCTTGCCGCGGGTTACCTGCCGCTCGGCGCTGCCATCTATACGGACCGCGTGGCGGACCCCATCATGCGGGTGCATGGCGCACCGATGACCGGCCACACTTTCACCGGCCACACGGCCTGTTGTGCGGCGGCGGTTGCGGTTCAAAAAATCGTGGCGCGGGAGGGACTCGTTGCAAAGGTCCGCGCCAATGAACCGAAGCTCAAGAAAATGATCGCCGAAGCGCTGTCAGGTGTGGAAGCGGTGGGCGACATTCGCGGCCGCGGCCACTTCATCGCCACGGAACTGGTCGCCGACCGCAAGACCAAGAAGCCTTTTGACGGCTCGCTGAAACTCTTCATGCATATCCGGCAGCAGGCTTTGGCCAATGGCCTGATCTGCTATCCGGTCGGCGGCAATGTCGATGGCATCAATGGCGACGTGATCATCCTGGCCCCGCCCTATAATTCCACCGATGCGGAGCTGACCGAGATGGTGGACAAGATGGCCACGTCGATCAAGCAGGTTCTGGCGGCGAAGAGACTGGTCTAGTTCACCGGCGTCCACAGCACCTGATCAATCCGTGTCGCTCCGGTTGCCAGCATGATGAGGCGGTCGAGGCCTAGGGCCACGCCGGAAGCGGGTGGCATGTGGCGCAGGGCTTCGAGTAGCTCCTCATCTATTGGGTAGCGCTCGCCATAGAGCTTTTCCTTCAAATTCATTTCGGCTTCGAAACGGCGGCGCTGTTCAACAAAGTCGGTGAGTTCGCCGAAGCCATTGGCGAGTTCGACGCCGCAGGCATAGAGCTCGAAACGTTCCGAGACGCGGGGGTCATGGGCGCAGACGCGGGCCAGGGCCGCCTCCGCGGCGGGGTATTCATAAAGCACTGTAACCGCGCCATTGCCCAGATTTGGCTCAACTTTTTCGACCAGAATGCGGCTGAAAATATCGGACCAGGAATCTTTTTCGGTGAATTGCACGGTGCATTGCTCGGCAAGGGCCTCGCGGTCCGGCTCATTGCCATTGAGAGTCGACAACACATCCACACCCGCATATTTCTTAAAGGCCCAGGCAACACTCAGCCACTCGGCCTCAGCAAAGGGATCAGCCTGCCGGCTGCGCCAATTGAATTGTTTCGTGTCCGAAATATCCGCAGCGAGGCGCACCAGCGCTAGGCAGTCTTCGATGATGGCGGCATAGTCCTCATTGGCGCGGTACCATTCCAGCATGGTGAATTCGGGGGAATGGGTGAGTGTGCGTTCCCGGTTTCGGTAGACGTGGCCCAGGTTGAATATGCGGGTTTCGCCGGCGGCCAACAGCTTCTTGCAGGCAAATTCCGGCGAGGTGTGGAGATAGCGGCGCTCATGGCTGCCATCGGGCTGGATCAGGTCGGTGGCAAAGGCATGGAGATGAGTTTCATTGCCGGGCGAAATCTGCAGGGCGGCACAGTCCACTTCCAAAAAGCCCCGGGCATCGAACCACTGGCGGATGCCTGCCACAATGCGATTCCGGGCCAGCAGGAACGGCCTCCTGTCCTCATGTTTTTCGGGTGCAAACCACGGCAAAACCACTAAATCCTCACAGGGGTTGGCTAATCGGCTGGACGCTGCTAATACGCCCGCCAACTCAATCCGGCAATTCAAGAAAGTTACGTACAGTGGTTAAGGTTATCGCAAGCGGCGTTCGCAAGGGCAATGTCATCGAACATGAGGACGGCAAGCTTTATGTCGTTCTCAAATCCGAGAGCATGCATCCCGGCAAGGGCACGCCCACAACCACCATCGACATGCGGCGCATTTCGGACGGGGTCAAAACCGTGGTGCGCTACAAGACAACGGACGCAATGGAGCGCGCCTTCGTGGAAACCGTGACCCACAGCTATCTCTACAAGGATGGCGACATGTATGTGTTCATGAATCCGGAAAGCTTCGAGCAGATCAGCCTGCATGCGGATATGGTTGGCGATGCCGCGCCTTTTTTGCAGGAAGGCATGGAATGCCAGATCGCACTGTTCAATGGCGCGCCGATTTCCATCGAATTGCCGCAGCGGGTTACCTTGGAGATCGTCGAGACCGAACCTGCCATCAAGAACCAGACGGCGTCCTCGTCCTTCAAGCCGGCGGTGCTCTCCAATGGCGTGCGCACGCTGGTTCCGCCCCATATTGTTTCCGGCACCCGCATCGTGGTTGAAACCGCCGACGGCTCCTATGTCGAGCGCGCCAAGGACTAACGGCTGAAGGTTCCTACAATTTCGACGTGGGAGGTCCATTTGAACTGGTCTACGGCGTTGAGCGATTTCAACTTGTAACCGCCGCCCACCAGGATTTCCGCATCACGGGCAAAGCTCGCGGGATCACAGGAGACGGCGACAATCGTTTTCACATTTGATTTCGCCAACTGCCTGGCTTGCGCTTCAGCTCCGGCGCGGGGCGGGTCGAAAACCACGGCGTCAAATTCTTTCAATTCATTGGCCACCAGGGGTTCGCGCATGAGATCGCGCACTTCGGCCTTCAACGGCTTGATGCCGGTGGTGAGGCGCACGGCCTGGGCCAGGCTGGCAATTGCGGGCTTGTCACTATCGATGGCAGTGACTTTGGCTCTTTCCGCAATACGCAGGGCAAAGGGCCCAATGCCGCAGAAGAGATCGGCCACGGATTTTGATTTTCCCAGTGAAGCCAGCACCAGACTTGCCAAGGCTTCCTCGCCAGCTTTTGTGGCTTGCAGGAATGATCCCGGCGGCAATTGCACGCGAGCCTTACCGATTGAAATAACAGGCACGGCGCGCGTTGCAACCATGTTTCCGTTGATGGTCAGGCGCGCCAGATCCAATTCCCCCACGAGCGCTGCAAGCCTGGGCATTTGCTCATCGGCGATTTTGCGTTCCGCCTTTATTGAAACATCAAGGCCGTTGTCCGCTGCCGTGAGCGACACATCACAATCGCCGAGCTTTGCGCCGAACTTGCGGGCGATATCGGTTGCGTTCTGCAGGGCGGGAACAAGGATGGGGCATTGATCGATGTCGATGAGATCATGGCTGCGGGCTGCCATGAAGCCTGCAAGCACAATGCCATCCTTGCGCCTGACGTGGAGGCTCACACGCCGGCGTCCTGCCCCATGGGCATCGATGATTTCGCCAACAGGAAAATCGATCCCTCGTTTTTCAAGTGCCGTTGCTATGAGATTGCGTTTCCAGTTCTGGTAAGGAATCTGCTGCCAATGCTGCAACTGGCAGCCACCGCATCTCACGTAATACTTGCAGAAGGGTTCGATGCGCTGGGTTGAAGGTTGAAGAACCTGTCCTGTTGCCGCGTCAATTGTTTCGCCAGCCAGTACATTACGAAATGTCTGGCCGTCGCCCTCGCCTTCACCGCGCCAATTGAGATGTTCGATTGTAACTCGCATGTCAGTCCGTCTGCGTCGGATAGGCAATGGCGATGGCAATGCCCGAGGTGAACGACAGTTTCACCGGACCGAGGGCGACATTCGACATGGTGAAGCTAGTGCCAAGAGTTAGCGCCTTGTCTTTCAGCGGCCATTTTACGCCGGTGAGATTGAGTCCCGTTGATATCGCTCCACGGCACGATGCTGAAGCGGCTTTGCGGGCCGAAATCAAATTCATAGCTTCCGGCAATGAGCGGATAGGCTTCCTCGTTGCCGTTGGAAATGAGGCATTTGTGGCCGGACCTCGCCAAGGTGCAGCGCCAGTCCGAGATTGGCAGTGGCATGGTCGCTTTCGCCGCCCAGACCGCCGATCAAAATGATTTCGTTTGCCCCTCGGCGAAGTGCTTCACCCACGGCGATTTCGCCATCGGTGGCATCCTTGTCGGCGGGATGGGTCTGGCGCGGCACATGGGCATAATCCAGCAGCAGCTCCGAGCCAGACGAGTCAAAATCGCCAACCCAAAGCTCTGGCACAACACCCAGGGCGCGGGCGTGTTTCATGCCGCTGTCAGCGGCAATCACGCGGGCTCCGGCGATTTGCCGGTGCAAACGGGGCGTGACCACAAGGTCGCCGCTGAGGAGGATGGCAAATCGGGACATGCCAGCCATGTAGCAAAAACAGCTTGAAAGATCACGCCCTTAAGTTTACGTCTGTTTTTGCTCTCAACGGGGTGCCGCCTTGCGTGGCTGAGAGGAACTTCGGTTCCAACCCGCTGAACCTGATCCGGATTATGCCGGCGGAGGGATTGCGAGCGGAACCTGGAATCCCCCTGGTTCCCTGCCTCCATCCGAAAATTGATTGGAGGTATTATGCTCAGACTTATCAGCACAGTTATCGCTTCCGTCATTTTCGCTTCCTTGGCCCAGGCCAAAGAGACGTTGACGATCTACACCTATGAAAGCTTCATTGCCGAATGGGGCCCGGGCGGCAAAATCAAAGAGGCTTTCGAGAAGACCTGCGACTGCACAATCGAATGGGTTGGATTGGGTGACGGCGTTGCCGTGCTTAACCGCCTGAAACTGGAAGGCGCCAATACCAAGGCCGACATCGTTCTGGGGCTTGATACCAGCCTGACGGCCGAGGCCATTGGAACCGGACTGTTCGGCAAGCATGGCGTGGACAAGGGGCTGGCCAAAACGCCGGAGCCTTGGACCGACGATTATTTCATGCCCTATGACTATGCACATTTCGCGGTGATCTATGACACGGAGAAGATGTCGGTTCCGCCAAAGAGTCTCGACGAACTGGTCAATGGCGACCCCGCCCAGAAAATCGTGCTGGAAGATCCGCGCTCCTCAACACCGGGGCTTGGCTTTCTGCTGTGGATGAAAGCGGTTTACGGCGACAAGGCGGCGGAGCAATGGAAAAAACTGCAGCCGCGCATCCTGACCATTACGCCGGGCTGGAGCGAAGCCTATGGGCTGTTCACCAAGGGCGAAGCGCCGATGGTTTTGTCTTATACAACATCGCCCGCCTATCACGTGGTAGCGGAAAACACTTCGCGCTATCAGGCTGCTTCCTTCAGCGAAGGCCATTACCTTCAGATTGAAGTGGCGGGCCTGATTGAGGCCTCGCCGGAAAAAGCGCTGGCGCAGAAGTTCCTGGGCTTCATGATGACGCCGGCTTTTCAGGATATCATCCCAACCACCAACTGGATGCTGCCGGCGGGCGCCACGGCCACGCCTTTGCCTGAAGCCTTCGGCAAACTTGTTGTGCCTGCTAAGACGTTGCTCTTTTCGTCTGATGAGGTTTTCAAGAACCGCCGCGCCTGGATGGATGAGTGGCTGAATGCCTTGAGCAAATAATGTACAGGAACCTCACGTTGGCAATTGCACTCGGATTTATTCTGGGTGCAGTTGCCCTTGGGTTCCTGCCCCTGCTCTGGCTTGGTTTCGGGCAAGGGGCATTCCAATTTGATGTCTATCTGCCACGGGTGGTGGGTTTCACACTGAAGCAGGCGTTCCTTTCAACCCTGCTGTCGGTCGCCATTGCCTTGCCGGTGGCACTTGCTCTGGCGCGGCGGCAATTTTTCGGTCGGGATGCATTGCTCAAAATCTTTTCCCTCCCACTTGCCCTGCCCGCCATTGTCGCGATTCTCGGTATCCTTGGAGTCTATGGCAACAGCGGTCCATTCGGCGGCCTGTTCTCCATCTATGGCCTAACGGGAATTCTACTGGCCCATGTATTCTTCAATATGCCGCTTGCGGTGCGGCTCATGCTCACGCGGCTTGAAGCCATCCCGGCGGAAAATTTCCGCCTGGCGGCACAACTGAATTTCAGCACCGGACAGGTGTTCCGTTTCATTGAGTGGCCGCAACTTGCTTCTGCGATCACAGGCATATCGAGCCTGATTTTTCTTCTGTGCACGGCAAGTTTTGCAGTGGTCCTTATCCTTGGTGGCGGCCCGCAGGCGACCACGCTTGAAGTGGCCATCTACCAGTCGCTGCGACTGGATTTTGATCCGGCACGGGCTTCCATCCTCGCGCTGGCACAACTCGCGACCTGCGGTCTGCTGGTGCTTGTCGCGGGCCAGTTTGCGCGGGAGATTCAAGTGGTTCCGCCGACACTTGCCAAGCTCCAGCGCTGGGACGGGCGATCAGGGTTCTCAAAGACTATTGACGGCTTGGCGATCGCCTTAGCCATAGTGATCGTTGTGCCGCCCATACTCAGTGTCGCCCTGTCGGGCATTGGCAACATTCGTCTGGATGGATCATTGCTGTGGGCGACAGCCACAAGCCTGCTGATTGGCCTTGCATCGGCAAGCCTCAGCATCGCTCTGGGATGGGTGCTTGCGGGATCAGCGGCGCGGCAGCCGCGCACATTTCTAAAGTCGGCCATCACCTTGGCCTGCCTCGCCTCCCTCATCATGCCGCCCGCCGTTCTGGCTACGGGCTGGTTCGTAACCCTAAGTCCCATTGCCGACATGAGCCGCTATGCGATTTTCCTGGTGATCGTTCTCAATGCCCTTATGGCCCTGCCCTTCGTCTGGTCGCCGCTCTTATCCGGCAATCACCGACTCGGTTCAACGGCATGACAGGCTTTGTTCAAGTCTTGGATTAAGAGGCTTCGCGCGGCTTTCGCTCATTGATCTGCCGGTGCTGCGCAAACCTCTCGGGCTCGCGTTCCTGATGGCGGTCATTGTTTCCCTGGGCGATCTTTCGGCGATCACACTGTTTGGCAGCGACACGCTCGTCACGCTTCCCGCGCTGATCTATCGGCAGATGGGCCACTACCGGATGAATGATGCGGCGGGCACGGCCCTGGTGCTGGCGGTCTTCTGCTTTGCCCTGATAACTCTCGCCCAGAGATGGAGCCAACAGCATGATCAAGCTTGAGAACGTCGGTTTTCGCTATGAAGACATGGTGATGAATTTTGATCTGCAGGTTGCAAAGGGCGAGCTTGTGGGAATTATCGGGCCGAGCGGGGCCGGCAAATCCACCCTGCTCTCGCTCATCGCCGGATTTGATTTGCCGGTCTCCGGGCAGGATTTCGATTGCCGGGGTTGATATGGAAGGTGTGGCGCCGGACCAGCGCCCGGTGAGCATGATTTTTCAGGACCACAACAGTTTTGCCCATCTTGATGTGTGGACGAATGTGGCGCTGGGCATTTCGCCCGACCTGAAACTTGATCCGCAACAGCGCGAGCGGATTGACACGGCGCTGGCGCGGGTGGGCCTTTCGGATTTCAAGGCGCGCAAACCAACGGAATTATCGGGCGGTGAAAGGCAGCGTATCGCCATTGCCCGCGCCCTGGTGCGGGACAAACCCGTGTTGCTGCTGGATGAACCCTTTACGGCGCTGGGGCCGGCGTTGCGGCGTGACATGCTCGATCTCATCAGGGAGATTCAAAAGGAACGAAAACTGACAGTCCTTATGGTCACGCATCAGCCGGAAGACGCCAAATATGCGGCTTCGCGGATTGCCTTCGTGCAAAATGGCCGGATTATCCATGTTTTGCCCACAAAGCAGTTCTTTGCCGCCTCGGCGCCGGCGGAAATCAGTGCTTACTTGAGGGGCTAGCGACAATCAGCTAACCACGCGCTGCAATGGCCAGACTCCTCCTCAACCTGCAAGACATCCACCTCACTTTCGGCGGCAAGCCCGTGCTTGAGGGGGCGGAGCTCATGCTGGCCGATGACGAGCGCATGTGCCTGGTGGGGCGCAATGGCTCGGGCAAATCCACGCTTTTGAAGATCGCGGCGGGGCTGGTTGAGCCCGATGGCGGCGATCGCTGGCTGCAACCCGGAACCACGGTGAGATACCTGCCGCAGGAACCGGATTTCGGAAATTTTGCAACTGTGCTGGATTATGTCGAGGCCGGTCTTGGGCCCACGGACAATCCTTATCGCTGCAAGCATTATCTCAATGAATTGGGCCTCACGGGAGATGAAAAGCCGGCAACGCTTTCGGGCGGCGAAATGCGCCGCGCGGCTTTGGCTAGAACCCTCGCGCCTGATCCGGATATTCTGCTCCTTGATGAACCGACGAACCATCTGGACCTGCCGGCCATCGAGTGGCTGGAAAATGAGCTCAAGTCATCGCGATCTGCTTTCATTCTGATCAGCCATGACCGGCGTTTTCTCGAAGCGCTTTCGAACCGCACGCTATGGCTGGACCGCGGCGCATCGAAAAGAATGGATCGCGGCTTTTCGGAGTTCGAAGCCTGGCGCGACCAGGTTCTGGAGCAGGAAGAGATCGAGCAGCAGAAGCTGGCGCAGCGCATTGCCACGGAAGAACACTGGATGCGCTATGGGGTAACGGCGCGGCGCAAGCGCAATATGCGCCGGGTTGGCCTGCTTTCGACGCTGCGCAAGGAGCGGCGCGAGCATGTGGGCAATCTCGGCAATGTGCGGCTTACGGCATCAAGCGGCGATGCCTCGGGGCGATTGGTTGTCGAGGCCAAGAAGATTTCCAAATCCTTCGGCGAGCGGATGATCGTATCAAATCTTGATTTGCTGATGCTGAGAGGCGACAGGCTCGGAATCGTCGGCCCGAATGGGGCTGGCAAAGACCACGCTCATCAAAATGCTCACGGGCGCCATGAAGCCCGACAGCGGGTCGGTGCGGCTTGGCACAAATCTGCAACTGGTGGCCCTCGATCAAAGCCGCCAAAGCCTTGATCCCAACACGCTGCTGGCGGACGTGATCACGGCTGGCCGCGGCCAATCGGTGACCATCAATGGCGAGACCCGCCATGTGGCGAGCTACATGAAGGATTTTCTGTTCAAGCCGGAACAGGCGCGAACCCCCGTTTCGGTGCTGTCCGGCGGAGAGCGGGCGCGGCTGATCCTGGCGCGGGAATTGGCCAAGCCTTCAAATTTCCTCGTGCTGGACGAGCCCACCAATGATCTTGATCTTGAAACGCTTGATCTCCTGCAGGAGATGCTCGGCGACTATGCGGGAACAATTTTGCTGGTGAGCCATGACCGCGACTTTCTTGACCGCGTGGCCACAAGCATTCTCATGTTCGAGGGCGATGGAAAATGGACGGAATATGCGGGCGGCTATTCGGATATGGTGGCCCAGCGCGGCGCCGGGGTAAATGCGCGCGAAGTAAAAGTGGTTGCGAGCGAACGGGCTGCTTCACCTGTGCAACCGGCAAAGCCGGCGGCCCGGCGCAAGCTCACATTCAAGGACAAGCATGCCCTTGAAACGCTGCCCGCCAAGATGGCTTCCCTGCATGATGAGATCGCCAGGCTTGAAACGAAACTTGCCGATCCCGAACTTTTTGCGCGCGACCCCAAGGCCTTTGAAAAGACCATGACGCGCCACCAGAAAGCCAAGGCGGAAATAGCTCAGGCCGAAGAACACTGGCTGGAACTTGAAATGCTGAAAGAAGAACTGGAAGCAAACTAGGGCTCCTACCAGCCACCGCCTCCGCCACCCTCCCCGCCACCGACCGCCCGATGAGCCGCCGCCACCGGAAAAGCCGCCGCCGGAACTTGAGCTTGATCCCGGCGCTTTTGAGGCCGACGCTGCGCTTGTCGCCAGGCCGGAACCCAAGCTTTCGGTGAAGTCGCCCATATTGCCGTAATTCCAGTTGCTGCCGGAATACCATACGGGTGCCGTGGCTCCCGCCAAGGCAGCTGCTGCGAGCACGGCGGTGAACTTGGCGTTCCACTCATTCTCGCAATCCAATGCCAGGGCATAGGGCAAGTAGCGTTCAAACAACTCTGGGGTTTTTTCCGGCGGGTTCAATATCTTCAGGCGCTCCTCCTCGGCGGTTTTCATGTACATGCGAAAACCTTCAAGCTGATCCAACATCCGGCGGCCAGAAACGGTGGGGGCGCTCAGTATGTTGTAGAACAAGATGTTTATCATCCCGAGGCCGATTGCCGTACTTACGAGCATCACAATCCCCGGCGACAATGCATCGGAGAAAATTGCGAAAATCGGAACCGCCACGCCTGCAATGCCGAAGGGAATCAGAAACAAAAGGGAGGCGGCAGAGCTGATTTTCGTAAGCACGCCGCGGCTGCCGATGATGCCTCTGATGGAACCCCAGGCAACAGTGAGAATGACCCCCCACCAAATGCCTGACCAGCCCGCCGCAAAAAGCCCCACAAGCCCGTCACTCTCTGGAAGCAACAAGGCTGAAATCAAGCAGGCCCACAACTGAAAGCACTGCTCCCGCCCAGAACCAGCCAATATTGCGGACAAAAACCGAGCCCTCGAACTCCCGAGTCAGGGCGTTTTCCAGGGACTCTCTTCATCATGCCGATGGCCACATGGTTGGAATTTTCCAGTTCGGTGGTGCCGGACGGCGTTGCGCTGTAGAGCGCGTTTTCCGCCGATGTCAGTGCTGTACCCGGTCCGGGCAACTTGGTGATTTCAAAATCACCATCATTGTCAGCAATTTTCAAACGACGCTTGACCGCGAGCCCCACCAGCGCGGCAGCAAAGGCCTTTTGGTCAAAGTTCTGCTTCCAGATGAAGCGGGAGCCAGCGGGGCCAAGCGCCGGTGGCGGCGCAAACAGGGGAATAATAGTTCCCCTTGGCGGATCGCGCCCCACTTTCGCCCAGGCAAAATAGAAAAACAGCGCAACGCCCAGAAGAGTTGCCGCAAGACCCATGAATCCGGCATTGTCATGCAGGAACCAGGAATACTTCTGCGCTTGGCTAGGAGGAGTGACAATGCCCTTTTGCCAGGCCACTGCCACGGTCATGCCCTCGGCCGGCGCAAAATTCCGCGTAGCAACGGCGCGGTATTCATTACCTGTGGCGCTGAACACCTTGAAGTCGCGGCCATTCTCGCCCTGATATCCCGTATAGGCTTCATGCTGCAGGATTCTCGCACCGGGCGGGAGCCGCACGACTGCGGTTGTCGCCGCGATGGGGAATTGCCAGCCATTGCCGGTGACGTTCCAATAGAGCTCGTCATAGTCGGCAAAAAAACCGATCTGGCGCGTGGTCCGGTACTGAATTTCGTAGACATGAATGCCGGGATCGAGAAATACCTCGGCACTTCCGATGCGGATGCGCTTGCCGTTGGAGAGGCCTTCGATGGCATAGGGCTCCGGCCGCCTGTCGCGCTTTACCGAAATCACCTCGAAGCCCACAACCACCCGCAGGCCATTCCGGTCCGTATAGGTCGTGGGAAAATCGCGAAAGATGCCGCGCCGGATCTGCCGGGATTCGGCATTGACCGAAATGGTCTCCGTCACATCAACGGAGCCATCGACATTCACCCGGGCGTCGCTGGTGAACTGTTCAATGCGCTCTTCCGCCTGAACCGCCGAGTGAAGGACCGCAAGCGCGAAGAGCGCAAAGAGGAAGGCGCGCATGGCCCTAGCCTATTTCTTGAAATCGACTTTTGGCACTTCGCGCGCCGCCGCATCGCCAATCTCAAAAAACTCGGCTGGCGTGAACTTGAAAAAATCGGCAACGAAATTGCTGGGGAATGACTGGATCATCGTATTGAGATTTCGCACGGCGCCATTGTAGTAGCGGCGCGAGAGCTGGATTTCATCCTCAATGGCGGCAAGCTTATCCTGCAAATCGCGGAAATTCGCGTCAGCCTTCAACTCGGGATAGGCTTCCGCCACGGCAAATAATTTGCCAAGTGCAGCGGTCATGGCCTGTCCCACGGCCGATTGCTCGCCGACGGTGCCACCCGCAATGCTTTTGGCGCGTAACTCGGCGATGTCGCGAAACAGCTTGTCCTCATGGGCCGCATAGCCTTTTACCGTTTCAATGAGATTCGGAATGAGATCAGCGCGGCGGCGCAACTGGACGTCAATTCCGCTCCAGCCTTCGGCCACAAGGTTCTTGTTAGTGACGAGTGCGTTATAGGCGTAAACCAGATAGCCTGCGACGGCGACGACGAGAGCTAAGAGACCATAGCCGAATGTCATTGTTGTTTCCCCTGAGTGGCCAAGGCGGCAGTTATCGCAGTATTTGCGGCGGTTTGCCAGACGGGTTTTTTCTGCCATAAGGCACCAGCCTAACAAGAGAATATCAATGACAGCACACTTGCGGATCTTACGCCCTGCCCTGAACATTTATGCTTTCTACGATGGCCGGGTTGAAGGCTATCGCTTTGCGGAAGGCGAAAACTGGGTGGATGACGGGGCGCTTTCACTGGGAATCGCCAGCTATGCCATCGTCGATGGCGAAGACGCGCTTGGTCTATGACACGCATATTTCCGTCGAGCATGCCGCATTCATCCGCAAAACACTGGCAGAAGCAGGCGTGAAGAATTTCACGGTGGTGCTCAGTCACTGGCATCTCGATCATGTGGCGGGAACTGCGGCATTCGCCGATTGCAGGATCATTTCAAACAAACGGACCTTGGATCATCTCACACAGCGCAAATCCGCGATCGAAAGCGGCACGTCATCCGGGCCGCCAGCCATCAATCCGCTGATCCTTCCAACTGAGACTTTTGAGGGCCGCGCGCAATTGCAAGTGGGCAGCCTCATCATAGACCTGATCGAAGCTAATATTCACAGTGATGATGCAACGGTTATTTGGCTCCCTTCGGAGCGCATTTTATTCGCCGGAGATACGCTGGAAGATACGGTGACCTATGTCGGCGAGCCGGAAAATTTTGATGTCCACCTGAAGGACCTAGACCGGCTCTGGGAACTGAAGCCGGAGCGAATTTTGCCGAATCACGGCGATCCGGAAATCATTGCCCTTGGCGGCTACGAAAAAACCTTCATCCGCGCCAACCAGCAATACATCCGCATGCTGAAGCGCTGCGTTGCCGAACCGGAATTGCGGACGAAACCCCTGCGCGAGATTATCAGCGCGCCGCTCGAGGCGGGATGGGTCAATCTGTTCGAGCCCTATGAGGCGATCCATAGGCAGAACATTGACGTGGTTCTGGCCGCCAAACTCAGTTAGAGCATGTCCCGCCAAAGTGTGAAGCGGTTTGGCGGTCGGGACATGCTCCAACATATTGATCTGGCGCGAGTCCTTTTCGGCGGGATGATTCCATCCCGCCGGGACGCGCGCTAGGTCTGGTGCTTGATCTGCTTGCGCAATAATGGCCAATGCTTATGGTGACCGGTCGATATGGAGTCGAGAATGAATGCCAAGACGCCCTATAAGCCGCCTTTTCCAGGGCCCGAAGGCCAGGAGGACATGCCCTACCTGCTCACTCCCGGCCCGCTGACGACGTCACGCACGGTAAAGCTTGCCATGCTGGCGGACTGGGGCTCGCGCGATGTGGAGTTCCGGAAAATCGTTGGCGATATCCGCAGGCGCATTCTGCAATTGGCCAATTGCGACGGGCGATATGAATGCGTCATCATGCAAGGGTCGGGCACCTTTGCCATCGAGGCGGCGCTCGGCAGCCTGTGCCCGGACAAACGGCGCAAAACCCTGGTGGTTGCCAATGGCGCCTATGGCGACCGGGCGGCGCAAATCCTGGAGCGTATCGGAAGGCCCTTTTTCAAGATTGACAAGGGCGACAGCGCCGTTCCAACAGTCGAAGAAGTTGTCACCATGCTGGATGCGGACAGGAGCATCAGCCATGTCTGGATGATCCATTGCGAAACCACGTCGGGCATTGTGAATCCCATCGAAGAGATCGGGCAAGCGGTCAAGCTGCATGACAAGGTCTTCATGGTGGATGCCATGTCCTCCTTCGGCGCCCTGCCTCTCCACATGGTGGCGCAGAACATTGATGTGATGGTTTCCTCCTCGAACAAATGCCTCGAAGGGGTTCCCGGCTTTTCCTACGTGGTGGTGAAGCGCGACTTGCTGGAAGCCTCGGCGGGTGCGAGCCATTCGATCGTGCTTGATCTGTTCGACCAATGGCGCGGCCTGGAGACCAATGGACAGTTCCGCTTTACCCCGCCCACCCATGCGCTCGTTGCCTTCGATCAGGCCCTGAAGGAACATGAGCAGCAAGGCGGCGTCGAGGCGCGCGGGGCGCGTTACGCCCGCAATGCCAAGGCGCTTGTCGCCGGCATGACCGAGATGGGATTTGCGACGCTGCTGCAAGAAGGTTTGGCCGGGCCGATCATTCAGACCTTTCTCACCCCGCGCGATCCCAACTTTCATTTTGAGCAATTTTATGAGGCGCTGCGGGTGCGCGGCTTTACGATCTATCCGGGAAAACTGACCAAGCGCCCAAGCTTTCGGATTGGGACTATCGGCCAGATTGATGAGCGCGTCATTACTGCTGCTCTGCAGGCCATTCGCGAGGTGATGAGCGAAATGGGGGTGAAGGATTTCGCCCCGCTGGCGCGATGAAATCCGGCAGCAAATCCGTTGACTGGTAAACGGCCGTGACTATGGCTGGCCCCAGGCTCCGCTGGTGGTCATCTGCTGCGATGGCAGCGAACCGGACTATATGGAAATGGCCATGGCCGAAGGGCTGATGCCCAACCTGAAGATGATCATTGCCAAGGGCGAGAATACCCGCGGCCTTTGCGCGATCCCAAGCTTTACCAATCCCAACAATCTTTCGATCGTCACCGGCGCGCCCCCGGCGGTTCATGGCATTTGCGGAAATTATCTCATTGATCCCGACACGCGGGCAGGAGACGATGATGAATGACCCGAAATGGCTGCGGGCGCCGACCATCTTCGAAGACTTCCAGAAAGCCGGCGCCAAGATCGCCGTCGTCACGGCCAAGGACAAGCTGCGCCTGCTGCTCGGCAAAGGGCTGGTCTTTGATGGAACCGCCGTCGCCTTTTCTTCCGAGAATGCCGACCAGGCAACATCTGAAGGACAATGGGATCGAAGGCGTTTGCGACTTGGTCGGCATGGCCGGTGCCGGAAGTCTATTCGGCGGAGCTCTCGGAATTTGTGTTCGCGGCAGGCGTCAAGCTGCTGGCAGTCCATGAAGCCCGATCTCATGTATCTCTCCACCACCGACTATGTCCAGCACAAGTATGCGCCGGGCTCGAAGGGCGCCAACAGCTTCTACACCATGATGGATCGCTATCTCGGGCGGCTTGATGCGCAGGAGCCATCGTCGTGATCGTCGCCGATCACGGCATGAAGGACAAGCATCTGGCCAACGGCGAACCCGATGTGATCTATCTGCAGGATGCCCTGGACAAGAGCTTTGGCGCAGGCAAGACCAAAGTGATCCTACCCATCACCGATCCTTATGTGCAGCATCACGGCGCGCTTGGGTCTTTTGCAACGGTCTATGTCAATGGGATTTCGGTTGAGGACGCCTCGGCGTTCATCGCAAAGCAGCCCGGCATCGATGTGGTCCTTGACCGGGCGCAGGGCTGCGCCCGCTTTGAATTGCCGGAAGACCGCATGGGCGACATCATTGTCGTATCGGGCGGAAGCACCGGGATCAAAGTGATCGGCACCAGCCGCGCCAAGCATGACCTGTCGGGACTGAATGAACCGCTGCGCTCGCATGGCGGTCTCACCGAGCAGAAGTTCCGATCATCATCAACCGCAAGACCGCAAAACCTGCCAAAGCCCCTGCGCAATTTCGATGCCTTCTTCATCGGCTGCAACTCATTATCGAGGCGCTGACATGACCCACGCACCTTATCACCGAAAGCATGCGCATTGGCGGCAAGAAGGTCTCGGCAGATGGCGTCGTGCCGGTGCATTATCCTTTCACCAATGAAATCATCGGCACGGTTCCGGCAGGCCGCGCCGAGCATGCGGCGCGGGCATTTGAAATAGCCGCGGCTTTCAAGCCGAAGCTTACGCGCTATGAGCGCCAGCAGATTCTATTCAAGACGGCCGAGCTCATCCGCCAGCGCCGGGACGCCCTTGCCGATCTCCTCACGCTTGAACTCGGGATTTCGATGAAGGATTCGGCCTACGAATGCGGGCGCGCCTATGACGTGTTTTCGCTTGCGGCCCAACTTTGCATTCTCGATGACGGACAGATTTTTTCCTGCGATCTCACGCCGCAAGGCAAGTCGCGCAAGATTTTCACCAAGCGCGATCCGGTTGGCGTGGTTTCGGCGATCACGCCGTTCAACCATCCGCTCAACATGGTGTCGCACAAGGTGGCGCCGGCCATCGCCACGAATAACTGCGTCGTCTGCAAGCCGACCGAACTCACGCCGCTCACCGCTCTCGCGCTTGCCGACATTCTCTATGACGCTGGCCTGCCGCCGGAAATGTTCCAGGTGGTCACCGGCTGGCCCGATGACATCGGCGATGAGATGGTGACCAATCCCCATATCGAGGTCATCACCTTCACCGGCGGCGTGCGGGTCGGCAAGCTCATTGCGGCCAAGGCGGGCTACAAGCGCGCGGCCCTTGAGCTTGGCGGCAACGATCCGCTGATCGTACTGGACGATCTCAGCGACGGCGACCTCGACAAGGCAGCCGAACTGGCCGTTGCCGGGTCCACCCGGAATTCCGGCCAGCGCTGCACGGCGGTAAAGCGCATTCTGGTTCAGAACCGCATTGCCGACAAGTTTGTTGCGCTGGTTCTCGAGAAGGCCAAGAAGATCAAGTTTGGCGATCCCATGGATCCCGATACCGATCTGGGCAGCGTGGTGCATGAGGAAGCCGCCAAGGTGTTCGAAGCCGGGTTCACAAGGCCGCCGAGCAAGGCGCCAAAATCCTCTACAATCCGGGCCGCAAGGGTGCGGTATTGCCGCCGATCACGGTCGACTTCGTGCCGCACACGTCGGAGCTGGTTTTCGAGGAAACCTTTGGCCCGATCATCCCCATCGTCCGGGTTCCCGACGATGACGCGGAGGTGATCCGCATTTCCAATTCCACGCCCTTGGTCTTTCCTCCGGCGTGTGCACCAATGATCTCAGCCGGATTACCCGCTTCATCGAGGGCCTCAATGTGGGCACGGTTAACATCTGGGAAGTGCCGGGTTACCGTATTGAGATGTCGCCTTTTGGCGGGATCAAAGACTCGGGTAATGGTGTGAAGGAAGGGGTTATGGAAGCCATGAAGTTCTTCACCAATGTGAAGACATGGTCTTTGCCGTGGCCAAGTTGAACTGAATTGAATCCAGGCACGCTCGTTATCATCAATCTGCTCGGTGGCGTGGCCCTCCTGCTCTGGGGGGTGCGCATGGTGCGCACCGGAGTCCTGCGAGCCTGGGGCGACCGCCTGAAGCGTTTCATTGAAGTCCGCCTGGGAAACCGGGGTTCGGCGTTTCTTGCCGGAGCCATGGCAACGGCCATTTTGGGCAGTGGCACGGCAACGACCCTGATTGTGGCGGGCATCGCCGCGAGCGGGGCCATTGGCACGTCCCTCGGCCTGGCTGTGCTCCTCGGCGCTGATGTAGGTTCCGCCATCGTCTCTGCCCTCTTTGCGTCGGGAAGCTCGTTTGCGCTCTGGGCTTCGCCCATCCTGATTTTTGCGGGCTATGTCACCTTCAGTGTGTCGCGCGAATTCCGGCCGCACAATATCGGGCGCATCATGATCGGCCTCGGGCTGATGCTGATGTCGTTGAAGCTCATTTCGGTGGCAACGGCGCCCTTGCGCGAGGCGAGCCTGTTCCATGCGGTGCTCACGGCCATTGGGCAGGAACCCATGCTCGCATTCCTGACCGGGGCCATTCTCGCCTGGGCCTTTCACTCGACGCTCGCCGTGATCCTGCTGATCGCGTCCTTTGTGGCCAATGGCAGCCTGGAACTTGGCGGGGCGCTGGCGTTCATCCTGGGCCTCAATCTCGGCGGCGGGCTGCCAGCCATATCGTCGACGCTCGCCTTGCCGCCGGCTGGACGGCGGCTTCCTGTGGCCAACCTGATGTGCCGGAGCATCGCCGCACTCATTGGCTTGGCGTTCATTCAACGCATCACCGGATGGGCGGCACTCCTTCCCTTTGATGCCGTCGCCGTGGCTCTCGCCTTTCATGCCGCGCTGAACCTGGCTATCGGGCTGTTCTTCCTGCCCCTCACCAAGCTGGCTGAAAAACAGGTCATCAAGCTTGTGCCCGATGAAAAGCTCGACGCGGATCAGCTCGCCGCACCGCGTTATCTCGACGTTAAATCCCTGAACTCGCCTTCCATTGCTCTCTCGAACGCGCTTATGGAAACCGTGCGCATGAGCGAAGTTCTCAACCGGATGTTTGAAACGGCCCTTTCAGCGCTTCGCCTGAAGAGCACCGAAACCCTCAAGCTGCTCAAGGCGCTGGATGAGCGGCTGAACACTTTTCAAAACGCCATCCAGTCCTATCTCGTCGACCTCACGCAAACCCAACTGTCATCCGAAGAGGCCCGCCGGGCCCTGGAAATTACCCTCTATGTCAGCAACCTTGAGCACGCGGGCGATATCATTCACCTCAATCTGGCGGACCGTATCAAGGCGAAGGCCAAGGAAACCATCGAGTTCAGCATTGAGGAACAGGCCGCCCTCGATGACTTATGCCTGATCATACACGACAACATCCGCCTGGCCACGGGCGTCCTGAGTTCTGCCGATCTTGAGGGGGCAAGACGCCTGATTGCGCAAAAGGATGCCTTCCGCAAACTTGAGAACACAGTGCTGGACCAGCATTTCAAGAGCGACAAACAGACCAAGCGCGGGGCGCTGCGCCGAAGCGCGCTTTACGTTGACATGATCCGCGACCTGCACCGCATCAATTCGCATATTGTTTCGGCGGGCTACCCGATCGTCGATGCGGCTGGGCTGCTGCGCGGTTCGCGTTTGAGAAATGAGGCAAAGAAATCCCGATGAAATTCATCCACGTCACCGATCTTCACCTTGTGCCGCCGCCAAAAAAACTTTGGGGGATTGATCCCTATTCGCGCCTGGAGCTTTGCCTCGATGATATAGCGAAGTTTCATGCGGATGCCGAATTCTGCGCCATTTCTGGTGATCTGGCCAATCGCGGCGAACCTGCGTCTTATGTGGCATTGAAGGAACGGTTGGAAAAATTCCCGCTGCGGGTGCACCTGATGCTCGGCAACCATGATGACCGCCCGAATTTCCTGGCGGTTTTCAATGGACCTCTTGAAGGCGAATTCATACAGCATCGTATGATCAGGAACGGACAGCATTTCCTGTTCCTGGATACGCTGAAAGGCGGTCCCTCCTCGGCCGGCCTTTATGACGAGCCGCGGCGCCAATGGCTGAAAGCTGCATTGGTGGAGGCAGGGGATGCGCCCGTTTACATTTTCATGCACCATCCGCCTTTCAACATTCACCACTCGCTGATGGATTTGATTCCGCTTGAGGATGGCGAGGGATTTGGCGACCTGCTTAAGGGCCACAATGTGCGCCACATCTTTTTCGGCCATGCCCACCGGACCATCAGCGGCCAGTGGCGCGGAATTTCCTATTCAGCACTTCCCGGCCTCAACCACCAGCTGCCGTTGGTCGACGGCTCCGTTCCCACGATCTATAGCGATGAGCCGGCGATGTATTCAGTTGTCTATCTGAACGGCTCCCAGGTCACGGTTCATTCCGATGCCTTCATGCACCGCGCCGCGGCGCAAATGGCCGTAACTGCCGATCGCGGCGGTTGGAGCTAAAGTTCCGACTTCTGGTACTTGGCCTTGTCGAGCCATTGCGGATTGATATCCACGCCCCAGCCGGGGCCTTCCGGAATTTGTACCTTGCCATCGCGGGCGACGAGTGCTGGCCGGTAGAAATCCTCCTGCCAGGGATAGTAGTCGTTGCCCTCAATGGAGAACTCGACATAGGGCCCGGCGTTGGAAATGGCCCCCATCATGTGCAGGGTGAACACCGTGACCATCGACATGTTGGCGGCATGGGGCGTGATGGGCAGGCCCGCCTTCTTGGCCATTTCAACCACCTTCAAGGTGCGCGACAGGCCGCCGAGATAGCAGATGTCGGGCTGGGCCACGTCAACGGCCCGCATCTCCATGGCAAATTTCCACAGGGCAAGGTCGCAATCCTGTTCGCCGCCGGTGACATCAAGGGACAGCGCGTCGGTCACCTGCTTGGTCCAGTCATATTCCCAATAGGGGCATGGCTCTTCAAAATGCACAACGCCGTGCTGCTCGAGGAACTTGCCAATTTCGATGGCCTTCCTCGGCGTGTAGCTGCTGTTGGCATCGACCAGCAAGGTGGCCTTGTCACCCAGGGCCTTGCGGACCATGGGAACAATGGCATCGGTGCGACCCGGCCATTCGTCCTCGTCATGGCCGCATTCCTTGCCGACGCGGAATTTGAAGGCGGTATAGCCATGTTCATCACGCAGGCGCGACAGGCGTTCGGCTTCCGCTTCGGGGGTGATTTCGCCGCGCTTCATGCTTGAGGCATAGACCGGAAAAGGCCGTGGCTTGCCGCCCAGCAGTTCGCACACGCTTTTCTTTTCCAGTTTCCCACGCAGGTCCCAAAGCGCCGTATCAAGCCCGGAGATGGCCCGCATGAGATAGGAGCCGGGGAATTTATGTTCGCGCTCCGGAATTAGCGTGACGAGGGCATCGATGTCGAGCGCGTCGGCGCCGAGACTCCATTTGGCAACCTGCCGATGGAAAATCTCGCAGGTGATATCCGCGTTATAGGTTGAAACCTGGCCCCAGCCCTGGCTTCCGTCATCGCAGGTAACCCGCACAAAACCGATATATTGGTTGCAGAAGGTCTCAAGACTTTTAATTTTCACGCCATTACCGTTTTTGCACCGATGATCTCGCCGCGCTCGGCCAGGCGGGCCCGCTCCTGCATCCGCTCAGCGGCCGCCTCTTCCCGCCGCTTGGCGACCTCATAGAGAATGGCCCCGATAAGTGACAGTCCGATGATGACCACGGCCAGCGCCGAAAGGGCCGGCGTTGTTCCTTGGCGCACTTCACCGGCCAGAACCGTGACAAGGGTTTTGTCGGCCAGAATGGCAAAGGTTGTGGTGTTGTAGTTCTCGAACGAGGAAAGAAAGGCAATCACCGAGGCTGATATCAATGCGGGCTTCAGGAACGGCACGAGGATATGCCAGAAGACCTGCGGGAAGCTCGCGCCCAAATCGAGGGCCGCTTCTTCCTGGGAGCGGTCAAAGCGCTGCAGGCGCGCCATGATGATCAGCAGGCAATAGGCGGCAACGAAGCTGGCCTGGCCAAAAATCGCCAGGATGATGCCCTTGTAGAAATAGGCCTTGGTGAAATCCGTGAGGCCCATCATGTCCTTCCAGAAGATCACCGTGGAAATGCCGATGATGACGCCGGGCGTCAGCACGGGAGAAACCGTCACCAGATAAAACATGCTGCGGGCGCGGTGGTAGATCTGCCCCATCATGATTGCCGCCGCGAGGCCCACGGGAACCGAAATGGCGACCACGCCCAGGCCGATGATGATGGAATTCCAGATGCCGTCCATCATGGCGCGGTGGTTCCAGAGCTTCACGAACCAGTCGAGCGTGAAGGCTTCAAACGGATAGGCTTGCGGATAGCTTGGCGTATTGAATGCCGTGATGCTCATCACCACCAAGGGGCCGAAGAGATAGGCGAAGAAGAGAAAGACATAGAAACCAATCATTCCCCGCATGACAAGTTTGGAGCTCATCGGATGGCCTCCCCGAGGCCCACCTTGAACAGCTTGAGCATCGCCATCACGAAGATTATGCAGGCGGTCAGCAGGATGAAGGCGTAAGCGGCACCGCGCGGCCAGTTGAAGGCCTGGAAGAAGAAGTCATAGACGATTGAGGTGAACCACAGGGTGTTTGGCCCGCCGAGGAACTGGGGGGCAGCGAGCGAACCGGCGGACAGCATGAACACCATGGTGCAGCCGGAGGCGATGCCCGGCTTGGCATAGGGGATGACGACATCCCGGTGGATTTTCCACCACGGCGCGCCCAGGTCGCGGGCCGCCTCGATCTGGTTTTTGTCCAGGCTTTCGATGGCGTTGTAGAGCGGAAAGACCATGACGAGCAGGTAGGCGTAGGAGAGGCCGATATAGAGGCCCGAGTTGGTGCCGAGAAAATCAATCGGTGTGTCGATGATGCCGATGCCCATCAGCGTCTGGTTGATCAGGCCCTTGGAGGCCAGCAGCAGCCGCAGCGAGAAGGCGCGCAGGATTTCATTCACCCAATAGGGCACGATGAGGCCAAGCATCAGCAGGCGCACTTTCTGGATGGAGCCCGCCTGGGCCATGTAATAGGCCAGCGGATAGCAAATGGCGAAATTGAGAACCGTCACAAACACCGACGTCAGAATTGAGAAAATGAACGCCAGCATGTGGTTGGTGTTCCAGGCGCCGCCTGTCGGCTCCACGAAAAAGGATTTGTATTGCTGGATCGTCAGAAAATCTTCCGGTCCGCCACGCTTCAGCGGCGGCAGGCGCGGATGGAAGCTTTCCTGCACCATGTAGAGATAGGGCATCACCACAAGGAACAGCATCCAGAACGTCACGAGGCTTATAAATACAATGCCAAGGACGGTGCCATTGCGCTCGAAAAAGCTTTTATGGGTGGGATCGTGAGCGAGCTTTGATTCCTGGCGCGAAAGCAGCCAGAAGCCGGCGATAACCGCCAGCGGAACCAGAAATACGACGATACCTACTCACGGGCCATCTTCCCTTCCGGCAGAACCACCGCGTAGCCGGGATCGTAACTGACGGCAGCCTTGGCACCTTTCGCGGGAATTTCCGCCCCGCCGTGGCGGCCAACGGTCACCGACAGGTCCTTCTTGCCCGCACCCTTCATGAAGATGTGGCTGGCATTGCCTTCGAACGCGACATTCAAGACCTGCGAGGTAATGGTAGCATCGGCCGCACCTTTGCCGAGTGAAATCGATTCAGGACGCACAAAGAGTATGGCCTTGTCGCCTTCCTTCAATCCTTGCGGGTTGCCGCCCCGCAATTCCCCGAAGGCCGTTTTCAACATGGCGCCGTTCTTGCCGGCCTTGGTGACACGGCCCGGCAAGGGATTATTTTCGCCGACGAAGGAGGCCACGAAGGACGTGGCAGGCGAATCATAAATGGTTTTGCCGTCGGCGATTTGCAGTATCTCGCCGTCGCTCATGACCGCCACGCGGTCCGACATGGTCAGCGCCTCGCCCTGGTCATGGGTGATGTAAATGAAGGTGATGCCGACCCGCTTCTGGATTTCGCGCAACTCATTGCGCATGTGCTGGCGCAGTTTCAAATCGAGCGCCGAAAGCGGCTCATCAAGGAGCAAGACCTTGGGCTCCACCGCAAGGGCCCGGGCAATGGCCACGCGCTGCTTCTGGCCGCCGGACAATTCGCTGACCAGTTTCTTGCCCTGATCCGGCAGGGCGATGAGATCCAGAAGTTCATCGGCCCGCTTCATCCGCGCCGCCTTGTCCACGCCCCGCACGCGAAGGCCATAGGTGATGTTCTCCGACACGGTCATGAGCGGGAAAAGCGCCAGGTTTTGAAAGATCAGCGCGGTGGGGCGCTTGTTCGGGCCGATGCCCGCCATGTCTTCGCCGCCAATGCGAACCACGCCGGAGGATGGATCGAGAAAGCCGGAAACGGTGCGCAGGATGGTAGTCTTGCCGCAGCCGGAGGGCCCAAGAAACGAAAAGAACTCCCCGCCCTTGATGTCCAGCGTTGCATCCTTCACCGCGGTGAAGTTGCCAAATTTTACCGTAATATGGTCAAGCTCAACACCTGAACTCATCGCGCCAATATCCCCTGTGCCTCGCGCAGGCTCTTTGCGTCCCGCTTTTCCTTACTGTCTACCGAACTGCCCCTGAGTTCAAGTAGCGTCAAACAAATCCCCTAAAAAATCAGCCCCGGATTTCTCCGGGGCTGATTCTGTTGTTGAAAATCAATGAGATCAGGCAGCCTTGAACTTGTCGGCGTACTGGCTGCGGATTTCGGCATACCATGCCGGCTCCACGGGCCAAGGCCACAGGTTCTTGAGGGCATCGCCAGGGAAGGCTTCCTGGAAGTTCTTCTTGGCAACGTCGGAGAGCAAGCGCGTCCGCGCCGGTGACGACCGGGTTGTAACCCGAGCCTTCGGCAACGGCAGCTGAAGCTTCCGGCGTGTGCAGGTAGTTCAGGAAGGCATAGGCCTGGTCCACGTTCTTGGCGGACTTCATCAGCGACACGCCGTCAACCCAGGCAATGGCGCCTTCCTTCGGCGCGGTGTAGTTGACTGGCTTGCCCTCCTTCTTGAGCGACAGCGGCGGACCATCCCAGGTCAGGCCGATCCACACGTCGTTCTCCATCAGGCCCGACTTGGTGTTATCGGCAGAATCCCAGAACTGCTTGACCCAGGCCTTGTGCTCGATGGCGAAGGCAAGGATTGGATCCCAGACCTTCTTGAAGCTGTCCTCGTCCTTGTAGCCGTCATGCATGCGGTTCGTCGGCATCTTGCCGTTGCCATCCCACCACAGGCCGATGCTGAGCAGATAGGAGTGCGGACGGCCCTGCACATGGCCCTTGACGCCCTCATCCCAGAGCGAGCCATAGCTCAGTTGGGTGGGATCGCCCTTGTAGAGGTCGGTGCGATAGGAGATCGCCTCGGAACCCCAGCAATGCGGCAGATGATACAGACCGTCTTCCCATGTCCAGAGCTTGTTGGAACCATCCATCATGGACGGCAGGATGTTGCTGGCGTTGGTCAGCTTGCTGGTATCAAACGGGGCCAGGACGTTGAGGTCCTTGTATTGCGGAGCCCGGTTGATTGTCGGCGACAGAGATCAAAGCCTTCGCCGCCCGTGGCCTGCAGCTTGTTGATCTGCTCTTCGTTCTGCGAGAATGGCGTCTGGTTGATCTTGATGCCCGAGGCCTTCTCGAAATTCGGGATCACCGGATCTGGGATATTCGTCCGACCACATGAGCAGGTTGAGTTCGCCGGAAGATGAAAAAGCGTTTTTCACATAGAGCGGGCTGGCGAAACCTACCGCACCCAAGGCGGCGCTGGCCTTGAGCAGCGAGCGGCGCGAAAGCATCGCGGCGCGCAAAGTTTCCTGGGTAGATGTTAGTTTTTTCATGCTGACTGTCCTCTGACTGTCGGGGCGGAATGCCCCGCATTGTTTCCTCAAAATGCCACGTCCGGTTCTCCGGCCTCTGTTGTCATTTCAGGATAGTATGACAATGACGTAACACTCTGGCAATGGGCATATGGCGCTGGACTTATGGCGGGAAAGGGGCTGGCCCCATGAAATAGGATCGTGATCCTGTCGCAATCGTGGCCGAGGTGTTAAGGGGTTAACTTATGCGCGTGAGCCTTAACCAAATCGCCAGTCTCGCCGAGCGGGCCGTTCCTGAGCCTGCGGCGGCGGCAAGGAATTGCGCCTGGCTGGAGGCCTGCGGCTATCCCGGGATCAGGCTGCTGCTGGAGGCCCGGGCCGATGAACGGCGCGCACTTGCCCTGGTGCCCGATGCCATGGGACTGGACTTGCAGAATGTCTCCTGTGTTTTCCTCGGGCCTGAAATTGCGGCTCACGTTGCAAAGCATGGCCGGGTGTTCCTGCGCAATGTGCGGCACGGCTTGTATCTGGTGCCGCTTGCGGTTGAGGCAAACATCGGCATCGGCTGCCCGGTTGACCCGGCCTTTGCGCTGGGTGGCGAGCGCCAGCAAGAATCCCTATAGTGAAAAACTTGAGCTTGCGGCGCGCGATGGCGTGGCCGTGGATGATGAGTTGTGGCGCGCACTGGAGCAGATTTAGATGGCCGGACCCCTTTCCAACATTCGCGTGCTGGACCTCACCCGCGTTCTGGCGGGCCCTTGGGCCACCCAGATGCTGGCGGATTTTGGCGCCGAGGTCATCAAGATCGAAAAGCCCGGCGAAGGCGACGATACGCGGGGCTGGGGCCCGCCGTTCCTGAAAAATCCCGATGGCTCGCGCGGTGACGCCGCCTATTTCCTGTCCGCCAATCGCGGCAAGACCTCGGTCTGCATTGACATGGCAAGTGCCGAGGGCCAGAAGCTCATCCGCGCGCTGGCGGCCAAGTCCGATGTGGTGATTGAGAATTTCAAGGTCGGCGGCCTGAAGAAATACGGGCTCGATTATGACAGCCTGAAAGCCGTCAACCCCAAGCTCATCTACTGCTCGATCACCGGCTTTGGCCAGGACGGGCCCTATGCGCAGCGCGCGGGCTATGACTTCATGATCCAGGGCATGGGCGGGCATCATGTCGATCACCGGACGAGACCGGATGGCGCAGCCGATGAAGGCCGGGGTCGCCTTTGCCGATATTTTCACCGGCCTCTATGCGGTCGATCGGCATGACTCGCCGCCCTCTTCCACCGGGAGCGCACGGGCGAAGGGCAATATCTCGATCTGGCGCTGCTCGACTCACAGGTGGCGGTGCTGGCCAATCAGGCGCTCAATTATCTGGTGGGCGGCAAAGCGCCCAGGCAGGCTCGGCAACGCGCATCCCAATATCGTGCCCTATCAGACCTTTGAAACGGCGGACGGCTATATCATCATCGCGGTGGGCACCGACCGGCAGTTCAGGAATATTGCGCCATCATCGGCGTGCCCGAACTTGCCAGTGACGACCGCGTTCAACAGCAATCGCGGCCGGGTGGAGAATCGCGACGCCCTGATCCCCCTGCTCGATCGAGCCGATGAAGGCCCGCACGACCACGGCCTGGGTCGCGGCCCTGGAGGCGGCGGCGGTACCCTGCGGGCCCGATCAACACTATCGACCAGATGTTCGCCGACCCCCAGGTCCTGGCGCGCGGCCTGCAGATCGGCCTCACCCGCGAAGACGGGGTCCAGTGCCGGGTGTCGCCAACCCGATCCTGTTTTCGGCAGACCCCGGTCGAATATGAAAAAGCCCCGCCGAAACTTGGGGATGGGACGAACGTCTGTTCTGGGCCAAGTGCTCGGTCTAACCGAAGTCGAGATCGCCAAGCTTAAAGATTCGGGCGCTATTGGCTAGATGTCGTTTTTGGGCTATTCGCCGCTTTTGAACCGGGGCATAAGGCTTTCCACCATGGCCAATCTCATCATCACCTACTGGCGCGATATTCCTTCCCAAGTCTCGGTCAAAGCCGGCCGCAAGGAAGAAAAGCGCATGCTCGACGACCGCTTCCAGGAAGCCATCGACATGGCCGCCATGCGGGGCGGCGCCACCGACACCGATGCCTATCTCGCCGACTGGCGGCGCGCCGAGCCCAGTCCGGTGGGCGACGATCTGGCTGCCGAGGCCGAAAAGGCCAAAGCCGATATCGAAGCTGCTTACGACAAGGAACGGCTCAAAACCCTCATCGCCAATGGCGGCGCGTAAACTGACACTTCGAGGATAACATGACCCACACCCTCGTCGCTTCCGCCACGCAGCCAGCACATCATCGGCTTTGACCGGCCCTTCACGCGTGATCGGCGAGCGCATCAATCCGACGGGCCGCAAGAAGCTTGCGGCCGAGATGCAGGCCGGCAATTTCGAAACGGTGATCAAGGACGCTCTCGCCCAGGTGGCCGCGGGCGCCCATATCCTCGACGTCAATGCCGGCGTCACCGCGGTCAATCCCAACGAGACCGAGCCGCCGCTGCTGAAGCAGACGCTCGAGATCGTGCAGTCGGCTGATCGATCTGCCGCTGTGCATCGATTCATCGGTGACGTCGGCGCTCAAGGTCGGGCTCGAAACCGCCAAGGGCCGGCCGCTGGTCAATTCGGTGACGGGCGAGGAAGAAAAGCTCGAAGCCATCCTGCCGCTCGTCGCCAAATACAATGTGCCGGTCGTCGCCATCTCCAATGACGAGACCGGCATTTCGGAAGACCCGGATGTGCGCTTCGCGGTGGCCAAGAAGATCGTCCAGCGCGCCGCCGATTACGGCATCAAGCCGCATGACATCGTGGTCGATCCGCTGGTCATGCCGATCGGCGCCATGGGCACGGCCGGCCAGCAGGTGTTCCGCCTGGTGCGCCGCCTGCGCGAAGAGCTGAAAGTCAACACCACCTGCGGCGCCTCCAACGTCTCCTTCGGCATGCCGAACCGCCGGGCGCTGACCGGCTATTTCCTCGCCATGGCCGCATCGCACGGCATGACGTCGGCGATCATGAACCCGCTGCATGATGAAGACATGCATGCGATCTACGGCGCCAATGTGCTGAACGGCACCGACAGGAACTGCAAGTTCTGGACGAACAAGTTCCGCGAGATGACGGCAGCCCCTTCCAAGGCGGCGCAGGCGGCGGGCGAGATTTCGTCGAACGAGGACATCGAAGCGCGGAGGCGGCGAGAGCCAGGCGGAGGCGATAGTCTATTAACCCTCGTGCTGAGGTGCGACCCGACTGATCCGGGAGCCTGCAGCTGGCCACGGGTTTCGCGCATGCAAGGCCCTTGAGCCACGCGTTCCGCGCGGGCACTCAGGGTGAGGAATTGAGAGTGACCGAACGAACCGACGCCCTCATCGTCTTCACGCCGTCCGGCAAGCGCGGGCGGTTTCCGCTCGGCACGCCGGTGCTGCAGGCGGCGCGCTCGCTCGGCGTCGATATCGATTCGGTGTGCGGCGGCCGGGCCATTTGCGGGCGCTGCCAGATCACTGTCGGCGAAGGCGAATTCGCCAAGCACGGCATCACCTCCGCCGTGGATCATCTCTCGGCATTCTCCAAGGTCGAGCAGCGCTACGACAAGTTGCGCGGGCTTGCCGCGGGCCGCAGGCTTTCCTGCCAGACGCAAGCTGCTCGGCGATGTCGTCATCGATGTGCCGCCCGAGAGCCAGGTGCACAAGCAGGTGGTGCGCAAGCGCGCCGAGGCGCGCGCCATCGACATGGATCCGGCCACCCGGCTCTACTTCATCGAGGTGGAGGAGCCCGACATGCACAAGCCCTCCTCCGACCTCGAGCGCGTCTACCGCGCCCTGGCCGAGCAGTGGGAGGTGCGTGATCTCACCTGCAATCTCGCGGTCATCTCGAAACTTCAGAAGGCGCTGCAAAAAGGCGAATGGAAAATCACCTGCGCGGTGAACTCGCGCGTTGCCGGCGGCGGCAAAGAACTTGATGGCGATCTGGCCCGGCTTCCATGACCAGAGCCTTCGGCCTCGCCGTCGATGTCGGCTCCACCACGATCGCGGCCCATCTCGCCAATCTCACCACCGGCGAGGTCGTGGCTTCGTCCGGCCTCATGAACCCGCAGATCCGCTTCGGCGAAGACCTGATGAGCCGCGTCTCCTATGTGATGATGAATCCGGGCGGCGAGAAGGAAATGACCGCCGCCATCCGCGAGGCGCTGAACACGCTTGCTCAGCAGGTCGCTGCCGAAGCCAAGATCGAGCTCACCGATATTCTGGAAATCGTGCTGGTCGGCAATCCGGTCATGCATCACCTGTTCCTCGGCATCGATCCGACGGAGCTTGGCGGCGCGCCGTTTGCGCTGGCCACGGGGCTCGCCATCACCTGCCCGGCGCGCGAGCTCGATCTCAAGCTCAATCCCGGCGCCAATGCCTATGTGCTGCCCTGCATCGCCGGCCATGTCGGCGCCGATGCGGCGGGCGTGGTGCTCTCGGAAGCGCCGCAGAATTCCGATGACAATCATTCTCGTCGTCGATGTCGGCACCAATGCCGAAATCGTCCTCGGCTCCAAGGCGCGGCTGCTTGCCTGCTCGTCGCCCACCGGGCCCGCCTTCGAGGGCGCGCAGATTTCCTGCGGCCAGCGCGCCGCACCCGGCGCCATCGAGCGCATCCGCATCGATCCCGTAACGCTCGAGCCGCGCTATCCGGGTGATCGGCTCGGATCTGTGGTCCGACGAGCCGGGCTTCGATGAGGCGGTCGCCGCCACCGGCGTCACCGGCATTTGCGGCTCGGGCATCATCGAAGTGATCGCGGAGATGTATCTGGCAGGCATCATCAACCAGGATGGGCTGGTCGATGGTGGCATGGCGGCCATATCGCCGCGCGTGCGGGCCCACGGCCGCACCTTCACCTATGTGGTGCGCGAGGGCGAGCCGCTGATCTCGATCACGCAGAATGACGTGCGCGCCATCCAGCTGGCCAAGGCCGCGCTCTATGCCGGCATGCGCCTGCTGATGGACAAGCTCGGGATCGAGCAGGTCGACCGCATCAGGCTTGCCGGCGCCTTCGGCAGCCATATCGACGTGAAATATGCGATGATCCTCGGCCTGATCCCCGATTGCCCGCTGGAGCACGTGTCATCGGCGGGCAACGCGGCGGGCACCGGGGCGCGCATCGCGCTGCTCAACACAAGCGGCGCGCGATGAGATCGAAGCGGTGGTGCGGCGGATCGAGAAGATCGAAACGGCGGTCGAGCCAATGTTCCAGCAGCATTTCGTGGAAGCCATGGCCATCCCGCACAAGACAGCGCCCTACCCCAACCTGTCAAAGGTCGTGACGTTCCCTCCAATCAAGGAAATCCAGACGCTGGACGATGGCGGCGGGGAGAGGCGGAAGAGAAGGCGGGGATGAGAGGTGAGCTGTCAACTTGCACTGCCTGCCCCGCAGGCGATATGTTTGAATTGTGCCCCATGGTCCCACCATTTTCCCAAGTAAGGGTCGCTGTATTTATTGCAGAAACTCTGAACTGCCTTTGACTGATGAGCACATCATTCCTTTTTCCCTAGGCGGACTGCATGTTATCAAGAATGCTAGTTGTCGTTCCTGCCAAGATATTACCTCGAAGATAGAAAGGTCTATCGCAAAAGGTATGTGGGAAGATGGTCGTATCGCTTACGATGCACCTTCCTACCGAAAGAAACGGAGACCAACACATATCTCGGTTCCTAATCATCGGCCGGAGCTGCCATCCATAACGATACCATACAACGAGTATCCCGCCATGATGGTGTTCTATTGGATGCAACCAGCTGGCATCCTTCAGGGTATGCCAGAAGACGTTGACATATCAAAACTTTGGCTACTGAAAGCTATTTCCGACGACAAAAAGGTCGCAGCCTTTGAAGCAAAATATCCGGGAAGACTGGTGACACGGTTTCGGCATGAGCCCGAAAATTTTGGCAGACTTTTGGCGAAGATTGGATACGGGCAAATTTTGACCCAATTAGATGTGGATGATTTCAATCCAATCTGCCTACCCTACATTCTCGGAACGAAAAGGAACGTCTCCTTCATTGTCGGTGGCGATCCAAATTCAACAAACAAGTTGAAATTTGGATACTATATGTCAACCGTAGGATTTGGGACTGTTGAGAGAATAATGTTGATAGCGGAAGTTAAGTTGTTCGCTGATAATGAAACACCGCTTTACCATGTTGTTGTCGGAGATGTTAAGGGGCGCGATAAAGTTGCGGCCGCATTGGCAAAAATCGATTCCAAGGGGAAAATTGAGCTAGTACCTAACATCGTTTTGAACAGACCACCGCAACTTCATTGGGAGCCTGTGATTTGGCCACCTCCCTACTGGGGTTAAACTAACAATTTAGAAGGCCGCTCACTGATCAACGTCACCCTACAAAGAGTCGCTAACCCCCATTCGTCGGCCCCTCTCCCGTGCAATTCACGGGAGAGGGTGCCTCTTCCCCCATCGCCACGCATCTCCTATTCGCACATCGCTGTGCGGTGTTGCCTACCTCTCTCCTACTCCTGCCGCCAGTCCCTTGAGTTTGTCGGGCACGAGGCGCTCGGCGAAACCGGCGATGAAACACCAGACAAGTGTTCGCGCATAGTCGGTTGCGTCGGCGGGCCCGAAATCATGAATGAGCTTGTCAAAACTTCCGCACATCTTGTCCCCGGCCTGACAGGCAAAGGTCGGGAAGAATGAGCCGCCCTGCACGAGGCCGGCAGCGAAGGCGATGAACAGGATCGCCGCGGAGAGTGCGCCGACAACCGGCGGCACCAGTGAATAGACCGTGAGATCCGAGCGGCGCAGGCGGCCAAGCTCCCTGCCCTCCACAAGCCGCGGAAACTCCTCGTAATTGTAAAGCCTAATCAGCGTGCTCATGAAGGCGCCGAGGGTTCCGGCCAGAATCGCAAAGAGATAAAACGGCGGATTGCCTGCCTGCCAGGCAAGAACAATGGCGGCCACCAGGACGGCTGAGACAAGCAGCGTGGCGCCGAAAGACCAGCGCAGCATTTGCGCGTAGATGGACGTGGCGGTTTTCACCGGCGTCACGGTCTTGATGGACTTCCTGATCTTGCTTTCGCGCTGTCTTGCCGACGCGGGCGGTGTGGTTTTCATCGCACTGCCGGTAATGATTCCCGGCGAAGACGTCCTTCGCAATTGAGCGGGAATTTCAGGCAGCATTGTATCATCAGTCATATTGATGCCTCACGATGGTTGCCGCCAAGTGGACAAGTAACACGCGACGAATCACGCAACAACAGTTTTGAAAAAATCAAACATTACGTTGCATGTGTGCCACTGTGATCAATCCGTCACAGTGTTCGATGCGCTACTTGATTTGATTCAAGATATTGAAAGAATTGCCGAAAGCCGAATCTGATGGACAAAAAACACTCAGACTACGGATGATGCATGCGGAATATGGGAGCGGTCAGCCCGCTTTGCTTGCGCGTGCTCCACTAACATTCGCAATCGTCTGGGTATCAAGAAACTCAACGAAATCGACGATTTGATTTTCTCGAACGGTAATCTTATCGAGAATTTCAGTAACAAATCGTGTGCCTGAAGGGACGTGCTTGATGGTACCCGCCCGATGCGCAAATACAGTATCCCTGTCAACGTAGAGCCTTTTGGTGTGAAACTCGGCAAAATCCCAATCATCGATGAGTGCCTTCAACATGGCGCGAAAATTCTCGCGGCCCTTAATTTGTGCTGACAAAGGACCCATTCTCTCGGAACCGGCAATACGAAAGTGGCAATCGGGGTGGAAGTGCGGCAACAACTTATCGATATTGCCCTTTGTCCGGTGCTCATAGATGTTATTTACGAACTGCTCGATTTCAGAACGGCTAGCCATGACATTGCCTCGCTCTCCACAAAGGTGACTCCAACCTACGCCCCTCCGCAAACTGCTGCAATCACACTCTTTGCTTCCCTCGCGTGCCATTCCTTGAATCGGAGAAGGCAAAAACATGTAAGGCGAGAATGTGTTGTACCGTGGCAATAGCAATTGGATTTAGGCGATGCCCTTCTTGCGAAGGGCCTTGCGCCCACATCTTCACTTACAATTCCGGAGAATGCCCGTTCATAGCCGAATCACCGTACGGTGTCAAGGACTATTTTCCTGTCATACGGGCGAAGGGTTACGCTCAGCGAAGCCCGATTGGTGCCAATAGGGATAGGTCTTGGTGGTTTCGCTTGCGGCATCAAGCTTTGCGATCTGGGCAGCAGTCAATTGCCAGCCGATGCTTCCAAGGTTCTGCTTGAGCTGTTCTTCGTTGCGCGCGCCGATAATCACGTTGGCGACGGTCGGGCGCTGCAGCAGCCAGTTGATGGCGATCTGCGGCACGGACTTGGCCGTCTCCTTGGCCACCTCGTCAATTGCATCCATGACGCGGTAGAGATAATCTTCCGGAACCGGCGGGCCATTGTCGGCGGTCACATGCAGGCGGCTCTCCTTGGGAAGCCCGGTGCCGCGGCGGATTTTGCCCGTAAGCCGGCCCCAGCCCAAGGGACTCCACACCACGGCGCTCACGCCCTGATCGAGGCCCAGTGGCATGAGTTCCCATTCATAGGAACGGCCCACCAGAGAATAATAGGCCTGGTGTGCCACGTGGCGCGCAAGGCCAAGTTTTTCAGATGTTGCCAAGGCCTTCATCAAATGCCAGCCGGAGAAATTGGAGCAGCCGGTGTAGCGGATTTTTCCGGCGCGGACGAAATCATCGAGGCAGCCCAAAACCTCTTCCTGCGGCGTCATGGCGTCAAAGCCGTGGAGCTGGAACAGATCGATATAATCCGTGCCCAGGCGTTTCAGTGAGCCGTCCACCGCTTCCGTCAGATGGGCCCGCGAGGAACCCACATCATTGGGCCGGTCGCTGAAGCGGAAAGTTGCCTTGGTGGAAATGATCACCTTGTTGCGGCGGCCCTTGAGGGCTGCACCCAAAACTTCTTCGGCCAGCCCGTTTGAATAAACATCGGCGCTGTCGAACATCGAAATGCCCGCATCCAGGCACATGTCAACGAGGCGCGTGGCCCCCTTGGCATCGGTTGAACCCCAGGCCTTGAAGAAATCATTGCCACCGCCGAAGGTTGCCGTGCCGAGGCTCAACACCGGAACGGTAAAACCTGATCTGCCGAGTTGCCGAAATTCCATTACTTACTCCTGATGTTGGAGCAAGTCCTTATCGCAAAAGTCTCCAACTTTTGCGGGACCTGCTCTAAAAATCCGTGGGTTCGCCACCTTCTTGCGTGCGCCTGGCGACAAATGCATCAATTTCCTCCAGCCGGGAAGGCTCAAGATAGGGAGGCTGGTATTCCGCCAGCGCCTGTTTCCATAGCCCATTCGCCTTCTGATGGGCCTGTGGCGAACCCGCCGCTTCCCAGGCAGGAAAGTTCCGCCAATCGGAAATCAGCGGCGCATAAAACGCATTGGAATATCGTTCAAGCGTGTGTTGCGCGCCGAAGAAATGCCCGCCCGGCCCCACTTCCTGCATCGCCTCAAATCCCATGGTGGCGCCGGTCACTTCAAGCGGTTTCAGAAATTCCATGACCATTTGCAGGAGATCGACATCAAGCGCGAATTTTTCAAATGAGGCTACGAGGCCGCCTTCAAGCCAGCCTGCCGCGTGCTGAATGAGATTACCGCCACCCATGATGGCGCCCCAGAGTGAGAACACGGTCTCATAGGCCGATTGCGCGTCTACGCTGTTGGCCGCATTGGTGCTGCTAGTGCGGTAGGGCAGCTTGTAGCGTCTGGCCAGTTGCCCGCCGACGATGCAGGCCTTCATGTATTCCGGCGTGCCGAAGGCGGGGGCGCCGGATTTCATGTCCACATTCGAGGTGAAGCCGCCATAGACAAAGGGGGCGCCGGGGTTTGTGAGTTGCGACAGCGAAAGCCCAGCCAGCGCTTCGGCGTTCTGTTGAACAAGGGCGCCAGCAAGGGTGATGGGCGCCATGGCGCCTGCGAGGGTGAAAGGCGTAACCACGCAAACCTGGTTGAGGCGCGCCATTTCGATAATGCCCATGGCCATGGGGCTATCGAGCTTCAGTGGCGAATTGGTGTTGATCACCGTGTAAGTGGAAGGTTCCAGCAAGAGCTGGTCATGGGAAATGCCCCGCGCCATGCGCACGATCTCGATGGAGTCGAGAAGCCGGTGACGCCCCGTTGACGAGGCAAACGGCACCTTGTCGGTGAACACCATTTTGTTGCGGGTGAGGTGGAGATGTCGGATTGAGGCATGCACATCCAGCGCATCAACGGAAACGCCGCCGGCGGTGTGAACACAATTGAAGAACTGCGCCAGCTTCATGAAATTCAGGGAGTCTTCCAGCTTGCCGGGCCTGCGGCCCCGGTCAAGATCGGAACAATTGGGCGGCCCGCCCACGGGGGCGAAGGCGATCCACTTCCCACCAATCCTTATGCTATGTTCCGGATTGCGGGCATGAAAGGTGAATTCGGAAGGCGGGGTTTTCAGCGCCTCCTTGACAATGTCTCGGCCGATGCGGACACGGTCCCCTGTCACGATGGCTCCGGCATTTGCCAAGATTTCGCGGGCCTCTGCGTAGATCATGTCCATGCCGATCTCTTCGAGCACGCGGAGCGACTCATTGTGGATGGCCTCGAGATGGTCGTCTGTAAGAATGCGAAGATGGGGCAAGGGTGAGCTGCGGCTGCTTCCACGGCAACTGGACTATGGCGCGAGGACCCGTTTCAACCTTGCGTCCCCTCCGCTGCGTGTTCATTTGGCAAAGGCCTTGGCGATTTCGGCCCCGACAAGGGCGTTGTGCCTGACCAGCGCGATGTTGGCTTTCAGCGACCTGCCGCCGGTAACTTCCGCCACCTTGGCAAGAAGAAACGGCGTTACCTTTTTCCCTGAAATGTTTTGCTTGGCCGCTTCCGCCACGGCTTTTTCAATGACACGACCAATTTCGGTGATTTGAATTTCATGTTCAACCGGAATGGGATTGGCAACAACAATGCCGCCTTTCAATCCCATGCTCCATTTTGCTTTCATCAGATTGGCCACTTCTTCCGGCGTGTTGCAGCGCATGGGAACGGCATGCCCTGACGCGCGGGAATAAAAGGCGGGAAAGTCATCGGTGCCATAGCCCACAACGGGCACGCCGAGAGTTTCGAGCGTTTCGAGAGTCAGCGCCAAATCCAGAATGGCTTTAGCGCCTGCCGTCACCACCGCCACATTGCTTTCGGCAAATTCCATCATATCAGCGGAGATATCGAAGCTGCGCTCGGCGCCCCGGTGCACGCCGCCAATGCCGCCCGTTGCAAAGACATGGATGCCGGCCATGGCGGCAATCCGCATGGTGGAGGCAACGGTAGTAGCGCCATCCAGCTTTCGCGCCACGACATAGGGCAAATCCCGCGTCGATACCTTGAGGATATCCGGTCCATCAACGGCAAATTTTTTCAGTTCGGCGGTGGTCAGTCCCACTTTCAGAGCGCCGCCGATAATTGCGATGGTGGCGGGAACAGCACCCGCTTCCCGGATAATGGCTTCCACATCCTGGGCCATTTCAAAATTGGCGGGATACGGCATGCCGTGGGCGATGATGGTGGATTCCAAAGCCACGACAGGTTTGCCCTCTGCAAGCGCTGTCGAAACTTCAGTTGTGATCGTGAGATGTTTATTCATTGCGGGCATTAACACTGTTCTGAAGCGCCGTTTCGGTGAGGCCGATGGCGGTCGATGCGGTGGAACTGAGGACGAGACTTGCGGCAGCCTGGCCAAATTGCGCGGCCTTGAAAATATCATAGCCTTTAAGCAGGCCATAGGCCAAGCCTGCGACGGCCGCATCACCTGCGCCGGTCACATCCCTGACCTGCGCTTGGCTGGCACGGTGAATTTTCTTCATGCCCTTTGCCGAGGAGAGGAGTGCGCCTTCGGAGCCCAGATGGACAACCAGATTGTGCAGGCCGCGCTCATGCAGATATTGGCAGGCATGGTCCATATCGTCGAACCCGGTCAACGCCTTGAGCTGATCCCGGTTGGGGGTTGCCAGGAACACCTCGTGCTTTTCAAGAAGGGTTCTGAGCTTTTCGGATTTGCTGACAGAGACGGGCTCGACAATGAGCTTATCGCTGAAATTCAACGCCAGGTAATCAAGCAAATCCGGCCTGCTGTTGCAATCGACGACAATGAGTTTTGCAGCCAGAAGTGCAGCGCTGTGAGGTTTCACATTTTCCGGCTTCAGGCTTTCCAGAATGCCCATGTCGTTGACGGCGGAGACGAGTTCACCCTTCTCATCCAGCACCGCCACATAGGAGCCGGTCGCGGCGTCCTCCCGCAAGCACAGGCTGAGATCAACGCCGGCGGCCTTTGTCGCAGCTATCGCAATTTCGCCCGCCGCGTCTTTGCCGAAAGCGGAGATCAGCGCGACGTTCACGCCGAGGCTGCCTAGATTATGGGCAATGTTGCGGGCCACGCCGCCGGGCGTGAAGCTGACACTTCCCGGATTTGACGTTCCGGCGATATATTTGCCGCCTGCCCGCGCCTTGATATCAATATTCGCGCCGCCAATGACGATGATATCAAACACGACCAACCTCAGAAATCCGTCGGCGCGCCGCCTTCGCGTTTGCGCCGCTCCACGAAGGCATCGAGCTCCTCGCGCACGGCCGGATCCATGAGCGGGCTCGCGATATTCGTGCAAGCGCCTGCTTATAAAGCTGTATTGGCCTTCTGCATGGCCTCCGGCTTGCCGGCCGCGTGCCATTGCTGGCTGTTGCGCCAGTCGGAAATCATCGGCGCGTAGAAGGCATTGGATAGCGCGCAAGCGTGTGCTGCGGCGCCGAAGAAATGGCCGCCCGGGCCCACTTCGCGGATCGCCTCGACGCCGAGGCATCTTCGCGTATGTCCGAGCGGCTGTCAGGAATTCCATCACCATCTGGATCAGGTCGCAATCGAGGACGAATTTCTCGAAGCCGGCCACCAGGCCGCCTTCCAGCCAGCCGGCGCCATGCATGATGAAATTGCCGCCACCCATGGTCACGCCCCAGAGCGAGAACACGCTTTCATAGGCGGCCTGGGCGTCGACGGTATTGGCGGCACAGGTGTTGGAGGTGCGATAAGGCACATTGTAGCGCCGCGCCATCTGGCCGCCGACGATGCAGGCCTTCATGTATTCCGGCGTGCCGAAAGCGGGCGCGCCCGACTTCATGTCGACATTGGAGGTGAAGCCGCCATAGATGACGGGCGCGCCCTTGCGCACGATCTGGGTGAAGGCCAGGCCGGCCAGCGCTTCGGCATTCTGCTCGACCACGGCGCCGGCAACGGTCACCGGCGCCATGGCGCCGGCCAAGCGTGAAGGGCGTCATGCAGACGATCTGGTTGCGCGACGACATTTCGATGATGCCGCGCAGCATGGGCGTGTCGAGCTTCAGCGGCGAGTTGGTGTTGACGATGGTGAACAGCGAAGGCTCGCGCTTCGAGCTGCTCGGCCGAGATGCCGCGGGCGATGCGGGCGATCTCGATGCCGTCGCAGAATGCGCTCGCTGCCCAGCGAATAGGCATGAAACGGCTTGTCGGTGAGCACCGCCATGTCGCGCAAGCGCTTCGAGATGGCGGATCGAGGCATGCACATCGATCGGCTCGACCGGATAGCCGGAGATGAAGCCGATGCAGTTGAAATACTGGGCGAGCTTCAGGAAGTTGCGGTAGTCCGCCATGGTTGCCGGTGCGGCGGCCGCCTTCCATGTCGGCGCAATTGGGCGGGCTGCCGACGGTGCCAAACGGCATGTATCGGCCCGCCGATCTGCGCAGTTGTTCTCGGGATTGCGGGCATGGAAGGTGAAATCTGTGAAGGCGCCGATGCCATCAGCTCCTCGACCATCGCGCGGATCAAAGCGCACGCGCTCGCCCTCGACACTCGGCGCCCGCCTTCTGCAGCAGATCGCGGGCTTCCGGCAGCATGAAAGTCCATGCCGATTTCCTCAAGCACTTTCAGCGACGCCTGATGAATGGATTCGACCTCGTCGGCCGAGATGATCGCCATCGGCGGAAAGCGCCTGCACGACTTTCCGGCGCGGCAATTGCGGATGGCTCCCTGCACGCCAGCGCCGGCGCCTCGCGCGGCCCTCGCGGCGGCGCGCCGCTGCGGCGTGAGGTTTCGGGGCTCAGGGGTTCGTTGGCAGCCTCGTTCATTTGCTTTTCCTTTTTCGCGATAGGCCTCGAGGTTCGGATCGGCGGCAACCTGCTTCACCAGCCATTCCTCAAAGCGTTTGATCTTGGGCTTGAGCGGTGTTCGCCATTGCAGGCGAACTGCCAGTGGTGGCGATGCGGGACCAGCAGTGGAAATGGCTGCACGAGCCGGCCCGTCTGATCTCTTCGGTGGCGAAGGGGCCGATGGTCATGGCGACGCCCCTGCCCTCGACGGCTGCTTCCTGCGCCAGAATATAGCTGTCGAAGGCCAGGCGGTCGGAAAGCTTCGATACCCTTGACCCCAGCCGCTTCGAGCCAGATGTGCCAGTCCTCCTCCGCGGTATAGACATAGAGCAGCTTGTGCTTCTTCAGATCCTGCGGGGTCTTGATGGCATTCGGACCCTTGAGCAGTTCCGGGGCGCAGACCGGGCGTGAGCAGCGAGCGGAACAGCGGCCGGTAATAGTGATGGGGCGATTTGTTGCGGCCAGAATGAAGCCGGCATCGACATTGCTTCTCGTCGAAATCCCAGTCGAAATAGGCGGTGGAGAGCCTCACCTTCATGTCGGGATAGCGGCGCTCGAAATCATGCAGCCGCGGGATCAGCCACTTGAGCGCCACCGTCACATAGACCTGGATGGTCAGTTCATTGTCGGCGCGGCGGCCTCAGGCTGCGGGTCTGCGTTTCGATCTGGTCGAAGGCATCGCGCATGGCGGGAAATAGATGTGGCCGGCCTGGGTCAGCTCGGCGCGCCGGGCATCGCGGCGGAAAAGCTGAAGGCCCAAGTGCTGCTCCAGCGCCTTGACCTGGTGGCTCACGGCAGAGCGGGTGATGCCCGAGCTCGCCCGCCGCAAGCCGGAAACTGCCAAGCCTGGCTGCGGCTTCGAAAGCGGTCAGCGCACGTAAGGGCGGGAGGTCGCGTCGGGCCAAATGACTTCACCAATGGAATGTGTCAGCCTACATAGCACCAATGAATGTCCAGTAAATTAAGTCAGAACTTCAACGATTAATTGGTGAGTATTTCTCACCATCATGGCAAAATATTGAGGCCTTTGCAAGTCTGTCGGCAAAATTGGCACATATGCGGCTCGAAATCAGGAGCATCAAAATGAGCGTTGTCGAAGACCTTTCACGAGCGCCGCGGCGGCCGCGAGGCGCGGCGGGCGCTGCGGGCGCGGCCAATTCCCAGCGACGAAGCCGCCGTCCGGCCCGGCATGGAAGGCGGGCAATACAAGCCGCTGACCCAGCGCGACATGGAGCGCATCCACGAGGCGGCGCTCGACCTTCTCGAAACAGTTGGCCTCGGCCAGGCCATCCCGACCTGCATCGAGGTGCTGACGGCGCAGCGGCTGCTCCATGACGGACAAGGGCCGCCTGCTGCATTCCGCGCGCGCTCATCGAAGACACGCTGGCAAGCTGCGCCCGGGACTTCCTGCTCTATGGCCGCGATCCCAAGCACGACATGGAGCCGGGGCAACAAGGTCTATTTCGGCACCGGCGGGGCGGCGGTCCACATCGTCGAGCCCGAGACGCGCAGCTATCGCGAGTCGCTCCTCGTCGATCTCTATGACTGCGCGCCGCATCGTCGACCTCTGCGAGCACATCCATTTCTTCCAGCGCGCCGATCACGGCGCGCGACATGCTGACCGGGCATGATCTCGACATCAACACGCTCTATGCCTGCATTGCCGGCACGCAGAAGCATGTCGGCACCAGCATGGTTGCATCCCGACCATGTGACCGAATGTCTGCAGATGCTGCATTTCGTGGCGGGCAGCGAGGAGAAATGGCGCGAGCGGCCCTTCGTTTCGCAGTCCAACTGCTTCGTCGTGCCGCCGATGAAATTCGCCGAGGACGCCTGCCGCTGCCTTGAAGACGGCGGTGCGCGGCGGCATGCCGGTGCTGCTGCTGTCGGCGGCACAGGCGGGCGCCACCTCGCCTGCCGCCTTGGCCGGCACCGTGGTGCAGGCGGTCGCCGAATGCCTGCCGGGCCTGGTCTATGTCAACTGCGTGGTTCAGCCGGCGCCGTCGCCATCTGGGGGCCGTGGCCCTTCGTATCGGATTTGCGCACCGGCGCCATGTCGGGCGGTTCCGGCGAGCAGGCGCTCATCACCGCGGCCTGCGCCCAGATGGGGCATTTCTACAATCTCACGGTCGGCTCGGCCGCCGGCATGTGCGATTCAAAACTGCCCGACATCCAGGCCGGCTATGAAAAGGGCGTCACCGCCGGCATCTCGGCCATGACCGGCATCAACCTGCTCTATGAAAGTGCCGGCATGCATGCCTCGCTCCTGGGCTTCTGCCTGGAAAGCCTGCTCATCGACAATGACATGCTGGGCGTCGATCAACCGCAATGTGCGCGGCATCGAAGTCAATGACGATACGCTGTCGGTCGATGTCATCCGCGATGTCTGCCTCGAATGGTCCCGGCCATTATCTCGGCCATCGACCAGACGCTCATCCCTGATGCAGAAGGAATATATCTATCCCAGACTCGGCAACCGCATGAGCCCCAAGGAATGGAACGAGGCGGGCAAGCCCGACATCGTCGAGCGGGCGGCGGCGCGCAAGCGGGAAATCCTGTCGACCTATTATCCCGACTATCTGCCGCGCGCGATCGATGATGTGATCCGGGCGCGCCATGACATCAAACTGCCGCGCGAGGTTATGGAGACGGGCGACCCGCGCTGGATAAAATAGGCCGATATGGAACATCCGATACTTACCAGCATCCGGCGGGCGGGGTTCACGCCGTTGGGCTGGTTTGAACCTGCGGCCACTGACGCCGTTCCCCATGAAGCAAAGTTTGTCATTCTGATCGGCAATGCGGGGCCTGAGATGTTTCGCAGGTTTGCCCAAGAACGCGATTACAAAACCGCAAAAATAGATGACTGGACACGGGACGTCATTGGCGGGCTCGCCGATGACCTTTCGGCAAAGGCGGTGTTCCCGTTCGACAAGCCGCCCCTGCCCTTTTTGACCTGGGCCCGGCGGGCGGGAGCGGGCCATGTGTCGCCGCTGGGCCTTAACATTCATCCAACTTACGGGCTGTGGCACGCCTTTCGCGCCGCCCTGCTCTTTCCCGTGGCCTTTGATTTGCCCATGCAGTCCGCGGGTGCGCACCCTTGCGAGACCTGTGCTGACAAGCCCTGCCTCTCCGCCTGCCCGGTCCATGCCTTTGATGGTTCATCCTATGATGTGGCGGCCTGTGCGGGCCATCTGGAAACGGCGGCAGGCGAGGACTGCATGTCGGGCGGCTGCCTGGCGCGGCGGGCCTGTCCGGTGGGCCGGGGCTTCACCTACCATCCGGTCCAGGCGCAATTCTTCATGCGGGCATTTCTGAAGGCGAGGCAAAGAGCAGCGCTCTAGGCCGCACGCAACTTGTTCAGGTTGCGCTCGTTGCGCATGACCAGACTCAATACCAGTGTTGCAACGGCTGCGGCCAAGACGATCCAGTAGGTTGTCTCGAAAGAACCGCTGTATTCGCGGGAGAGGCCGGCAAAATAATTTCCGGCCATGCCGCCGAGGCCCAAAAGCACATTGCCTATGCCGAAAACCGATGTGGCTTCTTCATGCGAGAAAATGATGCTGGTATAGGCGGGCACAAGGCCGAAGATGGCGTAGAATGCCAGGCCGAAAGCAACGGCCCCGGCATAGACAACGACAAGTGTTGCATGGTTGAGATAGAGTGCAGCTGAAATGCAGAGAAGCGCGTAGGTAACGACCATGGCCCAGCGGATCGAAATGCGGTCAGCAAGAGCCCCCACTGCAAGGCCGCTGAACATCCCGACAATGCCGATAATGCTCCAGGCCAGGGCGGCCGACCCGACACTGTAGCCAAGTTCCTCGCGCATCATTGCCGAAAGATAATTTTGCGCCGGCATGCAGGACAGCCCGTTGAGGAACATCATGAGCAGGATTGCAAGAGCTTCCGGGCGACCGAGCACCCGCAGACGGGAGCCAAGCGGCAGGGGTTTGGCGGGTATCCCGGATCGTGCCGGCTGATCACGCAATCCGATCCGCAGCATGGCCCAGAGGGCAAGGCCAAGCGTTGCTGCGCCGAGGACCAGCCAAATGGATTTCCAGCCGTAGCCTGGCATCAACAGCGGCAGTGCCAAGCCATTGATGAAGACGCCATAGGCGGTGCCCGATGAAATTAGGCCAAACGCTTTGCCCTGGTGTCTGGCGGGGATCAATTCCTTGCAAACCGCCACCATCGGAACCCAGACGGATGCCGCCGCTGCCGCCATCAGGGCGAGGAGCACGCCCGCAATCAGGCTGTTGCCGGTCAATGGCATCAGGATCAGGCATGCAGCGCACAGGAACACTGAAAATATAATTGCCTTGCGCGCCCCAATGACGGAGGCAAACAAGCCGCTGATCAAGGCAAAAACGAGAAATCCGCCTTGCGCCGCTGCAGTCATCAAGCCGACGGCGGCATAGTCAAAACCAATCTCGGTTCGCATCTCCGGTATCAGGGAGGCGAAGAGGTAAATTCCAAAGCCATAGGTTGCCGCAATGAAGGCGGTAAACAGAATGATGATTTCGATGGACCCGGCCCTGCCGAAACTTTGAGCGGGTGTTTCCTTCATGACGAATGCTCCACGAAACCATCCTTCACTATGTGGGGCAGCGCCACGCCAAGAATTCCGGCATTTCGCCATGCCGGGACGACATATTCAACCATTCGCAAAAAGCGCTGGCAATGCGGCCCAGTTCGGATATTTTCCGCCCATGTATAAGAACATTCAGAAGAAACTCGATAATGGCCAAACTATCATCCTCGATGGCGGCACGGGCACGGATATCCAGCGGCGCGGTGCGCCCATGAGTGGGGAGACCTGGTGCGCCGAGGTCAACCTCACTCACCCGGACATCGTGCGGGCGGTGCATGAAGATTACATCGCGGCCGGCGCCGAAATCATTATCGGCCAATACCTTTGCCACCAGTGCCGCTTTCCTTCAATTTCTATGGCCGCGACGATGACCTGTTGAAAATCGACGCCAGGCGCCGTGGCCATTGCCAAGCGAAGCTGCGAAAGGAAAACCCGTGGCGGTGGCTGGTTCGGTTTCCACCATGCGGCCCGCTGGTGGCGGGCACGGACCGCACCCTGAAACAGCATGTATGGAGCGAAGCCACAGGCGCGCGAACTTTTTCGGCGCAAGGTTGAAGGCCTTGCCGCCGCGAAGGCCGATCTCATCATGATGGAGATGATGCGCGACACGGACTATTCGGTTTATGCCACGGAAGCGGCCATCGCCACGGGCCTTCCCGTCTGGGTTGGCATTTCGGTTGAACGGCGCGCCGACGGCAAGCTCGCGGGCTTTGGCCGGGAGGATCAATTGCTTGAGGATACGGCCAAGCGCCTGGCGGCAACACGGCCCGGCCGTCATGACAATCATGCACACGTCGCCCAATGATACCGGCGAGGCACTGGATATCTTGCGGAAATACTGGAGCGGCCCCATCGGGCGTCTATCCGGAATGCGGCTATTTCAAAATGCCGGACTGGCAGTTCGTTGACATCATCACGCCGGAGGATCTCGTTTCCAAGTCCCGCGATTGGAAGGCACAAGGCGCCACGATTTTCGGCGGCTGCTGCGGCATCGGAGCCGATCACATTGCGGCGCTGGCCAGGGAGTTCAAATCATGAAAACCGGATCGTGCCTGTGCGGCGGCGTAGCTTTTGAAATGCGCGGGCCTTTGAAACCCGTCACTGCGTGCCATTGCACTCAGTGCCGCAAGCAGACGGGCAATTATTGGGCGTCAACGACAAGCGCTGACGCTGACCTGCACTTCACGCGGAAAGACACATTGGCCTGGTACCGGGCTTCCGACATCGCACAGCGCGGATTCTGCAAGGCCTGCGGCTCCACGCTGTTTTGGAAAGCGGATGGCCACGATACCACCTCAATTTGTGCCGGGTCCATTGATGGCGCCACGGGCCTTAAACTAGAGGGCCATATCTATTGCGACAACGCCGGCGACTATTATGAAATTGCCGGTGGCGACTATAAATTAGGCCAGTGGAGTTGAGCGGGCGGCCATATCGGACTCAAGTTCGCCATAGCCGGTGAAGCGGTATTCATAGGCCAGGCCCAACCGATCCGCCGCTTTCCTGCCGTTCTCAACCAATTGTTCATCATGAGTCTGGGCCAGATAAATGACCTTGGTATAGTTTCCAAAATATGAAGACAGCAGTTCCGGGTGGCGGTCGAGGCCGAGGCCGGCCCAGATCAGCTTGTCGAAATGGCGCGCCAGATAGTCGGTGAGGTAGAAAGCTGTGAACTCATCGTCAGCCCGGCTCGCAAATTCCGGGTTGCCGGAAAAGAAGGCATAGCAATGGGGGCCGTCGATGCGCTCCACGCCCTCTTCTTCCAGCATTTTGTCGAGCAGGCCGCCGGTGCCGCAATCGCCATAGAGGACGAAGATCGACTTGTATTTGTCGCGCTGGGTGCGGATTTTCTCACGCACGGCTGGAACGATGAATTGCGGGGTGTTGTGCCATTTGGCCGGCAGGCACTGGACATCAAAGGCCGCCCAGTGGTTGCGCTCAATGAGGTCGACGATTTCACGGGCCAGAGCGCCACAGGCAATCAAAAGCACTTCGCCCTTTCCGGTAGCGAACTGAAACTCGTCAGATGGCTTAAGATCAACAGTGGTCATTTACTCATCAACTTAGCAGATTGCGCTTTGTGCCGAGGCCCGATCACGACGTGAAAACGGCTATTTCGAACCACCCCCTATGGGCTATTTCGATACCATCCAGCAATCACTTTTTGCCATCGGGTTCAGCCTTGCCGCAATGGCTAAACTTCGACACGCGGACTGAAAATCCGCGTGTTTGGCAAAAAAACACCCATTTTTATTGGCTTATTTCGTTGTCGTCAAACAACCGTAACAAATCTGTTTCGTCGACGAAACTTTCTGCCATGAAATCAATGGTTTGATACCTCAGATACCAGGAAATATTTTTCTCGGGTGGCCACCACATGAGAAAAGTTTGATCACCGGATTTTCAATTTTTCTTTGTCCGCTCCTGGCATGTTAGCGGACGCCTAATCTTTTGTTCAACATTTCCGATAAGGGCCAAATGCAGACACCGATCCGGCTGATCGCAAGCATGGCTTTGTCGTCACCCCATGAACTGATTTCTTCCACCGCCACGCGGAGGGTTTGCCATCCATGTCGGGCACTTCGATCATGTCGCCGATCTGGACCGTGCGCTGCGGTTTGCCGTCGCTGGCGAGAGTGAAGGGGATTAGAGCCGTCCCGGATGAGTCGAATGAGGCTGCAACCTCAGTATGGCTTTCAAGAAAGCGGGACGATTCCCTCGAGCGCCGCCTAGACCGAGGTTCGCAGCCAACGGTCCATGCTGCGGGCAAGGCCGGGGTCGCCGCTCAGGAAAAGGCCGCCCCTTTCTTTCTCGCGCTCGATGCTGGAGCGGCCCTCGAGGATGGCCCCCAGCGAAACAACGCCGGTCTCGACGTAAAGGTCGACGTCCCGGCCGGGGTCGAGCGAGCATAGCTCGGGCAAGTCCGCGCCTGGCTCGACCACAAACCAGTAATGGGGATACTTCGGTGGGGGATCGTCGCGGAAATGGAAGCGGATGACGGCGCGCCGCCGCGGCAGTTCAGCGAGGTCGATCTTTCGCCGCACGCCCCACATGATGGTCGAAACATCCGCGTCGCTGAGCGCGATCTCCGCCTCGATGTTGCATTGCGCCCATTCCGCCAGCGCGTTCATCGCCGGCTCGAGCTTGATCGATTTCTCGGTGCGGAAATAGTCGACGGTGCCCGTCGCCTTGTCCTCGACGCGCTCGACCAGGCCCAACGCTTCCATCTCCTTGAGCCGCCTCGACAGGAGGGCGGACGAGATGTTGCCCACCCCCTTGCGAATGTCGTTGAAGCGGGTCGAGCCGTTCCAGAGCTCGGTCAGGATTTGGATCGTCCAGCGCGGTTCCAGGATCTCGCAGGCGAGCGAGATCGGGCAGAGCAGTCCGTAAGGCCGTCGCGTCATGGCTGAGCACTCCTTTGCCGCAAGTTAGTCCTTGCGGAGGTCTAAGGCCAGTTCACAATCTGAAGCGGAACGCTTCCGAAGCTGCCCTAGCGCCTGCCCGCCTTCTGCCGTCATGGTGATCGTCATTCGAGCATCCCCAACCAACGGAGGTTACCATGACCAAGCATAACATGACGCAAACGAAGCTAGGCCGGACCGCACTGCGCGTGCCGGGCACTTTTCTTGGTCGTCCGCTCGAACGCCTGCTGGCCCTTGTCCATGAGTGGCGGACCCGCCGCAACATAGAGCGCTCGCTTGGTCACCTGTCCAACTTCCATCTGCGCGACGTTGGCTTGACCAAAGCTGACGTCGAAGCGGCCTGCGCCGACAGCTTCGATCGATCCGCCTCTCGCGCGCTCAAGAGTGCAGCGCAGAACCGCATGGGCAATTGGTGAGAAGGGAAAACTGGCGTGCGCGGCGCTATAGCGATGCGATTGAATTTTGGAACACCTCAGAGACGGAATGCGCAAGGCCGGACTGCCGAATTAGGAATTGTTTTGGTTTTTCGCTAATGTCTGCTCTGGGTCAAAAGCGGACCGAAACCACCAGTAGCCGCTTCGTCAGCTCTGGGCCAGAAGCAGACTTACCCAACTTTGGCTGCCTCTGCGATGCAATTATCTGCTAACGTCACGGTGCGGTTCTGCAAGCCATTACGCTCAGCACCGGTGACATTTCTCTCGATCTAGGTCCTTAAAAAATCGGCTCCCCTCTTACTCATGGATATGCCTCATTGGGCATCTTCATTGGTGAGTGGGCGCCGTTTCAGGCTACTAGACCTAAACTGGCTCTCGATTATGCGATCGGCAAATTCACTTACAAATTCGATTGAACATCGGTTGCCAACGTTACTCACGAAATGACTCACAATGTCTTCGAGTGCAACATTCTCAGGGAGATTTTCCCGCCTGACTGCTTCCGCTGCCTTATAAACATCAAGAATCCCCCTGGTTTCGTGACAATGTTTAATTTGGCTTTCAATGCTCATCAACATTGCTTCGCTGAAAGGTCTAAGCATTAGCGGCCTCCAATAAAGTGGCTTCGGGGAATGTGGCCCCGTCGTGCCTTGGGCACGGTTTCAATATTTTCTCCCGCATGTTCCAGCAGGGCAGTACCGACAATCTTGCGAACATTGCCGCGAAGATTTCTCAATGCTCACAACGTTCGAAGCTACAACCCGGCAATTCATCGCTTCCGCAACTTCACGGGCCCGTTTTTCGAAATAGGAAGCGCAATCAATGATGTTGTCATCGTGCAACCTAAACTGCCAAGTACGCTCATGCATTTAATGGGCCTTCCGTAGCGCAATGGCTATCAATTGCGTTTCATCGATCCCGTGCTGAAAGCGATTTACAATGGCCTTAGCCAAACTATATTGCTGCGCGGCTGTCTTGGTAACATCTGGATTTTCGTCGCAGGCGCGCCGGAAAGCACGTCGCATTGATTCCAAATCATCTGGACCATAATTGAAGGACTGAGGTAAACTCGACGTACTGGCTGTAAGCATGACTGACCTCACTTTGCCTAAAACAAATTGCCTTTTTGCAAGACACGGCCTTGCTTGAGTGCCCACGCCAGCCGTCCGCTAGTCCTGATTATGAGCGAGTTGGGGTGTGTTGTCGGTAATGTACATTACCGAATCAGTGGAAAGTCCATTTCGTCCGGGTATGATTTGGGTAGATAATGAGCAGTGCGCAAGCGGGACAATTGGTAACATTCACAGGACGCTCCCGCGAGGCCCTTCCGATTGAGTATCTTGACTTGCCGACGACCGCGCTCAATCAATCCCGCACGTTCCAATTCCTGGGCTACATTCGAGATGGTTGGCCTCTGGACACCCAGCATTTCGGCAAGTAGATTATGGGTGATCTCCAGGACGTCATCGTCGCCGCGGTCTCGCATCATGAGCAGCCAGCGCGCCAGCCGTTCCTTGAGGCTGTGCGCTCCGTTGCACGCAACCGAAACCAAGACTTGTTCCAGAAACGCCTGGACGTAAGCATACATGAGTTTTCGGAAGGCTGGCATCGACTGCATGGCCCGTGTGAACACTACGCGTGACAACTTTGCGGCACTTCCCGGGATTTGGACCAGGAACCGGGCGGAGGACATCTTGTCACCCAAGGCCGCTTGCACACCCGTGAAGCCCTCGCGCCCGATCGTTGCCATCTCAATGACGTTGCCGTTCGCATAAACCGCCAGGACCGAGACGACACCGCTATCGGGGAAATAGACATAATCGAGCGCACTATCAGCATCCATTAGGACCTGTTCACGTTGGCAAGTAATCTGTTCAAGCCGCGGAATTAGCTGCTTGAGATCGCGGGTAGGCAGAGCGAGCAAAAGCCGATTGCGGGGCCAATTAGACAAAACGTTCATAGCCTCCATACAACCCCCAATTCTCTGCAGTTGCAAACTATAGGTTCTCAACGGATTTGACTTCATCACCAAAATGTCATGGAACCGCTCAATGCTAGGTGGTAGTTTAAGGACGAGTGCTTATAATCGAGGCTCGCCGTGTATCGCGTCAAAGGTTATTCAATAGGGCGATCTGCAGAGATCAACCGAACTGAGACAGACACCCTCAAAGAAGCGTATGCTGTAGCTGAGGATCTTAAGCGTAATGGCTTCATCGTTGAGATACGAGACCACGCGGGGAAGATAGTTCCAGACGATACCTCTCAGTAAGGGCGGCGGCGGCCACCTTATACCGCTGCGCTGAGCTGCTCCGTCCGCGCTTTACCTCCGCGTGGCGAAGCCTCACCGTAGGCGCTGGAATTGCCGGCGATATTGAAACCGCTGCAGCATCCCTTGTCGAAACCAGACGGCTTCAGCCCGATCTGTCCGTTGAATGGGTTGAGAAACATCATCCAATTGTGCGCTCCGAGGACCGAGCTATTTACATCGAAGGCCTGCGTGCGGCGGGGCTCAAATAGATTTCCGGCCCATTAGAGTGCTTAAGAACAAGACCCGAGATCACCGTTGAGGTCCGCTTCGGGTCAAAAGCTGACAAATTGCCAATATGAAGTTCCGTCGGCTTTGGGCCATGTCTGGACATGGAAGCCTACAGGAAGGCAGGAGCCCCCAGCCTATCCCGCGATTTCGAGCAGCTTCTGAAAGCGCGGATGGTTTCGAAGGGGGTCAAGATCGGAGTCTTTCGCGAACCACAATTTTTGATCGGGACCCACCTTCGGCAACCAAATCTCAAGCAGATCGATGGCCCGGTCTATCTCGCCCAGCAACGAATAGGTGCAAGCAACATTGTACCAACTGTTCGAAGGGTCATTGTTGATTGTCAATGCGCGTGCTCAACCATTCCTTTGCCTTCTCGTGTTCACCGATTGCTGCCAGAACACTGGCGCCCAACGCAGCTGCGTCGAAATTTTCCGCATTTTGTCGGAGTGACTCCTCAGCTCTCTTTATTCCAAGGCGACCGTATCTTTCCGCTTCATCGTGGCGACCTAAAGCTTCTAAGATACCTTGCAAGAGGCACGGCGATTTGTAGTCGTCATGCTGAATCTCAAGGGCCCGTATATAATGAATAACGGCATGATTGAGATCGCCCTCCGTGAAGCAGAACCGCGCATAGAAATAATTCGCTCCGTAGCTATTGGGGTCGAGTGCGAGCGCCTGTTCAAAGGCGGAAATTGCTTCCTTCCGGCGGCCGCAATTGACCAAAGCGACACCTCGCATGGCATGTGCTTCCGCAAGATTGGGGTCTATCGCCAACGCCTTGCCGGTGGTTGCCAGGATATCGGCTGTCGGAATCTCAATACCTAACCACGAACTGAGGAAAGAGTCACAATCCGCCATTCCTGCGTAAGCACGGGCATAGAGTGGATCCAGTTCCACTGCCTTGGCAAACATCTGTCGAGCCAGAAGAAAGTTTTCTTTGCCCCTCAATTGATAGAGTTGCCGGCCTCTAAGATAAAAGTTGTAGGCCTCGACATTTCCAGTCGGCGACTGATCGATGGCTTTCCTTTCCTCCGGACGGAGTTTGACCTTAAGCTGATCGACGATCATGTGAGCAATCTCATCCTGAACGGCAAATATGTCCGTCAGGTCGCGGTCGTAACGGGCGGCCCACAAGTGACCACCATTTGCGCCGTCGATGAGCTGACTGGTAATGCGCACCCGCTCTTTGGCCTTGCGTACGCTGCCTTCCAGCAGGTACCTGACGCCAAGCTCCTTGGCCGCCTGTACTAAATTCACCGATTTTCCCTTGTAGGTGAAAACGGAGTTGCGGCCGACCACGAACAGGCCAGAAATCTGGGTTAAATCAGTAATAATGTCTTCCGTGATGCCATCGGAGAAATATTCCTGCTCAGGATCACCGCTCATGTTGGTAAAAGGAAGAACAGCTATCGACAATTTTTCAGCCGTGGCGAAGTTCACTTTGGTCTGAGCGCTTGTGCCTAACTGTGCAGAAGGCGCGCCATTGAAGACGCTGACGTTGTAAACACGTACCGGCCGTTCGATGTTTTTCAGCGCCTGCTCGCCGGCATCTTCGAACGCTAAGGTCGAGTTTGTTACCCACATTATCACGCACCGAGCCCGAAACTGCAACGCCCCCCGGCTTGGCAATGCTTTCGATGCGTGCCGCAATATTGACGCCATCGCCGAAAATGTCGTTGTCCTCCAGAATGATGTCGCCGAGATTGATGCCAATCCGGAATTCGATTCGCCGGTCTTCAGAAACGCCAGCATTGCGCTCACGCATCCGCCTCTGAATCTCCACCGCGCACGAAACAGCGCTCACTACGCTCGAAAATTCGACCAACAAACCGTCACCGGTAAGCTTGACAGTGCGGCCATTGTGTTCGGCGATCTTGCTGTCCACTAGTTCTTTTCGGTGGGCTTTCAGGGCAGCAAGCGTACCCACCTCATTTGCCCCCATGAGCCGGCTGTAACCGACCACATCAGCGGCCAGAATGGCGGCCAGATGGCGCTGCACGGCATTCTCAACCACCGGTTCGTGAACCCTTCATGGCCAAAGCTCCATCCGGACCCCAGCAACCCTTACGATAGCATTACCACCAGCCGCCGCAATCGTGAATTTGCTAAGCATATTTCGGCCAACTCAATGCATCAATCTCAGCTATGTGGCAATAAGCAGACATGTCGTAGCGTGGTCGAAAAGTCGCCTAAGGGCCAAAAGCTGACAGATTGCCGGCAGTGTGCTCCGTCAGTCTTCGGCTAAAATGATTAATCTTGTCCGCTCTCGAAATGTCTACCCACACGCGTTGTCAATAAGGTCCATTTGAGATAGCTTAGTATTACGGGGTTTGCTTGCAGTATTGGCAGGAGGTCCGAGACTTGGCCATGGCCTTGCGCGTGTTACTCACGAGTCTTGTCGCAGCTTTTTTTCTGCCAAGCTTTTGGAGCCTCGCTTCGGCGTGGGTTCTGAAAATGCGCACCATGGAAATTTGATAGTACTGCCATGCATTGTCGTATGCGGATCGGGATGTCCGCTCAGGGTCAAAAGCTGTCTTGAACAACAATCGGTGGACCCATCAGCTTTGGGCCACTAACTGACGTAGACTACAACTATTGTGAAGACGCAACAATTGAGTGCCGGAGGAAACTCCGGCCCAGCTTGTGGGTACTTTCTACTTCAGGACAAACTTGAAGTCGTATTCGGTGCCCTTGTCATTGCGAGCATGCAGCATCATTTCGCCACGGCTGCTCGCGTACTTGCCAGTACCACCGGTGACTGCCAGAACCGAGTCCTTGCCGTCAAGGAATGGACCGGCGACGATTATTTGTCCATCGGCCAGCGTGTTTGTCCAGGCACATTCCCAGGATTTGCCAACCGCGGTGCGGAAGCAATAACCCGTGCTACTCCCCATTACTTTCTTGTTGGCTTCGTCATAGATTTCATTTGCGAAGGTAAGAATGTCGCCCACGCTGTCATCCTTGGAACCTGTGTCGGTGACCGCATCGCTGGTGGCTCGTTCGACCAACGTGAAACTGTCAGCCGCAAGGCCAGGCGTTGACGTGCCAACAAAAAGTGTCGATGCAAGGATTCCAAGTGTTAGGAAGGACGCGGAAAGTTCAATACGTTTCATGTGTGTCTCCCTATTCAAGTAGTTGAGCCGACATCCACGGGATGAGCGGCTATTAAGGTCGAGTTTTGTGCAAACTGGCATCGATTGCAAGACCGAAACTTGGAAACGGCGGGGCATTCTCCCAAGTGGTGAAGTCCGGTCCGGGCCAGAAGCTGACATGGTCCCGCAACACTCCCGCCAGGTGATGGACTCGCAATGCCCTCGAAGACTCTGTGGAGGTGTGGCAGATGTGATAAGCTTGGACGGCGGCTACGCTTGTCACGGCTAGCGCTCCAGTGGAGAGAGGGCACATCAAAATGAGCGGCGGGCTGGAATTTGACGAAGAGACCAGCCGAAAGGTCGAAGCGCTCTATTTGACTCCGACGTGGTCGCACAGCGGTGCCAAGTGCTAAAGGCACTGCAGCTGAGGGAGGGTGAACGGGTTCTCGATATCGGTTCTGGCCCCGGACTCCTGGCTTATGACATGGCAGCTTCAGTCGGGCGTGACGGCCGTGTATGTGGCATCGATATCAGCGAAGACATGCTGGCCATGTCGAGAAAACGCTGCGCCGACCAGCCTTGGACCGAATACCAGCGGGCAGATGCAACTAACCTACCCTATCCGGACGATAGTTTCGATGCCGCCGTGTCAACTCAGGTCTACGAATATGTTGCTGATATTCCGGCAGCGCTTGCGGAGCTTTACCGGGTAATGCGTCCGGGCGGTCGCGTGGTCGTTCTGGACACGGATTACGGGTCGTTGGTAATTCACACGGGCGATGAGGCGCGCATGGAGCGGGTGTTATCGGCCTGGGATGAACATTTCGTACACGCCGGGCTACCCCGGATCTTGTCAGGGCACCTCCGCGACGCCGGTTTCACGATCCGACAACGCGATGTGATTCCGATGTTCAATCCCGAATACCACGACAATACTTACGCCAAGCGTGCGCTGGGGATCATGGCGTCGTTTGCAGTCGGACGCAGAGGCGTGTCCCAGGAGGAAGCAAACGCTTGGCTTGCTGAATTCGCCGAACTTGGCAAGCAGGGGAAGTTCTTCTTCAGCCTCAATCGCTACCTCTTTGTTGCGGACAAAGTTGCGGCTACGTGACTAGGGGAGTTAACTCACTGGCAACTTGCGGGCAGTTCAGTTGCTGCTTGGGCATACAAAGTTCGAGAGCACTGTCAGGTACCTCGGAATCGAAATTGATGATGCGCTCTGAATTACCTGGGCAGAGCGGACGTGCTCTGCCCTTCGACGAACTTCAAATTCGGGAGTCGTCCTGGCGATTTCCATTGCAGGTTCCTACCCCGGCAGCCCTCCAGCACGTAGACCCATGGCCAACCTGCTCCGATCGCTCTGCAGGCAATAGTGGAAGTTTTTCTCGAGGTCTGCGGCCGAAACATTCGGGACAAGACCAGTTAGCTGCTTGACCAGTCGAAGGCAGTAACTTAGTCGGCGGGTGCCAACCCCATAGGGGCCGCTCCTCATTCATTGCGCGCAAGCGCCAGAAATGGCTGGACTGGTGGATGCCACGACCGATCAACCGATGAAGTGGATCGCGGGCGTTCCACACAGCATCCGGCCTTCCAGATCAATGCCGCAGCTTCTTCCAGTGCTCGATATTTCCCGCATGAACGACCGGCATACCGAACAACAAAAGACCTATGGCGCGATGGTGTATTTGGCGTCACTGAACTTCTGCAAGTCCTCAATCTTCGCCGTCTTGTCATAAATTCCGGAGCCGACCTGATAAGATGTGCCCCAACCGACCTAACGTATGCCACCTTCCGAAGCACCAACTTTTCGTCAGGCTTCGTTACCTGAATTTCACTCCAGCCGCCTTTTGTCAGGCCCGCCGTGTCAAGAATCGTTTGCCAAAGCGCGATCCGCCGTCGTCGATGATCTCGCTGAGTTTCACCCCAGTTGCGGTCTGTGCGGATGGGCGACGTACGATCCTGCAGCGCAGTCGAACACGAACACGTAGCCGTCGCTCTTCCAGACGAATGGCGACTTTGCGGTTGTAAAGGTCTCGATTCCACACTCCTTGTTCTTAGCGAGGTATTCGGCGGCTTCGCGCGTCTTTTGTATCACTTCCTCCGCCGTGGCCGATTCCTGCGCCACTGCCCATGAAGGTGCCACTAGTAACAGTATGCCGACTACAGCTGGCATGGCTGGCGAACTCGTATGCATGGATTTTCCTCCCTTGGTTTGTATGAGCAACCAAGCGAGGGCGCGAACTATGGCCTATCTATCGATGTCGTCGGCGTAGCGAGTTGCTGCGTCTGCGGCAAGGACCGGCTATTAGCTCATGCCCTGCACTCGCAAAATCAATCTGCGCAAATCAATTCCTGCGCGGATCCTCTAATGCCCATAGTGCTGGTAGCTTACGCTCTCAATCAATGCGGCGCAATCCTGCGTCAAAAGCAGAAAGTGATCATCTGGGAATTTGCGTCAGCTTCGGGCCATCAGCGGCCACCTCAAGGACAATCTTGCCAGTGTGCAATTTTCTTTCAAAGGATGCCTGAGCGTCAGCAATCTGCGCTTAAGTCATAGGTTTCGGCGACCAGCGGCCTTATTCGCCCCGCCTCGATATGGGATACAAGATTTCCAAATACATTCGGCTCAAGGATGGTGCATCCAAAAAAACTGAGGTCCTTCAAATAGAGCGTTCGGAGGTCAAGCTCAACCGTCGGCCCACCTATCGCGCCGGAGACCGCGTAGCGCCCTGCCGGGCCGCATCACATCAAGCAACCTCGACCAATGCGGTCCGCCGACAAGGTCGACCACGACATCCATGCTGTTCTTGCCAAGGCATTCAACATAATCCTGGTCTCTGAAGATGGTTTTATCAGCACCAATTTCCTTCAACGCGCCTGACTTTGCTGGACTGGTTACCGCAACGACTGTTGCTCCCCTTGCGCAAGCCAGCTGAATTGCGGCCGAACCGACACCACCCGAAGCACCAGTGACGAGGACCGTATCACCCGGAGCCACCTTCGTTCGCGTCAACATGTTCTCAGCCGTAGAGTAAGCGCAGGGAAAGGATGCAAGCTCGGAACTGGAAAGCGGGGAATTGACAAGGTAGGCATGGCGCGCTGCGACGGTCGTGAATTGGGCAAAGCCGCCATCACATTCCGAACCCAGGAACCATGGTTTGTCAAGATCCAGACCACCGGCTTCGCGCAGGCATGGTTCAATCAAAACGCGTTCACCAATGCGCTTGCGATCCACGCTTTCACCAACGGTCACGATGGTTCCGCAAACGTCCATTCCCTGGATTCGCGGAAATCGAATTGCCTCCCCGGTCCAACTGCCGCCTTCCACTGTGTCATCAGTTTTGGAATACCAACCAATGCGCGTGTTGATATCGGTGTTATTTACACCTGCCGCGGCAACGCGCACCAGCACTTCGCCTTTGCCGGGCTGAGGCACCGGCAGATCGCGGCGGTATTCAAGCATTTCCGGCCCGCCATGCCCAAGCAGAACAACTCCGCGCATTGTCTTTGGAATGTCAGTCACGGCACGGGCATTGGTTGGAAATTCATCATCAGCCGATCCTTTGACCAGTCAACTTATTGAAGACATGGACGTTTGACGGCGCAATTGCGAGCTTCACCGGATCACCGGGAGCGATTTTCGGCCGGTCCATGGCCATCAAAGTCAAGCGATCGCCCATGACAGTGAGCGTCACCTGCGTGTTCATGCCGAGCGGTTCCACGACCATCACCTCTCCGGCAATGCCGACACCGGACAGCTGCAGGTGTTCAGGCCGCATTCCAATTGTTACCTCTTGTCCCTCTGACGCCTGGAGCCCCGCGGGAATGCCGATGATTGTTCCGTCGGCCAAATGCACTCCGGGCCCGTCTTTCAGTGTCACCGTGCCCTCGATAAAATTCATGGTGGGCGAACCGATAAACCCCGCGACGAAGATATTGGCTGGAAAATCATAGAGTTCGAGCGGCGGGCCCACCTGCTGCACCACGCCGTCATGCATGACAACGATGCGGCTGGCCATCGTCATGGCCTCGATCTGGTCATGGGTCACATAGATGGAAGTGGTTTTCAGCGACTGATGCAGCGCTTTTATTTCCGTACGCATCTGGGCGCGCAACTTCGCATCGAGATTGGACAGCGGTTCATCAAACAGAAATACCTTGGGATCGCGTACGATGGCACGGCCCATGGCGACGCGCTGCCGCTGTCCGCCTGAAAGCTGCTTCGGCAGCCGCGCCAACAGGGCGCCGAGCCCAAGCTTGCCAGATACGTCATTGATGCGCTTGCCGATTGTCTCCGGTTTCTCTTTCCGGAGAGCGAGGCTGAACCCCATGTTCTTCGCCACATCCATGTGGGGATAAAGCGCATAGGACTGGAACACCATGGCGATGTCGCGATCGCGCGGGGCCACGTCATTGACCATCCGGTCGCCGATGCGGATTTCGCCACCGGTGGCCTCTTCCAGGCCTGCGATGGTCCGCAGCAAGGTCGACTTGCCACAACCCGACGGGCCCACAAGAACGACGAACTCACCGTCCTCTATCGTCAGGTCGATGCCCGAGAGCACATTCACGGGGCCGAAGACCTTGCTCACATTGCGCAATGTCACAGATGCCATGGGATTATCCTTTGACCGCACCGGCGGTCAGGCCGGTCACGAGATAGCGCTGCAGGAACATGAAGAAAATGCACACCGGAATCAGCGCCATGACGGAGGCCGCCATCATCTGTCCCCAGTCGACCGCGAATTTTCCGATGAACGTCAGAAGCCCGACGGAGAAGGTTTTCTGGTCATCGCTGTTGATCAGCATGAGCGCAAAAAGCAGCTCGCTCCAGGCCGCCGTGAATACGAAAGCGACAGTCGCCCCCATGCCTGGCAGGGTCAGCGGCACGATAATGCGGCGCAATGCCATGACCCTGGTGCAGCCGTCGATCATCGCGGCCTCTTCTAGGTCTTTTGGAATGCCATCGAAAAAGGACTGCATGAGGAATGTGGCAAAGGCGATATTGAACGCCGTGTAGATGACGATGAGTCCATAGAGGTTATCGGTCAGCCCCAACTGGCTCATAATGCGGAAGATCGGCGGGATTACCATGACGAGGGGAAACGTCTGGGTCAGCAGCAACACCAGGCTTACCCATGCCTTGCCGCGAAATCGGAAGCGCGACAGGGCATAGCCGGCCAGTGAGGCAACCACCGTTACGATCAGCGCGGTGACCACGGAAACGATGAGGCTGTTGAGGAAGAAGCGCGGAAAATCCGTGGCTTTCAGCACACTGGCATAGTTGGCAAAGGTCACGCGGCTGGGCCATAGCCGGATGCCCTCGCTGTAGAGGAGGTTTTCCGGCGTCACCGATATCTTCACAGTCCAATAGATTGGCAGTAGCGCAAAAGCCACATACACGAACACCGCACCATAAAGCCCGATGTTGCCCAGCAGCCGTTGCAATGGGGTGCGGCCCACCATTTCAGTAGTCCTTCATGAGCGAGCGCCGAATCTGAATGACGAGCAGTGCATAGATGATGAGGAGAACGAGAAGCAACACGGCGACGGCCGACGCGTAACCCTTGTCGAGGGCCCTGAAGGCCGAGACATAGATATAGGTGGCTATGGTGTTGGTCGAACCGGCAGGCCCGCCCGCGGTCATCACAAAAATAAGATCGGCAAAGGTTGCGATCCAGACGGTGCGCAACATCACGGTGATTGCGATGGTCGGCGCAAGGAATGGCAGCGTCACTTTGGTGAACTGCTGCCAGGCCGATGCGCCGTCGATGGCGGCGGCTTCGTAGAGTTCGGCTGGAATGGACTTCCGGGCGGCGAGTAGCGTGATGGCGAAGAACGGAATGCCGAACCACACATTGGCGATGATCGGCCCCCACATGGCAGTTGCAGGATCGGCGAGAATGGTCACCGGTTCCGCCTGCAGGCCGATGGCATGGAACACATGGGGCAGGGGTCCGATGACCGGATTGAACAGCCAGGTCCAGGTGAGGCCAGTCAGAAAAGTCGGCACCGCCCAAGGCAGGAACACGAGGCCCTGCACCAGCTTTCGTCCGTGGAATGGCCGGTTGAGCAGCAGCGCCAGGCCGAGGCCAAGGAAGAACTGGAAGAACAGGCTTCCTGCCGTCCACCACAGGGTATTGAGGAGGGCGCCGTGCAACACCTCGTCACCAAGCATGGTGCGGTATTGACCAAGCCCGACATATTCCGACCTGAAGGCAGAGAACTTGCGCAGGGAATAGGAGATGCCGATAACCAGGGGCACGACGAGCACGGTCGCGATGATCACCAGTGCCGGACTGAGATAAGGTCCACGGTTCCAGCGCCACGGCAAACCTGCTGCGCCGCGCCACGTCATGCGGAATTTCTGCTACCAGCGTCATCTTGCTTCAACATGAAAGGGGCAGCGCGGCTGGCTCGATGTGCCAGACCGCGCTGCCGCATTTGTCGGCGGTTACTTCTGTGTCGCCAAATATTTCTGCTGTTCTTCGGTCAGGTATTTGGCCCATCCATCGGCCACTTCCTTGGCCGTTTTCTTGCCGAGGAGAAGTTCCTGGAAAGCGGTGGGCACCATGGAATCATAGAACACGCCGAGGTTTTCGAGATGGGTCGGCGGTGTCACGAACACATACTTGTCCGGGTTCTGCAATTCCTCGAACCAGCCCTTGTACTGCTCGGTCTTGAAGTGCTCGTCCTGTTCGGCGCCATTGTGGATCGGCATCACGCCGACGGTCTTGGCCCAGCCGAGGTTCTGCTTGTTGTCGAGCAGGAAGGACATGACTTTCCAGCTTTCCTGCTTCGCCGGACTGTCGGAAAGCATTGCCCAGCCGGCATAGCCGAGTGCCGGATAAGCTTTGCCGTTTGGCCCGACCGGCCATGGCGCTACCGCGAAGTCATCGGCATTCATCTTCTCGGCAATGCCGATCAGGGCATCCGGATCTTGGTTCAGCATGGCGCAGGTGCCGGTTAGAAGCCGGTGACCAGTTCGTTGAAGCCCCACGAGATCAGTTTTTGGGGCCCAGCCCTTCATGTAGATATCCTGCATCATCTGCAGGCCTTTCACTGAACCTTCCTCATTGAAGGTCGACGTGCCGTCCTCGTTGAAATAGCCGGGCTTGCCGTTCATGTTGTTGAGGAACTGCTGGATGCTGCCGAAGGCGCCGGGACCGCCGCGCAGGCAATAGCCGTATTTGCCATTACCCAGTTCGGAAATCTTCTGGGCGTCGGCGGCGAATTCTTCCATCGTCTGCGGCGGACCGGAAAGTCCGGCTTCCTTGAACAGCTTCTTGTTGTAGAACATCGCGTTGATGTAATAGCCGTAGGGGATCATGTATTGCGTGTTCTTGACGGTCGAGCCGAATTCTTTGGCACGGTCGCCGAGCGTGGCGGATTCCTTCCAGTCCTTCATGTAGGGACCAAGATCCTCAAGCTGGCCGTTGTTGGCATAAAGCCCCACCCAGCGTTCCGGCATCTCGACGAGGTCCGGCGTCTCGCCGGCCTGGACCATGCTCAGGAACTTTTCGAACGCCTGGCCCCAAGGCAGGGAGATGACCTCGATCTTGATGTCCGGGTTGGCTTTTTCGAATTCCGCTAGCTGCGATTTGAGGAATTCGGTGCGCGCCGGACTGGTGATCACTTCCAGCAGTTGCACCTTGGTTTCGGCCCAGGCCGAAACGGCGCCAAGCGCGGAAAGAGCCGCTCCGAGCAGGATTGTCGTCGTTAGTTTTTTCATTTTTACCTCCCTAGGTTTTTACACTTGTGACAAAGGCTTTCT
>CAWELV010000007.1:0-22810 GCA_963810045.1 uncultured Alphaproteobacteria bacterium | reverse complement strand
AATTCTGCCCATGAGAATTAGAATAATAAGTATGACAAGCACAAGTCCCAAGCCGCCGGAGGGGCCATAGCCCCAATTACTGCTGTACCCCCATGTGGGCAACGCGCCAATCAGGATCAAAATGAGGACGATAACGAGAATTGTGCTGAGCATTGAAGTCTCCTTGTCCGCATCGACACTTAGGCCCGACGCCTGCGATAACTCCGCAATAAGCGTTTTGTTCCATGGCGGCAGTTAGGGTAATCGCAGTTAGCCGCGATGGGTGTTGCTAAGAACGGCCTCTGAAGAGGCGTCCGGGCCAAACTTTTCATCGGTGTCGATTTGCATGAGAACCGCCAATCTGGCACGGGCACGGTTAACCCGGCTTTTGATCGTGCCGACCGCCACACTGCATATCTCTGCGGCTTCTTCATAGGAAAAGCCGGACGCCCCAACCAGGATGATGGCTTCGCGCTGGTCTTCAGGCAGGTGCGCAAGTGCGCCGCGCAAATCGGCCATGTCAAGGTGGCCTTCCTGCTCCGCATGCACCGCAACGCGGCTCGAGTAGAAGCCATCGGCGTCCTCAACCTCACGCTTGCGTTTGCGCAGCTGTGTGTAAAATTCATTGCGAAGGATGGTATAGAGCCACGCTTTCATATTGGAGCCAGGCTCGAAACTGTCGTAGTGCTTCCACGCCTTCATAAGCGTTTCCTGGACCAGATCGTCGGCACGGTCGCCCCGCGCGGTAAGCGACAGTCCGAAGGCGCGCAAGCCTGGAATGGCTGCGACGAGTTGTTCACGAAACTCGGGGGACCTCGTCATGCGGCATTTGTCTCAGTTGGTGCCATGGAAGATCCAGTCTAGGACGGCTTTTTAGGCGAGCTTTTCGCCTCAAGCTGGTTCAGCAGTTCCACAAACCGGTCCGGGACAGGTTGCTTTGCAACTTCGTCATAAAAACTACGCAGGCGTTGGCCGATCAAATCATGGATTTCCGGTTGTGCAGGTGTCTGGTTCATCTTCTCAGTCTTTTTTTCATCTTTTTTTCTGTATTTTTGTTTTGGATTGCCGTTTTGTTGCCGTTGTTAACCATAGGTCACCTGGACTGTGCGTGGTTCATTGCTAATGCCACTGGAAATCTTGGCTTCTTGGAACCAGTATGTTAATGCCAAACAATTGGAATAGTTCCTACTTCTTAAAAATTTTGTTCCCAGCGCCGGAACAAAATTACAAACCGGACGTTAACGCCATGGATTTGAAGCGGGCCGGAAGGCCAAAATCCATCGTAAAAACGTAAATTGAGGGGTAAACTATGAATCTTGCAGCCAATATAGCACCACATTTGCCATATTTGCGGCGATTTTCCCGCGCCTTGACCGGTAGCCAGCATAGCGGCGATGCCTATGTGGCGGCCCTTCTGGAGGCGCTGATTGCAGATCCGGCTCAGTTTGAAGAGGGCTCCAATATGCGGGTTTCACTCTATCGCAGCTACTGCCGGCTGTGGGAATCGATCTCGCTGAACCTCAAAAAACCCAATATTGGCCAGGACTGGGAAGCTTCCGCCCAGCGCCAGTTGGCCGCTCTTGCTCCGCGCGCTCGGGAGGCCTTCCTGCTGATGGCGGTGGAGGGTTTCAATAAGGAAGAAATCGGAACTATTTTGGCAAAAAAGCCGGCTGAAGTCTTGGCTCTGCTGGAAGAAGCCTCCCAAACCATTGTGAACCAGGTCGCCACTGATGTCCTGATTATCGAAGACGAACCGATCATTGCCATGGATTTGGAGGCACTTCTGGAAAGCCTTGGTCACCGGGTAACCGGTGTCGCCCGTACGGAACAGGAAGCATTAAAGCTTGCGTCAGCCAAACGCCCAGGTCTGGTGCTTGCCGACATCCAGTTGGCAGACGGCAGCTCTGGTATTGATGCTGTTAACAAAATGTTGCTCGACTTCGCGGTGCCGGTGATCTTCATCACCGCGTTCCCGGAACGCTTGTTGACAGGCGAAAAACCCGAACCGGCTTTCCTCATCACAAAGCCATTCATGCCGGATATGGTGAAGGCGGTTGTGAGCCAGGCGCTGTTCTTCGATACGAAGTCCCGGGCAGCGGCAGCCTAATTACTCCGCATCCCCGCAAGGGGAACCAGGGTGGTACTTCCACGTTTACTGTTGAGGTCGAGTGTCCGCGCTTGACGTTAAACATGTAAAGGAGAGCATTCATGAACTGGGATCGTGTCGAAGGAAACTGGAAGGAACTTCAGGGCAAGGCCAAGCAACAGTGGGGTAAACTCACCGATGACGACCTTGATGTCATCGAAGGCCGCCGCGACGAACTCGAAGGCCGCCTGCAAAAACACTATGGCTACGCCAAGGACCAGGTTAGAGCCGAAGTCGACTCTTGGCTGAGGCACATCTGAACATTTTGGGGGCTGGCCTAGAAGCTGGCCTTCATTTACCTGAGGGAGTCGTCCATGTTCACGGCTAAAGACTATGACCAAGCACTGCTCACACCCGAAAAAATCTTCAACCTGCCTATGGAGGTGGTTGACACTGAATCATTGACTACGGAGCAGAAGCTAAAGGTATTGAAGCAGTGGGAAACGGATGCCCACGGTTTGGAAGTAGCAGCAGAGGAGAGCATGACCGGCGGCGAACGGTCACGCTTGGGTGAAGTTCGAAGGGCAATTCATGAGTTATGCAAGCGCGAGGGAATTGATGAGAAGGATTTGAAAAATTTACAGTAATTCCATCCCTAAATAATCCATTGCAGCGGCCGGTACTCAAGATCCGGCCTTTCTTTTTTTGGCTCTTTGCTCAACGCCAAGAGCGGCAAGACGATACGCCTGACCCCGCCTTCATCTTTCATTGAGATCAAGAACTCGCCTGGCGACAGGCGCTGGACATCCGGCGATGCATCCTCTGCGCTGCTCTGGCCGTCCACCAACTTGATTTCATATCGCGTGCTGCCGAACTGTGTGGCTATCTCGAAGCCGTCCCAAGTGTCAACGATGCATGGCTTGATGCGCAGCAGCGGTCCTTCGCGGGTGACACCAAGTATGGCTTCCAATCCCGCGCGGTACATCCAGCCTGCAGAGCCTGTGTACCAGGTCCAGCCGCCACGGCCCACATGCGGCGGTATCGAATAAACATCGGCGGCGATGACGTAGGGTTCGACGCGGTAAGTCCTTGCCTCCTGTTCAGTCCGCGAGTGATTGATTGGATTGAGCAATGAGTACACTTCCAGCGCCCGATCCGCCTGACCCAGTCCGGCATGGGCGAAAACCGACCAGATGGCTCCATGCGTGTATTGCCCGCCATTTTCACGGATACCGGGAGGATAGGCCTTGATGTAGCCCGGATCTTTGGGAGTATTGTGAAATGGCGGGGCAAAGAGGAGCGCCAGTGAGTCCTGCGGACGAACCAGTTGCCGATAGGATTCGTCCATCGCGGTCGCGGCACGCTCTGGAGCGGCCCCGCCCGACAAGACGGACCACGACTGGGCAATCGAATCGATACGGCATTCCTCGTTCTGAATTGAGCCAAGCGGCGTGCCATCGTCAAAAAATCCTCGGCGATACCAGCGTCCATCCCAGGCATTCTTTTCAAGTGCGGCCTGAAGCCCCTTTACCCGATTGCGCCAGGCGGCGGCACGTTCAGTGTCCCCACGCGCGTCTGCAACCGGAGCAAAGATTTTCAAAGTCGCGAACAGGAACCAGCCAAGCCAAACACTTTCTCCTTTTCCGCCTTCGCCAACCCGGTTCATGCCATCGTTCCAGTCGCCGGTGCCCATTAGCGGCAATCCGTGGGCGCCGTAGGGCAGACTGCGATCAAGGGCGCGGGCGCAATGCTCGTATAGGCTGGCAGATTCCTCCGATAAATTAGGCTGGAAAAAAGCATCGTGTTCGCCCGGTGCAAGCGATTGACCTTCAATGAACGGAACAACTTCATCAAGGACGTCACGGTCTCCGCGTCACTTTCACATATTGCGCCACGCAATTTGCGAGCCACACGGTGTCATCGGAAATGCGCGTTCTAACTCCCATGCCGGTGGCGGGAAGCCACCAATGCTGGAAATCGCCTTCAACAAACTGCCGGGCGGCGGCGCGCAGGATATGTTCGCGCGCTATGGCCGGGCGAGCGGTTAGCAGCGCCATCGAATCCTGCAATTGATCGCGGAAACCGTAGGCACCGCTGGTCTGATAGAAGCCTGACCTTGCCCACATGCGGCAGCTCAGAGTCTGATACAAAAGCCAGCCATTGAGCATGATATCGAGCGCGCGATCCGGCGTCTTTACCTGCACGGCACCCAGGGTTTCGCTCCAGTAGTCGCTTTACCTCGGTCAGAACCTCATCGATATTGCTCGTCCTGTAACGCGCGATCAGGGATTGAGCCTGATGAGCATTTGGCGCAGCGCCAAGCATGATCAGAATCTCGGCGGAGCCGCCCGGTTGAAGTGGTAATTCTGGTCTGCAAGGCACAGCAAGGATCCAATCCGGCACCAGTTCGTTTTGAGAGCGCCTGTCGGGATATCAAAGCCTGCGGGCAGCGAGGCGGCCATAGGTCCCTAAAAATTCTCTCCTGTCGCCAGTCCAGCCCGTTTGACGGCCACCCATGTCGGCAAAGGCAATCTGTTCGCCAATTTGCGTGTTCCACGGGTTGCGTGCAAACATCGCACCGGTCTGCTCATCAATCGCTGTCGTCAAAAATGGCGCAGAAGCGGCCGCGATTTGGACCCAAAACCCATTCGGCATAAAACGTTACTGCCAAGGTTCGAGCAATTGGCGAGTTATTGGTCAGTCTCAGTCTGGATAGTTTCACGGAATCGGCCAACGGCACTGTCTGCAGCAGTTCCATGCGCAGCTTATTTGTGTCGCGTTCGAACACGCGTGTAGCCGAAACCATGCCGCGCAAGATGGGTTCCATCGGTAGACTTCAGCGGTGCCAAGGTCGGGGATATAAGAAGCCCATCTTTTTCATCCTGAACATAGATTGCCTCGCTGAGACGGTTGCTGACAGGATCGTTGCTCCAACCCGTAATCTGGTTCTCCCGGCTGTTTCCATACCAGGTGTAACCGCCGCCATCGGCCGAGCATTGAAAGCCGAAGGATGGATTTGCTATGACATTGATCCACGGAGCAGGGGTTGGCCGGTCGGCTTGGAGAACCGTGACATATTCGCGCCCGTCTGCGGAAAATCCCCCAAAGCCATTGAAGAACTCAAGATGGCTTGTACTGACGTTTTCGGATTTCAGCTGCGGCAAGGAGACGAAGGGGCTCATCCTGTCGGCTGGACAGGAGAATGGGCAGTTCTCTTAGCCTGGGAAGCTGGCTGGCGAGAGCGCCCCGCCGGCCAAACAGCACCACCCGCGCCACGGCAGGAAGCACCCGCAATGTCTCTTGCGACAACAGGTCGGCCCGAAGCGTGAAGACCTGTCCCATATCGCCGGGCCCGCTCGCTATCCGCGGCACGCTGATTTTCCGCACCAGCGCTTCAATCGCCCCTTGCAGGTCTTGAGCGTAGGATGAGGCGCGGTCGTTGAGAATTACAAGATCCACTTTCAGTCTCTTGGTCTTCCAGTATTCGAAGGCGTGCAGGAGCTGGCGAATAAGCTCAATATCGATAGCCATCGTCGATACGGACCAGCAGGATAGGCCAGTCTCCTGAAATGCCCTGTGGCCAAAGCGCCGATTGGGGACCCATGCCCTGCATCAGGACCTTTGCTGGCGCGCGAAGTGCTGCATTCGCATAGATAAGATGGCTGGCCAGGGTTTGGTAGAGATGGGCCTCTTCAGTATCGATCGATAGATGTCGCAATTGGATCTGTGCCTGCGTCCAGGCCAACATCAAAGCCCGGTCATAGGCGGCAGGCTGGCGATGCCGGTCAACAAGATCAAGAACAGCTTCCCGGGAGTCCGCAACCACGGTCCAAATCGTGCACCGGGCCTGACGTCCGGCAGGAACTCTCATGCGGCGGCGCATGGCAAACACAGGATCAAGAACTGCTCCGACCGTGTTTGACAGATGTTCACTGTTTTTCATCGCTGCTGGCATGCGTGTAGTGTTTCCGATGCCAATGAAGCGGGCACGATCCGTTTCTACCTCAGATCTTTCCACGGGCCGATCCCTGAAAAAGCATGAATTGGGCAATCCAGATTTCAGGATCGCCCGGCGACCTGCGGCGGCGCGTGGCAAGAAGCGTTTCGAGGTCCGCAAGATACTCCGTTTCGACAAACATCTTGGAGAAAGCTGGATGTGCCGTGTCGGATGCAGCCACTGCCAACACCAATTCGCTATAGGAGGTAAATTCAACTTCCCTGGCAGCCAATCCTGTATTGGCAATGGTTACGCGCCGCACTTCGGCGTTGTCCTCTGGTGAAACCGCGCATTCCAGCGTCGTGGTAAAATAGCCGTCAGTGCGGATGATCTCGGCCTTGTCCTCGGTAAACGAGGCCATGTAGCTGTCTGCGTTGGCGGCAATTGGCATGTGGCCAGCCGACCATATTTTGCCGCTCCTCGGTTCGCGCAGATACACAAACGATCCCCAATCATCACAGACGCTATCTTCGCGCCAGCGAGTCAGGGCCTGTCCCTTCCACATGCTGTAACCAGAGCCTGCCGCTGTAATCATGACGTTGTATTGGCCGTTTGAAAGCAAATGGGTTGCGGGCGAAGCGGAACCCCGCAAATAGAATACACGTGCCGTCGGGGAAGTGACGTCACGAACCGTGTCACCGCCAGCCGCTGCTTCTGCCCTGGCATGGGTCAGTGGCACATTGCGTGGCGCGCGTTCCTGCAGCAGCAACTCGGTTGCGCGAATCATTGGCTCGGCATGGAAATGGTTGCGTATTTCGCCGTGTTTCACCGCATTCAAAATGGCCACAATCGTCATGCCCTGATGATGGGCAAAATAGGCGCGCACGATTGCCACAGTCTCGCCTTTGCGCAAGCGCGCTGGCGTGAAATCGAGTGCTTCGTAGAATCCATAATCTCCCAGGGCGCCTTCACGGGCCAGTCTTTCAAAGTTTTTAGCCGCCGAACGGGGACTGACCATGGCCGCCAGGCCGGTTGCGTAAGGGGCAATCACCGTGTTGTCCGCCAAGCCGCGTTTGAGGCCGAGCCCCGGCACGCCGAAGTTAGAATATTGATAGGTGAGCTCTATATCGCGCGCGCTGAAAGCGGATTCGGAAATGCCCCACGGAATGCCAAGAGCATGGGCGTAGGCGATCTGGCGCAGAACAACAAGCCGCGTCGTCTGATCAAGCAGCCCGGCGCTGGGCGCGCGCATGACCAGCGATGGCATCAGATATTCAAACATGGAACCCGACCAAGACACGAGCGCAGCGCCACCTCTGACTGCCGTCACGGCGCGCCCAAGCCGGAACCAATGACGTGTCCGCATATCGCCCTTTGCAATTGCAAAGAAACTCGCCAAACGGGCCTCTGACGCCAGCATATCATAGCAGTTTTCGTCGCGCGCGGCTTCGGTGACGCGGTATCCAATCGACAACAACAGGCGTCGTGGTTCGAGAAGGAACCCAAAGTCCATTCCCAATGCAAATTCCCGCATCTCAATTGTCAGGACCTCCAACCGCTTTTTCATGGAAATCGCTGCCGCATGCCCAAGAGACGCATCTTTGAAATGGCTTTCCACTGTTTCACGCAACGCGTCCGCCCAGGAAACGAGTTGCTTGCCTGCTGCGGTGTCGAGCCCCGCGGCAATATTGGTGGCGCTGGCGTGAATATTGGCAGACTGAACCGCAAAATCGATGAGCCGAACCGAAATATACTCTGGCGTTTCGCGCGCCTTGTCGGTCGCCCGTCGGAGTGCTTTTACCTGGGATTCAAAGTGCTTGCGGACGGGCCTCAAAAGTTGGCGGTCATTTGGAATTGCCGCAAGGTCTTTGATCAGAATATCAAGTATGTCGGCTATCCCGTCCAGGCTTGTCTCCGCCTTGGCGGGTTCAAGCATCCATGACGCGCAGTAGTTTGCCAGCGCAATCAGATGCCCGGCAAGATTGCCGCTATCGACGGTGGAAACATACTTTGGCTCAAGTGGTTGCAAGCTTGTTGTTTCGTACCAGTTGTAGAGGTGGCCCTTGTATTTTTCCATGCGCCTTGTTGTGGCAAGGGTAGCCTCGATCTTTCCAATTGTATCGATGAGGCCAAGCCAGCCAAATTCCCGCGCACTGGCTATGGAGAGCAGATAAAGTCCGATATTGGTTGGCGACGTGCGATGGGCCACCAGCGGCAGGGGATCTTCCTGGAAGTTGTCGGGAGGAAGCATGTTTTCAGCCGGCGTGACAAAGGTCTCGAAGAATCGCCATGTCCGGCGCGCAACGAGACGCAAGCTTTTGCGGTCCTCCGGCGACGATTCAAGTTCGTCTTCCAGCCTTGGCGAACGGCTCATCCAGAATGCCACGGCAGGTGCCGCAAACCATGCTGCAGCAAAAGGCGCCGCAACTATCCAGATGTTGTCGGCACGATAGGCCGCAATGGCAACTGCCGCTATTCCGGCGGCCACGCTCGCTGACATGAACCGGTAATTTCCAATCATGCTGGGCGTGTGATTGAATTCTGCTTGGGCCGCAGTAACCCACTCCAGAAGATTTTTGCGGCTTACGGCAAGCCGGTAAAATGTACGCCCAATGGCATCGGCCATGAGACCGGCCTGATGGCCGAGAAAAACCAGATTCGCGCCGGCCAAGACAAATCCGTGGGCAAAATCATTCAAGGAAGATTTGATGCGGCTTGTGACCGTAAGCGGCAGCCGTTTTGGGATGGCGCTGGAAAGCGCCGGCAACAGTGACGGAACAATCCCAACAAGCACGATGAATGTTGTCCATGCCGCTGCAAGGCCGGCAGGCAGGAGAAGCCAGCCGAGGAAGAGTCCACCGAGTGTTGTGATAGGGGTCAACGAGCGCCGCAGATTGTCGGCCATCTTCCAAAGGCCAAGCAGTAGGTATGTTGCCATTGGAACCATTCATTCCGGTTGATCGTCAGTCCGAGCATCCACGGCAGCAGTTGCCAGTCTCCCCGCACCCAACGATGTTGCCGTGCTGCGGCGACCCCATATCGTTCCGGATATTCTTCGACAACTTCTATGTCAGTGACCAGGGCAGAGCGGGCAAAGACGCCTTCGAAAAGATCATGGCTCAACATACGCATTTTCGGGAATTTTGCCCGCAAGTGCGGCTTCAAAGATGTCAATGTCATAGATCCCCTTTCCGGCAAAGGACCCCTCGCCAAACAGGTCCTGGTAGACATCCGATACGGCAAAAACATAGGGATCGATGCCGCGGGCCGACGAGAAAATACGCTGAAAAAGCGACCCGTAATGACCAACGGGAAGCGAGGGCGTGACACGCGGCTGCAATACGCCATAGCCCTCGATGACGCGGCCGGCATGTGCGTCAAACTTCGGTTGATTGAGCGAATGCGCCAGCTTTCCCACCAGGCGCCGCGCCGCATCCCGGGGAAGTTTTGTATCAGAATCGAGAGTTAGGACGAAGCGGATCTCGGATGGAAGCCTCCCTCCTATGACGCTGAACGTTGTATCAATAGCGCCGCGCAGCAAGCGATTCAGTTCGTGAAGCTTGCCGCGCTTGCGTTCCCATCCCATCCATTTTCCCTGTTGCGGATTCCACTTTCGTGAACGGTGCAGGAGAAGAAATCGGTCCGTGTTATGGCGGAGATTGAGCCGTAAAATGCCGTCAAGAGCCACATCCAACAGTTCGGAATCGCCAGGTGCATGTTCTGTAGCCGCGTCGGTCCAGTCGGTCACCAGCGCGAAATACAATTCGCCATCCGCGTTGGACAGGTAGTGGACTTCGAGCCGGTCAATCAGTTCCTCGATATCATCCCTTGAAATGAGAAGTGTCGGTACTGCAATCAGTGTCCGGAACTGCGGAGGCACGCCCTCGCGCAATGCAAGGCCTGGAATGACAGCCGCGTCCATAAGCCGTGTAACAGCAAAGTTGACAAGCGCAATGCCAACGTCTGATGCCGGCAACAACGCCAACAGCACCAGGGAAATCAACAGGAAATAGGATACGCCGGCTTGAAGCAGGGGTAAGACGCCGGCAATCAGCGCCACAGCAGTTATCAGCGCAATACCCCAGAGATATCCCGGCAAACCCATCGTACGGGCTGCCGTTCTCAAACGCCGCAATAACGGTGGCCTAAAACCGAGATCAGATTCAAACTTGGCGCGGCCTGGTCCAATGAGGCTATACCCAGGATCAGGAACTGCAGCATTGCCATCCTCATCCAACGGTGTTGTCCGGTCGGTGGCGCGTCGCGCGATCTCCAACTCACCATGCTTGGAACCCCGTGACAGTTCCTCAATTGCCGTGCGATAGATCGTGCGGCTTGAAAAATCCATTTCGCCATAATTCGGATGGGTGCGCAGCAACTGGTCCACGAGGCTGACGCTGTCAAACCACACCTCCCAATTGACGTCGGATATGAACCGGAGACTTGTAACGATATTGCGCACCGTAACGTTGGCCGCTGCTTGACGATGGTGTTCGTCGCTTACCGCAGCTTCGAAGGTATAGCCGAGTGCGTCCGTCTTGAGTTTCAGCCAATCAAGGGCCTGACCAGCCACATCACCATGGTCGCGCAGCCGTTGGATCACTTGGACGGCGAAAGATTTGGAGATTGCGGTTTCATCAATTTGGCTGAACAGTCGCGCCAGGTTTGTCTGCTTGTCGCCGAGATCCAGCACTTGATCGGCAAGCTTGTCAGCCGTTTCCCGGTCTCGCCTTGCCGTCATAATGCGCTGGGATATGCGTCGTAGGTTTTCGATGAGGATCAGCCGCAGGCTGATCGCCACGGCCCATAGTTCGCCGATTGTAAGCGGCTGCACCTGCTGGTATTCATTGACGAAATCAGTGAGCGTTGCGGGATCGAAATGGCTGTCGGTATGGGCAACATAGGCCCAGACGAGCCCGAAAATTCGTGGATGGCCCGCCAGTGGGCCTTCGGCGAGCTTCGGCAGCTGCCGGTAGAATCCAGGCGGAAGGTCCGCCCGGGTCTGCAGGATTTGTTCTTCAACAAGGTGGTAATTATCGACCAACCATTCGGCGGAGGGCGTAATGGCACTGCCTGCAGCAATCGCCGCGCAGATTTCGCGGTAGGCTTCCAGCAATACCGTTGCATTATCGTCAAGCCGGTCAATGATTGAGTACACACGTGGAGGGTGGTCTGTGGTGATCTGCGACTCGGCCAGGCTGCGCGCATGCTGTTTTGATCTCTCGAGGCCGAAGATTTCCGCACTGATTGGCTGCGTATCATCCCACGCAGAGGGGTTGTGCTTGAGACGGTTTCCAATCATACGCAGCATCGTCAACTCATCTCCAAAAACATATGAGGCCAATCAGAAAATGCTGTGAGGCGCAAGTTTGCAGACCGGGAACGCGAGGTTACCCGACCCTACAACGCCCGAAAGGAATTAAAGTTCCAGTGGCCGGAGACATTAATGACTTTATGTCAGTGCAAAAGCTCCGGTGGATCGCATTGAAACAGTTGGATTTAATTCAACCTGCTGAGGCCGGGCTCCTGGGTCTGTCCGGTAGTTTGCGGAATTTCAATTTTGGGCTTCGGCTCAATGGCCTTCTGCGTAAATTTTATTCAACATCCACCCACGCCCTTGCCGCTGAAGACCGCGCGAAGGCATGAATGACTTTTTCGATGCGGAGACCCCGTGCGAAATCAATTTGGTTTGAAGGCATTGCTCTGGATGGCGTGAAGAATTTCAGCCAGCTCGATTACTTTCAGCTCATTGAATCCCAGGCCATGCCCCGGTGCCGGGCAAAGCTTGCCATAGGACGGATGGGCGGGCGACGAAAGGATGCGGCGAAAGCCGCGGGCTGCGGCAGGCCCTTCCGCCACATACAGGTTCAGTTCATTCATGCGTTCGTTGTCGAGCCACAGCATGCCCTTCGATCCGTGCACTTCAATTCTGAAGTCCATTCTTGCGGCCATGGGCCACGCGGCTTGAACTCAGCACGCCGCGTGCGCCACTGCGAAAGCGCACAACCGCATGGGCAATGTCGTCGTTTTCAACATTCGCCAGCTTGCCGGATTCGCCCGCAACAGGCCGCTTCTCATGAACCACATCGGCCATGGCGCAAAGGCTGCCGATTTCACCCATGAGTTCATGGGCCAGTGAAACCAGATGGCAGGTCAAATCGCCCAACGTGCCGAGCCCCGCATCCCGCCGTGTCAGCCGCCATGACCAGGGCAACGAAGGATCGGCCATGTAATCTTCATCCACGCTGCCACGAAAATCAAACACCTCGCCGATAACGCCTTCGCCAATAAGCTGTTTTGCATATTGCAGGGCAGGGTTGCGCAAATAGGCATAGCCCAAGGCAGTAACCTGTCCCTTGGCTTTTGTTGCAGCAGCTGTCATCGCTTCCGCGTCGGAAAGTGTCAGCGCCATGGGTTTTTCGCACCACACATGCTTGCCCGCTTCGAGCGCGGCCACAGCCATTTCACGGTGCATGCCGTTGGGCGAGGTGATCGAGACCAGATGGATGGCCGGATCAGCGAGAAGGTCGCGCCAGTTTGTTGTCGCGCGGGTAAATCCGAATTCTGATGCCTTCTGCTTGGCGTGAGATGAATCCACGTCGCAGAGCGCCACCCTGTCAATCTGCGGAACGTCGCCGAATACCGCCTTCACCGCGCCATAGGCCATGGCATGGCATTTGCCCATGAATCCGGTGCCGATCAGGCCAACGCCAATGCGATTCATGACTGGCGTTTCCCGTTACTGAGTTTGATGATTTCCTGTTCGAGATCGACCAGTTCCTTGCCGCCCGCCATCAGATTGAGCAGCTGATCGCGGCTGATCTCATTCTTCATGATAAGTCCCGGCACTCTTGCCCCGCTTCAGAAGCGTAAAGCGGTCGCCCACCACATAGGCATGATGCACATTGTGCGAAATGAAGATGACGCCGATGCCCCGCGCCTTGGACTGCACGATAAGCTTCAGCACAACCGAAGCCTGGTGAACCCCGAGCGCCGATGTCGGTTCATCGAGGATCAGGACCTTGGCGCCGAAGTGAATGGCCCGCGCAATTGCCAGGCACTGCCGCTCGCCGCCCGAAAGCGTTCCCACCGGCTGCTCGGGATTGCGCAACTGGATGCCCATGTCCGAAAGCTGCTGATAGGCCGTGCGATTGGCATATTCGACATCGAACTGGCGCAGGAACCCGGTTTTCTTCAAGGGCTCGCGGCCCAGAAAGAAATTGCGCGCAACGCTCATCAGCGGCACCAGCGCCAAATCCTGATAGACCGTGGCAATGCCCTTATCGAGTGTGTCCTTCGGCGAACTGAAGCGTGTCTGCGTGCCGCCCACAAGAATCTCGCCTTCATCGGGAAGATGAACCCCGGAAAGCACTTTGATGAGGGTCGATTTGCCAGCGCCATTGTCGCCGAGAAGGCAATGCACTTCGCCGGGACGCACATCAAAGGACACGTCCTTCAGCGCAATCACCGAGCCAAAATACTTGCTGACTGATTTGAGTTCAACGAGGGGCGCCTCCATTACCGGCTCCTCATGGCGCGGGCGCGCACATAGCTGTTGAACAGCACCGCGATCACCATCATGGCGCCCATGAAAAGCTTGAACCAGTCCGTGTCGATGCCCGTATAGAAAATTCCCATCTGCACCACGCCAAAGATCAGCGCGCCGAACATGGCCCCGATTGCCGAGCCATAGCCGCCGGTCAGCAATGTGCCGCCGATGACCACGGCGATGATCGCCTCAAATTCCTTCAGGTTGCCGCGCAGGGTGTCGGCGGAGCCGGTCACCAGAACCTGAATGGTTGCAAAAAGCGCCGCGGCAAGCGCCGTCATGATGAAAAGCGTGATCTTGGTGCGGGCCACGGGAACGCCCATATTGCGCGCCGCATTGGCTTCGCCGCCCGATGCAAATATCCAGTTGCCAAATCGCGTGCGCATCAGCAGCCAGGTGAAGAACAGCGTCAACCCTATCCACCAGACGATTGAAACCGGAATGCCGCTGATCGCAGGCAAGCCATCGGCGCGTTTGCCGATCACGCCAAGCTCCGCAAGCCAGCGAATGGGCGTCTTGAAGACCTGGCCGGCAAAGAAGGGGGTAATCCAGTCCCCGGCGGAATATTCATGCAGGCCCGAGGCCTGGGTGCGCCCCGTAATGCCGCGCGTCACCCCAAGGGTGAGGCCGCGCAGCATGAACAGGCTGCCAAGCGTTACGATGAAAGAGGGAAGCCCCGTGTGCACCACAATGAGGCCATTCAGGTAGCCCACGAAGGCGCAGCTTGCGAAGGCCAGAAGGACCGAAGCCCACACGGGCCAGTCCCACATGATGGGCGGAATGGCGATGATGATGCCGGCAAAGCCAATCATCGAACCTATCGAAAGATCGAATTCGCCGGCAATCATGAGCAGCGCAACGGCCGCTGCCAGAATGCCGAGCTGGGCCGAAACTTCGAGGAAATTTACGATGCCTTTGGCGCTGAACAGGCCGCTGTCGCCCGCCGTTATCCCAAAAAACACGAAGATGAGAACCGTTCCCGCAATCGCCCCAAGTTCGGGCCGGCTGAGCAGCCGGCCAAGCAATGGCACAGCGCGGACCCGTTCGTCCTTCACCTCAAGGCTCATCCCATCCTCCAAGCAATCATTGCCATGGCGGCCGGCTAGTTGGCCAGCCGCCATGAAGAGATTAGCGTTTGCCTTGCTTTGCCAGATCGATGACCGAGGCTGCCGTTTCCCCGGTCACAAAACCAGGTCCCGTAGGATAGTCGGCAATCGGCGCGATCTTGTACTTCTTCCACAGGTCAAACATGACGACGGGAATATAGCCCATCGCATATTGCTGCGCGTCGATGCCCCACTCCATTTTGCCATCGGCTGTCGCCTGCAGAATGGTGGGTGAAAGATCGAAGGTGCCGATCTTCACTTTGCCGGTAAGGCCAAGCTCTTCGAGGGCAACCAGGCCGGGCTCGGCGCCGCCAATGCCAACCGTCAGAATGAACTGCGTATCCGCATTCGTCTTGAGATAGGCGATGAGGCGGTTCTTCATCTCCGTCGGGTCCATCACGCCATTGAGAACCGGCACGTCGACGCCAAGTCCCTTGGCAAAACCGGCGCAGCGGTCATCGAGGCTGACATTGCCAACTTCATGGTTGGCGCACACGGCCTTGGTGACGTTGAGCTTCTTGATGCGTTCGCCGGCCATGACGCCAGCTTCGTATTCGCTCTGCCCGAGATAGAGCAGGCCACCAAGTTCCTTGGTGAGCTTGCCGCCGCCGGAATCAATCACGATAACCGGAATGCCTGCGGCAACCGCGTTTTTGACCGGTTCGCTGAGGGCCGCCGGATCGGCAATGGAAACAACGAGGCCATCGGGCTTCGAGGCTGCCGCTGCGTCAATCATCTGGGCCATCTTGGCCATGTCAAAGGTTTCGGGCGCCAGATATTCGGCTTTCACGCCGAGTGTCTTGGCGGCATCATCCATGCCGTTCTTGACAACTGACCAATAGGGATCGCCGCTTTGGCCATGGGTCACAAACACAACACGGGTTTCATCGGCGGCAGCAAATCCGGCCGCCGCCGATAGCATTGTCAGCCCAGCCACAAGGCCGAGCACTGGTTTCATTATTTTCGCAAGCGAGAACATGTTTCCTCCTGTTGTTTATCTCCGCCAGCCGTGATCGCGGCCAACGGACCAGTTGCATTTTCAGTTTCTAGGTTACGCTTTCGCACTGGTTCCTTCTGCGGGCGGAAACTTCCGCCCCAATTATTTTTCAACTGTAAAGCCCGCCTCCGCTGGCCAGACGCGACAGGTTCTTGAAACCCATCGTGGCGTAGGTGAGGGGGTGGGCCTTTCTTGGATCCTGCTCGGCTTCGACAACAAGCCAGCCTGAATAATTTGCCTCCGCGAGAACCCGCAGGATTGACGGGTAATCAATGGAGCCATCGCCCGGCACGGTGAAAATGCCTTCGAGTACCGCGCCCATGAAACTCATGTCCTCGGCGCGGGCTCTTTTCGAGCATCGGTTTCCGCACATCCTTGCAATGCACATGCACCACGCGCTTCACATTGTCCTTGATAAGCTGCAAGGGATCGCCGCCGGAAAAAGTCGAATGCCCCGTGTCATAGAGAAGCCCAACGGCCTCGCCCGTATGCTTCATCAGCAGGCCAACTTCGGCATCCGTTTCGATAATGGTTCCCATATGGTGGTGGAAGGCCATGCGCACCCCGAAATCCGCCATGCGTTCGGCAAGCTGCGTAAGCTTGCGCCCATAGGTCGGCCATTCCTCTGCCCGCAGCGCGGGGCGCTTGGAAATGGGATCCCAGATGGCACCATGGCGGCCCCGCGACGTATCGGCATAGACCACATGGGTTGAACCCATGTCTTTCAGAAGCTGGAGATGGGGGCCGATCGCATCCATTTCTGCGCTCACGTCCTTTTCATCGCACCGGCCATCATACCAGCCCGAAATCACGGCAAGCCCATGGCGCTGCATGATGGGTTTGAGTTCCGCCGATTGGCGCGGAAATTTCCCGCCAAGTTCCGTCCCGGCATATCCCGCCTGCTTCGTCTCGCTCAGGCAAACCTCAAGCGGAATGTCGCCGCCAAGCTCCGGCGCATCGTCATTGCTCCATGTGATTGGATTGATGCCGATGCGGACTTTCATGAACGTGCTCCTGCATAAAACTGGGCCAGCCCGGAGAGAAGCGCCATGTCGCGGCGCGCCTGTTCCGCCGTGTTGCGAACGCTCTTGCCTTCCACGATTGCCGACCAGAAGCCTTTCAGCTCCTCAATGAAGGCTTCCTCATATCCGGTTCTCACGTCTTCCCTGACAAGCGTGTAGCCGTCGCTCTTCTTGACCGTCAGCCGCGTCGGCTGGTGGTTGAGCCATGGCGAGGGAAATTCCAGTTCAAGAATGCCTTCGTCAAAATAGAAGGTGATATGCTCGCGGTAATCCGCAAGGGCAGGAACCTTGAGATGCACCATGTTCCACAGCGCGCGGCCGCCAAGCAGGCGCACCGCACCCTGGCCGCCTTCGCCTCCGGCAAAAAGCTGCGCCCCGGCAATCTCGCCATCCGGAACACCAAGCCCATCAAGAAGCCCGTGAACGGCATTCACGTCATGCACCAGCGAAGAGCAATAGGCGGCCGGTAAAGCCACGGTAACTCATGGGATCAAGCGGCGCCGTCACGGCGCGCGCCACCTGTTCCTGCTGCTTGGCCTTCACCGAAGCTATCAAGTCCGGCGCCACGTCATCGCCCTGGCGCCATGTGTGGTGCTTGATGAAGGGCCAGGCATCCGGGTCATTCACTTCAACGGATACATAGCGCAAGGTTTTCGCCGTGCCCGGCATGCGCGCCAAGGGCCGCTTCGTAACTCGGGTCGAAGCGCTTCATGTAGCCGACCTGCAGGACTTTCCCCGCCCGGTCACGGGCCGCAATCAGATCGTCAATATCGCCGGGCGCGTAACACAAGGGCTTCTCGCAGAACACGTGGAACCCGCGCGCGAGGGCGGCAAGGATCTGTTCATGGTGCAGGGGATCGGGCGAGGCGATAACGACGGCATCAAGCGGCAGGGCCAAAACCTCTTCGATGCTTTCAAACGCCTTAAGTCCAAATTCTTCGCTGACAAAAGCGCGGGCCTTTGCGGAAGGATCGCAAACACCCAAAATCTCAAACTGGCGCTTTAGCTTCATCAGGTTCGGAATATGCTCAATCTGGGCAATTCCGCCTGCACCGATGACGCCAACCTTCAAACGCTGCATCCCCACCCACCTCGGACATGAAACTTGTCTCTTTATCTGGCTTGAGCCTATAACCGGATTGGTTCTAATGTTAGAACCAGAACGCGATCATTTTTAGGAACCACCGTGGCAACCGCTTTCCCGATCGATGGCATTGTTATTGACCGCAGCATTGCCGCCAATCTGCATCGCCAGCTCTACAGCCAGCTTCGCGGCCTCATCGAACGCCGGATTCTGCCAAGCGGCACCGCACTTCCGTCCACCCGCCTTCTCACCAAAGACCTCGCGGTTGGCCGCAACACCGTCATCGCCGCTTACGAACAACTGGCGCTTGAAGGCTATCTGCTGATGCGGCGCGGCTCGCCACCCCTGGTCATGGATCTTCCCACACCCGCCACTGCCGCGAAGAAGCCACCTGTTGAAATGGGCAGCACCCTATCGGCCCGCGGCAAAATCATGCTGGCGCAACCCCATCATCATGGCAGCCCGGGCCTTCTTGCCTTTCATCCCGGCCTGCCGGACTCCGATAATTTTCCCTTCACCACCTGGTCGAAGCTTCTCAGCAAGCGGGCGAAGCTCGCGCGCCACGATCTTTTCGGCACCTATCATGTCAGCGGCTATCCGCCCCTGTGCGAAGCCATCGCCCGCTATCTCACCGCGTCACGCGGGATGACCTGCAAGCCTGAGCAGATCGTCATCACCAATGGCGCGCAATCAGCCTTTGATCTGCTGGCGCGGATTCTCATCGATCCCGGCGACACCGTGTGGCTGGAGGAGCCCGGATATTATGGTGCCGGTTCCGCCTTCCTCTCGGCGGGCGCCAACCTCGCGCCGCTGCGCGTAAGTGACAACGGCTGGGACCTGGAGCCACCACCAGTGCCGCCGCGCCTTATCTTTGTGACACCCTCCTGTCACCAACCGCTGGGCATCACCATGCCGATGGAACAGCGCCTCAATCTCATCCATATGGCGGAACGCTGGAACTCCTGGATCATCGAGGACGATTATGACAGCGAGTACCGTTTCCAGGGCCAGCCCATTCCGGCCCTGCAAGGCATCAGCGCCTCAAACCGCGTGGTCTATGTGGGAACCTTTGCCAAGATCCTGTTCCCGGCCATGCGGCTTGGCTTTCTCGTCGTGCCGGAAACCTTTCGCGAAGGCCTCGTCTCGGCCCTCAGCGTAACCGGCCAGTTTCCGCCGCTCCTCACCCAGGCGGCCCTTGCCGACTTCATCAATGAAGGCCACTTCGCCCGGCACTTGCGCCGCATGCGAAGGGTTTATGCAACGCGGCGGCAATACTTCATGGAAATCTGCGAGGACTATCTCAGCCCCTGGCTGCGCCTGCGCCGCACCGAGTCAGGCATCCAGCTTGTCGGGCTGTTTCATGAAAACCATGATGACAAAGCTGTGGCGGCAGCCGCGCGCAGCACGGCGTAAATGTCTCGCCGCTCTCAATCCAATACCGTCACGGCCAGGTTCAACGGGGCCTGCTGATGGGCTTTGCCGCCGCCGACGAGAAAACAACAAAAAAAGCCATGGGAAAACTGCGTGATGTGCTTCAGATGACGATGCCCTCCGGATAAGGTCAAGGCATTCATCGCCATGCTCAAGGAAAAACATTCATGACAACCCGGAAATTCAATCAGCCCTTGGGCGGCAATGAAATGCCGCGCTTCGGTGGCCCCGCCACCATGATGCGCCTGCCAACACAACCCACGGCCAAGGGGCTGGATGCCTGCTTCGTCGGCATCCCGCTTGACATCGGCGCGTCAAACCGCGCCGGAACACGGCATGGGCCACGCCAGATCCGGGCCGAGTCCTGTTTGATCCGCCCCTACAACATGGCCACCCGCGCGGCACCCTATGACAGCCTTATGGTGGCCGATATCGGCGATGTGGCGATTGACACATTCAATCTGCCGAAATGCATGGACATCATCACCAATGCCTATAACGCCATCTTGAGCGAAGGCTGCAAGCCGCTGACGCTGGGTGGTGATCACACAATCGCTTATCCGATCCTTCGCGCCATGGCCAAGAAGCATGGCCCCGTCGGCCTTATCCATGTCGATGCCCATGCCGATATCAATGAAGCCATGTTTGGCGAACCCATTGCCCATGGCACGCCGTTCCGCCGTGCTGTTGAGGATGGCCTGCTTGATACCAAACGCTGCATCCAGATTGGCCTTCGCGGCACGGGCTATGCCGCCGACGATTTCGATTGGCCGCGCCAGCAGGGCTTCCGCGTCGTCCAGGCCGAGGAATGCTGGCACAAATCGCTCACCCCGCTCATGGAAGAAGTGCGCAAGCAAATGGGCTCCGGCCCCGTCTACCTGAGCTTCGACATTGACAGCCTTGATCCCGCCTTCGCGCCGGGAACCGGCACACCGGAAATCGGCGGCCTCACCACGGTCCAGGCGCTGGAAATCATCCGCGGCTGCTGGGGGTTGAATCTGGTGGGCTGCGATCTCGTTGAAGTCTCGCCACCCTATGATCCCTCGGGCAATACCGCACTCACCGCAGCCAATCTCCTGTTTGAAATGCTCTGCGTCCTGCCCGGCGTGAAAAGACGCTGACCACTTCTTAACAGGACTTCATCAGTGTCGTGTAAGTAACTGATGTTGCTAAATCCTAACTGGCTTTCCGCCAGCCCCATTGATTGGCAAGCGCAAGGCATTTGCGCCACGGTTCAACCGCACCCGTGGTCGAAAGGCTGCGCAATGAGGCCGCCGCCGAAGCATGCGCAAGTGTCAGCGCATCATCGACGCTCCACCCTTCATGCACGCCGTAGAGCATGCCCGCCGCAAAGGCATCACCCGCGCCATTGGCCCCGGCCACAAGCTCGCGCGGTATTTGCGTGGATGGCTTCGTGAAAACCTTGCCATCACGGGTAACCGCAATGGCTATGACCGGGCAATGCACCACGACAATATCCATGGCGCCATTTTCCAGCACATGGCGCGCCGCGCGCTGGCAGGCGGCAACATCGGTCACGCCGCCGGGCAGGGTGTCGATGCCTGACAAGGCGCCGATTTCGCTGTCATTCACGATGATCAGATCAAGGTGCGCCAGACAAGGGCGAACCAGCTTGGCAAGCAGTTCAGGCGCAATGCTGGCAATTCAATATTGGTCTTGAGTCCGGCGGCCCGGGCGCGTTTGAGCACTGTAACCCAGCCGTTCGCATCGCCATGCCAGGGACCATCCATCTGCCTGTGAACGCCGGGCAGGCCGAGATGCAGATAGCGCGCGCTGGTGGAACTGAAATCAAAATGATCTGGCGTCAAAACATTCGATGCCCCGGAATTGAAAATATGCGTGCGCCGGCCGGACGCCTTGGAAATGAAAGCATCGGTCCATTGCGTGGAGGCGTCGCCCGTAATGTGCATCTGCGCTTGGCCAATACCCGCATCCTCGGCAAGCGAGCGCAGGAAACGCCCGCCCTCGTCATCGCCGACAATGGTGATTGTTTCCACCGGCATGGCGAAGTCGAGCCGCTTGATATTCAGTGCAAAATTGCAGCCCGAACCGCCGCCATGGCGCTCTTCCCGAAGAATTGCGCATGGCCGTCTTCCCCCGGCCAGTGCGTCACCATGCGGTTGTTGTCAACGCACCATGTGCCGCCCGTGATAAAGCCGCGGCGCTGGGTTTTCCCCATGATCAGCTTGCCTTCAGGACCTTTTCGGTGATCTCGCTGTCGGCGGCAAGTGCGCGGATGGCGGTTAGGCCGCTCTTTTGCAGGCTGCCATGATAGGCCTTGACCGCTTCAAGCGGCTGAATGTTGCCGCTCGCCACTTCACGCATGAAGGAAACCATCGCCAGCGGATCTTCCGCCAGATTGATCTTGCGGCCGAAGAGGGCAACCCGCGCGCCATATTTTTCAGCCTGGTTCAAAAGCTCGAAACAGTCGCGCGTTGTTCCGGCCCCGCCGCCGAGCACACCAACCGTAATGCTGGGGTCGAAGGAAGCCAGCTCTTCCAAGGCTTTCGGGCCGTTGTAGGCGATCTTCAGGAATTGCGGCCGGTCCGCCTTGGTCACGCCGGCGAGGCAGCGAATGATACTGTCATTGATGTAGTGGGGGACAAGTGCCGGATCGATGCCGCATTCAACATTTGGATTAAACACTTCGAGGAAGTATTTGAATTTGTTGCGCGCCGCGTCCTCGCGGAAGGCGCTGAAGTGTTCAAGTGAGGTATAATCCTGCTCGAGGTCATTGTTGAAGGTGATGGAGTAAAGCCCCAGGTCCGTATACTTCTTCACGCGCGAAAGCGAAGCGCTGCGGAAGGGGCGGCTCGGCAGCTTGGAATAGGTGGCACCGCGCACCACCCAGATATCCGTCGTGTCATTGGCGCGGATGGCGGGTTTGACGGAACTTTTCTTGAAAACGCCCTTGTCGGTCAGCGCCTCCAGATTGGAAGCTGAGACCAGCATGATATCCACGACGTCCTGTTTGACGATTGCAGCGATATTCCCAGAAATTCCGGCCGGGTCACAAAGCGCATTGAACTGCCGTCCTTGTTCCGTTTCGGCCCACAGCCCGGAATGCTTGGCCCCATGTCACCGTCCTTGGCATCGGCAATGATGAAGTCGCTGCGCTTGTATTTGCCGGAGAGGATCGGGAGAGTTTTTGATCAAGTCTGAACATGATGAGCCTGTGGGTTGCGGGGTTGCTGATTTTTGGAGGAAAGAAGAAGCCCAAATTACGCGCATATTATGCACATAGTCAATCATATCTAACAGTATTTATGTATATTTATTTACATAAGATCGCTGAGCTAGCCGGAACTAACGGGTCATGGGGACGTTCAACCACACTAACTGCCCAAGACAATAAATCCTATCGTGAAATCAGGACTCCGAAATAGTGGCGAGCAAAAACCCCAAACCAATTGTCCTCATCACTGGTGCTGCGGGCAATATAGGCCGATCACTCGCCTCAGCCCTGGCGGATGCCTACACGGTCATTGGCCTCGACAAACCAGGTGAAAAAGCTGATTTCCCTCTCTTGGAGATCGATCTTACCAAAGAGGAATCGATTGCCACGGCTTTTGTCCGCCTTCGCAAGGAGCACGGCTCA
>CAWELV010000006.1:0-9856 GCA_963810045.1 uncultured Alphaproteobacteria bacterium | reverse complement strand
GCAGAATTTCCGGCCTGGGCCCAAACTTTAAGCGTGCTGGCAGCCGTTGCGGCCATCGTGCTGGCCGGCCGCTATCTCATGCGCCCGCTGTTCCGCTTTGTCGCCCAATCCGGCATCCGCGAAATCTTTGTGGCATTTGCCCTTCTGATCGTCGTCGGCATCACCCTGATGATGCAGTTCGTGGGCCTGTCGGCCGCTCTTGGCACCTTTCTCGCAGGCGTGGTTCTGGCGGAAAGTGAATACCGCCATGAGCTTGAAATGGATCTCGATCCGTTCAAGGGCCTTCTGCTGGCGGTCTTCTTTATGGCGGTGGGCGCCGGCATTGATTTCAACCTGCTCATGGCCAATCCCTTGCAGATTCATCGGCCTTGTCGTTGGGTTTTGTCATCCTCAAGCTCGTGGTCCTTTATGTCATCGCCCGCATCTTCCGCATGAAAGGCCCCGACAGCGCCCATTTTGCCTTCTCGCTGGCACAAGGCGGTGAGTTCGCCTTTGTCTTGATTTCATTCTGCCTTGGCCTGGGACTGCTGCTCGCCAGCCAGGCCGCAGTGCTCGTGGCAATTGTGGCAATTTCCATGGCCCTGGCGCCGCTTCTCATGATCACCAATGAAAATTTTATCCAGCCGCTTTTCGCCCGCGGCGGCCAGATCAGGGATGCCGACGTGATTGATGAAAGCGCCAGGGTGATCATCGCAGGCCACGGCCGTTTTGGCATGACCGTGGGCCGCATGCTGCAAGGCAAGGGTTACAAAACCGTAGTGCTTGACCACGACGCAGAACAAATCGATGTGCTCCGCAGGTTTGGCTTCAAGCTTTTCTACGGTGACGCATCCCGCGTCGACCTGCTGGAAGCCGCAGGCGCGCGCACCGCGGAAGTTCTGGTGATAGCCGTTGATGAGCGCGAAAAAATTTCCGAGATCATCGCCACCGCCAAGAAGCATTTCCCCAACTTGCGGATCTTTGCCCGGGCCTTTGACCGCGTCCACGCCTATGAGATTCTCAACGCCGGTGTCGATGATGTTTACCGCGAAGTCTTTTCGTCGTCACTGGATATGGGTGAACAGGTGCTGGTAGCCCTGGGACAAGACCCACTTGAGGCCCACCGCGCCGCCACGGCCTTCAAGAGCTTCGATGAGAAAGTCATTCGCGAACAGGCCCGCCATGCCGGCGACAACGAAAAGATGGTCGATATCGTCCGAAACAGCCGCGCCGAGCTTTCACGCGTATTGGCCGGCGACCGCACTGTATCACCTCTGGCTGGCGATGAGCCTGGGAAGACAATGATGGAAGAAGCTAGATCCCAATGAATGCAGCCATTTCACTAAAGCAGCTTTGGCTTGGGCAATTGCCCCTGCGGGAAGCCTTCTGGCGCTACGCCGATCACCTATGACCTCGTCTTGAATGTTGCTGCCACACTTGCGAGCCCTCACAATCATTCTCGCCGAAGCACCCATCGCTTTTGCAGTCATCGTCCATTTCCTGCCCCTGCCCTATTCTCTTTTTGCGGCCACTGGCGCCTGGCGCAGCGCTGATCGCTACGAGGGCAATCCGCTTCATGCAACAGCCGCAAAAGCCACAATCATCATTTGGGTTGTGTTTTTGGTATTTCTCTAGAGCTCTTGACGGAGTCACCAGTGTTTTTCCCTCCCCCTTGTGGGGAGGGATTAAGGGTGGGGGTCGCTCCGGGCCTTACCATTATATTCACAACATCTTTTTAGACTACCAGACCCCCACCCCGGCCCTCCCCACAAGGGGGAGGGAGAAAATGTTGGTTCTGTCTGACTTCATTCGGCTCTAGACGCCTCACTTGCCGCTGCTATGAGCCTGCGATAAACAGACTGCCCATGCCCCAATCCCTCCACGACATCAAAATTGATCCGCGCAACGCGGATATCCTTATCTCCATCAACGGCACGCTCTATCCCCGCGACAAGGCCATGGTCTCGGTGTTCGACTCCGGCTTCATTCTCGGCGATGGCGTGTGGGAAGGCCTGCGGCTGGTGGATGGTGGCGTGCCGTTTCTCTTTGCCCACGTGGAACGGCTCTATGAAGGAGCCAAGGCCATCTTCATGGATGTTGGCATAAGCCCGGAAGAACTGGTGAAGCGCCTGTTCGCCTGCATCGATGCCAACAAAATGCGCGACGGCGTGCACATCCGCCTGATGGTGACGCGCGGCGTCAAGGCAACGCCCTACCAGGATCCGCGCGTGACAATTTCGCCGGCGACCATCGTCATCATCCCCGAATACAAAACTCCAGGCCCGGAAAAATTTGAACGCGGCATGACCCTGCATACGGTGAATGTGCGGCGTGGCGCACCCGACGTGCAGGATCAGAAGCTCAATTCGCATTCAAAACTGAACTGCATCACCGCCTGCGTGCAGGCCATGAACGCCGGAGCCGATGAAGCCCTCATGCTCGATCCTCTGGGCTTTGTCGCCACCTGCAATTCCACCCACTTCTTTATTGTAAGGCGCGGCGAAGTGTGGACCTCCTCAGGGCAGTACTGCATTCCGGGCATCACCCGGGGCAACATGATCCGCCTTTGCAGGGACAACGGCATTCCGGTTTTCGAAAAGCAGTTCTCGCTTTATGATGTCTATGGCGCCGACGAAGCCTTCGTCACCGGAACCTTCGCGGGCCTCATCCCGGTGCGCGAGATTGATGGCCGTCCCGTAAGGCATCCGATGTCAACCGGAGAATGGAAAGGTGCGGGTCCGATTTCGAAGCAACTCTCCGGCCTTTACAAGGCGCTTTGCGCCCGCGAAAAAACGCGCAGCCCTTTCATGACAATCATCGCCATGTGGTCCGGCCCGCGCAATATCTCGACGGCCATGATGTATTCATTTGGCAATCGCGCCGATTGTACGGCCTGGGATGAACCCTTTTACGCCTTCTCACTGGTCAATCACGGCAATGACCACCCCATGCGCGATGAAATCATCGCTGCCAATGAAAGCGATTGGGACGCCCTCGTTGCAAAATGCACGAAGCCGTCGGCAAAGCCCATATTCTATCAGAAGCATATGACCCATCACATGCTGCCGGGATTTGACCGCAGCTGGATTCACCTCGTGACCAACGCTTTCCTCATTCGCTCACCGGAACGGGTGCTCGCCAGCTACACCAAGAAATGGGCCGATGTTTCCTTGCGCGATATCGGATTTGTCGAGCAGGCGGAAATTTTTGATGCGGTGGCGCAGAAGCAGGGATACGCCCCGCCCGTTATCGATGCCGATGATGTATTGAAAAATCCGCGCGGAGTTCTCATCGCACTTTGCAAAGCGTGTGGAATTCCGTTTGATGAAGCCATGTTGAAATGGCCCAAGGGGCCTAAAAGCTTTGATGGCGTCTGGGCGCCCCATTGGTACAATGCCGTGTGGGACTCCACTGGCTTTGCAGCGCCCGTGGAAAAAGCCGTCGAATTGCCTTCACATCTTGCAAAGATCGCCGATGAGGCACGAGGGCCTTACTTGCGGTTGAAGGCTTCAGTCTTAAAGGGTAGTGCGCCCCCCCCCAATTTTGTCATTCCGGCGAAAGCCGGAATCTCCCGGCAGCCAAATGAAGGTCATCTCGGCGAAGTACTTTTCAAATTTGCAACAAGATTCCGGCATTCGCCGGAATGACGAACTTGCCCTAATGGGCGTGGGCCGCCACCAGGCCGGCTGAGCCCGACGCAGACGACGATGCGCCGCTTTCCTTTTCCATCAGCATCTCGACTTTCCGCAGTTCAACTTCCTCATCGGCGAGCTGTGCCAGGACAGAGGCCTTCTGGTCCTTGAGGTCAGAAATGGATTTCAAAAGATTGTCGCGCCGTCCGCGCGTGGCCTTGGCCGCCATCGAGTAGTTCACATTGGCTGGATCAGTGACGCCATTGCGGCTTTCCTCAAACCTGACATGGGAGTCGAGCTCGTCATATTTCCTGGTGAGGTCCTGGATCATCCCATCGATATCAGCGGCCTGACGACGGCGATCCTCGGTACGGAAACGATGCAGTCGCAGAAGGGTCTCACGTGAACGCATGGAAGTCCTCACAAACTCAAAAACAAACCGGGCCTCAAACCAGCCCCTAGGCACGATTCGCCGAATCAACTAACCAGAAGATTCGAGTGCCTCAATCAACATCATGAACGGGTAAGCTTAAGGCTGAGTAAACTCCGCAAGTGTTGCAATTAAAACTCTCTCCTGCCCTAACAATTTCAAACGGGCAACTACATGTGGTATGCTTTGTGAGTCACAATACTAGATATGGCATAAAGTAAGTAAAAGTATCCCGCATAGAGATTAGGTTTTGTTAACCTTTCTAAGCTTATCTTAACATTCAGAGTTAACGGATAGTTGCGCGTTTAAGGCCCGTTGCCTTGCCAGGCTGCGCGACTGAAAAGGCTCCACCAAGGAGCCGCATAAAAGGGGTTTCGAGATGAGAGTACTGCTGATCGAGGACGACACCGCAACGGCCCAAAGCATTGAGCTGATGCTGAAGTCTGAAGGCTTCAATGTTTACACCACCGATCTCGGCGAGGAAGGCGTGGACCTCGGCAAGCTCTATGACTATGACATTATACTGCTCGATCTCAACCTGCCCGACATGTCGGGCTATGAAGTTCTGAAGTCGCTCCGCGTGTCGAAGGTCGGAACACCCATTCTCATTCTCTCTGGTCTTGCCGGCATTGAAGACAAGGTCAAAGGCCTGGGCTTCGGCGCCGATGATTACATGACCAAGCCTTTCCACAAGGACGAACTCGTGGCCCGCATCCATGCGGTGGTGCGCCGCTCCAAGGGCCATGCTCAATCGGTAATCCTCACCGGCGAACTGCTGGTGAATCTCGATACCAAAACTGTCGAAGTGGGCGGCCAGCGTGTGCACCTCACCGGCAAGGAATATCAGATGCTGGAACTGCTCTCGCTTCGCAAGGGCACAACCCTCACCAAGGAAATGTTCCTCAACCACCTCTACGGCGGCATGGACGAGCCCGAACTGAAAATCATCGACGTGTTCATCTGCAAGCTGCGCAAGAAACTTGCAACCGCCGCCGAAGGCAAGAACTTCATTGAAACCGTCTGGGGCCGCGGCTATGTCCTGCGTGAAGGTGCGCCTCCCATGTCCGGCCAGGAAGACTTCCGCGAGATTGCCTAGCGCGCGTCCCGGCGGGATGGAATCATCCCACCGAAAAGGACAAGCACCTGATCAATATGTTGGAGCATGTCCCGACCGCCAAACCGCATCACACTTTGGCGGGACATACTCTAGACGCTGCCTTCGAAGCGATCATTGAGATAGCGCGTGACGTCATCTGTTGCGCGCTGTGACGTGAGAAATCGTTTCCACGCCTGCTGCTCATGCCAAACAACGCCAAGTTCCCACACGCAATATGTGCCGCGGTGCGATGTTTCAACCGTGAAAGGCCTGAAGTTCGGTTCACCGGCGTTTTGCTTGGCGTAAACCGATTCCCACAGTTCATTTTCATTGCGCCAGGTTGAAACGATCAGGAAGTAAAACGCCTCGCCGCAGCGATGCAGAATGACGAAACCGAGATCGCCGGCAACACGCACATCTTTCAAATAATTGCGCGCCAGCTTTTCAATCTCTTTTGGCACGGAAGCATCAGACGGCGCGACGTTGCTCCACTTGAGTTGCGAGTCGCCGGCAACAATACCCTCGCGCGGGGTTGCAAGCTTGTCCCGGTGCACGTAATTCGCGGCAACATCGCGCATCATCGTCTAGGCTGCCTGGGCCTGCACCAGCACATCATCGCCGCTCATGGCCATGGTCAGTTTAAGTCCGGCGGAAGCGGCCAGCTGCTTTGAATAATAAGGCTGCACCAACCTGGCATCAAGCATGGAGAGATCGGCAGTGCCTGCAAGAACCTCTGCAAGCGGTTCTGAAATCTTGGCCCGCTCTCCGGAGGCGCGCACCGTGAGCGTGTCGCCTTCGGCCGCCACCGTCACCACCCCGCCGCGCGGAATTCCGGCAATGGCCAGAAGCAGCATGTTGAGCAGCAGCTTGACCTGTTGCTTGGGGCGGTTCTCGCGCGGCGCCTGCCAGTCCAGCTTGACTTTTTCCTCGCCCACAAAGCCTCGCGCCACTTCGCCTGCTTCGCTCAGGTCAATCAGCGCGCCCGCCGTTCCCGCCGCGCCAAAGGCAATGCGGCAGAATTTCAGTTTGGCCCCCGCCGTCCTGGCCGAAGAGCGGATCATGTCCAGGGCGGTCGACTTGGTTTCCTCGTCCATTTCCGGATCGTCAAACAGTTCAAGGCCATTGGCAATGGCGCCAACTGGGGAAATCACATCGTGGCAGACGCGGCTGCACAGAAGGGCCGCAAGATCGAGATCGGAAATGCGTGACGCGTCTGTCATGGGGTCCCCATAAAGTGATTCGTGGTTGTTCCTTTTAGCAAAGCCCCGCAAAATTTTCTGCATTGACGATCACACCCCGGCACGCCCATAGAAGCCCCTCGAAATCACCCGGAATCGCGTATGACCCTAGCCCCCACAAGCCTGACGAAATCACTGGTAAACCTTGCCCTTCTGGCCGGGCGCGAAATCATGGCGATCTACGCCACCGACTTCCGCGCCCGCACCAAAAGCGATCTGACGCCGGTAACCGAAGCCGATGAAGCGGCCGAGCGCACCATCCTGGAAGGCCTGGCAAGGGTTGATCCGCACACCCCGGTCATTTCCGAGGAAGCCGCAGCCGCTGGCCGCGTTCCGCAGGTGGGAGCCAGCTTCTATCTCGTGGACCCCCTGGATGGCACCAAGGAATTTGTCTCCCGCAACGGCGAGTTCACGGTGAATATCGCCAAGATCGAAAATGGCGTTCCCGTCATCGGCGTGGTCTATGCACCAGCCATCGGGCGCATTTTCTGGGGTGACACCGCAAAGGGTGCCGCCGAAGGCAAGATAGCCGCCGATGAAAGCATCACCTGGAAAAAGTTGCTGGTGCGCCCCTGCCCCGGCGATGGCGCCATTGTCGTGGCAAGCCGCAGCCACCGGGACAGCGCGACCGATGATTATCTCAAGACCGTGAAAGTGGCCAAGCTGGTGTCCGCCGGCTCCTCCCTGAAATTCTGCCTGATCGCGGCAGGCGAAGCCGATCTCTATCCGCGCTTTGGCCGAACCATGGAATGGGATACGGCTGCGGGCCATGCGGTGCTGCTGGCCGCTGGCGGCAAGGTGTTGAACAGCGATGGCCAGCCACTGAGCTATGGCAAGCACGACCGCGGCTTTGACAATCCAGGCTTCATAGCTTGCGCGTGATCAGGAAAAGTGGGAACCGGTTTTCCGCCCGATCACGCGCCAGAGTAAAGCGACGATCACGTTTATCACTTCAGGCCATAGTGGCCTGAAGTGATCGTGATCTCGTGCCACATAATTCGCGATAAATTAACCATCTCGTAAGTCCTCTCCGTTACGTTCTGGGAGGAACTGGTCTTGGCCCCAGAGTTGCCCCAGCAAGGGCGTGAGTGGCCCATGCGTGAGGTGGTAATATGAGCAGCAAATTCCTGAAGTCCTTAAGCTTGGCCATTGCCCTTTGCTTTGCCAGCGCGTCGTCCACGGTGATGGCGCAAACCACGGGCAGCATTGCAAAACCCAAATCCACATTCACCACTGAGGAAATCGTCACCAAAGGCCATCAGTTCTTCGGCAAGGCCAGCCGCGGCATCAGTGAAGCGGTTGAATATCTCTTCCAAAGCCAGGGCGAGCCCACCGCCTATATCGTCGGTGAAGAAGGCTCTGGCGCCATGATTGGCGGCCTGCGTTTTGGCGAAGGCACGATTTACTACAAGGACGGCACCACCCAGCGCATTTATTGGCAGGGCCCATCCATCGGGTTTGATTTCGGCGGCAATGGCTCGCGCACCATGGTTCTGGTCTACAATTCCGACTCGCCAAGGCAGCTCTACAAGCGCTTCGTCGGCGTTGAAGGCTCGGCCTATCTCATCGGCGGGCTCGGCGTGAACTTGCAGAAGAACAGCAATATCACCCTCGCCCCCATCAGAACTGGCGTGGGCGCCAGGCTCGGCGCCAATGTGGGCTATCTGAAATACTCCAGGAATCCCACCTGGAACCCCTTCTAATTTTTCATTCGCCTCTGCCCTCGTTCCGCACTAAAACCATGCGCTGAATTGGTTTTAGTGTTTTTCGAGGACTGCCATGTCTCAATCCGAGACCCTTATGCTGCTCATTTTGGGCTTTTCCATAGCCACTTTCCTGGGCCTGATCGCCGGGAGGATTGCCTGGAAACTGGCCTTTCGCCTGGGCGCCCGCCACACCCAGCGCAACATGCCCTCCACCATGATCGAGCTTCAAACCGACCGTGACCGCATGCGCGCCGAGCACGCCATGATGGCAAAGAAACTCGAGCTCCGCCTGGGCGACATCCGGATGCGCATGGCCGAGCAGACGGCAGAAGTCTCGCGCCATCGCAACCGCTTCGAAATCCTGAAGCAGGATCTGGCCAAGCGCGATGAGTTGCTGCTCGAGCGCAATGCCGAAATCGTATTCCTGCGTGACGAGGTGAATGGCCTGGAAAAACAGGTTGAGGAAAAAGACGCCGAGATCAAGGCCATGACCGAGTCCCTGGTCGAGGTCGAAGAAGTGCAAATTGTCGACGCGTCGGAAGCAACAGCCAGTGCAGCACCCGTTCCAACCGAAGACCGTCTGAAGAAGCGGATCAAGGATCTTGTGAAGATAACCAAGCAGATTTCGAAACAGAAAAAGGGCGCGCCCCTGGAATTGGAACAGCCGGTTGCGATGACCAATGCCGAAATCATCGTAAAGCCTGCCGACAGCTCAACCCTGGAGTTCGTGGCCCAGTCGGAAGTCCTTGAGGAGAAGATTGTCGAAACCGAACGAGCCGCCGAAGAGCTGCAGGATGAACTCAAGCGCCTCGATCAGGCCTGGTCAGGGCCGGAGACGACGCCGGCAGCGGCCCCTGAATCTGCGGCCGACGTCGCTGTGGTGACCGAGACTTCCATCCCGGTCGAAGAGGAAAAACCAAAGAGCGCCATCACCAATGTGATTTCCCTCGCCCAGCGCATCCGCTCCCTGCATAAAGATGCAACGAAATGAAAAATCTATTCCTTCTGCTCTCGAGGGAGAAGGCAAAATAGAATTGAATTCAAAAAATCAGACAGCCTTGATAACCAAGGTCCATGGATGTGTTACACGAAAAACCCCATGGTTCCGGCAATGTCCGAAACTAACCTTCCGTGGCCCACGGGCCTAAGCGCCGTGGTTTCCACGGAAGGCAGCCAATTACTGAGTTGTGGTCGTGGCAGGCGGCGTTGTAGCCGGCGCCGGAGTCGCGGGTTGTTCCGTGGTAGTCGCTGGAGCGGCGGGCTGTTCTGTCGTAGTAGCCGGAGCCATGGCATCCTGCGGGGCCTGACCGCCAAACCATCCGCTGGCCCAACCGATGATCGCCAACACGATGACGACAGCGACGATGCCGATGATGGTGTTTTTCTTATCCATGATTACCTCTCTCTTGCCCTGTTTGCGGGCTTTTGGTGTTTTGGGGTTCGCGCAAATGACTTCTAGATGCCGTGGTTAGCCCGAGCCCCCTTAGCAGTAGGCTGCATAAATGTGTAACGCGGATGTGGCAAGAAAAAGCTGAGCTATGGGCTCAGAACCAGAAGAAAAATGGTCGAGTGCATATGGCCGCAATTGCCGCCGGCTGCTGGATGCACTTCTCAAGCGCACCTGAAATGAAAAGGCATATTGCAGATTGCTGGTGATCCCTGCGGGAATCGAACCCGCCTTTACAACGTGAGAGGCTGTCGTCCTAACCGATAGACGAAGGGACCCTGTCACCAGAGGCTTTCCTATATCGGGCCGGTTGCATGAGTGCAAGCGC
>CAWELV010000005.1:0-36886 GCA_963810045.1 uncultured Alphaproteobacteria bacterium | reverse complement strand
TCAAGGCGCTTTCGTCCTGGCCAAGGCCAAGGGGGTCCCCAAGTAGCGGTGGATTGCCTCAATCATCTCAGCTGCCATCTCAATCTGCTTTTCAACCACAAACCGATGGAGAGAATCTGATGTCAACGTCAACCCTGAGCAAGCCATCCGCCGTTTCCCATCCCGTGGTTTCACGCGAAGAATGGCTGGAGGCGCGCCGCATCCTTCTCGCCAAGGAGAAAGCCTTCACCAGGGCGCAGGAGGATATGAGCGACGGAGCGCGCTGCCCTGGGTGAAAATCGACAAGGAATATGTCTTCGACAGCCGCTCGGGGAAAGTGACGCTGGCCGAACTGTTCGACGGGCCGCAGCCAGCTTTTTGTCAAACATTTCATGATGGGACCGGGCCAGGAGCAGCAATGCGTCGGATGCTCGCTTGAGGTTGATCATGTCGAAGGCCTTCTGGCGCATCTCGAAAACCACGATGTCTCCTATGTGGCCGTCGCGCGGGCACCGATCGGCGGAAATCGAGACTTTGCGCAAGGCCATGGGCTGGCGCTTCCCCTGGGTCTCATCTTTCCACAGCGACTTCAACTACGACTTCAACGTCTCCTTTACACCGAAGGAAATTGCGGAAAAGCAGCGCTTACTACAATTACAGCACACGGATCCCGGGCTGGAAGACCTCTCGGGCGACAGCGTCTTCTACAAGGACGAGGACGGCCAGATATTCCACACCTATTCGGCTTTAGCCGCGGCGGCGAGCAATTCCTCGGAACTTACAGCTATCTCGACATCATGCCGAAGGGACGCAACGAGAACGGGCCACTACCATTCGCTGGTTGATTGGGCACGGCCGAAGAACATGTATGGCAAAGGTCGGCATGGTGGAGCAATGGCCGGTACCACGCGCCGGCCTGCGATTGCGCCGTTCACAAATGAAGCGCATTTAAAAACCTGTTCAATCATAAAACCTAAAAGGAGAACGCCACATGGCAACTGCAGCACGCAAGATCTTTGTCAATTTGCCGGTGAAGGATCTGGACAAATCCATGACCTTCTTCAAGGCGCTGGGCTTTACGTTCAATGCTCAGTTCACGGATGAAACGGCGGCCTGCATGGTGATCAGCGACGACATCTACGCCATGCTTCTGACACATGACAAGTTCAAGCAATTCACGCCAAAGGCGATTGCCGACGCCAGCAAGACCTCGGAAGTGCTCACCTGCCTTTCGGCGGAGAGCAAGGACGAGGTGAACAAAATGGCCGATGCGGCGTTAAAGGCAGGAGGCCAGAAACTGCGCGAGCCGCAGGACCATGGCTTCATGTATGAGCGCAGTTTCCAGGACCCGGACGGGCATATCTGGGAAATCATGTGGATGGATCCTGCCAACGTTAAATAATCTAACAAGTCAAAGGAGAAATGTGATGACTGACATGGAACGGGTAATGCAAGGCGTCATTCCCTATCTGATGGTTGACGGGGCTGACAAGGCCATTGCCTTTTATGAAAAGGCGTTTGGCGCGAAAGACCTGGGCACGATGCGCAGCGAAGACGGCAAGCATGTGATGCACAGCCAGCTTGAAATCAACGGCGGCGCATTGATGCTCAGCGATGCTGCCGTCATGGGCGAAAAACAGAATGTTTCGCAAAGCTACATGATGCAGCTTGTGACCCGCGAAGGCGACAAGTGGTGGAAGCGCGCGGTGGATGCAGGCTGCACGGTGGATGCGCCATTTGAGATGCAGTTCTGGGGCGACCGCTGGGGAAGGCTCCGTGATCCTTTCGGCATCAGTTGGGCACTGCTTGAGCCGGGACCGAAAATGCAAAGAAGGCGAAGTGACATGGCAAAGGTTCAAAAGATTTCCCCGTTCCTGTGGTTTGACGGCAACGCCGAAGAGGCGGTGAAGTTCTACACCTCGGTGTTTGGCAACTCGAAGATCGGCCAGGTGATGCGCAATGGCGAGGGCGGGCCGGGGCCGAAGGGCAGCGTGCTGGTCATGGATTTCGAGCTGGAGGGCCAGCAGCTCCATGCGCTGAATGGCGGGCCGATGTACAAGTTCACCCCAGCCATTTCATTCATGGTGATGTGCGAGGACCAGAAGGAAGTGGACCGGCTGTGGTCGCTGCTGACAGAAAATGGCGGCAAGGAAGTGCAATGTGGCTGGCTGGAAGACAAATTCGGCCTGTCTTGGCAGATCGTTCCCAAGGTTTTCATGGAGATGATCGGCGACAAGGACCAGGCCAAGGTGGGCCGGGTGATGGCCGCGATGATGCAGATGGTGAAATTCGACATCAAGAAACTGCAGGCCGCCTACGACGGGCACTAGCAGCTGCCAATTGAAACGTTAGATCCAGAATTTTCCGGAGGAGTTTGGCGATGCCTGTTCAACATTACCATGGCGGCTGCCAATGCGGCGCGGTCCGATATGAAGTCGATATTGATCTCGACAAGACGATAACCTGCAATTGTTCACGCTGCCAAAGGCTTGGATCAGTTCTGGCCTTCACATCCAGGGATAAATTCAAGCTTTTGTCCGGCGAAGAGAACCTGACCGAGTATCTCTTCAACACGCATATAATCCGTCATCTGTTTTGCAAGACGTGCGGCATTCAAAGCTTCTCCTTTAGCGCAATGCCCGACGGCACGCCGGTGGCCGCCATCAACGCAAACTGCCTCGACGGCGTTGAACCCCGTCAACTGAACTCACAACCTTTCAATGGCCGGGATGCCTGACCTGATGACACATCAAGCGACTGCCGAACCAAAAGCAACGCGGCGCGAATGGATAGGCCTTGGCGTCATAGCGCTGCCCTGCATGCTCTATTCGATGGACCTGACGGTGCTCAACCTGGCGGTTCCGCAGCTGGCTTCCGACCTGAAGCCAACGGCGGCGCAGCTTCTGTGGATCATCGACATCTACGGCTTCATGGTGGCGGGATTCCTGATGACCATGGGAACGCTGGGCGACCGCATCGGGCGGCGCAAGCTGCTGCTCATCGGTGCTGCCGCCTTTGGCGCTGCCTCCATTCTCGCGGCGTTTTCAACCAGCGCCGAAATGCTGATCGTCACGCGGGCCATTCTTGGCATTGCGGGGCCACGCTGGCGCCTTCGACGCTGTCGCTGCTCACCAACATGTTCCGCGATCCGACGGAACGGACCTTTGCCATCAGCATGTGGATCTCAAGCTATTCGGTAGGCGCCATCATCGGGCCTTTGGTTGGCGGATTGCTGATCCAGTATTTCTGGTGGGGCTCGGTTTTCCTGGCCGGGCGTTCCGGTGATGATCCTGTTGCTGGTGCTGGGGCCATCGCTTCTGCCGGAGTTCCGCGATCCAAATGCGGGGCGGCTGGATATCATCAGTGCGCTGTTGTCGCTGGCAGCGGTGCTGCTGTTTATCTACGGCATGAAAAACATGGCGGAAGCCGGCTTTGGCTGGGAGCCCATTGGCTTCATGCTGGCGGGCATCGCGGTAGCCATTGCCTTCCTGCGCCGCCAGGCAAAGCTTGCGGATCCGCTGATCGACCTCAAGCTGTTCCGCTCGCTGAGTTTCAACGCGGCGCTTGGCATCAATGTGCTGGGCATTTTTTTCATGTTCGGCTCGTTCATTTTCATGGCGCAGTATTTCCAGCTTGTGGCCGGACTGACACCGCTTGAAGCGGGCCTGTGGTCGGTGCCATCGGCGGTGGTTTTCACGGCGGTGTCGTTCATGACGCCAATGCTGGTCGAGCCGGATGCGGCCGGCCTATCTGCTGGCGGCGGGCATGCTGGTATCAGCTTTTGGATTTATGCTGCTTTCGCAGATGACAACACTTATCGGTGTTGTCGGGGCCTCCCTTATTTTCTCGGCCGGATTTACGCCGGTGATAGCGCTCACCACGGGATTGATCGTGGGGGCGGTTCCGCCGGAGAAGACGGGTGCCGCTTCGGCGCTTTCCGAAACCGCCGCCGAACTGGGCGGCGCCTTGGGAATTGCGGTTCTGGGCAGCCTTGGCACTTTCATCTACCGCAGTGAAATGGCGGGCGCGATTCCCGCTGAAGTGCCGGCGGAACTGGCGCGTACGGCGCGGAGTACGCTGGTGGGGGCCATTGATGCGGCCACGTTGCTGCCCGGTGACACGGGCAGGGCGCTGCTGACCCTTGCGCGGGAGGCGTTCAGCTCCGGATTTTTTGCGGTCGCGATGCTTTCCGCCATTGGCATGCTGGCGGCGGCCATCGTCACCCTTACGGTTCTGCGCAATGTTCAACCGGCCGGCGAAGGAGCGCATTAATGACCCCCACCATCACCGCCTTTGAAAGTTCGCCCGATGGCGGCAAGGGACTGGCGCGTGATACGCGCGTTCGCTGGGCGCTCGAAGAAGTGGGCCAACCCTACGAGGTTCGCCTTGTTTCGTTCAAGGCGATGAAGGAACCCGCACATCTGGCGCTTCATCCTTTCGGGCAGATTCCGACCTATGAAGAAGGCGATCTCGCCCTGTTCGAGACGGGGGCCATCGTGTTCCATATCGCGCAGCGCCATGCGGGCCTGCTGCCGGACGATGCGAATGCCCGGGCGCGCGCGATCACATGGATGTTTGCCGCGCTCAGCACGGTGGAGCCGCCGATCCTTGAACTCGCAAACGCCAGGCTTCTGGAGGGCGACAAGCCCTGGAGCAAGGAGCGCCTGCCTCTGGTCAAGGATCGCGTCCGCGACCGGTTGAAGCAACTTTCCGCTCGCCTTGGCAGTGCCGACTGGCTCGATGGCGCCTTCAGCGCGGGCGACCTCATGATGGTGCATGTGCTGCAGAGGCTGAGACCATCGGGCATTCTGGACGAATTTCCGAACCTCGCCGCCTATGTGGCCCGCGGCGAAGCGCGGCCCGCCTACAAGCGGGCTTTCGCCGCTCAATTGGCGGTTGCCACGGGCAATTGAGGGGCAAAGCTTGCATTTTGGCTGAAATACCCCTAGAAGCCGCCCAAATCCCGATTTACCCCCATTTCAGGAGAACACGAGCTTATGGCGCGCGTCACGATTGAAGACTGCATTGACAAGTTGCCGAACCGGTTTGAGCTGGTTCTGCTTTCGGCCCACCGGGCCCGGATGATTTCGCAAGGGGCGCCCATCACCCTTGACCGCGACAACGACAAGGACCCGGTCGTATCGCTTGCGCGAGATCGCCGATGAGACGATCAACAAGGACGACCTGCGCGAAGAGTTCATTCACGCCATGCAGAAGCATGTGGAAGTGGATGAGCCGGAGCCAACCGACATGCCGCTGCTTACGTCCAGCGTTGCTGGCACCGTGGGCGAGCAAGTTGAGGGTAAAGAAGACGAGGTTGAATTCGAGCAGATGACCGAGGAGGAATTGCTCCGCGGCCTTGAAGGCATGCCGCCGGCCGAAAGCCCGGGCAGCCAGCGCAACGGCTACTAATCCACGTAAATTTTAAGAATATTCAGGCCGGACCCTCGCGTCCGGCCTTTTTTGTGCGCATGTTCCAGCAAAGTTGAACGACTTTGCTGTTGAGAACATGCGCCACTTTAATGAATGGCGCGAATTCCAGTCGCGCGGGTGTTCCCACCCGCGCGGAAAGCGCGCTAAACTGGATCCATGATGCGCCAGTATGAATTGGTTGAACGGGTTGTGAAATATGACCCGGACGCGAATGAGGACCTGCTCAACCGGGCCTATGTCTATGCCATGAAGGCGCATGGCAACCAGACGCGGGCCTCGGGCGAGGCCTATTTCAACCATCCCCTCGAAGTGGCGGCCATTCTCACCGAAATGAAACTGGATGACGCAACCGTTGCGGCAGCGCTTCTCCATGACACGGTGGAAGACACGGAAGCCACGCACCAGGAAATCGAAGAGAAGTTCGGCAAGGAAATCGCCTCGCTGGTGGATGGCCTGACCAAGATCAAGAAGATCGACCTTGTCACCACGGAAGCCACCCAGGCGGAAAATTTGCGCAAGCTCCTGCTTGCCATGTCGAAAGATGTGCGGGTGCTGATGGTGAAGCTGGCGGACCGGCTGCACAACATGCGCACCATCGAGCATGTGAAGCCGGAAAAGCGCCTGCGCGTGGCCCAGGAGACCATGGACATTTATGCGCCGCTGGCCGGCCGCATGGGCATGCAGACGGTGCGTGACGAACTGGAGGACATTTCATTCCGGGTCTCAACCCGGATGCCAACAAGATTATCCAGGACCGGCTTTCGCAGCTCCATGAGGAGAGCGGCGATGTGCTGCGCGAGATTGAAAAGGCGCTGGCCACCAAGCTGGCCGAGAATGGCATCAAGGCGGAAGTCTATCGGCCGGGAGAAGCGGCCCTATTCGATCTGGCGCAAGATGGAACGCAAGCATCTGTCGCTCGGCCAGCTCTCCGACATTTTCGGTTTCCGCGTGCTGGTGGGCACGGTGGACCAATGCTACCGGGCCATTGGCATTGTGCATCGGACCTGGCGGGCCATTCCGGGGCGGTTCAAGGATTACATTTCAACGCCCAAGCAGAATGACTACCGCTCGTTGCATACGATTGTGATCGGGCCGCATCACATGCGGGTCGAAATGCAGATCCGCACGCGGCTGATGCATGAAATTGCCGAGCGCGGGGTTGCGGCGCATGCGCTTTACAAGGATGCGCCCGATGCGAAGGAGGCGCTCGACGGGTTTCGCCCGCCCGGCGCTGAATCCAACGCCTATCGCTGGCTCCGCCATTTGGTTGAAATGCTGCAGGAGGGCGAGAGCCCCAAGGAATTCCTTGAGCATACCAAGCTGGAATTGTTCCATGACCAGGTGTTCTGCTTCACGCCGAAGGGGCAGCTCATAGCACTTCCGCGCGGCGCCACGCCCATCGATTTTGCCTATGCGGTGCATACCTCCATCGGCGACAGTTGCGTGGGCTGCAAGGTGAATGGCCGGCATGCGCCGCTGGTGGCCGAACTCGAAAACGGCGATGAGGTTGATATCATCCGCTCGGACGCGCAGGTGCCGCCGCCGGCCTGGGAAAACATCGCGGTCACCGGAAAGGCCCGCGCGGCGATCCGGCGGGCGACGCGGGCCGCCATGCGCAAGCAGTTTGCCGGGCTTGGCCGCGAAATTGTCGAGAAGCTTCTGGCCAAGCAGAACAAGACCATGGTGGCCAAGGAAATTGCCGCCGCGGTGCCGCGCCTTGGCCACAAGAATGTGGACGACACGATGGCGGCCATCGGGCGGGGCGACCTTTCGGGTTACGACATGCTGAAAGCCATGGGCCTCACGGTTGAAGCCAGCCAGATGCGCGAATCGCGGCGCAAGGGCACGCACCAAGAAATCCGATCAGGCGCATGCGGCCTCGGTTCCGGTGCGGGGCCTGAGCGGCAACATGGCCTTCACCATTTCCAAGGAAACCGGGGCTGTTCCGGGCGAACGCATTGTGGGCATTACGGTGCCGGGCGAAGGGGTTACGATCTATCCGATTTTCGCCAGGGCGCTTGAGCAGTTCGACAGCCAGCCGGAACGCTGGATTGACCTGGCCTGGGAAAACGCCGCCGCGGACCAGAAATTTCCGGCGCGGATCAATATCGTGCTGCTGAACGAGATGGGCGCCCTGGCGCAGGTCACCCAGGTCATCGGCGACCAGGGCGGCAATATCGATGAACTGCAGATGATGGCGCGGCAGGGCGTGCGCGACTTTTTTGATCTGGACATTCTGCTGGAAGTGCATGATGCACGGCATCTGAATGACATCATCGCGGGCCTCAGGACCAAGAATGCGGTGAGTTCAGTGTCACGGGCAACGGGGTAGCAGATGTTAAGCCACGACGAGGTATTGGGCGAGTTCCGCGCGGCAGGCGCTCTTCTCGAAGGGCATTTCATCTTGTCATCCGGCTTGCACAGTTCGCGCTACCTGCAATGCGCGCGGGTTCTGATGGATCCCAAGCGGGCGGAGCGGCTTTGCCAAGCGCTGAAGCAGCGAATCAGTGACAAGATCCGGACGCAGATTGATCTCGTGGCCTCGCCCGCCATGGGCGGCGTTGTGGTGGGCTATGAAATGGGGCGGCAACTTGGGGTTCCCGCCATTTTCTTTGAGCGGGTTGACGGCAAGCTGGTGCTGCGCCGTGGTTTCACCATTACCAAGGGCGCGCGGGTTTTGATGGTCGAAGACATTGTCACCACTGGGCTTTCCTCGCGGGAATGCATTGCGGGGATTGCCGAGGAGGGGGGCGTGACGCTTGCTGCCGCCTGCCTGATTGACCGTTCGGGCGGCAAGGCGGATTTGGGCGTGCCGCTGTTTTCGCTGACCAGCCTTGAAATTCCGGCCTATCCGGCCGATGCCCTGCCGCCGGACCTGGCGGCCCTTCCGGCCATCAAGCCGGGCAGCCGGGGCCTTGCCAAATGATCATCGGCCTGGGCAATGACATGGTGGATATCCGGCGCATTGAGCAGACTCTGGAGCGCTATGGGACGCGTTTCGTGGCGCGCATTTTCACCGATATCGAGCAGAAGAAATCGGACCGGCGGGCGCAAAGGGCTGCCTCCTATGCCAAGCGCTTTGCCGCCAAGGAGGCCTGTTCCAAGGCTTTGGGCACGGGATTTCGCCGGGGGGTTTTCTGGAAGGACATGGGGGTTGTGAACGAGCCTTCGGGACGGCCCACCCTTCACCTCACGGGCGGAGCCAAGGAGCAATTGGAGCGAATCACCCCAACCGGGCATATGGCGCGCATTCAGCTTACGATTACGGATGATTATCCCTTACGCCCAAGCCATTGTCATCATTGAGGCGGTGGCCGTTTCCTGACTGTGATTAATTCGTCACAGTACCGGAGCTTGCATGGTGCTGCATTGCACCTCATATGGTGTAGGCGCTATAGCCCAAAGTATATATAGAGCGCGGAAAGCTCGATTTTGATGCCCAAGAAAGACTATCATATGGCACCGGCCCAGGATATGCGCCAGAAATCCGAAGAAGGAGTTTGGGATACCGTCAAGGTTATCATCCAGGCGCTGCTGATTGCCTTTTTCGTGCGGACGTTTCTTCTACCAGCCGTTCAACATTCCTTCGGAGTCCATGTATCCCACCCTGAAGGTTGGCGACTATCTCTTCGTCTCCAAGCTTTCCTACGGCTACAGCAAGTATTCCTTCAATTTCTCGTTCGGCGGTTTTGGCACCACGTGGATCACCTGCTGCCCCATTGATTTTCCGGGCCGGGTGGTTTTGGCCGACACGCCCAAGCGCGGCGACGTGGCGGTGTTCAAGCTGCCGACCAACACGGAGATTGACTACATCAAGCGGGTGATTGGCCTGCCGGGCGACCGCATCCAGATGCGCGATGGCGTTCTCTTCATCAACGGCGAAATGGTGAAGAAAGAACGCATTGAAGACTACGTGGATACTGAATCCGGCGGCGAAGGCGCCGGCCATCCCATTCAGCAATATGAAGAGACCTTGCCCAATGGCGTGACATATCGCGTGCTGGACCAGATCCCCAACGGCTCGGCCGACAACACCATCGAGTATGTGGTGCCGCCCGAGCATTATTTCATGATGGGCGACAACCGGGACAACTCGGAGGATTCGCGGTTCCTCGACGTGGTGGGCTACGTGCCCATTGAGAACTATGTGGGACGGGCGGACATCATCTTCTTTTCGATTTCGCGCGGCACAACCCTTTGGGAAGTTTGGAAGTGGCCTTTCGAAATTCGCTGGGGCCGTTTCCTGAACCTTCTCTAGGCGCTGCGAGTTTTGGTCCGCTTTTCGCAAACGCTGTATGACGAGATCGCACTGCGCCTTGGCTACAGCTTCAAGGACAAGGTTCTGCTGCGCCATGCGCTGACCCACAGCAGCACCAACCACAAGCACGATGACTACCAGCGCCTGGAATTCCTCGGCGACCGGGTTCTGGCCCTGGTGATTGCCGAGGAGCTGTTCCGGCTCAACCCGGCGCACCGGGAAGGCCACATGGCAAACCTGCACAGCAACCTGGTGCGCGGGGAAATTTGCGGCGAAGTGGGCAAGGAGCTCGGCCTTGGCGAATTCATTCATGTAGGACCCAGCGAACACAAGAAGGGCGTGAACCTCATTACCTCGGTGGTGGGCGATGTGGTGGAAGCGCTGATCGGCGGGATTTACCTTGATGGCGGGCTGGAGGACGCCAAGGCCTTTATCCTGCGCAACTGGTCACGCCACATTGCGGAAAACCGCTCGGTGAGCAAGGATCCCAAGACCTATCTGCAGGAATGGTCGCTGGCGCGGGGCCTTCCTATCCCGGATTATAAAATACTCAAGCGCGAAGGATTGGAGCATAGTCCTCTCTTCACGGTGGAACTGAATGTCAAAGGCTGGGAAGCGGTCGAGGGATCGGGCCCCTCCAAGCGCCTCGCCGAGATGGCGGCGGCCGACAAGTTCCTGAAGCGCGAGGAAATTCGGCAATGAGCGAAACGCGGTGTGGTTTTTGCGCCATCATCGGCGCCCCCAATGCGGGCAAGTCAACGCTGGTCAACCAACTGGCGGGCTCGAAGGTTTCCATTGTCTCGCACAAGGTGCAAACGACGCGGGCGCGGCTACGGGCCATCTTCATGGAAGGGGCCTCGCAGGTCATCGTCGTCGATACGCCGGGGATATTTAGCCCGAAGCGCCGGCTTGATGAAGCCATGGTGGAAAATGCCTGGAGCGGATCGGCAGAAGCTGATGTGACGGTTCTTCTGGCGGACGCACGGCTGGGGCGGAATGATGATGTGATGCGCATCATCGATGGGCTGAAGAAGAACGGGACAAAGGCGTTGCTGGCGCTGAACAAGGTGGACCTGCTGCGGCGCGAAGTGCTGCTGGAAATCTCCAAGCGCTTCAATGAGGCCTATGAATTCTCTGATACTTTCATGATCAGCGCCCTGAAGGGTTCAGGGGTTGATGACTTGCGCAAGAAGATTGCGAGCCTGATGCCGGTAGGGCCCGTGGCTTTATCCGGAGGACCAGGCGGCGGATGTGCAAATGCGTTTCCTGGCTTCGGAAGTGACGCGGGAAAAAATTTATCTCCGGCTGCATGAAGAGCTGCCCTATTCCTCAACAGTTGAGACGGAAACCTGGGAAGAGCAAAAGGACGGCTCGGTGAAAATCGGGCAGGTGATTTATGTGGAGCGCGACAGCCAGAAGGCCATTGTGCTGGGCAAGGGCGGGCAGATGATCAAGCTCTTGGGGCAACTGGCGCGGGAAGAGCTGGAAAAATCCTTTGAGCGGCGGGTGCATCTCTTCCTGTTTGTGAAGGTGCGGGAGAACTGGACCGAAGACCCGGAGCGCCTGCGCATGATGGGCCTGGGAAACTGAGGCTCGGGCCATGGAATGGCGCGATCACGGCGTAATTCTTTCGGTTCGCCGCCATGGCGAGACCAGCTGCCATTGCCGAACTGCTGACGCCGGGGCATGGACGCTGCATGGGGCTGGTGCGGGGCGGGCGCTCGCGCATCCAACGGCCGGTTCTGCAGCCCGGAAATTTTGTGACGGCGACATGGCGGGCCAGGCTTGAAGATCATCTCGGCACCTTTGTTTTCGAGCCGCTGAAATTGTCGGCGGGCACCATCATGGAAAGCTCGTTCCGGCTGGCGGGGCTTACGACGCTCACCAGCCTGTCGCAGACCTTGCCGGAGCGCGAGCCGCACCAGCGCCTGTATGACGCGTTTCAAATCGTGCTCGACGCCATCGACAATGACGCGCATTGGCCGGCGCTGCTGGTGCGCTGGGAACTCGGCCTTCTGGAGGAACTGGGCTTTGGCCTGGACCTGAGCAAGTGTGCTGTTACCGGAACGGTTGAAAATCTTTTCTATGTTTCACCGAAGACCGGCAGGGCCGCCTCCCTGCAAGCCGGCGAGCTCTACCACGACAAATTGCTCAAGCTTCCGGGATTCCTTTTGGGGCAACAGGTGAAATCAACCGAAGACATTCTCGATGGCTTCAAGCTCACGGGATATTTTCTGGAGCGCCACATATTTGAACCGCGCGGGCTTGAAATGCCGGAGCAGCGCCAGAGATTGATCACTGAACTCGCGCAAGGTAGCGTATCAGTTTGATTATTGGCTTTGGGTGCGCCCTCAAGGCCGAGATTGTCCATTGTCAACGCCGCCGCTTTGGACCAATCTCGCTCTTCATAAGCCGGTCATCCGGTGGATATCGGCTAAGGTGTCATAACAGAAGGCGCCGATGGCCCATATTGTGCTCATCAATCCGAAATTCGAGATTTCCTTTTGGGGTCTCGAACATGCGTTGCCGCTGATCGGCAAGCGGGCCAACATGCCGGTTGCAGCGCTGCCGCTCATCGCGGCTGTAACGCCGGACAAGCACCGCATCACCATCATCGACGAGAACGTCGAGCCCATCGACTTCGATCTGTGTGCCCGCGCCGATATCGTCGGCGTCACCGGCATGATCGTACAGCGGAAACGTATCCGCGAAATCCTCAGCGAACTGCGCCGCCGCGGCGTGTTCACCGTGGTTGGCGGCCCCTGGGTTTCGGTCAATGAGGCCTGGTACGATAATCTCGCCGACGTGCTCTTTGTCGGCGAGGCCGAGGAGACCTGGCCGCAATTCCTCAGCGACTGGGAGGAAGGCCGCCACGCACGCCGCTACGAGCAGGCGGGCAAGACGGACATGACGACGGTGCCGCCGCCGCGCCTCGATCTTCTGAAGATGCAGCACTATGCCTTCGGCTCCGTGCAATTCTCGCGCGGTTGCCCCTTCACCTGCGATTTTTGCGACATCATCGTGATCTTCGGCCGCCGCCCCAGGCTGAAGACCAGCGCCGCAAATCGTGGTTGAGCTCGAGGCCTTGCGCGACCGCAAGATCGAGATCGTCTTCATTGTCGATGACAATCTGATCGGCAACAAGAAGGCGATGAAGGATGTGTTGCGCGATGTCGTCGACCTGGCAGAAGGCGCAAGGGTTTCCGCTGACCTTCGTTACCGAGGCATCACTCGATCTTGCCGATGATGCGGAGCTGATGGGGCTCATGACCGAGGCCAATATTGGCGCAGTCTTCGTCGGCATCGAGAGCCCAAACGAGGATTCGCTGAAGGAAGCCAGCAAGCTGCAGAATATCAGGCGTGGCGGCACCATGGTTGAGAAGGTGCACCGCATCCAGGAGGCCGGCATGGAAACATGGGCCGGCATGATCGTGGGCTTTGACAATGACGATGCCCGCATCTTTGAGGCCCAACGCCGCTTCCTCACTGAAGCGCGCATCTCAATGGCTATGGCCGGCATGCTCTCCGCCATCCCCAAGACGCCGCTGCACGAGCGCTTGCGCGCCGCGGGGCGGCTCGACGAGGCCGAAGACCCGAGCCACGGCACCAACGTGCTGCCGCTGCTGATGAGCCGCGATGAGTTGAGCGACGGCTACGTGCGCCTGATGGCTGATCTCTACGAGGCCTCCGCATATTTTGACCGCGTCGACGATCTCTACCTCAACGCCCGCGTGACAATCGACCGCGCCTGGCAGGCCTATGCCAGCAGCCATCCCTGGGTTCGGGCTCGCCGCAATGCGGTCCTCTGGCTGCAATCTCTCGGCCTCTTCGCCCGCCTGCTGATCAAAATCCCCGATCCGCATCTGCGCCGCGTCTACCGCAAGCGTTTCCTCGCCTTCCTGCGCGCCCGTCCGGAACCGCAGGTGCTGCGCGTCTACGCCCTCAAATGCGCCATCCACTGGCACATGCACGTCTTCGTTGATACCCTGCGCAACCGCGCGGGGCCTTTGGTGAATTCCTATTGAGGACAGCGCACCTTCAAACCGCGACACTACCCGCCCAAAGGCCGCATTGACGGGGGCGCGTGCGGGTCTAGTCTCGCCAATCAGAAATGAGGAACAGGGAATGCTTGGACGATTGAACCATGTGGCGATTGCGGTGCCTGATCTTGAGGCGGGTGCGAAAATCTATGCTTCGGTTTTGGGGGCAAAGGTATCGGCACCGCAAACGGAAGCGGCGCATGGGGTGCGTGTGGTGTTCGTGGAATTGCCCAATACCAAAATTGAGCTGCTGGAGCCCTTCGGCGAGAATTCACCGATCAAGTCATTCCTTGAAAAAAACCCGTCCGGCGGCATGCATCATGTTTGCTACGAGGTGGCCGATATCATGGCGGCCCGTGACAGGCTGGTGGCGGAAGGAGCGCGGGTTTTGGGCGACGGCAAGCCGAAGATTGGGGCCCATGGCAAGCCGGTTCTGTTTCTGCACCCCAAAGATTTCTGCGGCACCCTTATTGAACTGGAGCAGGCATGAGCCTTGCCAGCGCCCTTGCCATTTATTTCATCATCTGGTGGCTGGTGCTTTTCCTGGTGCTGCCATTCGGCATCCGCAACGCCCATGAAAGCGGGCGAGGCGGTGGAAGAGGGCAATGAGCCGGGGGCTCCGGTAAACCCACGGCTGGTGCGGAAGGCGGTTATCACGACGATCCTGGCAACGGCCGTATTTGCAGTTTTTTACCTGGCGCAGACGCGGGGCCTTTTGAGCCTCGACAACCTGCCCTTCTACAACACGATGCCTTCAGCCCAATTTGAGCAATAAAAAAAGGCGAAGCTTTCACTTCGCCCTTTCTAAGTCAGTTGGCCTTCCATTTTCCTGTCAATCCCTAGAGATCGACGGGGCAGCTGTCTTACGGTTTCCCGCATGCGCGCCCGGAAGTATCCTCCCCAGACCTGGGTCCACTTTAAGAGTAAACACCGACGGTCTTTTTCTTGATTGGCGGCGAAGCTAGCACAAAGATTTGCCGTGTCACGCGAAATATTACGGAACTGTGTCTTGACTTTAAAAGTGCCCGGCTTGTGTTCCCATTTGTTTCCCTTAAAAGGGCGCATCACAGGTTTAACGAGGATTCTCATGCGTCTTTCGCAGTATTTCATGCCCATTCTGAGAGATGACCCGAAGGAGGCGGAAATCGTGTCCCACAAGCTTATGCTGCGGGCGGGCATGATCAGGCAGGAGGCGGCGGGCAACTACTCCTGGTTGCCGACGGGCTTCCGGGTTCTCAAGAAGATTGAGCAAATCGTGCGGGAGGAACAGGACCGGGCCGGGGCCCTGGAAGTGCTGATGCCCACCATCCAGCCCGCTGAATTGTGGAAGAAATCCGGGCGCTATGACGCCTATGGCAAGGAGATGCTGCGCATCAAGGACCGCCACGACCGGGAGATGCTTTATGGCCCGACCAACGAGGAAATGATCACCGACATCTTCCGCCAGGGCGTGCAAAGCTACAAGGACCTGCCGCGCAACCTCTACCATATCCAGTGGAAATTCCGCGACGAGGTGCGGCCGCGCTTTGGCGTGATGCGGGGGCGCGAGTTCCTGATGAAGGATGCCTATTCCTTCGATGTGAGCCGCGAGGCGGGGCAGCATTCCTACAACAAGATGTTCGTGAGCTATCTCCGCACCTTCGCCCGCATGGGCCTCAAGGCGGTTCCGATGCGGGCCGAAACGGGACCTATCGGCGGCTCGGACAGCCATGAGTTTCTGGTGCTGGCGGACACCGGCGAGAGCGGGGTTTTCTTCGACGGCGATTTCCATGAGATGGACTGGAACAAGGTTGAGGTTGACTATGACGATGTGAATGCCGTTGCCAAACTGGTGGAGAGCTTCACCTCGAAATATGCGGCGACCGATGAAAAGCATGACGCGGCGGAATTCGAGCGCCGGGTGCCTGCAGCCAAGCGCATGACCGGGCGCGGCATTGAAGTGGGGCATATCTTTTTCTTTGGCACGAAATATTCGGAGCCTTTGGGCTGCGAAGTGCAGGGCGCTGACGGCAAGAAGGTGGCGGTGCAATCGGGCTCCTATGGCATCGGCGTGTCGCGCCTCGTTGGCGGCATCATTGAAGCGAGCCATGACGATGCGGGAATCATCTGGCCTGAGGCGGTTGCGCCATTCCATGTGGGGCTGATCAATCTCAAGGTTGGCGATGCGGCGAGCGACGAGGCTTGCCTTAAAATCTACAAGGCGCTGCAGGCCAAAGGCGTCGACGTTCTGTTTGACGACAAGGATGGCGGGGCCGGCGGCAAGTTCGCGGCGATGGATTTGATTGGCCTGCCGTGGCAGGTGATCATCGGGCCGCGCGGCTTGAAGGACGGGATTGCCGAGGTGAAGAACCGCAAGACGGGCGCGCGCGAGAATGTGGCGCTTGACCAGGTTGTGGGACGCTTCACAGCCTGATGGAAAATGACCTTCCCGATACGAAGCCGTTTGCCAATTTCGAATGGATGCTGGCGCTGCGCTATCTGCGGGCGCGGCGGAAGGAAAGTTTCATTTCGGTCATTTCGCTGTTTTCGTTTTTGGGAATCATGCTGGGGGTTGCCACGCTGATTGTGGTGATGTCGGTTCTCAATGGATTTCGCGCCGAACTCCTGGACAAGATCCTCGGATTCTCCGGGCATGCTACGTTTTATCATCAGGATCTGAGCCCCATTCCGGATTTCAAGGAAATTCAGGCCCGGCTTGAAAAAGTGGACGGCGTCAAGCGGGTGATCTCGCTGGTCGAAGGACAGGCCATGGCCTCCTCGCTCAGGAGCAGCACGGGCGTTCTGGTGCGCGGCATTGCGGAAGCCGATATCGAGAAGCTGACCAGCATCAACAACAAGGATTTGCAGACGTCGATTGCCTCGCCCGGGGTTCCCGACCTGACGCCATCATTTGCGGGCTTTGACAAATCGGAAGGCATTGCAGTTGGCGAGCGGCTGGCTTTCCGTCATGAGCTCAGTTTGGGCAGTGTACTGACGATCATTTCGCCCGACGGCCCTGATACTGTGATGGGCACGGCGCCGCGCATCCGTGATTTTCCGGTTGTCGCCATCTTCAAGATCGGCATGTCGGAATATGACGAGGGCATTGCCTATCTGCCGCTTGCACGAGGCGCAGGAATTTTTTGTCTCCGAAGAAGGCGCTACCGGGCTGGAGGTGATGGTGAATTCGCCCGATGATATCGCCGCCGTTGTTCCGGCGCTGCGCGAGGCGGCAGGACCCGACCTTTGGATGCAGACCTGGAAAGACCGCAACCAGGCTTTTTTCAACGCGCTGGCGGTTGAACGCAATGTGATGTTCCTGGTGCTCACCATGATCATTCTGGTGGCGGCGCTCAATATCATTTCCGGCCTCATCATGCTGGTGAAGGACAAGGGCCATGACATTGCCATTCTGCGCACCATGGGGGCGACGCGGGGTGCGGTGCAGCGGGTGTTCCTGATCACGGGGGCGGCCATCGGCGTGGTGGGAACCTTTGCCGGGCTCATCCTGGGGATTGTCATTTGCCTCAATGTGGAAAGCATAAGGCAATTCGTGCAATGGCTGTCGGGCGTTGATCCCTTCAATGCGGAAATCTATTACCTGGCCCAGCTGCCGGCGGTGATTGACTACAGCCAGACCTTCTGGATCGTGGTGATGTCGCTGGTGCTCTCGTTCCTTGCGACGCTTTATCCCTCGTGGCGGGCGGCCAAGCTCGATCCGGTTGAAGCCCTGAGGTATGAATGATGACGCCTGCCCTTGAGCTTCGCCATGTGGCCCGCTCCTATGCGGAAGGGGCGGGGCGGCTTGATATTTTCAAGGACCTGGCACTTGAGGTCTATGCCGGAGAAATCGTGGCGCTGGTGGGCCAGTCGGGCGCGGGCAAATCCTCACTGCTCCATATTGCCGGGTTGCTGGAAGCGCCGACTGTCAGGCGAAGTTTTTATTTCCGGGCAGAACTGCACGGCGCTTGACGATGCGGCGCGCACCCGCATCCGGCGGATCGGAATTGGTTTTGTCTATCAGTTCCATCACCTGTTGCCGGAGTTTTCGGCGCTGGAAAATGTTGTGATGCCGCAATTGATAGCGGGGGCGACAAAGCCTGCGGCGGTGGAGCGGGCGAAGGACCTTCTGGACCGGCTGGGGCTGGCGGAGCGCTTTGAGCACCGGCCTTCGGAAATGTCGGGCGGCGAGCAGCAGCGGGTGGCCATTGCGCGGGCCATTGCCAACCGGCCTTTGTTGCTTTTGGCCGACGAGCCCACCGGCAATCTTGATCCGGATACGGCAGCGCGGGTGCATGTGGAATTCCTGCGCCTGATCAAGGAGGAAGGGCTGGGAGCCCTGATTGCCACTCATAATATCGCGCTGGCCAAGCGCATGAGCCGGGTGGTGAGCCTGCAATCCGGCATACTTGTGGATGGCCTCGCCCGGGACCTGACGGGGCAGGCGAATCTGGTTTAGACTTGGCGCATGGCCGCTGATTCAAAGACTTCCAACTTTCATTCATTTGCGGGCGCATTCCGCCTATTCGCTGGCCGAGGGGGCGCTGCACATCAAGCAGATGGCGGTGCTGGCCAAGGAGGCGGGCATGCCCGCATTGGCCATTACCGACTCGGGCAATCTTTTCGGGGCGCTGGAATTTTCGGAAGCGCTGGCGGACAAGGGCATTCAGCCCATCATCGGCTGCTCGCTGCGGGTGGAAACCCATGCGGCTGCCGCGGATGTGACGGCGAAAACCCAGCCTCACCCCAAAAAACTGCCGCCGCTTGGTGCTGCTGGCCAAGGATGAAACGGGTTACCGCAACCTGATGAAGCTTTCGAGCCGGGCCTATTTGCAGACGCCGGAAAGCGAACTGCCCCATGTGACATGGGAGATGCTTGAGGGGCTGAGCGCGGGACTCATTTGCCTGTCCGGCGGACCCGATGGGCCTATCAACGAGGCACTGGTGCAGGGGCAAGTCCCGCTTGCCCGGCAATTGGTGGAGCGTCTCAAGGCGCTGTTTGGCGACCGTTTCTATATTGAATTGCAGCGCCATGGCACCGATGCGGAGCGTGCCGCCGAAACGGGCCTCATCGAGCTGGCCTATGAACTGGAGGTGCCGCTGGTGGCGACCAACCAGGTTTATTTTGCCAGGCCTGATGACTATGCGGCCCATGATGCGCTGATCTGTATTGCCGAGGGCCAGGTGGTTTCCTCCGACGACCGCAGGCGTGTGACGCCGGAACATTATTTCAAGTCGCAGCAGGAAATGGCAGCGCTCTTTGCCGACATTCCCGAAGCCATCGAAAACACCGTCGAGATTGCCCGGCGCTGCGCCTATATCGTGAAGGGCCATGCGCCGATCCTGCCGCGCTTCAGCGCGGGCGACGAGGCGGAAGAATTGCGCAACCAGGCGCGGGAGGGCCTGGCGCACAGGCTCGCCACAGTCGGCATGGCCGAGGGTTATTCGCTTGAGATCTATGAAGAGCGCCTGGAGTTCGAACTCGGCGTCATCATCAAGATGCGCTATCCCGGCTATTTCCTGATCGTTGCAGATTTCATCAAGTGGGCGAAGGCACAAGGCATTCCGGTGGGGCCGGGGCGCGGCTCGGGTGCGGGCTCGCTGGTGGCCTATTCACTTACCATTACCGATCTTGATCCGCTGCGTTTCCAGCTTTTGTTCGAACGCTTTCTCAATCCGGACCGCGTGTCCATGCCCGACTTCGATATCGATTTCTGCCAGGACCGGCGCGACGAGGTGATCGACTATGTGCAGGAGCGCTATGGCAAGGATCATGTGGCGCAGATCATCACCTTCGGAAAGCTGCAGGCGCGGGCCGTGTGCCGCGACGTGGGCCGGGTTTTGCAGATGCCCTATATGCAGGTGGACCGGATTTCAAAACTGATCCCGATGAACCCGGCCAACCCGATTGGCTTGAAGCAGGCCATCGACGGGGAACCGCGCATTCAGGAAGAGCGCGACCGCGACCCCACGGTGCGGCGCATGCTGGATATCGGCCTGAAGCTGGAAGGGCTTTACCGCCATGCCTCAACCCATGCGGCAGGACTGGTGATTGGCGACCGGCCGTTGGAAGAACTGGTGCCGCTTTACCGCGATCCGCGCTCGACGCTTCCGGCCACGCAATTCAACATGAAATATGTGGAAAAAGCCGGGCTGGTGAAATTCGACTTTCTCGGATTGAAGACGCTGACGGTGATCGACAAGGCGCTGAAGCTCATTCACGCGCGGAAGCCGGATTTCGATATCGCTAAAATTCCGCTGGATGACGCCCCGACCTATCACATGCTGGCCCAGGGCGACACGGTGGGCGTGTTCCAGTTGGAAAGTTCCGGCATGAAGGATGCGGTGCGCCAGATGCGGGCGGACCGGTTTGAAGATTTGATCGCGCTGGTGGCTTTGTATCGTCCCGGCCCCATGGCGAATATCCCGACCTATTGCGCGCGCAAGCTTGGCAAGGAACCGATCGAATACCTGCATCCCAAGCTTGAGCCCATCCTCAAGGAAACCTTTGGCGTCATCACCTATCAGGAACAGGTGCAGCAGATTGCCAAGGATCTGGCGGGCTATACGCTTGCCGAAGCCGATCTCCTGCGCCGCGCCATGGGCAAGAAAATAAAGTCCGAGATGGATGACCAGCGCGAGCGTTTCCTGACGGGCGCCACCGAGCAGGGCGTTGACCGCAACATTGCCATCCAGATTTTCGAGGCCTGCGCCAAATTTGCCGAATATGGCTTCAACAAATCCCACTCGGCGCCTTACGCCTATATCAGTTACCAGACGGCCTATCTCAAGGCCAATTTCCCGGTGGAATTCCTTGCCGCCTCGATGACGCTGGACATGGGCAATACGGACAAGCTGCAGGTGTTCCGCGACGAAGCCCTGCGCATGGGAATCAAGGTGGCGCCGCCCTCGGTCAATGCCAGCGCCATTGATTTCAGCGTGCGCGACGGAGTAATCTTCTATTCGCTTGCGGCTTTGAAAAATGTCGGCGTGGGCGCCATCCAGCATTTGATTGCGACGCGCGAGGCGGGCGGGCGCTTTACCTCGCTGGGAGATTTTGCCCGGAGGGTGCAGGGTTCCGTGCTGAACAAGCGGGCGTTGGAAAGCATGGCGAAGGCGGGTGCCTTCGATGAGATCAATGCCAACCGGGCGCAGGTTCTAGCAGGGGTTGAAACGATTATCGCCACGTCGAGCCGCACCAGTGCGGAGGCCGATGCGGGGCAGAATGACTTGTTCGGGGCGGCAACCGGAACGAAGGAAGAGCTGGTGCTGCCTTTGCGTGATGTCTGGCTGCCGATGGAGCGGCTCAGCCATGAATTTGAGGCAGTGGGCTTTTATCTCTCGGGCCATCCGCTGGATGACTACATGAAGCCGCTGGCCAAGCTTGGGGTGGATACCTGGGCCGCATTCCAGCAGAAGGCTTTGACCAAGGGGGCGAGTGCCGGGAAGCTGGCAGGCACGATTACCCACCGGCAGGAGCGGCGCTCAAAATCCGGCAACAAATTTGCCTTCATAGGTTTCTCCGATCCCACCGGGCAATTTGAAGCCATCTGCTTTTCGGATACGCTGGCGGCGGCGCGGGATTTGCTGGAGCCCGGCAAGGCGGTGATCGCACGCGTCGAATGCGATGTGGACGGCGAAGAAATAAAACTGCGGCTGCAGGGGGTTGAGGTTCTGGACAAGGCGGCTGCGGCGATCGTCACGGGCCTTACGATTTTCGTGCGCGATACCAAGCCTCTGGATTCCATTGCGATGCGCCTGAGCTCCGGCGGCAAAGCGCCGGTGCGGATGATCCTGCAACTGGAGTCGGGCCGCGAAGTTGAACTGGCGCTCGGCAACAAGTTCGCCATCACGCCGCAGATCAAGGGCGCGATCAAGGCCATCCAGGGTGTTGTTGACGTGCATGATTTTTGATCTACGCCTCATGCTGAGATGCGACCCCGGACTTGATCACGGCCGAGCCTCGAAGCACCCAAGTCGGCTACCCTTCGAGGCCGCGTGGCCCGCGGCACCTCAGGTGAGGAGTTAGCTAGGCTCTTCAATTCCGCAGCTCTTGGCCAGCGTGAAAATTACCGCTTCGGCATCGCCCAATTCGAAATGCGCCTCATCGGAGAGCCACAACCAGCTCCAGCCCCAGTTCCATTCGAGCTTCAGGGTTTTGGCGGTGCGGAGTTCGGCAATGTCGGGAAGGTTTTCGCGGGTGAGTAGGCGCTTGTTGTCGGAGACAATCCAGAATTCCTCGCGCGGCAATTTTTTGTCGATGGTTGCGATGAGTTCAATCTGGCCGCGGCTTGAAAGAGCATCTTCGAGCCTTAACTGTTGCGTCCATTTGGTGGGCTCTCCTGTCTGGCAGGAAATTGAGTAGAGGGCCGCATAGTCATTGGCGGCAGAAGTGATCAATGTTGAGGACGTCAACGAAGCTGATGTGAATGACTGCGCCATTTGCCGCTTGCGATTGCCCAAGAGTCCACGCGCCCAACTCCTGGGCCTCGCGCAGAGGCCGCGGAAAACAGGGTTAACACAGCTCAATACTGACAATTTAGCCTTTGATTTCATGGTGTTGGCAGGCCATGGTTTGAATGGCTGGTATGCCACCCCATATTAGCTCCTGATTTGCTATATTCCCAGCAAAACGCCTAAATTGGCGTGATTCATGTTAGAAAAACCGCCAGTCCACAAGGCCTGTGTTGGAGACCCTAACGTCATGAAACCATTTGCCATTGCCGGCATTCAGATGCACCTGAACCACGGCTCCAATGTCCTTGCCATGCGGCAACGGCTGGACCTCACCATGCATCTCTATCCCTGGGTGCAGATGGTGATGTTTTCGGAACTCGCAGCCTTCGGCCCGCTTCTGCAACATGCCCAGCCACTTCCCGGAACGGTGGAGGCGGATTTCCAGGACATGGCGCGGCATCACCGCATCTGGCTGGTGAACGGCTCCATGTATGAGCGGCGCGAGGGCGGCATTTTCAACACCACTTCGGTGATCAATCCGGAGGGCGAAATCGTCGGGCGCTACCGCAAGATGTTTCCGTTCCGGCCCCTGGAGCAGGGGGTGCAGGCGGGAACGCGAATTCCTGGCTTTTGATATTGAGGGCGTTGGCAAGTTCGGCGTGCTGAACTGCTATGACATCTGGTTTCCGGAAACCTCGCGGCAACTCACCGCCATGGGCGTTGAAGTCATTCTCCATCCGGTGATGACGCATACGATTGACCGGGATGTGGATATCGCCATCAGCCATGCCACGTCGTCCATGATGCAGTGCTATGTTTTTGACGTGAATGGTTTGGGGGCGGGCGGCAATGGCCAATCCTGCGTGTTTGATCCTTCGGGGCGGGCGCTCTATCGCGGTGACGCAACGGAGCAGATCATTCCCATCGAAATCGACATGGAGCAGGTGGCGCGTTCGCGCGAGCGCGGCATTCGCGGGCTTGGCCAGATGAGCAAAGCCTTCCGCGACCGGCCTGCCAATTTCCCGGTTTATGAAAAGGGTTTTGACACCACGCTATCTGGACAGCCTGGGCCCGCTTGCCACGCCGCGCCGCGTTGACGAGGCCCCGCCCGCCAATGTGAAGACATTGCCGGTGCGGCGGAGTTTTGTGAAGTAGGTTGTCACTCTCCTAGAGCTCTGCGGAGCAGAGCTCGAAGGGCTCCTTCAGCGCAGCGATGCTTCGAGCTCACGCTTGCGCGTGAGCACCTCAGCATGAGGTTAAGGTCAAAACATCTTGTTCGCGGCGTGCATCGGCGGCGGGGCAGGAGCTGACGAGCCGGTGACGGCAATCGATTCAAATTCCCCATTGATGGCCTTGACCCAGGCCTTGGCCCGGTCAGTCAATTGCCGGTCATCGGTCTGGAAGCGGCCGCGCGAAACGAGGATGCCGAGATCGGCGCCGTGGTAGCGGTAATCTCCTGCTGAATAAACGCGGAGGTAAAAGGCCTCGTCCTCATCGGAGACCACGAACCAGTCGATGGATTTCCGCACCAGCTTGATGACGCCATTCTTGTCCATGCGGTAAATGCCCGACGACGGCGCCTTGGTGATCATCTCAACCCGGTCAACCGGGTATTTCAGGATGAGCTGGCTCCAGTTGTCGAACTCGGACCACCGTTCCTGCACCTTCGAAAGATCAAGCTCCCACTCGACGTCCATGAATTCCAGCAAGTGGAACATGTAAATGGGACAGCCGCCATAGGTCGAGGTGATGAGATTGGTGAGCGGCGAGGCGCCGGAGATGCGGGGATTGATTTCACCGAGATAGACTTCGCGGGTGTCCGTATCGATCAGGAAGTCCATGCAGAAGGCGCCCTTGTAGCCGGCCTTGTAAAGCTGGTTGCCGAGCTTCTGGGCCATTTCGGTGACGGCCTTGCGTTCCTTGGCCATGCCGCCGGTGAACACGTCATTGCCGCACCAGCCGCCCTGGTAAGGTGTGACTTCGGGAAAGCCGGTGATATCGGTTTGCATGGGGCCCACCAGCGTGCCGTGGCGAGTGGCTACCGCTTCAACGGTGCCGGGCAGATGGTTGATGCGGCGCATGACCTTGAGATCTTCCTTCACCAAGTCGTCCTCGTGGGTGTACCAATCGGCCTCGGATTTGATGAAAAATGTGGTGCGGCCTGAATCGCCGTAAGGGGTCTGGACCACGAGGTCGCGACCCAGGTTTGCCGTATCGGCGAGGGCGCAGAGCTCCTCATAGGTTTTGGCCCTGCCCAGGGTGTTGGGGGCACTCTGAATGCCTGCCTCGTTACCGAGTTGGGTTGTGGTGATTTTGGAATCGATGTGCTTGCGCAGCTTGGCTGGAGGAAGGGCGATCTGCAGGCCAAGCTCGCCAGCCAGAAATTCGGTTTCCTCGTCAAACATGACGAGCATCAGGAGGCCAGGTCCGCGCTCCTTAAGGCGGGCGCGCACTTCCTTGTGGCGCAGCAGGTAATTGTTCACGTCCTCGATGGATTTGAATTCGTGGGGGCCATGTTCACGCGGCACGACAATCTTGGGATGGGTGCCGTCAAAACTGTCGAAGAAATTTATGTATTCGAATTTGTTGATCCAGCGGCCGAGGCCCAGAATATTGTAAGGGGTTGGCGACAAAAATGTGATGGGCGTCTGGTTTTGCCTGAAGTAGGCGTAGATTTCCGACAGGCTTGTGAGTTTTGTTTTTTTTGCGGCTTTAGCCAAAATTGCTCTCCCCAACACTTAAGTGGAGCAAGTTAAGCCTAAATCACAGAATTAGAAAAGCCGTTGTGCGCACCGGCGTGATATATTTACCTGGCGCGTGGCCTGCTGAACCGGCTTTGCAAATTCAATTGCCACGCCGTTTTCCAGGTAGCGCACAACGCGGCCGCGCATTTTTCCGAGCATCACATAGGTGCCGAGGCTTGGCATCACATCCACCGTTATGCCGGCCCCCGAGACGGAAATGTCGATGACTTCGCAATTGTAGACCCGGCCATCGGGAAGGGTGATTTGCGATTGGCTGTCACGCGGCTCAAAACGCGCATGCCTGCGGCCTTCTTCGCCGCTTGCCGCCCCTCCACCCAGCCACTTGATGCGCGATTCAAGTTTTTCAAGGCGCGCGCCCTTGAGCGCAAATGAAATGCGAAAGCCGCCGGGAACAGCCTTGTCGGAGACCGCTTCAATGCGGCCCAATTCCTCAAGATAGGCGACAATCGGCAGGCCAATGTCGGGAATTGTAGTGGTCAGGAAGGTGGCGCCGGTGGTGGTCAGATTGGTGACCTGGCAGGGATGCTCGGACATATCGGGAAGCATGTAGCGGCCATACAGTGTCCTGGCCTGCTCCGGGCTTGCGGCCTCATCATGTTTCTCGGCGGTTGCGCTCACTTTAGAACCTCAAGCTGCTTCCTGCCACGACGTTAGCCGTGTGCGATTCTGGCAACAATTATGAAAGTTCCAGTAACCCTAATCGCTGGCTGTAAACGGCGAGTTAAGGAAAATGCACAAAATGCCTAGGGCCGTCCACCCTTGATCAGCCTTAAGCCGCCAGGCGGGATCGTGGGGTTATTCAGGCTGGCAACCAGCTTGTCGCCGGGCAGGGGCTCGGTCCAGATGGAGCGGGCAGCTGAAAGCTCCATGAAGGTAATGGCACCATAACCGAGCTGGGAGATGTCGCGGAGTGGGAAAATCCCGCCAAATATATGAAATTGCATGCCATTTCTGGCAAGCATGGGGAGACCGAGCAGTTCGGCGCCAATCACCTGGCCGGTGTCCGTCGTGAGGTGAAAGCGAACCAAGCACGGCTGCAGGCTGGTCACCACTGCACCAAAGAGTTGTTTCAGGGTGTTGCGCTCAAAACTGCCCCATCCGGCAAGGGCGTTGGTAGAAGTGAGCTTCTGGCGGTAAAGCTGGCCGATTTCGCTGCCTGCGAGCCGCCATTTGATAGGTCTGATAGAGGTGATCGCGTTCCAGAATGAACAGATTTGGCACGATGGGGCTGATCTGCTTCAAATCGAGATCGTCGCGGTTGGGAGCGGCCTTTTCGCCGCGGATTTTTTCCCAGAAGCTGAACAGCGCGCGCGTGCCGGGATGCTGGATATGGGCATAGGCTTGGCTTGCTTCTTTCGAGTCGTTAACTAACATTGAGTAACCCCAAGGGCTGAGGCGCATCTCTGCCTGTGCCAATCATGAACTATCAGGCCCAGCATTGCAGGGGCCATGCCATTCGACAGGAGATCATGCATCCATGAGCGAGCCAGACGCGGTGAAGGTTGAACCTGTGGCAAGCGAGCCATTCTTCCGGTCGCCGAAGGTTGTCCTCATCCTGATTGCCGTGCTGGTTGTGGCGCATGTGGCCATCCAGATCGGAGGAGAGAGTTGGCAGGTTTGGAGCCTCTATGCTTTTTCGTTTATTCCGGCACGGATAACCGGTGCTGCGCCTTTTCCCGCCATTTGGGGATCACAGGCCTGGTCCTTTGTGACCTACGGGTTCCTCCATGCCGACATGATGCATTTGTTTTTCAACAGCCTGTGGTTTTTGGTTTTTGGTTCCGTCGTGGCCCGCAGGCTTGGACCTTCGAGATTTCTCGTGTTGGCCTGCGTCTCGACCATCATGGGTGCGGTTGCAACGCTTCTCACCCATTGGGGGCAAGCGGCAATCATGATCGGCGCATCGGGAGCGGTTTCAGGCTTGATGGCCGCGGCCATTCCGCTCATGTATGGGACAGGCCTGCGACTCGGGGATACCTACCGCATTGACATCGCAACGGTAAGGCCCTTGCGGCCTTTGCAGATTCTCACAAACAGGCGCGCGTTAATTTTCACTTTGATCTGGATTGCGGTGACGTTGTTTTCAGGCGCCAGCGGCTGGACTGGCGCCTCGTTTATGGAGGAAGGCCGCATTGCCTGGGAGGCCCATCTCGGCGGATTTGTGGCGGGCCTGCTAGCCTTTTACTGGCTTGACCGGCGGAATTGATTTACCTTCTGCTCAGGCGTGGTACACTGCGCCAATGAACGTTCAAGTAACGGGAGGTGTGCATGTCCGTATCCCATATCCTTGGTGTCAAAGGCCGCTCCGTCATTACCGGCACAGCGAAGGAAACGGTTCAAAGCATCGCGCAAAAACTATCACAGCACCGCATCGGTGCGGTGGTCATTGTTGACGAAAAGGAAGCCATTGCCGGCATTGTTTCCGAGCGCGACATTGTGCGGGCCCTGGCCGAGCATGGGGAGAAATCGATGGCAATGCCCGTATCCGGCATCATGAGCAAAACCGTCAGGACCTGCAAGGTTGGCGACAGTGAAATCGAGTTGATGGCCTTGATGACGACGCACCGGATCCGCCATCTGCCCGTGGTGGACAGCGGCAAGCTCGCCGGCATGATCTCCATCGGCGATATCGTGAAATTCCGCATTGAAGCGGTTGAGCGCGAGGCGGAAGAGATGAAGAGCTACATCGCCTCGGCCGGCTAGCGCGCTTTATCCACTTCTCTCATCATGCCCGCGCTTGACGATGTCAAGCACGGCCATGATGAGAAGGGGAGCGATGGAGAGTTACTTCCGGTAAACGAAATCCGGATCGAAAAGTTTTTCATCATCGATGAATTCAAGTTCGCCGTTGACGATCTTGCGGTAGAAGCAGGATCTGCGGCCGGTGTGGCAGGCGGCACCATGGCCTTCGGCGGTGACCTTGATCTGCAAGACATCCTGGTCGCAATCCGTGAGAATGCTGATCGCCGCAAAAGTTTCGCCGGAGGTTTCACCTTTCTTCCACAGAACCTTGCGCGAGCGGCTGTAAAAGTGGATCTGCCCGGTGACCAGGGTGACGTCGAGCGCTTCGCGGTTCATGTAGGCAAACATGAGCAGGGTGCCGTCGCGGGCGTCGGTGACGATGGCCGGGATCAGGCCATGCTCATCGAACTTCAGGTGAAGCGCCTTCGTTTCATCGAGGGCGGCGGCTGCCATCAGAGGGAGAACCCGCCCGACGGCGAGCGCACCAGTTCCATGAACCGGGCCTGCATGGCCGGGTTGGACTTGAACTCGCCGGTGAACTGGGTGGTGATGGTTGCCACATTGCGCTTGCCGATGCCGCGCATGGACATGCAGGTATGAACCGCTTCGATCATGACGGCAGCGCCGCGGGGCTTAAGGCTTGCACAAATTGAATTGGCGATCTGGGCGGTCATGGTTTCCTGGGTCTGCAGGCGGCGGGCAAAAATTTCAACGACGCGGGCCAGCTTGGAAATGCCCACAACCTGTTCGGTGGGGAGGTAAGCGACATGGGCGCGGCCGACGAAGGGGGCGATGTGGTGTTCGCAATGGGAGGTGAACTCAATGTCGCGCAGCATGACGATGTCGTCATAGCCGCCAACATCTGTGAAGGTGCGCGACAGGGCCTCAGCGGGGTCTTCGTTATAGCCACTGAAATACTCGCTGAACGCCTTGGTCACGCGGCGCGGCGTATCCAGCAGGCCCTCGCGGGCGGGATCATCGCCAGCCCAGGCCAGGAGGACGCGCACGGCGGCCTCGGCCTCTTCCTGAGACGGACGCTTAACCCTGGAATCGACGGTTTCGCGTTGGAATTTCTTGATGATAGCGTCCATGTTGTCTCTTTGATTTTGGGTACTAAATTGACTTTACTAATGTTTCTGGTCTTCCCATATCATGGGGGGTAAATTGAGGCAAACCAGCAAAGACCGTTGGTTAAACAAGACCGACCCGGATATGTGAATGATTAACGAAATTTACAACAGGAAAATCCTTGAGTTCGCGGCAGACATTCCGGGTTTGCAACGCTTGGCTGCACCGGATGCCACGGCCGTGGCCCATTCCAGGCTTTGCGGCTCCCGGGTTACCGTCGACCTTAAAATGGAGGACGATGTCGTAACCGACTTTGGCCAGGAGGTGAAAGCCTGCGCCTTGGGGCAGGCCTCCTCGTCGGTCATGGCGCGGCATGTCATTGGCTCCACGGCGGCGGAGCTGCGCAAGCTGAAAGAGCAGATGTATGCCATGCTGAAGGACGGCGGCCCGGCGCCTACGGGCAAGTGGGCGGATTATGAGGCCTTTATTCCGGTGCGCGACTTCAAGGCGCGGCATGCCTCGACGCTTTTGACCTTTGATGCGGTGAACGACGCCATCGCCCAGATCGAAGCCAAAGCAAAGGCCGAGGCCGTATGACGAAACCGCCAAGCCTCGATCCCAAAACCGTTGCGCCGCGGACCGGCAGCGTTTACCCGCCGGAACTGGCTGGTCCGCTCAAGGGGCGCGAAAAACGGGCGCTAGGGAATGTTTTTGACCTGACGCAGTTTGGGGTGAATCTCACGACACTGGCTCCCGGCACATGGTCGGCCCACCGCCACTGGCATGACAATGAAGATGAGTTTGTTTTCGTTGTCGAGGGCGAAATCACCCTGATCGATGACGCGGGCGAACACCTGCTGAAGCCAGGCATGTGCGCAGGCTTCAAGGCAGGCGTGGCCAATGGCCATCATCTGGTCAACAAGACCAAAATGCCGGTCACCTATCTGGAAATCGGAACGCGAGCGCCACGGGAACAGGCCCATTATTCCGACGTGGACATGCTTTATGTCAGGGACGGAAATACCATCACCGTCACGCGAAAATCGGGCGAGCCGTTCTAGCGCTTTTTGTCTTCAATATCGGGTGCCCGGGGAAAGCGCGCCTGAAGGTCGCGGTCGGTGACGCTCATGTGGTTTCTGGTATATTGCTCGGAGGCATCGCGGAGCGGCTGGAAATCCCAGTGGAATTGGCCGCCGCTTTTCAACGCCTCAAACATCATCAGGCGGGCGCGCTGGCTTTCGAGAACGGCCTCATTGATTCTCGGAATATCAAATTTCGCCACCACTTCAGCATGGAATTTCCTGGCTATGGGATGGCTTTCCGCCAGGTTGTTCAATTCGTTGGGATCGTCGATGAGATTGAACAACTGGTCAGGATCGGTCGGGCAATGGATATATTTCCACGGCCCGCGCCGGAGCATGTACATGGGCGCTATGGTGCCTTCGGCCAGATATTCGCCCCAGGCGGTGGCTTGCGGATCTTCGGCGCTGCCGCCGAGAAGGGGATAGAGCGAGCGGCCATCGGTGGCGCGGGACAGTTCAGCCTTTCCCCCCAGTCGCCAAGTCGACAAGAGTTGGCAGAATATCGGGAAGTGAAACCGGTTCCTTGACGCGGCGCGGTTTGAATTTATTGGGCGCACAGATGATCAGCGGAATATGGGCCGAGGGTTCGAGATAAGACATCTTGTACCAGAGGCCGCGCTCGCCGAGGAAATCGCCGTGGTCGGAGGTAAAAACAATCACCGTGTTGTCAAGCTGGCCTGTGGCTTCCAAGGCATCCAGCAATTTTCCGATGAGATCGTCGACATAGGAAATATTGGCGTAATAGCCATGGCGCGCGGCGCGGATATCGGCTTCGGTTACGGTGTAATCCTGCATGGCGGAAACGTCATAAAGGCGCTGGCTATGGGCATCGAGCGCATTGTGTGAAATGGCGGGAACGCGCGGCAGATCAATATCCTCGTCGCGGTAGAGATTCCAATATTTGGCGCGCGCTGCATAGGGGTCATGCGGATGGGTGAAGGAGGCCATCAGGCAGAAGGGCTTGCCGGCTTCAAAGCGGGCGTAATCATAGATCTTGCGCACCGCGAGAAACGCCACTTCATCATCATACTCAAGCTGGTTGGTGATTTCGGCAATGCCGGGCTGCAGAACGCTGGTCATGTTGTGGTACCACCAGTCGATGCGCTCCTGCTTCAGGCGCCAATCGGGGGTCCAGCCGAAATCGGCGGGGTAGATATCGGTCGTCAGGCGCTCCTCCAGCCCGTGCAACTGGTCGGGGCCGACGAAATGCATTTTGCCGGAGAGGCAGGTTTTATAGCCTTGCAAGCGCAGATAATGGGCCCATGTGGGAATGGAGGAGGGAAACTCGGCGGCATTGTCGTAAACGCCGGTGCGCGAGGGCAGCAGGCCGTTCATGATGGTGGCGCGGGCCGGGGCGCAGAGGGGGCTGGACGAATAGGCGTTTTCAAAAACGACGCCGGACTTTGCCAGGCGGTCGAGGTTTGGGGTTTTGGTGACGCCGTGGCCGTAGGCGGCCAGGAATTGCGCCGCCATCTGATCTGCAATAATGAACAGGATATTGGGTTTCGTTGAGGCCATGATGAAGTATCTGCTTCTGTTTCTGATCCGAACCTATCAGCTCACATTGTCGGCACTTATGGGCCGGCGCTGCCGCTATTTGCCGACCTGTTCGGACTATGCCCGACATGCGATTGAAAAGCACGGGGCGTGGCGGGGGTTTTTGCTCGGGCTGGCGCGCGTGTCGCGCTGCCACCCTTGGGGCGGGGACGGGTTTGACCCGGTGCCGGAAACCTATGAGGGGCCGGAGTGGCGGCAAAAGAAAAGGGGCCCGTAAGGGCCCCTGAACCGCAATGTATGGTGTGCTTACCAGCCGAAATTATAGGTCAGGCCGACGCGGACCATGTGGATGTCGTCGAACGACTGGGTGGCGTCAAATATCGTCTAGCACCATCGGTCATGCTGAAATCAGCGTCGTCCAGGCCGACGTAAAGATACTCGATGCGGCCACTGAAGTTGTCGGAGAAGGCGTGCTCAAGACCGCCGCCCGCTGTCCAGCCGTAAACCCACTCGCTGTCGCTTTCAGTGCTGGACATGACGGCGCCGAATTCCATATCGACTGCTGCCAAGCCGCCCGTAAAGTAAAGCAAGGTGTTGTCGAGGGCAAAACCGGCGCGGGCGCGAACTGTCGCAATGTTGTTGAAGCTCAGGTCAGTGTCGATGCCGGGTTCATCATTGGTGGCAACTTTGCCGCCAAAGGCCCAATCGCCTTCAATACCCATGACAAAGCTATCAATCTGGTAATTCCAGCCGCCCAAAATGCCGCCAGCGTAACCGATGCCACTGTGTTCAATGTCAGTGTAGGTTGGACGGTCGCAAGGTGGCACAGCCGCGGTACACGTGGCATCATAGGTGCCATCGACGGCAATGGCCGCACCGAAGACGCCGACATATGGTCCCGACCAATCGAAGCTCGCCGGACGCAGATCGGGCGGCGGAACATCGAGATCGGCCGCCAATGCCGAAGGCATTGGAAGCAAGACTGCAACGGCAAAAGCGAGACGAAGAAAGAATTTGTTCATTTTATACCCAACCCAATTGTTACGCTGTCGTTCGGGCTGAACATGAAGTGTTAAGGTTAATACGGGGTTATGGAAAAGCTAAGAACGGGTTAACAATGCCGGTTTTTCGGGACGGACTTGACCAAAGGCCGGATTTAAGGCCATAAGCGCGGCATCGAAAACCACAAAACCGCTTACCTGCATGTGTTGGCAGGAGTGAGCAGGAGGAATGCATGATTACCTTGACTTTCCCTGATGGCGCCAAGCGCGAAATTGAGCAGGGACTGAGCGCCGCGCAAGTCGCCGCAAGCATTTCAAAATCACTGGAAAAAAAGGCCGTGGCCGCCGTGGTCAATGGCGTGCTGGTTGATCTCAATGATCCGATTACGGCCGACGCCACGCTGCAAATTGTCACGCGCGATGATGAGCGGGCGCTGGAACTCATCCGCCATGACTGCGCCCATGTGCTGGCCGAAGCGGTGCAGGAGCTTTATCCGGGAACGCAGGTGACCATTGGCCCGGTGATCGAGAACGGCTTCTTCTATGATTTCTTCCGCAATGAGCCGTTCACGCCGGAAGACTTCGCGCCCATCGAAAAGAAAATGCGCGAGATCATCGCAGCGCGACAAGCCGTTCACAAAATCGGTGAAGACGCGCGAAGAGGCGAAGGAATTTTTCCGCAGCCAAAGGCGAGATGTTCAAGGTTGAACTGGTCGACGCCATTCCGGGCAATGAGGACATCAAGTTCTATGACCAGGGCGGCTGGATAGACCTGTGCCGCGGCCCGCACATGACGTCCACGGGCAAGATCGGCAATGCCTTCAAGCTGATGAAGGTGGCAGGCGCCTATTGGCGGGGCGATTCCAAAAATCCGATGCTGACGCGGATTTACGGCACGGCCTGGGCCAGCGACAAGGATTTGCAGGCCTATGTGACGGCTTTGGAAGAAGCCGAGAAGCGCGACCACCGCAAGCTGGGCCGCGAGATGGACCTGTTCCATTTCCAGGAAGAGGGGCCGGGCGTGGTGTTCTGGCACGCCAAGGGCTGGACGATTTTCCAACAGCTCATTGCCTATATGCGCCGGCGCCTTTCCAAGCTCGACTACCAGGAAGTGAATGCGCCGCAGCTTCTCGACAAGTCCCTGTGGGAAACATCGGGCCATTGGGGCTGGTACCGCGAGACCATGTTTGCGGCGCGTTCAGCGGGCGACGAGACGGATGATGACCAGATTTTCGCATTGAAGCCGATGAACTGCCCGGGCCATGTGCAAATTTTCAAGCACGGGTTGCGCAGCTACCGCGAACTGCCGATGCGGCTGGCGGAATTCGGCAATGTGCACCGCTATGAACCATCGGGCGCCTTGCACGGGCTGATGCGGGTGCGGGGCTTCACCCAGGATGACGCGCATATTTTCTGCACGGAAGAGCAGATGGCGGAGGAATGCCTCAAGATCAATGATCTCATCCTCTCCACCTACAAGGATTTCGGTTTCGAGCAGATCGTGGTGAAGCTTGCGACGCGGCCGGAAAAACGGGTGGGCACCGATGCCATGTGGGACCATGCCGAAGACGTGTTGCGCCGCATCCTGAAACAGATTGAAGCGCAATCGGGCGGCGCGGGTCAAGACCGGCATCAATGAGGGCGAGGGCACCTTCTATGGCCCGAAGTTTGAATATGTGCTGCGCGATGCCATCGGCCGCGACTGGCAATGCGGCACGACGCAGGTTGATTTCAACCTGCCGGAACGGTTCGGCGCGTTTTATATCGGCGCTGATGGCGAGAAGCATGTGCCGGTGATGATCCACCGGGCCATCTGCGGCTCGATGGAACGGTTTCTTGGCATTCTGATCGAACACCACGCGGGCCATTTCCCGCTGTGGCTGGCGCCGGTGCAGGTGATGGTGACGACGATCACGTCCGATGGCGATGAATACGCGGTCAAGGTGCGCGATGACTTGCGCAAGGCCGGGCTGCGCGCGGACGCGGATTTGCGCAACGAAAAGATCAACTACAAGGTGCGCGAGCATTCATTGGCGAAGGTGCCGGTGATCCTCGTCGTCGGCAAGCGCGAGATGGATGAGCAGGCGGTGAACATGCGGCGGCTGGGATCGCAGGACCAGAAGTCGATGAGTCTTGCTGATGCGATTGCAGCGCTAGTGTCGGAGGCGACCGCACCGGATTTGAAGTAGCCCTATTTCGGTTACAAGCCTGATACTTGAACGGTCATTACTAACCGCTACATATGTCTCCCATGGAAATTGGGATGTATACGTTCGCCGATCTGGGGCCTGCGATTTCGGCGGGGCAGCGGCTGAACAATCTGGTTGAAGAGATCGAGCTGGCCGACAAGGTCGGGCTTGATGTGTATGGGGTGGGCGAGCACCACCGGCCGGATTATGCGGCCTCGGCTCCGGTCATTGTGCTGGCGGCGGCTGCGGCGCGGACCAAGAACATCCGGCTCACTTCGGCGGTGACGGTGCTTTCTTCCGATGATCCGGTGCGGGTGTACCAGAATTTTGCCACGCTGGATCTGCTGTCGCATGGCCGGGCCGAGATCATGGTGGGGCGGGGGTCGTTCATCGAATCCTATCCGCTGTTTGGCTATGACCTCAATGATTATGACGTGCTGTTTTCGGAGAAGCTTGACCTGCTTTTGAAGCTGCGGGCGCAGGAGCATGTGACATGGTCCGGCACGATCCGCGCGCCGCTTAACAACGCGGGGATTTATCCGCGGGCGCAACAGAACCCGTTGCCGGTGTGGGTGGGCGTTGGCGGCACGCCGCAATCGGTGGTGCGGGCGGGAACGCTGGGCTTGCCCATGGCGCTGGCCATCATTGGCGGCGAGCCGGCGCGCTTCAAGCCCCATGCGGATTTGTTCCGCGAGTCAGCCAAGCGGGCCGGGCACAGCAACGTGGCCCTTAGCCTCAACATGCATGGCTTTGTGGCCGATGATGCGAAGGCGGCGCGCGACACGTTTTTTCCGGGCTATGCGGAAGTGATGACGCGCATTGGCCGCGAACGCGGCTGGCCGCCCACGACGCGGGCGCAGTTTGAAGCGTCCTGCGGACCGCAACGGACATCTGATCATCGGCAATCCCAAAGACGTGGCCGACAAGATCATCGGGCTGCACAAGATTTTCGGGAATGACCGCATCCTGGTGCAGATGGGCCTTGGCTCCTTGCCGCACAAGGATATGCTGCGGGCGATTGAACTGATGGGCAAGGAAGTCGCACCGCTGGTGCGCGCTGCTGTTGGAGGAAAGTCATGACGTTACCCCACATTCCCGATCCGATGCCTGGCGATGCCGTGGCAGCAGACGCGCTGCCGATCGTCATCATTCCGCGGATACGCGATATCGGCGGCTTTGAAGTGCGCCGCGCGCTGCCTTCGGCCCAGCGGCAGATGGTGGGGCCGTTTATTTTCTTTGACCAGTTTGGCCCCATCACCATGCAGGTGGGCCAAGGACAGGATGTGCGGCCCCATCCGCATATCGGGCTCTCGACGGTGACGTGGCTGTTTGACGGGGTGATGTATCACCGCGACAGCCTGGGCTCGGAACAGCAGATAGCGCCCGGTGAACTCAACTGGATGACGGCGGGCAAGGGCATTGTCCATTCCGAGCGCACGCCTGCCGAAGAGCGGGCGCGGCCACACCAGATATTCGGCATTCAGAGCTGGGTGGCGCTGCCCAAGCAACATGAAGAAACCAGACCCGCCTTTGAGCATGTAGCCATGGCGGACTTGCCGCTGCTTTCCGACCATGGGCGCGAGGTGCGGGTTGTTGCGGGCTCCATGTATGGCGCGACCTCGCCGGTCAAAACCCATTCGGACCTGTTCTATGCGGATGTGAAGCTGAGGTCAGGGGCGCGTCTGCCTTTGCCGGTGGAGCATGAGGAGCGCGGCATCTACATCGCGGAAGGCTCGCTGGAAATCGCCGGGCAGGTTCATGGCACCAACCAGCTTCTGGTGTTCCGTCCGGGGGATGCCATTACCATCACGGCACGTCGTTGCCGGCGAACCAGCGGCCATACGCGCCCATCGAGGGATCGAATATCTTTTTGGCCGGCTCGATCCAGTCGATCTCGCGCGCGGCCTCAGCCCAAAAGCCTTCGGGGTCGGCCAGCGAGCGGGCATGGACGTCGTGATAGCGGCTGTTGTCCTGAACGTTCATGGCGCACTCCCCGCTCCTTCGCTATCCTCGTCGTCATGTCTGGGCTTGTCCCGGGACATCCACGTATTTGCTTCGACAGAATGCAAGACGTGGATGGCCGGGATAAGCCCGGCGACGACGGCTGGGCGGCACTTGTTTGCCGCATTGTCACGGGAAGCGGCGCCAGATCAAGTCGAGAATGGCTTGGCCGTTCGGCGGCACTATGGCCGGGTGATCGCGTTGAGCTTCTCCAGCCGGTCTTCCATCGCCTGGCGGAGATCATAGCGGCGCTTGCCGAACGAGGCGTTGCGCTCGTCGATGAAGCCGCGCTGCTGCCGGGTCAGCGCCAGCGCCGCGCGATTTAGGGATCACAATGGCAAAGGCCGCGCTTGTGGCAAATGGCGAAACAAATGATCCGCATGATCGGCCCTTCA
>CAWELV010000004.1:0-29574 GCA_963810045.1 uncultured Alphaproteobacteria bacterium | reverse complement strand
ATTCGCAGGCGACAGCACAGAACAAAAACACACATGAAGGGCACAAATGAAGCGCAGTGATGTTCTCGCTGGCGTCGACCTCGGGCTTTTCACGATGTTCGCGTCGACCGCGGGCGCCGCACGACTTCGGCGGATTCGAGCAGCCAACTCGACCGCACGGTGCTGCCGATTCCCGGCCGCGGTCAAGCCGATCACCGAGCTCGACGCGCGCGACGCCAAGGCGCCGCCGCGCTTCGAGGTGAAGGCGCCGAGGGCGCGCCCAATGTCGTCATCGTGCTGATCGACGACATCGGCTTCGGCCACAGCAGCGCGTTCGGCGGGCCGATCAGATGCCGACGCTGGAGAAGCTGGCGGCCGACGGGCTGAAGTACAACCGCTTTCACACCACCGCGCTGTGCAGCCCGACCCGCACGGCGCTGCTCACCGGCCACAACCATCACGCCAACAACGCCGGCGCGATCATGGAACTGGCCACGGCATTCCCCGGCAACACCGGCATCCGGCCCGAAGAGCATCACGACGCTGGCCGAGATCCTGCGGCAGAACGGCTACAGCACCGGCGCGTTCGGCAAGTACCACGAGACCCCGCCCTGGGAAGTCTCGGTCTCCGGGCCGATACGATCGCTGGCCGACGGGCTCCGGCTTCGACAAGTTCTACGGCTTCATCGGCGGCGAGACCAACCAGTGGGCGCCGGCCATCTTCGATGGCGTGACGCGCGTCGAGCACCAGCAGACGCCCGGACTACCACTTCACCGTGGACATGACCGACCAGGCGATCAACTGGGTCAGCGCCCAGCAGGCGCTCACGCCCGACAAGCCGTTCTACATGTACTTCGCCACCGGCGCGACGCACGCGCCGCACCACGTGCCCAAGGAGTGGATCGCCAAATACAAGGGCCAGTTCAGCGGCGGCTGGGACAAGCTGCGCGAGGAGACCTTCGCCCGGCAGAAGAAGCTGGGCGTGATTCCGGCGGACACCAAGCTCACGCCGCGGCCCAAGGAAATCCCCGCATGGGACGGCATGAGCGCCGACCAGAAGCGGCTCTTCGAGCGCCAGATGGAAACCTTCGCCGGCTTCGCCGAGCACACCGACCACGAAGTCGGCCGGCTGGTGGCGCAGCTGGAAGCGATCGGCGAGCTGGACAACACGCTCTTCTTCTACATCGTCGGCGACAACGGCGCGAGCGCCGAAGGCGGCCCCGAAGGCACCTACAACGAGATGATGGCGCTCAACGGCATCGTCGGCAAAGCCGACCAGATGATGGACCACATCGACGACGTGGGGCGACCCCACCACCTTCCCGCACTTCGCCATCGGCTGGGCCTGGGCGGGCAACACGCCGTTCCAGTGGACCAAGCAGGTCGCCAGCCACTTCGGCGGCACGCGCAACGGCATGGTGATGCACTGGCCCAAGGGCATCAAGGCCAAGGGCGAAATCCGCAGCCAGTTCCACCACGTCATCGACGTTGCCCCGACCGTGCTCGAAGCCGCGAAGATTGCCGCAGCCGAAGATGGTGAACGGCGTCGAGCAGCGCCCGATGGACGGCGTCTCGATGCTCTACTCGGCCGACGACGCCAAGGCCGCCGACCGCCGCACCACGCAGTACTTCGAGATGTTCGGCAACCGCGGCATCTATCACGAGGGCTGGGTCGCCTGCACGCGCCACTCGATCCCGTGGCTGATGGTCGCCGCTGTCCCCCGCTGAAGGACGACGTGTGGGAGCTCTACAACGTCGATGAGGACTTCAGCCAGGCCAACAACCTCGCGGCACAAGAATCCCGCCAAGCTCAAGGAGCTGCAGGACGTCTTCATGAAGGAAGCCGATCCGCAACCACGTGCTGCCGATCGACGACCGCCGCTCCGAGCGCTTCAACCCCGCCATCGCCGGCCGGCCCGACCTGCTGGGCGGGCGCAAGTCGCTGACGGTCTATCCCGGCATGACGGGCATGATGGAGAACGCCTTCATCAACGTGAAGGGCGTGCACCACACCATCACCGCCGAGGTCGAGCTCAAGGACGCCAAGACCAGCGGCGTGATCATCGCCCAGGCCGGCTACTTCGGCGGCTGGGCGCTCTACATGAAGGACGGCAAGCCGCACCACGAGTACAACTTCTTCGCGCTCGAGCGCACCAACATCGCCGGCGACACGGCCCTCGCGCCCGGCAAGCACACGATCGCCTACGAGTTCATCCCCGACGAGGCCAAGCCCGGCACCGGCGGCAAGTCGATCCTGAGCGTCGATGGCAAGAAGGTCGCCGAAGGAGCAAATCCCCAAGACCCAGCCCTTCGCCTTCTCCGCCGATGAAGGCGCGGACGTGGGCCTCGACGGCGAGACCAATGTGTCCACCGACTACAAGCAGGGCGCCAACGCCTTCACCGGCAAGATCGTCAAGGTGACGGTCGAGCAAAAGTAACGAAGCAGTAGAAGAGCGGTTTCGTTAGGGAGTGGGTTCGGATTCTGCCGGGAACACGGAAGTTGAACTAGCGCGCGTCCCGGCGGGTCGGTATCTCCCGCCGAAAAAGACACCACCTGATCTATATGGTAGAGCATGCCGACCTCCAAACCACTTCACACTTTGACGGACATGTTCTAAGACAGGCTGTACGTGGCAAAGCCGTCCACGATTTAACGGTGCTTTGAAACAGGGGCTCCATCGTTTTGGCTGCTGGAAGGTGTTGTCAGCCTTTGGGCGTGAATCGGGGTGAATACAGGTCGCCCAGATTTGAGAAAGCGGGAGGCAGGTCAACAGCAATTCCGACTTGACTTGCCAGGTGCCGGTCAATTCTGGAAAGAGTGAAGGTATGTATGGTGGAGGGTGAATCATGGCACGACTTTCAATCACTGCCCTGACTGCTGGATGCGTTGTCCTGGGTATCGCCAGCGCTGCGAAAGCTCAGGAGGATTCCAATCTCGCCCAACAGCTGACAAATCCATTGGCGGCACTCATCAGCGTCCCCATTCAGGGGAACTACAACAGAGGCATCGGGCCTGCTGAAGATGGTGAGCAGGTATACGTCAATGTTCAGCCGGTTATTCCCATGTCGCTGAACGAGGACTGGAACCTGATTTCGCGCACCATCGTTCCCATCATATACCAGGATGATATTTTCCCGGGTGCGGGAGAGCAGTTCGGGCTTGGAAATGTCACGCAAAGCCTGTTCTTCTCACCAAGCCAACCTGTCAACGGCATCGTATGGGGCGTGGGACCGGTGTTCTATGCTCCGACCAACACAGATGACCTGTTGGGTCCGGACAAATGGGGGGCCGGCCCCACCGCCGTGGCACTATGGATGGGCAGCGGCTGGACTGTCGGCGTGCTCGGAAATCATATCTGGTCGTTCGCCGGAGACAGCAGCGATGCCGACATAAGCTCGACATTCCTGCAGCCCTTCGTCTCCTACACCACGGCGGACCAGTGGACCTTTCGCTCAATACGGATCCACGTACAACTGGGAAACCGAGGAATGGTCAGTCCCGATAAACGCATCGGCGGCAAAGCTGGTGAAATTCGGCCAGCAACCTGTGAGCATTTTCGGTGGTGTGCGCTACTGGGCAGATTTTCCTGACGATGCGGGCCCTGAAGGCTGGGGCGCGCGCTTTGGTGTGACCTTCCTGTTTCCGAAGAAGTAATCGATTGCCCGCCGATTCGGTTTGCCGGGCATTCATCCGTGTCATTGAGACTGATGCGCGCCTCTTGCGAAAGCGGAAAAGCGCAAAACCGAGGAAAATCGTGGCAGCCATGAAAAGCAAGCTGCGCCATAGGCGTATTTTAGCCCAAGGAATTCGGTTGCAAATATGATGGCGAGAAGCAGAGTGGCACAAAGTCCACCGCGCAAAGATGCGAGGATGCCACTGTTCAAGAGGCGTGCACGGTGCCTCAAACGCTCAAGATCAGCCTTGAGGTGAGAGCGCGCGTGGTCGTCATCGGATATTGCATTCCAGGGTACGTGTTCGCTCCAAAACAGCAGACAACCTCGAAGACATGAGCGAAAAGAATGCGGCAATTGCACCGAGGAAAAACGTGGGAGCAACCGCTTGTGAAAAGATTTCGCTTAACCGTGCTACGTCAGGAATGAAATCAAACATTTTGGGACCTATGGGCTGAGTACACCTGTTTTCTGCCTCGGCATCGATACAATCGTAGAAACAATTTCCGTCCCATAGAACTGTTTCGTACCCACCCATGCTTGCGTGGGGTTTTCATCGCACTGTTTGTCCGAGAAGCTGCTTGTTCTGGTGCTCCCCGGCGGCCAGCCGGGCTGACGCCATCCCAGTGTGAGGCGCCTCTGCTATGATTTCGCGTGGCCAGGCCGCGCTATGGGGCTTCCCACACTCAATATCAGGGTCCGGCGGCAAACACCTTTTCCCAGTCGGCCTTCATGTCGACGACGGTCCAGCCTTTGGCCTCGGCTTCGTCGAGCCCCTTGTCGAGCCGGCCGATGTGACGACTGCCGGTCGTAGGCCCATTCGCGCTCCGCGTCGGTGTGGTGGACATAGAGGCAGAAGCGCGGGCCCGGCCGCGCCGCGGTCCACTGCAGCATCTGCAGGTCGCCGTCGGAGTTGCCGAAGGCGGCGATCGGGCCGGCGGCCGATGTGCTGCTGGATGCCGACCGGCTTGCCGGCCTTGTCGTCGATGAAGTCGATCTCCGGCAGCTTGACGAGCACCGGCTTGCCGTCGCGCATCTCGAACTTCATCTTGCCGCTGCTGCCGACGACCTGCTCGGGCGGGATGCCATAGACCTTCTCGCGAACACGGCCGCATGAACTCGATGCCGCCGCCGGAGACGATGAAGGTCTTGAAGCCGTTGGCGCGCAGATAGGCGAGCAGTTCCAGCATCGGCTGGTAGACCATCTCGGTGTAGAGCCGGCCGGTCTTCGGATGCTTGGCGCGTGGCGATCCAGTCGTTGACGATCTTCTCGAACTCCTCGGTGGTCATGCCGGCGTGGGTGGCCATGATGATCTCGAGCGATGGCCGTGCTCGCCGCCGGCGAGCGCGCCTTTCACGTCGCCCTTGAGCAGCGAGGCGAAGGGCTCCTTGTCCTTCCACTCGGGATGCTGCGGGGCGAGCGCCTTCACGCGGTCGAGCGCGAAGAGAAGCTGGAAATACATCGGCTGCTCGGCCCAGAGCGTGCCGTCGTTGTCGAAGGTGGCGATGCGCTCGGCGGGCGGCACGAAGTCCGGCCGAGCCTTCCGCCGTCACCCTCTCGACGAAAGCGATGATCGCCTTCTTGGCTGCGCCGTCGTTCCAGGACGGCAGCGGATCAGCGGCGTGAGCGGCTGATGGTGGCGAACGCCATGAGCGCCAGCGAACACCGCAACGATAAGGCCGTGCTTGCATGTAGCGTTCATCGTTCTGTTCTCTCGTATTGGCATTGGGCCGCACCCGCTGTGAAGGCGGGTGCGGCGCCTGATGTGACAGCGCAGTCCATTCAGCGCGGCGTCAGTTCCTGCCGCCCTCCTGCAGTTTCGCCAGCACCTGGTCGAGCGAGAAGCTGCCGGGCTTCTGCCGCGGCGGGAACTCGTCGTAGGTCTGCAGGTGCTTGGCCACGTAAGCCTGCGCCGGGACGAGCGCGAAGGCGTGCTCGACGCGCCATCTGGCATAGTCCCCGGCGTCGGTCTGCGCCCGCTCGAAGGGGTCGGCCTTGATGTCGAAGAGCTTCGGGAAGCGCAGCGGAATCAGCGGGTCCTCCCACACGTCCAGACCCTCGGCGCGCTGCTCCAGGAAGACGATCTTCCAGCGGTCGTAGCGCAGGCCGGCGAGGTTGCCGTCGTCGGTCCAGTAGAAGTACTCCTCGCGCTTGCCCGGGCCGGTGCCGGCCAGCACGTCGCGCTGGTCGTAGCCGTCGAGATGCACCTTGAAGGTCTTGCCGGCGGCCTGGTAGCCGGTCAGCAGCTTCTCCTTCACGTTCGGCTCGCCTGCGGCGGCGACGAGCGTCGGCACGAAGTCCTCGTGCGAGGTGATGTGGTTGATCTCGGTGCCCGGCTTGATGACGCCCGGCCAGCGCATCACGCACGGCACGCGGTAGCCGCCTTCCCAGTTCGTGTTCTTCTCGCCCTTGAAGGGCGTGGTGCCGCCGTCCGGCCACGAGAAGACCTCGGCGCCGTTGTCGGTCGTCCAGACGACGATGGTGTTGTCGGCGATGCCGAGGTCGTCGAGCTTCTTCAGAAGCTGGCCGACCATGCCGTCCATCTCGGTCATGCCGTCCGCGTCGATGCCCAGGCCGGTCTTGCCCTTCGATGCCGGCTTGAGGAAGGTGTAGATGTGCATGCGGGTCGAGTTGAACCAGCAGAAGAACGGCTTGCCGGCCTTGTGCTGGCGGTCGATGAAGTCGAGCGCGCCGCCGAGGAACTCCTCGTCCACGGTTTCCATGCGCTTCTTGGTCAGCGGGCCGGTGTCCTCGATGGTCTGCTTGCCGACGCGGCCGAAGCGCGGGTCCTCGGTCGGGATCGTCCTTGTCGCTGGCCTTGCACTTCAGCACGCCGCGCGGGCCGAACTTCGCCTTGAACTCGGGGTTCTTCGGATAGTCGGGATGCTCCGGCTCGTCCTCGGCGTTGAGGTGGTAGAGGTTGCCGAAGAACTCGTCGAACCCGTGGACCGTCGGCAGGAACTCGTTGCGGTCGCCGAGGTGGTTCTTGCCGAACTGGCCGGTCGCGTAGCCTTGCGGCTTGAGCAGGTCGGCGAGCGTCGGGTCCTTCTCGGAGAGCCCTTCCTTGGCGCCCGGCAGGCCGACCTTCAGCAGGCCGGTGCGGAAGCAGCGATTGCCCGGTGATGAACGCCGCGCGCCCGGCGGTGCAGGACTGCTGCGCGTAGTGGTCGGTGAAGATCGCGCCTTCCTTGGCGATGCGGTCGATGTTGGGCGTGCGATAGCCCATCATGCCGCGGTTGTAGGCGCTGATGTTCCAGTAGCCGATGTCGTCGCCGAAGATGACGAGGATGTTGGGTTTTGCAGATCCGGTTTGGGCGGCAGCGGGCTTGACTGCGAAGCCTATCTCGCTTGCGGCAAGGGCGCCGATCCCCATCAGGGATACGCCACCCAGTAGAATGTCGCGGCGCTTCAGTGGCGCACCGGCAATATTCCCCTTATCGCTTGAATTTTCTTCCGTCCCATTTTGTTTGCGCTTTTTCATCGTTGGACCTTCCCTCTTGAATTGAGAAACGTTGATTGTGGTCATCGGCGATAGGTCAATCGGCTTCAATGAGGAGCCGGAGATCAGCGTTATCACATAGTCACATTTAGCACCCTCACCAAAGTCACATAGTAGACCAGTAAAAATGGCGAGATGGTGTCAATTATATGAAACAGGAAATTGGTGCTTCGCGTTTTTTCGCCTTGCGGATTTTCAGCTCCGGATGAATTGTCATTTCGGGCTCCCTGCAATAATATTGGCCAACACTCTTTCGGAAGGTTCACGGTGTAAGATAATGAACGCCCCAATTCCCGATCATATGGCGTGGGTTCCAGGCGACGAGTTTTTGATGGGGTCAGACCACCACTACCCGGAGGAGGCCCCTGCTCACCGGGCGAAGGTTGGTGGATTCTGGATCGACAAATGCGCGGTAACAAACAGCGAGTTCGGCCGTTTCGTTGCGGCCACCGGCTATGTGACAACGGCCGAGCGTCCGGCAAAAAGCAGGATTATCCCGGCGCCCTGCCGGAGTTGCTGGCGCCATCATCGGTCATGTTCAGGAAGCCGAAGCAATCAGTTGACATGACCAATCACTACAACTGGTGGGCCTATGTGCGCGGCGCCGATTGGCGCCATCCCCGCGGCCCGGCGAGCAGCATCGGAAGCTGCAGGACCATCCCGTTGTTCACGTATCGTTCGAAGATGCCTCGGCCTACGCCAATTGGGCGGGTAAAGAGCTGCCAACCGAGGCCGAATGGGAATTCGCCGCGAGAGGAGGCCTTGAGGCTGCCGAGTATGCCTGGGGAATGAATTTACGCCCGGTGGCATTCACATGGCCAACACCTGGCAGGGAGAATTCCCGCTGACCAACACCTGCGACGACGGCTACGAATGGACGGCACCTGTCGGGCGTTTTCCCGCCAATGGTTATGGCCTTTACGATATGGCCGGCAATGTGTGGGAATGGACCACTGACTACTACCAGGATCACAGCGCAATTGTCAGCCCCTGCTGCACGCTGGACAACCCCCGAGGTGCTGCTAGCCGAGGAAAGTTTCGATCACACGTCTGCCCGACATTAAGATACCGCGCAAAGTCATGAAGGGCGGGTCATATCTGTGCGCGCCCAACTATTGCAGGCGTTACCGTCCGGCAGCGCGCATGGCCCAAGGCGTTGATACATCCACTGGCCACCTCGGATTTCGATGCATCGTTCGTGCCCATTGATGCTGCTGTCTGCACCTACAAGCTGCTCTGCTTTCCTTATCGTCGGCCACACTCGTTGTATCCGCTGCAAAAGTACGAGGAACTGAATGTCACTTAAATCAAGCCGTTGCTACGCCATGAAGCTGTCAAGCCGCGCGACAAGCCAGATCATGGCGGCAGTGCCAATCAGATAGGCGGCAGCCAGGCGCGCCGGAGCAAGTGGTACTTTGACGATTGCAGTTGCAGCCCTGAAAACTAACCAGCACGGCTGCCAGGAACATCAGTTGTCCGGCTTCGACTCCCAGATTGAATGTGAGCAGAGCAAGCCCCACATCCGACTGCGGTAACCCAATCTCTTTAAGCGCTCCGGCAAAGCCGAAGCCGTGCAGCAGGCCGAAGGTGAAAGCCACGATCCACGGTGAAGCTTCCGACAGCCGCCTCTCGCCGGGTTTCATTTTAATGAGTTCGCTTGCAACGAAGGCTATGCTGAGCGCGATCGTGGCTTCCACTGGCTTCTGGGGCAGGCTGAAGTAGCCGAGGGATGCCCCTGCAAGAGTTATGCTGTGGGCCACTGTAAAAGCGGTGATCGTCTTTACCAGCATCCAGCGGTCATGGATCAGCAGGATCAGCGCGAATACGAACAGCAGGTGATCGAGGCCGGAGAGGATGTGATCGACGCCGAGCCGGAAGTAAGTCTGCGCCACCTCCCCTATCGTTTGAGTGCCCGCTGCAACGAAGGCGGGCTTCTCTGGAGTAAGCCGGGCGATTTCAACGGACCCGTCTCGATATTCGATCCGCGCCAGACGCATCCGTCATCGTCGCTCGCAGGCCGTCGATTGTAATTTCCCTGCCTTTTAGCCCTTCGGTGCAAATGGCAGTCCAGCGCTCAAGATAGGCATTTTCTTCGATTGCCTTGGTGGACTCGGCTTTCGGTTTGCAGATCCCGGGTAGCCGGACATAGAGCCCGAGCCGCATGTCACCGAGTGCTGGCACCTTCCAGAGGACGGAGAACTCATCGGCCACCGTTTCCCGTAGGTCGAGATAGGCGGGACGCATTTCATGGGCGGCGGCAGCCGTTGCCAGCAGCACCTGAGCCAGCAGGATGAGCAGCAATCCGATGCGGGTCATTGGGCATCGCCTGCAGCGGGCTGGCTTTCAATGGTCACGTTATATCGCTTGAGCAATGCGTTGATGCGGGCATCGTCGATTTCCCTACGCTTGGCGTTTGTCCACTCCCGTTGCGACCGCGTCGCGCACTTCATTGAGTGCAGGCATGCGGCCTGCCTCGCGTTTCGAAACATAGACGATGTGCAGCCCAAAGCTTGATGTGAGTGGACCGGTCCATTGACCCGGCGCTACCTTGTCGAGCGCATCAGCGAACTCTGGACCGAATATCTGGCTGACGGTCGCTTTTCCAGTAGGCGGCAGTTCGTGGGGGAGACCTGTCGCATCTCCGAGGGTGGCTGCATCCGCCGGGGGCGTTGCCCGCAAGGCAGCAAGGATGGTGGCCGCATCCTGTTCGATCTTGTCGCCGCGCTGTTGCGTATTGAGAAAAACCTGTTGAAAGGCAGTCATCGGATCGACTTCAAATTCTGCAGCATGGGCTTTCAGATAGGTTTCGAGATCGGTGTCCGTGGGCGCCAGTGTTTCCACACCCGTATCATTCATGAACTCCATCTTGAACCGCAGGCGGCGGCGGATCACCGTGTCATCCTTGTCGAGGCCGAGAGCCGTAGCCTCGCGTACGTAAATCTCCTCTTTCACGTAGTCGTCGATCAACCCCTTGAGTTCAGCGGCAGTCGGCGGCCGTTGCCATGTCTTGGCGAACACTGCGGCAAGCTGCTCGATCCTGGGGGCCGTAACGACGATGCCGTCGGGCCTCACCGCATTGGTTGGGCCAAGCACGCGGTAGGCCGCGAAGATGACCAGAGCGAGCAGGAGAAAATGAAAAAGCGGTTCCTTCACCAGGCGCTTGATCAAGATGATGTTGCCTCCATCAGCCACACTGCAGCCTCGAAATGATCCGGCAGCCAATTTGGCTGCCGGATTCTGCCTCTGGCGCTCAAGGCGTTGAGATCATGGTGTGTACCAGATCGGCGATGTGTAGGCGCGCTCCTGCGCTTCATCGTCACCTCCGGACCCATTTTGAGACCATAGTATTTGGCATCGTAGGCGGTCCAGCGCGGCGTCGGGATCTCCAGCACGCGGCCATAGTAGAAGGCGCGCTGGGCCGGATCGAAGTCGGGATCGGTCCAGACCGTGATCAGTTCCGGCGAACCGATGGTATTGGTCCAAGTGGCGTTGGCGACGTCGACCGTATCGCCGACCGGCGGCAGCTTCCCATCGGCACCCGGCTTGCGGTCGCCCGACCAGGCAACGTCATAAACCTGTTCATGCAACTCGCCCTTGTCGTCCATCCAGCCCTTGACGATCTGATAGCGGTCGAGATTGGCGCCGATCGGATCCTTCAGCGCTGCGACCAGGAAGGTTGGCGCCTTGCCATCGGGGGCCGGACCGAAGTCGCCGCCCATCGGCACGCCTTTGGTGTAGCCGGCTATTGCCGGGCTGCGGGTATTGGCGTCTGCCTCGACGAAATCGAAGCCGCCGAAGAAGCGTACCAGCCATGCGCGGGCCGGTCGTGGCATAGGTCTCGCGCCGCTTCATGGCATCGAAGATCGAGGCGCGGTATTCTCCTTCGCCCAGACGGCGGCGTAGCCCGAGGCGGTGATCTCCCAGTCCATGATCTTGAGCCCGAGCTTGGGATTGTTCATGAAAGGATGCGGTCGCGCGATCCGCGCTCGGCTCGCCCGACAGCCACCTTGCCGTAGAAATTGTCTTCGTCGGCCGTGGCCAGGCCGGTATGCGCATCGGTGCTGCCGACCAGCCCGAACTTGTAAGGGTTCACGCCCAGCTTGGCTTCCAGCTTGAGGCCGTTCTTGAGCGCCGAGCGCGTATATTCGAACTCCAGCATGTCCGGCGTCTTCTTCTACGCTCAGGTCGAGGTTGCCCTTGTCCCAGCGTTCGAAATTGGCGAATTCATCGTTGGGGGAGAGGAAGGGATGGCTCTCGCCGTCGCCCTTCATCTGGGTGGTCTCGTAGAGCACCTCCCACTTCGTGCGCGCTGCTCGGCGTAGTCGCGTGTCGATCTCCTTGCCGGTGAACGGATTCGATGATCGGGAACATCGTGCCGTTGCTCAGATTGCCGTTGTGGGCGATGGCCAGGACATCGCCGCCGGTCTTGTCCTCATAGTTCTGCAGCCATTTCCACAGGTCGCGCGGATTGTTGCTGCCGATGGGCGGCTGTGTCGTATAAGGCTCGATGAGGCCGGCCTTGTCGCCACCGTCGCGGTAAGATGACGTTGCGATGCAGGTTGTTGCCCTTGGTCGAGGACGTCCACTCGTAGCCGATGAAGGCGGTGAAGCGGCCCGGGTCGTTGGCCTCTTCGGCTGCCGCAATGATGCTCTGCCATGTCGACCGGTAGGCCGGGTTGCCCGGCGCATAGGTGATTTCCGGCGGGAACTTTCCTTGCGCAAAGGTGTTGACGATGGCAAACGCGGCCTCCACAGCCTTGCCCGACTGCATCATGTCGTACCACTCGCGGGCCTGTGCGTTCTGCAGGATTTCAGGCTTTCCGGCCAGGAAGTCGCCGAAGAATCCCATATTGTCGGAATGATCCGCCACCACCAGGAAGTCGAGCGGACGCGACAGCCTGGCCGGCTGCCCGGTGGAGGAAATGACCTCCTCGCCCTTGGCGAAGCGATAGGCTTCGCGCGGTCCCAGTCGCGCCCCGGCTGCCCCGGCGTCGAAGGACGAGCGCCGTGTGCAGATGGGTGTCGCCGAACAGCGGCCGCATCGGAAAATTGCGGCCGGCATAAGGCGAGTACGGCCTCGCCTTGAAGGCCTGTCCCGGCCTCCTCGACGGTGTAAGTGCCGGCATCCTGTGCCCAGGCCGTCGTGCTGAAAAGAAACGCCGACAGGGCAAGGCTCGCGATCGTCGATAATCCACGGGTCATAGCTTTCCTCCTTCATGTATCAAGATTCTGGTGTGGTCAGGCGTGCACGCGACCTCGGCGGGCAGGCCGCTGTCAGGGCGGTTCGACTGCATGGCCACGGAACCGATGGAGCCTGCCGCCGCGCCGTCCAGCGGCAGGGCCGTGTCACTCGAGGTTTTGTTAACGCCGGCATTCGCGCCGACATCCTCCTGATCGAGCAGAAACTGTGCGATTTGCGGCGCCGGTCCGTAAAACCGCATCAGACCGCGCTCGGTCGCCTGGCCAATCGTCAGCCGCCGGGCGGCGATTTCGCCGATGACGGCCTCACCGGAGACGAGAACCAGTTCGCCGCGCTTGGCGCCGGAAACATGAACACTCGTCTGTATCCCTTGGGGAGACAGCTCGAAGCGTGTCCACAGCATCGGCTCGACAAGAACAAGCGACACCGACGGCTGTGAAATGCCGGAGGGTGCAGCACGCAGCATCTCCCCGAATTGCTCGAGCGCCGTTTGCGTCGCGCGATACCGGCGTCCGAACAGGTCGGCTCGGTTCTGACCGAAATTCGGCAGCGGCAGCCGGCGCGCCGCCATCTCCTCCGATATCGCGCCCATCACGTGGAGCGAATCCGGATATATCCAGTTCAGGAATCCGCGCGAGACCGACTGGGGATCATGATACCCGCAGGCAAATCCCTTCCGAAGCAGGCACCGCGCAGATCAATACCGCTGCTATACCTAGTACGCCAACACAGCCTGCGATTCATGACAGCTAAGTTCACCCACTCTGATCGTGTCTCGCCGCTTGAAGTTTCAGTATGCCTCTGTGTTACCGAATGTCAATAAGATTGCAAAGCTGACCCCTCGACTCCCAAATGTCGTTGGGGTGATCTTCCCAGCGGTATGTGACCTAAGTTATTCGCGCCAATGTCGATCAGTAATAGTTGATCGCGTGCTCTGCGACCTTCTTAATTTCGCTCTCGCTGGTCCCAGCTTTGGCTAATCTCAAAATTACCATGGCGAGTGCTTCACGCCTGAAAAAATCTCGTGCATCAATTTGATGTTCGAAACACACCTGGTCAAAAACGCGTTTGATCATTTCCATTTTCTCAGGAGCTAACTCCTCTGAGAACTCGCCTCCAAGCTGGCGGAGTAAATACAGAATGATTTCCGTCTCATGAATTACCAATGGTTTCTCGCCCCATACCCAACCGCAATAGTGTTCCATTCATCTATGTAAGACTGCTGATCTCATTCGAGTGCAGCTCAGTGACGTTTGGTCAATAAGAATGGGGCTGGCATTCTTCTCATCGATTTTGCACTCAGCGGCCTGATTTGCCTGTGTCGTGTAAATCCGCCCACCAATGGCAATGGCGGGGACATTTCGCTATCAAAAACCTTGTTTAATTTCTGCCAATGGCAAGAATTCGACAAAAATCGTTTCAAATCAGGTTTATGAATCCGCTGGCGACTTACACTCAGTAATCCGACGCCCGCACTTCTTTGGGCGTGTTGCCCGTCCAGCGTTTAAAAGCAACGCCGAAGGCGCTTTGGTTAGAATAACCAAGCAGGAACGCCACTTGTTGTAGCGAGAGATTTTTTTCCCTGATGTATTTGTTGGCAAGACTGCTGCACAGCTTCTCATGGATTTCTCCGAAGGTCGTACCTTCCTCCGCCAAACGCCGGTGCAGGGTCCGCTCCGTCATGCCGAGCTCAACTGCTACATGTTTTGCTTTGGCACGACCGCTCGATAGCAGGTAAACAATCGTTTGCCTGATACGTGTCACAAGATTGGACTGTCGAAGCTTATGCTGCTTCAGGGTCTGCTCGCAGTGGGTTTTCAGGATTTTCAGGAGCCGGTCATCTGCTGTACCAATGGGGAGGAGAAGCACCCTTTGGTCCAAAATAATCTGGTTGTGTTTCTGGCCGAACTTCACGGTGCAGTCCAAGAGCCTCTCGTATTGAGCTTTCTTTTTTGATTGCTTCATCTCATGGACAAAGCTGACCTCTAGGGGGGCGAGTGGTTTAGATAGGAAGAATTGGTATGCATGAATGAGAAGTCCAACTCCCGCTTCTGCCGCTTGCGGATAATGTTCAAATTCTTTACGCGCTGGGATAAAGCGCACGATGGCTGTTTTGTCCTTTATGATGAATTCAAAGCCCCAGGCCTCAGTGTGGACCTTTAGGTATCTTTCGCAGTTCAGCAGTGCTTCTTCTAGCGTCTTGGACGACAAGCCCACGTAGGCTAGTGCGCCGAGGTCACGTGGGTTGGTTTTTTGGGCGGCATTCAGACCGTAGTACGAATCCCTCAGCTCCCGGGCTCCAACTTCAAGAAGGCGGGCATGGCTCACATACGGTATCCAACCGTCTTCCTGATTTATTTGGGATACTTGCAATCCGGCCTCGTGGAGCACGGGTTCTGCATCAATGCGTGCCTCCTGCAACTCCTTATAGACTTGCTGTGCAATGACATTTCGGACTTTGGGTGGATCGGCCAAGGACTGCTCTCCTGATTGCGGCAGTTCATCCCTCTGGGTAACATCGTTGCCACAGATTTGGCCCCTCATATTGGCACAAATTAAACATGATTGTCAGCAACTCAAGATACAAATGCATAGTCGAACGACCTATGGGTCGCTAAATCGATTTGAGGGGACCCTCCAGTTGGGCGAAGCTCACAACCAGATAGATGCACGCTTTGGGAGGGGCAGAGGAGTTGGACAGTTCGGTACCGCGCTCGGTCCGGACAGGTTCGACTCCTCTTTCGTTTCCCCGGTGCCGTGAAGCGCTGGAAGCTCCTGAAGCAACCCAAGCGGGCCTGTCTTTGGCTCAACGACGGATCGTGCATCCGACTTCGCAGCAATGCGAATTCCCACGGATCGGCCTGATTGTCGCAAGCCCAGATGTCGAGCTGAACACCACCGCCCAAGGCGTTGATACATCCACGGGCCACCTAGGATTTCGATGCATCGTTCGTGCCCAGTGATGCTGGTGACGGCCTTTGCATATGGCTACACTCCTTCATTGGGCCAGGTCTTGCCAATGACTTTTTTTTGCGCCAATCTCAATTCCAACAAGCCCGCCATGGGCAATTGTCAGCTCACAAAATGGGATATTCAAATATGAAGACTTCCAAGTTGATCGTGATGGGCGCGCTTGCAGGCGCTTTGCTTTTGGTAAAAGAGCATCACGCCACAGTTTACGCCCAGACCCCGACGGCCGCTGATACTGCAACTGCCGAAGCTGCGGCACCGGAACCGCTCAGCGAAGATGAGCTTGAGGTTCTGGTGGCCCGCATCGCGCTCTACCCGGATGAACTGGTGGCGGTCATCGCTTCAAGTTCATTGTATCCGCTGCAAATTGTCCAGGCTGCACGTTACCTCGACAAGGTCAAAACCAAGCCGGAACTGAAACCGGATGAGAGCTGGGACGGCAGTGTCGTTTCGCTCATGAACTACCCCGAGATCGTGGCCATGATGAGCGATGATCTCGACTGGACCGAGGCGCTTGGCGAGGCGATCACCAACCAGCAGAAAGATGTCCTCGCCGCCATCCAGCAGCTGCGCGACAAGGCCGTTGCGATGGGTGTGTTGAAGAGTGACGAAAAGACCAAAGTCGTCGTCGAGAATGACAATGTCGTGATCCAGCCCGCCGCGGCGGAGGTGATTTATGTGCCTCAGTACCCTCCTGAGATGCTTTATGAACCAGAATACGTTGCAGCACCGATTGTCTATTATCCCGACCCCTACCCCAGCTACTACTATCCAACGGCTCCCTACTTCGCGGCTTTTGTGACGGGTGTTGTCTGGGGCGCTGTCGTTGACTGGAATGACTGGGGCGTCTGGGGCGGCAATGGCAACTGGGGAAACGATATCAATATCGATTGCAACAACTGCTTCAACAATAGGGGCGATGTCGACTGGAAGAACATTGATCGCAACAACATCAAGTTCGACAAGAACCAGTTCAGCAATCTCGACAAGAACAACTTCAAAAATGACCTGAAGGCCAATGACCGGAACAGTATCAAGAACAAGTCTGCCGACCTGAAAAGGAGCCGTGCTTCCACATTGCCGGCCGGCGGCAAGCAGGCCAAGGATGTGCGCAAGAGCACACTGGACGGATTGCAGAAGGCCGACAGGTCGAAACCCGGTCAGGGAGCAGCCAAAAGAAGCCGTCCCAGGGTGTGGCCGGTGTCAACAAGGGCAAGCCCGCCGCCAAGGCCAGTCGTCCGGCTGGCAAGCCGAAGCCCGCGGCACGACCCGATAACCGCCCCAAGAACCCTTCGCCCATGGGTAACATGAACCGTGGGAAGGATGCCAAGTTCCAGTCCAACCGGGGCGCCAAGAGCATGGGCGGCGGGGCCAACAGGAGCAGCGCAAAGAGGAGGCCAATCCCGCGAGGCGGCGGCGGTCGTCGGCGTTGAGACCAGGCAGGAGTAATCAGGACATCATGATCATGACATTCAATCAGATACTCAAATGCACCGTAGTTGGCGCAAACCTGCTGTTCGGCACTGCCGCGCTTACCGCGCCGGTTCTGGCCCAGGAACTCGGACTGGAAAACTATAGGGGAGAGAAAGCCCCGCAGTTTGCCGATGCGGGAGCTGCCGTAGATGCCTTCAAGGCGGCCCTTGCGGCCAATGACATGGACGGCGTGGCAATGCTGCTGGGCCTCGATCCGGTCAAGCTCAAGGGCGCCGAGGGCATGGCCGACCGTTTCGCGGAAATCCGCACCGGCGCCCAAAAGCTTCTCAGCGTGACCGGCGGCGATGACCGGAAGATGATCAACCTTGGCGACAAGGTTTGGCCCTTCCCCTTCCCCATCGCCAAGGGCGCGGATGGCAAATGGGCCTTCGATACGCAGGCTGGCATCGAGGAAATCGTCAATCGGCGCGTGGGCGAGAATGAGTTGCAGGCCATTGCCACGGCGCGCGCCTATGTCGAGGCCCAGCGCGACTATGCGAGCGCCGACCATGACGACGACGGCGTCCAGGAATATGCCCAGAAGCTGGTTAGCAGCGAGGGTCTGACCGACGGCCTGTACTGGCCCATCGAACAGGGCGACGGCGACAGTCCGGCGGGCTCCTTCGTCGATCAGGCGGCGATGGACAAGGCCAAGGCCGGAGATGGCTATTTCGGCTACCGCTTCCGCATCCTGCGCACCCAGGGCAACAATATCGCCGGCGGGCGCTATGATTATGTGATCAACGGCAACATGATCGCCGGCTTCGCCCTGATCGCCTGGCCGGTGAACTATGCCGAAACCGGCGTCAACACGTTTGCCGTGAACCAGGCCGGCATCGTTTACGAAAAAGACTTGGGGCCCGATACCGAGACCATCGTCAAGAACACCTTCCGTTTTAATCCTGACAAGTCTTGGGACGTGGTGAGTGACTGAGAACAACCTGAATACTGTGATTAGGGCCGGATTTACATAGGAGGCTGTCATGAAATATGTATTGGTAGTATTTTGGATGATCACGATGTGCGGAATAGCGCAATCTCAGAAATCCACTGAGGACTCAAAATTTCCATTGGTCCCTGGCAAATCGATGCAAGCTTCACCGAAGAGCGAAAGCTGGATCGCTGCCTCATGAGCCGCACGACTAAAGACGGGATCGAAGCACGATTTCATGCGTGAAGAGGGTGGACTGGCACTTGTGATGACCTCTCCACGTTGGGAATTGGAAAAAGGCAAGACATATCCAGTGGAATTTGCCGCTGGGTCAACTACGTGGAAAGCCGATGTAACTGCTACGAGTGACGCCGTGCGTGTAGCGTTGATGGATCAGCCCTTTAACGACGCTTTGAGGAACGCAAATTCTTTACAGATTCGCGCCGCAGGGAAAACAATTGCCGTTCCACTCAACAAGAGTGCGGCCGCATTTGCGCGTTTGGAGCGCTGTTATCAGACCAACAACAAGGCGGGTGAGACGAATCCATTCGTTGCACCAAAGCCGTAAGCCTGAACTCTTTCGGCTTGATGGCGTAGTATAAGTCGGGTCTTTGCTAGAGATTCGCTTGTAACCTATCCGGTCGTGCACATTGGACTTGCATCATGAGAAAACTTTTTATCGCAATGGCGGCAATTGAAATGGTGACTGGCTTGGGGTTGATCGTGTCGCCCCCAATGTTGGCTTGGCTGCTGCTGGGCTCGGTGCTTGACGCGCCCCCAGCAATAATCATCGCAAGAATAGGCGGGGTGGCGTTGCTTTCTCTGGCCACAGCTTGCTGGTTCGCGGCCAGTGACGAAAACAGCCCCGCGGCAGCAGGAGTGATGGCGGCCATGGTGCTCTATAACTGCGGCGCGATCATTCTGCTAGCCTATGCCGGCATCGGCCTGGGACTATCGGGCCTGGGTCTTTGGCCAGCGGTTTTAGTGCATACGGTATTGGCTGTGGGGTGCATTGCAAATATAAAGCCCCGCGCCACAAGCAAGCTGATCAAATAGACTTGCGCGGCAAGCGACTGGCGCCACCATCGCCATTAAATTCCGCAAGCCTACCGGATGGTACTCAGTAACAAACCCACCGCTTCCGATGAACGACGATGCGACGGGTATGGGCCTTATTCCATTTCTTGATGGCCACGCGGCGGTATCCGCAGTCACCGTAGTCATCGTAGTCGTTGTAATAAAGGGGGTAGTGATGGCGGTAACGAGGGTAGCCAAAGCCGGGGTAGCCATAGCCATATGCCGGATAGCCGTAGCCAAAGAAAGGGAAACCAAGGCCGATAGTCACGTTGCCATTGTGGTGACGACGGTGCGCTTCGGCGGCAGAGGTCATGGCAAGAGTGCCGGCCCCGAGAGTTGCAGTGACAACAAGTGAAACCAAGACTTTGCGGAACATGATATGCCATCCTCCTCTTAAGTGTCAGTGCCTTTCCGGACCATTTCTTCGGAATGACACTTTCCCCTCAATAAGCTCAGATGAAGTTGTCAAATTTATGCAACGCCTGGGGGACGTTCGCCTAAACACCCTCGGCCAACACCACCACACGCGAACCAACGGGCACACGGCGATACAACTCTTTGACATCCTGATTGATCATGCGAATGCAGCCCGAGGATGCGTTCTTGCCAATCGATTGAGGCTCCGTGGTGCCATGGATGCGGTACAGCGTATCCTGTCCGTTCTGGAACAGGTAGAGGGCGCGGGCCCCCAACGGATTGTCATAACCGCCGGGCATGCCGTCGGCCCACTTCGCCTTCTCGGGACTGCGTTCAATCATGTCTTTGGGCGGTGTCCACTTTGGCCACATGACTTTGCGGCCGACGTCTGCGAGGCCCGCCCAGCGGAATCCGTCCCGGCCAACAGCGCAACCCCAGCGGATGCAGTAACCGCCGTCCACCACCAGGTAGATTTGCCGGGCCGATGTGTCGACTATGACCGTGCCGACATGCTGCCGGCCTTTATAGGCCTGCACCGAAGGTCGAAAAGCCTCCGGCATTTTGAGATAATCGAATGACGGGAGCGGATAAGGATCGTCGGCCGTCTCGCCCCACGCAATTGAGGGTTCAGCAAGGAGGCTCGCCGCCGTGCCTAAGATCAAACTGCGGCGTGTAATCTTCAACATACTCTGGCCGGTCTCTGTCATCACTCATTCCAGTTTCGGCACCGATTAAAGGATGGCGTGATTACGTGACATTGGCAAGAAGCCGATGGAGTAATGTGTAACTATATGATGAAACACGATGAATTATCGATATTTGGCGGAGACGGAGGGATTTGAACCCTCGATACGCTTAACACGTATGACGATTTAGCAAACCGTTGCCTTCAGCCACTCGGCCACGTCTCCGGTGTTCGGGCTTTTGCCGCGATTTGATTGCACATGCAAGCGGGAGTGACCGCCTGCCCCCAAATCTTTTGCCGAAGTTGGCAAAATATCATAACCGACTAATTTGGTCGGTTTTTTCTTGACATCAATCCTTGTGGTGTTATTCCTGCAAAAAAAACCAATTGGAGATCGCATCATGAAGTTTTCCCGGCGCGGCCTTATCGCCCTTGCGGCATTCGCAGCATTTCAGACTTCGGCGCAGGCGGCCGAGGAAGTGAACGTTTACTCATACCGCCAGCCGGAATTGATCAACCCCCTGTTCGAGCAATTCACCAAAGAAACCGGAATTGCCGTAAAAACAGTTTTTGCGGAAAAGGGATTGATCGAACGGATGGAGCAGGAAGGCGCCTTGAGCCCGGCGGACCTTCTGATGACCGCTGACGTCGGCAGGCTTGTCATTGCTGCCGACAAGGGCCTGGCGCAACCCGTCGAACTGCCTGAAGTCCTGGACAAGGTTCCAGCAGCCCTGCGCGATACCGGCAATTTGTGGTTTGGCCTCACCATGCGGGCCCGCGTGATCTATGCGTCCAAGGACCGGGTGCAGCAGGAGACGATCAGCTACGAGGAACTGGCTGACCCAAAATGGAAAGGCAAGATTTGCAGCCGTCCGGGCAATCATCCTTATAATCTGGGGCTGATTGCGGCAGTGATTGCGCATAAGGGAGAAGCGGCGGCGAAGGAATGGCTGGCTGGCCTGAAAGCGAACCTGGCAATCAAACCCAGTGGCGGTGACCGCGACCAGGCCAAGGGCGTGTTCGCCGGTGAATGCGATCTCGCCATTTCCAATACCTACTACATGGGAAAAATGCTGACCAACGAGAAGGAAACCGAGCAAAAGGATTGGGCGAAAGCGACCCGCATCATATTCCCCTCCTCGGCTGACATCGGCACGCATGTGAATATTTCAGGCATGCTTTTGGCCAGGAATGCCCCGCACAAGGACAATGCCCTCAAGCTGATGACCTATCTGGCGAGCGACGGAGCCCAACAGCTTTATGCGAATGGAAACTTTGAGTATCCGGTAAATCCTGCCGTGTCCGCCTCGGAAATTGTCCAGAGCTGGGGCAAGTTCACGCCTGACACATTGAACGTGGCCGAGATTGCCAAGCTTGAGAAGACGGCCTCGAAGCTGGTGGACGAAGTCCAGTTCAACGACTGATCCGGCAAATGGAAAAGGTTGCGTGCCGATTCACGCGAACCCTTTCTGTCTTTGGACAGCATGTCGCAAAGTTGCTCGACTTTGCCGATAAGAACATGCTCCAGTCTATTGATCTGGGGCGAATTCGTTTCGCTCAGGTGATTCCACCTGAGCGGAAAGCGCGCTAGTGCAGCGTGAGCCAATCGCGAGCTTGACGCTGGGCATCGGCCACATCGGCAGGGCTCATTTCACGCGAAATCTCGCAACGGTACTGCTTGGCGCTTTCGCTGCCTTTGAGAGCCGCAAGGTTGAACCACTTGTGCGCCTCAACAAGATTCATCGATACATCGCGCCCGATGCAATATTTCATGCCGATTTCCAGAAGATCGTCGGCTGTTGCGGCGGTGATTGAAATCTCCGCTTCGTTTTTCATTATCTGACGTCCCATGTTAGTCCCCATCATTCGAATTATTGCCGACACTGAATTGTGCGGCGTTGATGGTGATTTTGACTCCCTGGCGCCAACGCAGGGTTAAACGACAGGCTTAAGAAACTTCAAATGACTTGACATGCCGATGCGGCCTGTGCACCCAAGAAACTCAATGGATCCGGCGCTTTACGTAAAAAGAGAGAAATTTTTTACGACGAAAAATTCATCCGCGGTTTACCAGGATCCCGATAACTGGCCCGTGAGTTTCTTTAGCATGTCCCGCCAAAGTGGAAGCGGTTGGCGGTCGGGACATCTCCAACACATATCTGGCGCGAGTTTTCGGCGGTATTCATCCCGCGGACGTTCCTACGGCACCGGAACGGCGAGTTTCATGTAGATTGGAAAATGATCGGACCCCGCCCCATTACCAATGCCCTGGCTTTCCAGTTGGCGAATGCCGGGGGTCACAAAGATGTGGTCAATCGCTATTTGTGGCATGCCGGTGCGGGCTGGCCAGGTTGGCAGGTTGGTCAGGCGCAGGAAATTTCCCTGGCTGGCAAAGGTCTGTATCACGCGTGAATAGGGCGTGGCATTGAAGTCGCCCATGATAATGCGGTGACCCGTGATCGCGCCCAATTCAGTAGCCAATGCTCTCATCTGCTCAAGCTGCGCGCGCGAGTGAGGAAAGCGGGTGGTATGCACGCCATAAATCGAAAGACCTCCAAATTCAGGGCCGAGAGACACCCGGATATAGGGAGGACCCTTCCAAAGCATCCGGTCGCCGATTTTTGTCAGGGGATATTTCGAGAGAATTCCAAAGTTGCAATGGGTCGGGTCCGAGCATTTGGCCTGATAGGGATATTGTGAACGCAGTTGGTCAAAAAGTCCCAGCTTGTTGGGGCCGAGTTCAACGAGAACCATGACATCAGCATCCAGTCTTTTGATCTCGGCTTTGACTTCCTCGACTTTGTCATTTTTGAGCCATGTATTGTAGCTTGCGATGCGGATTTCGCGTTCGCCTTCCTTGACAGTGCTCAGCACTGAAGGATTTCGAGCTGACGTAATAGGGCCACATGCTGTAGCCGGCCACCATCGCAATGAGCAGTACAGACGGCGGTCAACACCTTTCCATGGGGCGCGAACAACCCAATGGCGAATGCCAGTATCAGGAACATGAACTGCGGCGTGAATTGGGAAAATATGTCAAACCCTACCCAAAGGTGGCCAAGGCGCGCCGCAGCCAGGCCCGCAATACCTATGCTCAGGCCCAGTATGCAGCCGAGATAGCCTTTGGGGCGTCTACGTTTTCTTTTGGCGGCAGCTTCAGCTTCAAGCGCATCTTTGCGCACGAACGTCTTTTTCTTTATTTCGTCCACAAGGAATGCCTTCGTTCGGAATCAGAGAAGTCTGCTCTCCATCGGCAGAATCTGTTCCGGTGTACCAAAACCAGGCATAGCTTCAATACGTTTTTTCCAGGCCACGATATTGGGATAGGGCGTGAGATCAATCATGGCCTCAGGCGCGTAGCGCACGATGGCGAAAATGCCGATGTCGGCGATGGTTGCTTTCTTACCAACAATCCATTCGGACTTCGCCAATTCGTGTTCGATGACCGCCAGCGCCGCCTTGGCTTCGGTGTCATACATGGTGCGGACTTCATCGCCGAACTGGCGAAAGCCGCGATTGCGGGCCCGCAAACGCAGCAATGGCACGGAAAGCTTGTCCCACTGCCAGAACAGCCATTCGCGCACCCGGATTTTTTCAACCGGAGTCTTGCCATCAAACTTATGGAGGGTCTCAGACAGGTGCTCCAGGATCGCTGCGGACTGCACCAGGAAGAGCTGGCCATCGCGGAGAGCCGGCACCTGGCCATAGCGGTTTTTCACCAGATAGTCGGGCTGCTTGTGCTGGCCTTCACGGAGATTGATGTGAATATAGGAAAAGGGATGGCGGCACAGGGAGAGCATGAGTCCCACCGTATAGGACGGACCGGAGGTCATGGTGCCATGGAGGGTAAAGCGCTGTTTGTCGCCGCTGGCGGTTGCTACTTTAACAGACTTCTTAGGCTTTGATTTTACTGGCTTTTTTTTGGCAACGGCCTTTTTAGCCGCTTTCTTGGCTGGTTTAGCCATCGGAATATCCTCGCTTGTCCCACTTGCATAACAAATCTGCACACGGACTATAGCGGAAAATATTCGGAAACGGAAATACTATCTAAGAGGCTGAATTTACTTAGTTAATTCCAAGTTTTTGGCGGAGCAAATCGTTAACGGTCTGGGGATTTGCCTTGCCGCCGGTCGATTTCATGACCTGGCCCACAAACCAGCCCAGCATGGAGGGTTTGGCCAAAACAGCGGCAATTTTGTCGGGATTCTGGGCAATTATCTCGTCCACGGCCTTTTCAATGGCACCACTATCGGTCACCTGTTTCAGGCCACGGCTTTCGACAATATCAGACGGCGAGCCACCCTCGGTCCAGATGATCTCGAAGACATCCTTGGCGATTTTTCCGGATATCGTTCCAGATGTTATGAGATCCACGATCTCGCCGAGCTGGCTGGGCCGAAACCGGAGTGGTTTCAATGGTTTTGCCCTCCTTGTTCAAGCGGCCAAAGAGCTCGTTGATCACCCAGTTTGCGGCGATCTTGCCGTCCCTGCCCTTGGCCGTTGCTTCAAAGAAGTCCGACGAGGCCCGCTCGGCACTAAGCACGCTGGCATCATAGGCTGACAGGCCATAGGCGCTCACGAAGCGGCTGCGTTTTTCATCGGGCAATTCCGGCAGGCTCTTCTTGATCGTCGCCACCCAATCATCGGTGAATTCAAGGGGCAGCAAATCCGGATCGGGGAAATAGCGGTAATCGTGAGCCTCTTCCTTGGAGCGCATGGAGCGGGTTTCGCCCTTCTTGGGGTCGTAAAGCCGGGTTTCCTGATGAATCTTGCCGCCATCCTCCAGAATGCCAATCTGGCGGCGGGCTTCGAATTCAATGGCCTGGCCCATGAAGCGGACCGAGTTCACATTCTTGATTTCGCAGCGCGTGCCAAATTTGTCGCCGGGCTTGCGCACGGAGACATTGACATCGGCGCGGAGCGAGCCCTGCTCCATGTTGCCATCACAGGTGCCGAGGTAACGCATGATCTGGCGCAGCTTCGTGACATAGGCGCGCGCCTCGTCGGAGGAGCGCATATCGGGCTTCGAGACAATCTCCATCAGCGCGCAGCCGGAACGGTTGAGATCAACGAAGCTCATGCTGGGATGCTGGTCGTGAATGGATTTGCCGGCGTCCTGTTCCAAATGCAGGCGTTCAATTCCCACATCAACAGTCTTGCCGTCATCGAGATCAATGGTGACGACGCCTTCGCCAACGATGGGCTGCTTGTACTGGGAAATCTGGTAGCCCTGCGGCAGATCGGGATAGAAATAGTTCTTCCGGTCGAAGATCGAATAATTGTTGATCTTGGCTTTCAGGCCAAGGCCGGTGCGCACCGCCTGCTCCACACAGTATTCATTGATGACCGGCAACATGCCGGGCATGGCCGCATCAACCAGCGAGACGTGGTTATTGGGCTCGCCGCCGAATTCGGCAGATGAACCGGAAAAGAGCTTGGATTTTGAGGTGACCTGGGCATGGACTTCGAGGCCAATGATGATTTCCCAATCACCGGTTGCCCCCTTGATCCAGTCCTTTGATGCCGCCACGCGCTTTTCAGAAATCATCAATTTCACCCGTTATTTGCGCGCCTTGGTACTGGTTTGGAGGCTCCGGTTCAAGCCCCGGGATTGTCCATTTCACGGCCGATGGCGCGGAACAGCCAGACCGCTCCCAGAAGCACCAAACCCACGATTCCCATGAAACCGTAGTCCTGCGTTGTCAGACCGGTCCACTTTTGCCAAAGCGCCAGAACCAGGAAACCAAGGAGCAGGATGGCCGCGCCGAGGCTGGCGTAACGCATGGCCTTCAGGAGCAGGCGTTGCAGGGGAGACATGTCGCTCATTTGCTTTCTCTTGCCTGTCTTGGCATGTAGATAGGTGTTTTAACCCGACTGGACGCGGAAATGTCAAAAAAGAAGACTGATCTCACTTCATTGAAGCCTGAAACCAGACTTGTTGTGGCGGGCCGCGAATATGCCGAACACGGGATCGTCAATCCGGCGGTTTATCACGCCTCCACCATTACTTTCCCGACAGTCAAAGCGCTTCATGAACGCGACCAGCCCTATACCTATGGGCGGAAAGGCACGCCGACATCGCGGGCGGTTGAAACAGCCATAGCGGCGCTTGAAGGCGGACATGATTGCAAGATTTCCTCTTCAGGGCTTGCGGCCGTCACGACCACTCTGCTGGCCTTCCTGAAAACCGGCGAGCATTTGCTCATCCCGGACACGGTCTATTATCCGGTGCGCCACCTCTGCGATACCGTGCTCAAGGGACTGGGAATTGAGACGACCTATTATGATCCGCTGATCGGGCGCGGCATTGCCGGCCTGATCCGCGCCAATACCAAAGTTGTTTATTGCGAAAGCCCGGGATCGCAGACCATGGAGGTGCAGGACATTCCGGCGATTGTCGAAGTCGCCCATGCGCGAACTGCATCGTGATTTTGGATAACACCTGGGCGGGCGGATTTTATTTCAACGCCTTTGCGCATGGCTGCGATGTTTCGGTCCAGGCGGCCACGAAATATATCGTCGGCCATTCGGACGCGATGCTGGGATCCACGGTTTGCAATGAAAAGACCTGGGGACAATTCAAACACACATATGAGACGATGGGACAATTCGCCGGCCCCGATGACATGTATCTGGCGCTGCGGGGACTTCGCACCATGAGCGTGCGGCTTGAACGGCACATGCGCAACGCCACGGCCGTGGCCGAATGGCTGCGCGGGCGGAACGAAGTTGAAAGTGTCTTGTACCCTGCCCTGAGCAACGCACCGGGCCATGAGGTATGGAAGCGCGATTTCACCGGCGCTTCGGGACTGTTTTCCGTCGTGCTGAAACCTGCATCGGAACAATCGGTTGCCGCCATGCTTGATGACTTGAGCCTGTTCGGCATGGGTTTTAGCTGGGGCGGATTTGAGAGCCTTGTTGTTCCCTTCAAACCGGTGCGGACTGCCACCACATGGACGGCGCCAGGCCCCTGCCTGCGCTTCCATATCGGCCTTGAAAACCCTGATGACCTGATTGATGATTTAAAACAAGGGTTTGACCGCCTCAAAAAATCTTCTTGAACTGACGGATATAATTCCTATCTATGACCTCTAAAGGAGATTGGGATGAAGTTATTTTTTCGGTTTTTCGTATTGATTTCAGTGCTTCTGGCACTCACCGTCACAGCCTTCGCGCAGGAGGCTCCGATGATCCGGAACTCATCTTCAAAAAGACCACCGTGTGGCGCTTGCTGTCGCCCGATGCCAAGCTTGCAACCTATGTCATTGATGATCCCCAGGTTGAGGGTGTTGCCTGCTATTTTACGGTACCCGAAATTGGCGGATGGTCCGGCTGGGCCGGATTTGCGGAAGAACGTTCCGAAACATCACTGGCCTGCCGCCAGGTGGGGCCGGTGACGCTTAAGGCCAAGTTCGTCCAGGGCGAAGAAATCTACCGCCAGCGCCGCTCGCTGTTCTTCAAGAAAATGCAAATCGTGCGCGGCTGCGACGCCAAGCGGAATGTTCTGGTGTACCTGGCCTACACGGACAAGATCATTGAAGGCAGCCCGCAGAACTCAACCTCCACGGTTCCGATCATGCCATGGGGAACGCTGCCGGCGCCGAAATGCGGGGATTTTGTTACGCCGTAAAGGTCCAGTTTCTCAGTGGTAGGTGTGAGAGAGAGTGCTTTTCAATGGTTCGGACACGGGCATTGGCCATCGCATTCCAAGCTTGTCGGCAAACGCCAGCCAGGTTTCGCCCAGGGACATCCAGCGCAATTTGGTCTCATGATCGAGTGCGAGTTGCGCATGAAGAAAGCAGCGTTCGGCCTGGGCGCGAAATGCCGCGAAGGTATGACTGTTGATTTTGGGTACGTCCGCCACGTCTCGAAACTTCTCAGAAAATTGAAGGCCCCCGGCAGGAAATCCGCACCTGCTGCTTCTGAGACGTTGCCCAATTGAAATTATGATTTCAATTCATGGACGAGGTTATGCACCGCTTTATTGTTCATGTGTTGAGCAAAGGGGGCGGCTAACGCTTGGCCTCGGCCAAGTCTTTTTCCTCTCTATTGAGATATTCCCTGGTAACTGGCTCGATATTTTCCAGCAGCCATTCCGCCATTTCCTCTTCCTCCGCTAAAATCTCCTCGCAAACCTTGACGGTCTTTGCGTCGCCAAACTCCCCAGCCGCCGCAATTAGAATTTCATAGGAGGCAATTTCCATATGCTCGAACGTGTAACTGGCGAGCGAACCCTTGATGACTTCGTCACCAACAAAAAGTCCGGACAAACCCTGGCCCACCGCAATGAACTTCGCAGCGGCGTCCTTTAACAAAGATGTATCCCCGTCGAGCCGCTCAATACAGCCCTGAATACGCAGCGCCTGGTCACGGGTCTGGCGCTCATGGTGTTCGATCTTCTGTTTCAGCTGGGGATAAGATTTAATGCGACCTGCCAATCCCGACAGCATTTGTTCAGATTGCTTTTCCATCGCGTGGGCATCACGAAGCCACTGCAGTAAACGTTCTTTAGTATGGGCCATCGAAACTCTCCTTTTGCCATACGTCATAAAACCGAGGCGTGGGGAAGAAAGTTCCACAAAACAGCCGGCGTTAAACCGCTTTTGTCCCGTCTCTTGGCGGGTCGACGAGCAAAGCGGGCCCACAGTTCAGATTGGCCTAACCTTCGCGCTTCAGCTTCTCGCGACGCGCCAGCTCGGCTGCAGAGGGTTCGTTCGCGCCGCCAACGGTGGCCGTCTTTACCTCGCCATCGCGCATGTAGGTCGCGGCGATGAGGCCGTTCGGCGAGACGGCGCTATGCGTCAGTATGAACGCGCGCGGCTGACTGTCGTCGCCGAACCGGCGCTTGCCCTTGCCCAACACCAAGGGAAAAGTGAACGTGCGGATCTCGTCGACGAGGCCCGCGGCGAGCAATGCATGCACAAGCTCGGTGCTGCCTTGCGTGACGAGAGCCGGGCCGTCTTTCTGTTTCAGTTTTGCGACATCCTTGGCGGCGTCGCGCAGCGCCACTGATCCTTTCCAGGTCAGGTCCACGCCTTTGCGCGTCGCCACGTACTTGGTGATGCGGTTGAACGTCCTGGCGATGTCGTCGTATGGCCCGCCTTCGGCATAGGGCCAGTGCGCCGCGAAAATGTCGTAGGTGCGCCGCCCAAGAAGCAGATCGAAGGGCTCGCCGAACAATTTGCCGATTTCTTCACCAAACACCGGATCCCCGTCTGCCAGCGGGGCGACCCAGCCGCCGAACTTGAAGCCGCCTGTCGGGTCCCCTTCCGGCCCGCCTGGGGCCTGCATCACACCATCCACTGAAACGAACGCGCCGACGATCACTTTTCTCATGGTCTCTCCTGTTCCGTCCTCACGCTGCATTGGTTGACGCAATAAGATGCCTTAACACTGAGCACGTTCCGGTGCTCTGGCACGTCGCCCATCCACGCGACGGCTGATGATCTTAGATCTCGCGAAGCAGTGCAAGCTCATGCGACCAATCCTGCGATCACGACCTTGATGCGATCGGTAGACGAGCTTAACGCGATTTGTGGCAAAAATGGTGCATGATGTCAGAACTATCGCAGGCCTATCGTAGCCATACGGCGTTCTTCTCCTGCGCTTGACTAACTCTTTGAAAAAAATTGGCGACCTCGGCTGGATTCGAACCAGCGACCTAGTGCT
>CAWELV010000003.1:0-18660 GCA_963810045.1 uncultured Alphaproteobacteria bacterium | reverse complement strand
TTAGAAGAAGATTGCCACGCAATTTCCTGCAATTGGCCGCGACAAGGCGCAACTATCAAAGCTTTATTCTATCGCAGTTTTCAACATTTTTTTATCGCAGGCCGTTGCATGTTGTTGCACTCTAGCGCGCTGGCGTACCTAATAGGTACGGAAAGCGACCTGATTTGCTTTCAACACCAGGTCGAACTGCGGGAAATTGACATGCCACGCATCGCACTCACTGACCGTTTTGTTGCCGGCGCGAAACCCGACTTAGAAGCCCAGACCGACTATTTTGACGCAACGGTTTCTGGCCTGGCGCTGCGGGTCTCCAAGCGGCATCGCGCCTGGACCTTCACGTTCACTTCGCCAAAGGATGGCAAGCGTGCCCGCATCACTTTGGGCAGTTACCCTGCCCTGCCCCTCGCTGTGGCGCGTCGGAAGGCGCTAGAGGCCAAGGGACATGTTCAGGAAGGCAAGGACCCTCGCGATGTTTTCGCGGCCCAGGACGCTTCCAAGATGACGATGGCCGGCCTCATTGATGTCGTACCTGAAAAATCATGCACGGCCGAATTTGCGAAGCGCCAAGCAAATGGAAGCCCGATTGGCTTCCAACGTCACGCCGCTCATCGGCTCCATCTCACTTGCCGACATTCACCGGAGAGACCTCAATAGCGTCCTCGATGCCATCGTTGCTCGGAAAAAGCCGACAATGGCACGAATTATGTTTCAAGATATGCGGGCAATGCTCCGCTGGGCTGTCAGGCGCGGCGATATCGAAAGCAATCCATTCGAGGGTGCAGCCTCCCCAAGCGTTGAGACGCCTCGGGAACGCGTATTGTCAATCGAAGAAATCAAGATCCTATGGAACGGACTGCCAGTTTCTGTGGCGAAGTCACAGACCTGCCAACGCATCATCAAGCTTTGCCTGGTGACGGCTCAACGCGTCGGAGAAGTTGCTGGCATGCGGGTGGATGAGTTGGATCTTGCCTCCAAGACCTGGTTCCTGCACGGCTCACGGACCAAGAATGGTTTTTCACGTCGTGCCGCTCAGTGACCTTGCAATTGAAATCATCAAGGAAACGATAGCGGCCGCCGGCGAAAGTGAATTTGTTTTCCCAAATGGAGAAGAAGGCTCCCTACCCCCAATGGCAGTCGCTCGGACTATCGGGCGGGCTCATGAAACTTCAAAAGAGAGGCCCAAAGGCCGTTTCGGTATCGACCACTTCACAGCGCATGACCTGAGGCGCACGGCACCGACGGGAATGGCAGGGCTTGGCGTTGCCCCTGTTGTTCTCGGCTACGTGGCAAACCATCGGACCGTCACCAATGGCGGCATCACAATGGCCGTTTATAACCAGTATGACTATGCCAAGGAGAAGCGCCAGGCGCTCGAGCTGTGGGCGGATCGGCTTGCGGCAATTGTCGATGGCCGTGGGGCCACCATCATTCCCATGAAGGCGCGCGCCGATGGATGAGGAATTGTACTTCACGGAAGGACTTCCCGAACTAGAAGATCCGGCGGATCGTTGGCTGGAATACTATCGCACGCGTTACGAGCGGGGCGACAAGATTGCACTGTTCAATTCATTATGGGTGGCAGCTCAGCATGGGGTTCTCGATTTCGCCTTGGGCCGTCACAGCCTTAGAAGAAGCTTGTGCGATGCTATTTCATCAATATCAGTATCGGACATGGGACGATGTATTCGGGCCCCCTTTTCCGAAAGGCGCTCACTTAAGCGCCATCCGTACCAAACAACTGAAGTCTATTCCAATTTGGGGTGAGATTGAAAGACAACGAACAAAGTTTTCTGCCAAGCTTGACGCAGCGCTGTTCGAGGAAGTTGGCAAACAATATGGTGTGGGAAAGACGCTATGCGCTGAGTTGTATTATGAGCAGGTTAAGGGATTTGAACGCGGAAAAGCAATTATGGCCAAACGCCAGACTTCCACGAATTCCTAAATTTCCCGGAAATACATCTTAGGCGAATTGTGCGAATTGTTGCGCGTCAACGCATGCAACAAGGAGCAAGGCTCACATGGAGACGGTTACATTGAGGAAACAACGGCCGTAGATGCCGCTGAACTTGACCTCATCGACATTGATGAGGTTTGCACCATCATCGGCGGTTCCAAACCTGTGAACCGCGCTACCATCTACCGCGGAATTGCAACTGGAAAATATCCGAAGCCTGTAAAGGTTGGCCCCAACATCTCACGTTGGCTGCGCTCGGAATGGCTTTCAATCGTCAAGGCACGTATTGCTGACCGTCACAAGGAAGCAACGGCAGCATAGCCACTTCGCGCCGTGATGGCGCCAATTCCCAAGATGGAGAAAACCATGCTCAAGAAAACTCCGGAGGCTGTGTGAAAAATGGCTTCCATATTATCAAGGAAAAACCCCGCGCATTTTGGGTGCGACGGGGCTTCCGAATTTGATTTTGCGGACAGCGAAATCAAGACATTAAATAGCCCCTCCCAAGGCATCTCGCAAGCGTCATCGCAAATTTCCGGCTATGTGATCGACCGGCATCTCGTTGTTGTCGAGGTGCAGCATGAATAGATCCCACACCGCCCAGGCCGGTGGCTCCCCGGGGAGCCATAGCCACGCAGACCAGCCAAACTGGCGGCCGGCCGTCACCGCGGATGAATATCTGAACAATTGCAGCGAAGGCCTCGAAGTCTATTCGGAGCGACGCATGGCAAAGCTCATGGGCGTTCCCAGGTTTTCTTGTGGAGGTGCATACAGAAAGCAGCAATCCCACCTGAACTATTCGAAATCTTGCTCAAAACCAAGTGCAGCTCGAAGAAGCTGGCCGCCATCGGCACTTTGTTCACTGGCGCAAATCTGGCCTTGGAAAAAAGAGCATTGCCCGCACTGCGGTGAAGTGAGATCCGTAAAGGCCCGCTTCAGCAAACAACACGAGTTAATCTTACGTGATTGGTTCAAACGCCATGACCGACCAACTCATCGCCACTATCCAGAAGAATGCCACGGAAGAATTGCGCATCACCGTCGGCGAATGGAAGGGCTATAACCTCATCTCGCAACGGGTCTCGTTCCGAGCCGACGATGGCGAGATGCGGCCCAGCAAGGCCGGCGTTGTTCTCAGGATCGAACGACTGCAGGACCTCATAGACGGCCTCCAGGCTGCACAGGCCGCCGCCCAGGCACAGGGGCTGGAATGAAGCAAACGCAGCGACAAAACCGGGCGGACAAAGGGCGAGAGCCGCCACGTCCGCACTCCACCACTGGCTGATGAGTCTGCCGGCTGGAAGCAGCTCAGCGCCCTTGAGCGGGCGATCTATATGGACATTGCCAGCCGCTACAACGGTTCCAACAACGGCCACATTGGCTACTCGGTTCGAGACGCTGCCATTGAAGTCTGCAACGTGGCCAAATCGACCGCCGCCCGCGCCATTCAAGATCCTCGAAGATACTGGCTTCATTGTTTGCAACACCAAAGGAGGATTTAATCGCAAAGGTTCGGCATGCAACCGAATGGCTCCTGACCGAATTCAATGATGACGTCACCGGTGAAATCGCCAGGAAAGACTTTTGCGTTGGGAGGGAAAATTCCGCGACAGGAAGCCACGCGACCGAAGCCCGAAAGTTCAAAACACGGTACTGCCAGCAGGACGTCAAGTCCCGCCAGCAGGACAGAACGGTGCTGCACAGCGGGACAATCAGAGGACGAAATACCCCCTGACAGTCCTGCCAGCAGGACAGTAAAGCCCAATTTACCCCCTTTATCTGTCCCGCCAGCAGGACACATATATTCTACCAGTGGGGAGCAGCCACAGCAGGCCACAGAGCAGCGAGGGCGACGCGCGCCCGCCAAGAGCGCAGCGGCAGCCCCCGCGGTCTGCTCGACTGCCCTTACCCGAACCTCATCACCGAATTCGAGCCCGAACTTGACCTTCTCGTATCAATTTACCAGCTCCCAGAAAGGAAGCAAAAATCGGCGGCCCAAATTCTCGCCGACAAGGCAAGGACATGGCCCGCGCCTTCATCCTCAAAAAGCAGAACAGGAGCAACAGCATGACCTTCAGCAAACACACGACCTTCAGCGTCACCGCAGACGGGGTGATTGAACGAGGCATCAGCGAATTGCCATCAGCCATTCGACTGCCTGCCTTGAGCGTGACCGTGCCCTGATGCCACGGCACAAGCGACGGCACGGCTACTGCGGCGCCTGGCCGATGAACTCGAAGGAGCTTCGCTATGACGATGCAAGCCACAAGAAAAAGTCGGGAGGCACAGGCGATCCTGACCGATGGTAGTTACGACCCCGAAATGTCGCTAGCCACAAGCGCGCCCCGAGGGACAACCACAGCCAAAACATTCGTCTCAAAGGGAAGGGAAACGCTGTTTCAAAACCCGCTGGCTAGCGAGGCAGCGGGCGCAAAATCACCGTCGACAGGTTGCACTGCGAGGGGCCCCGCCAGTGCCATGTGTGCGGGTAATTCGGAGCCTGCCGTTTAAAAATATTTCGGATTTTTGAAATCGCCATTTCCCCTTCCGGACCAACCAAAGGAGACCACATGAAAGCTGTTTCACAGAAAGAACTCACGCAAGAGCTTGGTGTCACTGACCGCCGGATTTGCCAACTGGTAGCCGAAAAAATTTTGCCCGAGCCGACCGATCACGGTTACGACTTGGAAATGTGTCGGTACCGGTATCAGTTGTACAGCCTAAATGACGAATATTCCTGGGCCGAGTTTGACCGCAGTTTGCTCGAAGACGCGCACCAAGTTGAAAAGCTGATGAAGAAGGCGTTTCGTCCTAGTGCAAAAAGGAATGATCTGGCGGCGGCGGCTCAAGCTCATGTTGCTGTTTTCGACGGTTTACGTTTTTCGATGACGGCGCGGAGCAAAAAGCCGGCCGGAATATGCGCTGCTGATGCGCCTTATTGACTTCGACGAACGAACCAGTTTCGCCAGGCTTTTGGATCGCGCCATAAAATTCATCAGGCGAGAACCAGAAAGCTGCTTGATGGAGTGAGCCACCTTGCCGCCATAGCCGACCTTGAGCGGGCAGCGAGGTATGTCGCAAATGTTGCCCGGGAGCGAAAACGAGCGGCGCTGGGAGCTGTGTGCGATCTGGCCATTTGATGTCCGCTTCGGGTCAATAGCGGAAGTTGCCCATTAAGTCATAATACGTCAGCTCTGGGCCAGAAGCGGAAACTTCCTTTCATTTGCAACCACACAAAACCGTCTGATAGTGCCGAAACCTACTTTGCAAGTTCGAACAATGCGATTGACATTAACGCTACCCCCGCAAGCGCATCGAGACCTCGCGAAATTTGAACAATAGCCGTTCCATGACGGTCAAACATGTTGCGGAGGATGCTATACGAACACCATCCGCGCATCAAATAGCTATGATGCATAACATGACGCCAATTTCATTGCTGCGAGCAGCGGAGACAGAGCCTGACAATTCTAAACTGCGTTTGGTCCACCTTGGGTCAAAAGCGGAAGCTGACGCAATCGGTTCAAGTGTTCTACTTTGGGCCAGAAGCAGAGGTAGGAAAGCTAATACATCCGAACGCAACAGACTTAAAACCCGTTGGAAGAAATTCCTTGTGGGTTGAAGTCCCCACGACTGCACCAGGCTTCGCCCGTTGTTCTACGCCTGACGAAGCCCGGAGAGCTAAGACGGACTGGTCGAAACATCTTACTACCCAATGCATTCTTAGATGTCGGTCTCCAGTCAGCAGACCATCCTCAAAAAGTTTGCCTTACTTTTTCTACCAGTGCCGCCTTCTGCTGGGTTGGCGACAGCTGATGAAAGCTTTGCATGCCAATGTTGATCAGGGTGTAGTGGTCGAGCGCCGAAAGCGTCCTTAAATCTCGCGCCAATGGAGCTTGCCGGGCCCGGGCCTCGAAGTGCTGGACCGTGGTGTGTGAAATCCTAGCGAGCGTTCCGCTCAATGGTGTTGTGAGCCTTGCGATTGTTGAATGATGGGTTCCCATTTCTTTGCCTTTTCATTGGCCCAAAGTCCATGAATTGGGCCTTCCGATGTTGTAAATATGCGGGAATGCGATTCCGCGGCATGGGAAGAACAATGGCCAGCCGAACGCTGCAAATATGTAAGCCACCTCACATAATGGAGGTTTTCCGCGGCTTACGGGCAACGCGGCCGGACGCAGCGGCAGGGCGAGCGAGGCAATGAAATGCAGGCCTTCGACGTGAAGGGAAGCCACCCAACTCTGTAGTCTCACTGACCCCGTTGGTTACTCGCTCAAGCGCCCGCTCCGGTGAGCCATCTGCATTTTGGCGGCATACATGCTCGGCGATCTCTTGCCGGGCAGGTTGGCGTCGAGCACAATCTGTTCGATAAACCCCTGGTTCATGTCGAGCTCTATGCACTCGTCCAACTTGTCGACAATCCAGACGCGGTAATTGGCATCTTTTTTGAGATCATAACCACAATCGTCTTTCGGTATGTCTTCAGAACTCTGTTGGTATGAGCATGATCTTGGGCTTTGGAAGATCATAACAATGCCCTTCATAGGCATATCCAAAAATGACGCCAGAAGTCAATTTCTGATCATCATCCTTATCAAGGTCAATTGCGCCGAGCATGATCATGAACTTACGGATTTTCGTATTCATGAAAACCCACGACGAAGGCGTGAGTTCCAGACCCAAAGCTTTCGTTATCTTTTCAGATAGCGTGCTATTGTTGTTCGAACCTGTTTTTGTTCTGCCAATAACGGCAAGCGCAATGTTATCGTCCCTTGCCGTTATAACATCTATTGGCTTTGCTTTGGCTTCCCGTTCTAAGTTTCCAAGTAATCCTGGTATTCCATAAAGTCGCACTTGCGTTGCGTCATAGGCACCAAGTGAGTTTTGCATCGTGTTTTGCGGGGCCGTGTAAGTCGGTCTGTGATAGTCGTCACTCATCGCAAGGTCCTCCTGGTTTTTTTTACAGCAACTCCCGCCACGCGAGATTTTCGTCTAGCTTGTAGGTGAACGTGGCATTCCGCTTGTCAGCTTCGCCCAACAGGGTCAGGGCTGCCTCACGAAATTCAAGGTTATTGGGATCGAGCATGGGCCATGCGCTGCTAAGAATGGTGGCCACATCATCCCTTGCATCAGTCAGTGCTGTTTTGAAAAGGAAGGGGCGGCTGCGGAAGGCGGCTGCGGTAAATTGCGAGATGCTGCGCAAAGTGTCTTCCTCGATACCACGCACACCCACTTGCAGCAGCCGCTCGTCGGCCAGGCCCTGCTGCACGAGGCGGAGATGGAAGCAATCGACGATCGTGTCGAAGATCGGCGCCCGTAAAAGGGCGCGACCGGTCATGAATTTCATCGGTGACTTCCGACATGCGCCGTGCATTGCCCGCAAGCCGGATTTGCCGGTCGCCGGTCAATTCCGCAATGCGGTTCAACTCGTTGAGCACTAGGAGATTGCCGTCGCAATGTCGCAAAAGTCGGTCGAGTCCGCTGTCGAAATTCATGAATGAAAGCAGCGAGATCAAGTCGGCGCTCGCCTCGTGAAATGCGCCAAAGTCTCCCCCGCCAGAGCCGTCCTGGGGCATGCCGAAAAGTGAGAAGAGAATGGCATGGCCCACCTCGTGGGCAATCACATCGAAATTGAGGGCGAAGGGAGAGGTCATTCCTGTTTCGCTTCGGTCTAGTCCCAATTCCAGGAAGCCATAGCCTGATTGGGCGTTGCGCCAGTCGAGATAGGGGATGATTTCCAGGCGCTCGTAGGTATCGGCAAAATGCCAGGTGATGGGTTGGCCGAGATAGCTTTCCCAGATATCGAGAACGCGGCGCACTGAGGCAAAAGCGTGTGCTGCAACGAACTGCCGGGTGCCGGGAACGAGATGGTCGAAGTGACCGTCAAACGCGGCTTCGGCTGGAGCATAGGTATCGCCCACGAAGGGAGGCAGATAGGGAAATTCATAGGGATCCTTTTCGAAAACCGGATCGCGCACATACATGCGTGAATCGGCCGGGCCTGCCTGCAAGCGGTCCGGCGGCGTTGAAATCCAGACGGTTTCGGGGTTTGAATAGCCTGGAATGTAGGGCGCCTGGGGATAAATCAGGAAACGCGTTCCAAGTGGAGAGCCGGTGCCAGTCGCACCGTCCAGGGAAATGCCTGCCTCATGTTCCCACATGACGTACAATCCATAGAAAGAATTTTTAGGCCAAGATGGATTGATTGTAACATGAATGCCCACGTCAGGAAACTGGATTCACTTCCGAAACGTTTGCGAGCATCTGTGGCTCGATGCCAGCGGCTTCGAGATCAGCAACGAATGCCTGGGTGGCGGTAAACGGCGCAGGAGCTTGTACCCGTTCAGGCTGCCACGCACCCAACTTTTGCAGGGCCAATCGCGCGTCCCTTGCCTTTTGCGAGGTGAAGCATGCTTCCAGCTTGCGAACGAGCCTCACGTGCATTTCAGCATCCGGGCATGTGTCCGCCTGCATTGCGTGCCTCACAACATGGTCCATGGTCCGATCGCGAAAATTCAGTTGTGCTGCGGCAAAATCCAACCTTTGCCGCAGGTTTACATCTATGTGGCCGTGTCGTTCAGCCAATCGAAAGGACATGCGGAGATCGACAAGCGCCTGGGTGAGGGGGCTGCAATTCACTTCAGATGGTCCGTGCAGGACGGCAACTGCATCGTCCGGAGCAAACTGACAGCGCCGGTACCAACGAAAAATTAATCCAACTCCCTCCATGCCATACCGGCAAAGCTCCGCCGCCCGCAATGCGCCCATGCTGGCCGTGCCGACCACCCGGATTCCACGGCTCAAAGCCCACAGTAACTCCTTGTGCCGTACTGCGGGTTCGCTTTGAAAGCTGCCATCTATCAGCAGTATGGCCGAAGGACGGAAACGCTCTACCGCTCGGATCACGGATCCTTGGGCGGCGGGCGGCAGGTAAATGGCGTCTAAGTTTTGTTGCGCTTCGCCAAGTGCGAGGGTCGGTCCAAGGAAAACAATAATTGGTCCATGAGTGACAGGATCGTGGTTCATGTCGCTCATCCTTCACACAGCGGAATCAACTGGGGCACCAGAACCTTGACAACCCGGATATCATGGCAAGGGGAGGTATCAAGCCTGACGGTAAGAACCGAAGAAATTCCCTTTGCCTTGAGCTTCGAAAGCAGGAAGGGCAGCCACTGGCCGTTTCCAGGCAACACATCAAGCTGAAGCTTGCGAAAATCTAAGCTGGCAGGTCCTTCATTGAGCAGTTTGCGGTGGGCTGCAATGTGCTCCCAGTCCGGATATTTCGGATAGGCGGCCCGCGTTATGTCTTCTCGCGCGCCGGCAATGGCCGCAAGGCGCGACTGTGCCGCCTCCATGATGGCTTTGCGGGCGGCAGTCTCGATGCTCAGGCTTGCGGCTGATCCTTCGGCTGGGTAGGACATGATCGGGAGGTGCGCCTGTTCTGTCTCCATTAAATGGCACCAGACCACAGGTATGCCTCCGGCGCCCTCAATATGCCAAAGGCCCACGATCATGCCTGCGCGCTGAACCATTTCAATCAAATCGAGGAGAGCTTCGTCTTCCACAGTTCCGATATCGAGTCGGAAACGCTGAAAGAACCCATGCACTTTCAAGGCACGAGCCAAGCCATCGCGTTCGACACATTCCAGCAATCCATGCAGGGTGGCATCGCAGTCATTGAAGGCAGCGGCAAGGCCACTCGTCGAGCTCGCGAACATTCCGTCATGATCAAGCATAGGATGGACGTAGGCCGTATGTACCAGTTCAAGTGGAACGGGGTGGGTCTTGTGGGAGTAAAGATCTTCTCCCATCGCCCATGGGATGGTTTGTTGCCGCCAATGGGAGGTGGCTGGTGGCATCAGATGGCTCTCGAACCAGCCCTCGGGCGCTGCAAGTGCATCAGCCGAGGTTTCAACGACGCCAAAGCTGTCAATACGCTCTGCACAGAATGTTTCTGCAGTCTCGAAAATCGCAGACACAGCTGCGGCACAAAGATCAACGCCCTTACCTTGCGAAACGGCATTTGACAGCGACGTTGGCCGCACAGCTTGGACAACTGGAAGACCGATCCGGTCCAAACCAGTCAGGTCGGCAAGTCGCGTTATGCCCATACTTCGTGTCAATGGGAGCAACAGGTCTAATGCCGCAGAGGGCGGCGGACCGACGCGCCCTTCGTGGTCAAGATTTACCGGATCAGTCTGAACACACACCAATTCAGGTGCATTCACTTGAACCACTGAGGTATGCTGCGGAAGCGCCATCCCTTCTGACTGCCCTTGTTCTGAAGCTTATCTTGTTCAATGCCCGCTCAACGTCATTCTTGTACTTCCCCTCGAGTTCCGGAGATACTTTTAGGGTATGAAGCGTTTCATAGGCGCTGAGTAGCAAGGAAATGGAGTTTTGTGCGAGAGCAATGCCCAAGCTCCGGTCAAGCGCCAGGGCAATCGCCTCTCTATTCATGTCGCAGGCATGCATAAGTCGAGCGAGCCGATGATGCAGTTCCGCGAGCCAGTAGGCTTGTCCGGTCCGCTCTGCTTCCGCGATTGTTTTGGTGACGAGCTGAAGGCCTTGCTCAACGTCTCCTCGTAGCGCCAAGAGTTCAGCATGCATGTCGCAATAGACCGGAAAGTCTTCAGGGGTTTCGATTTTCCAAAGTACAGCCATTCCGCGCTCGACCATGTCCAGACCGATCTGTGGATTCTCGGTAAGGCCAATGCACCAGCCTTCAAACAGCTCGGCTTTTGCGGAGAGCGATGGAATGTTATGTAGGGCAGCGATGCTCTTCATGTCTAAGGCAATCGCGCGAAGGCTTTGGAAATCGCGCCGATATCGGTGCAACATGGCCTGAATGTCACAGGCGTGCGCGATGCTTCCCACGTGACCCAGTCGATCCGCCCATTTTCGTGATTCATCTACCGATCGCACGGCGTCGGCAACATGGCCGGCAAACCACAGGGAGAGTCCCCTTTGCCCGAGACCACAAACGCGCGCGTCATGGCCGCCATAAAGTGTGAGACTTTCTGCACCGTGTCCGGCCTGGTAAATTTCCAATCCGGCATTTACGGCTTCAATGCAGCTATCATGGTGGCCAAGATTGAATTCAATTGCCCATAGGCAGTGCCTCACCTGCAGTTGTACTTCAGCATCGGCGATTGAACCGAGGTCACTGATGGCTGCCTGGGCGCGTTGCCGCTGGATTGCAAAGTCAGACCCCGTAAACCACCATCCCCAATAAATGGGAAACCACTTTGCCTGTTCAGCAGCCGGGCGCCGGCGCGCAATTCCCACGCCCTCTTCATAGAGCTTGCAGGCCTGCGGTGACGTTGATCCTTCCATGCTGGTGAGAACCGGACCAATTGCAGAAATTGAAGTTAGTTTTAACACATCCCGAGCATCGGAATCTGGCATGTTGCCAACCAATTCAAGCGCATGATCGAGCAACTGCCGTGCTTCGACCATGGCAGACAACGAGAAGCTTGTCTGCCCGGCCGCAACGTGGAGTGGAATAGCATCCTCGAATTGCTCTGCATGTTCTGCATGCTCGGCAAGTTCGGCAGGGCCCATCCAGGGTGCAAGTGACTTACTGTTTGCAACTGCAGAGAATATGCGCTTGTGGAACTCCCGTCGGGACTTCCGCAAGGTGGCGTTGTAGATGGTTTCCTGAAACAACGAATGCCGGAATGCAAAAGCAAGCGTACCGGGAATTCGGCTGCGGACGATAATTCCGGCATCACAGAGCGCGCCAAGCACATCCTGGATGATGTGTTGATTAAGTCCAGGAAGAACTCGCTCCAAAAGGCCGAGTGCGAATTGGCGCCCAATGACAGCAGCGCCACTTGTTATCTCCGTGGCGAAATTGATGGATTCGATGCGACTTGAAAGGATGTTTTCGAAGGTGGCAATTTCCGCTCCTAAGGCGGCGCCTGCGGGCTTCTCCCCAATTCGAGGAATTCCTTCCGACTTCCATCGACAGAATTCTTCTATGAAAAGCGGAATGCCTCCTGTCATCTGATGCACCAGCTCTACTGAATCTGGTGGGATTTCTGCATGATCAATTCGCAGGAGGGCGCCCATCACATCGCGCGTATCATCATACTTCAATCCATGCAGCGGAATGCGCTCGATGTTCGTCTCTTTTTCCACAGTCCGGGCCATGGCACGCGTGAGGTGACGATGATCAGAACAGGGAGATCGCCAACCGATTCGGCAATCCAATTGAGGATTTCACCCGACGTGTGATCGATCCAGTGGACATCTTCGACTGCCAGCACAAGGGGTCCGCGTGTGGCGAACAACTCAAGGCAACGCCAGGCGGCCCAATGGACTTTTTCGCGAATTTTGTCAGCGGGCTCATCCTTCAGCCGTTCAGCAATGGGCCCACCGGCACCAAGCAAGAATGAAAAAATGCCAATGGCATCGTCATCTTCGATTCCCTGACGCAAAAACAGGCTGCGGACCATATCGAGGTCCAATGACCTTCCGGAACTCAGTGCAAGTTTGAGAATGTCGTTCAACAAGGGGTGGAGGGTAGTGCGCATTCCGCTGGGGGAGCATTGCAGCAGAAGCATCCTGCTCCTCTGTTTTCTGGTGATTTTGCGTATTTCGCGCAACAATCGTGACTTTCCAATACCGGCCTCACCTTCGATGACCAGGACACTGCCGTTCCCCGCAACGACCTTTTGCCAGGCCCTCACGGCGATCTGAAGTTCTGCCTCGCGGCCAACGGTTTCGTTTGAGACACTGCCAAATGCAAAGAAGCGATCCACGGCTAGCCTGTGCCTGAGCGCCTGCAAACGCCCTCGGTTTGGGCAAAACCCTTGAGGGAGCGCTCTCCCAGAAACCTGAACACGTGCGACCTGCCCGCCAGATCCCGCGCTTCCTGAGACACAAGCACAGTATCTGGTTGGGCCAAGGCCTGGAGCCGCGTGGCCATGGCCGGGGCAAGTCCCGTCACCTTGGCTAAATCCGAACGGCGATTGCCCCGCTCAACGACCACTTTGGAAGTTGCAATCCCGATGCGAACATGCAGGTCATTCCGCGCTCGCTCCTGGGAAAGTAGCCTGCAGCCTTCGACGATCTGCAATCCGGTTTCAATGGCAGAAGTCGCCGCGTCGTGAGCATCGGCACGCGAGCCAAAGAAGGTCACCCCGCCGTCTCCTGCAATTTCGGGCGACGATCCCCCGGCATTTGCCACTGCGCCGCAGACCATGCGTTGAAAAGCTGCAATGAGATCCTGGTAGTCTTCCAGGTCAGAGGTGGCGAGGATGGATGTTAAATCAACAAGGTCATAGCTGAGAACAGTTAGCCGAGACTGTTCGCCGAATTCCGGCACAACCCTGGCCTGCTCAATATCAATGTTGCTCACTTGAACATACCCTTGATTTGATCCTTGCGGTCCAGGAACCAGCATAGTCCATAGACCCAAGTTCAAACCCATCAAAGATATCGCGTTTGCTTCGTAAGTAGAACTTCCCTGAACTATTGGCGTGTTTAAGTTAAGGATGGGGCAATTTGGCATCATTCGCAAGACTGTGCCTTGGCCATGGTGGCGACCATGCAACAAAGTGAAGATTATTGTACCTTTTTGTACCATGAGACCCAACTCCGTCCTCATCAAGGCAGAGTTTTCCCTTGACTTTGCTCGAACGCTTGATTGCCGAACAACTCGCGCTAATGAATAGACGGAGGGTGGTAAGAGTCCATCGACAAGTCACAGGAATTTCGCGAAGAGTTGTCATGTGATTGCGATCACTGTCACCATCAAGACAGCCGAGTCCCGCTAGGGGTAGAGACCGGCTGTTCCCAGCAGGTCGCTCCGCTTCATGGATCAGGATTCGCCAGGCTCTAAGTCTAAGGGAAGCATCATCAACCTCATTATCTCATATCCCCGGTATTGGTCACTTTTCTCCGTGGCTCAATAAACGAGTGTCTGCCGACGATAAGAACTCCATTTCGGCTGTTCGACTAATGAAATGGGCTGTCCGAGCTTCTTCAAGGTCAGCGATTGACGCAGATGAAGCACATTAGTGAAAAGGAACATACCGTATATCGAGTGATCTTATGTCCGGAATGGGTGGTGGTCTCAATTGATCGACGCAACACTTTAATCTTTGTTGGAAAGATGGAGTGTTAGAATGAGATACAGGCGTCGGATATATTTTACCGCTGAACAGAGGTCAGAAATTTGGGATCGTTGGCAGTGTGGCGAGTCGATGAGTTCGATTGGACGTGGGTTTGATCGGGATTCATCCTCGATCTATCCATTATTGTCCCGCACAGGTGGTATTCGTCCTCCTGCACGAGCGCGATCAAGGCTTGCGTTGACCCTTGTTGAGCGTGAAGAAATATCGAGAGGACTTGAGAGCCATTTATCCCTGCGCTGCATTGCACAGCGGTTGCAGCGCTCACCGTCGACGATCAGCCGTGAAGTCAAACGCAATGGCGGTTGTGGTGCGTATAGAGCCGTCTATTCCGATCAGGCAGCCTGGGATCGGGCCCATCGCCCCAAATCGTGCAAACTGGCTTGCAACCTTGCCTTGAGCCGGACAGTATCACGGAAACTCCAATTGAACTGGTCACCTGAACAGATTAGGCTGGCTGAAGCGAAAGTACCGCGGAGAAGAACGCAATCAGGTGTCACACGAGACGATCTATCGAAGTCTGTTTGTTCAGGCACGCGGTGTGCTGAAGAAGGAACTCATGCAGTATCTTCGCTCGAAGCGCACGATACGCCGCTCCAGATATGCCAGTTTGAAGCGAGGTGGACTTGGCCAGATAAAGGATGCCGTATCAATCAGGCATAGACCTGCATCCGTGGAGGATCGGGCTGTACCCGGGCATTGGGAAGGCGATCTTATCGGCGGTTCAGAACGTTATATAGCGACACTTGTTGAACGTCATTCCCGCTATGTCATGCTGGTCAAGGTTGCAAACAAAGACACGCAAAGTGTTGTATCGGCCCTGATAAAACAATCTCACAAACTGCCGCGAGAACTCTACAAGTCACTGACATGGGATCGGGGCAAGGAACTGGCTGACCACAAACGGTTTACGATGGCGACTGATATTGATGTTTACTTCTGCGATCCACAAAGTCCGTGGCAACGTGGTTCCAACGAGAATACCAACCGGCTGCTCAGGCAGTATCTTTCAAAAGGAACCGATCTGTCAGTGCATTCACAGACACATCTCAACAGTATTGCGCGCCAGTTAAATGAACGGCCAAGAAAGACATTGCAATTTGAAACGCCAGCAGAGAGATTTAATGCATGTGTTGCAGCGACCAGTTGAGATCACTGTCAAAAGCTGCCTAATTGAATGCTTATCAAATTGGTCTGGTTTGCCCCAAACAGCGGACAAGTGCAGAACTAGGCATATTTTGCATTGGGATGGGGATTGGCTGATCGGCAATCCGCACAGAACTGGCTCCCCTGAAAATGTTCTTCGAACTCGATCAGGTGTAGTCATCGATGTTCAAATTCTAGCTTATCACTATACCCCCGCTTTAGCAGGGGAGAGGGTTGGGGTCCGCGCCGAACGCGTGGAAGGGTGAGGGGCGGCCCATTTGCAATATGAATAAAAGCCCTTGACACTATATTCCTACTATGCCATTGTGTTCCTGTATTGTTCTCATGCCGGATAGGAGATCACTTGGACTGGGACTTGGCCATCAAACGCAACAGCGAAGCGCTCAAGGGCATCATTGCGGACCTTTTCGCCATGCTGGAGCTTGCAGGTATGGCCACGGTGGCGAGGCTTCCGCATTCGGTCCACCGCGCCGTGCTGCGGGTGCTCCGCCCGGCTGAATCCGCCGTGCGGCGCCTGATCGTCATTGCCGCCCGCGGCCTTGTGGTGAAGCTTGCTCCTTCGCGTCCGAGCTTGCGTCCCAAGCCGGCAAAGCCCACGGCCAAGGGCGTGGGGAGCAGCAGGCCTCCCTCTTTCCAGCTCTTTGATCCGCGGAAACGTATCAAGCCTGTACGGGCCATGAAATCCACCCGGCTTGTCCCGCGCATCGGTTTCCTCTCCCCACCCGATCCCACGGTTGCAGCCATATTTGCAGCGCGGGCAGCGCGCGCTCCCTCCCCCGCCGCCGCTCCTCCGCCGCCCTCCGATGGCCTGGCCAGCGCCCAAGGTCTTACCCGGAGGCTTCAGGCCCTCAAGTCAGCCCTTGAGGACCTTCCGCGCCAGGCCAAACGTCTCGCCCGCTGGCAGCAGAGGCGGAAGGCCGCACCTGGCCACAAGTTCCTGTCGCCGCTCCGGCACGGGCCGTCCGCCGGGTTACCGCCGGAAGCCCATTCACGAAGTCGATGAAGTGCTCATCGAATGCGATGACCTCGCCTGGGAAGCGATGAAGCCCGATACGTCATGAAGCATGGCCACGCAAAAGCATAAATCGTCCGTATACGGACTAATATGATTCGATTTCCTTGTTAAACGGCACCGAACCAGGAAAATTTATTTTTGGAGCAAATGGTTCGCGAGTCAGCAAAACCCTGGCCGCCGGGTTTTGTAGTTACCCATGTGGGCGCCGCCGGCAGGCTGTCTTTGAAACGCATGACGTTGGCAACGCCAACCGAGTTTGGAAAATAGCCAAACATGGGAGCATCGTTGGGGCTGTCGCCGGCAAAGACAATCGCTTCACGATGTGTCGCCGCATCAATTCCCAATTCATCGCGCAACATGCGAAGGCTGGTTGTCAGCTTGTCATATCCGCCAAACCAGCCATTCACGTGAATGGAAGATACCTTGGCGGTGGCGCCTTGCTGCTCGAATATTTCAACGATGCGTTTCGCCGAGGCCGGAGGAAGCGGAGAAACATCCTCGGCAAAGTCAATGGCGAGGTCAGCTTCGCGGTAAGCCTGGTCACTGGCAATGGCCGAGCCCGGAACCATGCCGGGTATCTGCAATTGCAGGATGTTGAGCCGTTCGCGGTCAGCGGCGCGCTCCGCGGGCGATTTCATATATTTGCGGATCATGCGGCCCGCCCCCTGCTCGTAACGAAAATAGAACGCGCCGTTTTCTCCCACCACGCCATCCACCGGCCATTGCCGCGCAATCATGTCACACCATCCAGCCGGGCGGCCCGTTACCGGAATGACAATCAGCCCCGCTTCGTGAAGGTTCTCAAGGGCCTGATAGGCAATGGCGGGAAGCCGCCCGGATTCAGTCAAGGTGTCGTCGATGTCGGTCAGCACCGCCCGAACCTTGCGCTTCTCAGCTGTGGGGAAACCTTCAATGGGCTGAAACGTCTGCACGCGTGCCGGACGAAGATTTCATAAGCGATGCTCCGATCGGGTTTTTTAAGTTATGCTTCCAATAGCGCAAACCGCCGACAAAAATCATCATTGACACCATAATGCATTAGTTCTTAACTCCTCTGAACAATTGTAACTAAAAAAAACAAAAGTTCAAATGGGAGGTTCGGAGCGTGAGTGATGATCGCATTGTTGCGCCTTGCCGCCTTTTCCTGAAGCGCCGCATCACTTCATGAGCACTGCAGCAGCAAGAACAAGTTTATTGCCAAGATGGATGATATCCGAGCATCCATTTCCGTGGCTGCTGCCTGCCTCGGCCCTGATGGTCATCTTCGGTCTTTATCCCCTGCTCTATGCGGTCTGGCTGTCGCTGCAGCGCAAGCATCCCGTCACCGCGCAAGCTCGCCTTCGATCGCCGGTTACAACTGGTCGAAGATTGCTCGGCGACGAGCGCGTCTGGAACGCGCTTGGGCAACACCTTGGTCTATACCGGCGTGGCGCTTCTGTCTCCAGCTGGTGCTCGGCATGGCTGATTGCGCTGCTGCTCGATTCCGACCGCAAGGGCTATGGCCTTCTGCGCGCCATGATGACCTTGCCGCTGGTGGTGCCGCCCGCCGTCACGGCGATGATGTTCCTGCTCATGCTCAACGGTTCCTTCGGCGTGCTGAGCGCGCGGCTTCTATCGCCACCGGATCTGCTGCCGCCAGGCTATGTCCATCCTGGGCCACGGCCTCGACCGCGCATGGCGGGCGTGCTGCTGGCCGAAATCTGGCAATGGACGCCGTTCATGGTGCTGATCATGCTGGCGGGGCTTGCGCTCCCTGCCGAAGGAACCGTTTGAGGCCGCCGCCATCGATGGCGCCACGCCACGTTCAGGCCTTCTTCAAGCTGACGCTGCCGATGATGTCGAAGGTCATCGCCATCGCCGTGCTGATCCGCGGCATCGATCTGTTTCGCGCCTTTGACTACGTGAAGGTGATGACCGATTCAGGGCCGGGAACGGCGACCGAAACGATGACCTCCTATGCCGGACGCATTTATTTCGGCAATGCGGACTTCCCCTATGCTTCCACAATTGCGCTGATGACGCTCATCCTGGTGATTGTTGTTTCAACGCTGTTCATGAAGATCTTCAAGGTGAAGCTCTGATGGAACATGTCACGGCCACTGCGCAATTGTTGCGCGACGTCGCTGGCGGTGCTCGTGACCGGCATCTTCATGTTCCCCATCGTTCTGGTGGGCGCTGACCTCGATCAAGCCGATGCATGCGATCTTCGACAAGGACCGCGATCAGCTGGTCTTCGATTTCGTGCCGACGCTGGTGAACTATGCCGTCACCCTGCTGGGCCTTTCGCGCTCGCAAATGGCCATCGAACAGGGCTTTGGCATGGGCGTGACAGGTGATGGCGGCTATGACTTCGCGCCGCACCATCGCCGACTCCATTGTCGTGT
>CAWELV010000002.1:0-8435 GCA_963810045.1 uncultured Alphaproteobacteria bacterium | reverse complement strand
GGATTTACCATGGCGCTTCACAAGGAAGGCGATGTCGACGCGCGGGTGTGGATCCGCATCGAGGAAGTCCGCTCAAGCATTGCACTCATCCGGCAGATGCTGAAGCTGCTGGTCCCCGGCCCCCTTATGTCCCCCAGCCCAAGGCACGCGCCGGCGAAGGCGCTGCGATGGTTGAAAGTTTCCGGGGTGATGTGTTCATCGCGTTGCGGCTGGACGAGGCGGCACGACTGGCGAATTTTCATGCCCGCGATCCATCCTGCTTCCAGTGGCCACTGCTTGAAGCCGCCATTGAAGGCAATATCGTTGCCGATTTCCCGCTCTGCAACAAGTCATTCAACTGCTCCTATTCCGGGCATGACATGTAGGACACCATGCGCTCACTTCTCTTCAGATCGCTGCTTGAAGGTTCCGCCGTAATCGCTCCGCCGCAGCCCGGCAGTGCAGCGGTGGCTGAACTCGCCGGGATGCTGGGCAGGCAGGCGCGGGCCCGTCTTGGCCGGTCCCTGGCAATTCGTGAAATCGATGCCGGATCATGCAACGGGTGCGAGCTGGAAATCCACGCCATCAACAACCCGGTCTATGATGCCGAGCGTTTCGGCCTGAAGTTCGTGGCCTCGCCCCGCCATGCCGATGTGCTGCTGGTCACCGGCCCGGTAACCTGGAACATGCGCCAGGCGCTGGAACGCACCTATGCCGCAACGCCGGCACCGAAATGGGTGGTGGCCGTGGGCGATTGCGCGGCCAATTGCGGTGTTTTCGCCGGCAGCTACGCCTGCGCCGGCGCCGTCAAGGACATCGTTCCCGTCGATCTGCACATCGGGGGTTGCCCGCCGCCGCCCCTTGAAATTCTCAGGGGCCTGCTGGCCTTGGTTGGCGAAATGGAAAAATAGACCGTATGGCAGCGCCGCAGGAGAAGCTCATGCTTCATTTCTCTCGCACGCGCGTCCAGGCTCATTCACCTAAGAGCCCCCTCCTCTGCCTCAGTTCGCGTCTGAATAGCTCCCGGAATCCCTTGAAATCATCAAAGCCCAGCGCTTTGGCCGCCCGCACGATTGTGGAATTTGAAACATCACAGTTCCTTGCAAGGTTTCGCGTATTGGAGAAGGCCACGTCAGCAGGGTTCTCAAGCATATATTCCAAGACATGCTGCAGTTTCAGAGGCACTTGAATTTGCCGCTTCGCAATCATTCCCTTCAACTCGGCCAGATCTTTAGGTTGGGACATGAAAATCTACACTCCGGATCCAAAAGATCGCTGCAACAAATATATGGGGTTAGGCAGAAATGGACGACTTGAAGCGTTCGAACTCTTCGTCGTTGACCGGCACCACATGTTCTGGGGCGGGATAGATTCCCGAGTTCACGTCGGCGATGAGTTCCTTGAAGGCAGCGATGCGCTCGGCCTGCAGGCGCTCGAATTCGGCGGCAAAATTACGGTAGGTCTTGGCATGGCGTGGTTTGTGGCCCGCCGTATGGCCCAGCACATCTTCCGTAAATAGGTATTGCGCATCAGCGCCTGGACCTGCGCCCATGCCAAGCATGATCATGCTGTATGGGCGGAAATCTCGGCGGCCACACGGTCCGGCACGACTTCAAGTTCTGCACCGAAGCAACCAATGGTTTCCAGCCGCTTCACATGGTTCCACACGGCGAGCGCGCTTTCCGCCGTTTTGCCCACTGCCTTGAAACCGCCCGTCCACGTGCATTGCGAGGGAATGAGGCCCACATGCGCCACGACCGGCACGGCGTTGTCACACAGCGTTTTCTGGATGTCGAGCGAAGCCGCGCAATAGAAGCAGTCGCCACCCAGCTTCATGAAGTGGAAAGCGGCGCGCAGATAGTCTTCCGCTGTCAGCAAATCGCCGAATGGTCCATAGGGCAGGCCTACTTGAACGAAACAGCTTCCTGCGGCGTCGCGCATTTCCGCCGTGAAAAAGCGGCCTTCGATGGACAGCATATGGATGCCCGCTGTGCTGGCCGCCGCTGCTTCCTCAGCCGTCGTGACATAAAGCATGGAAATCTTTTGTCCCTGCGCCTTCATGGCGCGGATGTCGGCAACTGTCGGACGACCAAGATTTGTATTCATAGCCAGTACTTTTCCATCAAACCGTGAATGCTGTGCGGAAGGCCTCTACGGCTTTATCCGCATCACCGGAGGCAAAGGCTTCCATACACACGGGGCCACGATAGCCCATCTGCTTCAAGCCTCTTGCAATGCCGGCATAGTTGATTTCGCCGGTGCCCGGTTCCTTGCGGCCCGGAACATCGGCCACCTGGATTTCGCCGATCCATGGCAGACAGTCCCGGCAGAGTTCGATGAGATTCCCTTCGCCGATCTGCGCATGATAGAGATCAAGATTGAGCGTAAGGCCAGGCTGGTTGACTGAAGAGACGAGCGCCAGGGTATCCTTGGCCAGAGCAAAGGGAACGCCGGGGTGGTCGACCGGCAGGTTCAGGTTTTCCAACATGAACACGACACCATGTTTTTCAGCGAGGTCAGCAATACGATTCAGCGTGTCGCGCGCTTTGAGCCACATGGCGCTAGTCACAGCTTCGCAAGGTGTAACCGGCAAACCCCTGTCACCCAGGCCTGTGCCATGCAGGTTAAGCCGCGCCACATTGAGGCGCTTGCCAACAGCAATGGATTTTTCCGCTGTGGCCAGAAGCTCGGTCGCACCTTCATCATCGGCCAGCCGGCCCGTAATGTAGCCAGTCATGGAAGAGAATGTCGCGCCGGACTTTTCCAGCATCCCGAGATCGTGATTATCCCAGTTCCAGATGCCACATTGGAAACTCAATTCGGTGAGGCGCCTGAGGCGCCAGTCCATGGGCTTGTCCTGCCAGAGCATCTCGGCGCAGACCGCAAGGGTGAAAGGCGATGCCATGGCTATGAAATGTCGATTAGGACGCGGTCATTTTCGACCTTCGCCTTGTATGTTTTAAGATTGACGCATGCAGGCATGCGAAGGGCTTTACCGGTGCGGTAGTCGAATTGTCCGTTATGCTTGGGGCATTCTATGGTGTGGTCCATCACCAGCCCATCACAGAGATGCACTTTTTCATGTGTGCAAAGGCCCTCGGTGCAGAAGAACTCATCCTCGGGGCTACGATAGATCGCAAATGTTTTTCCACTATGATCAAAGCGGATCAATTCTTCCATTTCAATGTCGCCTGGGGCGCAGGCATCAATCCATTCAGTCATCTGCGTCATCCCAGTAAGTTTTAAGCTGCCGTAAAGTTCTGGATTTCGGCCTCGAGTTCAGCCATTTGCTCGCCGCCAGCCATGAGGTCGGTGAGCTCTTCCCGGCTCTTGTCGCCCTTGCGGAAGTCGGCTGCTTTTGCTCCCCGGATCAAAACGGCAAAATGGTCACCAACCGTCAGAGCATGGACAACATTATGCGTGATGAAGACCACGGCGATGCCCTTTCTGCGCGCCTGCAACACGATGCGCAGTACGTGCGCTGCTTCCTTGACACCAAGTGCGGCCGTTGGCTCGTCAAGGATCAAAACGTTGGCGCCGAAATGGACAGCACGGGCAATTGCAAGCGCTTGGCGTTCACCTCCAGAGAGACCACCAACAAGCCTGTCCCCATCGTCAATTCGCGTAATGCCGAGTTCACGCACCGCCCTTACAGCGATCTCATTAGCGCGTTTGCGATCAAATATCTTGAAGGGACCGACACCTTTTTTTGGTTCCTGGCCGACGAAGAACGAGCGTCCGATGCTCATGAGTGGGAAGGTGCCGCCAAATTGATGGACCGTTGCGATGCCATGATTGCTGGCTTCACGCGGGCTCAAAAAACTCACGCCCTTACCATCCATCTCGATTTGACCAGAGGTCGGAATAAAAACACCCGAGAGCAGCTTGATGAGCGTGGACTTGCCGGCGCCATTGTCGCCCAGGAGGCACAATACTTCGCCGGGAAAGACTTCAAGAGAAATGTCATGCAGCACGTCGATCGGGCCGAAGGACTTGTTGACATTGGAAAGCTTCAGAATGGGTGTTTTCATGACTCATACTCCTCCCTTCTTCTTGGGCGTATAGGTCAGCGCCAAGTCCCTAAATGTATTGTTCATCAACACTGCAAGCAGCAGCAAAACTCCGATGATGAGGCTGGACCAGTTGCGGTCGAAATCGGTGTAGTAGATGCCCTGGTTGACCACGGCGAAGGTGATTGTCCCCAAAAAAATCCCGATCACCGAGCCGAAGCCGCCGGTGAGGAGTACGCCGCCGACTACGACTGCGATGATCGAGTTGAAGATGAAGGACTGGCCACCGGCAACCTGGGCCGAATTGTAAAGTATGGCCTGGCACATACCGACGAATGCTGCAGATGTGGAGGACAGCACGAAGAGTGCGACGGTCAAACGCCTAGTTGGGATACCGGCATTGCGGGCGCTCACCTTGTCGCCGCCCATGGCAAATATCCAGTTTCCGAAGTGTGAATAGTGCACGTAGAAGACGTAGACGGCCGTTGCGGCAAGCCACCAGAGGCAAATCACTTGAAATTGATCGAAGATGAAGTCGCCGAAAATCGTCTTGGCAAGGCCTTCAGTCTTCAGCGGTACACTTGTCGATTTGGTTACGAGAACCGAAAGGGCCAGAACCATGCCTTGAACAGAGAACAAACTGCCGAGTGTGATAATCAGCGACGGCACATTGGTTCTGATGACCATCAATCCATTCACCAAACCGACGATCACGCCAAAGGCCAAACAGGCGGCGATGCCAAGCCAGATAGACTGTCCCAAATGACCTGAAATGATTGCAGTTGTCATAGCGCCAGCAGGAACCATTGCCCCCACTGAAATATCGAGTTCACCGGCAATCATAAGGAGGCCGACGGGAATGGCGATGATGCCGAGCGTGGCTGCAACATTCAGCCAACTCGAAAGACCGGCGACCTGGAGAAAGCTCAAACCGCCAAAAATTCCGAAAAAGATGAGGACTGCCAAAAGACCAAGGAAGGCGCCGGCTTCAGGGCGGCGCATTAGACTACCGAGCGAGAAACTGCTGTTCATGGGAATCTCTTTCCTCAGAGTTGCAAATTTGAGCGACGTCAGAAAACGGGCACGAGCCCGGACCCTCAGATGTGTCGGCCCACGGAACATGTCCGCAAGCCGGAACACAGATCTTAGACTGTCAGCGAGCGCCCTTGGCTACACCAGCCAATGTTGCTTCGATATTCGACGCATCGACAATGCCAGGTCCCGTAAGAACAGGGAAAGTCGGCAGCGAAGTGCCGAAATCGATGGCCGAGGCCAGCAGCGTGGTAGCAAGGAAGCCTTGCAAGTAGGGCTGCTGGTCAATGGCGTAGGCCTGCGTGCCGCCCTTGATGCGGTCCAGACCTGCACCATTCAAGTCAAAACTGCCCAGTTTCGCAGCGCTGCTGGCCTGCGAAATTCCGATTGCAGCAGAATCAGCGTCACCAGCGGAGATGGTGATGACGCCGTCGATTGTGGCATCCTTCAGTAGTTCAGCCTTGATGGCTTCAGCCACTGCAGTCGGGTTGCCAAAGCTGGTTGAGGGCAATGGCAGCTGCTCAGCCTTGCCGCCCTTGGCAGTGATGCCATCGATGACGCCCTTGCAACGTGCTTCGATGTTTGCAGTGCCAGGAAGGGTGTTGATGCAAAGGACGTGTTTCTGGCCATGGGCAGCAAAGTATTCACCGCCGGTCACGCCAGCCACATATTCATCTGATCCGACGTAGTTGATCGCACCAAGTTCCTTGGCCTTGTCAGCCCCGCCTGCATTCATCAGGATAACTTTGATGCCGGCAGCAATCGCGTCCTTGATAGCTGGATCTTCAGCTTCCGGCACCCAATTCGGAATGACCAGACCATCGACCTTCTGGCTGATGGCAGTGCGGATCAGCTGCACGACGTCTGGTGCGAAGTTGTCGTAGTTCACGAGGCGCAGGTAGTTCACCTTGCCACCGTTGGCCTCAACGGCAGGGCGCGCGTCGTCGAGGCCCTTCTTGATGAGGTTCCAAAAAGCGTCATCGTTAGAACCGCCAACAACAGCGATATTGGCGCTGAGTGCGGCAGGCGCACCTATAGCAATCGCCGCCGTTGTGACCAATACGGTCATCAGTGTCTTAAAGCTTTTCATTTAGTTTCCTCCCAGTGTTGCCGCCTCATGACGGGTTTTGTTGAACTTGATTTTCTCAAAATACTTATTGGGATTTCGCATCCTCTTTGTTTTCAGTCTGACGGGCATTCATGCGTGCTACCTTCTTCTCGAAGCGGGCTTCCATTTGAGCCTGTCCTTCCTTGCTGCCGTCGTGCCAAGTGCCGAACCACTTATCGAGCGGGATCAAACCTTCGCCGCCGTAGTTCACTTCGAAATATTTGTGATGCAGATAGTGTAAGTATGCATGGCTATCGAGCGTCGCGTCATCTGTAAGCTCCAGTTTTTCGAAGCCGATGTGGCCGTTGACCGCGCCAAATCCCGCCATATGAAGTTGAAAGAGACCGATGATGGGATTCGAAGGAATGACGAGGTGCCAGAACGCCATTGCGTGATAAATGAATGTCTCGATCGGGTGCATGGAGAGCGATGACCACGGTGAAGGATTGATCGAGTTGTGGTGCACGGAATGCACCCATTTGTAGAGCGGCGGCCAGTGGATGGCGCGGTGGATGATGAAGAAATGCACCTCATGGATAGCTGGCGCAATGAAAGCCAAAAAAGCCAAATACAAAGGATGGCCATTCCACGAGACCCAAGGTGCGTAGCCATTGGCAAAGGCCCATAGCATCAGCACTTCAACCAATGTCCACATGGAAATGCCGAACAGGTAGGTGCGCAAGAAATTGTCGATGTTTTGGCTCTTGAACCAAAATACGTCGGACGGAGCATCCGCAGGAAATTTTGCGTTATACTTGAAGCGCGTGCCTTGCTTGCGCTTGGCATAGTAGAAGAACTCAATCGCACCATACATGATGAAGATGCCGGCTCCGTTCACCGCATAAAGCCAGAGGGCCCAGTTCCAGCTGAGCGTCTTCATCGTCTCGACATCGGGAACAATGTAGTACCAGTAGAGAAGTGCTGTGGCCAAGTGGAAGGCGTTCCAGGGCCAAACGTAACCGACGAGCCATTTCCCGACCTTCAAAACCTGCGGCGGCCAAGTCCAGAACGGCGCAATTTCGGCCCTTGCGCTGGGAGCCCAATCGCCACGCTTGTTCCGTGTTCCGAACTTCAGGTCGTCCATAGGTCTCCCCACCAGCAGATGCTACTCAGCGCTTTCCGCGCATTTATTGATATCGACGGTGGCGTTTGGAATGAAACAATGCAATAGTAATGATATTGGAACGTTCATTTCATCGCATTTCGTCTCAGAACATCAACGTTCCAACTGGACTGGTTTGAGATGGAGGGCAACGTGGCAAGAGCAACCATTCGGGATGTGGCAGCAGCGGCCGGGCTATCTGTTTCTACCGTAAATCGTGCACTGCATGAGCCTGGCAAGCTGCGTGAAGAGACCATTCACGGCGTGTTGCAAGCCGCTGAATCCGTGGGCTTCTATGGCATCGGCTCCATCCGTGAGAGCCTAAAATCCACGCGGCCCAAAATCAGGGTTGGCGTGCTTTTGCTGCAGCGCAACCGCATGCTCTACCGTACACTGGGCGAAGCGCTAAAGGCCGCCGCCCAGGCCGTGCGGGACCATGAGGTGTTGATACAAATTGACTACCTGGACGAACTTTCAGTTCAAAATGTCTCAGAGGGCATGGAGAAACTAGCCCAGAGTTCTGATCTTATCGGCGTCGTTTCAACCGAGCATCCGCTGGTCTCCGCAACAATCGAGCGGTTGTCCGAGAAGGGCATCAAGGTCTTTGCCCTCATTTCTCAACTCACAGCGCGATGCAGCGTTGGCTATGTCGGACTCGATGCATGGAAAGTCGGCCGCACGGCGGGCTGGGCCTTCGACAATATTTGCAAGAGGCCGGGCAAGATCGGCATTCTTGTGGGCAACCACCGTTATCGCTGCCAGGAAACCAATGAGAGCGGCTTCCGCTCTTATTTCCGCGAACATGCAAACGATTTTGAGCTTCTGGAGCCGCAATCGACATTCGAGAATGCCAACATCGCCCGCGAAGTGACAGAAACGATCCTGGCCAGGCATCCGGATCTTGCAGGCTTTTTCATTTCTGGAGGGGGTGCTTCCGGCGCCCTAGCAGCTTTGCGTGACAGCGGGCGGGCGAAGGAAATTGTCACGGTAGGTTATGATTTGACAGAGGCGACCCGCGCTGCGCTTCTTGATGGCACGCTGAACTTTGTCATCTCGCATCCGCTCGAAGCACTCGCAAGGGAGACGCTCGCAGCCATGATCCGCGCGTTTGATGGGGGAGCAGACTTTCCTCCCCAGTCCATCAGCCTGCCATTTGAAATTTTTACGCCCGAAAACCTCTGAAGATGCTTTTAACCTGTTAGTG
>CAWELV010000001.1:0-45071 GCA_963810045.1 uncultured Alphaproteobacteria bacterium | reverse complement strand
GCTCATCGACCTGGAAGCCATGGCCGGTGGAAAATGTCACCGATCCGATGATTACGCGGGATGAAAAGCCCGACGCGAGAGAAGCATATCTGTCCGCACGGGCCAGGATCACCATTTTCGAAGGTGAAACTATTCTTGATAAGAAGCTGGTTCTGCCCGGCCAATCGGGCTTCATGAGCGCCATCCTGCCAAAAGGCATGCGGGCGATTTCAGTTGCTGTCTCCGAACATTCCGGCGCTGGCGGTTTCATTCTTCCCAACGACCGCGTTGACGTCATTCTCACCAAGAAGCTGGATAATCCCCAGGGTTCGGACAAAGTCGTCCATAGTGAAACGGTCCTTTCCAACGTGCGTGTCCTCGCGATCAATCAGACCTATAAGCAGACAAGGACAGTGACACAGTTACCGTTGCGGAAGGCAAAACAGCCACTCTCGAACTTGATCCGCGTCAGTCCGAAATTATCGCCATGATTTAATGGTCGGCGAACTTTCTCTGGCTTTGCGTTCGATTGCCGAAAATGACGGCAAGAACATGGAGAAGGAAGGCCCGAAGCTTTCCGACAAATACTCGGGCAAGAAAAAAACCGGCGGTGGTGACACACTTTTCGTGCGTTACGGCGTTGAAACCTATTCGTCTACTCGTTGAGGCACCAGGTCATGTTGTTTAAAAATCAAAAATCGCCGGCGCACAGGTCCAATCGCATGGCCCTCAAGTTCGCGGCGCTCCTGTTCACTTCGCTCGTCATGATGCCGGTTACCGGCGTGCTGCTGCAGAAAACAGCCGCGGCCAGCGATCTGGAGAGCATTGAGAGCGTGGCCGAAAGTGACGGTCATTTCCTTCGCATTGGATTGAATAAATCCATTGTCATCCGCCTTCCGGCCAAGGCTCACGATGTGATTGTGGGTAATCCGGAAATTGTCGACGCGGTTGTTCGTTCCAAAAATACTGCCTATCTGTTTGCCCGTAGCGTTGGGCAAACCAATATTTTCTTCTTTGACGAGAGTGGCCAGCAAATTCTGAATCTTGATCTTGAAGTTACTGTTGATGTAACGGCCCTTCGAAATCTTCTGCAGAGAAGCATCCCAGGCACTAAAATAACCGCAGACTCGGTGAACAACAGCATTGTGCTGGGCGGCACCGCACCCAATGCGGCTGAAGCCAAATTGGCGGAAGACCTTGCGCGGAAGTTCATTACGCGCGTCGTTGCAAATGTTCCCTCGGACTCTGGCGATAGCTCGGGGATCATAAACACCATCAAAATCACGGGCGAAGACCAGGTAATGCTGAAAGTCCGCATAGTCGAAGTGCAGCGGAGCGTTCTGAAGCAGTTTGGCGTGAATCTTCAGGCGCTGTTTTCCGTTGGAAAGTTTGCGTTCAATCTCGCCAGCCTCACTCAGGTCGGCGGCGCCATAGACGCCATCACCCCCGACACTGGCTACAAGGGTGTCTATAATGATGGTTCAACCACCATAGCCGGCGTGATACGCGCCATGGAACAGGATGGCGTCTTGAAGACGCTCGCCGAGCCCAATCTGACTGCAGTTTCCGGCCAGACAGCCAAGTTCCATGCCGGCGGCGAGATTCCGTACCGGACCTGCGATAATTCCACGGTTATAACGAATTGCACTATAACATTCAGGGATTTTGGCGTTTCGCTTGGCTTTACGCCCGTTGTCCTCTCCGAGGGCCGAATCAACCTCAAGATATCGACTGAAGTTAGCGAAATTGCCGCCCTTACAATTGGTGGCTTTCCAACCTTGGACACGCGGAGCGCCGAGACGGTGATTGAACTTCCAAGCGGTGGTTCAATGATGCTTGCTGGCCTGATCAAGGATACCACGCGTCAGTTGGTGGATGGCACACCTGGCCTGAAGAAGCTCCCAGTGCTGGGTGCGCTCTTTCGCAGCCGTGACTACACCAGCAACCAAACCGAACTCGTGGTGATTGTAACGCCATATCTCGTCGGCTCGGTTGCCGAAGAGCAGCTTGCAACACCGGCAGATCGCCTGAACACGCCGACGGACCGGCAGACAATCCTGCTCGGCCGATTGAACAAAGTTTACGGCACGGCCGGACAGCATCCGGATGGTGTTTATCACGGCAACGTCGGTTTCATTGTAGAATAAGTGTAAGCGGAGACTATCATGTACAAGTATTTTCCCGTGTCGGCCGCTTCAAGGACGAGTCTGGTCTTGTTCATCGTCATGGCATCAGGGCTTGCGGCTTGCAGCAACGGTGAATTGGCGCTTGATGACCAGTATGTGCCGGTGGCCCACTATGAACGATATCCGATCGAGGTCACGCGCGGGCCGGTGCGAATGGAAATTTCTTCAAAGCATGGATCGCTGCACGCGTCCCAGATCAATGCAATTTCGGGATTTTCGCGCTCCGCCAAAAATTCCGGCTCGTCCAGGATCACAATTCTTCGTCCTTCGGCTGGTGGTGCATCTGGCCGCGTTGCGCGGCAAACCTATCAGTTGCTCGTGCAAAGCGGCATTTCGCCTGGCATGATCTCGCAAAAAACCTATCCCGGCTCGTCCAAGGCGCCGGTGCAGTTGACATACATCCGCAGCGTTGCCGTCACCAAGGAATGCGGTGATTGGTCAACTGATCTGGCGACGACGTCAAATAACGAGGTTCACCAGAATTATGGCTGTGCGGTGCAAAACAACATTGCAGCTATGGTAGTGAATCCCGATGATTTTGTTGCGCCTCGTCCCACCACGCCAATTCTCGCCGCGACACGGACGCCGGGGGTTCTATCCATAATGCCGCCGACTGGCACCCCAGGCGCCGCAAGTTCAAGTTCCGTTGTAACAACCACGCCGTAATGGTTTGAAATTTCTTGATTCTATATCCGAATGCGACGCCTTAAATGTTTGAGAACAGGTCAAAAAAATGATCAACGCAACTGCCCAAAGTAACGCAACGCCGCAGGATGGCGAATTTCCGGTCGCATTAGTGCCGCGCATAAACATTCACACCTTTTGTGACAACCAGCAGACCGCCGAGACGCTGCAAGCCGCTGCAATGGACCGGCGCATGTCCAAGGCCCATGTCACAATTCAGCTCGGCGGCATCCTGGCGGCTGTCCAAGTCTACCAGACGCAACCCACGCCAAATGTCCTGGTTGTGGAATCGCATAGCTCAAGGGACGGGATTCTGGCGGAGCTTGGGCAGCTCGCCCAGGTTTGCCAGCCGACAACCAAGGTTATAGTGGTTGGTCACCTGAATGACGTCATTCTTTACCGGGAATTGGTGCGGCAAGGCGTCAGTGAATATCTCGTGGCCCCTTTGGGCCAGATGCAGATCATCGAAACCATCGCCGCGCTCTATCAGGATCCGAAATCCGAACCGCTGGGCCGTATCGTGGCCTTTGTGGGCGCAAAGGGTGGTGTGGGTTCAAGCACCATCGCGCACAATATTGCCTGGGCCCTGTCAAAAAATCATGGGCTCGAAACCGTCATCACTGACCTTGATCTGGCCTTTGGCACCGCTGGATTGAATTTCAACCAGGACGCCACCGGCGGTATTCTTGATGCGCTTGGCCAGCCTGACCGTGTCGATGCCACATTGCTGGACCGCATGCTTACAAAATTGGGTGACAAGCTCAGTCTTCTGAGCGGCCCGGGTGGCGTCGACAGGGACACCACCATTGAGGCTGGCGCCATCGAGACAATTCTGAGTGTGGTGCGCCATAGCGTCCCATGTGTTGTGGTCGATGTTCCAAATATGTGGGCTCCGTGGATCAAGCACACCTTGCTCAATGCCGACGAGGTGATCATCACCTCGACGCCTGAACTCGCAAGCCTGAGAAATACCAAGAACCTGATTGACCTTCTCAAGGCATCGCGCCCGAATGACAAGCCGCCGCGCCTGATCTTGAACCAGGTTGGCGTGCCGAAGCGCCCGGAAATTCCTGCCGCTGATTTTGCCAAGGCCGTGGGTATTACGCCGTCCTTTATCATTCCGCACGATCCGCAAACCTTTGGAACGTCCCAAAGCAACGGCCAGATGGTATTTGAAGTCGCGCCAAAATCGAAATCGGCGGAATTGCTGACAGCCTTTGCACAGGTTATCGCCGGCAACGAAGTATCCGGGAAACCCGCCAAATCCGGACGGACATCGATGTTTAAATTCCCGTTGCTGAGGAAAAAATAATGTTTGGTAAGAGAAGCGATGTTGGCGCCCAGCAAACTCCCGTACCGCCGGTTCCGCAACCCGTTGCGCCGAACGGCGATGCTTTCGCCGGAGGAGCCGCCATTCCCAGTCACATTCCGGACTTGGGTATTCCGGCGGCCGGCGGGCAATTTACCGGACAGGCGGCGCGCCCTGGATCAAAGAGCGTGCAGCCGGCAGCTCCCAAGGTGCCAAAATCCGAATCCAGCCTGACCGCAAGAAAATCTGAAATCTTACTATGATATCAAGAGCACGATATTCAATGCGTTGATTGATGCGATTGATCTTACCCAACTAGGCCAACTGGACCGCGATGCGGCGCGCGACGAGATTCGTGACATCGTAAACGAGATTATCACCCTTAAGGACGTGGTGATGTCAATTGCCGAGCAGGAAGAGCTGCTCGAGGATATTTGCAATGACGTCCTGGGCTATGGTCCGCTGGAGCCCCTTCTGGCCCGTGATGACATCTCGGATATCATGGTGAATGGCGCAAACCTGACCTTCATCGAAGTCGCCGGCAAGATGCAGCAAACCGGCGTACGCTTCCGCGACAACGGCCAGTTGCTGAACATTTGCCAGCGCATCGTCAGCCAGATTGGCCGGCGTGTTGACGAGGCAAGTCCCATATGCGACGCGCGTTTGCCGGATGGTTCCCGTGTCAACGTCATTGTCGGGCCGCTGGCCATCGATGGACCTGCCCTTACAATTCGTAAATTCAAACGGGACCGCCTGAAGCTTACCGACCTGGTGAAGTTCAAGTCGATCACGCCGGAAGGTGCGACAATCCTGGAAATTATCGGCCGGGTCCGCTGCAACGTGCTGATCTCCGGCGGTACAGGTTCGGGAAAAACCACGCTTCTGAATTGCCTGACCGGCTATATTGACCACGATGAGCGCATCATCACCTGCGAAGACGCAGCCGAACTTCAGCTGCAGCAGCCCCATGTCGTGCGCCTTGAAACGCGCCCGCCAAATCTGGAGGGCGAAGGCTCGATCACCATGCGTGATCTCGTGAAGAACTGCTTGCGTATGCGGCCTGAAAGAATCATCGTCGGCGAAGTCCGCGGCCCCGAGGCTTTTGACCTCCTCCAGGCCATGAACACCGGTCATGATGGCTCGATGGGAACGCTCCACGCCAACAGCCCGCGCGAAGCCCTCTCGCGGCTTGAGTCCATGATCACCATGGGCGGCTTCTCGCTTCCGTCGAAGACGATCAAGGAAATGGTTTGCGGTTCGATTGACGTTATTGTTCAGGCGGCCCGTCTTCGTGACGGCTCCCGCCGCATAACCCACATCACTGAAGTTGTCGGCATGGAAGGCGATGTGATTATCACCCAGGATCTCTTCGTCTATGAAATTGTCGGCGAAGACGCAAATGGCAAGATCATCGGCCGGCACAGGTCGACAGGCATTGCAAGGCCGCATTTCTGGGACCGTGCTCGTTACTATAGCGAAGAGAGACGCTTGGCCGATGCGCTGGAAAAAGCTGAAGTCACGCAACGACCAGGACTAGCTAGTTTGTAGGATTGCGCTGCGTCGTGTGTTGCGCGATAGCTTAAAGGATAGATGCCGTTATGTTTTTTGGCCAGGATCTTTCACAATTTGCAATTGTGTTCATGGTAGCAGTTGCCGTAGGCGGCATGGCATTGGCCATTTTCTTTCCTCTCATTGCAAATGCGGCCGCCTCAAAGCGGATCCAGGCGGTCACTTCGACAGCCAAGACGCCAGCCAGGCAGTCGTTCCGCTCCCGCCTGATGGAAGATCCGAAAGATGTACGGCGAAAACAGATTCAAGAACTCGCTGAACCAGCTTGGCGAGCGCGAAAAGCAGCGCAGGAAGAAGCTCAATTTACGCACCCTTATCGCGCAGGCCGGTATCGACCTCTCCATTCGCACGTTCTGGATGCTGTCGGTAATCCTGGGGATTGTCATGGCTATCGTGCCGTTTATCTTCGCATTGCCGTGGTATGTTGCGGTGTGCTCCGGAATTGTCGGTTTTCTTGGCTTGCCGCGGTGGTTTATCAAGTTCCTGCGCACCCGCCGGCAGAATGTCTTTCTGAACGATTTTGCCGATGCCATCGACGTGATGGTCCGAGGACTTAAGTCTGGCCTTCCAGTCACCGACGCGATGAAGATCATTGCATCGGAGTCCGGCCCGCCAGTTGGCCCGGAATTCAACGAAGTTGTCGAGGGCCAACGCATCGGCATTTCCGTCGATCAGGGCATTGAGCGCATGGTTGAGCGGATGCCTTTGCCGGAAGTGAACTTTCTTGCGATTGTTATGGCAATTCAGACAAAGACCGGCGGCAATCTTTCGGAAGCCTTGGGCAACCTGTCCAAAGTGCTGCGCGACCGAAAGAAAATGAAGGCAAAGATCAGGTCCATGAGCCAGGAAGCCAAGTCTTCAGCCGCGATCATTGGTTCGCTTCCGTTTATCATCATGGGCGCCCTCACTGTATTGAACCCCGAGTATCTAAATCCCCTGCTTTACACGACGATCGGCAACATCATGCTGGGTGCGTGTGGCGTGTGGATGACGACAGGCGTTCTGGTTATGCGCAAAATGATCAATTTCCAAATCTAGGGCCGGGTATCAGGAAAAAATGTTAAGCCTCATCGAAAGCCTCTTCCAGACTGAATTGCTGATTACGGCGCTCGTCGGCTTTGCCGCTTTTGGAACCGTGCTGACCATTGCAGCGCCCTATTTTGAAGGCGACAAGCTCAATGCGCGCATCAAGGGGGTTTCCCTTGAACGCGACAGGTTGCGCGCCCAGCAAAAGGCCCAGCTGGTCGGGAGCGACACAAAGCTGCGGGAAAAGCCAAAACGTGGCCTTGTATCGCAGATCGTTGAATCCCTCAATCTGCGCAGCGTGTTTGAGGCTGAAACATCGCGCGAGGCGCTGCGCCAGGCCGGCATGCGGAGCGAACGCCATCTCGTCACATTTCTTGCACTGCGCCTGATCACGCCTCTTATTGTCGCCCTGATCGTGTTTATCTATTCGTCGACGGTGTTTGCTGACCGCATTCCGCCGCAAATGCGGTTAGTTGCAACTGTTGTTGGTTTGGTGTTTGGCTTTTACTTGCCGAGCATTGTTCTCAAAAATCTCAAGACAAGACGGCAGGATTCAATCAAAAGAGCCTGGTCGGATGCGCTCGATCTTTTGCTGATTTGCGTGGAATCCGGCATGGCCATCGAACCTGCCATGCAGCGTGTGGCGCGCGAAATTGGCAGCGGCTCCGTAGCCTTGGCTGAAGAGCTTACCTTGACGGTGGCTGAGCTTTCCTATCTGCAGGACCGACGCAAGGCTTTTGAGAATTTGGGCAAGCGCACCGGCCTGCCCACCGTCAAATCGGTCGTGACAAGCCTCATCCAGTCGGAACGCTACGGTACGCCTTTGGGTACAGCACTTCGCGTTCTGGCCCAGGAAAACCGGGACGCCCGCATGCAGGAAGCCGAGCGCAAGGCTGCGGCACTTCCCCCTAAGCTGACGGTGCCGATGATCCTGTTCTTCCTGCCGGTCATTTTCGTCATCATCCTGGGGCCATCTGTCATCATGGTTATGAAGCTCAACTAAAAAAATATTGCGGCAACGCAAAAAGGCGCGAAAGCCATTCGCGTCTTTTCTATTGGTCTGGAATCCGGTTTTAGCCCTGTGTGTCGTCCGAAAGTTGCTGCCACGTGTTGGGCTGCGACAGCATTTTTTGCAGGTAAGCCATGTTTGCCTCGACCTCTGCCGGCGGAAGGTCTTCACTGGCAATTTGCCGGGACTCTTCAAAGCGCCCCTGCAAACCAACGACCAAGGCCAGATTCTGCCGAAGCCTTGGCAGCGACTTGCCCTCCGGCAGGGCCACGGCGCTGCGCAGGGTTTCTTCCGCCTGCTTCAAGTTGCCCTCAAGCGCATGGGACATGCCCATATTGTTGAGAACTGAAATTTGATTGGGCTGAAGCGCCAGGGCTTTCCCGTAGGTTTCGCGCGCGGTGCCATATTGGCCCTGCTGGTCATAGGCCGAACCCAGCGCCGAAAGAATGCGCCAATCAGCAGTTCCACTGTCTGCGATTGGTTTGAGTATCGGGATCGCCTCTCCAGACCGCCCCGCGGCTAGGAGCTTCTTGCCGTAGACCGCTTGGATATGGGCGTTCTGGGGATTTTGCGTTGATAGCGTCGCAAGAACCTGCATCTGCTGATCCGTTTGGCCAAGCTTTTCCAGCCCATCGGCATAGGCAAGGCCGAGTTCGAGGTTTTTCTGGTCGCGCTGCCAGCGATTGCCAAGCTCTGCTGTTTTTTTGAAGCCCGCCGGTGCCGTGCTGGCCGTGTTCAGACCGTCAAGGCTTTCCAAGCTGGCTGACTTGTTCTGGCAGGCCGAAATAGCAAAAGCTGATACCACAAGGAGCAAGGGCAGCGTAAGTCTGCGCAAATTTCCAGTATTCACCGACACCATCACCCAAACCCCAATAGAATCATGCATATTGCGAACTGTAACGAAGCCTGATCATGGTAGGCAGGTGTCAATAAACAATTAACCATGTATTGCTTGAAGCAAGGACTGCCAAGCGAAAACAAGGTGTTTGGACTGATGATGGATGCCCGAAAAATTCTGCTGAAGGCCGGCGGCGACAAGGCCATTAAAATACAGGTTGCGACATCAGCAACATGGCCGAAAATCCGGGACCGGCTTCCCCGCGCCGCGCAGAGTTGGGCCGATGCCCAGAATTTCGCAGGGGACTCCGGAACTTTCCTGCAGATCCCGGATGAAACAGGTGCCATTGCGGAAGTCATTCTGGGCTCCAATCCAGGCGATGACGGCTTCCACATCGCTCGCCTCTACCGGCAATTGCCGCCTGGTACCTATGCGTTCAGGGGCGCAGACTCCGGGTCCCCCGGCTTTGCCGAATTGGCCTGGTGCCTGGAGGCCTACGGATTTGACCGCTACAAGGCGCAGGCCAGGAAATTCCCCTGCCTGGTATGTTCGCCCCATGTTGATTACGAAAGCGTCGTGCGGCTTGCAAATGCCACCTACTTGGTGCGCGATCTTATCAATACGCCGTCCAATGATTTTGGTCCTGATGAATTGGAAGCTGCCGCCCGCAAAGTCGCTTCGCACTACAAAGCAAAAATGAGAGTCATTTCCGGAGAAGCCCTGAAGCGCGGCTTTCCCATGGTGTATGAAGTCGGCAAGGCAAGCCCGAGGCAGCCGCGTCTCATCGATTTTTCATGGGGCGCGGCACGGGCCCCAAAGGTGACGCTTGTCGGCAAGGGCGTATGCTTCGACACGGGCGGTCTTGATATCAAGTCTTCCTCCGGCATGGTCCTCATGAAAAAGGACATGGGCGGAGCCGCGAATGTGCTGGGGCTCGCCCAAATGATCATCGATGTCAAACTTCCCGTGCGCTTGCGCGTTCTCATCCCTGCAGTTGAAAATTCCATTGCCGGAAATTCCTTTCGTCCCGGCGATATCCTGAAAAGCCGGAAAGGCCTGACCGTGGAAATTGGCAACACCGATGCGGAAGGCCGGTTGATCCTTGCTGATGCCTTGGCACTGGCTGACGAGGAAGCGCCCGATCTCCTGATCGATATGGCAACCCTCACGGGCTCGGCCCGCGTGGCCATGGGCCCGGACCTTCCGCCATTCTATACCAATGATGAAAAACTCGCCGGCGATGTCATTAGGCATTCCGGGAGCCAAAGGGATCCGCTTTGGCGCATGCCGTTCTGGGAACCTTACAATTCCCTGTTTGAATCACCCGTTGCCGACCTGAACAATAGTGCCGATACAAGCTTCGCCGGTTCCATAACGGCAGCGCTTTTCCTCAAGCGCTTTGTGGAAAATGCCAAATCCTACCTTCACCTTGATATCTATGGCTGGACCCCAACCGCTAAGCCGGGCTTTCCCAAAGGCGGCGAAGCCCAAGGCATGCGCGCCCTGTTTTCACTGATTTCCGAACGCTACAAGAAATAGGCTTGCACCTTTTTGTCCAATGCGGGAGAATGGAACGCATCCGTAACGATTGCCGAATCGCAAATGTCAATTCCGCTGGGAACCGCGCAGGCCCTCAAGCTCTGGCACGATGTCCACCTTGCCCAGGTGCATGGCCATCAGGCCGATCTTTCCGTGCGGCAGATAACCATCCTGCTGACCATCTACATGGAAGCCCCGCCCCATACCATTCGCGATCTCGCCAGGAAACTCAAGGTCTCAAAACCAGTTGTGACGCGGGCCTTGGATTCAATGGGAAAACTTGATCTCGTGGCGCGCCGCCGTGACACCGCGGACCGCCGCAATGTCCTGGTCCAGCGCACTGTGAAAGGTGCTTTGTATTTGGACCAGCTGGCCGACTTGATCGGCAAGAACTCGAAGAATCTGTGATGTCTGATATTGATTCGAGGCTGCATGCCTTTCGTTCCGACCTTGCCGATGTCAAATTGCAGGGCCGCGTCGACGCCAAAAAATTTGTTGAGGGCGTGGCCATGGAAGTGGTGGTGCCCATTGCAACCCTGCACCGCGAAGCCTCAATCACGGCCAAGCAAACCACGCAGGCCCTGTTCGGCGAAAGGCTCATGGCATTCGAGGTCGCGGATGACTGGATTTGGGGCCAACTCGCGCGTGACGGATATGTGGGTTACATTGCCAAAGCCGCTGTCTCCCGCAACTTGACGAAGCCCACGCACCGGGTATCTGTGCCCGCCACATTTTTGTATCCGCTGCCGGATATAAAATCGCAACCTCCTGTCAGTCTGCCAATGAATGCCAGGCTTGCGATCGTTGAAAGCGGTGAAAAGTTTTCAAAACTTTCAAACGGACAACATGTTTATACCAAACACATCCGGCCCTTGAAAGAAACAGAATCAGATTATGTCGGCGTGGCGGAGAAATTTCTTCATGTGCCCTATTGCTGGGGCGGTAAAACTTCGCAAGGGCTGGATTGTTCCGGCCTCGTGCAAACCGCGCTGGAAGCCTGCGGGACTTTCTCGCCACGCGATACCGACATGCAGGAAACGCAATTGGGCCAAAGCGTGCTGATCAATGATCTCGATGGCTTGCGCCGTGGCGATCTGGTTTTCTGGAAAGGCCATGTGGGTATCATGGCTGATCAGAAAACCTTGCTCCACGCAAATGGCCATCACATGATGACGGTAAAGGAACCCCTGTCCGAAGCGGTAGCGCGCATTGCCGGCACCTACGGGCAGGTCACCAGCATCAAGCGGTTTTAGTAGCCGCGCTTGAGGTCAACCAAATTGAGCAACGGCAATCCCGCCTTGTGCCGTTTTATCTGCGAAGCCACATAGGCGCAGATCACTTCTGGATCTGAATCCGCCGCAATGTGCGGCGTAACGGTCACGCGCGGATGGCTCCACAGGGGATCGTCAGCGGGCAGGGGCTCAATGGCAAACACGTCGAGAGTGGCGGCATAAAGCTCGCCCGCCTCGAGGCATTTCAGGATATCACCGGCCACCTGCTGGCGTCCGCGGCCCGCGTTGATGACAATAGGTGCGCCAAAGGGGCCCTTGCGCGACAGTTTCTGGATGGTGGCGCGATTGATGATGCCGTCCGTCTCCGCCGTAGCAGGAAGCAGGGAAATCAAAACATCCGTGCGCGACAGGAAGGCATCAAACTCGGAAGCTCCCGCAAAACACTCAACCCCCGGAATGATTTTCCGGCTGCGGCTCCAGCCCGCCACGCGAAAGCCCAGGTCACGCAGGCGCAGTGCCGAATCCTGCCCCATCACGCCAAGCCCCATGATGCCCACCGAAAGGGCCGAAGCGGCATGGGTCGGAAAGCTGTCCCAAATCCTTTGCTTCTGGTTGGCATCAATGCGCCGCTGCTGCCGGTGATGCAACAGCACATGCAGCACAATATACTCCGTCATGCGCTTGGTAAGGTCATCATCATTCACCCGAACAATGGGAATATTGGCGGGAAGGGTCGGGTCCTTCAGAATGGCATCAACCCCGGCGCCCAGGGAAAATATCACCTTCAGGTTGGGCAGGCCTTTCAAGACATTGGCAGGCGGAAGCCAGGCAGCGGCATACTCAATATCTTGCACACGGCCCACGCCATCGGGCCATATCCGCACCTCAAGCTTTGGTGCCACCTTGTTCATGGCGGCTTTCCATAAATCAGTCGGCCACGTCGGCGTTACAAAAAGAAAAGCCATTACTGTCTCACAACATTTTCCGGTGCTGCCTTAAGATTGAGCGAGGCCGAAATCAGCGCCTTGGTATAATCCGTCTGCGGGCGAGTCAAAAATCTGTGACGCCGGCCCCCGCTCAACGGCAATGCCATTGCGCATGACAATGACATCATTTGCCAGCGCGCGCACCACCCTGAGATCATGGCTGATGAAGAGATAGGTGAGATTGTGCCTGGTTTGCAGGGCTCGCAGCAAATCGACAATTTGCGCCTGCACCGACATGTCCAAGGCCGAGGTGGGCTCATCCAGCATGATGAACTTGGGGTTGAGGGCCAGGGCTCGCGCTATGGCAATGCGCTGCCGCTGCCCGCCGGAAAATTCATGCGGGTAGCGGTCCATTGTCGTGGGGTCGAGCCCCACTTCCGCAAGCGCCTGGGAAACATGTTCGCGGCGCTCCTCCGCATTGCCGCGTCCGCCCTGCACGAGCAAGCCTTCTTCAACGATTTGAAGAATGGAAAGCCGTGGCGACAGGGAGCCGAAAGGATCCTGGAAGACGATCTGCATGTCCTTGCGCAAGGGCCGCATGGCGTTGAAGCTGAATTCGTCAATGCGCTTTCCCTGGAATGAAATCTCCCCTTCCGAGGAAATCAGCCGCAGGATGGCAAGGCCAAGCGTGGTTTTTCCCGAACCCGATTCACCCACGACACCGAGCGTTTGACCGGCCCGCACCAGCGTATCAAGGCCGTCGACGGCCTTGATATGGCCAATGGTCCTGCGGAAAAATCCGCGTTTGATGGGATACCAGACTTTAAGGTCTTTCGTTTCAACGACAACGGCAGCACTCGTGTCGGATTTTGGCGGCTTGCCTTTGGGTTCCGCCAAGCAGCAGCATCTTGGTGTATTCATGTTGTGGCTTCGCAAATACCGCCTTGGCGTCGCCGGCCTCAACCACCTTGCCCCGTTGCATCACGCAAATCGTATCAGCCATGTGGCGCACGATTCCGAGATCATGGGTAATCAGCAGCAAGGCCATGCCATATTCGGCTTGCAGGTCCTTCAGCAATTTCAGGATTTGCGCCTGCACCGTCACATCAAGCGCCGTGGTGGGCTCATCCGCAATCAGCAGGTCGGGATTATTGGCAAGCGCCATGGCAATCATCACGCGCTGCCGCTGTCCGCCCGATAATTGATGCGGGTAATCCTGCAATCTCGATTCAGGGTCCCGAATGCCAACCTTGGTGAGCAGGCTGATGATCCGCTCCCGCGCCTGCGCTCCGCCCAGGCCCTGATGCAATTCCAGGATTTCGCCGATCTGCCTTTCCACTGAATGCAGCGGATTGAGCGAAGTCATCGGCTCCTGGAAAATCATGGTGATGTCGTTGCCGCGCACCTGGCGAAGATCGCGTTCATCCGCATCGAGCAGTTCCTGGCCCTTGAACTTGACGGAACCGGAAGGGTGCTCCGCCGCCGGATAAGGCAGGAGCTTGAGAATGGAAAGTGCGGAAACCGATTTGCCCGAGCCTGACTCGCCCACAAGGGCTAGTGTCTGGCCTTTTTTCAACGAGAAGGACACATGGTCAACCGCGAGTGTGGCACTGCCGCCCTGGCGAAAAGCAACCGAGAGGTCTTTGACCTCGAGCAAAACCTCGCTCATGCGAATGTCTTTCGCGGATCAAGCGCATCACGCACGCCCTCGCCAATGAACACCAGCAGCGTCAGCATGATGGAAACCACGAAGAAGCCCGTGAATCCCAGCCAAGGCGCCTGCAGGTTTGCCTTTCCCTGGGCCAGCAATTCGCCAAGCGAGGGCGAGCCTGGCGGCAGTCCGAACCCGAGAAAATCAAGGGCGGTCAGAGTAGTCACCGAACCGGAGAGAATGAAAGGCATGAAGGTAACCGTTGAAATCAGCGCATTGGGCAAAAGATGCTTGAACATGATTTTTGTATTGCTGAGCCCCAGGGCCCGCGCCGCGCGCACATATTCAAGATTGCGGGCCCGCAGGAATTCTGCCCGCACCACGCCGACAAGTCCCGTCCACGAGAAGAGAACCAGAATGAAAAGCAGGAGCCAGAATGTCGGCGTAATGAATGCCGCCAGAATGATGAGCAGGTAAAGCGTGGGCATGGATGACCAGATATCGATGAAGCGCTGGAACAGCAGATCGGTCCAGCCGCCAAAATAGCCCTGCACCGCTCCGGCCGCCACGCCGATGATCGAAGAGAAGAATGTCATGATCAGGCCAAAGGCCACGGAAATCCGGAAGCCATAGATGAGCCGCGCCACGACATCGCGCCCCTGGTCGTCGGTTCCCAGCCAGTTCAAGTTGCCGAAATTGCAATTGGGATCCGTAGCGCCCCAGCGGATATTTGGCGCAGGCCTCGTCCCGCGTCGAGATTGGGAGCCGGAGTGGATGGTGCAGGCCGCGGCAGTTCGTTGTTCACTGTATTGTAGGAATAGCGGATGGGCGGCCAGATCATCCAGCCATTGGCATTGATCTCATCCTGGTTCACCGGATCGCGGTAATCCGTGCGCGCCAGGAATCCGCCGAATTTGGATTCCGGATAATTGACAAATGTCGGGAACAGCAGCTCGCCCTTGTAGGACACCAGCATGGGCCGGTCATTGGCAATGATCGGCGCAAATACGCTCATCAGGAAAAGCGCCCCGAAAATCCACAGCGACCAGAGCCCCCGGCGATTGGCCTTGAACAGTTCCCAGCGCCGCTTGTTCAGTCCCTTGAGGGTAAAAAGCGCCATGGCCTAGACCTCACGCGATTCAAAATCGATGCGCGGATCGATCATCATGTAGGTCAGGTCGCTGATCAGCGCGACCACAAGGCCCACCAGCGTGAAGATATAGAGATTGGCGAACACGATGGGATAGTCCCGGTCAAGTGCTGCCTTGTAGGTGAGATAGCCCAGGCCATCGAGCGAGAACACCGTTTCAATGAGCAGCGATCCGGCAAAGAATGCGCCCAGGAAAGCCCCGGGAAAGCCGGAAATCACCAGCAGCATGGCATTGCGGAACACATGGCCATAAAGCACCTGGCGCTCCGTCAGGCCCTTTGCCCGCGCCGTTATCACATATTGCTTCCTGATTTCATCGAGGAAGGAATTCTTGGTCAGCAGCGTCATGGTGGCAAAGCCGCCGATGCCGAGTGCAAACAGCGGCAGCGCCATATGCCAGGCATAATCGGCAATTTTTCCAAACCAGCTCAATTGCTCGAAATTGTCCGAGGTCAGGCCGCGCAACGGAAACCAGCTGTAATAGCTGCCGCCGGCAAACAGAACGATGAGCAGGATGGCCAGAATGAAGCTGGGAATGGCATAGCCCACAATGATCACGGCCGAGGTCCACACGTCAAAATTTGTTCCCGCATGCACCGCCTTGCGAATGCCAAGCGGAATGGAAACGAGATAGGTGATCAGCGTCAGCCACAGGCCCAGCGAAATTGACACCGGCATTTTCTCGATGATCAGGTCGATCACATCGCGGTCCCTGAAAATAGCTCCTGCCGAAATTGAAAGTCAGCGTAATCGCCGATCATCAGCAGGAAGCGTTCATGCACCGGCTTGTCGAAGCCGAACTGCTTTTCCAGCGACTTGATGAATTCCGGGTCCAGCCCCTGCGCCCCCTTGTATTTGATGCCGGCGTCGCCCCCCAGCTGCGATTGCTCATTGCCGCCCGCTTCATTGCCGGCATTGCCGCTGATCCGCGCCGTGGCGTCCGTGTCGGTCCCCTGCATTTTTGCGATGATCTGCTCAATGGGCCCGCCGGGAACAAATTGAATGACGGTAAAGGTCATCAGCATGATGCCGAGAAGTGTCGGGATCATCAGCAATATGCGTTTCAGGATATAGGCGCCCATGGTGAGATTCAGTTTCCTTTAGCCGTGTCATACCACCAGGTATCGACAATGCCACGGTCATATTTGGGCTTTATCGCGGGCCAGCCGTAACGGTCCCAATGGGCTATCCAGTGGCTGGCCTTGTGCCAATTGGGCACCCAGAAAAGTTCGGCGCGGAGAACCCGGTCAAGGGCCCGGCCGGTGATATCGAGCTGCTTGCGGCTGTCGGCGGCGATGACTTGCTCGATCAGCGCGTCGATGGCGGGGCTTTTGACACCGGAGACGTTGAAACTTCCCGGCGCATCGGCGGAAGCCGTTCCAAAGAAAACCCGAAGCCCGGTGCCCGGAGTCACATCGGAGGAAAAACGGCTGGAGAGGATGTCATAGTTGAAGGTCTTGCGCCGCGACTGATATTGCGCGTCGTCGATAATGCGGATGCTGGCGTCGATGCCGAGGAGTTTCAGGTTCTTCACATAAGGTGCGAGGAAGCGTTCGAAAACGGGACTCTCGATAAGGAATTCTGCCGAAAGCGTTTCGCCCTTTGCATTTTTGCGAAAACCATTGCCCTTTTCCCAGCCCGCCTGATCAAGAAGTTCGGAAGCCTGCCGCAGAAGCTTTCGGTCCTGGCCGGAGCCATCGCTGACCGGCGGCAGTTCCGGCGCTGAAAAAACTTCCGGCCTCAGCAGGGCGCGCATTGGTTCGAGGATGGCGAGCTCTTCGGCGGGCGGCGCTCCAGTGGCTTTCAGAGGTGAAGATTCAAAGAAGCTCGCAGTGCGGTCATAAAGGCTGTAGAAAAGATTCTTGTTGGTCCATTCAAAATCAAACGCGAGATTAAAAGCCCGGCGTACCCGGATATCCTGGAATTTCGCGCGGCGGAGATTGAAGAAAAAACCCTGTGCACCCGAGGGCGTTTCATCAGGCAGCACGGCTTGCTTGACGCGGCCATCCTTCAGGGCCGGGAAATCATAGGACGTGGCCCAATCGCGCGAGCTGTATTCCTCGCGAAGATCGATGACGCCGGACTTGAGCGCTTCAAGGCCCGCCGTACGCTCGCGGAAATAATCAAAACGCACTTCGTCGAAATTGAAGCGGCCCCGGTTGACCGGAAGGTCCTTGGCCCAATAATCGGCGCGCCGTTCGTAAGCCACATATTCCCCGGTGCGGTAGCTCTTGATCTTGTAGGGCCCGGAGCCAAGTGGCGCATCCAGGCTGGTCTTAGCGAAATCATGCTGGGCGTAATAGGCCTTGGAGAAAATCGGCAAAGCCGAGATGCTGAGCGGCAGGTCGCGGATGCCGGCGCTCTTGAAGCGGTAACGCACCGTATGAGGCGCCACCACATCGCAAGCCTCGACGTCCTTTATGGTGAGCCTGATGTTCTCGTGGCCAAGGGTTGAGAGCAGACGGAAGCTGTCGCAAACATCTTCGGACGTGAGCCCCGTGCCATCAGCGAATTTCGCTTCCGGCCGCAGCTCGAAGACGAGGCTCTTGCGGTCCGCCGCGAGATCGGCGGTTTTGGCCACCAGGCCGTAAACCGCATCCGGCTCGTCCATGGCGCGCGCCATGAGCGTGTCGAACATCAGCGCCAGTCCCTGGGCGGCGTCACCCTTGAGGATGTAGCCGTTGAAGCTGTCGAACGTGTCATTGGCCACAGGCCCGATCAGCGCCATGCGGCCGCCCTTGGGGGCATCGGGATTCACGTAATCGAAATGGCTGAAGCTGGCCGGGTACTTGAGATCGCCAAAAACCGAAAGTCCATGGCTCGGCTCGGCGTGACTGGAAGGTGCAAGAAACTGTGCAGCGCAAAGGGCGATGCCAAGCAGGCGCAGCCTCATCCCTTTCCTGCTTTCTTGGCTCTTTCCTCATCCCACCACCAGATTGTTGGAAAACCGATGGAATAGTCCGGCAATTTGTCCGGTTTTCCAAAACGGTCCCAGCGCGCGGTGCGCTCATAGGGAACATACCAATGCGGAACCACATAGTGGTTCCAGATCAAGGCCCGGTCCAGCGCCTTGCAGGCCGTGGTCAGTCCCGCCCGGTCCTTGGAAAAAATGACGGCATCAATAAGCTTGTCGATGGCCGGGTTTTTGATGCCCACAAAATTGCGGCTGCCTTTGGCGTCGGCGGATGCCGATCCCCAGAAATCCCGCTGCTCGTTGCCGGGCGACAGCGATTGTCCCCAGCTTCCCACGATGATGTCATAGTCAAAAGTCTGCGTCTGGCGTTCATACTGGGCCCCGTCGACCGTCTTGATCCTGACGCCGATGCCCAGCAATTCCAGCTGCTGCTTGTAGGGCAGGGTGATGCGTTCAAAAGTCGGAGAATCGAGCAGGAACTCGACGTTCAGCCTTTCGCCCTTGGCATTTTTCAAAACGGATTTGTTGCCGTCCTGGGTCACGTTCCATCCCGCCTCCGCGAGAAGCCTGGAAGCCTCGCGCAAATTCTTGCGCCGTTCAGTGGAATTGTTGCTCACCGGATTGCTGTATTCCGTGGTGAACACTTCCGCCGGCAACTGGTCCTTCAATGGCTCGAGAAGCGCCAGTTCTTCCGGCGAAGGCAGGCCCTTCGCTTCCATTTCGGAATTGTTGAAGAAGCTCCGTGAACGCTTGTACTGGCCATAAAACAAATTCGTGTTCGACCATTCGAAGTCGAAGGCATAGTTCAAGGCCTTGCGGACCCGCACATCCTGGAATTTTGCGCGGCGCAGGTTGAGAGCAAAGCTCTGCATGCCTTCCACTTGCTTGAGGGTAATTTCTTCCTTTATGCAGCGCCCGTCCTTGAGGGCCGGAAAATCATAGCCCGTCGCCCAATCCTTTGAGCTGTTTTCAAGCCGGTAGTCATATTGGTCGCCTTTGAAGGCTTCAAGCACCACATTGGAATCGCGGAAATAAATGTATTCAATCTCGTCAAAATTATCCTGGCCAACATTCACCGGCAGGTCCTTGCCCCAGTAGTCCTCAACCCGTCTCAGGACAATCGAAGCGCCGGATTTTACGTTGGCAACCTTGTAAGGTCCGGAACCCAGGGGAATTTCCATGGTGGTTTCCTGGATATTCCGTTGCTTGCCGTTGGCATCCTTTGCCCGTCCACCAATGCTTTGGCAAGAACCGGAAGCTGGCCCGTGATCAGGGGCAATTCGCGGTTGCCCTTTTCCGAGAACGTGAATGTCACTTCATGATCACCGGTCTTTTCAACTGAGGTGATGTTTTTGTAATAGGCGTTGTAGAAAGGGTGCGAATCCCGCAGCGCCTGCATGCTCCAGATCACGTCTTCCGGGGTCATGGGTTGCCCGTCATGGAAACGCGCTTCAGGCCGCAGCCGGTAAACCACCGAAGACCAGTCCTCGGGAAACCAGACACTTTCCGCCACCAGTCCGTATTCCGTTGAGGGTTCGTCAAGCGAAGAGGTGAGCAGTGTTTCGTTGCTTGTGCCCGGGCCGGGGTCCCCCTTGAAAGTGTAGGGGTTCAAACTGTCGAATGATCCCACCGCGGAAAGCCTCAACCTGCCGCCCTTCGGCGCCGCCGGGTTCACATACTCAAAATTCTTGAAATCCGGCCCATACTTGATGTCGTCAAACAGAGTGAGCGCATGGCGGAACTGCCGGTCCTGGGCCTGGGCAATGGAAAGTCCGGAAATTTTTGCAAATGGCGTAAGGCCTGCCAGTTTCAGGATGGTCCGGCGGCTAATGCCCATGGGTGCGTGTCTCCAGTCTTGAGTTCGATATTATAGATACGCATGGCTTGCCCCAAAAGAAAACACCGGCAAACCCTTGCCGGTGTTAATTTTTCGCAACAATTGCAGCAATTACGGGGCAGGAAATGGCTTCGGCGCATCCGAAAGCGAGGCCAGATAGGCGATGATGTCGGCCCGCGCCTGGTCTTTTTTCACGCCGGCAAAGACCATTTTCGTTTTGGGCGTGGCGGTCTTCGGATCCTTGAGGAAGGCGTCGAGCGTCCTCAAAAGTCCATTTTTCGCGCCGCCCGGGCCTTCATGCCCTCGGAATAGGCAAAGCCTTCATGGGAAGCAATTGTGCGCTCCACCACATCAAAAAGATTAGGGCCGGTCTTGTTGGGCCCGCCCTTGGTAAAGTCATGGCAGGCCGCACAGGCCTTGGCGCCAGCGGCACCCTTTGCGGGATCAGCCGCTGCCAGCAATGCGCCGAGCTGAAACTGCCGGACCTGCTGCCACCTGGGCCTCTCCGGCAGCACCTCCCTCTGGCGCCTCGATTGCAAAGCCGGGTTTTTCCGGTGTTTCACTGTGATAAACCGCAGCGGACAGCTCTTTCAGGCCAAATACCACCAGGGCAGTTGCCAGGACAGCGCCTGCAATTTTATTGAATTCAAAACTATCCATGGAGTTAGCCGGTCCTTTGAAACCACGTACGCGCGCCGGAAACTAATTGTTTCTCTGCTGGCCTGCAATACGTATAAGGGCCCCAGAACAATTTGCCGCGCCTAGAATCAAGTCCATGATTGAATTCAATAATACCATAGTCGTGATCCCCGCCCGCATGGCCTCCGTGCGCCTGCCGGGCAAACCCCTGGCCGACATTCACGGGCTTCCGATGATCGTCCATGTCTGGAAGCGCGCCGTTGAAGCCAATGTCGGCAAGGTGCTGGTGGCAGCCGCCGAGAATGAAATTGCCGATGTTATCCGCAGCCACGGCGGCGATGCCCTGGCCACCGACCCCGCCCTGCGCTCCGGCTCGGACCGTGTGGCCGCCGCCCTGAAACTCCGCGATCCCCAGGGGAAATTTCACCGCCGTGATCAATTTGCAGGGGGATTTGCCGACCATTGATCCCCTGGCCATCCAGCGCTGCCTGGCGGGCCTGACCAATGAAACGGTTGATATTGCCACCATCGCGGCGCGCATTGAAGCTGATGCGGATGTCCAGAACCCGGCTGTCGTCAAGGCGATAGCCCCCCTCGGCGAAGGCCGTGAGGTGGCTTACGCCCGCGATTTTGTGCGCAGCACCGGCCCCGAGCATGACGCACCCTTCTGGCGCCACATCAACGTCTATGCCTACCGGCGCGAGGCGCTGGACCGCTTTGCCAGCCTGCCCGTGAGCACGCGTGAAGCCATACGCAAGCTGGAACAGCTGCGCGCCCTGGACAATGACATGCGCATGGCGGTTGTGCGGGTTGATTCAGTGCCGCTCGGTGTCAGCGCTCCCGCTGATCTCGAAGCGGCGCGTGCGATGTTGAGGAAAAAATCATGAAAGCGAAAATCGCCTATCAGGGCGAACCCGGCGCCAATTCACATATCGCCTGCATCGAGGCCTATCCCGGATTTGAGCCGCTGTCCTGCCGCACCTTCGAGGACGCCTTTCAGGCCGTGAAGGATGGCGAGGCGGCCCTTGCCATGATCCCCATTGATAATTCCGTGGCAGGCCGCGTGGCCGATATTCACCACCTCATGCCGGCCGCCAACCTGCATATCGTCGGTGAATATTTTCTGCCGCGTCCATCATCAGCTCCTGGCCATGCCGGGCGTGGGCGTCGGCGCCGTCAAATCCGTCCACAGCCATGTGCATGCGCTGGGCCAGTGCCGCAAGCTCATCCGCGAACTCGGCTTGAAGGCGGTTGTCGCGGTCGATACCGCCGGAGCCGCCCGTGAATTGAGCGAGAGCAAGGACAAGGCCCGCGCCGTCATCGCCTCAAAACTGGCGGCAAAGATTTACGGCCTTGAAATCCTGCGCGAGGATATTGAGGACGAGGCCCACAATACCACGCGTTTTGTGGTGCTTTCAGCGGCGGAGCAGGATGCCGGCCTTGGGAACCGAGCCCATCATCACCAGCTTCATCTTCCGTGTACGGAATGTTCCCGCCGCCCTCTACAAGGCCATGGGCGGCTTTGCCACCAATGGCGTGAACATGACGAAGCTTGAATCCTACCAGCTCGAGGGCCAGTTCTCCGCCACGCAATTCTATGCCGATATTGAAGGCCATCCGGAACAGCGCAGCGTACGCCTTGCCCTGGAGGAGCTGGCCTTTTTCACCTCCTACATGCGCGTTCTCGGCGTCTACAAGGCAAGCCCCTACCGGGAAGAATTTGCCCGGAGAATGGCGCCCTCTCAGGACGACTAGCGCGCTTCCCGGCAAGATCGAATCACCTTGCCGAAAGGAATTGCGCCCACTTAGTATGCTTTAAGGCAGGCGCGAATAAGGTGATGGGCGATGGCAAGCGGCAGGGGTGCGTTCAGTCCCTGTGGGTGGTTCCTGTCCAGCATGGATTGAATTTCGTCGCGTTCAAACCAGCGCGCCGTTTCAAGTTCCTTGGGATCAATCACGATGTCATCGGTGAGCGCCTCGCCGATGAGCCCGATCATCAGGCTCGATGGAAACGGCCAGGGCTGGTTCGAATGGAACTTGATGTCGCCAACCCGGATGCCGGCTTCCTCGAAAACTTCCCGCCGCGCTGCCTCTTCAATCGTCTCGCCCGGCTCCATGAAGCCTGCAAGCGTCGAATACATCCCCTCCGGCCATGCGCTTTGCCGCCCCAGAAGCATGCGGGCTTTATGGCGCACGGCAATGATGATAACCGGATCCGTGCGCGGAAAATGATCCGTGGCGCAAGCCGCGCAATGGCGGCGGTAACCCGCATCGCGCATTTCCGTCTTCACCCCGCAATTGGCGCAAAACCCATGGCGCTCATGCCAATGCAGCAGGGAGCGGGCCTGGGCGAGAATGGCAAGCTCCCCCTGTGGCAGCGCTCCCGCCACGGCAAGACTGCGCAAGATCCACGAGCGTTTCGTTCGCTTGCGCCGGGACTTGCAAACCAGCCGATGCCATCCGCATCGACGCCTAGAAGAACGCATTCCGGCTGACTTGCCGCCTCAAAGGTCTGCAGTTTTCCGTCGCTGAAAAAGATTTTGTCGCCGCTCATATGGATGTGCCGCGTCGACGGCTGCTTAAGCAGGCGGGAGAGCCAGTCTTCATCGGATCTTTGGTTGGCGCAGCGGTCGAGAGGATTTCCGAGAAAGGCGAGCACGGGTGAATGGGGCACAATGGGTCCATTTGTTACGAAGTGGTAAATGATAAATACAAGAAAAAAACAGATACTTAACTGAATATTTACCAAAAACGTTAACTTCTAAGGAAGGCAAGAATTCTGCCACTTGAGATTCGTCTTTCAGGACGCAAGATAACTCTCAAGCTGTTCAAAAAGTGGAAGAGCGAATGAAACCGGGAATTCCGTGGAGTGTAAAGGGCATCGAGCCAGAGACCCGCGAAGCCGCAAAAGATGCAGCGCGCCGGTCCGGGATGACTCTTGGCGAATGGCTGAATTCCAAAATTCTCGATTCTGCCGATGAACAGGATTCTGCTCCCGCCGTGCGCCATCAGCGCGCCTCTCCGGCCCGTGCCGAAACCTCAATCCGGCTTGAAGACATAGCAGAGCAATTGTCACGCATTGCGCGCCGTGAGCAGAATACGGCTCCGGCAAGCTATGCCTCCGAGAACCGGTTGGAGGATGAAGAAAACTTCGCCAGGATTCTGAACCGCGTTGAAAGCAATGAGCGCCAGACGGTTGAAGCCTTCACCGCCGTTAACGAGCGCCTCGCTGTTTTAAGCCGGCAGGTGCTTCAGACGGCAAAAATGCCGACGATCAGCAAGCCTGAGGAATCGGCCCCCTTCAAATCCCTGGAATCCGCCGTCCGCAATATTGTCGAGCATATCGAAATCAGCGAGCGCCGCACCCGTGACAGCTTGAAATCCATGCAGGACCGCATGGCCGAAATGGCCCAGCGCGCCACCTCGTCCAGCAGTGAGGAAATCCTGCAATCGGCGCCCGCCTTCACCAGCCTCGAATCCCGTTTGAATGAACTCGCCAGCCGGGTCGAACGCAGCGAAAGCAAATCTGATGTTGGCCTCTCTGAGATCCTGCGTCTGGAGCTTTCCCAACTCGCCGAGAGAATTGAAACGGTTCGTGAGTCCTCCGAACTTCTTGCCTCAAAAGCCCAAACCGCCGCTGTGCAAACCTCGCAGGCCGAACTCCGCGAAATTGAAAAGCGCATTCTCAGCCTCTTGAAAGAAGCGCAAATCGCGTTTTCCGGCCAGGGCGGCAACACCAACGTCGAAATGCAAAGACTGCGCTCTGAAATTGGCGCGCTCAATCAGCGCATCGATAGCGCCCGGGCCGATACGGCATCCGAGCGCGATGTGCATGCTCTGCGCGTTGCCGTTGAGCAGCTTTCAACCCGCGTGGCCCAGGGCCCCGATATGCGGCCCCTGGCCGACATGGACAAGCGCCTCGTTGATATCACCCAGCGCCTGGAACAAAGCCAGCAATCGGCCCGCAACAATCCGCAGTTTAGCGATCTCGAGCGCCGCATGGCCGAGCTTGATTACCGCCTGGAAGAGGCGATGCGCTCGCAAGGCGATGGCCAGGCCCAGATTGCCCTTGAGCAGAAGATTTCCGAAGTCGCCGATCGCCTTGGCCAGACCGAACACCAACTCGGCCATCTCGAAACCATCGAGCGCGCCATCAACCAGTTGTTTGATAGCGTTGAGCAGAGCCGCGACTGGGCCAAGGATGTGGCCGAGGATGCCGCCAACCGGATGGCGGATCGCATCATGAATGCGCCGAACGCAACGCCTCTCTCGCTCGGAAGTTCGCCTGAGTTGAAGGCCCTGGAAGATGGCCTGCAGGCCGTGCGCGAAAGCGCAATCGGCGCGGACAAGCGCAATCAGGAAACACTGCAAGCCGTCCATGATACGCTTGAGCAAATCGTCACCAAGCTCGCTGAATTGGAAACCGCAGCCGTAGGCCAGCAGGTGGCCGCCGCTGCAGCCCATGGCAATCAATTTGCGGCACCTGACCGGCCTGCGGAAACTTGGAAGGATGAATCCTATCAAGCCCAGCCGATGCACGGAATTCGCAGCGCCTGAGCCTGAATTGTTTTCATCGCCAGCCTTCACCCGAACCTCAAAGCCAGGTGCAAGAGCCTTCCCAAGCCAACCCCCTGATGGACTGGCTTTCAAAATCGACACTGCCAGGCGCGGAACCTCCTTCGCTTGACGATGCCGAAGCCGCCCCCGATGACTTCATCACGGCCGCCCGCCGGGCCGCCCAGGCATCGGCGCAAAAAAGCATTCTCGCCAGCCTCGCGCCAAGCGCCAAATCGGCCCGCAAAAAACTCAATCTGCCCTTCATGAAGGCGGCCTCGAAACCCACCCGCGACATTCACACCGGTGAAAAATTGCCGCCGGAAATCAAGCCGGCCGCAAACAAGACCAACAACAAGCGCCGCACGCTCGTGCTGGCCGGGCTTGTTCTGTTGGCAGCCGTAACGGCCTTCACCTTCAATATGCTCAACAAGCCGCAGAAGTCCACTTCGGCCACGCCGCCCGCACCTATTGAAGGCGCGGTTCAAACCGGCGTCCTGTCAAAGCAGAGCAAATCCGTGGCGCCTGCCAATGCGCCGGCGAGCCAAGTATCTAACGGAAAAGACGACGGATAAGGTGCCGTCAGCAAATCGCGATGGCCCCAATTCCATAGATGAAATTCTGACGGGTTCGCTGCCGGATCAAAAAACCGACGCAACTCTCGCCTCAATTGTTGCCGAACCCGGCACGACAGCAGGTGAACGTGAAATGCCTCCGGCGGAATTAGGCTCTGAAGCGCTCCGCAACGCCGCCGAAAGGGGCGACGCATCGGCGCAATTTATTGTCGCCACGCGCTATCTCGATGGCGAAGGCGTAACCCAGGATGTAACCCGCGCCGCCCACTGGTATCAAAAGGCAGCCCTTGTCGGACTGGCGCCCGCCCAATACCGCCTTGCCACGCTGTTTGAGCGCGGCCGTGGCGTGCCCAAGGATACGGCAACCGCCCTCATCTGGTATGAGCGCGCCGCCGCGCAGGGCAATGTGAAGGCCATGCACAACGCCGCCGTGATTGCGGCGGGAACCGAAGCTGGAAAGCCGAATTATGATTTGGCCTATAAATGGTTTCTGGCGGCCAGCCAAAATGGCCTGAAGGACAGCCAGTTCAATTTGGCCGTCATGTATGAGCGGGCCCTGGGCACAAAAGCCAATGTCGATGAAGCCCTGTTCTGGTATCTGGTTGCCGCAAGCCAGAATGACGCGGATGCCAAGAAACGCGCCGAAGTGCTCTCGCAGAACCTGTCGCCGGTAGTCGTTGAAACCGTCCGCGCCAAGGCCAAGGCCTGGGTTCCGCAACGGGCGCCTGAAAATGCCAATGTGGTGACAATCCAGGATGCCGCCTGGCAGAGCTCCCCAGTCACTGTCACAATTGGCACCCGCCGAAACTGCGATTGAAAAACAGCAAGCGGCGGGGAGCGATCCCATTGGCGAAGTTCAGCAACTGCTGAACAAGCTGGGTTTTAACATCGGCGAACCCGATGGCCGGATGGGGGTGCGCACCACGAACGCCATCCGCCTGTTCCAGCTTCAGTATGGGTTGAAGGTGACCGGCGAAGTCACCGCCGACTTGATCAGCCAGTTGCAGGAACGGACAAGCTGAGGCTCTGCTTTAACTGACGCGCCTGGCGGGAAATTTGTAGATGGCCCGCTGGCTGAGCATCCACACATGGAAATTTCTTTCCACGTAGAGCGCCCTGAACGGCGGCGCTGATATGCTGAGGGCGCCGGTGAAGCTGCCGAAGGCCGGCATGATCAGGCGGCGGCTGTCGGCAATGAAACATTTGCAGTGAATGCGTTTGCCGCGCTGGCTCACCGCACTTCCCGGATGCAGGTGGCCGGCAATCTCAAAGTCTTCGGCCCCCAATTTTTTTGGTTCATGCCGCAACGTCACGCCGCCCAGCACCACGTGATCGGCAATGCGCCCGCCAATGTCGGTTGGCGGATGGGGATCATGATTGCCGGTAATCCAGACTGTCGCCGCACTTTCTGAAATGCGCCCGCAGCCGCGCCAGGTCCGCGCCGTCAATTCTCTCCCGCGCCCCGTCATCATGAAAACTGTCGCCGAGGAAAATCAGTTGCTCCGGCCGTGATCTGGGCAATGACCGCTTCCAATTGCATCAGCGAGGCCCGCGTATCATAGGGCGGCAGATGCACGCCGCGCCGCGCCAGGTTCGAGGCCTTCTCGAGATGCAGGTCGGCGACGAGCAGCGCCTCGAAATCCGGCACGTAAAGCGCGCCCGAAAGATCGGGCATGAAATCGAGGCCGCCGAGGCTTATGCGCTGCTCCTTAGACAAGCCGCATGGCCTCGTCGATGAGTTCGTCGGAGGCTTCGGCGAGAAGGGCATCATGCGCCTCGCCGTAAATTGATTCGCGCGCGATCTCAAGCATCACCGGCACCGCAAGCGGCGAGACCGTATCGAGCGCGCGGTGCACGATCTGGCCCCGGATGCGCTTGAGCAGCGCAGCCAGCCGGTGAATGTCGATGAGCCCGTCGGCGGCGTCATCCCATGCCGCCCTGAGCAGGATATGCTCCGGCTCGTGCGAGCGCAGCACGTCATAGATCAGATCGGAATTGACCGTCACCTGCCGCCCGGTCTTCTCCTTCCCCGGCCAGCGCCGCTCGATCAGGCCGGCGATGATCGCCGCATTGCGGAAGGTGCGCTTCATCAGGTTTGATTCGGCCAGCCAGGCGTCGAGATCATCGCCCAGCATGTCCTCGTCGAACAGATTTTCCAGTGACAGCCTGCCGGAAGAAATCATCAGCGAGAGATCGCGCACCGTCCAGATCGCCAGGGCATATTCGGAAGCGAAAAGCCCAGGGGCTGCGCGCCCCAGCGCTCGAGCCGCCGCGTCAGCAGCATGCCGAGCGTTTGATGCGCCAGCCGGCCTTCGAAGGGATAGCACACCAGATAGTGCTTTCCGCCCGCGGAAAGGTCTCGACCAGCATCTGGTGCGGCCCGCGGGATGACCGATTTCTAGCGCTGCATGGAGAGCCAGTCCCGCACCTGCAGCGGCAATGTCGGCCACTTGGCTGGGCTGCCGAGCATCTCGCGCACCCGCTCGGCCAGATAGGTCGAGAGCGGAAATTTCCCGCCCTCGTAGGAGGGAACCATGGGATCGCTGTCGAAGGTGCGCGAGGCCAGCGCGCCGAACTCATCGAGGCCTTCGAAGCGCAGGACCTCGCCGGCGAATAGGAACGTGTCGCCGATCGAAAGCTGGCTCAGGAACCATTCCTCCATCTCGCCCAGCCTGCGCCCGCCGGTGACAATCCGCTTGCCGGCCCGGCGCTTGACGCTGGCGAGCCGCACTTTCAGCATCTCCGCTTCGACGATGGTGCCCATATTGAGCCGGTATTGCTGGGCAATCAGCGGATGGGTCAAGCGCAATAGCCCGTCCTCCCGGGTTTCAGCTTGGCATAGTGCTCATAGGCCCTGAGCGCATAGCCGCCGGTTGCCACGAACTCCACCGCCGCATCGAAATCCTCCCGCGTGAGATTGCGATAGGTCCAGGCCCGCGTCACTTCGGCGAAAAGCTCGTCCGCATGAAACGGCCCGGCGCAGGCGCGCCCCAGAATATGCTGGGCCAGCACGTCGAGCTTGAGAACCGCCGGATATTCCGTGTCCTGGGCATTCTCCTTGGCCGCCTGGAGGGCCGCCTCGCATTCCAGCACCTCGAACCGGTTGGAGGGCACCAGCAGCGCCTGCTAGGGCTCGTCGAGCCGGTGATTGGAACGGCCGATGCGCTGCAGCAGGCGGCTCGAACCCTTCGGTGCGCCGATATGGATGACGAGGTCCACATCGCCCCAGTCGATGCCAAGATCGAGCGTCGAGGTGCAGACGACGGCCTTCAGCTTTCCCGCCGCCATGGCCGCTTCCACCTTGCGCCGCTGCGCCCACATCGAGCGAGCCGTGATGGAGTGCGATCGGAAGATTATCTTCATTGGCCGCCCACAGCCATTGAAACGCCATTTCCGCCTGGCTGCGGGTATTGACGAAGATCAGCGTCATCTTGGCGCGGCCTGATTTCCTCATAGACTTCAGGAATCGAATAACGCGAGGAATGCCCCGACCACGGCACGCGCTCGGCCGATTTCAGAATGCGGATGAGCGGTGCGGCACCGGCACTGCCCATGACAAGCGGAACCGGCCTGTTTCCTGTGGGCGCCAGCCAGCTCTGCAATGCTTCGGGATCGGCAACCGTGGCTGAAAGGCCGATGCGCCGCGCCTCAGGCGCAAGGCTTTGCACCCGCGAAAGGGCGAGCGACAGCAGCACGCCGCGCTTCGAAGTCACGAGCGAATGCAATTCATCGAGAATGATGGATCTGAGATGGCGCAGCATATGCGCGGCACCCGGATCGGCAATCAGCAGCGAAACCTGTTCCGGCGTCGTGATCAGAATGTCGGGCGGATTTTCGCGTTGGCGCTTGCGCCGGGAATGCGGCGTGTCGCCGGTGCGCGTTTCAATGGAAATCGGCAGCGCCATCTCGCGCACCGGCGCTTCAAGATTGCGCGCGATATCCACCGCCAGCGCCTTGAGCGGCGAGATATAAAGCGTGTGGATGCCATTGCGCTCGTGGGGCTGCGACAGCTCCACCAGGCTCGGCAGGAATCCGGCGAGCGTCTTGCCGCCGCCGGTTGGCGAAATGAGCAGCGCGCTTTCGCCATTCATCGCATGATCCAGAATCGCCAGCTGGTGCGCCCGCGGACTCCAGCCGCGCGACGTAAACCAGTCCTGAAATTTCTGTGGCAATGAACTCATGATCCACAAGCTTGACTCGGCGGGTGCTCTAAAGCAACACGGGGCTCATGAAATCCTCCATCTCGCTCATGCCGATCAATCATCGCTCCGTGCTGACCATTGCCGTGCCGATCATGCTGTCGAATGTGACGGAACCCCTGATCGGCGTGGTCAACACCGCCGTCATCGGGCAATTGCCGGAGGCCTATTATATTGGCGCCATTTCCATCGGCTCGCTGATTTTCTCTTTTCTGTTCTGGGGTTTTGGCTTTCTCCGCCTGTCTACCGGCGGCCTTTCGGCGCAAGCCGTGGGCGCTGGCGATCCCGCCGAAGTGACAGCCGTTCTCTGGCGCGCCCTGGCGATTGCCGTGACGGTCGGCCTGTGCCTTATCCTGGCCAGTCCCGTCATCGAAAAAATCTCGTTTGACCTGATGGGCGGCTCGCCGGAAATGCGGGCCCAGGGCGAGATCTATTTCCGCTACCGCATCTTGTCGGCTCCCTTTGCCCTGACGAATTTCTGCATTCTCGGCTGGTTCATCGGCCAGGGCCGCGCCGCCATCGCTTTCGTCGTTCAAATCTTTCTCAATGTTGTGAACATGGCGCTTGGGCGCCTGGTTCGTCCTTTCGCTCGGCATGACGGCCGATGGTGTTGGCCTTTCCGCCCTTGTTGCCGAAATCGCCGCAGTCCTTCTCGGCGGCTTTCTCATTTGGCGCTCGGTCCACAAGATGAAAGCCAAGGCAACCTGGGCGCAAATCTGGAACCGCGAAAAAATCCTGCGCACCCTGAGCGCCAATGGCGACATCATGATCCGCACCCTGTGCCTGGTTTTCGCCTTCACCTGGTTTACGGCGCGCGGTGCCCGCGCCGGCGATGTGACCATTGCCGCCAATTCCGTGCTCCTGCATTTTTTTGAAGTGGCCGCCTATCTCATTGACGGCTTCGCCTATGCCTCGGAAGCCTTGGTGGGCCAGTCCGTTGGCGCCAAGAACCGCGAGCGCTTCCAGCGGGCCATAAGGCTGACAACGCTTTGGGCCCTTGTTGTGGGAGCCATTTGCAGCGCCATCATCTGGTTTGCCGGGCCATGGTTCATTGATCTCATGACAGTCAATGCGGAGGTGCGCGAAACCGCCCGGCACTACCTGTTTTGGGCCGCGCTGACGCCGCTGCTCGGCACCATCTGTTTTCAGTTCGATGGCATTTTTACCGGCGCCATGGCCACCCGCGACATGCGCAACATGATGGTGCTGTCCCTGCATGATTTACCTCGTCGGCGTGGTGGATTCTCGAACGCAATTTCGGCAATCACGGCCTCTGGGCAGCGCTCTGTGTTTTCTTTATCGCCCGCGGCGTGACCTATGCTATGCGAATGCCAGCGCTTGCGCGCGTCGCTTTTCCGAGTTGACAAATTAAACGAAGAGTGGAGATTAAGATGTTGGACGAATTCAAAAATTTTGCCTTCAAGGGTAATGCCTTTGACCTCGCTGTCGGTGTGATCATTGGTGGCGCTTTTGGAAAAATCGTCGGTTCGATAGTTGATGATTTGATCATGCCCATTATTGGCGCACTGTTTGGCGGTCTCGATTTCAACAATTATTTCTTCGGGCTTTCTTCCGCAGTGAATGCGCCAACACTTGAGGCGGCCAAGGCCCAAGGCGCGACATTTGCCTATGGAAGTTTCATCACCGTTTTGATCCAGTTCTTGATCATCGCCTTCATCCTGTTCCAGATGGTGAAAATTTCCAACCGCTTGAAACGGGCCGAAAAGCCAGCCCCGCCGCCGGCAGCGTCAACCACTGAAGTCCTGCTCAAGGAAATCCGCGACGCGCTGGTTACTGCCAAAAAGAAGTAAGCGTTTCAGGTATGACAGATATGGGCCCGGGTGCTGGACATCCGGGCCGCCTTTTTGCTCTAAGGGCTTCCATGAAAAATCAATCGCATCTCGCAAGCCTCACCCAGCCCGCCCAGGCCGAACCCGACAGCGGCATCGTCAAGGCCGCCATGTATGGCTTCGGCAGGCCCGGCGTCATTCCGCTGTGGGCCGGCGAGGGAAATCTTCCAACGCCCGAAGCATTCTGCAAGCCCGCCGCCGAAAGCCTGCTCAAGGGCGAAACCTTTTACACCTGGCAGCGCGGCATCCCGGAATTGCGTGAGGCGCTCGCCCGCTATCACACCCGCCACTTTGGCCGCGACTTCAGCTTTGAGAATTTCTTCGTCACCGGCGGCGGCATGCAGGCCATCCAGACCGCCATTCAGATGATTGCCGGGGAAGATGATGAAGTGATCATCCCGTCCCCCGCCTGGCCGAATTATGCCGGTCCCCTGCGCCTGCAGGGCTCGCGCCCCGTCGAAGTGCCGATGGAATTCCGCAACGGAAAATGGTCGCTTGATTTTGACCGCCTGTTTGCCGCCATCACGCCCCGCACCAAGGCGCTTTGCCTCAATTCACCCTCCAATCCCCTGGGCTGGACCGCTTCGCGCGACGATCTCATTGCCATCCGCGATGTCTGCCGCAAGCACGGCATCTGGATTTTCGGCGATGAGGTCTATTCGCGCTTCTATTATGGCGCAAAGAACGAGGCTCGCGCCCCCTCGTTTCTCGATGTCTGCGACGTCGAAGAGCGTCTCCTGCTCGCCAATACATTTTCCAAGAACTGGGCCATGACCGGCTGGCGCGTCGGCTGGCTGCAGTCGCCGCGGGAGCTCGGCCCGGTGATCGAGCGGATCATCCAGTACAACACCAGCGGCACCGCCACTTTCCTGCAGCGGGGCTGCGTTGCCGCCTTGGACGACGGTGATGATTTCATCGCCATGCAGGTCGCCCGGGCGCGCGCCAACCGCGATTTCGTGGTGAAATTCCTGCGCGAATTTCCCCAGATCCGCTTTGAAGTTCCAACCGGGGCTTTTTACATGTTCTTCAAGCATTGAAGGCATGACGGATTCCGCCGCAACCGCCCGCCGACTTATCGATGAGGCAGGCGTCGGCTTCGCCCCCGGCTCCGCCTTTGGCGCCGACGGGGAAGGCTTCATGCGCATGTGTTACCTCCGCGATCCGGCCCAGTTGCAGGAGGCCATGAATTGTTTCGGCCAGTGGCTAAAAACCAATCAGCCTGACTAATCTGCTGTTCTTTTAATTGCTGCATTGCATATATTTTTTGCTCAGCGGTATGGGCAAATGCTCACGACGATTTCATGAAATTAATATTATTAAGCAAAATCAATAAATTAAAAGAATCTTGAGCTTCTCAAAAATTTGGCCTGGCGCTTTGCAAAGCATATTGCAATGCACACGTCTGGTTTGGATCCTCCCATTTTCATCTCAGAGTACTCGTGTCGCGGGGTGGCTTTCTTTTGAAACCACTTTCGTAAAGGGGTGGGCGGCGAAAGGTTGCTGCCGTTCACCCCTCTTTTTTCGCGCGCATTGGATGTGTGATAGGAATTTACTACTTAAGATAGAAATTAATCCTAAGGCATCTGGGAGGCCCTTGGGCAGGAATTTGCCTTTGGCCGCTATACCCCTAGCTCTCCATACCGCAAACCGGCTGTAGAACGCTCCTATTGGCTTTAAAAGCCTATTGAGAGCTTATAGTCCTATTATGGGTGAACCAGCGCGATAATACCATCGATGATGAAATGCGCGTGGGTAAGGGCGAGAAACAGCGCGCTCAGAAGAAGTGATCGGCAACGACGAGCAGGGTAGCCAGGGCCGAGGTGAGATAATCAGCCATCGTGGCAGGCTAAAACACTTCCACTTGGCAATTCAGTGATGCGGCGCGTCAACCATGAATTCGATATCGATCGCGCCGGCATGGCGGAACATCAGGCGGGCCGGATACGCTCCCATATCGGCCTCCAGACTTTTTGAGATGTTGCTGAGAAACAGGCACCATTCATGGCGGTGCAGGTCAAGCGTGGCGCCCGGCGCAATCGCTACTTCGGATGGCGCGCTGATATCATGGTCATGACTTGCAACATGAAGAAGCTTCGTATTGCTTGCGACCTCAATGTCAGCTCCGAGAAAATATTCAGTTTCAGAACCATGGTTGATGATCGTTACATGGGCGCAGGTACAATCGGAATTTGCCTGCGGCACCATGATGGCGGGATGCAGGATTTCCAGATTGCCAATGCGGTACGAATGCGCCTGTGCAGCGCCCGCGGCAAATAGCACCAGAGCAATGGATATTGCGGTTCTCATGAACAACTCCATAGCACAAGAGCGGTGAAACCGCTCTTGTGCCAGATCAAATTCTATTCTACCGGAACCATGAGATGTTGATAGGGCGTGCCAGCCCACATCACATAGGGCCTGCTGGTGTCAGGCTTCGCTTCCGTCGGATAAGCCGCCATCATGTCCATGGCATTCATGATCATGACATGGCGGCCCGTCGTGATCCAGTTGTTGTCTTCCGGTTGGCGCCGATGCAAAGGGATCGAGTGTTGCTGGCATCTGGACCACCGGCAAGCATGTAGATCAGGCCGACCTTGCCCTTCGGCGGATCCTTTTTGCCCATCCAGGCCATCGCCCATTCCATTGCATTGGCATCGCCGCACATCGGATCTGGCCCGGGTGTTGGCGGATCGTCAGGCATGCACCAGAAACCGTTGTTGCCTTCGCGCAGGGTCTTCATTGAGCCGTCGGCCTGCGGGGCATAGACCGCCGCACCTGCGCCGACGGCCGCTGGTGCTGCCGATTCGGCGTTCTTGATCAGTTCGGCGTCGCTCGGCGCGCGCCAATTGCGTAGCAGGCAGACTCATTGCAAGCACGCTGGCTGTAAGCATCACAAATTTTTTCATGATATTTCTCCCTAGACTTTTGTTGGTACAAAACGGCTTGGCCGTCCCAGGCCTGCACGATGGTCTGCTTGACAATGCCGTCGGCCAAGCTCAAGATCGTCGAGGCAATGACATGGGTGTGGCACAGCACGAATGCGGGGGCTCACGGACACCACGTGAGGCGGGTCAGCAAACCCGGGCGACAAATACTTACCTATTGATAAGTAACTTGTCAACTAGTAGATAGAATTGTATGAGTTAATTGTTCGAAGTTGAGATTCGACGAACTTCAGGAAAGATTACGTGGATCAGAAATCCGACACTCATTCACACCTCGCAACAGATACTGGATATCGCCCAGCGGCTCGTTCAAACCCGGGGCTTCAATGCTTTCAGCTATGCCGACATCGCCAGCGACCTTGAATGTTTCCAAGGCGAGCCTGCATTATCATTTCGCCTCGAAAGCCAAGCTCGGTGTCAGGCTCATCGAGCGATATGAGGATGAGTTTGAAAGATTGCTCGGCGGAATTGATCTCGGTGGCGGCAGCGCAGCATTGAAGTTGCAGCGTTATGTTTCACTGTACGCCCATGTACTGGCCGATCAGCGGATGTGCCTGTGCGGCATGCTCGCGGCTGAGTTTGAAACCTTGCCGAAAGCCATGCAGACAGCACTGGATGGTTTTTTTGCCTTGAATGAGCGCTGGCTTGTGAGCGTGCTTGAAGAGGGCCGCAGCGGCGGCACTCTGCATTTCAAGGGGCCGGCATCCGAAGCCGCCCAATATATCATCGGCTCGCTGGAAGGCGCGATGATGATGGCAAGATCCCACGGCGGCATGGCGCGCTTTGATGCGGCGACACGGCGCCTGCTTTCTGATTTTGGAATTTAGCTCTCGTTCTTGATCGATTTCGCAACCGATTTCGCCGCGTCGAATGCGGCTCGGCGCTGCCTGATTTCTTCCGCTGTTAAGCGTTCAATATTGCAGTAATCCAGTTTCCAATCCGGATCGTCGCTCCATCGGATTGGAGATTGCACGGTTGTGCGTGGCCCCTCAGCAGTTTCAAGAAGATCGAGTGCGAGATTTGCTATGAGATCTTGCGATGCCACATCATTGGGTTTTCCTGCACCATTGCCGAGCGGGAAATCGTTGAACAGAAATCTCGGAACACCCACATGTTCGACAATATCCTGTGCACAGCCCATGATGACTGTGGCGATGCCGTTCGATTCGAGGGCGCGCGCCGCGAGGCTGACGCTCTGATGGCAGACCGGGCAATTGGCGACTAGAATGGCCGCATCGGCGCCGTCGGCCTTGCAGCGTGCTACGCAGATCCACACAGTCGACGTCGATGGTGGTGTTCTTGCTGCGATTGGTCGGCAGTCCGTGAAACTGGCTGGTGAGGCCGCCGATGCGGCCCAGGGCTGCGCTCCGGCGCAGCGCCTTCAGCGGGAAAGTAGCTGTTGATATCTTCCGCCGTCGTATGTTTTCGGTCAATGGCTTACGTGGGAGATGCGCAAATCAGGATCGGTTGAGGTATCGCCTGAATAGACCGAATAAAATTTTGCCGCCGCATTGTAGGCAGCGCCCGGTCCTTGGTCGCCCTTGCCCGGTTGATACGGTGCCGCCGTTGTGACAAGTGTCACGCGGCACGACGATAAAGGCTTGGTTAGAGGCAGGAACGGTACATCGTCGAAGTGTGCCCATTCATATGGCGTGCCGTAACCAAGCGCCTGATAATAGGTTCGGATGCGTGGGAGATAAGCTATGGGCCTGTCAGCTGACATTGTTCGGCAGTTCGGACTTCACGCCGGGCGATGAAATCCTTCAAGCCATCGGCAATGCCCTGCATCCATGGGCGGCTCTTCATAGGCCGCAAGCATGGCGGCCGCCTTGTCGCGGCCCCGCGCATCATGGTCCTTTGCCCCTTCGGCCGACCATTGCTCAAATGGATTGAAGTCCATGACCGATGGCATGAAGAAGGCATTTTCGAAATGCTCAAGCGTGTGCTTGGTGCCGAGGAAATGCCCGGCCGGTCCCACTTCGCGAATGGCCGCCATCGCCTCCTTGAAATCATCAAATGATGGACCCTGCGCATATTTGTACCAGCCCTGGAGCTGCTCCGCGTCAGTCACGAATTTTGAGAAGCCGCAGCACAGGCCCGCCTCAAGCCAGCCCGCCACATGCCAGATGTAATTGGCGCCCGAAAGGATCGCCGCATGCATGAGCATGTTGGCCTCATAACCGGCCTGCGCGTCATTGAGCTTCGAGCCCACATGGAAACCGGAGGTGCGCCAGGGAAGATTATATTTCCGCGCCAGCGCTCCCATCACAAACATCATCTGGGCCGCTTCCGGCGTTCCCCCCATCGGCGCTCCGGTCTTCATGTCCACCGTCACCATGAACTGGCCGTAGATCTGCGGGGATCCGGGGCGAATGAGCTGGGTGAAAGCAACACCCGCAAGCGCTTCCGCATTCACCTGCGCCACAGCGCCGATGGAAGAGGCGGAAGTCGAAGCGCCGCACAGCGCGAAGGGCGCCAGGATCAGCGGCTGGTTATGCCGCGCATAAACCTTCATGGCATCCAGCATGGTTGCATCCCACACCAGCGGCGAATTGCAATTGGTGATCGACACGACAACCGTGTTGTCCTTCACATAGTCATCGCCAAACACGATGCCCGCCATCTTCATCACGTCCTCGGCCCGCTCCTTCGACGTGACGATGCCCATGAAGGGCTTGTCGGAATGTTTCAGCGCCGAATGAATGATGTGCAGGTGCCGCTTGGGCACCGGAATTTCCATGGGCTCGCAAATGATCGAGCTGGAGGAATGCAGCGCCGGCGACATGTAGGCCAGCCTGTGCAGGTTGTTGAGATCGGCCAGCGAGCCATAACGCCGCTCGCCGTCGAGCCCGCGCACGTATGGCGCCCCATACATCGGCACGAATATGGTGTTTCTTCCACCCACTTTTACGGTGCGTTGGGGGTTGCGGGCATTCAAGGTAAATTCTGGCGGCACTTTTGATACCAGGCTCATGAGCATCGCGCGGTCAATGCGCACCCGCGTGCCTTGCACATCAGCGCCCGCGGCCTTCCACATGGAAATGGCCTCATCATCACGAAACTCGCAGCCGATTTCTTCCAGAATTTTCATGGACTCATCGTGGATGAGCTCCACCGCCTCATCAGGAACCATTTGATAGGTCGGGAATATTGCGCACCAGCGTTGGAAACGAGGCCATGGGAACCGCCCGCAAGGCCCGCCGGCCTTCGCGCCCGCCGCTCCGCTTGCCCGTGGCCGTCACCTGCTTTGCCAGTTCCATCGTATTGATCATCATGCACCGCTTCTCGTCGCACCATTGAGCACCCGGAGGGCGAATGAATCAACCGCCGTTCGCCACATGCAATGATTGAGTATAACTCAAGTGACGTGGCTCAGCAGAAAATCCCGCAGCACCAGCGCCTCGCGCGACAATTCCGAATTGTTGTTCCAGCAAATGTAGAACGAACCAGGCGCCGGCATCTCGGCATTGGTGACTTGCACAAGTTTGCGCCGGTCCAGCAACGGCTTAATGAGATTACGCCAGCCCAAAACCAGTCCCTGTCCATCCTGGGCTGCCTGCAAGGCAATAACGTAGCTGTTGAAACGGCGCACGCTGAGGCGCTTGTGGGGAGCCTCGTTCACGCGCAGGAAATCCGGCCAGGTCGTCCAGGTCCAATCCGTGCCTTCAACCGAGAGCAAGGGGTGGGCGGAGAGATCGCGCGGCGACTTGATCTTGTGCTGGTTGGCATAGCTTGGGCTTGCCGCCGCAATGATTATGTCATCGAAAAGCTTGTGTGTGCTCTCGTTGGGCCAAACCCCGTTGCCATAACGCACGCGCAGATCCACGTCGGCGCGAAACAGGTCCTGGGCCCGGTCAGAGATCATGTGGTCGATGATAATATCCTGGTGGGCATTCCAGAAGTCCCCAAGCCGCGGCATGAGCCAATGCTGGGCAAAGGCATTGGTGGTGCCAATGGAAACGATCCGGACCTTGCCGGTCCGGCGGATTTCCTGAAGATTGAGCGCAAGCCGTTCGAAGGTTTCTTTCAGGCTGTGGTACAGGGCCTCCCCTTCGAGAGTGAGCTGCAGGGCCCGGTGCAAACGAATGAACAGGGAGCAGCCAAGCTCCTCTTCCAGCGCCTTGACCTGCTTTGAAACCGCACCGGCCGTAACATTCAGTTCAGTCGAAGCGCGCGTCAGGCTCAAATGCCTGGCCGCCGCTTCAAAAGCCGCAAGCGCGTTGAGTGAAGGGAGCCCGTAATAGCGTCGTACCATGATAAGCGGCAGACAAGCACAATTGACACGATTGAGCAAAGCTCATCCAAAATTGATAGCGCCAGAGTTTCAGTCCACAACGAGATCGGCAAACGACGCCATGGCGAGGAGGGCGCCGCGCTCGCGAATGACCCGGCCCGCAACGCTGTGGCCAAGCTTCGCTGCTTCCAGGGGTTCCCTGTTGAACATGCGGGCCGCAAGATAGCCGGCATTGAAGCTGTCACCGGCACCTGTCGTATCGACAATGTCCTGAACCGGCTCCGGCGCCACGGAAAACAGGTTCGTCTCCAGCGACACAACGCAAGGGTTGCTGCCATCTTTGACAATAACTTCTCTAACGCCGTAGCCTGAGATGCGTTTGGCGCAATCCGCCGGAGTGGCATCGCCAAACAAGGCTTGGTCATCGCTGAACGTGGGAAGCGCCAGGGTCGCGGCCTTGTAGCCTTCGATCATCGCTGCCTTCATTGCACGGTCGGAAGGCCAAAGCCTGCGCCGGGCGTTTGAATCAAAGGCAATGGTGGCGCCCCGTGATTTCATCTCCTGCAACACGGACAAAAGATTTCGGCGGTGAGCCGGTGATAGAATTGCCAGCGTGATCCCGGAAAAATAAATGGCATCGGCCTGCGAAAGGGAAGCCACTCAATGCTTCCTTGTTTTCCGCAAGCAGCCGCGCCGCCGAGGCACTGCGCCAATAGGTGAAATTCCGTTCGGCCCCAGTCAGCGTGATCAGATACAGCCCAACCGTCCGGTCAGAAATTTCTTTTATGAAACGGGTTCCAATACCATTGGCTTTCAGAAAGGCCAGCATTTTCGACGACAATGAGTCAGTACCCACCGCCGTCACATAATCAACGGTTACGTCCTCGGCGCGCGTCAAAGCCCGCATGTACCAGGCCGTATTGAGCGTATCGCCGGCAAAACCCAAACGGTAAAGCCCATCATCCGTCGCCTGCAGCTCCGCCATGCATTCGCCGATGCTGATGAAAGTCTTGCTCATCGATACGTCCAATTATTCAGTTGTGCCCGCAAGGTGCCCTTGCATAGGTCATTTGCTCATCAAGCAAAAGGCTGAGGCAAGTGCCCCGAAATGGTTTTGTGCACTGCAACCTTAGTCGTACAACTAAGGTTGACGTGCCCCAGGCCCCCCGCCACAATGCCGAATCAGGGGAAGGCTTGATGCGGATTGCAGCACCGGGGGGTGTAATGCTCAAGGTATTCTAGGGAAACCAATGCCATCCGGGTCCCCTTGGATGTGCGGGGAGAATCTTCATGGCTCAAGAAACAGGCGTCAGCTATACAAAGGCTGACAGTCACTATTTCGAAAAACGTGGTTTGCAACGCTACGCCGGCATATGGTCCCTGTGGGCACTCGGTGTCGGCGCGGTTATCTCCGGTCACTTTTCCGGCTGGAATTTTGGCTTCGCTACGGGTGGCTGGGGTGGCTTGCTGGTGGCGGGCATCATCATCGCCATCATGTACGGCGGTCTGGTCTTCTGTATCGCCGAAATGAGTCCGGCTCTTCCACACACGGGCGCGGCTTACTCTTTCGCCCGCACCGCCATGGGCCCCTGGGGCGGGTTCCTTACCGGCCTATGTGAAAACGTTGAATATGTGGTGACACCGGCGGTTATCGTCACCTTCATCACCGCCTATGTGAACGGCATTTTCGGCTTCGACATAGCCTATTCGCCAATCATCTGGATCCTCACCTATTTGATATTCCTCTATCTGAACGTCTACGGGGTCGCTCTGTCGTTCAAGGTTACGCTTATCATCACGCTGCTGTCGCTGGCCGTGCTGATCGTCTTCTGGATCAGTGCCATCCCCAACATGGACTTCAACCGCTGGGCTCTTAATATCGCGCCGGATGGATCCGAACTCCCTGAAGGCAATGGCTCCTATTTCCCGTTTGGCTTCACGGGCGTATTGGCCTCTCTTCCCTTTGCGGTGTGGCTCTTCCTCGCCATCGAGCAATTGCCGCTGGCGGCCGAAGAATCAGTGGATCCAAAGCGTGACATGCCCAAGGGTATCATCCTTGGCATGCTGACGCTCATCGTCTCGGCCGTCATGATTGTGATCCTGAACCCGTCTGTTGTGGGTGTCGGTTCTCATAAGCTCGGCTCATCCCTGGAACCGCTGCTTGACGGCTTCAAGGCGGTTTATGGCGACATCGGCGTGACGGTCCTTGGTATTATGGCCCTCACAGGTCTCATTGCCTCGTTCCACACCATCCTGTTCGCCCAGGGGCGGCAAGTCTTCTCGCTGTCGCGCGCGGGTTATTTTCCATCAGCACTGTCCGTCACTCACCCCGTCCACAAGACGCCCCATATCGCCATGATCGCCGGCTCCGGCGTCGGCCTGGCGATCATGATCATCATGTGGTTCGCGCTGGGCGGCGAAACGGCGGGATCACTGATCGGCAGCGTATTGCTGAACATGGCGGTATTTGGTGCCATGCTTTCCTATATCGCGCAGGCTGTTTCGTTCATTCTCCTGCGCAAGAACCAGCCGAACATCGAGCGGCCCTATCGGAGTCCGTTTGGCAATGCCGGTGCCTACGTAACCATCGTCATCGCGGTGGTAACACTGCTCTACCAGATCCAGGACCCCAACTTCACCAAGGGCGTCGTCTGGGTTATCGTATGGTTCGCGATCGCGATTATTTATTTCGCGTTGGTTGGCCGCAACAAGCTCATCCTTTCGCCGGAGGAAGAGTTTGCCATGGAACACAAGGCAAAAGCCTGATTTCACTGGTCATCAGAATAGACAGGGGCGGTCCTCGTGCCGCCCTTTTTCGTCGGGAAGTATCATGATCGAAAAAATAGGCAGCCAGATGACCGCTGCCTTTCAGATTGACAGCCGGTCAATTTTAGGTCGACACTGCACTTAGCGGGCGCAACAATTCAAGCAAAAGCCCACAAACAGAGAGGAAAAAATGAGTTTTACACGGACTTGGAAATCTGCCTTATTTGCCGCAGTGGCAGTTGCGGCCCCTATCCTGGCGCCATCATCCGCCGGTGCGGTTGAATCAAACGACCCCATCAAAATCGTCTTGTTCGACTGGACCAGCGTCAACCTCAATTCCAAAATATTGGGGGGAATCCTCGAAAAACTCGGATATACGGTCGAATATCCAACCGGCGATTATCTTTCGAGCCTGACCACCAGTCTCACCAACGGCGATGTCACCATTGGCGTTGAGTACTGGGATACCACGGCTGGCGAGGCCATGAAGGCCTCCGAAGCAACCGGCCAGACCGAACGGCTTGGCACCCTGGGACCGAAAGCCAAGGAAGAATGGTGGTACCCCCTCTACATGAAGGAAAAATGCCCGGGCCTGCCCAATTGGGAAGCCCTGAAGGATCCCAAATGCGCCGAGGCGTTCGCCACGGCGGAAACAGCCCCCAAGGGCCGTTATGTCGGTGGTCCGGTAACCTGGGAAGGCTTTGACGATGAGCGGGTCGAAGCCCTCGGCCTGCCCTTCACGGTCATCCACGCGGGCACTGACGCCGCAATGTTTGCCGAACTTGACTCAGCCTATCAGCGCAAGGCGCCGGTGATGCTTTGGGTTTATTCGCCCCATTGGGCCCCGGCAAAATATGAAGGCGAATGGGTCGAGTTTCCGGAATATACGCCGGAATGCTATACTGACCCGAAGTGGGGCTCAAACCCAGACAAGGCCTATGATTGCGGCAAACCATTCGGCGAAATCTGGAAATTCTCCTGGGGCGGCATGAAGGACAAGTGGCCAGTCGCCTACAAGGTCGCCAAAGCCTATCAAATCGACGCCGCCGACCTGAATGAATTGTCGGGCGAGGTCGATCTTGCAGGGCAAGACTATCGAGGAAGTTGCTGCTGCCTGGGTTGCTGCCAACGAAGCGAAATGGAAAGCCTGGGCTCAATAAGCCGGTATCAGGGGCAATTCTCATGAAAACGAAAACACCGGACGCTGAAATTCAGCGTCCGGTCAAGCTGTCGTGCCGCAACCTGTGGAAAGTGTTCGGCCCCAACGCGACCAAATTCATGCGGGAACACAACGGCAAGGTGACAACCGCCGAGCTGGATGAAGCCGCGCTGATCGGCGCGGTGCGCAACGCAACCCTTGATGTGCGCGAAGGCGAAATCTTCATCGTCATGGGCCTCTCGGGATCCGGCAAATCGACGCTGGTGCGCTGCCTCTCGCGCCTGATCGAGCCCACCACCGGCGAACTGACCTTTGATGGCAAGGACTTGCTGAAGGCCAATGAGGCTGAACTGATCAATATCCGGCGGCACAAGATGGGCATGGTGTTCCAGCATTTTGCCCTGCTGCCCCATCTCACGGTTCTGGAGAATGTGGCCTTTCCGCTGTCGATCCAGGGCATCGGCAGAGCCGAGCGCGAAGCGCGCGCCCACAAGATGATCGATCTCGTCAGCCTCAACGGGCGCGAGCACCATTTTCCGTCTGAACTTTCCGGCGGCCAGCAGCAGCGTGTCGGCATTGCGCGGTCGCTTGCCGTGGAACCGGAGATATGGTTTCTTGACGAGCCGTTCTCCGCCCTTGATCCGCTGATCCGCCGCGAGATGCAAACTGAATTGATACGCCTGCAAAGCGTTCTCAAGAAAACCGTGGTCTTTATCACCCATGATTTCGACGAGGCCATACGGCTGGCTGACCGCATCGCCATCATGAAGGATGGCGAGATCATCCAGATCGGAACCCCGGAAGATCTCGTCAATAATCCGGCGACGGCCTATGTGGCCGAATTCACCGCCGATGTGAACCGGGCCAAGGTGCTGTCGGCGCGCGCCCTCATGGAGCCGGCAACAGCGAAGTCCGGCGGCACTGGAAAAGGTCGCGGCCAACGCCAAGATCGCAAGTTTCGCGGCGGCAATCGTCGATTCAGCCAAGCCTTTTGCCGTTGTCGGGGACGTTGGCGAAGTGATTGGTGAAATTTCGCCGCAAGCCAGTCATCAACCTGCTTTCCGGCAAGGACCGGGGAGCAGGCGCATGAGCGATATCGCCCATTCAGCCCCTTCGATGCTCAATGGCAAATGGACTGGCCATGTGGTTGTCGCTGCGGCCCTTGCGGCAACCGCTATTCTCCTGATTGTTCCCGATGCCCTGTCGCCGCTGGCCAAATATCCCGATAGCTTGGTCATTCCTTTCAAGGAATGGGTAGGCGCCTTCATGGCCTGGCTCAAAACGAATTTCACCTGGGTGACCCGCTGGCTTGCGGCCGTAATCGAAGAGCCACTGCGCTTTGCATTTAACCTGCTTGCCAAGGGATTCAAGTTCGGCAATGGCGAGGCTGCCTGGACCCTGCCGCGCCTGTCATGGCTTGGCGTGATATTTGTCATGGCCTGGTTGGGCTACATCTTTGGCGGCCGTCGTCTGGCGGCCCTTTGCGGTCTTGGATTCCTCTCGCTGGTCCTTTTCGATGTGTGGGACAATTCCATGCTCACGCTCGCGCTCATCGTTATTTGCGTGCCCTTCTGCATTATTACCGGATTGGCCTTTGGCATCTGGGGGCATTTTTCGCCGCGCGTGAACCGCTGGCTGATTTCGCCCTCGCTCGACCTCATGCAGACGATGCCCACCTTCGCCTATCTTATCCCGATGCTGCTGCTGTTTGGCGCAAGCCCCGTGTCCGCCTTGCTTGCCACTGCGTTATTCGCCACGCCGCCCATGGTGCGGGCAACCGTGCTTGGCCTCAACAAGGTGCCCCAGGAGATCAAGGATTTCGCCGATATGGCGGGATGCACGAAATCGCAGAAACTGTGGCGCGTGCTGCTGCCGTCGGCCAAACCCTCCCTGCTGATTGGCGTGAACCAGGTGATCATGCTGGCCCTCAACATGGTCATCATCTCGTCGATGATCGGGGCAGGCGGCCTTGGCTATGATGTGCTGCTGGCGCTCCGCGCCTTGAAGATCGGCCAGGCCATGGAAGCGGGCCTCGCCATCGTCATCATCGCGGTTGTGCTTGACAGGCTCAGCCAGGCCATCGCCCTGAAACGGCCGGAAGCGGCGGACACCCGGAAATTCTGGGCCCGGCACACAAACTTTATTTTGGCCATTGCCGTGCTCCTGGTCACCACGGCCCTCAGCCTGGTTTTCCCGGCGCTGCACACGCTGCCCGATTCATTCACTTTCACCACGGCGCCCTACTGGAAGGCGGGCGTTGACTGGATCACCATCAACTTCTTCGACACCATTGAAGCAATG